>CAZPBF010000012.1:0-213317 GCA_964584855.1 uncultured Hyphomicrobiales bacterium
CGAGGAGTGCGCGCTGATCGACGGTGCCAGCCGCTGGCAGATTTTGGTCAAGATCGTGCTGCCACTGGCGGTTCCGGGCCTGATCTCGGCGTTCATCTTCTCGTTCACGCTGTGCTGGAACGAATTCATTTACGCGCTGACTTTCCTGCAATCGGTGGACAAGAAGACGGTGCCGGTTGCGATCGTCAACGAATTCGTCGACGGCGACATCTATCGCTGGGGCTCGCTGATGGCAGGAGCGCTGTGCGGTTCGCTGCCGCTCGTCATCCTCTATGCCTTCTTCGTCGAGCATTACGTCTCGGCGATGACCGGCGCGGTGAAGGAATAGCGCCGCAAGCCTTGCCTCGGCAGTCCTGATCGGGCAAAGCCTCGCCAATTTCAACGTCCGGCGCCGCATTGGCGCCCGCGCAGCATGATTGATCGGAGAGTAGCATGAACGAACGCGTCGGATTTATCGGGGTGGGATTCATGGGCCACGGGATGGCCAAGAACCTCGTGGAGAAAGGCCATCCGCTCACGATCATGGGCCACAAGAACCGTCAGCCGGTCGAGGACCTCATCAAGCGCGGCGCGAAGGAAGCCAAGAGTGCCAAGGAGGTCGCGGAGAATTCCGACATCATCTTTCTCTGCGTGACCGGCTCGCCGCAGGTCGAGGCGCTGGTGCGGGGACCGAACGGAATCGTCGCCGGCGCCAAGTCCGGCCTGATTATCGTCGACTGCTCGACTTCCAATCCGACCTCGACGGTCGCACTGGCCGAGGATCTGAAAGACAAAGGCATTTCCTTCTGCGACGCGCCGCTCGGCGGCACGCCCGCGATGGCGGAGGAAGGAAAACTCTCGGCGCTGGTCGGTTGCGACGCCTCGGTCTGGCAGCGGCTCGAGCCGGTCATCCTGAAATGGGCGCAGAAGGCGGTGCGCATCGGCAATCCTGGCGACGGCCACAAGATGAAGCTCATCATGAATTTCCTTTCGATGGGCTATGCCGCGATCTATTCGGAAGCGCTTGCGATCGGAAAGAAGGTCGGGCTTTCGCCGCAGACCATCGATTCCGGCTTGCGCGGCAGCCGCATGGATTGCGGCTTCTACCAGACCTTCTTCGACTATGTGCTGAACCGCAATCGAAACGCCCATCAGTTCACGATCTCGAACGCGCACAAGGATGTGCGCTATCTCGCGATCATGGCCTCCACGGTGGGCGTGCCCAATCCGGTCGGCAACGCCGTGAAGGATTATTTCGCGATGGCCGAGGCGATGGGACGCGGACAGGACTTCGTGCCGATGCTGTCCGACTTCATTGCCGAGAATAACGGCGTATCGCTCGTCGAGGGAAAGAAAGTCGCGGCCGAATAGGCCGCCATTTCCCTTTCTTCATCATGGCCGTGCATGACCGGCGTTGAAGGAGCGCCTTACCAGTTCACCGACACATACTGCGTCTCGAGATATTCCTTCAGGCCCTCGTGCGCGCCTTCGCGCCCGATGCCGGACTGCTTCATGCCGCCGAACGGCGCAGCCGGATCGGACACGAGCCCGCGGTTCAATCCGACCATCCCGAAATCGAGCTTTTCGGAAACACGAAGCCCGCGCGAGAGGTCGCGCGTGTACATGTAGGCGACAAGGCCATATTCGGTGTCGTTCGCGCGCCTGATGACCTCGTCCTCGGTCTTGAACGTCTGCAGCGACGCCACCGGACCGAAAATTTCCTCGTTCAGCATCTTCGCGCTGTCTGGCACGTTCGACAGGACGGTGGCGGGATAGAAATAGCCCGCTCCGTCCGGGGTCTTGCCACCGGTCAGGATCTTCGCGCCCTTGCCGACCGCGTCGTCGACAAGCTCCACCACCTTCTTGCGCGCGTCCTCGTTGACCAGCGGTCCGAGGGCTACGCCATCATCGAGGCCGTTGCCCATTTTGAGCGACTGCATCTTGGCGGTGAGTTTCTTCGCAAACTCGTCATGGACCTTCTCATGCACGTAGAATCGATTGGCCGAAGTGCAGGCCTCGCCCATGTTGCGCATCTTCGCGATCATCGCGCCGTCGATCGCGGCGTCGATGTCGGCGTCCTCGAACACGATGAACGGAGCGTTGCCGCCAAGCTCCATCGCGGGCTTCACGATCGCCTTCGCCGCCGATTCCAGGAGCTTGCGGCCGACCTCGGTCGAGCCGGTGAAGGAGATGATGCGCACGCGCGGATCGTCCAGCATCGCGTTGACCACCTTGCCGGACGACCGCGAGGGAATGACGTTGATCACACCGGCCGGCACGCCGGCCTCCTCCATGATCGGCATCAGCGCGAGCATGGTAAGGGGCGTATCGGACGCAGGCTTCAGCACGACCGGGCAGCCCGCGGCCAGCGCCGGACCGATCTTGCGGGTCGCCATCGCGGCCGGGAAATTCCACGGCGTCACCAGCACCGCGACGCCGGCGGGCTTGTGATGCACGAGGATACGCGCGCCGGACGACGGCGCGCGCGACACCTCGCCGATGTTGCGCACCGCCTCCTCCGCGTACCAGCGGAAGAACTCGGCTGCGTAAGCGACCTCGCTGCGAGAATCCGGCAGCGCCTTGCCGTTCTCGATGGTGATGATCTTGGCGAGCCGCTCGGCGTCGCGCATCATCAGTTCGTAGGCTTTACGAAGTATCTCGCCACGCTCGCGCGGCTTTTTCGCAGCCCAGCCCTCGAACGCGCCGCTTGCTGCTTCGACCGCGGCCTTGGCGTCGTCCACATTGGCGCTCGCAACCGACGCTATCTTGTTCTCGGTCGCCGGATCGATCACGTCGAAGCGCTGATTGTCGGATGACTTGCGCCACTTGCCGCCGATGTAGAGATCGGTCGGAACATTGGCGAGAAGATTGTCGTACATCGTATGGCCCTCACGGCTCGCCCGGTTGAGAACACGCTGGGACCGCGCGATGTTCCGGCGAAGGCGATCAGACGACCGGATCGACCGAGGGAGGAACAGTTTCGCCGCGGACCTTATGCTCACGATAGAGCAGATAAAGGCCGGACGCGACCACGATTGCGCAGCCCAGCAGCGTCCAGTGATTGGGAAGATCGCCGAACACAAGAAAGCCCGCGATGATCACCCAGATCGTCTGCGTATACATGAACGGCGACAGCACCGAGGCCGGCGCAATCCGGTGGGCGCGAATGAGAAGATAATGGCCGAGCGCCGCCACGACCCCCTGCATCACCATGAGCGCGTACAGGTAGCCCCAGCCGGGCGTCTGCCAGATAAACGGCAGGATCAGCGTCATCGCGATGCTGCCGGGCAGATTCGAATAGAACGAGGTCGTTTCGCTGGAATCCACGCGCGCAAGCATGCGCGTCACGATTACATAGAATGCGTAGCACAGCGCGCAGGCGAGACTGAGAATCGCGGCCGGATGGATGCCGCCGAATCCCGGCCGGGCGACGATCAGCACCCCGATAAAACCGACGGCGATCGCGGCCCATCTGCGCGGACCGACGCGCTCACCGAGGAGCGGAATTGATAACGCGGCGACCAGAAACGGGCCGGAAAACATGATCGCCATGGCCTGGTCGAGCTGCAGGAATTGCAGGGCGCCGAGATTGAGCCCGGTGGAGGCCAGCAATAATCCGCCACGGATGATCTGCAGCCACAGCCTCTGGCTCGCGACGACGGCTCTCGGATGGATGGCGCCTGTCCCCGGCACCGGAAGAAGACACACGGCGAGAAAAGCAAACAGAAAGCGCCCCCAGACCACCTGCAGGATCGGCATGAAGTGATTGAGGTATTTTCCGATCGTGTCGATGCAGGTGAAGCAGATGACCGCGATACACATCAGGCCAATGCCGCGCAGGCGGTGATCGAGATGTGGCGCAGGCGGGGCGCTAGTCTGAATTGGATCTTGCGCCATCGTCAGGCGACCGGATCGACGGAAATGGTCGCGCCCGGACCTTTCACCTTGCGCTCGCGGTAGAACAGATAGAGCCCAGATGCGACCACCACGCTGGCGCCGGCAAGCGTCCACTCGCTCGGGAGGTCGTTAAAAACCACGTAGCCATAGAAAATCATCCAAACGAGTTGTGTGTACATGAACGGCGCCACGATCGACGCCGGCGCCAGCCGATGCGCGGCGATCAGCAGAAAATGCCCGAGTGTCGCAACAAGTCCCATCATCGCCATCAATACGGCATCCATCGGACTCGGCGTGACCCAGACAAAGGGCACGAAGGCCGAGAGCACGATCGCGCCGATCATGTTGGTATAGAAGAGGGTCGTGTAATTCGAATCGCTGCGCGACAGCACGCGCGTGGTGATCTGGTAAAGCGACACGCCGACGGTCGACATCAGACACAGAAAGGCGGCGGGATTGATTCCGGTACTGCCGGGCCGCATGACGATGAGCACGCCGATAAATCCAACAGCAATCGCGGCCCAGCGGCGCGGCCCGACCTTCTCGCCCAGAATTGGAACGGCCAGACCCGCGACCAGAAACGGCACGACGAACATGATCGAAGCGGTCTGGTCGAGCTGCAGGAAGCGCAGCACGTAGACCATCACCACATTGGCCGAAAGAAGACAGGTCGAGCGGAAGACCTGCAGCAGCGGCCGCGCCGAACGCATCCGCTCCGGATGGCCGAAGACATTGACGATCACAATCGCCGCTATGAACGCAAAGAAAAAACGCGCCCACGCGACCTGAAACGAGCTCATCTCGCGCACCAGCAGCTTCGCAATGGTGTCGATGCTGGCAAAGCCGACATTGGCCGCGCACATCAGCGCGATGCCGCGCAGCCGGGCCCGTCTCTGTGCTGCTTCCTCCGATTCGCTATGCGGCGCGGAAACGGACATCACTCAGTAGGTAGCCCGTCCGCCGGAAATGTCGAACACCGCTCCGGTCGTGAAGGAACAATCCTGCGACGCGCAGAACGCCGCCAGCGCGGCCAATTCTTCGACCAGAAGGAAACGTCCGCGCGGGATTTTCGAGAGCATGTAGTCGATGAATTCCTGGGTGATCTGGTTGAAGATCGCGGTCTTCGCCGCCGCCGGCGTGATGCAGTTCACTGAGATGTCGTTTGCTGCGAGTTCCTTGCCGAGCGACTTGGTGAACCCGATCACCGCAGCCTTCGAGGCTGAATAAGCGGAAGCATTGGGGTTGCCCTCCTTGCCGGCAATCGAGGCGATGTTGACGATACGGCCGTAATTTCGCTCGATCATGCCAGGGACCACCGCGCGGCAGCAGTGGAACACGCCGTCCACGTTGACCGCCATCACGGTCTTCCAGTTCTCGAGCGGATAGTCCTGCACCTTGAATGTCGCGCCGCCGAGGCCCGCGTTGTTCACGAGAATGTCGATCCGGCCAAACGCCTTGATCGTGTCGTCGCGGCCGCGCTCGACGCTCTTCAGGTCGGCGACGTCGATCGCCAGAGGCACGACACGTCCGCGGCTCTTCAATTCGCCTGCGGTCTTCTCTGCGAGCGCGATGTCGCGATCCCAGATCGCAACCCCGGCCGCGCCGGAATCGAGAAATCGCTCGGTGATGGCGCGGCCAAACCCTTGCGCACCGCCTGTCACCACCGCGAACCGTCCGTTCAGATCGATTTTGTTCGCCATGTCGAAATTCCTCCCAGATCGCGAAATTATCCAAGCGCGCCGGGCCTGACGAGAGCCCGGCCGTCGCGGCAGAAATGCCGGTGTGGCGGTTGATCGGCCCGAAACGATCGGCTAGCGTCCCAATCGCGGGGCCTTCGGCGGTCGCCCCGTTGTCCAAGGCTTTGCAGCCCAAGCACCGCCTCCTTCGCTTTATGGAGGGGGCTTATGATTGCTGCAAGCTTCTCGATCTCACCTCGCGATCTCTGGACGCTGATCGGCACTGACGCGACGCCACACATCTTGGATGTCCGCCGACGCGATATCTACGAATCGGCACAGGGGCTCATTCCCGGCGCGGAATGGCGCGACCCCGATCTGGCCCGCGAATGGCTCGACACGCTTGATCCCGGCGGACCGACTGTCATTGCCTGCAAGGCCGGGCACGAACTCAGCCAGATGATTGCCGCGCAACTGCGCGCGCGGGGACATGACAGCCGTATCCTCAGCGGAGGCTACCTGGCATGGAGCGACGAGCGACTCCCGCTGGTGGCGAAGACGTCCATTGACCGGTTCATGCCGCGCCGTCCGAACCTGTGGGTGACGCGACGCCGGCCGAAGATTGACCGCATCGCATGCCCGTGGCTGATCCGCCGGTTCATCGATCCCACGGCGCAGTTTCTCTTTGTCGATCCGCCGGAGGTTCCCGCGGTGGCGAAAGAGATGCGCGCCGTGCCGTTCGACATTGACGGCGTGGAGATCAGCCACGAGGGCGAGCGCTGCTCGTTCGACACTTTGCTGAAACTCTTCGGCCTCGAAGGCGAACCTTCGCTGGCGCGGCTGGCCCTCATCGTACGCGGCGCTGATACCGCGAGACGTGATCTGGTCCCGGAAGCCGCGGGACTGCACGCCGTCTCGCTCGGGCTGTCCGCGCTCGCGGGCGACGACGATCACGGCCTGCTCAGGCAAGGTTTCCTCGTCTACGACGCCCTGTTCGCCTGGCTACGCTTCGCCGCGTCAGAACGGCACAACTGGCCGGTAAAGGTCGCATAACATGGCCGCTTCGCAGGACATTACGCAGCCCTCCTTCGGCGAATTTTTCGGGGTGTGGCTGAAGATCGGCTGCATCAATTTCGGCGGGCCAGCCGGACAGATCGCGATGATGCACCGCATCGCGGTCGACGAAAGGAAATGGATCGACGAGCCGCGCTTTCTGCACGCGCTCAATTTCTGCATGCTGCTTCCCGGACCGGAGGCGCAGAAACTCGCGACCTATATCGGCTGGCTGCTGCACGGCGTCCGCGGAGGGTTGACCGCGGGCATTCTGTTCGTCCTGCCGGGCGCGATCGTGATGCTGGCCCTGAGCCTGATGTATGCTCTTGGGCGCGGCGCGCCGCTCGTCGACGGCGCGCTGTTCGGTATCAAGGCGGCCGTGCTGGTGATCGTGGTCGAGGCGCTGATCCGGATCGGCAAGCGCGCGCTGAAGACGAACGAAATGCTTCTGCTGGCCGCGGCAGCGTTCGTCGGGATATTTTTTTTCGCCTTGCCTTTTCCGCTCATCGTCGGGTTCGCCGCCCTGATCGGATATGTCGTTGCGCGCACCTATCCCGAACGGCTCGGACTTTCGTCAATGTCCGGAAATCCCGTTCCTCCGGCGCCCGGCCGCTGGCGACAATTTATCGTCGCGTCCGTTGCCGGCCTGATCGTATGGTGGATGCCGGTGGCGCTTGCCGCCCTCGTATTCGGCCCGCAGCATGTGCTCGTCAGCATTGGGCTGTTCTTCTCGAAGCTCGCGGTCGTAAGCTTCGGGGGAGCTTACGCGCTGCTCGCTTATATGGCGCAGCAGGCGGTGCAGACCTACGGATGGATGAGCGCGCCCGAAATGGTCGATGGACTGGGGCTCGCCGAAACGACGCCCGGCCCGCTCATTCTGGTGACGCAATTCGTGGGCTTCCTCGCGGCATTTCGCGACGCCGCACCGTTTTCCCCGATCGCTGCGGGAATTCTCGGGGCCGCGATGACAACCTGGGTGACGTTCGCGCCCTCGATGTTGTGGATATTTGCCGGCGCGCCATTCGTTGAGCCCTTGCGTGCCAACCGGAAATTGTCCGGTGCGCTCGCCGCCATTACCGCAGCCGTGGTCGGCGTGGTGTTGAACCTGACGGTGTGGTTCGCGCTGCATGTTTTGTTCGGCCACGTTGAGGAGAGGCATTTCGGGGTGCTGCGCTGGTTTGCCTTCGATCCGTTGCATCTCGACCTGACCGCGGCGGCGCTCGCCGCAATCGCCGCAATCCTGGCCTTCGGCCTGCATCGGAGCCTGATCGAGGTCGTGGCGATCATGGCGGCCCTCGGCGCGGGAGCGAAGTTGATGCTTGGGGTCTAGGCCGCGTCCTCGATCGCGCTTTCATGCCAACGCCGCAACGCAAGGTACGACACGAGCGAGAGGACTGCGAAGATGACCACTCCGGTTATCGAGAGCAGCAGCAACGCGGCGAACATGCGCGGGATGTTCAGCCGGTAGCCCGATTCGGCGATACGGTAGGCGAGGCCCGATCCCGCGCCCGCCGATCCAGCCGCGATTTCCGCGACTACAGCGCCGATCAACGACAGCCCGCCCGCGATCCGTAAACCGCCGAGAATATGCGGCAGCGCCGCCGGCAATTTCAGCCGCCACAACAGCTGGGACCGCGATGCGCCGTAGAGACGGAACAGCTCGACAAGATTGCGGTCAACCGAGTTCAGTCCGAGCGTCGTATTCGCAAGCACAGGAAAGAACGCAACGATCCAGGCGCAGGCAAGCACGGCAAGCGGCTGCGGCAGATAGATCAGCAGCAGCGGCGCGACCGCGACTACCGGCGTGACCTGCAGGATCACAGCATAGGGAAAGAGCGAATACTCAATGAGCTTCGACCAGCTGAACAGGATCGCAAGCCCGATTCCGCCCGCCATCGCGAGGGCAAGCCCCTCGAGCGCCGTCGCCAGGGTCGAGGCAAGGGAGACCGACAAGATCGGCCAGTCCGACACGAGGGTCGACACGACCGAGCCGGGTGAAGGCAGGATATAGGGCGGAATGTTGCGGACACGGACGGCCACATCCCAGACAAGCACGCCGATGCCGAGCGCGACGAGCGGAAGCAGCGCGCGTAAAATCTGCTCGCGCACGCTTCGAACCGGCGCTTCCCGTGGTTCGGCAGCCGGTGCCATCACGCTGCCTTCAAAGTCATGGCGCGTTCCAGCGCCTCCGACACCTTGCGGCAATAGCCGGCATAGTCGGTAGACGTGCGGAAATCCCCGCGAGGATACGGCGCATCGATATCGATCTCGGTGAAAACCCGGCCCGGGCGGCCGGACATCACCACGATGCGGCTCGACAGATAAACCGACTCAAAGACCGAATGCGTGACGAACACGGTCGTCCTGCGCCCGCCGTGCCACAGAGCGAGCAGATCGTTGTTAAGCCGAAAGCGGGTGATTTCGTCGAGCGCCGCGAACGGCTCATCCATCAAAAGAAGCTTCGGTTCGGTGACGAGAGCGCGCGCAATCGATACGCGCATCTTCATGCCACCCGACAGCTCACGTGGATAGCGGCCGGAAAATTCCTCGAGTCCCACCTGCGCCAGCGCGGTCGCAACGCGCGGATCCGCGCTATCCGTCGATAGTCCGGCAAGCTGCAGCGGCAGGCAGACATTGCGGCCGACGCTCGCCCACGGCATCAGCGTCGGCTCCTGAAAAACAAAACCGATATCGCCGCCTTGGCGCGCCGTTGCCCCGTCCCATGCGACGGTTCCGTGCGACGGCTCCATCAGCCCCGCGACGATGCGCAACGCGGTGGACTTGCCGCAGCCAGACGCGCCGAGCAGAGTGACGAATTCGCCGTCACGGATGGTCAGGTTGAAATCGTGGAGGGCTTGAACCCCGCCCGGAAAGGTCTTGTCCACGCCGGCCAGCGAAACCAGCGGACCGGCGTGTCCCAGGTCAGCGGGTGACATGCAAGCCGCCCGCCATCGATGGAGGTCCTAGCCGCCGCACATCGCGGCCTGCTGCTTACGCGACGTCACGCCGCTGCACTGCGCTTTCGCAATACACTCGCTCCGCCCTTTTGCCATCTGCTTCTTGACGCACGACGCTCCGCCTTCGTGCGTCTCCTCGCCGCCGCCTCTGGATCGGCCCTCGCCCTTGGCGAAGGTGGGTGAATTCAAGCAAGCCACCAGAGCCACTACGGAAAGCCCAAGCATTGCCTTTTTCATCGTCTTCTTCTCCGGCCGGCGAGCTTCATTTTGGATGCAATTCGAGGCCGACCTTCTTGTTCACGAATTGCAGCGTGTAGCTCTTCTTGTAGTCGAGATCCGCCGGCACGACGCCCGCCCGCACCATTTTGTCGAAAAAGTCCTTCATCCTCGCGTCGGTCATCGCGCCGATCCCAAGCGTCACGGAATCGCCGGAGTCCACAATGCCGAACTCCTTCATCTTCGCGACCGAATAGGCGATCGCCTCGTCGGTCATTTCAGGGTTGTCCTTCCTGATAAGGGCATTCGCGGCTTTGTTGTCGCGGTAGATGTAATTGTACCAGCCGATGATCGAGGCATCGACGAATCGCTGCACCAGATCGGGCTTCTTCTCGACGAGATCACGGCGCGTCTCGATCAGGGTCGAATAGGTGTTGAAGCCCTGATCCGCGAGCAGGAAGAGCTTCGGCTTAAATCCGCCCTGCTTCTCGATCGCGAAGGGCTCCGACGTCACGTAGCCCTGCATCGCACTCTGCTTGTCGGCAAGGAATGGCTGCGGATTGAACGTGTACGGCTTCACCCTCTTCTCATCGAAGCCGAAATCGCGCTTCATCCACTGGAAGTAGCTGGCCAGGCCCTCCTTGGATACGAACAATGTCAGACTCTTCAGGTCGGCGAATTTCTCGATCCCACGGTCCGGATGTGCGATCAGCACCTGCGGGTCCTTCTGGAACATCGCGGCGACCGGAATTGTCGGAATCTTGTTCTGCACTGCATCGAACGATTGCAGCGTGTTTGCGCTCATGAAGAAGTCGATCTTGCCGACCGGCAGCAGGATGCGGTTGTTCACGTTCGGCCCGCCCGGCACAATCGTCACGTCAAGCCCGTATTTCCGGTAAGTCCCGTCTGCAACGGCCTGGTAGAAGCCGCCATGCTCAGCCTCGGCGACCCAGTTGGTCCCGAAGGTGACCTTATCGAGCGCCTGCGCCGCCACCGGCCCGGCAAGCGAAACGACCACCGCCAGAGTGGAAAAGATACGACCCCACATCGTTGCCTCGCCTCGCATCATCGATCCCGGCACTGGCAAACCATAAAAGACATCAGCCCTCTTGCACAGCGATTCTGCTGCTTCCGGCACGGCGTTTCACTAATATGCGGCGGCTAATCGGGGGGAAGCCATGAAAGCGCGCAGGCGGAGCGAAAAAGCCAGATTGGACAAGCTGCTGAACGAGCTTGTCGCAGTGACCGTCGTCGTCCTCACCGTGTTCCTGGCGGTCTGCAAGATCAAGGACGATAACATCGTGCAGGCGATGCAGAAGGCCCAG
This sequence comes from uncultured Hyphomicrobiales bacterium, assembly GCA_964584855.1. GTDB lineage: Bacteria > Pseudomonadota > Alphaproteobacteria > Rhizobiales > Xanthobacteraceae > Pseudorhodoplanes. The sequence continues at coordinate 11,104 of CAZPBF010000012.1, forward strand.
TCCGGCGCTGTCGATGCCTGGGCGGAATACCAGTCCACCAGAGTCAAACTGCACGTCGACGAAAACGGGCTGGCACAACTTCGCATGCTCGAAACCGCGGGGACTTTCGACAGGACGCTCGCCGCAAAACAGGCCGCCGAATATGAATCCGATATCGCCAAGTATCAGCAGCGATCAAAGGAAACGATGGAGAAGGCCAAGACGCTGGAAGCCGAATACGACCGGCTGAATTCGCACGACGACCAGTTCGATATCTCCGAGGCGTTCATCTCGATCGCGGTTGCGGTCGCTGCTGTTGCTGCTCTGACCGATAATTTCCTGCTGCTTTATCTTGCATGGGCCTCGGGCACGGTCGGAATCGGATTCGGGCTGGCTGGCTTTTTCGGCTGGACGATCCGGCCGGAATGGCTCGTGACGATCCTTGGAAGCTGACGATCACAGCGTCGCGGCATCAATCGCCTTCGTGCGGTCGAGCGGAACGCCGGACTTCGGCATTGGATATTTCAGGCCGCTGGCGCAATTGAACAGCACGGCGCGTTCGGCACGACCGATGCGGCCTTCACTCACGCTTTGCTTCCAGGCGGCGTAGGTCGCAGCGCCTTCCGGACACATGAGGAATCCTTCCTCGCCCGCCATCTCGTCGCGTGCCGCGTCGATGGCGTCGTCGGTCACGGCAATGGCAAACCCGTTGCTCTCGCGAACCGCGCGCAAAATCAGAAAATCGCCGACCGCCTGCGGCACGCGGATCCCGGAAGCAATCGTGTGCGCGTTCTCGAAACGCGGCGCATGCTCCTCGCCCTTCTCGAAGGCACGCACGATCGGCGCGCATCCGGTCGCCTGCACCGCAATCATGCGCGGGCGCTTCGAACCGATGAAGCCGATCGCTTCCAATTCGGCGAAAGCCTTCCACATGCCGATCAGGCCTGTGCCGCCGCCGGTCGGATAGAAGATGACATCGGGCAATTCCCAGCCGAGCTGTTCGGCAAGTTCGAGACCCATCGTCTTCTTTCCTTCGATGCGATACGGCTCCTTGAGAGTCGAGGTATCGAACCAGCCGGCCCTGGCCTTTCCTTCGCCGACGATCCGGCCGCAATCGTCGATCAGCCCGTTCACGCGATAGACGGTCGCACCCTGCAGCGCGATTTCGCTGACATTCACCTCCGGCGTATCTTCCGGGCAGAAAATTGTGCTTCGGATTCCAGCCCGGCTCGCATAGGCCGAGAGTGCTGCGCCCGCATTGCCGTTGGTCGGCATTGCCATGTGCCCGATGCCAAGCTCGCGCGCCATCGACACCGCCATGACGAGGCCCCGCGCCTTGAACGACCCGGTCGGCAGGCGGCCTTCGTCCTTCACGATGAGTTCGCCCGCGCCAAGGTTGCGAGCGAGCCTCGGCATCGGGATGAGAGGCGTCACCATCTCGCCAAGGCTGACGATATTCTCCTTGTCGCGCACCGGCAGCATTTCGCGATAGCGCCAAAGGTCCGGTGGCCGCGAAGCAAGTGCCGTCTTTGACAAGGCCTGCCTCACTCCCGCGAGGTCGTAACGGACCAGAAGCGGTTTGTTCGCACGCGAGAGATTGTGCACCTGACCCGCCGGGTATTTTTCCCCCGTCATCGAGCATTCGAGATGCGTGACGAAATTCGGCCGGTCGCTGGTCAGGTTGTCATCGTGCCGCACGCGGGTCTCCCGGATCGTCCACAGTCATAGCGGATGCGGCCCATGCATACGAGCGGCTTGTCCGCCCGGCCTCGCGCGACCATGATGCCGCTCCCGCCGGACGCCCGCATGTTCACAGACCCCGCCCTAACGCTGCCGACAATCTCGATCCTTTGCCTTGGCGCGTTTTTCGGCGCGATCGCGAGCGGGGGGGCAGGCTTTGCATTCGCGGTAGTCGCGGCCGCTTTGTGGCTTCACGTCTTCGAGCCTATCCGCGTGACCTTTCTGATCGCGTCATGCAGCGTCGTGCTGCAAACCTCGCTGATCTGGCCGATGCGCGAGCATATCGAGTTCCGCAGGTTGTGGCCGTTCCTCGCGGGTGCGGCATTCGGCATTCCCCTCGGCGTGCGCATGGCCGCGCATACAGATCCCGATATTCTGAAAATCGCGCTAGGCTGGTTCCTGCTCGTATTCGGGCTGTACGCGCTGTTCGCACCGCGCCTGCCGCGCGTCGGCGGCGGACGTTTCCTGGACGGTATTGTCGGATTTGTCGGCGGACTGATGGGCGGGATCGGCGGCTATCCCGGAATCGCGCCGACCATCTGGACGCAGCTTCGTCACTGGCCGAAGAACATCGCGCGTGGAGTCTATCAGCCCTATATCCTGCTCACCCAGATCGCCACGCTGATGCTTGTCGGCTTCGTGGTGTTCACCGCGACCGAGGCGATGCTGCTGATGATCGCGCTGCCGCCGCTTCTCGCGGGCGCCGTAGTGGGGTGGAAAATCTACGGACGCCTCGACGACAGGCGCTTCAAGCAGATGATCGCCGCGTTGCTGATCGCATCCGGCGCGGCGCTGGTGTTCTGACGATCAATCGACCATCGCGAGCGGCCGCGCGACCTCTTCCAGCGGGCGCCGTTCCGCTGCGATACCAAAGCGCAACACGACCGCCGCCGCACCGACCATCAGGACCGCCGCCAGCAGGTAGCCTGCGAACACACTCGTGCGCGATCCGCTCTCGATGAGCACCCCGAACAGCCAGGGACCGAGAATTCCGCCGATCCCGGTGCCGAGCGCGTAGAAGATCGAGATCGCCAGCGCGCGCATTTCCAGCGGAAACGTCTCCGCCACCGTGAGGTAGGCAGAACTCGCAGCAGCCGACGCGAAAAAGAAGATCACCATCCAGCACAGCGTCTGCATCGCGGCGCTCAGCCAGCCTTCCATGAACATATAGCCGGTGACGGCCAGCAGAAGACCCGCGATCGCAAAGGTCGCCGCGATCATCGGTTTGCGGCCGATCGTATCGAACAGCCTGCCGAGCAGGAGCGGGCCGAGAAAATTTCCCAGCGCGAAGGGCAGAATGTACCAGCCGACCTGATCGGCCCGGATGCCGTAGAAGTCGGTCAGCACCAGCGCGTATGTGAAGAAGATCGCGTTGTAGAAAAACGCCTGCGCGGACATCAGCGCAAGCCCGACGAGCGCACGGGTCCGATGCACGTAAAAGAGTGCATGCGCAGCCTCAGCCAGCGGCGTGTGGGATCGCACGCGCAGGCGCACACGCGGAAGAGGCACATTGGGTGAAGGCTCATGAAGCCGCGCCTCGATCTCATTCACGATCCGGTCAGCCTCCTGCGGACGTCCGTGCGTTATGAGCCAGCGCGGACTTTCCGGAATCCACAGCCGCATCAGGAAGATCACAAGCGCGAGCGCCGCGCCGATGAAGAAGGCCAGCCGCCAGCCGGTTTCAGGGTCGATCACCGCGGGATCGAGCAGCACAAGCGACCCCGCCGCACCCATGGCTGCGCCGACCCAGAAGCTGCCGTTGATCGCAAGATCGGTCCAGCCGCGCAGGCGCGCCGGAACCAGCTCCTGAATGGTGGAGTTGATCGCGGCGTATTCTCCGCCGATCCCGGCGCCAGTGACGAACCGGAACAGCATGAAGCTCGTGACGTTCCACGACAGGCCAGTCGACGCCGTCGCCACAAGATAGACCGCCAGCGTGATGAAAAAGAGCTTCTTGCGGCCGAGCCGGTCCGTCAGCCAGCCGAAGGACAGCGCGCCGATCACCGCGCCCGCGATATAAGCGCTCGCCGCGAGTCCGATGTCGACATTGCTGAAGCGCAATGACGGGCTCGCCTTCAGCGCGCCCGCGATCGAGCCAGCGAGCGTGACTTCAAGTCCGTCGAGAATCCATGTGACTCCGAGCGCAGCAATGACAAGGACGTGGAAGCGTCCGAATGGCAGACGATCGAGCCGCGCAGGGATATCGGTTTCGATGACGGTCTTGTTCATTCGCCCGTTAATCGGCCCGGCAACGATCCGGTTCCTCGATTGTCAGTCGAGACGGAAGCCCTTGGACCGGACGAAGCGCCCGAAATCGGAGCGCTGCGGCATGGCATATTGCCGCGCCTTGTCCTCCGACCAGCCATAATCCGGCGCCTCGCCGAAGCGCGCGGCATCGCGCTGCGTCGCATAGGGACGCGACGTATTGCGGCGCCGATCGTAGTCCTCGATCTGGCGTTTCAGATCGCCTTCGTCATAGCGATCCTCGTGCACGGTCAGTTCGACACCGAGCCGTGGCGTGATCGCCCCCTCGCTGGCCGGCCAGCCGACGCACATTCCCGCAAACGGGATCACACGATCGGGCAAGGCCAGCAATTCGTTGACCGTCGCGGCGTGATCGCGGATCACGCTGATCGGACAGCATCCGAGCCCAACCGATTCCGCTGCAAGCAGAAAAGTCGCGAGCACGATCGCGGCGTCGCCAACGGCGTTGAAAAAGAGATCGACATGATCGTTTGGGAACGGCTTGCCCCGGGCCTGCGCGAGAAAGGGCAACCGCCTTGCGTTCGCGAGAAACACGACGAAGAGCGGCGCCTGCGCGATCCAGGGCATGTCCGGTATGAGATCGGCGATAATCTTGCGCCTCGATTTATCGCGAAGAACGAGAACGTCCGCCTGCTGCAGATCGCTTTTCGATGGCGCCGACAGCGCGCAGGCGCACAGCAACCGGACGAGATCGTCGGGAACCGGCTGGTCGGTATAACGCCGGTGGACACGTCTCCCAGCGAGCCGCGCCAGATCGCTGAGACCCTTGAGCGAGGGGTCCACCGGGAAAGTCTTGCCGAATCGCTCCTGCAGAGCTTTGGCGACCGATATGGCGTCGCGGTTTTCCGTCATGGATCAGGTTCCCGAAAAGGTGATTGGCCGGAAGGCCCTTTGGGATCGTTAAGCTTCTCTTGAATTGGCCTCTGGCCGCGCTGAAAAAAGATCACCAATCGACCATATTACGCCACTAGCCTTTCGACCTCAGGGACTTGGCCGGCAGCACCGTGAATCCAAGAACGTCTAGAGACTTAGCCCTCGCCGGTCGCCGTCCGATGGCGACCCTCATTCTCCTCGCTCTGGCGGGCCTATTGCTGTCGATCTATGTGGGGCGCCAGGAAGCCGCGCAATACGAGACGCTGGAACGGCTCAAGATCTCCGAAGTCGTCGACGCACATTTCGGCGCGGCTCAGGATCATCTGGCCGTGCGCGAGACGCTTGCCAATGTCGTGGCCTCGCTGTTCAACCCGCCGCCGCTGATCGTGTCACATCCGCTGCGCGAATTCGGCGCGCAGGTCATGGACATCGTGCCCGACATTCAGACCGTCGGATGGCTTCCCGAAGTCCCGATTTCGATCGCCGATGACGCGCTTACGTCGCTGCGAAATTCCGGAGTCGAAAATCCGCAATTCAGAGATCGTGCCGGCAAGCCGCTCGAGATCGCGAGCCTCGACCGGCCGCTCTATCCGATCATCGATATCGCGCCGGAACGCAACCGCTGGATTCTCGGCGTCGATGCCGGAGTCTTTCCGGAGCGGCTCGAGGCGATTCGGCGCGCGCGCGAAACGCACAAGATCGCGCGAACCCGCGCGATCCGGCTGGTTCAGGCTCCGGATGCCAGCGCGTTGCTGATTTACGCACCGGTTTTCAAGAACGATGTGTTCCGCGGCGTGCTCGGATTCGGATACAAAGTCGACCAGCTGATGCTGACGGCGCTCACCGTTCCGAAACAGGCGCCCGGCTTTGACATCCGCGTGATGTCGGACAACCCGGAGACGCCGCTATTCGAGATCGGGGGAGACGGCAAGCCCCGCCCCGCAACGACTTTCGTCCCCAATGACACGATTACGGCCTTCGAGCGCCGCGCGGAATTCGCCGGGCGGCCTCTCTTCTTCATTTACAGTATCGACCGGAATCTCTCGCGCGAATCGCTCTGGCGCGGGCTGTCGTTTGCGGCGGCGAGCCTCGCGATCAGTATCGCGACCATCACCCTTCTCGGCTTCATGATGAACCGCGCGACGGTTCTTTCGAGAGAGGTACGATCGCGCAGATCGGCGGAAGACCGTCTCAAGGTCGTTATTCACGAACTCAATCATCGCGTCCGCAACGTCTTGTCCGTGGTGCAGGCCGTGGTGCGTCTGAGCTTCACGCCAGGCTACAGCCTCGGCGAAGTGCAGAAGATCTGCGAGGGGCGATTGCAGGCACTCGCCAATGCGATGTCGTTGCTGACGGCGAGCGACTGGCGAAGTGTCAGTTTCCGCAATCTCATCAGCGACGAGATCATCCCGTTTGCCGATCGCATCGACACGGAGGGGCCGGACTTCGCATTGCGGCCGCGCGCGGCGCAGACTTTTGCGTTGCTCTTTTACGAGCTTGCGACCAACGCAGCGAAGCATGGCGCGCTGTCGATTTCGGGTGGCAAGGTCTTGCTACGATGGGAGACGGATCGCACGGCTTCGCCAGCGGTGTTTCGTCTACGATGGCGCGAGACCGGAGGGCCGGTGGTTTCGTCGCCGGAGCGGCGCGGATTTGGGGAATTACTGGTGCGCAAGATCGCGCCGCGCGATGTCGCCGGTCAGGCCAGGGTCGAATACGACCCGGCTGGATTCACCTACGAACTCGAAGCGGCCTTGAGCGAAATCGAGTACGACCCGCAACGCCCTGAAAAAGCTCTTGTTTCCGTCTCTTGACTTTACTCCTCGGCTCCGGAATCAATAAGAACAAAACATGAACATGAGGACAGCATGGCAGCCGGCCTTCCGGCGGCGTTGGACGACCTTCGCCAGGCGATCCGCACCGATCATGGCTTCACCGAAGACCTTTCAGCCCGGCTGGGCGTGTCCGCCATCGATGGCGCGCTGGGCGGCGGGCTTGCGCTCGGCGCGCTGCACGAGGTGGCGGCAGCGGCTCCCATTCATTTCGCCGCAGCGTACGGATTTTCGCTCGCGCTTGCGGCACGAGCGAGCAGGCGAAACGAAACGCTCCTCATCCAGTCGGACTTCGCGGGACATGAAGGAGGCCGCCTTTACGGGACCGGGCTCGACCTGTTCGGTCTTTCCACCGCGCGCCTTCTACTCCTGCGCGTCCCGCGCCCGCAGGATGCGCTATTCGCAATGGAAGAAGCGCTCAAATGCCGCGCGTTGGCGTGTGTGCTCACCGAACTGAGCGATGACGGACCCGCAGCCGATCTGACGGCAACCCGGCGGCTCTCGCTCGCCGCGCGCGGTTCACGAACGCTCGCCGTGCTGCTGCGGCATCGCATTGCCGGGATAGCGAGTGCTGCAGCGACGCGCTGGGAAATCGCCGCATCCACCGGACCTCGCGACGATTTCGGCGGACTGGGCCGAACGACCTTTCTTCTTTCCCTCGCCAAGAACAGGCGCGGCCCCTGCGGCCAATGGTTGCTCACCTGGAATCATCATGACGGTACATTCGTCTGCGCGGAGGATCCTGTCGGTGTGGCTGCGGCGCCTGCCCACCGATCGTATCGAACGACGCGCGCATCCGCGGGGTGATGCACCCCTCGTCGTCGCGATGACGGTGAAATCGGCCCGCCGGATCGCCGCGATGAACGATTCGGCAGCGCGGCTCGGATTACGCAGCGGCATGGCACTCGCCGATGCGCGCGCGATGTATCCCTCGCTCGCCTGCACCGATGCAGAGCCGGATGCCGAGCTGCACCTTCTCGAAACCATCGCGGACTGGTGCGACCGCTACACGCCGCTGGTCGGTCTCGACGCACCGGATGGACTCCTCCTCGACATCAGCGGATGCGCGCATCTGTTCGGCGGCGAGAATGCCCTGGGCTGTGACTTGCGTCAGCGGCTGATGCGGCAGGGCTTTCATGTTCGCGCCGCAGTTGCGCCAAGCGCGGGAGCCGCATGGGCGCTGGCACGCCATGGCACGGCGATGTCCGCCTCAAACGAAAATCTGCGCGATCTTTTGTTTCCTCTGCCGCTTGCGGCCCTGCGGCTTTCCGACGAGACCGTCGCGGCGTTGGCGGAAAGCGGGCTGAAAAGCATCCACGACATCGCAGGCCTGCCGCGCGCGCCATTGGCCGCCCGCTTCGGGGTGCAGGTGATCCGCAATCTCGATCGCGCATTCGCCCGCGAAGAAGAAGCAATCACGCCGCGGCTGCCCCTGCCGTCCTATGTCGCGGAACGTCGCTTTCCCGATCCGGTCGCGCGCGAGGACGATATTCTCGGCACCCTCGCGCATCTCGCCGGAGAATTGTCGCGCGCGATGGAACGGCACGGCGACGGCGCACGCCGCCTGCAGGCCGCGCTGTTTCGTGCCGACGGAAAAGTACAGAGGATCGAGATCGGAACGGGCGAGCCGTTGCGCGATCCTGAACGCATCCAGCGGCTATTCGTCGACCGACTCGCGGTACTCGCGGACGAATGCGATCCGGGTTTCGGATTCGACGTCATCCGTCTGAGCGCGCTTTCAACCGCGCGGCTCGATCCGGCGCAGACCGGGCTTTCCGGCCGCGACGACACGGCCGAAATCGCGCATCTGATCGATCGTTTCAGTGCCCGCTTCGGCGCGGCGCGCGTGCAACGGCTTATTCCGAATGATACGCATATCCCCGAATTTGCGATGCGGGCCGTAGCTGCGCAGAGCCAGCCGGTTCGGCCGACACTCTCCACGCAGGAAAAAGAGCAGGATTCGCAATCGCCCTCCCGTCCGATCCGGTTGTTCGAACGCCCCGAACCTGTCGCCGATGCCGTCGCCGAAGTCCCGGACGGGCCGCCTGTGCGTTTCCGCTGGCGTCAGGTTCTGTACGAAATCGTCCGCGCCGAAGGGCCTGAACGCATCGCGATGGAATGGTGGCGCGACGGTAACGGCGCGATGCTGACACGCGATTATTTCCGGGTCGAAAGCCGCGCCGGTGCGCGGCTCTGGCTTTATCGGCAAGGTCTCTATAGCGAGCGTGACCAGCCGCGCTGGTACGTGCACGGGCTGTTCGCATGAGCGCCGCCATCGTCTCGCTGCCGGCAAACCCGCGCGCACCTGCCGCCGACGGCATCCCGGCCTATGCCGAGCTTGCCGCCACCACGAATTTCTCGTTCCTGCGCGGCGCGTCCGACCCGGAAGAGCTGGTGATCCAGGCGAAGCTCCTCGGCCTTTCCGGAATAGGAATCGCCGACCGCAATAGCGTGGCCGGCGTCGTGCGCGCACACAGCAAGATGCTGGCTTTTGCCGACGAGGAAAGGAACCTTCCGCCGGATCGGCGCTCTTTCTTCCGGCTCGCCGTCGGTGCGCGTCTCGTCTTTGCCGACGGCACGCCCGACATTCTCGCCTATCCTCAGGATCGCGCGGCATGGGGCCGGCTCACCCGCCTCCTCTCGCGCGGCAAGCGCCGCGCCGAAAAAGGCGAATGCAATCTCGGACTGCAGGACCTTCTCGATTTTTCCGAGGGTCTCAACCTGATCGTTGTTCCGCCCGCACGCATCCGCACCGACGCGCTGAAATCCCTTCTGGTCCAGCTTGGCGAGGCAGCCCCGGATCGCTGCTGGCTCGCTGCGGCCATGCTTTACCGCGGCGACGACCAGCGGCGGCTCGCTCGTCTCGCCGACATCGCGCAAGGGGCCTTCATCCCCCTGATCGCTGTGAATGATGTTCTTTATCATGCCCCCGAACGGCGCGCGCTGCAGGACGTCGTCACCTGCATCCGCGAACACGTCACGCTCGACGCAGCGGGGCGGCGCCTCGAAGCCAATGCCGAACGCCACATCAAGCCGCCTGCGGAGATGGCAAGGCTTTTTCGCAACCTTCAGAATGCCATCGCCGAGACGGGTCGGTTCATCGCGCGCTGTCGATTTTCCCTCGAGGAATTGCGCGGCACCGAATATGCCGACGAAACCCGCCAGGGCTACGCAACGCCGCAGGAGGCGCTCGTTGCCTTTGCCGAAGAAGGATTGAAGCGCCGCTTCGGCGACGCTGTCCCGCCGAAAGTGCGCCACGCGCTCGATCAGGAACTGAAGATCATCGGCGAACTCAACTATGCGCCGTTCTTCCTCACCGTCGACGAAATCGTGAAATTCGCGCGCTCGCGCGCCGATCCGATCCTGTGCCAGGGCCGCGGCTCGGCGGCGAATTCCGTCATCTGCTATTGCCTCGGCATCACCGATGTTTCACCAGCGGCCGTCGATCTGCTGTTCGAGCGTTTCGTCTCCGCCGAGCGACGCGAACCGCCGGACATCGACGTCGATTTCGAGCACGAGCGGCGCGAGGAGGTGATCCAGCACATCTACGGGAAATACGGCCGCGAGCGCGCGGGCCTCGCCGCCACCGTGATCTGTTATCGCGGGCGGAGCGCCGTGCGCGAGGTGGGGAAGGTCTTCGGATTGTCCGAGGATACCATCGCAGCTCTTGCCGGAACCCTCTGGGGATGGTCGGCGAGTGGCGTGGCGGAGAAAAATATCCGCGAAGCAGGCCTCGATCCGGCCGATCCGCGGATACGCCAGGTGAAGGAATTATCCGAAGCGCTGATTGGAACGCCACGCCACCTGTCCCAGCATGTCGGCGGTTTCGTCATCACACGCAACCGGCTGGACGAGGTTGTGCCGATCGAAAATGCCGCGATGGAGGATCGCACCGTCATCGAATGGGAGAAGGACGATCTGGAATCGCTCGGTCTGCTGAAGGTCGACGTGCTCGCGCTCGGGATGCTGTCCTGCCTACACCGCTCCTTCGCTTTTCTGCGCACCCATTACGCCCTCGACCGCGACCTTTCGATCCAGGACGAGGACCAGGCCACCTACCGGATGATCCAGCGCGCCGACACGATCGGCGTGTTCCAGATCGAAAGCCGCGCGCAGATGTCGATGCTGCCGCGTTTGCGGCCGCAGACATTCTACGACCTTGTGATCGAGGTCGCGATCGTGCGTCCCGGCCCGATCCAGGGCGACATGGTGCATCCCTATCTGCGGCGGCGCGAGGGCCGCGAGCCGGTTGCCTTCCCCTCCCAGGAGCTGAGAGACATTCTCGGACGCACGCTCGGCGTTCCGCTGTTTCAGGAGCAGGCCATGCGCATCGCCATCGTGGGCGCGGGGTTTCCTCCGGGCGAGGCCGACCGGCTGCGCCGCGCGATGGCGACGTTCAAACGCGTCGGTACCATTGGGACATTCCAGAACAAATTCATTACAGGCATGCTGTCGCGCGGCTATGAGCCCAAATTCGCGGCCGATTGCTGGAAGCAGATCGAAGGCTTCGGCAGCTATGGTTTCCCCGAAAGCCACGCTGCGAGCTTTGCCAATCTCGTCTACGCGTCCGCCTGGATCAAATGCCATTACCCGGACGTGTTCGCAGCTTCCTTGCTGAACAGCCAGCCGATGGGATTTTACGCCACGGCGCAGCTCGTGCGCGACGCGCAGGAGCACGGCGTGGAGGTGCGGCCGGTGGACGTCAATCGGTCGGACTGGGACTGCACGCTGGAACGCGGCTCCACCGCGGCCGGATCGCTGAATGCCCGCCACGCTTCGCAGCGAGAGGACATCCTGACGAGTCATGCGTTGCGGCTCGGCCTTCGCCAGATCACCGGCTTTTCCGAGGATGACGCACGCAAGATTGAAAGTGTGCGCGGCGATGGATTCGATTCTATCCGCGATCTGTGGCTGCGCACCGGGCTGAAACCCGCCGCGCTGGAAAAGCTCGCGCAAGCCGACGCATTCCGTTCATTGGGGGTCGACCGCCGCGATGCGCTATGGGCGATCCGTGCCTTACGACGCGCGGGGGACAAGGACGACCTGCCGCTGTTTGCGCGCACGACGATGCCGCAGCTCGAACCCGACGTCGCGCTGCCGCCGATGCCCCCCGGCCAGCAGGTGATCGAGGACTACCGGCATCTGCGCTTGTCGCTGAAGGCGCATCCGGTGTCATTCCTGCGCGCCGACCTCGATTCACGCGGGATCGTGCGTCACGACCGCCTCCCCGATCTTGCTCCGGGACGGCGCGTCACCGTCGCGGGGCTTGTGCTGGTGCGCCAGCGGCCCGGCAGCGGCAACGCGATCTTCATGACGCTGGAAGACGAAACCTCCATCGCCAACACGATCGTGTGGCCGCGCAAGTTCGAGGAATATCGCGCGATCGTGCTCGGCTCGCGCCTGATCAGCGTCACAGGCGTGCTGCAGAACGAGAAGGGCGTGATCCATGTCGTCGCGGATCACTTCGAAGATCTGACGCCTCTCTTGCACCGATTGTCCGAAGAGGCGGACCGGATCGAGACCCTCTCCCCCGCCGACCATGCCAGACAGTCCGGAGCGCCGGATTCGCGCGGCCATCCGCGCCGCGGCGATTCCCTCATTCAGCTCATCCGGGAATCCGAAAAATCCGGCATCGATACTCTCGCGCGCTGCGACGAAGTCAAACGGCCAGATCCCGGCAATCGTTCAGCCAAGCGCACACGGGATAAACTCAAAAAGGAGGCGAAGCTTGACGCACAGGCCGCCGAGCTCGTGCACCGGGTCATGCCGAAAGGCCGGAATTTTCACTGACGGCGTAACCTACGCCGCAGCCGTGTCAGTTACTTGAACTTCGCCGCGAGTGCGTCCGCGCCGCGCGCAAGGATGCTCGCATCTGATCCTGCACCGACGAACAGCGCACCCTGGGCGAGCCAGCGCTTCGCGGTTTCTTCGTTGTCTGCGAGAATACCCGGCGCCTTGCCCGCCTTCTTGATACGCGCGATCGCGTCCTCGATCATTGGGACCACATCCTTGTGCAGACGCTCGCCGATATAGCCCAGCGACGCATGCAGATCGGCCGGACCGATGAACACACAATCGACGCCTTCGACCGCTGCGATCGCATCGAGATTGTCGAGCGCCTGTTTGCTCTCGACCTGCACGATCACGCAGATGTCCTCGTGCGCGATCTTTGCGTAATTCTTCACGCGGCCAAAGCGTGTCGCGCGCATCGAACCCGCAACGCCGCGCACGCCGGCCGTCGGATAGCGTGTCGCAGCCACCGCGTCGGCTGCTTCCTTCGCGGTGTTGACCTGCGGGATGAGCAGAGATTGCGCGCCGATGTCGAGGAAGCGCTTGGCCATCACCATGTCGTTCCAAGGGAGCCGCACCACTGGCGACGTCGGATAGGGCGCCATCGCCTGCAGCTGCCGCAGGACGTTTTCCAGATCCGCGGGCGAGTGCTCGGTGTCGATGAGAATCCAGTCGAAGCCAGCGCCGGCAACAATCTCCGCCGTGTAGTTCGATGAGAGCGTCGCCCACAGGCCGACTTGCGGCCGGCCTGCGCGGAGAGCCTGCTTTAGCGTATTTTTCGGATTATCCATGACGCTACTCCGCGATCAAAAGCCGTACAGCCGGGCCGGATTGTCGACTAGAATTTTCTTCCGCGTCGCGTCGTCGGGCGCCCAGTCGAGCAGAAGATCAAGCATCCGCACATTGTCGGGCCGGATGCCTCCGGGTGGATTGACCTGCGGCCAGTTGGACGCCCAGAGAATCCGGTCGGGCGCCGTCCGGACGAGCTCTTTTGCCAGCACGCTGACGTCGTCGTAGTTCGGCGCGCCGACCTTCGAGGTTTCATACGGGCCCGACACCTTGGCGTAGAAGTCTCCGGTCTTCATGAGACCGAGCATCGTCTGGAAGGCCGGATGCTCGACCGGCACCGGCTCGAGGAATTTGCCGGTGTGGTCGAGGACGACCGTAACCTTCTCTGCGAGACGCCGGATCAGCGCTTCGCGCTGGGGAAATTCGCGGCCATCGAATTGCAGGATCACGTGCCAGCCGAGCGGCTTCACCCGTTGCGCCAGCGGCTCGAGCATGTCCCAGGTTACGACCCCGCCGGGGAACATCTGGAAGCGGATACCGCAGACGCCCGCTTCGGCAAATTGCCGCAGCTGCGCGTCCTTCACCGATGTGTCCACGATGACCACGCCGCGCACGCGCCTGCGGCCCATTGTTGTCATCGCATCCAGCATACAGCGATTGTCCGTGCCGTAGGTCGTCGCCTGCACGACCACCGTGCGCTCGATGCCAAGCTGCGCACACACCTCATTATAATCGGCGACCGACGCATCGGGCGGCGTAAAGGTCGCCGTCTTAGCGGTCGGAAACCGCTTGCCGTCGTAGATGTGCATATGCGTGTCGGTCGTGCCGGCAGGCGCGTTCAGCCGCGGGCGGCGGGATTCGGAAGACATCGGAAAGTCCCTTCGCTCGGTTATCGCTCAGTAGGAGGCCGGATCGCGGTCGCTGTCGTATTCGGCTGAGCAGAATGGTCCGCCCTGAAAGAAATCGCCGATCGGATCGGCCGGGAGCTTTGCCTGCTCCGCCAGCGCCTGATCGCGGAATTCTTCCGAACGGCCCGTCGGCTTGTAACCGTACCGGAACGCGGTCTCATTGTCCCACCAGCTGCGCTCGTTGTCCGAACCGCCGAAGAAGATCTCGTATTTCAGATCCGGATGATCGAGGCCGATGCGAATGAGCTGCACCAGATCCTCCGGCTTGAGCCAGATCGCAAGACGGCGGCGATCGAGTGGCACGTCGCCGAAATTTCCGATGCGCAGGCAAGTTACCCGCATCCCGTGCTTGTACGCATAGAGTGCGCCGAGCGCTTCGCCGAAAGCCTTGCTCAAGCCGTAACGCGAGTCCGGCCGCACCGGCTCATCGGTACCGATCTTGCGGCGGCGCGGATAGAAGCCGACCGCATGGTTCGATGAGGCGAACACGATGCGTTTGACGCCCTTGCGATAGGCCGCGTCGAACAGATTGTAGCAGCCTATGATGTTGGCGTTGAGGATCGTCTCCCACGGCCCTTCGACCGAAAATCCGCCGAGATGCACGATGCCCTCGACTCCGGTGACCGCCTTCTCCACCTCGGCGAGGTTGGACAAATCCGCCTGAACGAATTTCTCATCCGCGGCGAGGTTCGCCGGGCGCGTCATGTCGCTCAGGCGCAGGTCATAGGCATCTTTCAAAAGGCTGCGCAGCCGCGTGCCGATACCGCCGGAAGCTCCGGTAATCAAAACTGTCTTCATTGCTGTCTCGTAGGGTCCAAGCCGGAAGGGGCGGGATCATCCCGAAGGCGGGCCGTTCTGGCAAGCTGCGGCGCGCCGTGTGGCGGAAAAATCAGGCCGGCACAACAATCAGGCCGCGCTCGTGGAACGTCAGCCAAATGTCCGTACCCGCCGGCTCCGGCTTCGTGCCTGCGTGATCGACCACGAACAGCGTACCGACCGGCGTTTCGAGTGAATATTCGAGGTGCTTGCCGAGATAGGCGGCCTTCCTGATCCGGCAGCCCAGCGATGGGCCTGCCGGCTTCTGGGTGTGGATCGTGATGGATTCCGGCCTGATCGCGAGTTTGATGGCGCCCTTCTTGGCGCCGCGCCTTGGCAATTCCACGTCCAGCGACCCCAGGCGCACCAGCGCACGCGCGCCGCGCTCCTCGATCACGTCGGCGGCGACAAGATTGGCGTCTCCGATGAAGTCCGCGACGAACAGATCGGCGGGCTGCTCGTAGAGATCGACCGGAGAGCCGATCTGCGCGATGCGCCCGTTATTCATCACGATGATACGGTCCGAGACCGCAAGCGCCTCTTCCTGATCGTGCGTGACGTACGCGACGGTCAGGTTCAGTTTCTGCTGCAGTTCGCGGATTTCCTCGCGCACGCGGCGGCGCAATTTCGCGTCGAGATTGGACAGCGGTTCGTCGAACAGGAGGACCTGCGGTTCCAGCACCAAAGCACGCGCCACAGCGACGCGCTGCTGCTGCCCGCCGGACAATTCCGAGGGCGCGCGATTTTCCAGGCCGGTCAATCCGACCAGCCCGAGCTTGTCCTGCACCAGTTCGCGCACCTGCGCCTTCGGCAGACGCTGAACGGTCAGGCCGTAGGCGACATTCTCGAACACGGACATGTGCGGGAATAGCGCATAGGATTGAAACACCATGCTGACGTCGCGTTCCGCAGCCGAGAGAAGCGTCACGTCCTTGCCACCTATCAGGATCGTGCCTTCACTCGCGATTTCGAGGCCCGCGATCAGACGCAAGGTCGTCGTCTTGCCGCAGCCGGACGGACCGAGCAGCGTCACGAGCTTGCCCGGCTCGATGACGAAGGAAATCCCGTCAACGGCACGCACCGAGCCGTAGCGTTTTACGACGCCGCGAAACTCAACCGAAGCAGGTCCGGCCTTACTCATCCCACCCCCTGCGCATCCTCACACATAACTATGCGGCCGCCGGCACCGGCACGGCAACCGGCGCGCCGCGCCGGCCGAGCCTACGTTCGCCGACCACAAACTCGATCAGAAGAACCACGATCAGCATGAAAACGATCAGCGCCGACGAATAAGCGATCGACAGCCCGAATTCGCCCGCCTCGACCCGTCCGACGATGTAAGTCGTCGCCATATTCCATTCGGCGGTCACGAGGAAAATTACGGCGCTCACGGCCGTCATTGCGCGCACGAAGCTGTAAATCAGCGAAGCGACGATCGCCGGCCGCAGCAGCGGGAGGATGACCCGCCGCACCGTGGTCGCGGAATGCGCGCCCAGCGTCAGCGAGGCTTCGTCGAGGCTTTTGTCGATCTGGCTCAATGTCGCGATGCCGGCGCGCACGCCGACCGGCATGTTGCGGAACACGAAACACATCACGAGGATGAACGCCCCGCCGGTGATCTCGAACGGCGGCACGTTGAAGGCGAGGATGTAACTGACGCCGACCACGGTGCCCGGAATGGCGAAGCTCAACATGGTCGAGAATTCGAACGCGCGGCGGCCGGCGAAGGTCTGGCGCGCGAGCAGATAGGCGGTCAGCAATCCGACGAGAGCCGTCAGCGGTGCAGAAATGGCCGAGACCTTCGCGGTTGCAAAGAAAGAGTCCCAGGCAGAGCCGGAGAAGAAGAGACCCCGCGGCGTATTCTCGATCCGGAATGCCGTCAGGTAATGCTGCAAGGTCAGTGTGTAGTCGCGGCCCATCGTGCGCATGAAGCCGCCGACGAGGATCATGCCATAGACGACAATCGTAAACGCTGCCCATGGCAACGCGGTCGCGTAAGCAAGCCAGCTCACGCGATGCGGCATTTCCATCGGAAGGCCGGCGTCGCCTTTGCCTGTCACGGTTGTGTAGACACGTTGGCCGAGCCACGCATATTGCGCGTAGAACGCAGCCAGCGTGAGGCCGAGCAGAACAATCGAAAGAACTGCGGCCCGCGACTGATCGTGCGCCGCGCCAACCACAGCGAAGAAAATCTTGGTCGACAGCACTTCGAAGTTTCCTCCAAGCACCAGCGGATTGCCGAAATCGGCCATGCTTTCGACAAACCCAAGAAGAAACGCGTTGGCAAGACCTGGCCTCATCAACGGAAACGAAACGGTCTTGAACACGGTCCAGCGGTCGGCACGCAATGTCTGCGCAGCCTCCTCGAGCGAGGGCGATATGCCCTGCACCACCCCGATCAGCACAAGAAAGGCGATGGGAGTGAAAGCGAGCAATTGCGCGATCAAAATTCCCGGCAGGCCGTAAATCCAGCGCGACGGCGGGATACCGAGCCAGTTATCGAGAAAGGCCGTGACGCTGCCGGACCGGCCGAACATCAGGATCAGCGCCAGTCCGATCACGAAGGGCGGGGTGATGATGGGCAGCACCGTGAGAATGCGGAGCATGCCCTTAAAGCGGAACCCGGTACGAACCGCGATCAGGGCAAACGAAAGGCCGAGCGCGGTGCTTCCGAGCCCCGCGAAAATGGCGAGGAAGAACGTGTTCCACGCCACCCCGCAGCGCAAGCTCGAATAAGTGCAGTCGAGACCCCACACCGAACGGTCGGCGAATTTCGTCACAAATTCGCCGAGCGCGAGCCTGCCAGACTCGTCCTGCAGCGCACCGGTCAGAATCGTCGTGATCGGGAAGAACACGAACAGGATCGTCAGCGCGACCGTTGCCGCGATCGAACCGACCACGAAATTGTCGCCGCGGCACCATCCGCGTCCCGCGAGGCCTTGGCTGAGCAGCATGAGAAAAGACGACGCGGTCAGCGCCGCCCCAAGGCCCATGCCGGTCTGTTTAGGACCGGGCTCTCCGAGCAGAGCGCCGAGAAAGGACCAACCCCAGCCGCTGATCCCGATTGCGAAACCCTCAACAAGCTGGACGGCCAGCCCGGCAATGCCCGCGATGACTAAAACGCGGCTCACCTGATCGCGCGAACGCGCTGTGACCAGAGGAACGCTCGCGAGCAGCAACGGCAACGCGATCGGTAGAAGCCACCATTCCCCGCCGAACAGGCCCAGTCCGAGTGCGGAACGAGGACCGCTACCCGGATAGGCCCAGATCCAGTCCAGCCAGCCCGCACTGTCGAAAATGTGCCACGGCACGAACACGAATCCGATCCAGCCGATCGCAAGCCAGATTCGGGAAACCGGGTTCATGCCGCAGCACTCACAGGGCGGACGATCTCATGCCGAAATCATTTCGGCAGGTTCTTGACCTCGTTGTCCCACTTCGACAGGAGCCGCTTGCGCTCCGCCGAGGAACCGTATTTCGCGAAATCGTAGTCGATCAGCTTGATGTCCGCGAGCTTCGGCGCCTGTTCTGGCAGGAACGCGTTCTTGTTCGAAGGCACCTGATACGAGACGCCACCCTTTGGCCCGATGCTCTGCGCCGCTGCGGTCAGCGCCCAGTCATACCATTTCTTCGCGTTGTCCAGATTCTTCGCACCCTTGATCAGCGACATCGAGCCGATCTCGTAGCCGGTGCCTTCGCACGGAGAAACGATTTTCACCGGAGCCTTCTGCAGCGCGTAGATCAGCGCGTCATGCTGGAAGGTGATGCCGATGAGCGACTCACCGAGGCTGACGGCCTTCGCGGGAGCCGCGCCCGACTTGGTATATTGATTGACGTTCTTGTGCATCTTTTTGAGGAAGTCGAAGCCTTTGTCTTCGCCCATCAGCTGCACCATCGTGGCAAGCATCGTATAGGACGTGCCCGACGCATTCGGGTCGGCCACCTGCACGTCGTCCTTGAATCGCGGATCGAGCAGATCGGCCCAGCATTTCGGTTCGGCGCCGCCCTTCTTCGCGAGCAATTCGGTGTTGAAGCTGTATCCGAGCGCGCCGGCATAGACGCCGATCGTGCGCTTTCCCGACGCCTTCCACTGATTGAGCGCCCAGGTATTCAGCTCCTTGTTCATTGGAGATTCGTATTCGAGCGTCAGGCCTTCTTCCGCAGCCTGCAGATGCGGATCGCCGGTGCCGCCCCACCAGATGTCGCCGCGCGGATTGGCCGCTTCGGCTTTCACCTGCGCATAGAATTCGCCGGAGCTCTTGCGGGTCATCGAGACCTTGATGCCCGTGTCGCGTTCGAACGCATTCTGCATCAGGCGGCACCATTCCTCCTGAACGGTGCAGTAGACGACCAGATTGCCGTCTGCGCGGGCCGGGCCGGTTGCGAATGACACTAAAAACGGAAGCGCGGCGGACGCAGCGAACGTCACGCCGATGGTGCGACCTTTTGACATAGACATCCTCCCTGACTCTTTCTAAGTCCTTGTCCTGTCACTCCATCCCTTGTCACAATCGACGTCAATCAGGATCGTTGCTGCGCTGCGATAGCGCGGCTGTCGGCGCCGCCGTCCGACGCTGTTTGCGCTCAGGAAACCGGAATTTTCATCGCCCGGATCAAGGTGTCCCGAAGGCCCGGCGTGCAGCCGACGACCGGATTTCCCTTCCGCAGCCCGTCATTTGCCAGAAAATCATTGGTCCATCCGCCGGCCTCGCGGACCAGCAGCAGGGCTGCCAGCGCATCCCACGAATTGATGTGCAATTCGCAATAGGCGTCGGACCGTCCGTCGGCGACATAGGCAAGCCCGAGCGTTCCCGATCCGGCGCGGCGCACCTGCGCTCCCGCGCGATAAAGCTGATCGACGAAGTCGATATACGCTTCGTTCGGCCTACGCATCGACCAGCCCGCTTCGACGATCGCCTGCTTCATGTCGTCGATTCCGCTCACCCGGATCGGTACATCGTTGCGCGTCGATCCGGCGCCGCGCCGCGCGACATACAACTCGTCGCGCACCGGTTCGTACACGACACCGATCTCGATCTGGCCATCGCGCACGAATGCGATTGAAATGCAGAAATGCGGGACGCCACGCGCGAAATTGGCCGTTCCGTCGATCGGATCCACCACCCAGATATCGCGGCCGAACTTCGCGGCGGCACTGTCGTCAACCGATTCCTCGCCGAGAAACGAATCGTCGGGGAATCCTGCGGCAATGCGAGCCCGCACCATCTTCTCGACCGCGGCATCGGTCTCGGTCAGATAATCGTGCTGGCCCTTGAAGGAATGGATCGGTGCGCCGGAGCGGTTGTTGAACACCTTCAGCATCATCGCGCCGCCCTCGCGCGCGATCGATTTCGCAAGCGAGAGGCGTGCGTCGAGATCGGAACCGCTCATGTCCGTTAGGCCTCCAATCGCACGGTCTGTCCGGACTTCGATGCCTGCGTCGCCGCGTCGGCAAGCATTTGAGCGCGCAGCCCGTCATTGCCGTCCGGCGCCATCGCCGCGTTGTCCAGAACACCGGACACAAACGCGTCGAGTTCCGCCCTGTACGCTTCCGCGTAGCGCTCGAGAAAAAACGGCAGCGCCGGATCGGAGACGTAGCCTTTGGAATCCGCGTGCGTCACGGTCGTGGCGTGCCGATTTCCGGCTGCGAGCAATCCTCCGCTGCCATGCACCTCGATACGCTGGTCGTAGCCATAGGTCGCGCGCCGCGAACACGAGATCTGCGCGATCTTTCCGGAGGCGGTCTTTAGAAGAACCGCTGCGGTGTCGACATCGCCGGCCGCCCCGATCCCCGGATCGACCAGGCACGAACCGACCGCGTGCACTTCGACCGGCTCTTCGGCGAGAAGAAACCGGGCCATGTCGAGATCGTGGATCATCATGTCGCGATACAGGCCACCGGAACGCGCCACGTAGCTCGGCGGCGGCGGCGACGGATCGCGCGACAGGATCGTCACCAATTCCACCTTGCCGATCTCGCCCGTCCCGATCCGGCGCCGCAACGAGGCAAAGCTCGGATCGAAGCGGCGATTGAACCCGATCATCAGTTTCGCTTTCGCACCCCTGACGATCTCAAGGCATTTGCGGATGCGCGCCGAATCGAGGTCCACCGGCTTTTCACAGAAAACCGCCTTGCCCGCCTGCGCGGCGCGCTCGATCAGATTGGCATGCATGTCGGTCGGCGTGCAGATGAACACAGCGCCGATATTCCTGTCGGCGAGGATCGCCTCGATCGTCTGAACCTGGGCGCCCGCCGACTGTGCCAGCCGTTGCGCTGCAGCATTGTCCGCATCCGCAACCGCGCTCAAGGTGAGACGCGGATGGGCCGCGATATTGCCGCCATGAATTGCGCCGATGCGCCCTGCGCCCAGCAACCCGACCTGCATGAGACTTCCCCTGGAATCCTGTCGCCCGGCATGGGCGGCTATTGGCTCAAACGGTTGCGGACATTAAGCGCCGCGCATTGACCCGACAACCGAATTGCCATTCCATCCGGGCGCATCGGGGCAGGACAGATCAAGACCCTCAAGAAACGGAACTGACGAATGACTGATCTCAGTAAAAGCGCGGCCCGACTCGACGGGAAGGTCGCCGTGGTAACCGGAGGAACGCAGGGCCTTGGGGAAGCCGTCGCGAGGCTCTTCGCCGCGCGCGGTGCGAAAGGCATTGTGATTTGCGGACGCGGTGCCGAGAACGGCAAGGCGGTCGCCGCCAGTCTGCAAAAGGCCGGTACAAAGGCGGAATACGTACAGGCCGATCTGGCCGATCTTGGCCAGGCGCGCGCCGTCATCGCGGCAGCGGACAAGGCTTTTGGACGCCTGGACGTGCTGGTGAATGCCGCCGGCATCACCGACCGCGGCACGATCCTGAATTCGTCGCCCGAGCTGTTCGACCGTATGATGGCGGTCAACCTGCGCACGCCGTTCTTCATGATCCAGGATGCCGCTAAGATCATGGTGCGTGAAAAGATCCAAGGAAGCATCGTCAATATCCAGTCGATGTCGGCGCATGGCGGCCAGCCCTTCCTCACACCCTATTCCGTCTCCAAGGGCGCGCTGGCGACGCTCACGCGTAATGCCGCGTTTTCGCTGATGCCATGGCGCATTCGCGTAAACGGGCTCAACCTTGGTTGGATGAATACTCCGGGCGAAGACAAGATCATGCGCGCGGTTCACGGAGCGCAGGATGGATGGCTCGAAAAGGCGATGGCGGAACAGCCGTTCGGCCGGCTGATCGAGCCGGACGAAGCGGCGCGCGCGGTGGCATTTCTTGCGAGCGATGAATCCGGCATGATGACCGGAATGAATGTCGACTTCGACCAGGCGGTGCTCGGCGCGTGGGAATCGACGCCCCATCCGAACCGGCCCGCCTAGACCAGTGCTGCAACCGCTTTCTTGGAGCGGACCGGCGAGAGGAAACCCATGAAGACGATCAGGCTCACCATGAGTCAGGCGCTGGTGCGCTATCTGATTGCGCAGCGCACGGAGGTCGACGGGCACATCGAGCCGCTCTTCGCCGGGATCTGGGCGATTTTCGGTCACGGCAATGTCGCGGGGCTCGGTGAAGCGCTGTGGCATGTGCGCGATTCGCTGCCGACCCTGCGCGCGCACAACGAGCAGGCGATGGCGCACGCCGCCATTGCATTCGCGAAGGCTTCGCAGCGCCGCAGGATGATGGCCTGCACCACCTCGATCGGACCCGGCGCTACCAACATGGTGACGGCGGCGGCGGTCGCCCACGTCAATCGCATTCCCCTGTTGCTTCTTCCCGGGGACGTTTTTGCCAATCGCAGGCCCGACCCGGTGTTGCAGCAGATCGAGGACTTCGCCGACGGGACTGTTTCAGCCAATGACTGCTTCCGCCCGGTTTCACGATATTTCGACCGCATCACGCGCCCGGAGCAGATTCTCGCATGCCTCCCGCGTGCGATGAACGTGCTGACCGATCCCGCCCTGTGCGGTCCGGTGACGCTCGGTTTGTGCCAGGATGTGCAGGCGGAAGCGTATGACTTTCCCGTGAGTTTCTTCGAGGAGCGCGTCTGGCGCGTCCGCCGCGCGCAACCCGACCGGCAGGAGCTTGCGGACGCAGCCAAGCTGATCGCATCGGCGAAAAAACCGATCATCGTCGCAGGCGGCGGCGTGCATTATTCCGATGCGACAAACGCCTTGACGCAATTCGCGGAGCGGCACGCAATCTCTGTCACCGAAACGCAGGCAGGCAAGAGCGCACTTCCTCACGATCATCCACTCAACATGGGTTCGATCGGCGTGACCGGCACGAGCGCGGCGAACGCGCTTGCCGCCGAAGCCGACGTGATCCTCGCGGTCGGGACGAGGCTGCAGGATTTCACCACCGGCTCCTGGTCGCTGTTCCGCGATCCGTCGCGCCGCATCGTGATGCTGAATGTCCAGAGCTACGATGCCATCAAGCATCTGGCGATGCCGCTCGTTGCGGATGCATGCGCTGGCCTTGAGGCGCTGTCCGGCACACTCGCGCAATACAAAACGCCCGAAGCGTGGTGCACCGCCGGCAGCAAGGCCAAGGCCGAATGGGCATCGCAGGCCGAGAAGGTGACGGCTACGTCCAACGCAGAGAAGCCGACCGATGCGCAGGTCATCGGCGCGGTTCAACGCGCGGGTCTGCCGAGCGATATCGTCGTGTGCGCCGCGGGTGGTTTGCCCGGCGAGTTGCACAAGCTGTGGAACGCGTCGCAACCCGGCGGCTATCACCTCGAATACGGCTATTCCTGCATGGGCTACGAAATCGCCGGCGGCATCGGTGTGAAGATGGCGCATCCGGGGCGCGAGGTGATCGTGCTGGTCGGCGACGGCTCCTACCTGATGATGAATTCGGAGATCGCCACCTCGGTCATGCTCGGCGTCAAGCTGATCGTCGTCGTGCTCGACAATCGCGGCTTCGCCTGCATCAACCGGCTGCAGCGCGCGACCGGCGGCGAAAGCTTCAACAATCTTCTGCGCGACACGCGTCACGAAACACTGCCCGCGATCGATTTCCGGGCGCATGCCGAGAGCCTCGGCGCACAGGCCGTCAAAGCCAGCAGCCTTTCCGAACTCGAAAGTGTCATCCGCGACGCGCGCAAATCGCTGTCGACGACCGTCATCGCCATCGACACCGATCCGATCACCGCGACCGAAGCGGGCGGTCATTGGTGGGACGTCGCGGTGCCGGAAGTGTCGGATCGCGCGGAAGTGCGCGCGGCGCGCAAGGCCTATGAAGCCGCACTCGGCCAACAGCATCTGGGAGATTGAAGCGATGCCCGTACGGATAGGCGCCAACCCGATCGGTTGGTCGAACGACGACATGCGTGAACTGGGAGGCGAGACGCCTCTCGAAACCTGCCTCGCTGAAGCCAAAGAGGCCGGCTTTGAAGGCATGGAGCTCGGGCACAAATTTCCCCGCGAACCCAAGGCGCTCGCTGCCGTGCTCGGAAAATTTGGACTGTCGCTGGTTTCCGGATGGTATTCGGCCGAGCTTCTGAAGCGCGACGCCAAGGAAGAAATCAAACATCTTCGCGCGCACCTCGATCTCCTCAAGGCGCTGGGCGCGAAGGTCCTGGTCTTCGCCGAGACGTCGAACGCGATCCACGGCGATCGATCGAAGGCGCTGGCGGATCGTCCTGTGCTGGCGCCGGATCGCTGGGCGGAATTCGGCAAGCGGATGAGCGAAGTGGCGGACCAGACGCTGAGCGAGGGTGTGCGCCTCGTCTATCACCATCACATGGGCACGATCGTGGAGAGCGAGAAGGACATCGATGCCCTGATGGCGAATACCGGGCCTTCGGTGCATCTGCTGCTCGATTCCGGCCACGCCACGTTTGCCGGCGCGGATCCCGCCGCGCTGGCGCGCCGTTACCGCGACCGCATCAGCCACGTCCACACCAAGGACGTCCGGCGCGACGTGATGGACATGGCGCGCCGCGCGCGGCTGAGCTTTCTCGATGCCGTAATCGCCGGCGTCTTTACCGTGCCAGGTGACGGCTGCGTCGACTATCCGGCGATGTTCCGCGAATTGCCCGGTTACTCCGGCTGGGTCGTGGTCGAGGCCGAGCAGGACCCGAAGAAAGCGCACCCGCTCACGTATGCGAAGCTCGGCTACAAAAACCTGCGCGGCTATCTCGGGAACGCAAAACTGCTCTAGCGGCCCACCTTGCTCAACACGTCCGCCTTGAGGAAGCGCTCGACGAACAGCATGAACACGATCGAGGGCACCAGCAGAATCAGCGCGGTGATCGACGCGATCTGGTAATTGCCGCCCATGCTCGCGCTATAGAGCAGAAGAGGCAGCGTGTTCACTGTCGGTACGCCGACGAAGAACGTGCCGGTGAATTCATCGAGCGATTCCAGGAACACGAAGATCGCGCTCGCGATGATTCCGGGCGCAGCCAGCGGCAGCGTCACGGTGAAGAATACTCGTAACGGCGCCGCACCGAGATTGCGCGCGGCATGTTCGAGGTCGCGGTCGATCGACGAGAATGCCGCCGAGGTGATCCATACGGAATACACAAGCGCATGAGAGGCGTGGACGATGACCACGCCGGAAACCGTGCCTGCAAGACCGAATTGATAGAAAATACGCGCGACGTTGATGTAAATCGCGACGCCTGGAAACGCCTGCGGCAACAGGAAGACAATCATGATCAATCCGCGGAGCGGCAGGCGCAGCCGCGCAAGCGCATAGCCAGCGGGAATCGACACCAGCAACGCCAGCACCACCGTGAGGACGGCGATCCACACGCTCGTGGCGAGCGACTGCATCGCCACCCCGGTCGGACGAAACACAATTTCCCAATAGCGAGTGCCCCACGTCACCGGCAGCTTGAACGGGAAATACCAGCGCTCGGCGAAGGACCACAATGCAAGATTGGCGATCGGCCCGATAATGATGAAGGCCAGGATCGCGATCATGAACGCGCGGGCGATCGGCCCGGAAAGAGCGCGGATCATGCGGCCTCCCGCTGATCGCGCACCGATTGCCGCAGATAGATCCATGCGGTCACCGCTGTCATCAGATAGGAAATGACGCCGAGCGCATTGGCCACCGGATAGTCACCATAAGCGTTGATGCGGAACGCCATGTCCACCGTCAGCATGGTCGGCTGGGATCCTGCGACCATGACCGGGACCGACAGCACGCTGAGCATGGTGACGAAGGACAATATCGAGCCGACCATCAGCGTCGGCGCGACTTGCGGCAGCACGACCTCGACCAGCGCGCGGAGGCGCGACGCTCCGAGGTTGCGCGCCGCTTCGATCGTCGAGCGGTCGAGCGAAGCCATCGCGCCCGCAAGCAGCAATGCAACGAAAGGCGTTTGCTTCCAGACGAACGTGATGAGCACGCCACGCCAGTCAAGCAGGCTGACCGTCTGGGACGGATCGAGCGCGCCGAGTGCGACGAAGGAATTGTTCATCAGGCCGTTCTTGGCCAGAAAGGTGCGCATGCATTGCGCCGCGACGATGAACGGGATGAAGAGCGGCCAGCGATAGAGCCAGGCAAGGCCGGTGACGAGCCAGGGCGTCTCGCCGAGCGTCAGGTAGCCCGCGATCGCAATGGAAACGAGCGCGGTCAGCGCGGTCGCCGTAACTACGATGAACACCGTGTAGATAATATCGATCGAGTAGAGGTCGTATGATTTCTGGAAATGGGCCAAGGTGAACGCGCCGGTCGCCGGATCGGTGAACGCGGATGCGACGGAAAACGCCAGCGGATAAACGAAAAGCGCGATCACCAGCGCAAGCGCCGGTGCAACGAGCAAAAGTGCTAGCCCCCGCGATTCCGACATGGCGTGAAAGAACGCCGGTCGGGCTAGCCCGACCGGCGTTGATCCCTCAACTCAGTTGGCGACCTTCTTCTCGTACGACTCTTGAATGTCGTTGAAGTAAGGCGCAATCGGGAACGGTTTGCCTTTGGCGGACAGGTCGGCCGGCTTGATGTCGGTGAACAGCTTGTCCCACGACGCCTTGTCGAGCTTGCCTTCCAGGTATTTCGCGTCGATTCCCGGATACCAGTTGAACTTCTTGACGATCCCGTTCGCCTGAACATCAGGGCTGGTGGCGAGGGCGACGAAGTCTTCCGCGAGTTTGGCGTTCGCGGCCTTGGCCGGGATCGCGTAATACATCGGCTGGCCGGGCATGCCGGGAGCAATCAGCTTGAGCTTCATGTTCGGCGGCAATTTGCCGTCGGCCATCCAGGTGTAGAACATGTCGACCCAGACCGGCCCCATCGCGATCTCGCCGCGGTTGAGCATGTCGAGCGTGCCGGCGTTGCCCGGCGTGATGACGACGTTCTGGTTGAAGGCCTTGAGATCGGCGAGAAGCTTGTCCCACGACGCCTTGGTCGACGCCTCATAGGGACCCTTCATCAGCTTGTCGGCATCGCCGCCGAACGCATAGACCCAGCCGGTCACGAACGCGACGCCCGACATGCCGCCCTTGATGCCGTTATAACCGAACTTCTTCGGATTTTTCTTCGTCCAGTCGACGAGTTCCGAATAGGTGTTCGGCACGTCCTTGACGAGATCGGGATTGTAGGCGAGCGCCGTCTGGCTCTGGAACATCGGAATCACGTAGCCGGAGACGTTGGCGCCGAGCGAATTCGACGCGGTCTGGCTTGTCACCAGCTTGCCGGTTTCGATCTTGTCCTTGTACGGGAGAAGCATCTGCTCGTTGACCATCTGGCCCGCCATCTTCTGATGGATGACCATCACGTCGACGTCCCATGCATTCGAGTTCGCGGCCTTCTGAGCGGCGAGCTTTTCGTAGATCTTCTGTGAACCGGCGTCGCCCGGGCCGGTGCCCACCGACACCACCTTCACGCCGGGATGGGTCTTCTCGAACTGCGGTCCGAGATAATCCCGCACATAATCGACCATGTTCTGGTCGCCCGCGGTGATCACCGTCAGCGTCTGTGCGCTTGCGGGCAATGGAGCAGCCAACAGTCCGCCCGCGAGCGCCGCGAGCATCAATCGTGTACGCATCGTCATTCCTCCGGTTCTTAGTTTGGTTTGGCCGTCGCCGCTTCTCTCGGAAAGAGATGCAGCGCGCGGATCGGGATCGAAAGCCCTGCCTTGGTGCCGACGTCGAGAGCCCGCGAATCCTTGACGGTGAATTCGTGGTCTCCGACGCCGATCACGTAGCGGTAATGACCGCCGGGGTACGACCGCAGGATGATCGTGCCCTTGAGCGTGATTTCGTTGTCGGCGCGATGGTCCGGATCGACAAGTTTCGTCAGATCGTCGCGGAAGTAAGCTGTCAATTTACCGGTCAGCACATCGTCCGTGACCTTGCTGGCGGCGTGGTTCGGACCGGCTTTGACTTCGAGCCCGTCGGGACCGCGACCGATCTCAAGGTCGATCGAATTGTCCGCGCCCATGAACGCTGCGACGAACGCGACGTTCGGCCGGTGATAGACATCTTCGGGCGTACCGACCTGCGCGATGCGGCCCTGATCCATCACCACGATACGGTCGGCCATAGTCATGGCTTCCTCACGATCGTGTGTGACGTGAAGCGCCGCGAAACCAAGCCGCTTTTGCAGCGTCTTGATTTCCGAGCGCACCTGGATGCGGACCTTGGCATCGAGATTCGACATCGGCTCGTCGAGCAACAGAAGTCTCGGTTCGACCGCCAGCGCACGGCCGAGCGCGACACGCTGGCGCTGACCGCCGGACAATGCAGTAACCTTGCGATCCTCAAGCCCGCTCATGTTGAGCATTGCGAGAATGTTGCTCACACGCGCGCGGATGTCGTCACGCGAAACGCCGCGCAGCCGCAGGCCGTAACCCATGTTGCCGAGCACGGTCATATGCGGCCACAGCGCGTAGCTCTGGAACACCATCGCGACGTTGCGCTTCTCCGGCGGAAGGTCGACCATGTCGCGTCCGAAGCTGCGGACGGATCCGCCCATCGCTTTCTGAAAGCCCGCGATGGTTCGCAGCAGCGTTGTCTTTCCGCATCCCGACGAGCCGAGGATCGCGACAAACTCGCCCGGCGCAACTTTGAGATCCACGCCGTCAAGGATGATGGACTTCCCGTAGCCGGCGCGCAGGTGCGCGACTTCGACGGCGGGCGCCGAACTTTCGGCCATCTAATTCGCCTCCCACGGCATGAGACGAGCTGTCATCGAACTGTCATACTATCCTCGGCCATCCGACCCCGCCACGGATAAGACGCGCCAATGACCGGCCCGTGACAGAGATCCCGGCCGTGCGGCGTTGCAATATTTCTGGATTGGTTTGCGGAGTGCAGTGGTGCCGCAAGAGGGATTCGAACCCCCGACCCCATCATTACGAATGATGTGCTCTACCAACTGAGCTATTGCGGCAGGATTTCGCGCCCTGATACCGAGGGTTCCGGGGCTTGGCAAGCGCCGGTCTATCTGAACCGCGTTCTTGGCCAGTTGGCTTGCGCAGCGTCGGGTAGCGGTTCCGACTCGGTTTCCGGTTCCGGACCGGGATCGTCGGGGATGTGCGCGAGGGGAATGACGGGCTCGACGATGCGCGGATGAGATTTCGTGTGCGGCTTGCGTTTACGCACCGGCGCAGGAGGCGGCGCCGCAGCCTCGGGTTCCCCTTTCTGCGGAACGTCCGGCTCTTGCGGCGCAGGATCGGGTGTTGCCTCGATGACGTCGGCAGGCCGAAAATCTTCGCCGGGCACGGGCGATACTGGCGGCTCGTCCTGTGGCGAAGCCGCGTCTTCAATCCCCGGAAGAGGCGCTTTCCATTCGAACGCATCGATGCGCCCGCTCACCGGCGACATCGGCAGCCACCGGTCGGAAACGAATCCGTCTGCTGTCCAGGTCGGATCGGGCCGCGCCGAAATGGCACGGCTCATCCACTCGCGGGCCCGGCCTTCGTCGCCCCGATCGGCGCCTTCGATCTCCGCCATCAGCAGAGCGATCCGGCGTGTCGGCCGGACGAGATAAGGGGCCAGTGCCGCGCGCGCCGTTCCGAACTCCCGCGCCGCAATTGCCGCGCGCGCAATCGCAAGCGCGCTCTCGATATGATCCGGCATTTTCGCAGCCAGCGCCTGCACGCGGGAAAGGCGTTCACGGGCGGAATCTCCCAGACGCAATCCCGCATAGGCTTCCGCCAGCTCCGGATGCGGGTTGAGGCGCCAGGCCTTTTCGACCATGCGCGTTCCTTTTCGCAATTCCTCGCTCTCGGCCAGAAACCGCGCAGCCAGCGCCACCGCGGGAACCAGATCGGGCGCAAGTTTCGCGGCCTCGAGCGCGAGTGCGCGTGAGCGATCGCGATCGGACTCTTCCATCGCCAGCGCCTGCGCGGTCATCAGCACGGCGCGCTGGCGCTGATGAGCCGCGCGATCGAGCGCGCCGGATTTGCGATTGCGGGCCAGAACGTCCAGAGCACCGTCCCAGTCTGCCGACGCGCAACGAAACTGCAGTACCGCCTGCCCCGCCCATGGAAGAGCGGGAGCGGAGCGTGCCGCTTCCTCGGCATAGAGCCTCGCGGCATTCAGGTCGCCGTGCCGTTGCGCCTCGACGAACAATCCGCGAAGACCGATCAATTTGGTGTCCTCACGCGCCGCCATCGCGCGGAAGCTGCGCTCGGCCGAGAGCCGGTCGCCTTCCATCTGCGCGGTCTGCGCACCGAGTAACAGCGCGAGCGGCTCGTTCGGCGCAAGCTTCGCAGCATCGCCGGCATGGCGGCGGGCCGAGCGCGCGTCGCCCGCGCCGATTGCGATCAGCCCACGCGAGATTGCAACAAATCCTTGCCGGCCGCGGCGGCGATGCCAGAACTGCATCGCCTCATGCGGCGAACGCACCGCCGCCCGCAGAAACGACCACGCGATCGTCACTGCAACCGAGATCACGGTGACAGCCACGAGCATGACCATCACCGATGTCTCGACGCGCCAGCCCGCCCACGTGATCGCGATGTCGCCTGGGCGATCCGCAAGCCAGTTCACGCCGAGCGCGAGAACCCCGACCAGAATAAGAAAGAGGACGACACGGATCATCGGAGGGGCCTACAGCGCCGGCTTGCCAAGGGCCGCGAGCGCGTCGCGCGCGAAAAGTCTGCTGGCTTCGATGGCCGCCTTGCGTTGGCTGGCCGCTTTCATCCAGCTTTCGGCGGGCGCACGGACCGCAGGCGGAAGCTTGCCGAGCTCGGCGAGAGCACCATCGATGTCGGATTGTGCGGCTTTGCTTTCGATGCGTGCAATGGTGCTTCCGACGTCTGTCCCCGCGGGCTCGCCGACCGGGCGCACGCGCACGAGACGCTCGGCATTTGCCTGGAGCCGCTCGAGAAATCCGGCATCGGGAGACAGCGACGAACTCGCCCGCACAATCGTCGGAATGAGCGCAGTGAGATCGCGCGCAAACGCCGATTCGGTTCCGATCCCGTTCGCCGCAAAGGGTTCGAGCGGCGCGAGACCGGAGGCATCCGTCGCAAGCGATCGCGCCGCCGCAAGCTCGGCGGAATAAGGCTCGCCCCGCTCGACTGCCGTGCGCAGCGAATTGGCAGCGACGGCGCGACGGCTGGCGCGATCGTCGGACAGCGCGGCGCGCGCCAATTGCGCATTGGTCGTTTGCGACGATTGCTGGGCCGCTTCGGCCGCGCTGGCGGCAGCATCGGCCCGGCTCTGCGCAGTGCGGGCGATCGAAGCAATCTCGTCGAGTCGAGAACGGATCGTTCCGAGTTCGTCGCTCACGGTTTTTAGCGCAGCCTCGGCCTGCGTCATGCGTCCGACCAATGCGGCATCTGACCCCGGTCTCGCGAGCGCGGCTTCGATCCGGTCGATTCTTGCCGCGATATCGGCTGACGGTCCGGCGCGACTGAACAATTCGCGCATCTGCTGCTCGATCCGCGCGAGACGGGCATCCAGATCAACGTTACCGCGCGGCGAGGCGGTCAAGAGCCCGCTCCACCAGACAAGCCCGCCTGCGACGACAAGCAGCACAAATCCGGCCGCAGCACCGATCGCGCGCCAGGGAGGATCGGAAGGCAACCCATCCGAAAGGCGAAACCACATGCCGGGTCCACGTGGCGGAGGCGGAGTATCGGACGTCTCAGCGCGCCGCGGCTCCTCGCTGGCGGCGGCGGCAGCAGCAGACTGCGCCGCCTCACTCGCCACTTCGGTCGCAGTGAGGTCGATGGTCGGAGGCCGCCGGCCCGGCGGCTTCATGCCCGGATTATCGCTCGCCATGACACCGTTCCCGGTGGCCGGCGCGGCTGAGAATCAGGTCCGCGCCATGCCTGTCATCTCGCATATAGCGGACCCGGCGTGGCGGCAACTTGACATTAGGCAATCGGAATAAGGCCCAGCAGGGCGGCCTCGTCGGGGGCGGGTGCGACATGCAGGTCTTTGACTCCTGCAGCAGCGAGAGGTTCCGCAGCACGTCTGGAGAGAGAATAATGCCGCATCCGCCGCATGGCGGCGGTCAGTCCGGCTGCTTCAACGCAGTTGCAGAAAACCTCTGCCGTCCGGCGCGAAAAATGCAGCGCTCCGTCGATCCGATCGTTTGCCAGTGCCTGCGCGACGGAGTGCGGAAATGCGCGCGCCGCATTCGCCTGATAGACGACCACCGTCTCGACCTCGATGCCATGCGGCGAAAATTCGCTCGGCAGATCGCGAGCGCGATCACTACCGGCGAGATAGAGAAGGTTTTCATTTTCACCCCCCTGCGCGGCGACGAGCCGCACAAGGTCGTCGGCGTCCCCATCTGCGGACGTCACCTTCGCGAAGCCCGCGGCTCTCGCCGCCTCCGCCGTTCGATGACCTACCGTAAATACCGGCAGCGGCAATAGCCGCGCATGGTCCGGATGCGCGATGAGCGCGCGCGCTGCATTGCCGCTCGTCATCACGATTGCGTCGTATCGCCCGGCCGGTATCGCGACATCGGCGACAGGTTCGATAGTCAGCATCGGGGCGAGCAGCACGTCGTGCCCGCGGCTCACGAGCGCCGCGGCTGTCCGTTCGCCTTCCGGCTTGGGTCGCGTGACCAGAATACGCATTCACGTCGCCGGGTCGAAGAAAAGCGGGCCTGCGCGCTGTTTGAGTTCGTGACCGGCGTCGCGCCCGATCGCTTCGGCGTCCGCGGCGGCACCCTCGCGCGAGACTTCATGGGCCTCACTGCCGTCCGGCCGCGCGATCAACCCGCGAAAGCGCAGGGACGTGCCCGACATGAAGGCATGTCCCGCGATCGGCGTCCGGCATGAGCCGTCGAGCACCGCGAGGAAAGCCCGTTCCGCCGCGATCGCTTGCGAGGTGGCCGGATGATCGATGCGGGCAAGCGCATCACGTATCCGCGCGTCACCCGTCCGGACCTCGATCGCAATGGCACCCTGCGCAACGGCGGGCAGAAACTCGTCGACCTCCATCACCCTCGTCGCGACACCGGACAGGCCGAGACGCTTCAGCCCGGCGAGCGCGAGGATCGTTGCGTCCGCGTCGCCGGCTTCGAGCTTGCGCAACCGCGTCTCGACATTCCCCCGCAGCAATGTCGTCGCGATATCAGGCCGGAGGCGTTTCACCAGCGCCTGACGACGCGGCGAGCTGGTCCCGACCGACGCATGACGCGGCAAGTCCGAAATTGATGATGCCTTGCGGCTGATAAAAACATCGCGCGGATCCTCGCGTTCGAGACACGCGACCAGCGCAAGCCCGCCGGGCAGAAAAGTCGGCATATCCTTGCCGGAGTGGACCGCGAGATCGATCTCGCCGCGCGAAAGCGCCTCCTCGATCTCCTTGGTGAACAGCCCTTTCCCGCCGGAATCGGCCAAAGGCCGATCCTGGATCCGGTCGCCGCTCGTGCGAATAATGTGCAGAGTGATGTCTGCGGTCTGCATATTGAGCGCGGCGGCGAGCCTGGCGCGCACCGTTTCCGCCTGAACCAGTGCAAGCGGTGAGCCGCGCGTGCCGATGCGCGGCGGCCATGTCGTCGAGGATTGCGCCATTGGACCCCGCAATGCTACGCGAGGCTTGTAATCCACCCTTATGAAAAAGGGGAGAGTGAAGCGTCCGATGATCGTGCTCGGGATCGAGACGACGTGCGACGAAACGGCGGCGGCGGTCGTGGAACGCGACGGCCATGGCCGCGGAAAAATCCTGTCCAACGTCGTCCTGTCGCAGATCAACGAACATGCGGCCTTCGGCGGCGTCGTGCCGGAGATTGCGGCGCGCGCGCATGTCGAGGCGCTCGATCACGTCATCACGCGGGCCTTGACCGACGCCGGCCGCAGGATGAGCGACATCGACGCGGTGGCCGCCGCAGCAGGGCCCGGTTTGATCGGCGGCGTGATCGTCGGATTGACCACCGCGAAGGCGATCGCGCTCGTCACCCGAAAGCCCTTGATCGCGGTCAATCACCTGGAAGCCCACGCACTGACGGCGCGGCTTACCGACGGCGTTCCGTTTCCCTATTGCCTGTTCCTTGCCTCCGGAGGGCACACGCAGATTCTCGCCGTGCGCGGCGTGGGGGATTACGTTCTGCTCGGCAACACCCTCGACGATGCGATCGGCGAAGCGTTCGACAAGACTGCGAAGCTCCTCGGTCTTGGCTATCCCGGGGGCCCGATGGTCGAAAAAGAAGCCGCGCGCGGCAACCCGAAACGCTTTGAACTTCCCCGCCCGATGTACGGCCGTGCCGAAGCTGATTTCTCTCTGTCCGGCCTGAAGACGGCGCTTCGTCTCGAAGCGAAGAAAATCGCGCCGCTCGGTGAGCAGGATGTGTCCGACCTGTGCGCAGCCTTTCAGAGCGCCGTTGTCGACGTGATCAAGGATCGCATCCGTTCCGGGCTGCGCCTGTTCCGCGACCGCTTCGGTTCACCGATGGCGCTCGTCGCCGCGGGCGGCGTCGCGGCCAATCAGGAAGTCCGCAAGACACTTCATCGCCGAGCGCTCGAGGGCGGGACTGTTCTCGTCGTTCCTCCTCCGGCGCTCTGCACCGACAACGGTGCGATGATCGCGTGGGCTGGCGCCGAGCGGCTCGCCCTCAATCTCATTGACGATCTCGATGTTGCTGCACGACCGCGCTGGCCGCTGGAAGAAGTCGCCGGACGGCGCGTGGATCAACCTGCGCTGGTCTGAAAAGAAGAGGGCATGGCCTTCGATCGCATCGCCGTACTGGGCGCAGGAAGCTGGGGCACGGCGCTCGCCCAGGCCGCCGCGCGTGCGGGGCGCACCGTTATCCTGTGGGGACGCGATCCGGCGGCGATGCGGCACATCTCGAAGACGCGCGAGAACCCGAAGCTCAAAGGTGTGCTCCTCGATCCGGGCATTGAAGTCACAGCATCGCTCGCGGATGCGGCACGCGCCGATGCGATCCTACTTGCCGTACCTGCGCAGGCATTGCGGCGCGTTGCCGGAGAAATCGCACCATATCTGAAGACGGCGATTCCGGCCATCGCATGCGCCAAGGGCATCGAGCGCGGCACACGCCAGTTCATGACCGAAGTCCTGGGAGAAAGCCTTCCCTCCGCGATACCGGCCATTCTCTCCGGACCGAGCTTTGCCGGAGATGTCGCGCGCGGCCTGCCGACGGCGGTGACGCTCGCGGCACCGGATGACGGCCTCGCCGCAGAACTCGCGCACGCGCTCGGATCGTCGACCTTCCGGCCTTATCATTCGACCGATATCCGTGGTGTCGAGATCGGTGGCGCAGCAAAAAATGTGCTCGCGATCGCCGCCGGGATCGTGTTCGGCCGCGGCCTCGGCGCGAGCGCAGCTGCGGCGCTGACGACACGCGGATTTGCCGAGCTTGTCCGCTTCGGCCGGGCCTGCGGCGCGCAACCGGAAACCCTGATGGGCCTGTCAGGGCTGGGCGACCTGATCCTTACCTGCTCCAGCGCGCAGTCGCGCAACTTTTCGTTTGGCGTCAATATCGGACGCGGCGTGGCGCCGGACGCGATCCAAACGACGACCGGTCTCGCCGAAGGATTCTATACAGCGTCTGTGCTGATGGAGATGGCGGCCGCGCGAAACATCGAAATGCCGATTTCGTCGGCCGTCGCGGTTGTTCTCGGCGGACGCATGACGGTCGATGAGGCGATCGAGGCGCTGCTGACACGGCCGTTCAAGTCGGAAAGCTGACATGGCGTATTGGTTGATGAAGAGCGAACCGGATGCGTGGTCATGGGACCAGCAGGTGAAGTCGGGCGCCAAAGGCGAGCCGTGGAGTGGCGTGCGCAATCACACAGCCAAGCTAAACCTGATGAAAATGAATAAAGGGGATCGCGCGTTTTTCTATCATTCCAATATCGGCAAGGAGATCGTCGGAATCGTAGAAATCGTGCGGGAGCAACATCCCGATCCCACGGCGGACAAAGGCAGCCCGTGGGTCGTGGTCGACGTCGCCGCGCGCGAACCGATGAAGACGCCGGTCACGCTCGATACGATCAAGCGCGAGCCGAAGCTCAAGGACATGGCGCTACTAAAACAGTCGCGCCTTTCGGTCCAGCCCGTCACCCCGGATGAATGGAAGATGATCTGCAAGCTTGGCGGTGTCACGCCCTGATTGGCGGAAGACCGGCTGCGGGCTTTACGCTTTCAGAACGCGCGCGATTGCGTCGGTGAAAACACGCGAACCAAGCACGATGTCCTCGTCCGACGTGTTCTCGCTCCAGTGATGGCTGATGCCTCCGATGCTCGGCACGAACATCATCGCCGCAGGCATCACGCGCGCGAGGTGCTGCGCGTCGTGGCCCGCGCCGGACGGCATGCGGACCCAGAGGCCCGGTGCATGCTGCTCGGCCGCATCGTCCAGCGCCTTCTGAAAGCGCTCGTCCATCAGGGCCGGTGAACTCTGGCGAACGACTTCGACACGGACCTTGCACGGCCCGTCGCGGTCGAACGTCGCGCAGATGTCCTGCAGGTCCCTTTCGAGCTTTTCCAGAAGCTTCAGGTCGGTATCGCGGAACTGAAAATTGGCGCGCGCTTCGCCCGGAATGATGCTCGGCGCGCCCGGATCGAATTCCATCTTTCCGCAGGTCCAGACCGTTCGTGGGCTCGCATTCTTCTTCATGTGCTGGTCGAGAGCCGAAACGAGCCGGATCATGGTCATGCCGGCGTCGCGGCGCTGTTTCATCGTCGTCGTTCCGGCGTGATTCTGCTGACCGACGACCTTGATGCGGTAGTCCCACAGACCGACGATTGCGATGACCACGCCGATCTTGAATTCCGCAGCTTCGAGGCTGCCGCCCTGTTCGATATGCGCTTCGAAGAAACCCGCATAGCGGCCGGGCTCGAATTTGAGCCTCGGACGTCCGGCATAACCCGCTTCGGCAAGCGCCTGCCGCAGCATTTTTCCGTGCGTGCGATCCTTCGCCCTGTCCATTTCCTCTTCGGTCACATCGCCGATGAACGAGCGGCTTCCGAGGTAGCTGCCGAAATGTCCCTCCTCGTCGAAAAACGCGATGACGTCGACGCCGGTGCCTTTCATCGACGGGTCTTCGCTAATGGCGCGCGAGGCCTCGAGCGCGAACAACACGCCGAGCGCACCGTCGAGCCAGCCCGCCTCATTCTGGCTTTCGATATGCGAACCGGACAGGATTTTCCGCCCCGGCGCGGAGGTCTTGCCGAATACGTTGCCGATCCCGTCGATCGACGCCGCGAGCCCGGCTTCAGTCATCCGCCCTCCGAGCCATTGCCGCGCCGTCACATCGTCCGGCGACAGCGAGGGGCGATGAACGCCCGACTTGTAGGTGCCGATGCCGCGCAATGCGTAAAGATCGCCAAGCAGTCGTTCCGGGTTTATAGAAGGCATGCCCTCGCTCCGTCGGAATGCAAGCTAAGCATTTTGCGTGCCGAGGCTCCAATGCGCTCGGAGTGATCGTCATGGCCTTCGCCGGAATGAACCACCTCGCCATCTTCGTCGCCGCGGTCGCCGGCTGGCTCACGGGCGCCGTCTGGTATGGAGTCCTTTGCAATCAGTGGATCGCGGCCCTCGGCCGCACCAAGAAACAGATGAGCGTTAAGTCCGGCACCCCGGCCTTTTATGCCCCTTTTGTGATCGCCTTCGTCGCAGCCCTGATCATGGCCTGGATGCTCGCCGGGGTTCTCGGCCATCTGGGTCCCGGCCAAGTGACGCTGCGTAACGGCGTGATTTCGGCGGCCTTTCTCTGGTTCGGTTTCGTCCTGACCACCATTTCGGTCAACTATGCCTTCAGCCGCCGCACGCTGATGCTTACCGTGATCGACGCCGGGCATTGGCTGGCCGAATTGCTGGTCATGGGGGCGGTCATCGGCGTGATGGGCGTGGGCTAGCCCGCGCGACCAGATGCCACCAAAGTGGCACCCGGCCGCCGCTTGCCGGGCCGTCAACCGCTTCGCATAATTGAGTTAAATCAAAAGAAGTTCAGGGCCGTAATGCGACCCTGACCCAAAATCGTATGGGAGGAGTGAGGCGATGTCGGACAAGGTTTATGATGTGCCGCCCGAGTGGAAGCGGCGAGCCTATCTCGACGATGCCAAGTATCAGTCGATGTACGAGGCTTCGATCAAGGACCCGAATGCGTTCTGGGCCGAGCAGGCCAAGCGCATCCACTGGATGAAGCCATTCACCAAGGTGAAAAACACTTCGTTCGATCCGCATAACGTCTCGATCAAATGGTTCGAGGACGGCAAGACCAATATCTCGTACAATTGCATCGACCGGCATCTCGACAAGCGCGGCAACCAGGTGGCGATCATCTGGGAAGGCGATGAGCCGAAAGACGACAAGAAGATCACCTACAAGGAATTGCACGCCGAAGTCTGCCGGTGGGCGAATGTGCTGAAAGCGCGCGGCGCCAAGAAAGGCGACCGCATCACGATCTACATGCCGATGATTCCGGAGGCCGCCTACGCGATGCTCGCCTGCGCACGGATCGGGGCGATTCATTCGGTGGTGTTCGGCGGCTTTTCGCCGGATTCGCTCGCGGGCCGCATCGAGGACTGCAAATCGACCATCGTGGTCACGGCCGATGAAGGCGTTCGCGGCGGCCGCAAAATTCCGCTGAAGGCGAATACCGACGCCGCGTGTGACAAGGCTGGCGGCGTGAATTCCGTGATTGTCGTCAAGCGGACCAATGCCGCCGTCGCGATGAAGCCGGGCCGCGACGTCTATTATGACGACGCTGCGAAATCCGTCTCGGCCGATTGCCCCGCCGAGGAGATGGGGGCGGAGGATCCGCTTTTCATTCTCTATACGTCGGGCTCAACCGGAAAGCCGAAGGGCGTGCTGCATACAACCGGCGGCTATTCGGTTTTCACCGCGATGACGCACCAGTATGTCTTCGACTATCACGACGGTGATATCTACTGGTGCACCGCCGACGTCGGCTGGGTCACAGGCCATTCGTACATCGTGTACGGACCGCTGCAGAACGGCGCGACCACGCTGATGTTCGAAGGCGTGCCAAACTATCCGTCGATGTCGCGTTTCTGGGAAGTGATCGACAAGCACAAGGTCAATATCTTCTACACTGCGCCGACCGCCATCCGCGCTCTGATGCAGGCAGGCGACGAACCGGTGAAGAAGACGAGCCGCAAATCCCTTCGTCTGCTCGGCTCGGTCGGAGAGCCGATCAATCCGGAAGCCTGGGAATGGTACCATCGCGTGGTCGGCGACGAGCGCTGTCCGATCGTCGACACCTGGTGGCAGACGGAAACCGGCGGCATTCTGATCACGCCGCTGCCCGGAGCGACCAAGCTGAAACCCGGTTCGGCGACACGTCCCTTCTTCGGCGTGCAGCCGGAAATCGTGGATGCCGAAGGCAAGGTTCTCAAGGGCGCAACCACCGGCAATCTTTGCATCGCAGATTCCTGGCCCGGCCAGATGCGCAGTGTGTACGGCGACCATCAGCGTTTCGTGGACACGTACTTCAAGACCTATCCCGGCAAGTATTTCACCGGCGATGGCTGCCGGCGGGACGAAGACGGCTATTACTGGATCACCGGGCGCGTGGACGATGTGATCAACGTCTCCGGCCATCGCATGGGGACCGCCGAAGTCGAAAGCGCGCTGGTCGCACATCCGAAAGTGTCGGAAGCAGCGGTGGTCGGCTATCCGCACCACATCAAGGGCCAGGGCATCTATGCCTATGTGACCCTTATGGCAGGCGAGAAATCGAGCGAAGAGTTGCGCAAGGAGCTGGTCGGCTGGGTGCGCAAGGAGATCGGACCGATCGCCGCACCTGACCTGATCCAGTTCGCGCCCGGGCTGCCCAAGACACGGTCGGGCAAGATCATGCGCCGCATCCTGCGCAAGATCGCCGAAGACGACTTCTCCAACCTCGGCGACACGTCGACACTCGCCGACCCGGCGGTGGTCGACGACCTTGTGACGAACCGGCAAAACAACCAAAAAAAGGCCTAAGAACGGGAACCAAAGGCGGGTGGCAAAGTTTGCCACCCGTCCGCAACGGGTTTCTGTATGCCTGCGCGCTCGACGTTGAACGTCTCGATCACGCCCGAGCTCAGTCAGCTAATTGCCGAAAAAGTGGCGTCCGGACGCTATCGGAGCGCGAGCGAAGTCGTACGCGAAGCGTTGCGGCGGCTGGATGGCGCAGGCGCTGTGGCCGAACCGCATCCGGACCGGGAACATGAATTGCTGACCATCCTCGAGGGGATCGGCGAAGGCTTCTATTCGGTCGACCGAAACTGGCATGTCGCCCGCTTCAACAACGAAGCGTCGCGGCACTTCAAGTTGACGCCGCGCGACGTACTGGGCCGATCGCTGTGGGACGTCTTTCCGAACGCGCGCGCGACCGGACTTGGCGCGCTTTTCCTTGCGACCATGGAGAGCCGGCAACCGATCAAGTCCGAAACGGAATCCGTCATATTCCCTGGGCGGTGGCTCGCCTATCGGCTGTTTCCGATCGGCGACGGCATGGGTGTGGTGTTCCGCGACATCACCGACCTCAAGAGCGCCGAGGAACAGCGCGATTTACTGATCTCGGAATTGTATCACCGCGTCAAAAATACCCTTGCCACCGTACAGTCAATCGCCGCGCAGACCTTGCGCAATGCCAAGGTCGATCCGAGCGTGCGCCAGATTTTCGAATCCCGTCTGCTGACGCTCGGCAATGCCCACAATGTGCTGACCAGCAAGAACTGGGCGAGCGTTGATCTGCATGATGTCATCCAATCGGCCCTCAAGCCGCATCGCGCACCGGATCGAGACCAGTTCACCGTCGAAGGACCGAATATGCGATTGCGGCCGGTGAGCGCGATCACGCTGTCGCTCGCGATTCACGAGCTTTGCACCAACGCCCTCAAATACGGAGCGCTCTCGGTTGAAAACGGACATGTCACGCTGCGCTGGAATATCGAAGGTCGGCGTTTCAATCTGCGCTGGGTCGAGCGTGACGGCCCGGCCGTGTCGGCCCCGGCGCGCAGGGGGTTCGGATCGTCGATGATCGAGCGCGCGCTCGCCGCGCAATTGCGCGGCCAGGTCACGATGGACTTTGCCGCGACCGGACTGGTCTGCGAGATCGATGCCCCGTTCGACGCGGTTTACGATTCCGATGCCGCCGGCTGAGTCATCGACGATTTACGTTACCGCAAGGTCTTTCTTCCGCTTCACCGCCAGCGGCTTTAACGTTGCGCCCTCTCGACCGCGTAGGGTTAAGTCATGCGTCTCGTGCGTCCTGTCGTCCTTTTGCTTGCGCTATCGGCCTGCGAAATCTTCAGCGCGCGGCCTGCAATCGCGCGCGAGCAGGTTCAATTCGGTGGCTACGAGGCAGGCACCATTGTCGTGAAAACGAGTGAACGCAGGCTCTACTACGTTCTCGGCGGCGGTTCGGCGCTGCGTTATCCGGTCGGCGTCGGCAGGGCCGGCAAGGCTTGGGCCGGGAGCACTTTCATCGACGGCAAATATCGCAATCCTGCCTGGTCCCCACCCGAGGAAGTCAGACGCGACAAGCCCTCACTGCCGGATGTGATTCCCGGCGGCTCGCCCGCAAATCCGATGGGCGTTGCGGCCCTGACACTCAATGGGGACGAATACGCCATTCACGGCACCAACGATCCCGCGTCGATCGGGCGCTTCGTGTCCTATGGCTGCATTCGCATGTTCAATCAGGACATCGTCGATCTCTACCGCCGCGTCGATGTGGGAACGCGCGTGATCGTCACGCGCTAGCCGTCGCACCAGCTTTCGCGCCGTCCGCCATTGTAGGCCCGGGCGTGTCCCCGTTCGAGCATCGCAGCAGAAACATCGGCCGTTCCGCGCGCCGCTGCATCCGCGACGACGCGCCCGCCATATTTATCGGGTGAGATGCGCACGACGAAGACATTGCCTTGAGACAGGATCGACTGCAGCTCGTCGCGTGCCGCCTCGGCCTTCAATCCTTCGTCGCGGCAACGCGCCTTCAGTTCAGGCGCATCGATTCCGCGCAGTCGGATCCTGGTAGTGATGTCGATTCCCGGCCAGACATGCACACGCGCCTCGAACGTATCGCCGTCGATCACGCGCAGAACATCGGCCGCGAGACTGCTCCCCGTGACGCGCGCCGGGAGAGCATTGTCCTGCTCGAAACGACGCGGCGCGACCTGCCCCGGCGCGGCCAGGCCCGTCACGATCGCCCCGGTCAAAAGTCCCAGGATGAACACCGTCGCGGCCAGTGGAAGCGGCGCGTGCATCGGGGAAAATAGTCTTGCTCGAAGGAACATAGTCCTATCATAGTGCGGGCATCATCCGATTCGCAAGCGGCAAACCGCGCAATTTCGATAGGTATTCGTGCGCATTGTCCGCGGCCGGCTGCCGCCTGCAGCGCCTCCGCATGCCCGTCAGCGCTGACCGATTCGAGCAGCAGCACGCCCACGCGTCGGCAGCGCCCGTGCAGGTTGGCCCACCGTTCTGCGTTGGCTATATCTTGCGGCGTGGGCGCGAGGCGCGCGCCCCTGACTCAGCAAGAGGCTTCATTCCTCCATGTCCGGCGTCTCCGTCGCGGAACGGACCAGGCTTTCCTGGCTCTTGGTACGCCGCGCGCTGCGCAGCGCCGCGGGCCGCGTCAACGCCAATCCAATACTGCGCTGGCGCTTCCTGTCGCCGACGATCGATCGTCTGGTGATCGCGCCGCAGGAATTGCGCACCGCCGACCCGACCCGCGCAGGCGAGATCTATGCGGGTCGCTTCGCCTTCGCCGGCAAGATTGTGGTCTGCGACCGGCGTTCGCCGTTCGAAATGGCTCCGCCGTCGGACGAATGGGCCACGCAATTGCTCGGCTTTGGATGGTTGCGGCATCTGCGTGCGGCGGATACCGGAATTGCGCGGGCGAATGCGCGCGCACTCGTCGACGAATGGATTTCCATCCAGGGATCGTGGCACGAAACGGCCTGGCGTCCGTCCGTCCTCGCGCGCCGGATCGTCTCATGGCTCTGTCAGTCGCCGCTGGTTCTGCACGACGCCGACGTGCAGTTCTATCGCAGATTCATGCGGAGCCTGAGCCGGCAGGTCCGCTACTTGCGCAACT
The DNA here is from genome assembly GCA_964584855.1 of uncultured Hyphomicrobiales bacterium. Taxonomy (GTDB): domain Bacteria; phylum Pseudomonadota; class Alphaproteobacteria; order Rhizobiales; family Xanthobacteraceae; genus Pseudorhodoplanes. The sequence continues at coordinate 54,528 of CAZPBF010000012.1, forward strand.
CCGCTGGAGACGCGCGCGATGGCGCGGTGCAGATCCAGATCGGCATTGCACTATGCTACGCGTGCCTTTGCATGGCAGGACAGGCGCGCCATTTAAACGCAGCGACGCGCAAGCTGACCGACGAACTCGAGCGCCAGATCCTTCCCGACGGCGGCCATATCAGCCGCAATCCGGGCGTGCCCGTGGATTTGCTGCTCGATCTCCTACCGCTCCGGCAGGCCTTTTCATCGCGCAATATCGCGCCACCGCCGCTTCTACTGAATGCCATCGAACGCATGATGCCGATGCTTCGGTTTTTCAGGCATGGCGACGGCAACTTCGCGCTTTTCAATGGCATGGGTCCAACGGTCGCGGCCGAAGTCGCGACCGTGCTCGCCTATGACGATGCGCGCGGCCAGCCGGTCCAGAATGCCGCGCATTCAGGCTACCAGCGCCTGCAGCTCAACGAGCTTTGCGCGATCGTCGATACCGGCGCACCGCCGCCGCTTGAGCTCAGTCAGGAGGCGCATGCCGGATGTCTCGCTTTTGAATTGTCGTCAGGCGCGCAACGCATCGTCGTGAATTGCGGCATGACGGCGATCAACCGCGAAAGCTGGCGCCAGTTCGCACGCGCTACCGCGGCGCATTCCACGGTCACATTCAATGAGGCGTCGTCCTGCCGCTTCCGGGAAATTCGTGCGTTCCGCAAACTCATCGGAGTGCCGATCGTCAGCGGGCCGAAGCATGTGACGGTCGAGCGCGAGGATCACAGCGACGCAGTAATCGTGCGCGCTTCGCACGATGGATATGCCGACCGGTTCGGCATCATCCATCACCGCATGCTGACGCTTCTGGAAAACGGCCGTCGCATGGAGGGGGTAGATACGTTCGTGCCGCGCGGTGGCGCCGCATTGCCCGCGGGAGCGGAGGATGAGTTCGCGATCCGCTTTCACCTGCATCCCACAATCAAGGCGAACCGCCTCGCTGACGGTCACAGTGTGATGCTCATGATGCCCTCACGCGAAGTCTGGAGCTTCGACGCGCACGAAGACCACGTCGAACTTGAGGAAAGCGTCTATCTTGCCGGCAATGAAGGGCCGCGCCGCACGGTGCAGATCGTGATCGTCGGGCGCGCGACCCACGTTCCGCGGGTGCATTGGACGATTTCCCATACCGCCCGTACCGCACCCGCGCAGGGTGTCTCGCGCCGCAATCGCGGCAGGGAACCGGAATTGCCGCTGGAATGACGAAGGATCGATCGAGGCCATGACCGAAGCTTTCCGGCGCGTGCAGCGCGCGCTGATTTCCGTATCCGACAAAACCGGCCTGATCGAGCTTGCACGCGAGCTCGAAGCCCTCGGTGTGGAGATTGTATCGACCGGCGGCACGGCGACGGCAATCGCGCAGGCCGGCCTCAAGGTCGTCGACGTCTCGGATCTGACGGGATTTCCGGAGATGATGGATGGGCGTGTGAAAACGCTTCATCCGAAGGTTCACGGCGGTCTTCTCGCGATCCGCGATAGCGCCGAGCATGGCAAGGCCATGCAAGCTCATGGCATCAAGCCGATCGACCTGCTCGTTGTGAATCTTTATCCGTTCGAAGCTACCGTCGCGAAAGGTGCGGACTTTGACGAGTGCGTCGAAAACGTCGACATCGGCGGGCCGGCGATGATCCGTGCCGCGGCGAAGAATTTCCGCGACGTCGCCGTTGTGGTGGATGGCGGCGACTACCGCGCCGTGCTCGATGAGATGAAAGCCAATGGCGGGACGACGACGCTTGCCCTTCGCAAGAGGCTCGCGGCCAAGGCCTATGCCCGGACCGGCAGCTACGACGCGGCCATCTCCAACTGGTTCGCATCTCAGCTTGGCGACAACGCGCCAGCTTATCGCGCCTTCGGCGGCAAGCTCGCCGAAGCCCTGCGCTACGGCGAGAATCCGCACCAGAGCGCCGCTTTCTATGTCACCGGCGAAAGACGTTTCGGCGTCGCAACCGCGCGCCAGGTTCAGGGCAAGCAGCTCTCCTACAACAACATCAACGACACCGATGCGGCATACGAATGCGTCGCCGAGTTCGATCCGAAGCGCGGTCCCGCATGCGTCATCGTCAAGCACGCCAATCCCTGCGGCGCGGCGGAAGGCCCGACCTTGCTCGAGGCCTATCGCAAGGCGCTCGCATGCGACTCGACGTCGGCCTTCGGCGGCATCGTCGCGCTGAACGGACGCCTTGAAGCCGATGCCGCGCGCGCGATCACGGAAATCTTCACCGAAGTGATCATCGCGCCCGACGCCAGCGAGGAAGCAATCGGTATCGTCGGTGCGAAGAAAAACCTTCGGCTTCTTCTTGCCGGCGGCCTGCCCGATCCGCGCGCCGGAGGCGTGACCGTCAAATCTGTTGCGGGCGGTCTGCTCGTGCAGTCGCGCGACAATGCCGTCGTCGATGACATGGTCTTGAAGACAGTGACGAAGCGAAAGCCGACCGACACGGAATTGCGCGATCTTCGCTTTGCCTTCCGCGTCGCCAAACACGTGAAGTCGAACACGATCGTCTATGCGAAGAATGGAGCGACGGTCGGCATCGGTGCCGGCCAGATGAGCCGCGTCGATGCGGCGCGGATCGCAGCGCGCAAGGCTCAGGACGCGGCGAAAGAAGGCGGCTTGACCGAACCTTTGACGAAGGGATCGGTGGTCGCGTCGGACGCGTTCTTTCCGTTCGCCGATGGATTATTGGTGGCGATCGAGGCCGGTGCGACCGCGGTGATCCAGCCGGGGGGCTCGATGCGCGATGACGAAGTCATCAAGGCCGCCGATGGCCACGGCATCGCGATGGTTTTCACCGGGACCCGCCACTTCCGGCACTAGCGGCCAGCGGTACGCCGTTTTCGGATACGCACGTAGAGCGCGCCTTCCCCTCCGTGGGTTGCCGACGCTATGTCGAATCCCACGACATAGTCCCGTAATTCTGGCAGCGCGAGCCACAATGGAACCTGCCGCTTCAGCACGCCTTCGCGGCCGCTGCCAGGCCGCGCGCCCTTGCCGGTAATCACCAGCACGAGCGTTGCGCCTTTATCCTGAGAGGATCGCAAAAACCGCCTCAGCCGGTCGTGCGCCTCGGCTTGCGTGTCACCATGCAGATCGATCCGCGCGTCGACGTCCTCGCGGCCGCGGCCGAGCCGCTGCTTCAGTCGCCGTTCGAGCGGCGCGAGCGCGGGCACGCGCATCGACTTTGACGGCGGCGCCGAAACCTTCAGGCGGGAAGCAGGACGGACAGCCGCTTTCGGAGCCGCTTCGCTCTGCTCTTCAATATCCCGATCCTGCTTCGAGGAGCGTCGCTGCAAAGGCGCGACCGACCGCGTTACGCCGTCCCACAGCGCGCGCTCGTCCTTGCTGAGGCGCCGGCCCTTGCGACCGGCGGTCATTTTTTGGATCGAACCGAAACGGGTCGCGCGCGTGGCAATGGCGGCGGCGACAGGGCAGCGGAAGCCTGGGGGGCCGCGTCAGACACCGCCGCGCCGGTCTTCAGTTCGGCAGTCTGCGTCATGGTCCCCTCGGCTGGCCGCGGCAGAGGCAATGGAATGAAGGCCGTTGCCGCCGCCGGACTGAGATCCTTCGGAATGAGCATAATGAAGCGTCCGAATTGCTTGAACCGTCCGGCGGGACGTGCCGCATCTTCACCGGTGCCGAGATAAATATCGGCACGCGCCGGGCCGACAATCGCACCGCCGGTATCCTGCGCGATCATCAGGCGGCGGAAGCTCGTATCCGGCCGTTCCGAGACCACCGGCAACACCGCATCGAGAAAGAAGGGCGTGCCGTAAACGTGGATGTTGCGGTCGACGGCGATCGACCGTCCGGCGGTCAGCGACAGACCCTGCGCGCCGATGGCTTCGTCGTGTTCCTGGAGGTTGGTTTCTCGAAAGAAGACGTAAGACTTGTTTTCCCGGCGCAGCGCTTTTCCCTCTTCCGGATTCGCTTCCATCCATTCGCGAAGCCGCTGCATGGAAATGTCTTCCTTCGAAATAACGCCCCGCTCCACGAGAAAACGGCCGATCGACGTGTAGGGGTGGCCGTTGGTCGAATCGTAGTTCAGCCGAATGGTCGTGCCATCCTCAAGGCGCACACGGACCGAGCCCTGGACCTGCGCGAAGAACGCATCGATCTCGTTGGTCAGATAGCAGATTTCTAGCCCGCGTCCGGCCAGCGCGCCGTTCTCGATCTGCGTTCGGTCGAAATAGGGCGCTGCTTTCGTCCGCACGGTACGCCACGCCTTACCTTTCGCCACCCGATGCTTGCGCAACCGCGACATCACGACATCGGGCGGGCGACGGTAGAGCGGCACGTTGAACTTGTCGCTCGGAAAGCGTGCGCCCTCGACCACAGGCTCGTAATAGCCGGTAATGAATCCTTCGCGCTCGCCCAGGCGAGCAATACGATAGGCCTGGAAATTCTCCTCGAAGAAAGCGCGCGCCTGCTGTTCGTTGAACGGCATGCCGGCCACGGCGCGCTCGCAAATATCGTAAAGCGAACGGAAGAGCCGCGGCCGCTCAAGACGCGCTCGAGGGGTGCTCTTGCGGATAGCGCTGCAACTCGCGAGGAACGTGGCCAGCGCCTCAGCGTGGTCGTCGTCGGCCCAGCCGGGGATATCGGCATAAGCCATCGGCTCGAGCTGCGTGTTGGGGATCTTGAAGACGTCCGGCAGCCGCCAAGTCCGGGCCGATGCGCCGCACGGCGCAACCATCAACGTCAAAACAACGATCAGCAGAGAGACGCGCCGGCTCTGGATCATTGCCCGGCTTCGGTGGCCACTAGCTTCCAGTTGGGATCGCGCGACGTCACATCACGCGCGAAGGTCCACACATCGGTTACGTCGCTGACCTTCTCCGGATTGCCGTCGATGACATTGCCGCCCCGGTCGCGCGTTACCGTGATCAGTTGCGAAACGAAGCGGATGGTCACCTGCGCGGTGTTGCCGCGCAATTCCGCGGCGGCAATTTCCGCAGTGTCGAGCGAAACGAAACGGTTCTCAATCGTCTCGCCCTTGCCTTCCCGATCGCGGATCGCCGCGTCGAAACCCTCGAACACCTCGCGCGAGAGCAGGCTCTTCAGCGTGCGCCGGTCGCCGGTTGCGAAAGCCCCGACGATCATCTCGTAAGCGCTGCGCGCGCCCCCGAGGAATTGCTGGGCATCGAAGCTGCGGTCGGCCGCAGCAATTGCGTCGAGGCCGGATGCGACCGCTGAACCGCTTTCGGCAACACCCTTCCACCGGTCCGGCAGATCCGGCGTTTCGGAGGCGCGGGGAACCACCTCTGGCCGGCGTCCCGGCAACGCGACGACCTTTTCGCTTGCGGCCGGTCGCGCGTCGCGCGCGGCAAATGGATCGTAAGGTGGACGTTCGCGTCCGGTGCGCTGGCCCAGTACGCTCCGCAGGCGCAAAAAGATGAAGACCGCCAGAGCCAGGAAAATAATGGTGTAGATGTCGAACACGTCGCGCATGCCTTCGAGGGTCGTGCTGCAGGATCGGCCCCGCGATCAGCGGTAAGTAGGCATCCGGCGCCGTCGATCCATACCCTGCAACGACCCGTTACTCGCCGATTTGGGAGTTTAGACGATCCGGGGACGTTACGCCAACCTGCCGGAGACCCTTTCGGGTGGTTCGTGTTGTCGCTCCTGGCCGGCAAACCATTCAAAACGGGCAAATTTCGCCGAATCGGGACGCCTTGCACGAACACGTTCCCGCCGCATTCGGTTGCGGCTCCAAATCCTTGTTCCTTCGGAAACGCTATGTTAGCCACACCGCCGAACACGAAGGCTCGCACGGGCCCTGAGGAACACGATGGCCAGTATAACGAATGGCGGCCCGGCGGGCGGCCCTATCCCGGCTCCGCAAGCTGGCGGCCAGCCGCAGCTCAACGTCCTCGCCCAATACATCAAGGACCTTTCGTTCGAGAATCCGAACGCGCCCCATTCGCTGCAGGGCCAGCAACAGCCCGCAATCAATATCCAGATCAACGTCAACGCCGTACCGCTCAGCGAGACCGATGTCGAAGTCTCGCTCAAGGTCGAAGGCCAGGCGGACGTGACCGGCAGTGTGCTGTTTGCATTCGAGCTTGTGTATGCCGGCATCTTCCGGGTGCAGAACGTGCCACAGGAAAACATGGCGCCGCTTCTGATGATAGAGTGCCCGCGCCTGCTCTTCCCGTTTGCGCGCGAGATCATTTCCAACGCCGTGCGCAACGGCGGCTTCCCGCCGCTGCTGCTCGATCCGGTAGATTTCGTTGCGCTGTTCCGTCAGCGGATGGGCGAGCAGCAGAGCCCGCAGTCAGCGACTCCGAGCTGACAAGCTAGCGATAATCCCGCCAGATCGACTGGTCGCCAAGCGTCGCCACAAAAGCGGCATGGGCGGCGCGATCGTTTTCCGTCACGCGCGGAGATAGCGCTATCGTCCGCTCGCGCGTGGCGGCGACGCCATCCGGCCGCGCCGTCATTCCGTCGATCGCATGCGCAAGGCCCAGCATTGCCTGGCGGGCGCCGATCAGTTCGACATAAACTTCCGCCAGCAATTCGGCGTCCAGCAAAGCACCATGTTTGGTGCGCCGCGAATTGTCGATCCGATAGCGCGCGCAAAGATCGTCGAGCTTGTTTGATGTGCCCGGATGCTTGCGGCGGGCCAGCATCAGCGTATCGATCAGCCGCTCGCGTCCGATTGGCACTCGCTTTACCCGCTCCAGCTCAAAATTCACGAAGCCAAGATCGAACATCGCATTGTGCGCGATCATCGGTGCGTCGCCGATGAAGTCGATAAACTCGTCGACGACCACGGCAAAGACCGGGTGGTTTTTGAGAAAGTCCGCCGAAAGCCCATGGACGTCGAAGGCCGCGCGCGGCATGTCACGCTCGGGGTTGATGTAGCGGTGAAAGGTCTTCCCGGTGGGAAAACGATTGATGAGTTCGATGCAGCCGATCTCGACCAGCCGATCGCCCTGCAGGGGATCAAGACCGGTCGTTTCCGTATCGAACACGATTTCGCGCATGGACCTTCAACCTGCTGCAAGCCGTCCGTGAATCGGCGCGCGAATCACCGCGGCCGCTGCTGCATCATAGTGACCTTTTGCAAAATCTGCCGCACCTGCTGGCGAGCGGCTTCAAGACCGTGGCCGCTATCGACGATAAAGTCGGCGCGACGCCGTTTTTCCTCGTCCGGAACCTGCTTGGCAAGGAGTGCCTCGAATTTTGCAGGCGTCATTCCCGCCCGCTCCAGGACACGAAGCCGCTGGATACCCGCCGGCGCGGAAACCACAACCACCGCATCGACGCGCGCGTCGCCGCCGGTTTCATACAGGAGAGGAATATCGAGCACCGCGACCGGCGCCCCGCGCTTTTCGGATTCGGCCAGAAAACGCTGCTCCGCCTTGCGAACCAGCGGATGCACGATCGCCTCGAGCTGCTTCAGCGCAGCCGGGTTGCCGACGACCTGCTGCGACAATCGCTCCCGATCCACCTTGCCTTCGGACGTTGTGCCTGGAAAAGCAGCCTCGATCGGGGCGACCGCCTCGCCGGCATAAAGCGCGTGCACGGCGGCGTCGGCGTCATGCACAGGCACGCCTTCCTCCGCGAACAGCGTCGCGGTGGTGGTCTTGCCCATTCCAATTGAGCCCGTGAGTCCGATCACGAACATTTTTAATCCGCCACCATTCCGATCTTGCGGAGCGCTGCCAGCAGGCTCAGCAACGGGAGGCCGAGAATGGTCGTGTGATCACCTTCGATTCGCTCGAAGCAATGCACGCCGAGCAGCTCGAGCTGATAGCCCCCGACGCTCTGGCAAACGGTTGCGCCGGCCGCGTCGAGGTAGGCGTCAAGAAATCCTTCGGAAAAGTTCCGCATGGTGAGACTGGCGATCTCGCACATCTCATCGATCACCGTTCCGTCGCGCACCAAGGCGATTGCGGAATAAAGTTTGTGAGTCTGCCCGCGCAATTCGAGAAGCTGCCGCCGCGCAGAAGGCCTGCCGACCGGCTTGGTGAACCGCTTCGAACCCAGTGCCAAAGTCTGATCGGCGCCGACGATGATGCGTCCGGGCCTCTGCCGTGAAATATGCTCGGCCTTGTGCTGCGCGAGCAGCAACGCCACATCGCCGGGCGCTTTTGCTCCAGCTTGCGCTTCGACCGCACGCTCGTCGATATCAGCGGCCACGACATCGAACGGAATTCCCGCCGATTCCAGCAGCGCGCGCCGGACCGCCGACTTCGACGCCAGCACGAGCGGCATCCCGCCGATCCACATGCCGCTCATGAAACTGGTATCCGGCGGCGTTCGGACAGAAGCTTCATCACGGCAGCTGCGGTCTCTTCGATTGAGCGGCGGGTGACATCGATCGACGCCCAATTGTGTTTGGCGCACAGTTTCCGGGAATACGTAACCTCCTCGGCGACCGCCTGACGATCGATGTATTGATCGTCATCGCGATGAGCCTTGAGACCGAGAAGCCGATTCTGGCGGATCTGCACGATCCGCTCCGGACTTGCGAACAGACCGACCACCAGCGGGTGCTGAAGCGTTGCAAGCTGCGGCGGCAGAGGCGTTCCGGGAACAAGCGGTACGTTGCCGGTCTTGACGCCGCGATTCGCGAGATAGATCGCGGTCGGCGTTTTCGACGTCCGCGACACTCCGACGAGTACGACATCGGCTTCTTCCAGATCGTCCGTGTGCTGCCCGTCATCGTGGAGCATCGTATAATTGAGTGCATCGATCCGCTTGAAGTAATCGGCGTTCAGCATGTGCTGTGCGCCAACGCGGGGCCGTGTCGTGCCGGCGCCCAGATAGGATTGAAACAATCCGAGCACCGGACCAAGCACCGACATGCAGGGCAAACCGAGCGCCTTGCTCTTTTCTTCGAGCGTATGCGCGATGTCCGGTTCCAGCAGGGTATAAAGAACGATGCCCGGAGCCTCCTCGATATCCGCGAGGACGCGGTCGAGCTGCCGTTGCGTGCGGATCAAAGGATAAAGATGCTCGATCGGGGAAACCGATGCGTATTGCGCCGCAGCTGCGCGCGCGACCGTCAACAGTGTCTCGCCGGTGGAATCGGACACCAGATGCAGATGGAAGTAGCTCGCGTTCCGCTGCGGCATGATCTTCAATCCACGGGACAGGTTGGGGACGCCTGGGGAGGAGGCCACGGCTTCGACGGGATGGCAAGCCCGGCATCCCGATGAGCGATCTCGCCGTCCACATTCACCCAGGCGAGGATAAATCCCGACCTTGGGCTTCCGGGACGACTGAAATGTTCAGAACGTCTGAACATAGAATTTCAGCGGGCCACTTTTTTGCTGCGGTCAAAGCGCTTTGTGATTGCGCTCGGAAAGATTTACCGGCCGCGGAAGAGCGGGGATATGTGGGAAAGCAGAACGGCAAGTGTGAAGAGCGAGTCGTGAGTCAAATCGACAGCGTAAGAGTCATTACAATTAGGAATCTTAGATTAGATTGGTGAAGCGCTCGGCGAAGACCGTGTTTGTGTAAAACTCTGCAAAGCCACTGGCTGTCCAACGCTACGCTCGACAAAAGGTTTCCAATAGGCTCAAGTCCGGGGCGTAAACCGATGCTGTATCTCTGGATCAAGGCTTTTCACATCATCGCCGTCATCGCCTGGATGGCGGGGATGCTCTATCTGCCCCGGCTGTTCGTCTATCATTGCGATGCGGAGCCGGGCTCGAAGCAATCCGAGACATTCAAGCTGATGGAGCGAAGGCTTCTTCGCTTGATCATCAATCCTGCAATGATCGCAACATGGGTTCTTGGTCTTTGGCTGATGTGGGACGGCGGGTGGTATCGATCGGGGTGGCTTCACGGAAAGCTGACGCTCGTCATTGCGATGTCGGCTCTGCATGGATTTCTGGTCCGGTGGATGAAAGCCTTCGCGCAGGACCGAAACCAGCATTCCGCTAAATTCTATCGGCTGGTCAACGAGATACCGACTGTCCTGATGATCGTTATTGTCATCCTGGCGGTCGTTAAGCCCTTCTAGTACCGCCTCTTTTCTGTGCGGGCGAACGACGCGCCCTTGCGGAATCAGCAGTTTTTCCGTATGTAAGTTCATCCCTCCGAACGCAGGCGGATGCAATCAAGGCGCGGTCCCGCGTATTCGGACCGTCCCGGCATCGGGCCGGAGCTCCAATCCCTCCTCCCAAGACCTGCGATCCTTCTTCAACCGTTGCGGCTCCCATAGTCCCACCTGACGCCGCCGGTTTATCCTTCAAGGAATCCCCCATGCGGGAAGTGAAACTCCAAGACCTGAAATCCAAGACTCCCGTCGAACTTCTATCGTTCGCCGAAGAGCACGAGATCGAAAATGCCAGCACGCTGCGCAAGCAGGAGCTGATGTTTGCGATCCTGAAGCAGCTCGCGAACAAGGAAATCGACATCATCGGCGAAGGCGTCGTCGAGGTTCTCTCCGACGGCTTCGGCTTCCTGCGCTCGCCGGAAGCGAACTATCTTCCCGGCCCCGATGATATCTACGTCTCGCCATCGCAGATCCGCCGCTTCGGTCTGCGCACAGGCGACACCGTCGAGGGCCATATCCGTTCGCCCAAGGAAGGCGAACGCTACTTCGCGTTGCTCAAGGTCAACACGATCAATTTCGAGGACCCCGACAAGGCGCGGCATAAGATCAACTTTGACAACCTGACGCCGCTTTATCCGACCGAGCGTCTGCGCATGGAGCACGACGATCCGACCAAAAAAGATTTGTCGGCCCGCGTCATCGACATCGTCGCGCCGATCGGCAAGGGCCAGCGCGCCCTGATCGTGTCGCCGCCGCGCACCGGCAAAACGGTGTTGTTGCAGAATGTCGCGCATGCGATCACGGCCAATCATCCCGAATGCTATCTGATCGTCCTTCTGATCGACGAGCGGCCGGAAGAAGTCACCGACATGCAGCGTTCGGTGAAGGGTGAAGTCGTGTCATCGACCTTCGACGAGCCGGCATCGCGCCACGTCCAGGTCGCGGAAATGGTGATCGAGAAGGCAAAGCGGTTGGTCGAGCATGGCCGCGACGTCGTGATTTTGCTGGACTCGATCACCCGCCTCGGCCGCGCCTACAACACCGTGGTGCCGTCTTCCGGCAAGGTGCTGACTGGCGGCGTCGACGCCAACGCCCTGCAGCGCCCGAAGCGCTTCTTCGGCGCGGCGCGCAACATCGAGGAAGGCGGGTCGCTGACCATCATCGCGACCGCGCTGATCGACACCGGCAGCCGCATGGACGAAGTGATTTTCGAGGAGTTCAAAGGCACCGGCAACTCCGAGCTCATCCTCGATCGCAAGGTCGCGGACAAGCGCACCTTCCCGGCGATCGACATCACGCGCTCCGGCACACGCAAGGAAGAACTGCTCACCGATCCGCAGCAGCTCAAGAAGATGTACGTCCTGCGCCGCATCCTCAATCCGATGGGCACGATGGACGCGATCGACTTCCTGCTCGATAAGCTGCGCAATACCAAGACGAACAGCGAGTTCTTCGAGAGCATGAATACCTGATCGGTCTTGTAAATTTACAATTCGATGACGATGGCCGGGCTTGTCCCGGCCATTTTCGTTCACGCGAGGCGGAGCAATGGCATCGGAGCGAGCGGGAGACGTCTCACGCTCAAATATTCGTCGGATTGCCGAAAATTCGTGCGTCCCGTGGCGTCGATCTGAAAGGCTTTGGCAAAGCGAATCGGGCAAACCAGTTAACTCCCGTTCCCCGCATCCCGCCGACCATGAAGTTATCCGTCAGAAGACCCGCACTCTGGATCGCCATCCCCGCGTTCGGAGTGAGCGGGGTTGCCTCCATCGTTGCGGCGGAACTCGACAGCATGCGCGCAGGCTTCGTCGCGGGTGCGACCGGCGCCATCCTGATCGGGTGGTTCGCGGAATATCGGCTGGCCGCAATCGTTGCGGCGCTCGTGCGCCTCGCGCGCGGGGATCGCTACGCGTCGCTGCCCGAAGCGATCGGGGACGGCACGATGCAGAAGTTCGGCGACGCGGCCGAGGCGCTGCGTTCGGCGTTGATGGATGCGGAGACCGTCGCCGTCGACCGGGACCGCAGAGCAACCGAGTCGAAACTGCGCCAGGCAGGGCGTGTCTTCATCACCAAGCGCTTTCAATCCGCGATCGACGATATCGTTGCGGCGTTTACGGTCGCTGGCGAGAAGATTCGCGTGACCGCATCCGCGCTCGCGGAACGCAACCGCGACATGGCGATAAAAGTGTCCCATGCTGCGCAGACAGCCGAGGCCGCCGCGAGCGATGCGGCGGGTGTCGCGGCTGCGGCGCGGGAGGTCCGTGAAATCGTTCGGCAATCGGGGCAACAGGTGGCGGCCGCCCGCGAGGCGACCGAACGGACCGCGCAGGAACTTCGGCATGCCGACGGCACGGTGCAATCGCTGTCGGCTGCGGCGCAGCACGTCGACGTGGTAATCAAGCTGATCCAGACGATCGCCGGACAGACATCGCTGCTCGCGCTCAATGCAACGATCGAGGCTGCGCGCGCAGGTCCGGCAGGACGAGGATTCGCCGTCGTCGCGAGCGAGGTGAAACAGCTCGCGACTCAGACCGCCAAATCGACCGACGAAATCCGCCAGCAGATTTTGGGGATCCAGACGGCCGTGCAACAGACTGCCGCGGCGATCACCGCGGTATCGGCGAGCGTCGAGACGACGAGCGAAATGAACCGCGGCCTCAATGCGATGCTCGAACTGCAATTGACCGAGCTCGACCAGATCGGAAACGAGGCGAGCAGCGTTGCGGCCGGGGTCGGCAAGGCGCTGCCGGAAATCCAGGCGGCAATTGCCGAAGTGGCGCTCGCCGGCGAGGCAGTGCTCGGTACCGCGGATGACCTGGCCGTGCGGTCGCGCTCGCTCGTCAGTTCGGTGCGGCGCTATTTTTCCGATCTCGAATCCGGCGCGATCAAGGTCGGCATCCTGCATTCGCTAACCGGCACCCTGACGGCGAGCGAGCGGCCGCTGCAGCAATTGCTGGTCATGCTGATCGAACAGCGGAACGAGGCGGGCGGGCTGCTGCGCCGCCCGGTGGAAGCCGTGATCCTCGATCCGGGATCGAAACCGGAGCGCTATGCCGAGCTTGCGCAGGACATGCTTGCGGATGGCGGTGTCGCCGCGATCTTTGGATGCTGGACGTCGGCCTCGCGCAAGCAGGTGCTGCCTGTGCTCGAGCGTAACAATGCGATCATGTTCTACCCGAGCCAGTATGAAGGCCAGGAGCAATCCGACTTTGTTTTCTATACCGGCGCGACGCCCCAGCAGCAGGCCTTGCCGGCGATCGACTTCCTCCTTTCACAGGGCCGCCGCCGCTACATCCTCGTTGGTACCGACTACGTCTATCCGCGCACGACCAACGCCATCGTGAAATCCTATCTCGCTTCGCGAGGCACGCCGCATCAGGCGGTCGCCGAGTTTTATTCTCCGTTCGGCGAGAAGGTGTGGCGCGAGCCGATCGAGGCTATGCGGCGCTTTGGCGCGAACGGAGATGCTGCCATTGTGTCGACGCTGAGCGGCGATGCCAACGTTCACTTTTTCCGCGAGATGGCACGCCAGCAAATCTCGTCAAACGAATTGCCGGTGCTGACTTTGTCGCTTGGAGAGACCGAGTTGCCTCCACTGCCGGGGGCCGCGATGGAGGGGCATTACGCCGCCTGGAGTTACCTGCATTCCATCGATCATCCGGCCAACAGCGAGTTCGTATCGCACTGGCGCGCTTTCACCGGCGATGCCGCGGCGGTCACCAACGACCCAATGGAATCGACGCTTGTGGCGTTCCGCCTCTGGTGCAAAGCGGTTGAGATTTGCGGCACGACGGATGCGGGGGATGTTCGTATCGCGGCCGCCGGTCTTAAGGTTCAGTCGCCGAGCGGCTATGAGGTGCAGATGGATCGAGAAAACCATCATCTGCACAAGCCAGCGTTTGTCGGCCGGATCACCGGGGATGGACGGATACTGCCGGTCTGGGAGAGCGCGGGCCTTGTGTTGCCCGAGCCCTGGAGTCCGTGGCTGAAGCAGGCGACGACGAACGCGGCCTAGCCTGTTACGCCGGCGGCCGTCGCGATGCCGACGGGGCTCTCTATCGGCAGTGAACATGTTTGCCCGGCGCAAAGGAATGCGGCGCTTCCTGACAGTGCTTTCAGTTTTTCCTGCGCAGGATGTTCCGGCGGAAGCCGATCGGCGGAAGGCGCACGAAGCACGATCCGCCTGACGAACGGCAGTCGCAGGGCCTCGCGTGCGAATGCTTCATGATCGGGTCCTGCGCAGACGATTTCGAGTGCGTGAAGCTGCATGTCGACGGCGTTCAAGAGCGCCACATGCCCGAACAGGTTGTCTGCGCCCGCGCTGAGAATGCCTTCGATCATCGCGTCGGCTTGGACGCGGGAGCGTTCCTTTCCGGTCAGCGTCGCGAGGCGGATCAGATTTTGCGCCGCCAGCGCATTGGGATTGGGCGTCGCGTCGTCGTTGGTTGCATTCGGCCGCACGACCAGGCCTTCGGCGTCGTCGGCGGTCAGGAAATAGCCGCCATTGGCCTTGTTCGTGTAGTGGTGGTCGAGATCCGCCTGCCACGCAATCGCCCGCTCCAGATAGTCCTCGTTGCCGGTGGCTTCGAAGAGCGCAAGTGCCGCACGGATCATGGCGGCATAGTCCGACGCAAGCCCGGGCAGGAGCAGCCTGCCGTCGCGCCAGGAATGGCCGAGCCGGCCGGCCTTCGTCATTTCGCGCGCAATGAAATCGAAAGCGCGTCGCGCCAGCGTGACCCAACGTTGCTCGTCGAGCATCGCGGCGGCGTTGACGAGCGCTGCGATCATCAGACCGTTCCAGTCCGCCAGGACCTTGTCGTCGAGACCGGGACGGACGCGCTGGGTCCTGATCGCGAGGAGCTTCGCCCGCAGGTTGGCAAGCCTGGAGCCCTCCTCGCCGGTCAGCGGCCGGCTTTCCAGCCGGTTGAGAATGTTGTGGCCCTCGAAATTGCCTTCGACCGTGACGTCGTAATGGCCCGCGAAGAAGGGCCCGTCCTGCGGGCCGAGCGCATCGAGGATTTCGGCGAGGGACCAGACATAGAACTTGCCCTCCTCTCCTTCCGAATCCGCGTCGAGCGAGGCGCAGAACGCGCCGCCCGACGTCGTCATTTCCCGCTCCAGCCAGTCGACCGTTTCGCGCGCGCGGGCGGCGAACAGGTCGCGTCCGGTGCGGGCATGCGCGAGCGCGAGCAACTCCAGAAGCTGCGCGTTGTCGTAAAGCATCTTCTCGAAATGCGGCACGAGCCACCGCTCGTCCACGGAGTAGCGGGAAAATCCTCCGCCGAGATGATCGTAGATGCCGCCTTCGCAGATGCGATCGAGCGTAAGCTCGACGAGATCGAAATAGGGAACATCGCCCGGCGAATCCTGATCGGCAGCCGCCGGTTTGTTGCGCAGGCCCGCGCGCCAGAGAAATTCGAACATCGCGCATTGGGGAAACTTTGGCGCGCCGCGCAGTCCTCCGTTGCGCGGGTCGATCGCACGGGCAAGCTGCGTCGCGAACTGATCGAGCTGTGTCGGCCCGACGGCGACCTTTCCTTCGGGCTGGGCTTTCTCGGCAAGGCGCTGCATCAGGGCGCTGCGGTTCTGTTCGATCCGCTGCGGCTCCTCGCGAAACAGCCGCGCGACCTCGCGCAAGACATCGGAGAAAGCAGCACGGCCGTAGCGCGCGGTCGGCGGAAAATAAGTACCGCCCCACACCGGCTCGCCCGCAGGTGTCAGAAACATCGTCAGCGGCCAGCCGCCCTGCTCGCCCAGCATATGCAGCGCGGACATGTAGATCTGGTCGATGTCCGGGCGTTCCTCGCGGTCGACTTTGATGTTGACGAACAGCTCGTTCATCAGCCGGGCCGTTGCTTCGTTCTCGAAGCTTTCGTGCGCCATCACATGGCACCAGTGGCAGGCGGCATAGCCGACCGACAGAAGGATCGGCTTTCCGGTCCTTTTGGCTTCCTCCAGAGCCGGCGGGCCCCAGGGCCACCACGCGACCGGATTATTTTTATGCTGCAGGAGGTAGGGGCTTGTTTCGCCCGCCAGGCGGTTTTCGGGCGAGCTTGTGACAGAAACAGTCATGGAGTCTCAACGCTTTAGCGCCCAAAAGGATCGTGGGCACGGGAACCGGCGCGTTTTTGGGCTAAACGCCCTTGTAACAATAAATCGCCGCTAAGGATGGCGCGAAGGCCCTATATTCGTTATCAAATGCTCGCCCCTCTGCGAGATGTCTGACCGACGCTCGTTTTGTCGGCGAAGCATCTACCATCGACTTGGAGACTAATGTGGCTACAGGCACTGTGAAGTGGTTCAACGCGACCAAGGGTTACGGATTCATCCAGCCGCAAGGCGGCGGCAAGGATGTGTTCGTGCACATCTCGGCTGTCGAACGCGCCGGATTGAGCAATCTCAATGAAGGCCAGCAGATCGAGTATGAGGTCGTGGCGAACCGCGGTAAGGAATCCGCTGAAAACCTCAAGGTGAAGTAAGCGGATCGGCGATCGCTGCGGCACTCGAGACCGCAGTTGAAAGCGATGCGGAATGGGAAACCCGGCCTCGTAGCCGGGTTTTTCATTTTTGGTGCGGTAGGAAAATAATCCGTCCCGGTTTTACTGCCGCGGGCTGCGGGATCCCGCACCGTCATCGTGACTTGACCATCGGTGTCTTGCAGCGCTTCGGTTCGCGGCGATGGTTCTCTCCGACACGATCTTTGCTCTCTCGTCCGGTCATCCACCCGCTGCGATCGCGGTGATCAGAATCTCCGGCCCGCGCGCGAGCGAAGCGCTGCAGGCGCTCACCGGAAAAATTCCCGAACCCAGGCGGGCGGCTTTCGCTCGCGTTCGCGATCCGCAGTCGCGCGAGATCATCGACGAAGCGCTGTCGTTATTTTTCAAAGGGCCTTCGAGTGAAACCGGCGAGGATGTCGTCGAGCTTCAGTTGCATGGCGGTCGCGCGGTCATCGCCGCGACGTTTGCCGCGCTGTCGCGAATGCCGGGACTGCGGTCTGCCGAGGCCGGCGAATTCACGCGCCGCGCGTTCGAGAACGGCAAGCTAGATCTGACCAAGGTCGAAGGCCTTGCCGATCTGATTTACGCGGACACCGAGGCACAGCGCCGCCAGGCGTTTCGGCAGCTCGCGGGCCTGCTCGGCGACCGCGCGGAAAGCTGGCGCGCGCGACTGATCGAGGCCCTGGCGCTGGTCGAGGCCGGAATTGATTTCTCGGACGAAGCCGATGTTGCGAATGACGTCACCGCACGTGCGCTCGAGATAGTTCGCGCGTTGTCGGCGGAAATTCAGGCGGCGCTGAAAAGCGCAAAACAGGGCGAGCGCCTTCGCGAAGGTTTGGTGGTCGCGATCGCCGGTCCGCCGAATGCGGGCAAGTCAACCTTGCTTAATCGCATCGCGCGGCGCGAAGCCGCGATCGTCTCCCCGTTCGCCGGAACGACACGTGACGTGATCGAAGTTCATCTTGACCTCGGCGGCTACCCCGTGACGCTTCTCGATACCGCAGGTATCCGCGAGACGGATGATCCGGTCGAGCGCGAAGGTGTCGCGCGGGCAAAGGCACGGGCGGCCGAGGCGGATCTTGTGTTGTGGGTTTACGAACGGGACCACGAGGCCCCTGCGGCGAATGCGGTGCCTTTGACCTGGAAGATCCGAAACAAGATCGACGTGCAGCCTGCGTCGTCGCAGGAAACCTTGCCCGACATGTTCGCGATCTCGGCGGCGGGCGGTGAGGGCGTTGACCGGTTGCTTGCCGCCTTGACCGATCACGCGCGCGAGATTTTCGGAATGCGCGAGCCTGCACTGGTCACGCGGGAAAGGCAGCGCCGCCTGCTTGAAGACTGCGCCCTTGCGTTGCGGCGGGTGCTGGACAACGCGACCGGAGACGACATCGTGGCGGAAGAATTGCGGGCCGCGGCACAGGCGCTCGGGCGGCTGACCGGTCGGGTCGATGTCGAGGACATTCTCGACGTCATTTTCCGCGACTTCTGCATCGGCAAATGATTGGGATTATGGTTAACGGCTGGTTAATTCTGCAAACGTTAACCATTTGATTCGCTGACGTTTCACGTGAAACGCCGGACAACGCTGCGCCTTCGGTGCGCAGCTTCAGGCCCAAAATAGATTCGTTTTCTTGCGGTTGCTTCTGCTCTAGAACCCGCACCGAGAGCGCTATGGCCGATTTCGACGTCATCGTTGTGGGAGGCGGACACGCCGGCTGCGAAGCTGCGGCCGCGGCGGCACGCATGGGCGCAACGACCGCGCTCGTGACCCATCGCTTCGCGACCGTCGGTGCGATGTCATGCAATCCGGCGATCGGCGGGCTGGGCAAAGGACATCTCGTCCGGGAGATTGACGCCCTCGACGGCTTGATGGGCCGCGCGGCGGATGCGGGCGGCATTCAGTTTCGCGTGCTCAATCGGCGCAAGGGTCCGGCGGTGCGCGGTCCGCGCGCGCAGGCCGACCGTAAGCTCTATGCCGCGGCGATGCAGGCCGCGATCCGCGCGACTGACGATCTGAGTGTCATCGAAGGCGAAGCCGACGACATCGTGATCGAGGATGGGCGCGTTGGTGCGCTGCGCCTCGCCGATGGACGGGAGCTGTCGTGCGGCGCCGTTGTCCTGACCACCGGTACGTTCCTGCGCGGCCTCATTCATATCGGGGAGCAGAAGACGCCTGCAGGCCGGGTCGGCGAAGCCCCCACCATCGGTCTCGCGCTCACTCTGGAGCGGCTTGGGTTTTCGCTCGGGCGTCTGAAGACCGGCACTCCTCCCCGCCTCGATGGGCGGACGATCGACTGGGCTTCGCTCGAGATGCAGCCGGGCGACACACCTCCCGAGCCGTTCTCGATGCTGACGGCGCGGATTACGACGCCCCAGGTCGAATGCGGCATCACGCGCACGACAGAGACCACGCACGAGATCATCCGCGCGAACGTGCATCGCTCGCCGATGTATTCGGGCCAGATCGAAAGCCGCGGACCGCGCTATTGCCCGTCGATCGAGGACAAAATTGTGCGCTTCGGCGAGCGCGACGGGCACCAGATCTTCCTCGAGCCGGAAGGGCTCGACGATCCGACCGTCTATCCGAACGGGATTTCGACCTCCCTGCCGCAGGATGTGCAGCTCGCGGCGGTCGCGTCGATTCCGGGGCTGGAAAAGGCGGTCATGGTGCGTCCGGGCTATGCCATCGAATACGATCATGTCGACCCGCGCGAACTTCACCTCACGCTCGAAACCCGCAAAGTCGCGGGCCTTTATCTCGCAGGCCAGATCAACGGCACGACGGGTTACGAAGAAGCTGGCGCGCAGGGGCTGGTGGCAGGACTCAACGCCGCGGCGAAGGCTGGCGGATCGGCGCCAATCGTGTTCGACCGCGCCGAAGGTTATCTCGGGGTGATGATCGACGACCTCGTGACGCGCGGCGTCACCGAGCCCTACCGCATGTTCACGTCCCGGGCCGAATACCGTCTGGCGCTGCGCGCCGACAATGCCGACCAGCGGCTGACCGGCCGCGGTATCGAGATCGGTTGCGTCGGCGCGGAACGGCGCGAGCATCACCGCACCAAGATGGCGGCGCTCGACGAGGCGCGGGCCTTTGCGAAGTCGGTTTCCCTGTCGCCGAGCGAGGCCGAGAGGCACGGGCTGACGCTCAAGAAGGATGGACAGCGGCGGACCGCGTTCGAGCTTTTGTCGTATGCGACGATCGAGGTCGGGCAGCTCGCCGCCGTGTGGCCGCAGATGCGCGACTGGCCGCAGACCATCGCCGAACAGGTGAAGATCGATGCGGTCTACGATGTCTATCTCTCGCGCCAGGCCGCCGATGTCGAAGCCTATCGCCGCGACGAGGCCTTCGCGCTGCCCGAGGGGCTCGATTATTCCGCCCTGCCCGGCCTCTCCAACGAGGCGCGCCAGAAGCTTGCGCAGCATCGACCCCGCACCATCGGCCAGGCCGGGAGGATCGACGGAATAACGCCGGCGGCGCTGACGCTTGTGGCCGCGCATCTGCGCCGGAAGGGCCGCATGGCGCAGCGATGAGCGCCGCGCGCGACCGCCAAATCCCTGATTCCAAAGCCCTCGCCGCCGACAAGGCGCGCGCTTTGTCGCTGGTGACGGTTTCACGTGAAACCGAAGAGAGGCTCGACCGCCTGATCGAGATCCTCATCCGCTGGCAGACGAATACCAATTTGGTTGCTTATTCGACTTTGGCGACGATCTGGACAAGGCATGTCGCCGACTCTCTCCAGCTATTCGCGCTCGTGCCACCGGAGGCTGCTCACTTTGCCGATCTCGGGTCGGGCGGCGGCTTCCCTGCCCTGCCCCTCGCCTGCGCGCTCGCGGAAAAATCCGGTGCGCATGTGCACCTCGTCGAATCGAATCTGAAGAAGGCCGCGTTCCTGCGCGAGGCGATCCGCGCGACCGGCGTGCCGGCGACCGTGCATGCCGAGCGCATCGAAGACTTCGCGAAAAAATTTACTGGCCGCGTCGATGTGGTGACGGCGCGCGCGCTCGCGCCCCTTCCACAGCTTCTCGAAATGGCCGCTCCGCTGTTGAAAAGCGGCGTGCTAGGGTTATTTCCGAAGGGTCAAGATGTAGAGGCTGAATTGACCGCAGCATCTAAATCTTGGAGCATCGACTACGATCTCGCCCCGAGCAAAACCGATCCCCGCGGCCGGATCGTGATTGTGCGAAGCTTGCAGCCGGTATCGCGTTCGTAGGACAATATACCTATCGCTGCCGATGGTGGTGTCATGACCGATCAGACGACCGACGCCGATGTGATCCCCCTCGTGCCCCGGGCGGGCGTGGTGAAGCCGCCGCGCGTGCTCGCGCTCGCCAACCAGAAAGGCGGCGTCGGCAAGACCACGACCGCGATCAATCTCGGCACCGCGCTCGCCGCGATCGGCGAGCACGTGCTGATCGTCGACCTCGACCCGCAGGGCAATGCCTCGACCGGGCTCGGCATCGACCGCAAGAACCGCCGCGTCTCGATGTACGATGTGCTCGCGAGCGGCACGCCGATGCGCGAGGCCATTCTCGAAACCGCGGTCCCTCGCCTGCACATCGCGCCCTCGACGCTCGACCTCGCGGGCATCGAGCTTGAAATTTCCTCCGCGCGCGACCGCGCGTTCCGCCTGCGCAGCGCGCTGAAGCCGCTGAACGACGTCGACGGCGACGTGCCGCATTATTCCTACGTGCTGGTCGATTGCCCGCCGTCGCTGAACCTGCTCACGGTCAACGCGATGGCGGCAGCGAACGCCATCCTCGTGCCGCTGCAATGCGAATTCTTCGCGCTCGAAGGATTGTCGCAGCTGCTCAAGACCGTCGATCAGGTGAAGCAGACGCTCAACCCGGATCTGTCGATCCACGGCATCGTGCTGACGATGTACGACGCGCGCAACAACCTGTCCGGCCAGGTGGTCGCGGACGTGCGCGAGTTCATGGGATCGAAAGTCTACGACACCATCATTCCGCGCAACGTGCGCATCTCCGAGGCGCCGTCCTATGGCAAGCCGGTGCTGGTCTACGACCTGAAATGTTCCGGCAGCGAAGCCTATCTGCGGCTCGCGACCGAGATCATCCAGCGCGAGAAAGAACTCGCGGCGGCGAGTTGAAGGATGCGGTGCATGATTTCAAACGCCGTCATGCCCGGCCTTGTGCCGGGCAACCACGTCTTCCTTAAATGCCAAAGCAAGACGTGGATGGCCGGGACTAGCCCGGCCATGACGATTCCGAGGGTTTGAAATAATGGCGAAGCCCGACGATTCCCGCTCGCGACTGGGACGCGGCCTTGCCGCGCTGATGGGCGACGTCGCGGAAGCCGCGCCCAAGGCCGGCGCGCCCGCCGCGGGCGCGCGCGACACCGCGCGGCGCGTTCCGATCGAATTCATTTCGCCGAACCCGCGCAACCCGCGCCGCATCTATGCTGACGACGAGCTGAAGGAGCTTGCGCAATCCATCAAGGAGCGCGGCATCATCCAGCCGATCGTGGTTCGCGCCGCGACGGGCAAGAAAGACCGCTACGAGATCATCGCGGGCGAGCGGCGCTGGCGCGCCTCACAGAAGGCGGGCCTGCATCAGGTGCCGATCGTGCTGCTCGACGTCACCGACGAGGAGGCGCTCGAACTTGCGATCATCGAGAACGTACAGCGCACCGATCTCAATCCGCTGGAAGAGGCGGCGGGCTATCAGGCGCTCGCGAGCGAATACAAGCATTCGCAGGACAACATCGCCCAGATCGTCGGCAAGAGCCGAAGCCACATCACCAACACGCTGCGCCTGCTCAAGCTGCCGGATAGTGTGAAGAACTACATCAATGCCGGACAGCTCTCCGCGGGCCATGCGCGCGCGCTGGTCGGGCAGGACGATCCGGAAGCGATGGCGAAGGCGATCGTCGAGCGGGGCCTGAACGTGCGCCAGGCCGAGCAGCTTCGTCAGGCGCAGCAGAAAGGCCGCAAGGGAAAATCCGCGCGCGCGAAGGTCAAGGCCGACGCCGACACGCTCGCGCTGGAGAAGCGACTGTCGGATTCGCTCGGGCTCACGGTCGATATCGACCACAAGGGCAGGGCGGGCGGCACCGTGCGCGTCAAATACAAGACGCTGGAGCAGCTGGACGAGGTGACGCGGAGGTTGAGCAGGGGGAGGTGAGCTTACCAATCCAAGCGATTGACAATCGGCGGTCAATAGGAGTATTGTCCTATCTCTTGGTTGAGAGCAAGTCCATGCCACATCCAGAATTTTTCACGAATGAAGATGTGAAGGTCGTAATCACCGCGGCCATGATACGCGCGGGCGAGAGGGCCCTATTCGAATCAAAAACCGGTGAATGGGAAATCGGCTCCAACGTCGACGAAGTGCTCGCCCGAACTTTTAGAGCAATGCATCTGGCATCATTGCGGTAGGATACGCACCCATCGCTTTTCTTTCTCGTCGAAGCGAAAAAGATTTGTTATTCGGATCGACCATCCGACGACAAACATTGGGGTCAGTAGACCCACCCAATCTCGGAGGCGGAGACATTCCTGAGTCAAAGTTCGCAGCTCGGCGACGTCTCTAGGCAAATTTGCTACTGCTTTCAGGCCTTCACCACTCGTGGTTTCCTTCGAAACAATAAACTTAGAGAAATCAGTAGGGTTTGGATTTATGCCGATCAGCCAAGTCCCATGAATTATATTATTTCTCTTGTTTGCTAATTTCTCTAAGTCCGTCGTTGTTTGCGAAAGAGTACCTTTAAAAACGTCAATTTCATTTTGGCTCAGCTGCACAGCTTTGATTGTATCGATGTCGTTGATCATTGTGCCCATGATTGCGTAAAAAATATCAATCAACGGCTTGGCTGTTAGGGCGGCGTGATAAAATGGAATTCGAATAAGCGGCTGCCATTTGGGTGCTGGCGAAGAGAGGACGATTACGCATGAGTTTCGAAGCTGCATAATCAACAACTCGAAGGCCTCGATAAATCGTCCAAGCTCGGTGTAAGTGTTGTCAGGTTTTTGGTCTGTCATTTTTTGGCAGGTCCTTGGATTTCCAGTCAGGCCCGTTGGTCGCACTCTGGGCGGTTGCATGCCTTCAATGCTGCGTTGGTGAGTCGAGACTGTTCAAAGTGCTTCGGCGCTCACGGTATTCTAATAGAACCTTACCGCTTCTCCGTCTTCGCCTTGATCTGCGCCTTCGTCCACGGTGCCGGGCAGCGATGCTCGCGCACGCCGTTCACCACGACGAAGTGGGATTCGCACCAGCCCGGATCGTTCAGCTGCTCGATCGGATAGCGGCCCTTGCCGCCGCAGCCGTTGCCCGGCCCGTGCCGGCAATCGTATTGCGCCTGCGCCGCCGCCACGCTTCCGAGCAAAAGCGCGGATGCGAGCACGCCCGTGATTCGAATGGTCATCGCTGTCTCCCCCAGATTTTTTAAGGTGGAGACTAGCGTATGTGCGCCTTGCTGTCCCGCGCGGGGGGGCGGTCAGGCCCTGCGCCGCGCGCCGGTCGCAATCGACATCAGGGCGCGGTGCGCCAGCGTCTCCGCGAGCGCGGCCTGCTTGCGCGTCTCCAGCACGGCATTCGCCAGCTGATTCATCAGCCCGAGCAGCCGCTCCGGCGGCCATAGTCTGAGCGCCGTTTCGATCAGCGGCTTGCGCGAGAAATGCGGCGGCGGGCGCATCTGCCATAGCGCGGATTCGAGCGGCGTTCCTCCGCTCACCGCAAGAGACACGCGATGCAGTCCAATCACCTGGCGGAGCGCGGTCGAGACGATCGTGCCGGGCGCGGTGCCTTCGTTGATCGCCTTGGCGAATTGCGTTTCGACATCGGGCAGCTTGCCGGCGAGGGCTGCGTCGACCACCCCGTCGAGCGCGAGCGCGGAGGCATCGGCGACCACGGCCATCACGTCGTCGATCGTGACGTCCTTCTTGCCGCGCGCGTACATCGCGAGCTTCTGCACTTCGTTGCGCGAGGCGAGACGGTCGCCGCCGAGGAAGGGCAGGAGCGCCGCGCGCGCTTCCGCCGAGATGGTCAGCCCGGCGTCGCGCATTTCCGTGTCGATCAGCCGCGCGAGGTCGCGCTCGTTGTCGGCATAGCAGGGGATGGCTGCTGCGTTCTTCGCCTTCTCGCACAGAGTGCGAAGCGGCGCGGTCTTGCGAAGATCCCCCGCCTCGATCACGACGCGGCAGTCGGGTGGCGCAGCGCCGAGCAGCGCCTCGAGCGCGGGCGCGAGATTGTTGCGCGGATTGACCTTCACCCACACCGCGCGGCGGCCGCCGAACAGCGGGATGGTGTTGGCTTCTTCCACGAGGCGCAGCGGATTGCCGGTCAGCTCGTCGCCGTCGAGGCGCACCAGCGAGAACGGATCGTTCGGATCATCGACCGCGGTATTCACCAGCGCGCGCACGCGCTCGCCGACGAGGCCGGCATCGGGACCGTAGACCAGGATCACGGGCTTTGCCGGATCCGGCTTTTTAACGAAGCTGTCGGCGTCGGCGTTCTTGATCGCGGTCATCGGATCATCGTCATGCCGGGCCTCGTGCCGGGCATCCTCGACTCTCCTTAAAGCAAGACGTGGATGGCCGGGACAAGCCCGGCCATGACGAATCGAGGATTGTTGTATGGACGGCTAGTTGCCCGTCACGAAGAACGAGGCGAGGCGCGACTGGATCTGGTCGGCGATGACCTTGGACGCGCGGTTCTCCGCGTCGCGCAATCCGCGCGCGGCGGCGAAGCGCTGCTCCTGACCGGGAATGTCGTAGGACAGGCGCGCGAAGGTCTGGCCGGTGATGACGACCTTCTTGGTGTTGAGATCGGTCAGCGTGTAGGTCGCGTTGATCCCGTAATTCTGCACTTCCGGGCGCGCGGTGGTGATGTCGACGATCACCGATTGCTGCGTGGGTGCGAGCGCGACCTTGAGCTGGTGCGAGGCGCCGGCGGGACGCGATCCGCCGGTCAGGTCGAACAGGAGCTGGTTGCGCACTTCGACCGCGATGCGGGCGGTGGGCGAGCCGTTCGGGGCGTCGATCGGAAGGACTTCGACGTTGCTCAGATAGTTGGAAATGCCCGGTCCGCCGGTCACGGAACGGTCGCCGTAAAGCGGCTGGAAGCAGCCGGCCGTCAGCAGCCCGAGGCCCAGAACGAGGGTCGGAGCCACGAAGCGTCTGATTCCATTGACCTTTTCAGACCACGACATTGACGATTCTATTCGGCACAACGATGACTTTTTTAGGGGCCTGGCCCCCGAGCGTTCGTTTTACCTCATCGAGGGTTAAAACGGCAGCCTCGATCTGCGGATTTGTGGCAGTCCGGGACACCGTGACCTCCCCCCGCTTCTTGCCGTTGACCTGCACCGGCAGGGTGACGCTGTCCTCGACCAAGAGCGCTGACTCGACCTTTGGCCAGGGCTGCATCGCGACGAGGTTCTTGTGGCCCAGCGCCGCCCAGCATTCCTCCGCGAGGTGCGGCATCATCGGATTGAAAAGCTGGACCAGGATATCGGCGGCTTCCTTCATGGCCCACGCGAAATCTGCGTCGCCCGCGTTGCTGTCGTCGGTCTCGCCGATCGCGGCGGAGAGCGCGTTCGAATATTCGTAGATGTGCGCGACGCAGCGGTTGAAGCGTAGCTTGTCGATGTCGTCGGAGACTTTCGCCAGCGCGCCATGGGTCGCCTTGCGCACGGCCATCGCGCGCGCGGAAAATTCCGCTGGCTTCTGCGCCGGCGCTTTCTTCGCGATCTGCGTCATCTCGCCGACAATGCGCCAGAGCTTCTGCATGAAGGTCCAGCGCGCCTGCACACCTTCCTCGGTCCACTCGATGTCGCGCTCGGGCGGTGAGTCAGACAGCATGAACCAGCGCGCGACGTCGGCGCCGTACGTGCCGATGATCTCGTCGGGGTCGACGGTGTTGCGTTTGCTCTTCGACATCTTCTCGATGCCGCCGATCACGACCGGCTCGCCGGTCGCGGCGAGCGTGGCCTTACGCGTGTTGCCGGTGGTCTCGATCTTGACCTCGGCCGGCGTGACGAAAGTGCCGTCCTTCTTGTGATAGGTCTCATGGATCACCATGCCTTGCGTGAACAGGCCTTCGAACGGCTCGTCCATCCCGGCATGGCCAGTCTTCCGCATCGCGCGGGTGAAGAAGCGCGAATAGAGCAGGTGCAGGATCGCGTGCTCGATGCCGCCGATATACTGATCGACCGGGAGCCATTCATCGACCATCTTGCGGTCGGTCGGCTTGCTCTCGATCCACGGATCGGTGAAGCGCGCGAAGTACCACGATGAATCGACGAAGGTGTCCATCGTGTCGGTCTCGCGCCGCGCGAGCCCGCCGCATTGCGGGCATTTCACCCTCTTCCACGTCGGATGGCGGTCGAGCGGATTGCCCGGCTTGTCGAACTCGATGTCCTCCGGAAGCGTGACGGGGAGATCCTTGTCCGGCACCGGCACGACGCCGCATTTCTCGCAGTGGATCACCGGGATCGGGCAGCCCCAGTAACGCTGACGCGAAATGCCCCAGTCGCGCAGGCGGTAATTCACCTGGCGCTGCGCCACCGCCTTGTTGCCGCGCGTTTCCTTCTCCAGCCGCTTCGCGACCTCTTCCTTCGCGGCCTCGATGGTCATGCCGTCGAGGAAGCGCGAATTGATCATGCGCCCGTCGCCGTCATAGGCGACATCGGTGATGACGAAATTCTTCGGATCGACGCCGGGCGGGCAGACCACCGGCGTGTTGCCGAGCCCGTATTTGTTGACGAAATCGAGGTCGCGCTGATCGTGCGCGGGACAGCCGAAGATCGCGCCGGTGCCGTAATCCATCAGGATGAAGTTCGCGACATAGACCGGCAGCGTCCACGACGGATCGAACGGATGCACGGCGCGGATGCCGGTGTCGAAGCCGGTCTTCTCGGCGGTGTCGATCTCCGCCTGCGCGGTGCCGTGGCGTCGCGTCTCGGCAATGTACTCGGCGAGCTTCGGATTTTTCGCAGCCGCCGCGGCCGCGAGCGGATGATCCGGCGACAGCGCCATGAACTTTGCGCCGAACAACGTGTCAGGGCGCGTCGTGAAAATCTCAAGCTCGCCTTCGCCACCCGGCGTCGTCTTCGGATCGAGCGCGAAACGAACCAGCAGGCCTTCCGACTTGCCGATCCAGTTGCGCTGCATCGTGCGCACTTTTTCCGGCCAGCGGTCGAGCGAGTCGATCGCCTTGAGCAGGTCTTCGGAATAATCGCTGATCTTGAAAAACCATTGCGTCAGCTCGCGCTGCTCGACGGTCGCGCCCGAGCGCCAGCCTTTGCCGTCGATCACCTGCTCGTTCGCGAGCACAGTCTGGTCGACCGGATCCCAGTTCACCTTCGACTGCTTGCGCTCGACGAGGCCTGCGCGCAGAAAATCGAGAAACATCTTCTGCTGATGCTTGTAGTAAGCCGGATCGCAGGTCGCGATCTCGCGCGCCCAGTCGAGCGACAACCCCATCGACTGAAGCTGCTTCTTCATCGCGGCGATGTTGTCGTAGGTCCACGCTTTCGGGTGCACCTTGTTCGCCATCGCGGCGTTTTCCGCGGGCATCCCGAACGCGTCCCAGCCCATCGGATGCAGCACGTTGAAGCCCATCGCGCGCTTGTAGCGCGCGACCACGTCGCCCATCGTGTAGTTGCGCACGTGCCCCATGTGGATGCGCCCGGACGGGTAGGGGAACATCTCGAGCACGTAGTATTTCGGGCGCGGGTCGTCGTTTTTCGTCGCGAAGACGCCCTGCTGGTCCCAGATTTTCTGCCAGCGGCTCTCGGCCTCGCGGGCGTTATAGCGGGAGGGGGTCATCGCGATTCGCAAGTGCTTTCAGACATGAAGGCCGCGAAAGGACACGAAATTCGCAACACCGTCAATGTTTGGGTTCCAGCGGCCGAACCTGAAAACCCTGTAATTTCAGGAACCTTCGCCTCCGCTCGCCGGTTGACCTCCATCCAACCAAGAAGGAGGCCAACCATGGCGGATATCAAGAACATCAAGGAGCACATGGAAGTGCTCGGCTCGGACGGCAAGCATGTCGGCACCGTCGATTATCTGGAGGGCGACAACCGGATCAAGCTCACGAAGAGCGATCCAAAGTCTGGCGGCAAGCATCACATCATCTCCGCCGACTGGGTCGACCGCGTTGACAGCCACGTGCACCTGAACAAGAGCTCGGACGACGCCTTCAAGATGTGGGAAGCGGCCTGACGGAACGATCAGGCCCTTGCCGCGTTGAGGCCTTGCTCCGCCGGCGGCGGACCTGCCCCGAGGCCTAGCGGGCAGGAGATCCGGCGGACACCCATAGAAAAGCCCGGTCGCTTCGGCCGGGCTTTTTTTGCTGCCGCGCCAACGGAACCCGAAATTCCGGCGATCGTTTCGACTCCAACTCCGGAGGTGCCATGTCCTACGCGCGCTTTGCTGCGATGATCGCCACATCGACCGTCGTCATGTTCGGTCTGATGTACCTCAACACCTATGCGCTCGATCACGTCTGGTTCAGTCAGACCCGCGCATGGATGGCGCTGCTCATGGGCGCGACCATGGCCGCCATCATGCTCGGGTTCATGTGGAGCATGTATCCGGACCGGCGCGCCAATGTCGGCATCGTGCTCGGAAGCATCGTGGTCTTCGCTGTCTCGCTCTGGCTCGTGCGCAGCCAGCAGACGGTGAGCGACGTGTCGTACATGAAGGCAATGATTCCGCATCACTCGATCGCCATCATGACCAGCCGCCGCGCGCATATCCGCGACCCGCGCGTGCGCAAGCTCGCCGATGGCATCATCGCAGCTCAGGTCCGCGAGATCGGCGAGATGGAAGAGCTGATCGCCAGCCTGAAGGACAAGCCGACGCCCGCGGGAGCGCCCGATCTTCCCGCCGCGAAGTAAGGCCGCGGCGGCTTTGACAATCCGGGCGCGATGGGCACGATTGCGCCCATGACCGAAAGTCACAGCATCGCCGACAACCTCGCACAGGTCAAAGCCGAGATCGCGAAGGCCTGCCGCGAGGTCAATCGCGATCCATCGTCGGTGACGCTGATCGCGGTGTCGAAGACGTTTTCCGCCGACGTCGCCGCCGAGGCGATCGCCGCGGGGCAGACCGTGTTCGGCGAGAACCGCGTGCAGGAGAGCAAGGGCAAGTGGCCTGCGCTGAAAGCGAAGCACCCGGGCATCTGCCTGCATCTGATCGGTCCGCTGCAATCGAACAAGGCGAAGGAGGCGGTCGCGCTGTTCGACGCGATCCATTCGGTGGACCGGGCGACCCTGTGCGAGGCCCTATCGAAGGAAATCCAGAAAGCCGGAAAATCGCCGCAGCTTTTCGTCGAGATCAATACCGGCGAGGAGCCGCAGAAGGCCGGCATCGTGCCGCAGGACGCCGACGCGTTCATCGCGGCGTGCAAAAATGAGTACGGCCTGAAGATCGACGGGCTGATGTGCATTCCGCCGCTGAACGAAGCGCCCGCGCCGCATTTTGCGCTTACCGCGAAAATCGCCGCGCGCAACGGACTGAAATTGCTCTCGATGGGAATGAGCGCGGATTATCCGGTCGCGATCGAATTCGGCGCGACCCATGTGCGGGTGGGCTCGGCGATCTTTGGCGAGCGAGGCTGATCGCCGAAATCCGTTCTTATTCCCCGAGCAGATCCTGACGCCGCTGTTCGAGTTCGCCGGTATAGCGCCGCAGCGTATAGGATTCGGTGAGCAGGCCGATCACCTCGCGGTTGTCGGGCGCTTCCACGACCGCAAGAGCTTCCGCCTCCGCCTTGTCGAACAGGATGACGGCTTCCTTCACCGTCATCGTCGGCAACAGCACCGTGTCGGCGAAGTGCATGATCTCCTTCACCGGGATCGTCTCGTCGAGTTCGGGATTGTGCGCCTCGGCGACGGAGAGAATGCCGGCATATTGCTTTTTCTCGTCGAGCGCCACGACCTGTGCGGTCGAGCCGAGCGGAAAGACCAGGCGGAATCGCGCGAGCGTCGTGTGGAACGGAACGGTGCGCACGTCCTGACGCATCATGCGGCGCACGGTGAGTTCGCGGATCCAGCCGATGTCGGCGGCGCTGCGGATGCTTTCGCCCCGCAGATGAAAACGCCACGTCGCGAACGAGTATCCGAACGCCTCGCGCGTCACCTGCGCGGCGATGATGATGGCGACGAGCACCGCGGTGGTCAGCCAGAAATCGCCCGTCGTTTCGAGCGCGATGAAGGTCATGGTCAACGGCCCGCCGATCACCGCGACCGAGAGCGCGCCCATGCCGATGACGCTGTAGACGTGCGGGTCGAGATTGCTGGCCGGCCAAAGCCAGGTCGCGAATCCGGCGAAAAGCTGTCCGCCGAGCGCGCCGATCAGGAGCGACGCAAAAAACAATCCGCCGCGGAAGCCGGTGCCGAGGGACACGATGGAAGCGGCCGATTTCAGAACGAAAAGCAGCAAGATCGCTGACAGCGGGTTCTTCAGCATCGTCGAGATGTGATGAAGTGCGCCGTGGCCCGACGACAAAATTTCCGGGCTGACAATTGCCATTGCGCCGACCACGAGGCCGCCGAGTGTCGGCCGAAGGATCGGGCGGATGCGAAGCCAGTTCAGCACCACCTCGCACATCGCAACGCCGCGCATGAGCAAGACGCCGATGCCTGCGGCCGCCAGTCCGACCACGGCCGCCACCGCAAGGTCCACGCCGCGGATATGCGAGACATAAAGCGCGCCGATGCCGAAGGCCGGCGGGTCGACAAAGGCGGTGACGAGATATCCCATCAGCGCGGCGGTCCCCACCGTCGCGAGGCTCGAAGCCGAATAGCTCGCGACCACCAGTTCGAAGGCATAAAACGCTCCGGCGAGCGGCGCTCCGAATGCACCGGCAATCGCCCCCGCCGCGCCGCATCCGACCAGCACGCGCAGATCGCGCCTGCGCAGGTGGAACGCGCGGCCGATCGACGACGCGATGCCGCTTGCGAGCTGCGTGTAGCCGGCTTCCAGCCCGACCGAAGCGCCGACGCCGCTCGACCAGACGGTCTGCAGCGCGACGATCAGGCTGCCGCGAAACGACATGCGCCCGCCATGCAGCGCGTTGGCCTCGATCGGATCGATCTCGCGCGCGGGTCGCCAGCGCAGCAGCACCCACAGCATCAGGCCAAAGAGGAGGCCGCCGGTGGTCGGCACCGTCAATGCAAGCCACGGCGCGATCTGCGTCTGCTCCGACAGTCGCGCGTTGCCTTCCAGGCCGAACAGAATCGCGTGGAACCGGGCGACCGCAAAACCCATCGTGAGGACGACGAGCCCGGCCATCGCACCGATGATGGCGCCCAGAAGGATAAGCGCGGATTCGCGCGCCCGGACGAACGCACGCAGCGTCTGCGGGATTTCCAGTCCGAGGATGAGACGACGGGTGGGGGCGTCGGAGAAGATCTGTGTCGACATTGGAAATGTTGGGTGGGTAGGCCTGTGCTACGCCACAAACGCTGCGTCGTATACCCGCCGCCTCCAGTTTTCGTTCACAACAAGCGCCGAAGCATTGCAGCGGCGTGAACGCGAAGGCTCTTACGCGATTTCGATCCGGGTCCGCGGTCCCAGTCGCGCGAGCAATCGCTTCAGCGTTTTCAGTTCGAGCCCGACGCATCCGGCGGTCGGCGCGAAGCCTGCGCGCGCGGCGTGGATGAAAACGGCGCTTCCCCTATTTGAAATGCGCGGGCGGGTGTTGTGGTCGATCTCGATGATGAAATCGTAGAGGTGGTCGTCGCGCCTGAGGCGGTCGCCGGCTTCGCCCGGCTTGCGGCGGACATGGCTGTTGTAACGGCGGTCGGCCGGGTCCTCGATCCAGGCGTCCTCCGGCCGGATCGGACGCACCGGCAGGAGAGTCTCCGGGCGCGGATGGCGGTCGGCCCGCCACCAGACCCGCTTGAGCCGGAAGGTGCCCCGCGGTGTGCCCCCGTCGCCCTCGCGTTTGTCGGCCCGGATACCCCCGCGGCCCAGCGAAACCGGGATCGACAGAGCGCCGGCGCTCAGGATTCCCCTGGTCCGGGTCCCGGGGCGGGTCCGTACATGCAGGAGGTGAAAACGGGAATCGGCCATGTTTCTGCGGTCGCGGCGAGGGTCCGGAAACCCATTTTCCTTGCCCCCGCTTGCTCTTTTTCCCGTGAATGCTCTATTGCCCGGCAAATTGCCAGCGCACCGGCGTATTTTTTGGGGCCCGTCCGAATGTCCAGTGTCCGCCGCATTCTGATCGTGGATGACGACAACGAGCTGCGCGAGACGCTGGTCGAGCAGCTCGCGCTGCATGAGGAATTCGAGGCGATCCCGGCGGAGAGCGGCGCCAAGGGCGTGCAGGCCGCCAAAGCCGGGCAGATCGATCTCGTCATCATGGACGTCGGCCTTCCCGACATGGATGGCCGCGAGGCGGTGCGCATCCTGCGCAAGAACGGTTTCAAGGCGCCGATCATCATGCTGACCGGCCACAACACCGATTCCGATACGATCCTCGGGCTGGAATCCGGCGCGAACGATTACGTCACCAAGCCTTTCCGCTTCGCCGTGCTGCTCGCCCGCATCCGTGCGCAGCTTCGCCAGCACGAGGCGAGCGAGGACGCGGTCTTCGCGATCGGCCCCTATACGTTCCGGCCGAGCTCGAAGCTCCTGACCAATCCGAAGGGGGGCAAGATCCGGCTGACCGAAAAGGAAACCGCGATCCTGCGCTATCTCTATCGCGCCGGACAGAAATCGGTGTCGCGCGAGACGCTGCTGCAGGAAGTGTGGGGCTACAATTCCGGCGTCACCACGCACACGCTGGAAACGCATGTGTACCGCCTTCGCCAAAAAGTGGAGAAGGACGCTGCGAATCCGGCTATCCTCATCACCGATGCGGGCGGCTACAAACTCGTTCCCTGAGGCCTGATCCGTGGCCATCGAGGACGACATCAGCTTCTTCGAACACGTGCCGATGCTGCGCCTTCTCGGGCGCGAGGCCTTGCGCGTGCTCGCGATCGGTGCCGAAAGCCGTTACGTGCACGGCGGCGAGATCTTGTTCCGCAAGGGGGACGCGGCGGATTCCGGCTACGTCGTGCAGGAGGGCTCGTTCAAGCTCACCGCCGGCAGCCCGCGCGAAGGCGCGGAAAGCAAGATCATGGTGCGCGCCGGCGGGCTGATGAGCGAATTCGGGCTCATCACGCGCACGATCCATCCGTTGACCGCGAGCGCGGCCGAGCCCTCGACGGTGATCCGCATTCCGCGCACGCTGTTCATGAAAATGCTGGAAGGCCATCCCGATGCGGCGCGGCGGTTGCGCGAGCATCTGGTCAGCCGGGTGGATGAGTCAGTGCAGGACCTCGCCGCGGTGCGCGAGGCCTTCAGGAAGGTCGGCGCGCGCTAGGCTTCGATCGTCGCCGTCACCGGCACATGGTCGGAGGGTTGCGCCCAGCCGCGAGCTTCCTTCGATACCTTGATTGCGGAAATGCGGTCGGCGAGCGCCGGCGCGACCCAGATGTGGTCGAGCCTGCGTCCCTTGTCCGCGGTTTTCCAGTCGGGCGAGCGATAGCTCCACCAGGTATAGAGCTTCTGCGGCTCGGGCACGAAGGCGCGCAGCGCGTCGACCCAGCGTCCGGCCTTCCGCGCGGCGGTGAGCTTCTCGCATTCGATCGGGGTATGCGAGACAACGTCAAGAAGCTGCTTGTGGCTCCAGACATCGTGTTCGAGCGGCGCGACGTTGAGATCGCCGAGCAGGATCGCGCGCTCGTTGCCGCGCACATGCACGTCGGAGGAAGAGCGCATCTCGTCGAGGAAGGAAAGTTTGTGCGCGAATTTCTCGTTCACCGCGGGGTCGGGAACGTCGCCGCCCGCAGGCACGTAAAGATTATGCAGCGTGATCGGATCCTTCAGACCGGCGCGCTCGCCGAGCACCACCGACACGTGGCGGCAATCTTTCTTGTCGCAAAAGATGCGGACCGAATTGCTCTCGAACGGCACGCGCGAAAGCACCGCGACGCCATGATAGCCCTTCTGTCCGTTCATCGCGACATGCTCGTAGCCGAGCCGCTTGAACCGCTTCAGCGGGAACTTGTCGTCCGGACATTTCGTCTCCTGCAGGCACAGCACGTCCGGCCGCGCGGCCTTGATGAATTTCGCCACCAGGTCGATGCGAAAGCGCACCGAATTGACGTTCCAGGTCGTGATCTTGATCTGCATGAGGATTGCAAGTTCGCGGATGGGCACTGACATAATACGAGGTTCGCTCTTCTCAATAGAGCAATCAGGCCGCCGGGCAAGGAGTCCCGCAGGCCATGTGGATTGCGTGGAACGATGAATGCGAACGTGAAACGGCCGAAGGTCGTCATCGTCGGCGGAGGCTTTGCCGGCATTGAATGCGCCCGCGCGCTCGCTCGCGCGCCGGTCGATGTCGTCCTGATCGACCGCGAGAACCATCATTGCTTCCAGCCGCTTCTGTACCAGGTCGCAACCGCCGCGCTCTCGCCCGCGGACATCGCCTGGCCGATCCGCGCGATGCTGCGCGGGCAGGACAATACCGGCGTGCTGATGGCCGAGGTCACGGCGATCGACCCTGCGCGAAAAAGTCTGACCGCGTCCGGCGTCGAAATCGCGTTCGACTATCTCGTCCTCGCGACCGGCGTGACGCATTCGTATTTCGGTCACGACGAATGGAGCGCCGCCGCGCCGGGACTGAAGCGGATCAGCGACGCGACCGACATCCGGCGCCGCTTCCTGATCGCATTCGAGCGCGCGGAACTGATCGACGATTTGGCCGAGCGGATGCGTGAGCTCACTTTCGTCATTGTCGGCGGCGGGCCGACCGGGGTGGAGCTTGCGGGCGCGATGGCCGAGGTCGCGCACAAGGCGCTCGCGCGCGATTTCCGCCGGATTGATCCTGCGACGGCGCGGATCGTGCTGATCGAGGCGGGCCAGCGGCTTCTTCCGGCCTTTCCGGAATCGCTGTCGGCCTATGCGAAGCGCTCGCTCGAGAAGATGCGGGTCGAAGTGCGGCTCGGCGCGCCGGTCACGCAATGCGACGCGCAGGGCGTGTCGATCGGAAGCGAACGGATTGACGCGGCAACGATCGTCTGGGCGGCGGGTGTCGCCGGTTCGTCGGCCGCGGGGCTGATCGGCGGCGAGCAAGATCGGATCGGCCGGATTGTCACCGCAGCCGATCTTTCGGTGCCCGGGATGCCGGACATCTTCGTCGCGGGCGACATCGCCGCAGTCAAAAAGCCGGACGGTTCGCCGGTGCCGGGTATCGCGCCCGCGGCCAAGCAGATGGGTGGCTATATCGGCAAGCTCATCGCTGCGCGCGTGTCAGGACAGGCCGCGCCTGCGCCGTTCGTCTATCGCCACCAGGGCGATCTCGCGACGATCGGACGGAAATCGGCGGTGGTGCGGATCGGCCCGCTGCGGCTGACCGGCCTGATCGGCTGGCTGTTCTGGAGCGTCGCGCACATCTATTTCCTGATCGGCGTGCGCAACCGGATCATCGTCGCGGTGAACTGGCTCTGGAACTATGTCACCTTCCAGCGCGGCGCGCGGCTCATCGCCGATCCGCGGCGCTGACGGTCAGTTCGGCATCCGTTCGTAATTGATCTTGAACAGGCCGGGATCGGGCCGCTTGGTCGTGTCGAGATTGTAGACCGCGACCGTGGTGTCGAAGCCCTGCGGATCGGTGATGGTCCACTGCTTGAGCACGAGGTCTTTTGCGCCGAACATCAGCATCAGGCGATGCGTTCCGCCGAGTGCCTTTTCCTCGATGACGATGGTCGAGAATACGTCGTCGCTGTAGACGCCGACGACATTGGTTTCGTTCACGAGGTCGACGCGGTCGGCAAGCAGGAAGCGCAGCGGGGTCTGCGACAGCGGGTAGAGGTCCTGCGTCGCAAGTTTGCGGTCGCGCACCACGACCGAAGATCCGTCGGCGATCAGTTCGATCGGGCTCGGATCGTCATATTCGAAGCGCACGCGGCCGGGCTTCTGCAGGTAAATCTCGCCCTGCGTCTTGCTGCCGTCGGCGCCGACCTGGACGAAATTTCCGACCAGCGTGCGGATGCCGGAGAGATAGGCGCTGATCTTGTCGGCAAGCTCGCGCTGCTTGGGATCGAGTTTGATGCCTTCCTTATCCTTGTTCACGCCGAATAATTTGCCGATGGCCGCGAGCGGATTGTTGTCGGCGGGGGCAGCCGGCGTCGTGCCGGTCACGAGGGGAGGCTTTCCGGCGGGGGCGGAAGTGCCCTTGTTCGGCGCAGGCAGAGGCAGCGGAACGGTCTGGCCGATCGCCGCCTGACCCGCCGTGACGATGATTGCCAACGCCCCGAGAAATGCCGCCAAGCCCCTCGCCATACCGTGCTCCGTTTGCGCCCCCGGTCCAGTCGCTAGTGTTCGCCTGTGGCGATTTGACGACTGTGGCCCCTCCGGCCTAACCGCGGAGCCATTGATTCTCAATAGCGTTCGCTGCCGTCCTCGCCGACCAGGATTTCCCGTTTTCCGGCGTGGTTGGGCTGGCCGACGATGCCTTCCTGCTCCATCCGCTCCATGATGGTGGCAGCGCGGTTATAGCCGATCTGCAGGCGGCGCTGGATGTAGCTGGTCGAGGCCTTCTGGTCGCGCTTCACGATCGCGACCGCCTGCGAATAGAGGTCCTGCTCGGCGCCCTGTGCGCCCATGCCGGTCGCATCGAACACCGCGCCGTCCTCGTCTTCCTCCTCGCTCCGGGTGACGGCTTCGAGATATTCCGGCGCGCCCTGCGATTTCAGGTGGCGAACCACCTTCTCGACCTCGTCATCCGAAACGAATGGCCCGTGCACGCGGCTGATGCGTCCGCCACCTGCCATGTAGAGCATGTCGCCCTGGCCGAGCAGCTGCTCGGCGCCTTGTTCGCCCAAGATGGTGCGGCTGTCGATCTTGGACGTGACCTGGAACGAAATGCGGGTCGGGAAATTCGCCTTGATCGTGCCGGTGATGACGTCGACCGACGGACGCTGCGTCGCGAGGATGACGTGAATGCCCGCCGCGCGCGCCATCTGCGCGAGGCGCTGGATCGCGCCTTCGATGTCCTTGCCCGCGACCATCATCAGGTCGGCCATCTCGTCCACGATCACGACGATGTAGGGCAGCGGCTCGAGATCGAGCTCTTCCTTTTCGTAGATCGCTTCGCCCGATTCCTTGTCGTAGCCGGTATGCACGGTGCGGGTGAGCGTCTCGCCCTTCGATTTCGCTTCGGAGAGACGCGCGTTATAGCCGTCGATATTGCGCACGCCGAGCTTCGACATGCGCTTGTAGCGCTCCTCCATCTCCTTCACCGCCCATTTCAGCGCGACCACCGCCTTCTTCGGATCGGTGACGACGGGGGTGAGCAGATGCGGGATGCCGTCATAGACCGACAATTCCAGCATCTTCGGATCGATCATGATGAGACGGCATTGTTCGGGACGCAGCCGGTAGACCAGCGACAGGATCATGGTGTTGATCGCGACCGACTTGCCCGAGCCGGTGGTGCCGGCGATCAGCAGATGCGGCATGCGCGCGAGGTCGACGATCACCGGCTCGCCGCCGATGGTCTTGCCGAGGCAGAGCGGCAGCTTGATCGGGGAATTGTTGAATTCCTCGGTCGAGAGCTGCTCGCGCAGATAGACCTTCTCGCGATTCTCGTTCGGGAGCTCGATGCCGATGGCGTTGCGGCCGGCGACGACCGCGACGCGCGCGGAGACCGCGCTCATCGAGCGCGCGATATCGTCGGCAAGCCCGATCACGCGCGAGGACTTGATGCCGGGCGCGGGCTCGAGCTCGTACAGCGTCACGACCGGGCCGGGACGCGCGTTGATGATCTCGCCCTTCACGCCGAAATCCTCGAGCACGCTTTCCAGCTGCTCGGCGTTCTCCTCGATCTCTTCGGTGGTGGGCACGAAGCGGTCGCTCGCTCGCGCAGCGGTGAGGAGGTTGAGCGAGGGAAGCTGATAGCCGCTGCCCGACCGGCGCACCGGCTTTGCGACGCGAACCTTGCGCGGGGCGGGAGCGGGCGCTTCTTCTTCGTAGCCGTCTTCCTCGAAATCCTCATCTTCGTCGCGCACGGCCGGCGCGCGCCGTTTCGCGCCGAATTCCGGATCGAGCCGCTCGCGACGGCTCGACATCGCGGGCGTGATCCGCGTTGCGCTGCGCGCGGCCCGCCAGCGCGCGACGCGCGCACGCAGGCTAAGGAAGGCGTGGACCAGAAAGCCGAGCGAAATCGAAGTGCGATCGTCGTCCTCTTCGAGCTCCTCCGCCTGGCGGTGAATGTCGTCGGCGAGCGAACGGCGCCGTCCCGGAGCGATCCCGGCGGCGAATGCGATCATCACGAACGCCGCGATGCCGCTGAGGCCCGCAAGCCCGAGCCTGTTCCATCCGGCGAGCGGCCCCATCAGCAAGACCGGAACGCGCAACACGGCGTCTCCGGTCACGCCGCCAAGGCCGCTCGGCAGCGGCCAATGCGCGGTGACGGGAAGGCATGATGCGAAGGTCGCGGCGCAGACCGCGGCGGCGAGCCAGCAGACGGTGCGCAGGATCTTGCGGTCGAGGGTGCGGTGCGTGATCAGGCACCAGCCCCACACGGCGAAGGGCAGGATCAGCACGATCGCGGCAAGCCCGAACAGCTGCATCATCAGATCGGAGGCGATGGCGCCGGGCCGGCCGAGCAGGTTGCGCACCGGCGCGCTGGTCGCGTGGCTCATGCTCGGGTCCTGCACCGACCAGGTGGCGAGCGCGAGGCCGCCGGTGACCGCGACAACGATCAGCGCAACGCCGAGCAACTCGCCGAAGCGGCGGCGCAAGGCCGCACGCCAGTCGTCGCCGAAGAAAAGTCCGTGTTCGTAGCTGCGATCGATCGACGCCATCGCGGACCCGTTCGTTTACCCAAGCACCGCGACGAGGCGATGCAATGCCTCGGCGGTGGCCTCGTTGTTCTGCACCATCGCAATGCGGATGTAGTTCTCGCCGGGATTGTCGCCGGCTTTATCCTCGCGTGCGAGGTAGCCGCCCGGCAGCACGCGCAGGCCGGCCTCGCGCCACAGCTTCAGCGCGACCTTTTCGCCGCCGCCCTGCGCGCCGACGTCGAGCCACAGGAAGAATCCGCCCGCCGGCCGCCTGTAGCCGTAACGGTCGCCGATGATCTGGTCGGCGAGATCAAATTTCATCGAATAGAGACGGCGGTTCTCCTCGACGTGCTTCTCGTCATTGTAGGCGGCGACCGCGACATGCTGCAGCGGCACGGACACCTGCGGCGCAGATACGCTGCGCAGGTCGAGATAGCGCGCAAGGAATTTCGCATCGCCCGCGATGAATCCGACGCGCAGACCCGCGAGGTTGGAGCGCTTCGACAGCGAGTGAAACACCGCGACGTTCGAATAGTCGGGACCGGCATGCTCGAGCATCCCGGATGGCTTCGTCCTGGTGTAGATTTCCGAATAGCACTCGTCGGCGAAGATCATGAAGCCGTGCTTGCGCGCGAGGCCGACCAGGCGCTTGAGGTAATCGGGACTGGCCACCGCGCCCTGCGGGTTCGCGGGCGATGCGATGTAGAAAGCGACCGTGCGCGACAGGAGCGCGTCGTCGAGTGCATCGAGGTCCGGAAGGAAGCCGGTCGCTGCGGTCGCCGCGAGATAGACCGGTTCGCATTCCGCGCCGGCCGCAGCGGCGGAATAGACCGCGTAGAACGGATTGGGCAGGAGAATTGCGGGCTTGCCGGCGCGCGTTGCGACGAAGCGTTTGGCGGCAAGCGCCGCGAGGAAAAGGCCCTCGCGCGTGCCGCACAAGATCATGATCTCCGTTTCGAAATCGAGCGCGCGCGGCAGCGCGTAGCGGTTCGACAGCCACGCCGCGACCGCCTTGCGGAACGGCTCGATGCCCTTGTTCGGGGGATACTTGTTGAACTCGCCGGTATGGGCCGCGAGCGTCGGTCCGACGAAATCCGGCACGGCATGGGTCGGCTCGCCGACGGACAGATTGATGACCGGCTTGCCCGGCGTCGCCGGATCGAGCAGGTCGGCCAGCCGCATGAACGGCGAGCGCGCCACGGCGGCCCGTGCGCTTGTTGGGGTCGGCTCGCGTTCGGCAATAGCAGTCATAAGCACCGGCGGCGCAGGCGTTCAGGGGCGAACGGGCCACCTTAGGGGCCGCGAGGTTAAGACCCGATTAACCAATCGGGTTTCCCCAAAAAGCGAAGGCCCCGGTCGAAACCGGGGCCTCCATCGGCGCAGGGCGGTGCCGGGTATTCGCCCCAGCGCACGAGTCTCTTACATGTTGTAGGCGCGTTCGCCGTGATCGGTGATGTCGAGGCCTTCGCGCTCCTTGTCAGGGGAGGCGCGCAGTCCGACGATCATGTTCACGATGAAGTAGAGGATGGCCGAGCCGACGCCGGACCACACCAGCGTGGTCGCGACAGCTTTGCACTGCGCGAGCATCTGGGTGACGAAGTCGTAATCGGCGATCTTTCCGGTGGTGTAGTCCATGATGCCCGAACCACCGAGCGCCGGGTTGACGAGGATGCCGGTGCCGATCGCGCCGACGATTCCGCCGACGCAATGGACGCCGAACACGTCGAGCGCGTCGTCGTAACCGAACGCGTGCTTCACGACCGAGCAGAAGAACAGGCAGACCACGCCGACCACGAGGCCGAGCACGATCGCACCCATCACGCCGGAGAAGCCGGCCGCCGGAGTGACCGCGACGAGGCCCGCGACCGCACCCGAGCACAGGCCCAGGAGCGAAGGCTTACCCTTCACGATCCATTCGGCGAACATCCACGCCAGGCCAGCGGCCGCCGTCGCGACGAAGGAGTTCGTCATCGCGAGCGCAGCACCGCCGGTCGCTTCGAGGTTCGAACCGGCATTGAAGCCGAACCAGCCGACCCACAGGAGCGAGGCGCCGATCATGGTCATCGTCAGCGAGTGCGGAGCGATGATGTCCTTGCCGTAGCCCATGCGCTTGCCGACCATCAGCGCGCCGACGAGGCCCGCGATGCCGGAGTTGATGTGCACCACGGTGCCGCCAGCGAAGTCGATCGCACCCCACAGGAACACCTGTCCGCCGTCGGCGAGAGCCGCGTCGAGAGCGTCCTGAGCGGTTTTCTTGGTAGCGTCATCCGTCGCGGCAGCAAGAGCCTTGGCAGCCGCGTCGATCGCATCCGGGCCGGCCCAGTACCAGACCATGTGCGCGATCGGGAAATAGATGAAGGTGACCCAGAGCGGAATGAAGAGAGCGACTGCCGCGAACTTCATGCGTTCGGCGAAGGCGCCGACGATGAGGGCCGGGGTGATCGCCGCGAAGGTCATCTGGAAGCAGATGTAGACAAGCTCCGAGATGTTCGCGCCGACCGAGAAGGTCGCCGCCTTGGAATCGCCGGTGACGCCCATGAGGAAGGCTTTGGAGAAGCCGCCCACGAACGGCGTCGAGCCGCCGGTGAAGGCCATGCTGTAGCCGTAGAGCACCCAGATCACGGTGACGACGCAGACCGTGTAGAACACGTGCGTCAGCACCGACAGCATGTTCTTGCTGCGCACCAGGCCGCCGTAGAACAGCGCGAGGCCCGGGATGGTCATCAACAGAACGAGGACCGTCGAGGTCATCATCCAGGCGTTGTCGCCCTTGTTGACGGTCGGTTCGGCGGCGGCAGCCGCTTGCGCGAATGCCGAGCTGGTCGTGACCATCGCCGCAAAGAGGGCGGCGGCAAACCCGACCCGGTTAGGAATTTTAAATGACATTGTTTTGGCTCCTGTCCGAAACAAACTGTTGGTCGGGTTAGAGTGCGGAAGCATCGGTCTCGCCGGTGCGGATGCGAACCGCACTTTCGAGTCCGAGGACAAAGATCTTGCCGTCGCCGATCTGGCCGGTCTTGGCCGCGCCGGTGATGGCGTCGATGACTTTGTCGACTTGATTGGAGGGTACCGCGACCTCGACCTTGAGCTTCGGCAGGAAGCTCACTGCATATTCGGTCCCGCGATAGATTTCGGTATGCCCCTTTTGACGCCCGTATCCTTTGACCTCGGTGACGGTCATGCCGTGCACTCCGATCGCCGTCAGCGCGTCGCGGACCTCGTCGAGCTTGAAAGGCTTGATGACGGCCATGACGATTTTCATTTGTTCGATCCCCGTTGGCCCTCTCACGCGATATGCAGATTGGGCGGCCTGAACACGGCCCGACGCGCAAAGCTCGCGCTTTGCACCCGTGGCCGGGGGATATGAATCAAACACCGTGCCAATCGGGCGTTGGCGGCGTAACAAGCTGTAAAAGCTGACGATTTCTTAATCCCGTTGCGTCGCGTGGAACCGGGCCCGGGAACCGAGCACAAAGAGGCGTCAGTTCTGCCTATAAACTGGTCACTCGGGCGGCCTACTGAAATTTCAGAAAATCCGCCCGCCGCGCGAGGTTTGGAAGCCTACTGGATCGCCTCGCCGTGCTGGCTGATATCGAGCCCTTCGAGCTCGTTCTGCGGCGCGACGCGCAGCGGCAGCAGGAACCCGACAAGTTTCAGCAGGACCCAGGTCGCCGCCGCGCTGTAGGCCCCGATCGCCAGAACGCCGTAGCATTGCGTGACCAGCTGGGCCGCATTGCCTTCGAGGAGGCCGGAGAAGCCCGCCGGATTTTCCGGCGATGCCGAGATCGCCGCGGTCGCGAACACGCCGGTCAGAAGCGTGCCGGTCACGCCGCCAATGCCGTGAACGCCGAACACGTCAAGCGAATCGTCGTAACCGAGGCGCTGCTTGAGCCAGGTGCACGCCCAGAAGCACACCGCGCCGGCGATCAAGCCGATGATGATGCCGTGCCACGGCAGCACATATCCGGATGCCGGCGTGATCGTGCCAAGGCCTGCGACGGCGCCGGAAATCATTCCGAGCACCGACGGCTTGTTGCGCGTCCACCATTCCAGAACCATCCACGCGAGCGCCCCGGCGCTGGCGGCAAGATGGGTCGCGCCGATCGCGTAGACCGCGCGGGCATTGGCGCCGAGCGCGGAGCCTCCATTGAATCCGAACCATCCGACCCAGAGCAGGCCCGTGCCGATCACCGCGAGCGACAGGTCGAATGGTGCGAGATTGTCGCTGCCGTAACCGCGGCGGCTGCCGAGCACATAGGCTGCGACCAGTCCGGCAATCCCCGCATTGAGATGCACGACGGTGCCGCCTGCGAAATCGAGCAGGCCCGCCGTTCCGAGGAATCCGCCGCCCCAGACCCAATGTGCGACCGGCACGTAGACCACAATCAGCCATCCGGCGGAAAACCACAGAAAGGCCGAGAAACGCATGCGATCGGCCACCGAACCCGCGACCAGCGCGACGGTGATGATCGCAAAGGTCATCTGATAGAGAACGAACAGGAATTCCGGGATCGTTTTGGCGAACGGGCTGGTTGCATTCATCGCCATGCCGGAAAGAAGAAATCGCTCTGCGGTTCCGAGCGCGGGGGCATCGCCGGTGAACGCGAGCGAATATCCGAACAGCACCCAGAGAATCGACACGATGAAAGTCGCCGCGAGCGACTGCGCCATCGTTCCAAGCACATTCTTCTTGCGCACCATGCCGGAATAAAAGAGCGCAAGGCCCGGGATCGTCATCATCAGCACGAGCGCGGTTGCCGTGATCATCCACGCGGTGTCGGCGGCGTCGATGGTCGAGCCTTGCGCGAAGGCTGGCGACGCGCCCGTCAACAGCAATGCCGCGACGATCCCGGTCGTCCGGGTCCGAACCGTGATCATGTGCCCCCCTTGTCGCGCGCGTCAAAGCGCGTCGGAATCGGTTTCCCCGGTGCGAATGCGCACCGCGTGATCGAGATTGGTGACGAAGATCTTGCCGTCGCCGATCTGCCCGGTTTTGGCTGCGGTGGTGATCGCTTCGACGACTTTGCCGGCGCGGTCAGACGAGACCGCGATTTCGATCCGGACCTTCGGCAGAAAGTTCACGGCGTATTCCGCGCCGCGGTAAATTTCGGTGTGGCCCTTCTGGCGCCCATAGCCCTTCACCTCGGTCACGGTC
Source organism: uncultured Hyphomicrobiales bacterium (assembly GCA_964584855.1). Classification (GTDB taxonomy): domain Bacteria; phylum Pseudomonadota; class Alphaproteobacteria; order Rhizobiales; family Xanthobacteraceae; genus Pseudorhodoplanes. The sequence goes on from CAZPBF010000012.1 coordinate 99,023, forward strand.
ATGCCGTGAACGCCGATGGCGGTGAGGGCGTCGCGCACCTCGTCGAGCTTGAAGGGTTTGATGATGGCGATGACGAGCTTCATGGAGGTCCCCTGTTTTGCTGTCGCTTCCGCACAAGTAGTCGGCTGCCCGCCATCAGCCAGCCGAGGTGATTACGTTATCGGCATAAAGACCAAATTTTAAGCAGGGTCGATGGCTCTGGAACGAGCTATCGACAAAAATAACGTCGTTTGGTGCGGTTTTGGCGCGTCGGCACGGCTATTCCTGGCCGGCGGCATCCCGGGCAGCCTCCGGCGCGACCCGCGCGGCTTCGTCCCGGCTCATGCCCGAGCGGATAAGGGGGCCGTACAGCATCCGTACCAGCAGGCGGTCATAGACGCTGAGATACCCAACCAGGCGGTTCTGGTTGAGCGCGGTCCAGGGGTTGCCCTGATCGTGGTTCGGCAGGCCGAGCGCGTGCAGCATCTCGTGATAGGCGCAGTTCAGGAACACCTCGTCGCCCTGATCGACAATGATGAATGAGTCGACGCGGATGATGCCGCCCTCGGCCGCGGATTTCACCGCCGTCATGCATTGCGCGTCCGTGCGCGCGACGAAAGCGTTCGCGGTGTTCTGGCCGAACGCCGCGCGCAGGGCCGTCGCAAAATCCTTCTCGTCGATCAGCCGCACGACAAGGCCTGCATTGTAGGCGTCGTCGGCGACGCCGATCTGGAGATGCGGAAACACGCGGCCGAATTCGCCGATGATTTTTTCGTAGGCCGCGCGGCGATCGACGCTGCCGCCGGCGATGACGTGGATCGTGAGCGGCTTGTCGAAGCGGTGGATGCGCTTCAGCGACGAGCCGAGCCGCAGATCCGAGCCGAAGGCGAGTGCAAGAAATCCACGCGTCAGTTCGCGTGGCGTGAAGGATGTGAATTCGGGCGGCGCGCCGGCGAACGATCCCTCGGGTGCGGGCCTTCGGCCGGACGCGGCGCCCGCGGGCCCTGCCGCCGCAAACAGGCAGGCGGCGATCAGGAACGCGACAGGCTTTGCCCCGCGCACGCGATCACTGCGCCATGCGGCGCAGACGGACCAGGCCTTCCTGCGCCACCGACGCCACCAGCGTGCCGTCGCTCTTGAAGATCAGCCCGCGGGAGAATCCGCGCGCGCCGTGCAGGTTCGGCGAATCCTGCGCGTAAAGGAGCCAGTCGTCGGCGCGGAACGGCCGATGCAGCCACAGCGAGTGATCGAGGCTCGCCGCCATGAATTCCTTTTCGAACAGCGTGCGGCCGTGCGGCGCGAGCGAGGTGTCGAGCAACGCCATGTCGGAGGCGTAGGCCAGAACGCAGGAATGGATCGCGGGATCGTCCGGCAATCGCCCGGTTGCGCGGATCCAGATGTTGAACTTGCCGTCGGGAATCTTCTTGCCGAGATAGCGGTCGTATTCCACCGGCCGCAGCTCGATCGGGCGCTCGCGCTCGTAATAGCGGCGCACCGGATCGGGCATCATCGGCAGGATGCGCTCGCGCACATCCGCTTCGGCCGGCAGGCGATCGGGTCCCACGACATCGGGCATCTGTGCCTGATGGTCGAATGGGCCGTTCTCCTCGTCATTGTGGAACGACACCGACATCGAGAAGATCGGCTGGCCATGCTGGATCGCCTTGACCTGCCGCGTGGTGAAGCTCTTCCCGTCGCGGATGCGCTCGACCTCGTAGATGATCGGCACTTTCGGATCGCCCGCGAGCAGGAAATAGGCGTGCATTGAATGCGGCCTGCGGTCCTCGACGGTGCGGCAGGCCGCGACCAGCGCCTGGCCGATCACCTGTCCGCCGAATACGCGTTGCCAGCCGACCTGCGGGGAGCGTCCGCGGAACAGGTTTTGTTCCAGCGGCTCGAGATCGAGAATGGAGAGCAGATCCGAAACGGCGGAGGACATGCGCTTGGCTCAGAGGCGATGAAGTCGCCGAAGGAGAGACGCGCTGTTCGGAGCCAAGTCAAGCCGACCGGGCGCATTGGCCTTCACCGGGCCGAAAGTGCTAAAGGTGCCGCGGAAACGGCAAGGATTCATGAGCAAGATCGACATCCTCATCGGCGGGGGAAATCTCACCGGGCTTTCGCTCGCGATCGCGCTGCGTCAGGGGCTCGGCGATTCCTTTGCGGTAACGGTCGCCGATCCCGCGCTCGATCGCGACGGCGGCGACGCGCGCGCGTCCGCGATCGCCGCCGCGGCGCGGCGGCTGTTCGAGACGGTCGGCGCCTGGGACGCGATCGCGCAGGACGCCCAGCCGATCCTCGACATGGTCGTCACCGATTCAAAGCTCGACGATGCGATCCGCCCGACATTCCTCACCTTCGAAGGCGAGATCGCGCCGGGCGAAGCGTTCGCGCACATGATCGAGAACGGGCCGCTGGTCGCCGCCCTGCTCAAGCGGGCGCGCGAGACCGGCGTCGAATTGCGCGCGGCGGCGGTGTCGTCCTTCGCGCATGACGGCGAGCGTGTGGTCGCGCAGCTCTCGGACGGCGCTGAGATTTCGGCGCGGCTTCTGGTCGCCGCGGACGGCGCACGCTCGCGCATCCGCGAGATCGCAGGCATCCAGAGTTTCGGCTGGCCATACGGGCAATCCGGAATTGTCACCACGGTCGCGCACGAGCGCGAGCACCACGGCCGGGCGGAAGAGCATTTCCTTCCCGCCGGCCCGTTTGCGATCCTGCCGCTGAAAGGCAACCGTTCATCCATCGTCTGGACCGAGAACAGCGCTGAGGCCGATCGCATCGTCGCGCTCGCCGATGATGCCTTCCATGCCGAGCTCGAGCGCCGCTTCGGCCTGCATCTCGGCGAGATCACGCTTGCCGGAAAACGGCGTGCTTATCCGCTGGGATTATCGGTCGCACGCAGTTTCATCGCGGATCGCATCGCGCTGGTCGGCGACGCGGCGCATGTGATCCATCCGATCGCGGGGCAAGGCCTGAATATGGGCTTACGCGACATCGCGGCGCTGGCCGAAGCCATCGTCGATGCCGCGCGGCTCGGGCTCGATGTCGGTTCGGCGAGCGTGCTCGAACGCTATCAGCGCTGGCGGCGCTTCGACACGATGGCCATGGGCGTCGCGACCGATGGATTGAACCGCCTGTTCTCGAACCGCTCGGACGTCCTGCGGCTTGTGCGCGATGTCGGGCTCGGCATCGTCGACCGGCTTCCGATGTTGAAGGACATGTTCATCCGCGAGGCCGCGGGGCTGACCGGCGAAGTGCCGAAGCTGCTGCGCGGCGAGGCTCTCTGAGACTGAGTGACGGGTGATCGCGATGCGACTCGCGCGCGGTGTTACGCGAGCTTGATGCTGCTGACATGCTGCTTGAAGGGCTTGCGCTTCTGCAGCCCGTCGTACCACTTCTTCAGATTCTCAAGTTCCGGTCGCTCGGGCACGAGCTGCCAGTAGCGGTACGCCATGATCCCGACCGGGATGTCGCCGTAGGAAAACTTGTCGCCCGCGACAAACTTCGTGCGGCCGAGCTGCGCGTCCAGGATTTTCATGGCTTCGATGGTCTTGGATTGCGAGGCGGCGATCGCGGCGAGGTCGCGCTTGTCCTCAGGCGTGCGGATCAGCCCGAGGAAGGCCGGCCCGATGGCCGGCGCAAGAACTGAAATCTGCCAGTCCATCCACTGGTTTGCCTTGGCGCGGATTTTCGGATCGGCCGGTTCAAGCTGATCGGGCTTGCCGTAATTGCGCGCGAGGTAGCGCACGATCGCGTTCGATTCCCACAGCGTGAAGTCGCCGTCCTGCAACGTCGGCACGAGACCGTTCGGATTGATCGCGAGATAGGCGGGCTCCTTGTTTTTGCCGAATGGCCCGCCGATGTCGAAGCGCTCGTGATCGAGCCCGAGCTCGCCCACCGCCCACATCACCTTCTGCACGTTCGATGACGTGTTGCGTCCCCACACCTTCAACATGGATGGTCCCCCTGGCACACGATGTTCGACGGCTTCAGTCGAGGCGGCGCGCTTCTTCCGGCAGCATGATCGGAATGCCGTCGCGGATCGGATAGGCGAGCTTGGCGGAGCGCGAGATCAGCTCCTGGCGCGCGGCGTCATATTCCAGCGGCCCCTTGGTGAGCGGGCAAACCAGAATTTCCAAGAGCTTCGGATCGACATTGCGGGCGACGGCGTCGTTCATGGCCGGTTCTTTATCCCTAATCGGGGTACTTGTCACCGCACCTCATTGCAGCGGCGTCTCGGCCGATGATTTGCCCTTGGCAAGCTCAATCTCGGTGACCGCGACGAGAATTTCCGCCCGCGTCTTGAGGTCGGGCGCTTCCAGTAGCGCCTGCTTCTCCGCGGAACCATAAGGCGACATCATCGCGAGTGCGTTGACCAGCGCCTCGTTCGGCGCCTCTTCGATTCCATCCCAATCGGTCTTCAGGTTGTTGGCCTCGAGAAATTCCGTCAGCGCGCGCAGCACCGCGTCGCGGTCGACTTCATCCTCTCCCTTGCGCGCGACGAAATCATCGGCGAACGGCGCATAGCTGACACGGCATTGCCGGTAGGACGTACTGACGACAAGCTCTTCCACGATCTTGAACCGCGATATCCCGATGAGCTGGATGAGATAGCGGCCGTCGCCGCTTTCGGCGAGCTGGGTGATGCGGCCGACACAGCCGATGCGGTAGAGCGCAGGCTTTTCCTCAGAGCCCGGATGCGCGCCGTCCGGCTGGATCATGCCGATCAGCCGGTGGCGCGACGCGAGGGCATCGTCCACCATCTCGAGATAGCGCGGCTCGAAAATGTTGAGCGGCATCTGTCCGCGCGGCAGCAGCAGCGCGCCCGGCAGCGGAAAAACCGGAATCGTATCCGGCAAATCCGACGGCCCGTGATATTGCACGTTCATCGGCATCGTATGGCCTCTTAATTCCAGTCCGCGCGCCGCCGCGCGACGGGGAATAGCCGGCGCTACGAGAACAGGATCGACGACAGTTTCCGGCGGCCGGCCACGGTCGCATCGTCGGTCGATCCCCACGCCTCGAAAAACTGCACGAGCTGCTTGCGCGCGCCGTCGTCGTTCCATTTCCGGTCGCGTTTGACGATTTCGAGAAGGTGATCCATAGCGGCCTCGCGCTTGCCGGCGGCATTGAGCGCCACCGCAAGGTCGAACCGCGCCTGATGATCGGCGGGATTTTCGGTCACGCGCGCTTCCAGATCGATCAACGGGCCGACCGATTTCGCCTGTTCGGCGAGTTCGAGCGCCGCGCGCGCGGCGGCGACAGGCGCCTCGTTGCGCTTCGCCTCCGGAACCATCGCGAGCGTCTGCTTGGCCTGATCGAGCGCGCCGGTTTCGACAAAGCAGCGCGCAAGTCCCGACAGCGCGTGGATGTTCGTGCCGTCCTGCGCCAGCACCTGCGCGTAGATGTCGGCGGCGCCGGCGGGATCTCCATTGACCAGCGCTTCGTCGGCCGCCTTCAGGCGGTCCTGGTCCTCGCCGCCGATGCGGTCCTTGACCACACGCTCGATGAACGCGGTCACCTGGCTCTCCGGGAGCGCGCCCATGAAGCCGTCGATCGGCTGGCCGTTGACGAACGCGAACACCGCGGGGATCGACTGGATGCCGAGCTGGCCCGGAATCGCGGGATGCTCGTCAATGTTCATCTTGAGGAGCTTCACCTTGCCCTTGGCCGCGCGCACCACCTTTTCCAGGATCGGCGTGAGCTGCTTGCACGGGCCGCACCAGGGCGCCCAGAAATCGACGAGCACCGGCCGCTTGCGCGATTCCTCGATCACATCCTTCATGAAGGACTGCGTCGTGGTGTCGCCGATCAGCGTGTCGGGCGGCGCCGCGGCGGCGCCATTGTCCAGCAATGTCATAAAATCCTGTTCCTCGCGCGCAGATTCGGGCGGCAATGACGGACCATTAGATGGCGATGCGGCCCCTTAATGCAATCGCGTTTTAGGCCTCTGCCGGAGCACCCGAGACCTGCAGAATCCGCGGTTCATGCCCGGTTGCGTGCAGGAATTTCAGCAGGTCGTCGCGTGCAATGGCGGTGGTGCGGGTGTTGACGAGGGGGTGATAGTTCAATGTCTCGTGCGCGAGCATCGGCTGGTCGAGGACCACGGTCACGCGGTGGCCTTTGTCATTGATGACGCCGAACGGGGTGACCGATCCGGGCTCGACCCCGAGCAGTTCGCGCATCAGGTCGGCCGAGCCGAACGAAAGACGGCCGCTCGCGCCAAGCACGCGGTGCAGCCCTTTCAGGTCGATCACCGCGCTCTCGATCGCCACGACGAGAAAGAACGCGTCCTTCTTGTCCTTGAGGAACAGGTTCTTGGTGTGCCCGCCGGGGATTTCGCCGCGCAGCGCCTTCGACTGCTCGACCGTGAAAAGCGGCGGGTGCTCGATGGTGCGGTGGGCGATGCCGAGGCTGTCCAGAAAGGCAAACAGCTGGTCCGGGGTCGTGGTCATGAAGCTCCGTTGGCCGGCGGCATCGTGCGTTAACCCCGCAAAAAGCGGGGTTCCGGCGGCGGGTCAAGCGTGGTTGCAAAGGTTAGGGCCATTTGGCATAGGAAGGCCTCGGGCAGCCCTCGGGCTGCTGATCCCAAAGGATGCGGGTGTAGCTCAGGGGTAGAGCACGACCTTGCCAAGGTCGGGGTCGAGGGTTCGAATCCCTTCGCCCGCTCCAATTTTCTTCCTTCCGTCCATTTCAATGCAGGTCAAAGCGAACGTGGGCCGACGCGATGGGTGACGCCGCCGTCGGTCTTGTCGTTGCCCTTTGCGTGTTCCTCGGCGCGATGGCCGGGATGCAATTCTCCCGCTTTCTTCCGCCCCGTCACCGGACCAAGGACACACGCGACGCCATCCGTCTCGCCATCGGGATGATCTCGATCCTGGCGGCACTCGTGCTCGGACTGCTGACGGCGTCGGCCAAGCGCACCTTCGACGATGCGGAGCACAATATCGCGGCTTATGCGACGGACATCGTTCTGCTTGATCGAATGCTCGCGCATTTCGGCCCGCCCGCCGCCCCCATCCGCAAGACCCTTCTGCAATACACGGCCGGGTCCGTGCATCGGACCTGGCCGGAGACAAGTTCGACCGAGCCGCTTCCGCTGGAAGACAAGAGCGCCGGCGCGCTGCTCGACGATATGGCGCACCAGATTCTGCTGCTCAAGCCGCTGGACGACGACCAGCGCTGGACGCGCTCGCAGGCGCTGGAGATATCGGCGCGGATGATGCACACGCGCGGCACGATCCTCATGAACGAGCGCGGGACCATCAGTCCGATCCTGCTGACCGTGATGGCGGCGTGGATCACGGTCATCTTCGCGGGCTACGGACTGAATGCGCCACGCAACGCGCTGGTCGTCACCGCATTTCTTGTGTGCTCGCTTTCGATCGGAGCGGCGATCTTCCTGATCCTCGACATGGATGGGCCGTTCCAGGGATCGATCATGGTGTCCGGCGCGTCGCTGAAGAGCGCGCTTGCCCACCTTCAGGCCCAGTAGCGCATCGACCTGCGATCCCAAAGCGGGACGGGACCGGCGCAGTCGGCAAACCACATATCATGGGAGTGATTATTTCGGGGCCAAAACCAACGAGGTCTGTTGGGGGTTCGCAACCCGCCGCTCCACACGCGGCTGTGTATGTGTTGCAGAATTGCAATTGCGAGGCGTCTGGAGGCCGTTTAGGATATTTTAACGACTGGGGAGCTCAAAAGTGCCAAAGACAAAAAGTGTGCTTGTGGGGCTGGCGTCGCTGACGCTTCTCGACATCGCCTCGGCAGCGGCGCAGCCGCCAGCGCCTTCCTATAATTGGGCCGGTTTGTATATCGGCGCGCATGTCGGCGGTGTCTGGGCCGACGCCAAAGTCACGACGCCTGCCTCAACCTACTTCGAAGACCTCTTCAGCATTCCCGAGATGACCCAGTCCTACAGCGGCAGCGGTGTGCTCGCCGGCGGCCACATGGGCTACAACGTGATGCTCTCGCCGACGATCCTCGCGGGCATCGAAGGCGACTGGACCTGGACCGGGCTCCGCAACAGCCGGACCAGCGTCTATAGCGGCATCGACGTCGTCGAAGACGGATTCACCCTCACACGCAATTCCGAAGTCCGCCTCAACTGGCAATCCACATTCCGCGGCCGCCTCGGCGTCGTAAACGGCCCATGGCTTGTCTACGGTACGGCGGGTGTCGCTTTCGCGAACGTGAAGTATTCCGAGACCGGGGTCCTGTTCTCCGAAACTATCAACGTCCTAAGCATGGGTACTGACGGAACATTCCCGTTCTCGTCGAGCGCGACCAAGACGCTGGTCGGCGTGGTGGCGGGCATCGGGAGCGAATACATGCTCAGTGCGAACTGGATCGCGCGCATCGAATATCTCTATGAGAGCTTCGGTAATGCGACTGTGCCGGTGAACGGTGCAACACTGACCAACGGCACGCTGGCGCTCGACGACGTGCACAAGGTGCGCGTCGGCATCACCTACAAGTTCGGGCCCTGATCCTCAGCGCGCCGGTTTCGGCACCAGCGACACATAGTCTTCGTATTTCCCGGAGGCCGACCGCTCGATGCGGTCGGTCACGACCGCGCGCACGCTGAAGCTCGGATCGATAATCTTGCGAACGCAGGCTTCGAGCCCCTCCTGATCCGCCGTCGCGGACGGGTCGTCCGGCACGTAGCGGATTTCGATTGTATCGGGGCCCGTCTGCACGACCTGATACTGCTCGAACGAAATAAATTTCCGCAATTCGCCGACCGGAATGTAGGGGATGACGGTGCGGCCGTCGGCGAGGGTGAACGCGTTTCGGTAGCGGCCCTTGACGGGACCGAAGGCCGGCAGCTTGAGCGGACATTTGACTCGCTCCGCGCCGGTAATGGCGAGGTCGCCGACCTCGTAACGCACAAGCGGCATTGCGTAATTGTAAAACGGCGTGACGACGACGCGGCCAAGCGTTCCCGGCCGGCTCGGCGCGCCGTCATCGTCGAGGAGTTCGACAAGCACGATCTCGGCATGCGCGTGCATCTGTTTGCACCACGGGCATTCCGTGGCGAGAAGGCCGGTCTCCTGCGCTCCGTATTGATCGATCGGCCTTGCGCCGAACGCCCTTTCGCATGCGTCGCGGATATCGTCGGTCAGCACCGTCCCGATCGAGGTGATGCGTTCGAGCGCGATCTCGCACCCGCGCTGGAGCGCGCGTTCGGCAAAATTCAGGAGCACGAACGAATGGCCGGTGAGATAGTCCGGGGATCGCGTCTTCAGCCAGGCGATCCGTTCATCGACATCGGCCGATAGGTCGAGCATGTGATGCAGGCCGTTGCTGCCGGGCCGCCAGCCGCGTTCGGTCTTGCCGTCCGGAGGACCGGTGCCCTCGCGGCCGCGCGCAACGAAACTCGCCATCGTTTTTTCGCCGTCGAAATCCCACCATCGGAACGAACGGTCGGTAGCGCCGACGCTTGCGATGGCGGCGAGTTCGTTCATCGCGTATTTCACGGGGCGTCCGGTCGAGCCGGAGGTTTCACCGAACGTGATCTCGCCGGCGTAAGGCGGAATCTGATCCGCGTTCAGCGCGCGGAAATTTCGCTGCAATTCGGATCGCGTGAGGACCGGCAATTCGCGCCAGCGGTCCATGTTGATCTCGCCGCCGCGGCAGACCGCATCGAGCCGCCCCTTGTAGAAAGGGACGTTGCGCTGCGCGTGCAGGAGCAGGGGCGTGAGGAGGCTGAGCTGATAGGCTTGCAGCTTGTCCGAGGCAAGCCGTTCGGTTTCCGAGAGGACGTCGCGGAACTTCAGCACCATGGGCTGCATCCGATCGGCGATCGTCATCGGCTGTGGCTCGTGCGGTGATGGAGAAAGGCCTGCGCAGGCAAGTTATTGAGTCCGGCCGGGAAAATGAAGTAACAAAACGTCCGGCCGGACGAGCCGCGCGGTGTCGAGGATCCGGTGAGCGATCATTGGCAAGTCTATTATCGGACCTGGACCCAGCTGACGCCTCCCCTGCGTCCGCATGCGCAGGTGGTTGCCGGCGTGCGCGAACAGATCCAGGGCATCGAAGGGCGGACGATCCTTCTCGGCGTCACGCCCGAACTCGCGGACATCAGAGACGATCTCGTGGCGGTCGATCGCAACATATCGATGATCGCGCATGTCTGGCCGGGGAACACTGCGCGTCGCCGTGCCGTCGCCGCCGACTGGCGTCATACGAATTTCACCGACGGGGCTTTCTCGGTGTGCCTCGGCGACGGCAGCCTCTGCGTTCTGCCCTATCCCTGCGACGTCACGGCCGTGCTGCGCGAGCTTCACCGCATCGTCAGAAGCGGGGGGCGGGTCGTCAGCCGCCTTTATCTCTCTCCGGACGAACCGGAAAATCTGCGCGAACTGAAAGATGCAGCGCTTTCAGGTGCGGTCAGGAATTTTCATGCGCTGAAGATCCGGATTGCCATGGTGCTCGCATCGCAGTCCGCAACGCCGAGCGTGCCGGTCCCGCACATTCTGGAAGCATTCAACGCGATGTTTCCGGAGCGGACCGCGCTGGTTGCAGCGGCCGGTTTGAGCCTTGAGCAGATCGATACGATCGACCTCTATCGCGGATCGAATGTGGTGTTCAGTTTTCCCAACCGGGATCAATTGATGTCGGTGATCAGGCCGTTTTTCCCCGGCGCGCGTCTGGTGGCCTGCGGTTCGTATGACATGTCCGAACGCTGTCCGCTGCTGGTGGCGGATCGGCCCTGAGCGTCCCGCCGTTCAGTATCCAGTGGCCAGCGCGCCGCGGGTCCTGTGGTCTGCGGCTCCGACCAAACCGTCAGGCGTCACCGCGATGGAATTGGTCGAGGTCATCGGCGGACGCTGCGTGATCTTGTGGCCGAGCGTCCGCAATCCATCGAGCGTCGCGTCGGAGAATCCCGGCTCGACGAAGACTTCGTCCGGCACCCATTGATGGTGGATGCGCGGCTCGGCCACGGCATCCTCGATGCTCATGCCATGGTCGATGACGTTCAGGATCACCTGCAGCACCGCCGTGATGATGCGGCTGCCGCCGGGGGAGCCCGTGACCAGAACCGGCGCGCCGTCCTTCAGCACGATCGAGGGCGACATCGAGGATAAGGGCCGCTTGTGCGGTCCGGGTGCGTTCGCATCGCCACCGACGAGGCCGAAGGCATTCGGCGCGCCGGGCTTTGCGGCGAAATCGTCGAGCTCGTTGTTCAAAAGGACGCCGGTGCCTTCGGCGACGAGACCCACGCCGTAGCTCAGATTGAGCGTATAGGTGTTGGCGACCGCGTTGCCGAACCGGTCGACCACGGAAAAATGCGTGGTGTTGTCGCCTTCATAAGCGCCCGGCGTTCCGGCGCGAACTTCCGTCGAAGGGGTCGCGCGCGAGGGCGAGATGATCGAGCGCAAAGCGTCCGCGTAGCGCTTCGAGGTCAGCCCCTTCACCGGAACGGTGACGAAGTCCGGGTCGCCGAGGAAAACCGCGCGGTCCGCATATGCGCGCTTCATCGTCTCGATCATCAGATGCAGTGTCTCGACGCTGCCGGTGCCGGATTTCGCGAGATCGAAGCCTTCCAGGATGTTCAGCATCTCGATGAGGTGCACGCCGCCGGATGAGGGCGGGGGCATGGAGACGACGTCGTAGCCGCGATAATTGCCGCGCACGACGTCGCGCTCGACCGCGCGATAGTCGCGCAGGTCCGCCGCCGTCATGCGCCCGCCGGCATCGTGGACGGCCGTGGCGATCTTGTCGGCGATCGCGCCGTCATAGAAGGCGCGCGGACCTTCGCGCGCAATCGTCTCGAGCGTCGCGGCGAGATCGGTCTGGCGCAGCGTGTCGCCCGGCGTCAGGGTATTGCCGCCCGCATTGAGGAAAATCTTCGCGGACGAGGGCCAGCGCGCGAACAGGTTGCGCGCGGATGACAGCGTGTCGGCGATGTCGCCATCGACCGGGATGCCGTCGCGCGCAAGCTCGATCGCAGGCTCGATCAGGTCGGCGAGTGTGAGCCGCCCCGAGCCGTAGCGCTCATGCGCCAGCGCAAGACCCGCGACCGTGCCGGGGACGCCGATCGCGAGCCCGCCGTCACGTGACTTCGCGGGATCGGCCTCGCCCTGATCGTTCAGGAAGACGTCGCGCGTGGTCAGCGCCGGCGCGGTCTCGCGATAATCGATCGCGACGTCGCGCTTGCCGTTGGCGAGATGGATGACCATGAAGCCCCCGCCGCCGATATTACCGGCGCGGGGATAGGTCACGGCGAGCGCAAAGCCCGTCGCGACCGCGGCATCGACCGCATTGCCGCCCCGCTTGAGGACGTCGAGGCCGATCCGGGCGGCACGCGCTTCCTGCGCGACCACCATGCCGTTGCGGCCGTGCGAGACGTCCGCGTCCTGTGCGGGTGCGAGGGCCGGAAAAAGCGCCACAAGGGCGATGGCCAGTGCCGCCGGGCCGCCCGCAAAAAATTTGCTCATCGTCATACCGCCGCCATTGAACCCGGACCTCATCGCGCCACACATATAGAACCTGTCTTTCTCTTGGACAGCGCTTGAACTAGGGTCGGCCGCATTCGCCAGCTTGGCGGTTTCCGTATTTTGCTGCAATTGCCGGAGGGATTGATGTCCAACACGTTTCGTGTCGTCCGAATTTCAGTGTTCGCCGCCTGCGCGAGCCTGTTCCTCGCCGGTTGCGGCATCAACAATATCCCGACCTACGAGGAGCAGGCCAAGGCGAAGTGGTCGGACGTGCAGAACCAGTACCAGCGCCGCTCCGACCTGATCCCGAACCTGGTCGAGACGGTGAAGGGCTACGCCGCGCAGGAAAAGAGCGTGCTCGAAGGCGTGACCGAAGCGCGCGCGAGGGCGACTTCGATCAAGGTCGACGCCTCGACCGTCACCGACCCGGAGACCTTCAAGAAATTCCAGGAGGCGCAGGCGCAGCTGACCGGCGCGCTCGGCCGGCTGATCGCGATTTCCGAGGCCTATCCGGACCTGAAATCGAACCAGAACTTCCTCGCGCTGCAGTCGCAGCTCGAGGGGACGGAAAACCGCATCGCGGTCGCGCGGCGCGACTACATCGAGGCGGTCCGGCAGTACAATACGGAGCTGCGCACCTTTCCCGGCGTGATCTGGGCCTCGACCGTGTTCCGCGCCAACAAGCCGATGGAAACCTTCGCCGCGCCGTCCGACAGCCAGCGCCCCCCGCAGGTCAAGTTCTGACGGAGCGATCCGGTGCGGCTCTGGCAAGCGGGGCAGGGATGGCGCGCGCTCGTCGTGGCGTTCGCGATCCTTTGCTTCGCGACCGGAGCGTTCGCGCTGACATTCCCCGCGCTGACCGGGCGTGTTGTCGATGATGCGGGCATCCTGAATGCTTCGGTGCGTGCCGACCTCACACGCAAGCTCGAAGAACTCGAAACGAAGAACACGACGCAGCTTGTCGTGGTCACCTTGCCCTCGCTGCAGGGCACGAGCATCGAGGATTACGGTTATCAGCTCGGCCGCGCGTGGAAGATTGGCCAGCAGGGCACGAACAACGGCGCGCTCCTGATCGTCGCGCCGAACGAACGCAAGGTGCGCATCGAGGTCGGCTACGGCCTGGAGGGCACGCTCACCGATGCGATATCGAAGCTCATCATCGAGAACGCGATCCTGCCGCGCTTCCGCGCCGGCGATATTCCCGGCGGCATCGTGCGGGGCGTGGACGACATCGTGCAGGTGCTGAGTGGCGACGCGTCCGAATTCCAGCAGCGCGCCGTGCCGGCTTCGCGCACGCCGGGATGGTTCGTCTCGCTGGTCGGGTTCCTGTTTTCCGATTTCGGGCTGATCATCGCGATCATCATCATCGTCGTCGGGATGAACGGATTGCATTCGCTGCTGATCGCGCTCGGGCTCGCGCAGGCCAAGCCGAAATCGGGCTTCTGGTATTGGTGGGATAACCATTATCGAAGCTCGGGGTCCGGATCCGGCTCCTCGTGGTCGTCCGGCGGATCGTCCTGGAGTTCGGGCTCGTCGGGCGGCGGATTCTCCGGAGGCGGCGGATCGTTCGGCGGCGGCGGTTCGTCGGGGAGCTGGTGACGATGTTTACCGCGGTCGACAAAGAACGGATTGCCGCCGCGATCACGGCCGCGGAACGAAAAACCGCGGGCGAAATCTTCTGCGTGGTCGCCCGCCGTTCCGGCGCCTATCGTCTGGTGCCGGTCGCGTGGGCTGCGGCGCTTGCGCTGATCGTTCCGCTTCCGCTGATCCAGTTCACCACGGCGTCGGTCGAGGCCATTTATCTGATCCAGCTTTCGGTGTTCATCGCGAGTGCGCTGATCCTCGCGCACCCGGCCATCCGCGTGCGGGTGGTGCCGCGGCTCGCCCGTTACGAGCGAGCCCATCGCGCTGCGATGCGGCAATTCCTCGCGCAGGGTCTGCAAAATACCAAGGACCGGACCGGGGTGCTGATCTTCGTCTCGGTCGCCGAGCGCTATGCCGCGATCATCGCAGACGAGGGGATCAACGCGGTCGTCGAGCGGGGCACCTGGGATGCGGCGATGGCCGATCTCGTTACCGCGATGAAGGAAAAGCGCCCGACCGAGGGTCTGGTCGCGGCCATCGAACGCTGCGGCGAGGTGCTGGCGAAGCATTTTCCGCCCGGCGCGATCAACCGCAACGAAATCCCGAACAAGCTGGTCGAATTCTGACGCCGGGCGCGGGTCCGATATTCCGCGGGTTCTCTTTTTTTGGCCGAATTTTGCGGCCATCGATGCGACCCGGGAACGACTTTCCTGCTCCTGCTCCGGGTAAATTGATCGCGTCGAGGCCGCCGGCCCTCGACGGCTCCCGGTCAAATCGTCGACACTGAAGATCATGGCCGAACCAGCACGACAGGACGACAAGAACCCCTCCGTCTTTCTCGGCACGGAAGAGGAGCAGGCTGCGTTGCGCCTGATCGAGGATGCCTCGGGCCTCCTCGACGACGATCAGGTGCCGGACAGCTTCGTTGCGCGCCTGTTCGAACATGCCGCGCCGGAAGACCTCGTCGGCTATGCAGCCGAGGAACTCGCTTCCCTCGCGGCCGAGGCGTGGGCGAATTTCCGCGTGCGCAAACCCGGCACGCCGTCGATCCGCTTCGCCGCTCCCGCGGTGCCGCCCGGCGGCGAGCGGCTGAAGGGCATTTCGGTCATCGAGATCGTCAACGACGACATGCCGTTTCTGGTCGATTCGGTGATGGCGGAGCTCGGCGAACGGAAATTCCAGGTGCGGCTCGTGGTGCATCCGATCTTCACGGTCGCACGCAGGCCCGACGGCGAATTGCAGTCATGGATTGCCGACGAAAGCAGCGCCGGCGTGGTGCGCGAAAGTTTCATCCACATCCATGTGGAACAGGTCGACGACGCGGCCCTGCAGGCCGACACCGTCAAATCGCTCAAAGCCGTGCTCGCCGATGTGCGCGCCTGCGTCGCGGACTGGCGGCCGATGCTCGGCCGCGTGGCCGAGATCATCGCAGGTCTCAAGGCAAGTCCGCCGCCCCTGCCGGTGGACGAGGTCGCCGAGGCCATCCAGTTTCTGGAATGGCTGGTCGCGAATAATTTCACGTTCCTCGGCGTGCGCGATTATCTGTTCGCGCAGAACGGCGAATTGCAGCCGCGCGCCGAAACCGGACTCGGAATCCTGCGCGGGCGCGAAGGACAGGAATTCGCGCGCCTCGACGCCGCCTCGACCATGAACGAGATGCATGAGGCGTTCAAGGAATCGACCGCGCTGCTCATCAACAAGGCCGACACCCAGTCGCGCGTGCATCGCCGCGTGTTCATGGATTGCGTCGGCGTCAAGCGCTACAGCCCGAACGGCGTCGCGATCGGCGAATTCCGCATTATCGGACTGCTGACGTCGAGCGCCTATACGCGCTCGACCAAGTCGATCCCGTATCTTCGGCGCAAGATCGACAACGTGCTGAAGCGGTCAGGCTTCAACCCCGCCGGGCATTCGGGCAAGGCGCTGGTCAATATCCTCGAGACCTATCCGCGCGACGAATTGTTCCAGATCGACGACGCGACCCTGTTCCAGTTCGCGCTCATGATCCTGCAGCTCGACGAGAGGCCGCGCGTGCGCGTCCTGCCGCGGCGCGACCGGTTCGACCGCTTCGTGTCGGCGATCGTCTACGTGCCGCGCGAGCGCGCCGGCGGCGCGGTCGTCGATTCGATCGGCGAATTTCTCTCCGAGATTTTCAAGGGCAGCGTCGGCACCTTCAGCCTGTTTTTTCCGGAAGGTCCGCTGGTCCGCGTCCACTACGTGATCCGCCGCTCGGAAGACGCGATCGAATTTCCCGAACGCCCGGAACTGGAATACGCCGTCAGCGCGATCGTGCGCACCTGGACCGACGCGCTCGCCGAAACGCTCTCGCTCGCCTACGAGGCGACGCGCGCCAAGCGCCTTTTCGATCGCTACGGCCATGCGTTTTCGGCGAGCTATCGCGACCATTATCCGCCGGCGACGGCGATCGACGACATCCGCACCATCGAAAGCCTGTCCGAGGAGCGGCCGACCAGCGTCGACTTCCACGGCAAGGCGGGAGCGGCGCCAAATTGCGTCGCATTGAAGGTGTGGAGCTGGGGCAGACCGATCCCGCTCTCCGAGCGCGTGCCGATCCTGGAGAACATGGCGTTCAGGGTGGTCGACGAGCGCACCTACGAACTGGCGGGCACGCCGGAGCACGCGCCGATCTGGCTGCACGACATGCTGCTGGAACGCGCCGACGGCGGCAGCGTCGACCTCGACGAGATGAAGCATCCGCTCGAGGCGGCCTTCCTGTTCGTGATGCGGGGCCTTGCCGAAAACGACGGCTTCAATGCGCTGGTGCTGACCGCGGGCCTGTGGTGGCGCGACGTCGCTATGATCCGTACGATCTCGCGCTACCTGCGCCAGATTCGCGTGCCGTTCTCGCAGGATTACATGTGGGCGACCTTGCGCAGGCACAGCGCCATCGCCGGGAAGCTTGTCGCGCTGTTCCAGGCGCGTTTCGATCCGCGTGCGCCGGAAGCGGAGCGTGCCGCACGGGAGGCGGCGATCGGTGCCGAGATCGAGGCGGCCCTGAACGGGGTCGACAGTCTCGACGAGGACCGTATCCTTCGCCACTTCATCAATGCGATCCGCTCGGCGATCCGCACGAATTTCTATCAGGTCGGCATGGATGGCATGCCGAAGCCGCTGATCGCGATCAAGTTCGACAGCCGCAAGATTGACGACCTGCCGCTGCCCCGGCCGCTCTACGAGATTTTCGTCTATTCGCCGCGAGTCGAGGCGATCCACCTGCGTTTCGGCAAAGTGGCGCGCGGCGGCATCCGCTGGTCCGACCGGCCGCAGGATTTCCGCACCGAAATTCTCGGCCTCGTGAAGGCGCAGCAGGTCAAGAACGCGGTGATCGTGCCGGTCGGCGCGAAAGGCGGCTTCGTGCCGAAATTCCTGCCCGTCGGCGGAACGCGCGAGGCCATCGCGGCGGAAGGCATCGCCACCTACAAGCTGTTCATCGCGAGCCTGCTCGACATCACCGACAACCTGTCCGGCGATACGGTCGTGCATCCCGACAACGTGGTTCGTCACGACGGCGACGATCCCTACCTCGTGGTCGCAGCCGACAAGGGAACAGCCACCTTCTCCGACACTGCGAACGCGATCTCGGTCGAGCACGGTTTCTGGCTCGGCGACGCTTTCGCATCGGGCGGATCGGCCGGATACGACCACAAGGTCATGGGCATCACCGCGCGCGGGGCGTGGGAAGCAGTGAAGCGGCATTTCCGCGAGATGGACGTCGATATTACGAAGACGCCGTTCACGGTCTCGGGCATCGGCGACATGTCCGGCGACGTGTTCGGCAACGGGATGCTGCGCGAAAAGACGATCAAGCTCATCGCAGCCTTCGATCATCGCGACATCTTCATCGATCCGGAACCGGATCCGGAACGCAGCTTTGCCGAACGCCAGCGCCTGTTCGATCTGCCGCGTTCGAGCTGGCAGGACTACGACAAGTCGCTGATCTCCGCAGGCGGCGGCGTGTTCCCGCGCTCACTGAAGCAGGTGCCGCTGTCGGGGCAGATGAAGGCCTTGCTCGGGCTCGACGGCGAGCACGCGACGCCGCAGGAGATCATGACCGCGATCCTGAAGATGCCCTCCGATCTGCTCTGGTTCGGCGGCATCGGTACCTATATCCGCGCATCGAGCGAGAGCAACGAGGCGGCCGGCGATCGCGCCAACGATGCGATCCGCGTCACCGGAAAGGATCTTCGCTGCAAGGTGATCGGCGAGGGCGCCAATCTCGGCGTCACGCAGCTCGGCCGCATCGAGGCCGCGCGGAACGGCGTGCGCCTCAACACCGACGCGATCGACAATTCCGCCGGCGTGAACACTTCCGACGTCGAGGTCAACATCAAGATCGCGCTGAGCATTCCGGTGCGGTCCGGCGCGTTGACGATCGCGGGCCGCAACGAACTCCTGCAGGAAATGACAGACGAGGTCGCGCAACTCGTCCTGCGCAACAATTACCTGCAGACGCTCGCGATCTCGCTCGCCGAACGGCGCGGTCTTGCCGATACTGGATTTCTGCAGCGCCTGATGCAGACGCTCGAAGCGCGGGACCTTCTCGACCGCACCGTCGAATTCCTGCCCGACGACATGGAGATCGGCGAGCGGCGCCGGCGCGGGGAAACTTTCACGCGGCCCGAGCTCGCGGTCCTGCTCGCCTACGCCAAGCTTTCGCTCTACAGCGACCTGCTTGAATCGAACGTGCCGGACGACCCCTATCTGCGGCGCGAGCTCGGGCGCTATTTCCCGAAGGAACTGGCGGGCCGCTATCCCGAGGCGCTGGAGCAGCACCGGCTGCATCGCGAGATCATCTCGACGCAGCTTGCCAATTCGATGGTGAACCGCGGCGGACCCTCGATCGTCGCGCGCATGACGGACGAGACGGGCGCGTCGGTCGCGGCGATTGCGTTCGCGTTCGCGGCGGTGCGCGACAGCTACGGCATGCCGGCGCTGAACGATGAGATCAACACGCTCGACGGCAAGGTCGCGGGCGCGCTGCAGCTTGAGCTTTACGCGGCGGTCCAGGACCTGCTGCTCGACCGGCTGGTCTGGTTCCTGCGCAACGTCGATCTGACCGGCGGGCTTGCCGGCATCGTCGATCATTACCGCGCTGGCATCGCGGAAGTCGGCACGCTGCTCGAAGCGTCCGGCTCCACCCGTGCCGACGAGCTGATACAGGCCGGACTGCCCGCGCCTCTGGCGCGCCATATCGCCAATCTGCCGGGACTTGCGGTCGCCCCCGACATCATTCTGGTCGCGGACCGAACGCACAAGCCGGTCGCGGATGTGGCGCGGACCTATTTCGCCGCGCGCGGCTTCTTCAGCATCGATCCGATCATCGAGGCCGGCCGCGAAATTACGGTGACCGATTATTTCGACCGGCTTGCGCTCGATCGCGCGCGCGATTCCCTCGGCGAAGCCTTGCGGCGGCTGACGGCGGAAATGGTCGCGGGCGGAGAGACCGGAGAGGCGGCGGTGCAGGCCTGGGTGACGCAGCGCGGCGGCGAGGTCGAGCGCATCCGCGCGGCGATCCACCAGATCGCGGATAGCGGGCTCACACTCTCGAAGCTGTCGGTCGCGGCGAGCCTGCTCGGCGATCTGGCGAAGGAATAATTTCTTCCAACGTCTCATGGCCGGGCTTGACCCGGCCATCCCGCTTGGGGGGAACGTGCGTCCCTAAGCGAGATGCCCGGCACAAGGCCGGGTATGACAAGATCAGAGGATAAACCGGCTCAGGTCGGCGTTCTTGGCCAGATCGCCGATATGCTTGCGCACATAATCGCCGTCGATCTTCACCGTCTCGCCGGAGCGGTCGGCGGCGGCAAATGAAATCTCGTCGAGCACCCGCTCCATCACGGTCTGCAGCCGGCGCGCACCGATATTCTCCACGCTGGAATTGACCGCCACCGCGATATCGGCAATTGCGTCGATCGAATCGTCGGTGAAATCGAGCGTCACGCCCTCGGTGCCCATCAGCGCGATATATTGCTTGATGAGGGACACCTCGGTGTCGGTGAGGATGCGGCGAAAATCGTCCCGCGTCAGCGCGCGCAATTCCACGCGGATCGGCAGCCTGCCCTGCAGCTCGGGTAGGAGGTCGGAGGGCTTTGCGATGTGGAATGCGCCCGAGGCGATGAACAGGATGTGGTCGGTCTTCACCGGACCGTGCTTGGTCGAGACGGTGGTGCCCTCGATCAGTGGGAGAAGGTCGCGCTGCACGCCCTCGCGCGACACGTCGCCTCCATGGCGTCCTTCGCGCGCGCAGATCTTGTCGAGCTCGTCGAGGAAGACGATGCCGTTATTCTCCACCGCGCGGATCGATTCCTGGATGAGCTGCTCCTGATCGAGCAGCTTGTCGGATTCCTCGTTGACCAGGATTTCGTGCGACTCCTTCACCAGGAGCCGGCGGGTCTTCTTCTGGCCGCCGCCGAGCTTACCGAAAATGTCCCCGATCGAAATGGCACCGACCTGCGCGCCCGGCATGCCGGGAATTTCGAACATCGGCATCCCGCCGCCGCCCGACTGCACCTCAATCTCGATTTCCTTGTCGTCGAGCTCGCCGGAGCGCAGCTTCCTGCGGAACGATTCCTTCGTCGCGGCACTGGAATTGGCGCCGACCAGCGCATCGACCACGCGATCCTCGGCCGCGAGCTGCGCCCGCGCCGCCACGTCCTTGCGCTTGCGTTCGCGGGTCAGCGCGATGCCGACTTCGAGCAGGTCGCGCACGATCTGCTCGACGTCGCGGCCGACATAGCCGACCTCGGTGAATTTCGTCGCTTCGACCTTGATGAAGGGCGCGCCCGCGAGCTTCGCCAGCCGTCGTGATATTTCGGTCTTGCCGACGCCGGTCGGTCCGATCATCAGGATGTTCTTCGGCAGCACTTCCTCGCGCAGCTTGTCGTCGAGCTGCAGGCGGCGCCAGCGATTGCGCAGCGCGATCGCGACCGCGCGCTTGGCGTCATGCTGGCCGATGATGAAGCGATCGAGTTCGGAGACGATCTCGCGGGGAGAGAAGTCGGTCATCGTTACGGGTTACGCTTTCAACGTCTCAACGGTCACATTGCGGTTGGTGTAGACGCAAATCTCGGCGGCGATGTCGAGCGACTTTCGCACGATCGGCTCGGCATCCATCGGGCCATCGAGCAGGGCGCGCGCCGCGGCGAGCGCATAATTGCCGCCGGAGCCTATTCCGGCGACGCCGGCTTCCGGCTCCAGCACGTCGCCGGTGCCGGTCAGCACCAGCGACACATCCTTGTCGGCGACGATCATCATCGCCTCGAGCCGGCGCAGGTAGCGGTCGGTACGCCAGTCCTTGGCGAGTTCGACTGCGGCGCGCAAAAGCTGTCCGGGATATTGCTCGAGCTTTCCTTCCAGCCGCTCGAACAGCGTGAAGGCATCGGCCGTGGCGCCGGCGAAGCCTCCGATCACCTCGCCCTTGCCGAGCTTTCGGACCTTCTTGGCGTTCGCCTTGACGATGGTCTGGCCGATCGAAACCTGACCGTCGCCGCCGATGGCGACAATTCCGCCCTTGCGCACAGTCAGGATCGTGGTGCCGTGCCAGAGCTGCTCTTGCGAAGACATGGGTGCGATGAACCTGTGGACGGACTGATCTAGGTATCCGCCAGGCCCGATGCAAACGGCCTCAAGCCGCGAAATCGGAAACGCTGCGTATCGTCCATTCGACCTCGCATGGCTCGTCGGCCCAGGCCTTGGGTTCGATCTCGATCATGCGTAACGGTGTTCCGGCGCAGGCGCGGCGCGCCGTCGCATCCCACGTCCGGTAAAGGTCATCGACGAATTGCCTGTCGGTGTAATGGGTAAAAATCTGCTTGGTCAGGGAGCGGAAATGGCGGTCGTACTTCCATAGCGGCTTCGCCGATTTCAGCAGCGCGGGCTTCATGGCGTCCGATGCATTCATCGCGGCCCGCAGCAGCGAGCGGCGCAAGAGGTGCTTCATCGAGCGCCCGCCTTCACGCATATGATATTGGCGAAGGATCCGGACGTGGTCGGCCCGCACCGTGACCACCGTTATCGATCGGGCGTGGCCGCAAAACCCCAGCGCCGGATCTGATACCGGATCGTGCTCTTCGGAAAAGAAATAGGTCAGCCTCAGCATGTCGTAATGCAGGGTGATGTTCGGAACCTGCCACGACGCGGCGGTTGAGGCGATTATCTGCGGGAGCCATCGATCGTGCTTCACGGCCCCGATCGCGGGCCACCGCGCGGCACCGGTTGGGAGCAGCGCACGAATGTCGTCCTGCAGTTCGTCCCTGGCGAGCTGGTCGATCAGGGTCGTCTTCCCGGCACCCCGAGCGCCGGCGACGATCAACAGATGGCTGAGGGGACGTTCGGATAAGGGTCGGGGAGACGGAAGCGCCTTTGGGGCCGCGATTGGCGGCCGGGCCTCGTACGCCAGCTCAACGCTTTTACCCCACACGGAAATCGATACTCCGTAACCTGCCGAAATATGGCACACCGGGGCCAGTCCTGCTACAGAGCCGGGAAATAGGCTCAGGGCAAGGGATTCTGCGATGGCCAAACGGACCGGAGCGGTCAAACGCGCCACCAAGGAGACCGATATCGCGGTCTCGGTCGATCTCGACGGCAAGGGAATGTCGTCGATCGCGACCGGCATCGGCTTCCTCGATCACATGCTCGACCTGCTCGCGCGCCATTCGCGCATCGACATCGAGGTCAAGGCCAAGGGCGACCTGCACATCGACCATCACCACACCACGGAGGATGTCGGCATCGCACTCGGTCAGGCGGTGAAGCAGGCGCTCGGCGACATGAAGGGCATCACCCGCTATGCGGACGTGCACGTCCCGATGGACGAGGCGCTGACCCGCGTTGCGATCGATATTTCCGGCCGACCCTTCCTCGTGTTCAAAGCCAACTTCACGCGCGACAAGATCGGCGCCTTCGACACCGAACTGGTGAACGAGTGGTTCCAGGCGTTTGCCATGAATTCGGGCATGACGCTGCACGTGGAGACGTTGTACGGGACCAACGATCACCATATTTCGGAATCATGCTTCAAGGGATTGGCGCGCGCGCTGCGTGTGGCGCTCGCGATTGATCCCCGCGCCGCGAACGAGATTCCCTCGACCAAGGGGTCGCTCGGCGGCTGACCGGCAGTAAAGTCATGCCCATCTACACCGTGCACGAACCTGACCTGAAGCGGAGCGACGCGGCATTCGATCCCGACCGCGTCGTGTTCGTGCGCGACGGATTCTATTTCTGGGCTTTCCTGCTCGGCCCGGTTTGGCTGATCTGGCGCGGACTTTGGCTCGCGCTCGCAGGCTATGTCGCGCTGATCGTCGCCCTCGGCGGCATCGCCTATCTCCTTCCGGTGCGCGGTCTTGCTTTCGTCTCGATCGCGTTCCTGATCGCGTTGCTGCTCGGCTTCGAGGCCGGGACGCTGCGGCGGTGGACGCTGCGCCGTAACGGCCTGCGCGAAGTCGCGGCAGTCGTCGGCGACGATCTGGAATCCGCCGAACGCCGTTTCTTCACCGCGAGGACCGCGACGAGCGTGGCCGCGCCGCTTACGCCTCCTCCGTCCGTTCCACCTTCGGCCATGCGCATGCCGCGCGGCGCGCCGTCCGACGTGGTCGGGTTGTTCCCCGAGCCGGGAGGCTCGCGATGACCACGGCGATCGTCGATTACGGCTCAGGCAATCTGCACTCTGCCGCCAAGGCGTTCGAGCGCGCGGCGCGCGATCACGCCATCGGCGAGGCCATCGAAGTCACCAACGATCCGGACAAGGTGCGCCGCGCCGATCGCGTCGTGCTGCCCGGCGTCGGCGCGTTCGCCGACTGCAAGCGCGGGCTGGCCGCGGTCGACGGCATGATCGATGCGCTGAACGAAACAGTGCGCGGCAAGGGCCGTCCGTTTTTCGGCATTTGCGTCGGCATGCAGCTGATGGCCGAGCGCGGGCGCGAATACGAGGTGGTGGACGGTCTTGGCTGGATTCCCGGCGAGGTGGACCGGATCGAGCCGTCCGACCCGGAGCTGAAAATCCCGCACATGGGCTGGAACACGCTCGATGCGCGCAAGGGCCATCCGCTGCTCGAAGGCATCCCGGTCGGACCGAATGGACTGCATGCGTATTTCGTGCACTCGTTCGAGCTGAAGCCGTCGCAGGGAAGCGACCTGATCGCGCAGGCCGAGTATGGCGGGCCGGTCACGGCGATGGTGGGCCGCGACAACATGATCGGCACCCAGTTCCACCCCGAGAAAAGCCAGCGGCTCGGCCTGTCGCTGATCGCGAATTTCCTGACGTGGAAGCCGTGATCCTTTTTCCTGCGATCGATCTGAAGGATGGTCTCTGCGTGCGCCTCGAACAGGGCGACATGGCGCGGGCGACGATCTTTCATCGCGATCCGGCCGAGCAGGCCTATGCGTTCGAGCTCGCCGGTTTCGAATATCTGCATATCGTCGATCTCGATGGCGCGTTCGCCGGCAAGCCCGTGAACGGCGACGCGGTCGACCGGATCCTGGAAGCGACCAACATCCCGGTGCAGCTTGGCGGCGGCATCCGCGACATGGCGACAGTCGAAGGCTGGCTCGACAAGGGCGTGAACCGTGTCATCATCGGCACCGCCGCGGTACGCGATCCGGCCTTCGTGCGCGAGGCGGCGCAGCTCGATCCGGCGCGGATCGCGGTCGGGCTCGATGCGCGCGACGGCAAAGTGGCGGTGCAGGGGTGGTCGGAGCAATCCGAGTTGTCCGCGCTCGATATCGCGCGGCGCTTTGAGGATGTCGGAGTTGCAACCATCGTCTACACCGACATCGCCCGCGACGGGATGCTGAAGGGTCTCAATCTCGACGCGACGATCGCGCTTGCCGATGCAGTGTCGATTCCCGTGATCGCCTCGGGCGGACTTGCTTCAGTCGACGACATCCGCGCCATGCTCGATCCGCGCGCCGCGAAGCTCGAAGGCGCGATCGCCGGGCGCGCGCTCTACGACGGACGCCTCGATGCGAAGGTAGCGCTCGGACTCATCCGAGCGGCGCGTGCGAATTGAGTATCGAATCCTTCGGCTGCGCCTCGGCGAGATAGATATCGTTGCGGCACACGACCCGCGTTTCGATTCCCGCGAGATGCTTCATCGCGTAGAGACCTGCCGCCGCGCCGAGGCCGAGCGCGAGAAAGGCCGGCACCGCATGCGGTGACAGGCTCGGGATCCCGTAAAGGATCAGCGCATCATTGCCGCCCGGCAGCATCGCCGTGCCAAGACCCATCAGCGCGCCGCCGCCGATGTTGCGCAGCCAGTCGAGGCGCGGCCGCCAGTCGAGGCGGAAACTTCCGCGTTCGAGCGTCGAGATCAGCATGCCGGCAAGCACGGCGAGAAGCAGGATCCAGCGTGCGGCGGCGGGCGACGCGCGCGCGCCGATCGCGCCTTCGACCAGGTTCTGCATGGTGATCGTGTAGCCGGGCGATCCGATCAGCAGGAAGATCATCGAACTGGATAGCCCGATCAGCAGGGCTGCTGTCGAGAGGCGGTATTGCTTCGCGCAGGCGACCCGCATCAGGGTCTCGCCGCGCGCGCGGTCGCGCCACAGCCGGACGATCTCATAGAGTGCAAACAAGATAAGGGCCGCGCCGATCAGGTAGGACCACGTCGCGAGGGTTCCGATCAGCGCCGGCGTCCGCGCCGGTCGCGTCAGCCATTGTCCGTCGGCAAGCAGCATGAAGACGACCACGCCGACCGCGAATCCCGCAATCGAGGCCACCATCCGCGCTTCGCCATCGACGAGGCGCGCCATGGTGGAATAGGCGCACGCCCCGTTCAGCGCCGCGCCCAGTCCGAAGACGAACCCGCCCAGGAGGGCCGAGCCCGTCAGCATCCAGCCGCTGATCCCGCCGGCGGTCGCAGGCGCGACGAAAATGAAGGGCAGCGTGATCGCGATCACCCACAGCGTCGACTTGACGATGCTGAGCAGCATGTAGCCGGTCCGCGCGCTGATGACCTCGGAAACCGCCCGTACCGCGCAGATGCTGGCCCGGTGCGCGGCAAAGCCGAGCAGGGCCGCAAACAGGCAGCACGCGACAAGCAAGAGAGTGGCCGGCATCGCCTGCTCCGCTATGGAAATTCACGCAAGCCTATCCTAACACTCCCCCGCCGCCAGCGCCCCATGGGAGCAACATGTTCAAGGTCCGCGTCATTCCCTGCCTCGACGTCAAGGACGGCCGTGTCGTCAAGGGCGTGAAGTTCGTCGATCTGCGCGATGCCGGCGACCCGGTCGAGGCCGCGATCGCCTACGACGCCGCCGGCGCGGACGAATTATGCTTCCTCGACATCACCGCGAGCCACGAGAACCGGGGCACCATCCTCGACGTGGTGCGGCGCACCGCCGAGGCCTGCTTCATGCCGCTGACGGTCGGCGGCGGCGTGCGCACGGTCGAGGACATCCGCGCGCTGCTGCAATCCGGCGCGGACAAGGTTTCGATCAACACCGCCGCGGTGAACCGGCGCGATTTCGTGCGTGAGGCGGCGGAGAAATTCGGCGACCAGTGCATCGTCGTCGCGATCGACGCCAAGAAGGTGTCGCGTCCGGGCGAGACGGATCGCTGGGAGATTTTCACGCATGGCGGGCGCAATCCGACCGGGCTCGACGTGATCGACTACGCGAACGAAGTGGTGAAACTTGGCGCGGGCGAAATCCTGCTCACCTCGATGGATAGGGACGGTACGAAGCAGGGCTTCGACATTCCGCTCACGCGCGCGGTAGCAGACGCGGTCACCGTGCCGGTGATCGCCTCGGGCGGCGTCGGCACGCTCGATCATCTGGTCGCGGGAATCAGGGACGGCCACGCGACCGCGGTGCTCGCCGCGTCGATCTTCCATTTCGGGGAATTTTCCGTCCGCCAGGCGAAGCAGCATATGGCGCTCGCCGGCCTGCCGATGCGGCTCGATCCGTAAGGCCGGAGCGGCAGACGCAAAAACCCCGGCCGAAGCCGGGGTTTTCGGGCGATCGTTCAATCGCCTTCAGGTCGTCGGGTGTCGCGTCGCGTTGTCGGGATAACGCGGACCGGGAATCGCGGTTCCGCGGCATCGAAGATTTTTTTGGCGCGTCAACTGGACCGCTTGGCAAAGGCCAGCGCCTGTTCGAGCCGGTCGTTGCCCCAGAACAATTCGCCGGCCGTAATAAATGTAGGTGCGCCGAAGACCCCGAGCTTCGCGGCTTCGTCGGTCTGCGCACGAAGCCGCATCTTGATCTCCTCGCTCTGCGAGTGTTCCAGCGCGGGCCGCGCGTCCTGCTTCAGGGAGCGCAGGACGTCCTGAATCACCGCGGGATCGTCGATCCGCTTGCCATCGGCGAACTCGGCCTGAAACACGGCGCGGCAGAAATCCTCGCCCCATGGCTGTTCGAGCGCGGCGAGTGCCGTGCGCGCGGCAAGAAGGCTGTGCTGCGGAAACGGATTGGGCTTACGGAAGGGAAGCGACAGGTCCGCGCAGATCCGCTCGAGGTCGCGCCACATGTAGCGACCCTTCGCTTCGTACAGGTTGAAGGGCGAATTGTCCCAGCCCTGGGCCTTGAAGATCGGCCCGAGCAGCAACGGGCGAAAGCGAACCGAGACACCCGCCGCTTGCGCGAGCGGGGCGATACGCATGGCCGACGGATACGAATAGGTCGAGGCGAAGTCGAACCAGAAGTCGAGCACGGGTTGCGGCATGTCGATGTTTCGGCGGCGGATCTGCAATTCGCTTCGTCACATCTACCCGAAACGCATGCGTAGCGGTCAAGCCCTCGTGCTACGATTTATTGCTATGACGATGCGTGTCCGCTAGACCGGCGCGGCATGAACCGCACCGGACTTTACATCGCGCTCGCGCTTGCCGTCATCGTGGGCGCGATCTTCGGAATCTTTCCGGAACTCGACCTGAAGATCGCGTCGCTTTTTGTGCATTCGTCGTATCGTCCGAATTTCACCTTCGGAATGCGGCTGCATCCGACGCTATCGGCGCTTCGCGACGCCGTTCTCTGGATCAGCGCCATTCTCGTCGCGCCTGCCGTCGCCGCGGTCATCTGGAAGCTCATCCGCCCTTCGATGCCGATGCTCATTCCCGGCCGCGCGGCGATTTTTCTGATCGCAACGCTCGCGCTCGCGCCCGGCCTCGTCGTCAATCTGGTGCTGAAGGATTACTGGGGGCGGCCCCGCCCGGTCGATGTCACCGAATTCGGCGGCAAGGAGCATTTCGTGCCGTGGTGGGATCCGCGCGGTGATTGCGAGAAGAATTGCTCGTTCGTGTCGGGCGACGTATCCGGCGCGTTCTGGTCGCTCGCACCCGCCGCGCTCGCGCCCGCGCCGTGGCGGCCGCTCGCCTATGCTGCGGCGCTGACCTTCGGATCGGCGATGGGCGTGATGCGCATGATGGCGGGCGGACACTTCCTGTCCGACGTGTTTTTCGCCGGATTCTTTACCTTCATGATCGTGTGGCTCGGTTATGCGGTCATCTATCGCTGGCGGCCGACACGGACGACCGACGCCGCGGTCGAAAATGCGATCGGGCGGTTCGTGACGTGGCCGATCCGGCTCTTTTCCGCGCCGCAGCGCGATCGCAAGGCGCGCCGCCGCAAGCCCGCGAAGCGCAGGCGCCCCGCGCGCTGAGTGCTATACTGGAACGATCGGACCGCGCGCCCGTTCAAGGCACGGAGCGATAACGTGGAGAAGACGATATGCGTATTCTGATTTTGGCTGGTGTCGCCGTTGCTGCCCTGATGTCCGCACATCCGGCGCGCGCCGCGACCCATTATTCCTGGTGCGCCTGGTATGACTGGACCACTTCGAATTGCGGCTTCACCAGCTACAAGCAATGCCTCGCGACCATCAGCGGCGTCGGCGGCGAATGCCGTCCCAATACCAATGTGACCCAAGGCCGGCCGGGGCGCCGCACGCAGGCTCCGGCGGCGCCCGGACCCTCCGCCTATGGCGCGGTTCCGCACCCGGGTGAGCCCGCACGCATGATCCAGTTGCCGAACGGGCGCTGGGTGTCGAGCTTTGGCTGCTACATGGACGAGGGCAACGGCCGCTATCGCGAGTGCAATACGCCCGATAATTTCTAAGGCGCGAACGACCGGGCGCGCGGGCCTTCGCCCCGCGCCCTTGCGTCGTGACGGGTTCCGCCTATAGTCCGCGCCGCTTTTGAACCTCTGGCGCGAACTCTATTTCGATGCATAAATCCGACGTGAAGAAGGTCGTGCTCGCCTATTCGGGCGGGCTCGATACCTCGATCATCCTGAAATGGCTGCAGACGACTTATCGCTGCGAAGTCGTGACCTTCACCGCCGATCTCGGCCAGGGGGAGGAGCTTGAGCCCGCGCGCAACAAGGCGCTGCTGCTCGGCATCAAGCCGGAAAACATCTTCATCGAGGACCTGCGCGAGGAATTCGTTCGCGACTATGTCTTCCCGATGTTCCGCGCCAACACCGTCTATGAGGGCCAGTACCTCCTCGGAACGTCGATCGCGCGGCCGCTGATCGCCAAAAAGCAGATCGAGATTGCCGAGAAGGTCGGCGCCGACGCGGTCTGCCACGGCGCGACCGGCAAGGGCAACGATCAGGTGCGTTTCGAACTCACCTATTATGCGCTCAAGCCGGACATCACCATCATCGCGCCATGGCGCGAATGGGATTTGCGCTCGCGCGAGCAGCTGATCGCGTTCGCCGAAGCGCACCAGATTCCGATTGCCAAGGACAAGCGCGGCGAAGCGCCGTTCTCGGTCGATGCGAACCTGCTGCATGCCTCGTCGGAAGGCAAAGTTCTGGAAGATCCCGCGCAGGACGTACCGGATTACGTCTATTCGCGCACCGACGATCCGCAGAAGGCGCCCGACAAGCCGACGGTGATCTCGGTCGATTTCGAGAAGGGCGACGCGGTCGCGATCGACGGCAAGACGATGTCGCCCGCGACCCTGCTCAAGGCGCTGAACGATCTCGGCAAGGTGAACGGCATCGGGCGGCTCGACCTCGTGGAGAACCGCTTCGTCGGCATGAAATCGCGCGGCATGTACGAGACGCCGGGCGGGACGATCCTGCTCGCTGCCCATCGCGGGATCGAGCAGATCACGCTCGACCGCGGCGCGGCGCATCTGAAGGATGAGCTAATGCCGAAATATGCCGAGCTCATCTACAACGGATTCTGGTTCTCGCCCGAGCGCGAGATGCTGCAGGCCGCGATCGACAAGAGCCAGGAATTCGTCACCGGCCGGGTGCGGCTGAAGCTCTACAAGGGATCGGTCGCCGTCATCGGCCGCGAGAGCATGTATTCGCTCTACGATCAGGATCTCGTCACCTTCGAGGAAGGCGCGGTCGCCTACGACCACCGCGATGCCGCGGGCTTCATCCGGCTCAACGCGTTGCGGCTGCGCACGCTCGGGCAACGCAAGAAGAAATTGAAGCTGTAGCCGAAATCGCTGGCACGAAAAGAAAGAGGCGCGGATCGCTCCGCGCCTCTTTTCGTTTTCGCTCTCGGCGCCGGTCAGTTCTGGCCGGTCAGGAGCGGCGTGATCCGCCGCACCGTCACGTAACGGTTACGCGGCTCCGGCCCATCGGTCGGGATCTTCAGATTTTGCTCGCCATAGCCCTGCGACGTGAGGTTTTCCGGCGGGATGCCGAACTGCTCGGTGAGCGCCTGCGCCACCGATTCCGCGCGGCGGTCCGACAGCGACAGGTTGTCGATATCCGAACCGACCGCATCGGTGTGGCCCTCGATCAGGAACACTTCATCGGGGTTGGCCTGGATCGCCCGCTGGAGCGCGTCGGCAATGACCGAGAGCACGTCCATCTGATCCGGCCGGATCTCCCACGACCCGGTGTCGAAAGTGATCGTGTCCAGATCGACGCGCGGCATCCGATCGCGCAACGGTGCGCTGTAGCGGATTTCGTCGAGGCTGTAGGCGCGCTGCAGCGGCTCGACCGGCGGCAGCATCAGGACGCCGTAGACCTCATCCGGGCTGCCACGCCGCCAGTCATAGATGTAACGCTCGCGCGGGATACGGATGACCGGCGGCGGAAGCTGTACGAAGAAGCCGCTGGGACCGCGCGGACGGTTGTCGATGATGACGAACTCGCGGCCATCCGGTCCCCGGCGGATGCGGCGGATCAGCCGTCCGTCCGCGTCGAAGACGTTGATGATCTGCACGCCGCCGGGACGGATCATCACGGCCTGCGTGTCGTTGCCGCGGCGCTCGATCCGCACATCGCGATTGAAGCGGCCGTTGCCGGGCTGGAAGCGGTCCATCTCGTTGTGACGGATGAACGCGCGGTTTCCTTCGCGCACGATGGTGCGATCGTTTTCGCGGATGATCGTGCGGTCGCCCTGGCGTTCCTCACGCCGCTGTCCGCGCAGCGCGTCGATCCGCTGCGGTTCGCGGACGGCGGAAGGGCCGGTGGCCGGGCCGGTAGCCGGACGGTTGGGCAGTGTCGACGGCCGCGGCGTGTCGGCGGGCACGGCCGAACGCCCGGGCGATCCGCTCGGCGTCGTCGTCGTGGCCGGACCCGTCGTCGGACGGTTCGGTATGGTCGAGGGCCGCTGTGTCTCGGCAGGAACAGCCGAACGGCCGGGTGATCCGCCCGGCGATGTCGTTGTGGAAGGACCCGTTGTCGGGCGGGTCGGCGCTGTGGTCGATCTTGGCGTTTCGACCGGCGCGGTGGTCGGGCGGGTTGGCGCAGTGGGGCCGGCCGGGCGCTGCTTGTCGGCGGGTGCCGTCGCAGCCGGTCCGTTCGGCTTCGCCGGAACGCCCGATGGACGCGGCCGTTCGGGAGGTGGTGCGGCAGGACGTCCCGTCGGTGCGGGCTTCGTCGGCTGAGCCGCGCCCGGCCGCTTCCTTTCCTGTTCGGGATTGTTCTGCGCAACCTGTGTCGGATTGGTCTGTGCTTTGGTCTGCGGCGGGCAGGCCAAGGCGAATGCTGGGATGATTGTCGTCGCCAGCAGCAACTTAACTTTCGTCATGGAAGTCTTCGTCCCCGGTAGTGGCAGGCAGAATCAGCAGGACGCGAGTCTACGCCACAAAAGCGCTCCAAGCCTGCCGAAACCTCGCGGCGCGCTCATGTTTGCGTGATGGCTATTTTGCGGCGCAGACGAAATTTGCCTACGACAAAGGCGATGAACGTTTCTTAAGAATTGAAACGATCGCGCGCGGCTTGCCCGCATAGCGGCCGGCGATCAGGCACACCGTCATGCCTTCAGCCGGGCGATCAATCCGTGAATGTCGCCGAGCACCCAGAGATCGCGCACCTTGGCGCCGTCGAACGTGAAGATCGGCGTGCCGTGCCACCAGACATGGCGTCCGGTCGGCGGGCAATCGAACAGCACGCCGCGATGATAGCCGTGGAAGCGCAGCTTGCCGCAGACGCGGTTGCCTTCCTCGACCAGCGCGAGGATGTCGGAGGTGTATCGATCGAGCGCGCCGGTGACGTAATCGACGTAGCCGGCGAATTGCGCATGTCCGCGCAAGGTCGGGCCGAGCGAGCCGCGAAAGGTGAAGTCGGAATGGAAGATTTCCGGAATGAGGCTTTTGTCGGCGCGGTCCCACATCTCCTTATAGAAGGCGCGGACCGTTTCCTTTTGCGGCGACAGCGTCAGGCCTGAAAGATCGAGAGCCGGCTCGTCCATGCGGCAACCCTAGCGGTGCGCTTTCCAACGATCCAGCGATTGCCGCGGTCACACCTGCCGTTCGACCAGCATCTTCTTCACCTCGGCGATTTCCTTCGCCGGGTTCAGCCCTTTCGGGCAGGCCTTCGAACAATTCAGGATGGTGTGGCAGCGATAGAGGCGGAACGGATCTTCGAGGAAATCCAGCCGCTCGCCGGTCGCCTCGTCGCGCGAATCCTTGATCCAGCGCGCGGCCTGCAGCAGCGCGGCGGGTCCGAGGTAGCGGTCGCCGTTCCACCAATAGCTGGGGCACGACGTCGTGCAGCACGCGCACAGAATGCATTCGTAGAGGCCGTCGAGCTTGTTGCGATCGTCGTGGCTCTGCTTCCATTCCTTCTGCGGCGCGGGCGTCTCGGTCTGCAGATACGGTTTGATCGACGCGTATTGCGCGTAGAACGTCGTGAGGTCGGGAACGAGATCCTTCACCACCGGCATGTGCGGCAGCGGATAGATGCGCACGGTGTCGTGCCCGATCTCATCCATCGTGCGCGTGCAGGCGAGCGTGTTGACGCCGTCGATGTTCATCGAGCATGAGCCGCACACGCCTTCGCGGCACGAGCGGCGGAACGTCAGCGAGGGGTCGATGTTCGATTTGATCCAGATCAGCGCGTCGAGGACCATCGAGCCGCAGTGATCGAGATCGACGAAGAACGTATCGACGCGCGGATTTTGACCGTCGTCGGGATTCCAGCGGTAGATGCGGAATTCGCGCTCACGCTTGGCGCCGGACACGTGCGGCCAGGTTTTGCCTTCGTTGACCTTCGAATTTTTCGGCAGCGTGAGTTCGACCATTTCAGGTTTCCGTTGTCGGCTTGGCGGGAGTGTCGGGCATTGGAGTGATGCGCATCGGCGCGTCTTCCGTCGGCGCATCCGGCGTGGCAGAGGCTTGCAGCGAAGCGTCCTGCGCCGGAGCAGGAGCCGGCGGGGCAGGAGGCATCGGAGCAGAAGGCGGCGAAGCGGGTGGGGCGGACATCGCCGGCGCGGCTGGAGCTGCGGGTTCGACGACCTTCTCGCGTCTGGGCATGACGGCGCAGACGATGCTGCAGAGGATGAAGCGTACGATCCACGCGGCCACCGTGACGAGGAGCAGCGCCAGTCCGCAGACGACAAGATAAGTGACATAACGTGCGTTCGGGAAGTTCAGGTAGCCGGTATTCATCGCGTAGTCGGTCGCGAGATTGAGATAGGGCTGTTCGGCGACCTCGAACTTGCCTGCCTGCGCACCGACCAGCGCGATCAGCCCGGCATGCAGCAGGCCGGTGAACAGGCCCGTCACGAGCGACGTCAGAAATGTACGGCTGCCGAGACCGCCGAGTACGGCAACGGTCAGCGCCAGGATGTGAATGAAAAGAACCGGGTCGATCATGAGGTCCCTCGCAGGAATGGCCGTTTATCGCAGCCTTTCGGCTGCCCCGGAATTATGCATAAAACGGACCATTCGTGCGCTGCTTTCCTTGGCCGATCTCAATAAACCCGCGCCTTCGGTTCGATGTAGGCGACGTCGTTCGTCATCGTGTAGGTGTGCACCGGCCGGTAATCGATCGTGATCTTTCCGGTCCTGGCGTCGAGCCAGGCGAGCGTGTGTTTCATCCACTCCTTGTCGTCGCGCTCCGGAAAATCCTCGCGCGCATGCGCGCCCCGGCTTTCGGTACGATTGCGCGCCGAATCCATCGTCACGACGGCTTGCGAGATCAGATTGTCGAGCTCCATTGTCTCGACAAGATCGGAATTCCAGACCAGCGAACGGTCGGTGACGTTGATGTCGCTCATGCCGCCATACACATCGTGGATGAGCTTGTGCCCTTCCTCGAGCACGTCGCCGGTGCGGAAGACGGCGCAATTCGTCTGCATCACCTTCTGCATCTTCAGACGCAGCTGCGCGGTCGGCGTGCCGCCGCCGGCATTGCGGAAATGATCGAGCCGGTCGAGCGCAAGGTCAGACGCGCTCTGCGGTAATTCCGGCTGCTTGGCGTTGGCCTCGAGCACGTCGGCGCAGCGCAACGCCGCGGCGCGGCCGAACACCACGAGGTCGATCAGCGAATTTGAGCCGAGCCGATTGGCGCCATGCACCGAAACGCAGGCCGCTTCGCCGATCGCCATCAGCCCGGGGACGACCGCGTCAGGGTCGCCATTCTTCTTGGTGAGGACTTCGGCATGATGGTTCGTGGGAATCCCGCCCATGTTGTAATGCACGGTCGGCAGAACCGGGATCGGTTCCTTGGTCAGGTCGACGCCGGCAAAGATGCGAGCGGATTCAGAAATGCCCGGGAGCCGCTCGGCCAGCACCTTGGGATCGAGATGGTCGAGGTGCAGGAAGATGTGATCGTGGTTCTTGCCGACGCCGCGGCCCTCGCGGATCTCGATCGTCATCGCGCGCGAGACCACGTCGCGCGAGGCGAGGTCCTTCGCCGACGGCGCGTAGCGCTCAATGAAGCGCTCGCCTTCCGAATTGACGAGGTATCCACCTTCGCCGCGCGCGCCTTCGGTGATGAGGCAGCCCGCGCCGTAAATCCCGGTCGGATGGAATTGCACGAATTCCATGTCCTGCAGCGGCAGACCGGCGCGCAGCACCATGGCGTTGCCGTCGCCGGTGCAGGTATGCGCCGAGGTGCAGGAGAAATAGGCGCGGCCATAGCCGCCGGTCGCCAGAATCGTCGTTTGCGCGCGGAAGCGATGCACCGTGCCGTCGTCGAGCTTCAGCGCGATCACCCCGCGGCATCGCCCCTCGTCGTCCATGATGAGATCGATGGCGAAATACTCGATGAAGAATTCGGCCTGATGTTTCAGCGCCTGGCTGTACATCGTGTGCAGCATGGCGTGACCGGTGCGGTCGGCGGCGGCGCAGGTGCGCTGCGCGGTGCCCTTGCCGAAATGCGTGGTCATGCCGCCGAACGGGCGCTGATAAATTTTGCCATCCTCTTCGCGGCGCGAGAACGGCAGGCCCCAATGCTCGAGCTCATAGACGGCATCGGGCGCGTTGCGCACGAGGTATTCGATCGCATCCTGATCGCCGAGCCAGTCCGAACCCTTGACGGTGTCGTACATGTGCCAGCGCCAGTCGTCCTCGCCCATGTTGCCGAGCGCGGCGGCGATGCCGCCCTGCGCTGCGACCGTGTGCGAGCGCGTCGGGAAAACCTTGGTGATGCAGCCGGTCCGCAGTCCCGCCTCGCTGCATCCGACGACGGCGCGCAGTCCCGCGCCGCCGGCGCCGACGACGATCACGTCGTAGGTGTGATCCTCGATTGGATAGGCGCGGCCGTTGGCGGCGGGCGCCTGCTTGCCGTTCGTTGCGCCTGCCATCGCCTAGACTCCGAAAGAAAGCTGGAAGATCGCGTAGGCCGAAGCGAAGGCCACGACGATGCAGAAAAAGGTGTTCGCCATCAAAAGTGCGATCTTGCCGAGCTCGTGATGGACATAGTCCTCGACGATCACCTGCATCCCGAGCCAGGCGTGATAGGCGCTGGTGAGGATGAAGAGAAGGACGGTGACGGCGACCACGGCCGAGCCGAGAATCTGCGCGGCCGCGGTCTGATTGCGGCCGAGCAGCGCGAACATGATGACGATGACGCCGATCGTCAGCGGCAGCAGCGCAACCGATGTGAGCCGTTGCCGCCAGAAATGTTCGGTGCCGGAATGCGCTGCGCCGTGATAGCGCACGCGCTTGAGCGGAGTCCGCATCGTTGTTTTCATCGCGCGCCTCCGAACAGCATGATGCCGATGACCAGCAGCGCGGTGATCCCGATTGAGCCGATCAGTGTCGCGAGCGTGAGCCATTCGCGCTCGCTCGGTCCAAAGCCACGCCCGGTATCCCAGATCAGGTGGCGGACGCCGCCGAGCGCGTGATGGATGAGCGCCCAGATGTAGCCGAGCAGGATCAGCCGCCCGATCAGGCTGTCGGTGAAGGCCTGGAATTTCCCGTAGGCGCTGGGTCCCGCCGCCGTTGCGATCAGCCACCAGGCGAGCAGCAGCAATCCGAAATAGAGCGCGCCGCCGGTGATGCGATGCACGATCGACATCATCATCGTCAGCATCGGCCGGTAGATCGTCAGATGTGGAGACAGTGGCCGGGCAGCGGCCGCGGCCTTTCCCTTCACCATACATAAACCTCGCGGGGCGCGCGCGTGAGCGGCTCTGGGCGCTTGACTTTCAACCTATCAGGGGCATCAAACATCATCTTACTTCGTGAGATGCGAAGCTAAAACCAAGTTTTGCCCTTTTGTCGTGCGTTTTTCACGTAGTTTGACTTCGTAGAAAGCGAAGGCTGGTATTATGTATTTTGACTTCGCCGACCTCGCGCTTTTCCGCCACGTGGTGGAGGCGGGCTCGATAACCCACGGTGCGGAACGGGCAAATCTTGCGCTCGCGGCGGCGTCCACCCGCATTCGCAAGATGGAAGAGGCGCTCGGGACGCCGCTTCTGATTCGCAGCCGGGGCGGGGTGGTCGCGACGCAGGCGGGCCGAACCATGCTCCAGCATGCCCGCACGATCCTCACGCAGGCCGAGAAGCTGCGGGAGGACCTCGGCCCTTACGGGCGCGGCCTCGCGGGGCAGGTGCGCATCCTGTCAAACACCAATGCGCTGACCGAGTTCCTGCCCGAGGCACTGACCTCGTTCCTTGCGCAATATCCGGACGTCAGCGTCGATCTGGAGGAGCGCCTCTCCGACGAGATCGTCGGCCTGATCGCCGAAGGCGTGGCCGATATCGGCATCGTCGCGGGCACCGTCGATGCGGGCGGACTTCAGACCTTTCCGTTCCGCAGCGACCGCTTCGTGCTCGTGGTCGCGCGCGATCATCCGCTCGCATCGCGCGACCGGATCGGCTTCGCCGAAGTGCTCGATTACGACATCGTCGGTCTCGACCGCGCGAGCGCGCTGCAACGCTTTCTCGAAGGTAAGGCGACGCGCGTCGGGCGGCCCCTGAAGCTGCGCGTACAGCTGCGCAGCTTCGATGCGGTGTGCCGGCTGGTGGAGTGCAACGTCGGGGTCGGCATCGTGCCGCAGACGACGGCAAAGCGCATTGCGCGCTCATCAGCCATCGCGCTCGTGGAGTTAACCGACGCCTGGGCGCTGCGCGATCTCACGATCTGTGTCCGCAACAGCGACGATCTTCCCCCGTTCGCACGGCAGCTCGTCGATCATCTGCGGATCAGCGTCTGACCTGCAAAGATCCGCGCGCCTGTTTTTGTCCGTTTACACCGAGATCTGAAGCCACCAGACGAGTGCTGACACGGTCGCGAACGACAACGCGGTCGTGCAGAGAATGACTGCTGAGACGCGCGGGGCATCGGCATCGTAACGCTGGGCAAAGATGAACGCCCAGCCAGCCGTCGGAAGTGCTGCCGTCAGGACGGCAACGGTTTTCGCAAACGAATCGATGTTGAATGCACTCATGATCACCCAGGCCATCAGGGGGTGAAGCAAAAGTTTGCCCGAAACCGGCAGCACGATGATCGCCGAGCTGAGCGGCGCATCGATGCGGACCAGCGAAACGCCAATGGCGAAGAGCGCGCACGGACCGGCCGAGTTGGCGAGCAGGCGTACGATCTCCACCGCCGGGGTCGGCAATCTCCAGCCGAGCAACGAAAAAATCGCGCCCGCTGCGATACTGATGAGAAACGGATTGGTGAGCGCGCGCAGGACGGCTTCGCCCGTGCCTTTGATCCACCCGCGTCCGCCGGATATTTCGAATTGCGCCAGCGCGAGCGCGACCGCGGCCGTCACCGCCTGATCGACAACGGTCGACATGATCGCAGGACCCGCCGCCCGCTCTCCGAGGAGCGCGACCAGAAGCGGAATGCCGAGATAACCGACGTTGGTCACGCTGCCGGCGAGGCCGTAAAACGCCGCATCCCGGAGCCTGGCCTTGAAGATGGCGACAGCGCCCACGACGATGACGAGCAGCGTGGCAATTCCTGCGACCGAATATGCGATCAGATAGCCGGACTGAGAGAAGTCAACGACCGTCATTTCCGATACCAGCCGAAACAGCATGGCCGGCACTGCAAAATAAAGAAGGAAGCCGTTGAACGCCGGAACCGCTTCTGGTGGCACCCAACGCATTCGCGCTGCGAGATAGCCGAAAAAAATGATCGCAAAAAACGGGACTGTGATGGTCGCAATCGCTTGCATCGAAATATGTCTTTCGTTGTCAATGAAAAGACAGCAATCAAACGCTGCAGGTCATAGGCTTTAGCCGCCGGCGGCTTTCCAGCTCTTTGGATGCGGCAGCCGCGATGCGGCGATCAGCGCGTCGCCTGACGTCACGGTGGCGAATTCTCCGTTCAGCACCGCAAGCTCCATCTGATGCACGTCTTCCGCCGGCCACAGCTTGCCGGTGAGGTCGCGCACATCGACGCACCAGCACGCATCCGCCGCGACGAAAACGCGATAGCCGAGATTGCCGGCGTGGCGCACCGTGGTGGACACGCAATGCGGCGTGGACACGCCGCACATCACGAGTGTCGTCGCGCCCATGTCGCCGAGCCTGGCGTCCAGCTCCGTATTCACGAAAGCGGAATTGGCGTTCTTGCCGATGACGGTTTCGCCGGCCAGCGGCATGGCTTCCGGCTTGAACGGATGACCCGGCGTGTCGGGTGTATAGGGCGAGCCGGGCGTCACCGAGTCATGGCGGATATGGATGATCGGCATTTGCGCCGCGCGCCACGCGGCGAGCAGCTCGGCGATTTTGCCTTCCGCGCCGGGATTGTTGCGCGGTCCCCATTTCGGATGATCGGCGGCGAGCTGCACGTCGATGATCATCAGCACGGTATCGGAGGGAAGTCTCGGCATGGTGCAGGATACCGCATCCCTTCGCGGCGGAAAGAGGCCCTTCGGAATTCAGCGGAAAATCGCGGTCGCGTTGTTTGCGATGTCCACGATGTTGATGTCCGGGCGATTGCACAGGATGAAAATGCTGAGCGGCCGGTCGAGATAACGGCAAATGTAGGTGTGGTAGCCGATCCATTCGCCGTCGTGGTCGGCGAAGCGCATGCCTTCGTATGTGCCGAGGTACCAGCCGAAGCCATAGTCCGTTTCGGTGCCGTCGTTTGTTTTCCCGCTGGTCAGGACGGCTTGCATCGCGGCGGCGCTGACCAGAGCGTTTTTCTCCAGAGCCTCGTTGTAGCGGCACAGGTCGGCGACCGTGGAATAGAACGAACCCGCGCCGTTCAGGTCGTCATACTCGCAGCCGCCGAATTCCTTGAATTCATCGTGCTCGATCCAGTAGCCGATGGCGAGGCGCCGGTCATTCAGGCGGCGATCGGGCGCGGTGAACGTATCCTTCATGCCGAGGGGATCGAAGACGCGGCGCTGGAAGAAATCGTGATAGGACTCGCCGGAGACGCTTTCGATCACCGCGCCGAGCAGCGTGTAGCCCGAATTGCTGTAGCTGAATTCATCGCCGGGCCGGCCTCCGCGCTTTGCCATCGGGCATCCGAGATCGGCATAGACGCGCACGAAATCGGAATTGAGTGGCCGCTCGCAGCGCGACAGCACATCGTCCCGATGGTTCTCGGCATAGAAGTCGCGGATGCCGGACGTGTGATGCAGGAGCTGCCGCAGCGTCACCTCCGGGCCGAACCCGGACAGCGACGGCAGATGCCGCCCGACCGGATCGTCGAGATGAAGTTTCCCCGCCTCGGCCAGCATCACGATTCCAAGGCCGGTGAACTGCTTTCCGCAGCTTGCCATGTGAAAGATCGTGTCCGGCGCGATCGGCGTTCCGCTGCGCAGGTTGGCGAGACCATATCCCGCCGCATGCATGGTCGTGCCGGATTTGACGATCGCGATCGACAGGCCGGGAGCGCCGTCTCCGACTTCGCCAGCGATGCGTTCGTCGATCTGCGCCGACCGCGCGGCGTCGAGACGGATCGCGTTCGGCAGCGGCGCGACGCGATCCCAGAATTTAGCGAACAGCGCCATGGCAAACCCGGTCTCGGGGCCTCGCCGCGCGTCGCAATGTCAGCGCGGCAGAAGAACCCAGTAATCGAGATCGA
Source organism: uncultured Hyphomicrobiales bacterium (assembly GCA_964584855.1). GTDB lineage: Bacteria > Pseudomonadota > Alphaproteobacteria > Rhizobiales > Xanthobacteraceae > Pseudorhodoplanes. The sequence continues at coordinate 139,687 of CAZPBF010000012.1, forward strand.
GGATCACGGCAGGATCGTCCCCGTCCCCGACCTTATAGGGGAAGTCTGCACACGGATGATCCTTGGCTGCAACGGTGCGCAGGCGGAGCGCGCCGACGTCATCCCGTCCCGGCAGCGGCGCTTTGGCCAGCACCTCCGACCAGGCGAACACGGTATTGCCGGCGAAAAGCGGCGCGACATGGCGTCCGCCGTTGATCGCGGCGACATGGAAGGCGTTGGCCAGACCGTTGAAAGACAGGGCGCGGGCGAGCGAAATCACATGGCCGCCATAGATCAGCCTGTGCCCGAACCGCCCCTTGCCTTCGGCGAACTGGTTGAAATGGATGCGCGCGGTGTTCTGGTAAAGCCGCGTCGCGATCATGTGCTCCGCTTCCTCGACCGTGATGCCGTCGACATGATCGATCTTTTCGCCGACCGTGTAGTCGTCGAAGCGGTCGGCGCTTCCGGCGAGCGTGAAATCGTAGCGGGGAATGTCGATTGGCGGGCAGGCGTCCCCGATCACGTTGGTTTCGAGCGCGGTCGGCAGCCGCGGGACGTGATCGGCGGGCGCAGGCGCTTTCTCGTCGCGTTTGCGCACCATCACCCAGCGCACGTATTCGAGCACCTGTTCGCCGGTCTGGTTGCAGCCGGTCGAGCGCACGAACACGATGCCGGTCTTGCGGCTGGAATTTTCCTTCAGCCCGATGACTTCGGAGGTCGCGCTGAGCGTGTCTCCCGGATAGACGGGGTTGAGAAAGCGGCAATTCGCGTAGCCGAGATTGGCGACTGCGTTCAGCGAGATATCGGGCACGGTCTTGCCGAACACGACATGAAACACGAGCAGGTCGTCGACCGGGCTGCGCGGGTAACCGATTGCACCCGCGAACGAGTCGGAGGATTGCACGGCAAAACGCGCCCCGAACAATCCGTTATAAAGCGCGACGTCGCCCACCGTGACCGTGCGCGGCGTCGCGTGCTCGATCATCTGGCCGAGCTGGAAGTCCTCGAAGAAATTGCCGGGTTTCGCCTTGCTCATCGTCGCACCACTAAAATGAATTGGACCCTGGTCCGTCCCGGCGGCATGACCTTTAGCACCATTTGCCTCGTCGGTGAGGCAACTTTCGGCCAAGCAGCGGGGCAACGATTATGGCGCGAAACCTGATCTCGACCGGATCGCCTTTCGAAAAGCTCGCAGGCTATAGCCGCGCGGTGGTGCAGGGCGATTTTTGTTTCGTGGCGGGGACCACCGGCTACGATTACGCCACGATGTCGATGCCCCCTTCGGTCGAGGAGCAGACGCGCAACTGCTTTCGTACCATCCGCAGCACGCTCGAACAGGCGGGGTTTGCGTTCGGCGACATCGTCCGCGCCACGTATTACGTCACCGATGGCTCGGACATGGATCGCGTCCTGCCTATCTGCGGCGAACACCTGTCGGAGATTCGTCCGGCGGCGACGATCATGGTCGTCGCCGGACTCTACAAGCCGGAGATGAAGGTCGAGATCGAAGTGACGGCCTGCCGCGCGCGCTGAACGGCGCTCAGTTGGTTCGCGTCCAGGTCTGCGTTTTGCAGAACAGGCCGCCGGCGATGCAGCCCTGAAGGTCGAGCTGGTGGGTGCCCTTCATGGTGATCGACCCGGTATAGGTCTTGCCGTCTTCGGGATTGTAAACCTGCCCGTTCCATTTGTCGGGCGTGCCGCTCGGCATCATGTTGAGCACGATCTGGGTGCCGACGATCGGGCGGGTGCGGCGGGCCGCGTCCGGATTGTTCGAATCGAGCTTCGGCTTGCCGGTGGCCGGGTCGTTCGGCTCTTTGAGCGCGACGATCGTTCCGCAGAGCCCCGCGCCGCATTTCGCCATCGCAACCTTGGAACTGCCGTTACGGGTCAGCCATGCGCCGGTCGGGTCGGCGGCGAGCGCCGGGCGGGCGAGGGTGGCCAAAAGCAGCGCGGACAGGATGGTCGAAACAGCAACGGTCTTTTGCATGGGGGTTCTCCGGAAAAATTGCGCGCGGACCATAGCGGCGGCAGGACCCGGTGCAACCGGCCGGGACGTCTGCTTGCCAAGGTCCACGCTGACCGATAGCACTCCCGGCGATTTTGTCCGGAACAAGGTGGCCCCCATGGCGTCCCACAAACTTCTTCTTTTGCCCGGCGACGGGATCGGCCCCGAAGTCATGGCCGAGGTGAAAAAGCTCATCGCGTGGATGAATGCGCACAAGATGGGCTCGTTCGAGACCGAGGAAGCGCTGGTCGGGGGCTCCTGTTACGACGCCCACAAGGTGTCGATTACCGATGCCACCATGGACAAGGCGCAGTCGGCCGACGCGATCCTGTTCGGCGCGGTCGGCGGGCCGAAATGGGACGGCGTGCCCTACGAGGTGCGCCCGGAGGCGGGACTGCTGCGGCTGCGCAAGGATCTCGCGCTTTATGCAAACCTGCGCCCGGCGGTGACGTACCCTGCGCTCGCCGACGCCTCCTCGCTCAAGCGCGAGCTTGTCGAGGGCCTCGACATCATGATCCTGCGTGAGCTCACCGGCGGCGTTTATTTCGGCGAGCCGAAGACGATCACCGATCTCGGCAACGGCCAGAAGCGCGCGATCGACACGCAGGTCTACGACACCTACGAGATCGAACGCATTTCCCGTGTCGCTTTCGAGCTCGCGCGCAAGCGCCGCAACAAGGTCACGTCGATGGAAAAGCGCAACGTGATGAAGTCGGGCGTGCTGTGGAACGAAGTGGTCACCGATCTGCACAAGCGCGAATACAAGGACGTGCAGCTCGAGCACATGCTGGCCGATGCCGGCGGGATGCAGCTCGTGCGCAATCCGAAGCAGTTTGACGTGATCGTGACCGACAACCTGTTCGGCGACATGCTGTCCGACGTGGCGGCGATGCTGACCGGCTCTCTCGGCATGCTGGCGTCGGCCTCGCTCGGCGAGATCAATCCCAAGACGCGCACGCGCAAGTCGCTGTACGAGCCGGTGCACGGCTCGGCGCCGGATATCGCGGGCAAAGGTCTTGCCAACCCGATCGCGATGATCGCGTCGTTTGCGATGGCGCTGCGTTATTCGTTCGGCATGATCAAGGAAGCCGACATGATCGAGAAAGCGATCGCTGCCACGCTCGACAAGGGCATCCGCACCGCCGACATCGCGGCGAAGGGCGCAAAGAGCGTCGGCACCGCCGAGATGGGCGATGCGATCATCGCCGAGATGGAAAAGCTCGCGGCCTGATTGAAGTCCGCAAAAACAAACGCGCGGCATTCGGCCGCGCGTTCTGGAACCGGTCTTTCAAAAAAGACTAGTAGCCGATCCGCGGACCGAGCTTGTTCAGGTCCATCGCATCCGGAAGCGGCGACTGGCTGGAATCGCGTCCCGGCCCGAGCACGCCGTAGGGGCTCCAGTAGGGCGGATTGGCATAATCGGTGAAATGGCGCTCGCCCGGCATGATTTCGGTGCCGCCATCGAGATAGGACCGGCGGTTGATCACGATGCGCGTGCGCCGGCGGCCGTCCTCGTCGCGGGTGACGATCACAGTCTTGTTGCGGTTGTAGTAGCTCTGCCCGGATTGGGCCGAAGCCGTTTCGCACCAGAGGCTCGATCCGGCGATGCCCGCGCAAAGGGCGAAAAGCGCAAGTGAACGCGTCATTGACTGTCCAGACTTCCAAATTGCTAAGCGACTAAACGAACTTACCTGCCCCCGCGTTCCAAGGGAAGGGTCAAGACAGCAAGCCCATTGCGGCCCGTGAGCGAGCGTCGGATAGTGAAGATGAAGAATTCTGGGGCAAACACGCGTGGCCATAAATCCGCACGCCAGCCTGCCGGGGTTGCAGCAGCGCCTGTTGGCCTTCGCCCGTACCTTGGTAGGGAACGCGGACCTGGCGCGCGATCTCGTCCAGGAAGCCGCGGCCCGCGCCCTGGCGGCGTCCCGCGTGCCGGACGATCCGCCTGCCTACCGCGCGTGGATGTTCAAGATCGTCCGAAATGCTGCTCTCGACGAATTGCGCCACCGCGCCGTGGCTGACAAGGCGATGATGGTGTCGCCGGACCTCGATGTCTGGCACTACGACGATTCCCAGATCGCCAAGATCACCGTCGAGCAGGGGCTCGCATCGCTTGCGGCCGAACATCGCGACATAATTGCCTTGATTGATATTGCGGGCTTCAGCTACTCGGAAGCCGCGGAAATGATGGATGTCCCGATCGGGACGATCATGAGCCGTCTCGCGCGCGCCCGGGTCGCGCTGCTGGCTGCAATCGAGGCAAGCACCGTCCGGCCATTGAAGTCGCTTCATGGATGAAAAGCTCAACACGCAACTGCAGCAGCTGAACGCGCTGGTCGACGGCGAACTGGAGCCGTCGGAGCGTGCTGCGCTGGCTGCGCGCATTGCGATCGACCGCAATCTCGCGCGCGCGCACGCGACGCTTGCGCTGTTGAAGGCGACAGTCATCGAGCAGGGCGAAATCGGCGCTGAGAGTACGGTTGCCGTTCCGCGGCAAAGAGGGTGGCGTCCGGCTGCTGCCTACGCGGCGTTGCTGATGTTTGCAGTGATCGCCGGACTTGCGCTGATGCCGGCCAATGTGACCGATCCGGTTCTCAATCGCGAGCGCACGATTCTCACTCTCGCAAGTTTGCCGTCGGGAGTGGCGATGCCGTCGCTCGACCGGGCAGGATTGCAACTCGTCGACGTCGCGGTCGATTCCGTATCCGGCGAAACCACGGTCACGGCGAATTATCGCGGCTCTCATGGATGCCGCCTCGAATTTCGCGCAAAGCCGGTCCATCTCGCCCTTCCGCCGCTCGCCGGAACCAGCCGTCGCGAATGGCAGGTCGGTGCCATGGGATACGAGATGGTGGCGCATGGCATGCCGGAGCCTCGTTTCGGCATCATTGCCGAAGCGGCCGAACGCCAAACCCGCGAGAGCGGGATGCCCGCATTGGCTGACAAGAAGCTGCGCGAAGCGCGGGTCGGCGCCCCGCCCTGCGCCGGATAAATTTCGGCCTGCGCCGGAATAAATCCGGCGCTCGTTTCGTTTCTTCGCTCCTGTCAAAGCGTCCTGGCGAGGGCCGGATGCCAATAAACCGCCGCTGCCCGCGGCGGGGAGGAGGAAACGATGATTACACGACGTCGTCTGCTTGAAGCCGCAGGCACGACCGCCGCGCTCGCCACGGCCGGCGCAACCGTGGCGCGGGCCGCGATCAAGGGATTGCCCGAGGAATTGCCGCAGGGTGTCCGCGACAACGCGATCCTCGATGCCCTGCCGGGCAAAAAGCCTCTCATCAAACTCTCGTATCGGCCTCCCAATTACGAAACGCCGATCGAGTATTTCCGCACCGCGATCACGCCAAACGACGCGTTCTTCGTGCGCTATCATCTCGCCGATATCCCCGAGAGCATCGACCCGAAAACCTGGAAGCTTGCCGTCGGTGGTGACGGGGCGAACGGGCAGGTCGAGCTTTCTCTCGACGATCTGAAGGCGCTTCCGGCGGCCGAAATCGTCGCGGTCAATCAGTGCTCGGGCAATCGGCGCGGCTTGTTCCAGCCGCATGTCGCGGGCGTCGAATGGGGCTACGGCGCGATGGGATGCGCGCGCTGGAAGGGCGCGCGGCTCAAGGACATTCTCGACAAGGTCGGTCTGAAAAAGGAAGCGATCGAAATTCAGTTCGACGGCGCAGACAAGGCGGTGATCGATAAGACGCCCGATTTCGTCAAGAGCATCCCGGCGTGGAAGGCGATCGAGGAAACGACGCTTATCGCCTATGAGATGAACGGCCAGCCGCTGCCGCATCTCAACGGCGCACCGGCGCGTCTGATCGTTCCGGGATGGACCGGCACCTACTGGATGAAGCATCTTGCTTCGATCAACGCGCTGACCAAGCCGCTGGGCGCCTTCTGGATGGCCGCCGCGTATCGCGTGCCGCTCGGTAAATTCCCGATGATCGCCCGCTTCACGTCGCAGGAAACGGCAGTGAACACGCCGATCACCGAGATCATGGTGAACTCGCTGATTACGAGCCACGCGAGCGGCGCGATTGTGAAATCAAGTGAAAAAGTCGGCGGTATCGCCTGGGACGGCGGCTACGGCATCACGTCGGTGGACGTGTCGTTCGACGGTGGCAAGACCTGGTCGGCTTCGACGCTCGGGGACGATCTGGGTAAATATGCATTCCGCACCTGGAGCATGCCGGCGACCGCCAAAGGCAAGGTCACCGTGATGGCGCGTGCGAGCAACGCGATCGGCCAGACCCAGACCTCGACGCTGATCCAGAATCCTGCGGGCTACCACCACAACGTCATTCACAGCGTCTCGCTGAACGTGCAGTGAGGGAGGAGATCATGCGGAGATTTGTTTTCGCTGCCGTGGCAGCCCTGGTCGCCTTTCCCGCGATGGCCGAGGAAAAGCCTGTCCAGTTGAAGAAAGCGCCGGGACTCGAAGCCGTGGAGGGCAATTGTGCCGCCTGCCACAGCCTCGATTACGTGCTGATGAATTCGCCTTATCCGAGTGCGGCGTTGTGGGACGCCGAGGTGACGAAGATGATCAAGGTCTTTGGCGCCCCCATCACGGACGCGGATGCAAAGACCATCGCCGATTATCTGAAGGCGAATTACGGCAGCTAGGAGCGGATGCGCGGAGCGGCAAGACCGCTTCGCGCGTTCAGCGCAGGGGCATTTGCCCGCGCAGCCCGACGGCGGAAGCGGGGCTCGCGGGGTAGTCCCGCTTGGGCGTCGCGTAGAGCAGCGGATCGCGCTGGCCGCAGAAGTTTCGCTTGACCTCCGCCTGCGCGAAGTATTTCGCGATTTCGGGATCGCTGCCCGCCGACATCAGCGTGAGGCGATCGAGCAGGCACGCGACCGACTTGCGATTGACGATCGCGTTCATGCTGCAGGACATGCCGGAAATCTGCAGCCTCGGATCGTTCTCGGCGCGCACGAAGCCGATGCAGTGTCCGACGCCGAAACGTCCGACGGTGAACTCGACGGTCGAGATCGTGCCGAACTTTGTTTCGAGCGGAAGCGCCGAACGCACCGCGCCGGCCGGGCCGAGCTCGCGCGCGCGGGCGGCGATTTCGCTTGGGGCGCTTGCGAACTGGTCGAGCTCGCGGCCGGGGCGATAGACCTCGACCATGGCGTAGCGCAGCGAACGTCCGGCCTCGCCAAACGTCATGACATCCTTGCGGCCGCCGCCGTCGGCATGGCGCAGGATGTCGTAGCGTCCCTCCTCGCCGAAATCGGGCAGGGACAGAAGAAAAGCCGGATGCGGCTTGGCGATCGTGAGCCATTCCGGCCGGGGCGTCAGGTCAACGGAGGCGGAGACCGGCGGGGGCTGAAGGAAGTGCGCCGCGACGAACGACAGCGCGCCAATTCCTCCGGAATAGGCAAAGAACCGGACGAGAGTTTCGCGGGTCTGGCTGGGCGCGAGGCTGACAGCACGCTCCACCTCGACCGGCGCCGTGCGGCGGGAGGCGTGGCTGTTCTTCAGGAGCCCGGCGAAATAGATCGAAAAGTCGCGCAGCCACTGTTTCGTATGGCCGGAAACGTAGGTCCAATCCTCGTGGAGTTCCTCAATGCCGTGCGACACGATCGATTTGAAGTTCTCGGCCGCGGTGGGGTGTCCGGTGAGATCGGACGGAATGGACGTCGCCGGGCGCATCCCGAAGGCCTGCCGCGCGGGGACTTTCATCCTCGCCGGGGCGGTTGAGGCCGGGTTAACGGCCGGTCCGGCATCCTGCTGGGGTGGCCGCAACGGAAAAGCTCCATCGGCCGGCCTTCTGGCCAGCGTTGAACTGAAGCCTTTTCTCGCCTAGAAGCGCTTCCGCTCCGGTTTCTGCGGCACCAGATACCGGAGGATTTTCGAGCGGAGAGTAAACGATGGGTTACAAAGTCGCAGTCGTGGGCGCCACCGGCAATGTGGGCCGCGAAATGCTCGACATCCTGGCCGAGCGGCGGTTCCCCGCCGACGAGGTCGTCGCGGTCGCCTCGCGGCGGTCGCAGGGCGTCGAGGTTTCCTACGGCGAGCAGACGCTCAAGGTAAAATCGCTCGAAACTTACGATTTTTCCGATGTCGACATCTGCCTGATGTCGGCCGGCGGATCCGTGTCTAAGGAATGGTCGCCCAAGATCGCGGCCAAGGGTGCGGTCGTGATCGATAATTCGTCGGCCTGGCGCTACGACCCGGACGTTCCGCTGGTCGTGCCGGAGGTCAATGCCGATGCGGTCGTGGGCTTCCGCAAGAAGGGCATCATCGCGAACCCGAACTGCTCGACCGCCCAGCTCGTCGTCGTGCTCAAGCCGCTGCACGACAAGGCGACTATCAAGCGCGTCGTGGTCTCGACCTATCAATCGGTGTCCGGCGCCGGCAAGGATGCGATGGACGAGCTGTTCTCGCAGACCAAGGCGGTGTTCACCGTCGGCGAGATCGAGTCAAAGAAGTTTCCGAAGCGGATCGCCTTCAACGTGATCCCGCATATCGACGTCTTCATGGACGATGGGTCCACCAAGGAAGAATGGAAGATGGTCGCGGAGACGAAGAAGATTCTCGATCCGAAGATCAAGCTGAACGCGACCTGCGTGCGCGTGCCCGTGTTCATTGGGCATTCGGAAGCCGTGAACATCGAATTCGAGAATCCGATCACCGCGGACGAAGCGCGCGAGGTGCTGCGCAACGCGCCGGGCTGCCTCGTTGTCGACAAGCGCGAGCCGGGTGGCTACGTCACGCCGTATGAAGCCGCGGGCGAAGACGCGACCTATGTCAGCCGCGTGCGCGAGGACCCGACTGTCGAGAACGGCCTCGTGCTGTGGTGCGTGTCGGACAATCTGCGCAAGGGCGCGGCGCTGAACGCGATCCAGATCGCGGAGGCCCTCATCAACCGCAAGCTTCTTCAGGCGAAGAAGAAGGCGGCGTAACAAGCTTTCACGGATTTGCAGCGGCCGGATGGAAGTCCGGCCGTTTTGCTTTGCCGGGACTAAAACCTCGGCTGCGCGAAGATTTCGGCGTGCGCGTCGGCCGCGACGGCCCGCCATTGCTTCTTGTCGCGGTCGTAGATCGACAGCGCGCCGGTCGCGACACCGAAATAGGCTCCGTGCAATTGCAGCTTGCCGCGTTCGTGCAGGATGCGCACGCAGGGAAATGTCTTCAGGTTCTCGATGGTCTGCAGCACCGAGGCCTTTTCCAGCCGCGTAAGATAGTCCGTCATCGGCATGGTGCCGCGCGGCCCGACGACCGCTGCCGCGGGCGCGAGCAGCTTCATCCAGCTTCCGATGAAGTCGCCGGGCGAAAGCGGCTCGGTGTCCTCGGCAAAGGCGCGGATGCCGCCGCATTGGGCGTGGCCGAGCACCACGATGTGCTTCACGCGCAGCGCCTGCACCGCGAATTCGAGCGCAGCCGACACGGCGCGCTGCGCGCCGTCCGGTGTGTAGGGCGGCACGAGATTACCGATGTTGCGCGTCACGAACATCTCGCCCGGCCGCGCATCGAAAATGACTTCCGGGGCGACGCGGGAGTCGCAGCAGCCGATCAGCATGATCTCAGGGGATTGCCCACCCTCGGCGAGCGCGCGGAACCGCTGCTGCTCTTCCGGAAGACGTCCGCCGACAAAAGCCTCATAGCCTTCGATCAGGCGCACGGGAAATTCGGGGGGGACGATTGCTCTCGGCTCGGCCATCGAGGCGCACTTATCACGCCCAGATCGCCATCGGCAATCCATGCGCGTCCCGCTCGGGCGGGTCGGGAAAGGACGTCGCGGTTCCGGCATGGATGCGCCGCGCAATGGCGGCGCAAGCGAGCGCGTCGATCAGGTCGTCCTCCGCCGCGCCCGGCGGGGGCGTTGCGCCGACCAGGTGGCGCGGCATCCCGGCTGCGAGCAGGAGCGCGCGGCGCTGGGCGAGCCCCGGACCGTAGGGTCTGCCCTTGACCTTCTTCGGCTCGGTCAAGGGCCGCTCTCCATTCATCCGCCAGAACGCCACCTCCGGGTGCACTTCGAACATTCGGGAGCGGAGCGCCTCGTTCGCGCGCAGGACCGCATCGACCTCGCGGATTTTGGGCGCGATGTTGAACAGCTGTTTGGACACTTTCCGCGGCGGTTCGGATGTCGCGGCCGCGATTCCGCAGGCGGTCCGATAATCCTCCGCGGCGATCGCCGCGCGCGACGGAACCGAAAACACCGACGATTGCCGGCCTCCGAGCAGCGGCCGCACGGCATTTTCCGCCGCGCGCCCGCCGGGCCCGGTGCGTTCGGGCAACCCGATCGGGATGTCGATTGCGATAATCCCCGCGGCGGGCCCGTTCAGGAGTTCCCCGAAGCGTGGAACCAGATGCACCGCCCCGTCCTCTCCTTCCGGACGAACCGACACCGCGATCCAGCCGCCCTTGCAACCATCGACGCCCGAAAGCCACATGGCGGTTCATCCGAAATTGAAGGCGACGCAAACCAAAGCATGACTGACAATCGCGCCGGTTCGACGCTATATCGCGGTGCCGGATTCGAAAAATGAAAAAGGTCGTCCCGATGAAGAGGGGTCAGTCCGGCCGGCGGCGCTTCAGTTCCGGGTTCACCGGCGCGCAGATCGTGATCCTGTTCGTTGCGCTGACCATCTTCATCTGCATTCCGATCATCACGCATCCGCTGCCGCCGGTTTCCGATTACGTCAATCATCTGGCGCGGATGCACGTCATCTCCACGATCAAGACCGATCCCAATCTCGCGCGCTACTACGAAATCGACTGGGACATCATCCCGAACTTGATGATGGATTTTCTGGTTCCGGTCTTTGCTCGCGTGATGAACATCTATCTCGCGGGCGAGCTTTTTGTCGTGACCGCGTTCGTGCTCATCACGACAGGGACGCTCGCGCTCAACCGGGCGCTGATGGGCCGATGGTCGGTCGTTCCGATGATCGCCTTCCCGCTGCTTTACAACGTGATCTTCCTCGTCGGGCTTGCGAACTACATCTTCGGCATCGGGCTCGCAGTCTGGGCGCTGGCGAGCTGGATCTTTCTTCGCAACCGCGCATGGCCGTTGCGCTATGCGGCTTCCTCGATTTTCGTCGTGACGTTGTTCTTCTGCCATTTCGCGGCCTTGGGCGCGTATGGCGTGGGGCTTCTGAGCTACGAGCTGTCCCTGGTCATGCAGCGGCGCAAGCGCCTCGACGTTCCGGCCGTGGCGGAATTCGTCGCGGCCGGGCTGCCGTTTCTCCTCGCGGGCGTCCTTCTTGGTTTTAGCCCGACCATGACGCTCGCAAATGCGGTCGACTGGGGCACGCGCGGCAAGATCGACGGCCTGCTTTACGTCATCGAAGTCTATTCCGATATTCTGGCCTTCCTGCTTGCGGGAATGGTGATCGCGGGGGGCCTGTGGGCAATGCGCCACAGGCTCCTGCGCATCCATCCGTTCGCCTGGTTTCTCATCGTGGTCGGAGGCGCGGTGTATCTCGCGCTGCCACGCGTCATGTTTGCGACCTACATGGCGGATCAGCGGGTGCCGCTCGCGCTCGCGTTCATGTTGATCGCCTGCTTCGACGCGGACCTGCGCCGGCGCGAGGTGCGCCGCGGATTTCTCGCGCTCCTCCTGATCGCGCTTGCGATCAGGCTCGCTGAAGTCAGTTACTTCTGGTCCGACCTTTCCGGCGCGACCAGCGAATTCCGGACATCGGTGCGCAGGATTCGTCCCGGCGGCAAAGTGTTCGTCTCCTACGCCGACCGGACGCTCGGCGAGGATGCGCGCGACCTTGGCCTCGTCCACGCGGCCTGTATCGCGATGATCGAGCGATCCGCGCTCGTGACCACGGCCTTCACCGTAGTCGGCAAACAGATTCTCCACGTTCGGCCGGAATACCGGAATTTCGTGGATACCGAGGACGGGACACCGCCTTCGACCGCGCAGCTGCTGGTGACAGCCGATCACCCCGACACGACGGGAGTGCCGGAATTCTGGAAAAACTGGACCCGGTTCGACTACCTCTATGTCCTGTTCACCGAAGACGAGACGCCCAACCCCGATCCCAAGCGTCTCACACTTTTGTATGACGGGGATCGTTTTCAGCTCTACCGCATCAATAAGCCGGACGGTGCGGCGGCGGAGTCAGGACGCCCGCCGCTCGCACCCGCCGCGCCGGCGCGCTAGCCTGACGCACGTATCCAGACCTCGGGGGCCATCGAACATGTCAATCCGTCCGCGCCGCAGCGTGCTCTATATGCCGGGGTCGAATGCGCGTGCGCTGGAAAAGGCGCGCACGCTTCCCGCCGACGGCGTCATCCTCGACCTTGAAGACTCGGTCGCGCCGGAGGCCAAAGCCGCGGCGCGCGATCAGGTGGTGAATGCCGTCAAGCAGGGCGGATTCGGCGCGCGCGAGGTTTTCATCCGGGTCAATGGGCTCGACACGGACTGGCACGCGGACGATCTCACCGCCGCGGCGCAGGCGGCGCCCGATGCCATTCTCGTCCCGAAGATTTCAAACCCCACCCAGCTCGACCAGCTCGGGCGGCGGCTCCTCGACATGCACACCGACCAGAAGACGAAAATTTGGGCGATGATCGAGACGCCGGCGGCGATCTTCAACATCCGCGAGATCGCGCACGCGGCGCGCGATTCCGAAACACGGCTTGCGGGGCTGGTGATGGGAACGAACGATCTTGCGAAGGAGACCGGCGCGCGCTTCGTTCCCGGTCGCGCCCCGATGATGCCGTGGCTCGTCACCTGCATCCTCGCTGCGCGGCTGCACGGGCTCATCATCCTGGACGGCGTCTATAACGACATCGGCAATGCGGACGGCTTCGCGCGCGAATGCGCCGAGGGCCGCGATCTCGGATTCGACGGCAAGACCCTCATCCACCCGAACCAGATCGGGCCGTGCAACGATGCATTCGCGCCGGGCGCGGAGGAAGTCGCGCAGGCGCGAAAGATCATCGCCGCGTTCGACCTGCCGGAGAACAGGGACAAGGGTGTGGTTTCGCTCGACAGGCGCATGGTCGAGCGGCTGCATGCGGAAATGGCGCGAAAGACGGTCGCGGTCGCCGACGCGATCGCGGCCCGCACCTAGGCGTTATTTAAGGTTCGCCGCGCGGCGACCGGCGGTACGAAGCAACTAGAGCCAGGGCCGTTCGGCCTTCGACTTGCCTTCGTAGCTGTCGATCTTGCTTTTCTTCACCATCGTCAGCCCGATGTCGTCGAGACCGTTCAGCAGGCAATGCTTGCGGAACGCATCGATCTCGAATTTCACCGTGCCGCCGTCGGGACCACGGATCTCCTGCTTCTCGAGGTCGATCGACAGCGTCGCGTTCGCGCCGCGGTCGGCGTCGTCGAACAGCTTTTCGAGATCTTCCGGCGAGACCCGGATCGGCAGGATGCCGTTCTTGAAGCAGTTGTTGTAGAAGATGTCGCCGAACGAGGTGGAGATCACGCAGCGGATGCCGAAGTCGAGCAGCGCCCAGGGCGCGTGTTCGCGCGAGGAGCCGCAGCCGAAATTGTCGCCGGCGACGAGGATTTTGGCTTTGCGGTAAGCCGGCTTGTTCAGCACGAAATCCGGATTCTCACTGCCGTCATCCTTGTAGCGCTGCTCCGAGAAAAGACCCTTGCTGAGCCCGGTACGCTTGATCGTCTTGAGATACTGCTTCGGGATGATCGCGTCGGTGTCGATGTTGATCTGACGCATCGGCGCCGCGACGCCTTCCAGGTGATCGAATTTTTCCATCGGGGGTTCCTCGTGGCCGCCTAAATGGCCGGTGGACGGCCCCCGGTCAAGCGCTCAGAGCTGCCCGCCGTCGCCCCAGCGGCCAAGTAATGCCTGATATGCGGGGTCCTGATATCGGGAGAGCAGGAAGGCCGGGGCGTATTCCGGCAGCGGGCCGCCGGTAACGTGGCGGGCCACAAGCTCGCCGCTTCCGCATGACGCCATGATGCCGAAGCCGCCGAAGGCGCAGGAGATGATGACCCCCTCGACCGCGACAGGCCCGATCAGCGGCCGGTTTTCGCGCGTGCGCATGTAATAGCCGCCGTCGATATAGGGCCGTGCCGGCTTGCCGTCATAGGCGCGCAGCGCCGGGACCATCGTCGACATCCCGCGCAGCGCGATCTCGGCGTAATGCGGCGGCGGATCCGGCAGCGGAAAGACCGGATCGACCGGGTCGCCGTGATGGTTGAACAGCACGATGGTCGCGTGCGCGCCGTCCGGTCGCCCGTGGACACCGGCCGGGAACGGCTGAAGCAGCCAGCGCGCGTCCTCGTCCTCGCTCAGTGCCGCGCGCTCCTCCTCGCTCCACGGCAGATATTGCTCGTCGAGCCAGATCATCATCGGCGCGTTGCGCGGCACGGCGCTCAGGGTGTCGGCGAAGCTGACCTTGTGATGGCGCTCGGCTGTGATCGGCAGTTCGACGCCGACGAGTTTTGCGAGAGCCTTCTGCATCGGGCCCCCGGCGAGCACGACATGCGTCGCTTCGATCGACAATCGCGTGCCGTCCTGCTCGACCTCAACGGCGCGCACCCGCGAGCCTGCGTCGATCCCGACGACGCTGCCGCGCACGAACGACGCACCCGCCGCGCGCACGCGTTCGAGCAGCACGGCGCCCAGTTGCTGCGCGCTGAGCCAGCCGGCACGCCGCGCATGCGCGACCGCAATCGTTTCCGGGGCGATCCAGGGGAAGGATTTTCGGATCAGCGTGCGTTCGGTGATGATATCCGACCCGGTGAGGGGAAAATCGAAGCCGCGTTCGGGCGAGGGCATGTACGCGCTCGCCGGCGAATCGTGAAAGCGCGCCGCGCCCGCGCCGCGCTCTTCCGCAAGCCGCGCCATCGTCTGCAGGAAATCGATCTTGCTTTCGTCGGCGGTGGCGAAGACATAGCCGCGCCGGTTGAGATTGATGCGGTTGTTGGTCGACCGCGCGATGCCCTCGATCAGTTCGAGGCTTCGGTCCATGAACGCGGTCATCTGCCAGTCGGGGCCGGGCCACCAGTTGCGGTACGCTTCGGTGGATTTGTCGGACGTCAGCGACAGCGGATGGCCCTGTTCGATGAGCGTCACGTCGCGCACGCCGTGCTCGACCAAAAGCGAATGCGCCGCCGCGACACCGGCGATGCCTGCTCCGCAGATGACGACTTTGATGCGATCCGCCACGGCTATTTCGCGTCCGCTTCGATCGCTTCCATGTCGTCGTCCGACAGGCCGAAATGGTGCCCGATTTCGTGAACCAGCACGTGCGTCACGATCGCGCCGAGCGTGTCGTCATGCTCGGCCCAATAGTCGAGGATCGGGCGTCGGTAGAGCCAGACCATGTTGGGAAATTGCGGAGGAGCGGATTCGGAACGGAACGGCAATCCGACGCCCTGGAACAGGCCGAGCAGATCGAATTCGCTTTCGGCGCCGAGGTCCCTCACCACCTCATCGGCCGGGAAGTCGTCCACGCGGATGATCACGTCCTGGCACAGGTCGCGGAAAGCCTGCGGCAATTGCGCGAAGGCGGCTTGCGCGAGACTTTCCATCTCTTCGAGGGACGGTGCTTTCACCGGCCGCCACGCCAGCGGTTCGGAGAGCGGATTGCCGGTCATCGGAAATAGGTCGCGTACAGATAGAGGCCGAGCACGATCACGCCCACAAGGCTCAAGCTGCGGCCGATTCGCTTGCCCCAGATCTCGATGGCATCGTCGGATGGATCGTCCGCGCCGCGGAAATGGGTGCGGGCCTTTCGCAAGGACGACCCGAGCGCGCCGGAGAAAACCGACTCACTCTCGTGCAGCTTCTGCAGTTCCGCGCGCGCCGCGCGGGCTTTCGCTTCGCGGTCCTTCGGGTCCGACATGAAGTAACCATAGTCCCGGACGCCGTCCGGGGCCACGGTTGACGCGGTGGCGATGATGCGGGAGCGTAGGCGTCTGGAGCGGACATGAAACTGTTGCCGATTGCGGCGATGCTTTGCGTGGCGATGGCTGACACGGCCGCGATTGCGGCTCCGCGTTCGCCCGGCGTCGCTGCGCGCGTGGCCGTGCAATTGTCCGCGCAGCGCAAGCGTCCCCGGATCAGGATCACCCGGCAGCCGCCGGCCTGGGATTATCCGCGCCCGGGCGCGTATTCCTGGCCCGGTCCGAACGCGGTGCGCCAGTGCTCCGACTGGTACGTCACCGAATACCGGCCGAGCGGGACGGTCATAACGCCGCAGATGCGTTGCCGCTGGGTTCCGGGCTGACAAAAGCGCCGTTGATCCATGTCATGGCCCGAGGGACGCTGCAGGAATGGGATTGAAACAGAATCCGCCGCAAGACGTTTTCCGACAAGGCGGCGGTCTTCATTCAAGGGAGATGTCGTGATGTCCAGGACGATCGCTTTTCTCGCTGCTCTCGGCACGATAGCGGTGCTGGCATTCGCCGCGCCGGTCAGTGCGTCCGCAAAACAGGCGGGCGTGAGCAATGCCGAGCAGATGAATGTCAGCGCAGCGCGGCGGCATGTGCGGCGCTATCACCGCCGCTGGGTGCGTCCGTATCGGCCCTATTACGGCCATTACCCGTATTATTCCCGGCCCTACTATTATTATCGTCCCTATTACCGGCCTTACTATTACGGCCCGCTGCCCTTCTTCCCCTTCGCGCCGTGGTGGTGAGCTCCGGCTGACATGAGAAAGGCCCGCGCGAGCGGGCCTTTTTGCTTTCGCTTTGCGCTATCGGCGCGAGCGGCCTATTTCCACTCGCGCACGTCGACGAAATGTCCGGCGATCGCGGCGGCCGCGGCCATCGCGGGCGAGACCAGGTGAGTGCGTCCCTTGTAGCCCTGCCGGCCTTCGAAGTTGCGGTTCGATGTCGAGGCGCAGCGCTCCTGCGGCTTCAGCTTGTCGGGGTTCATCGCAAGGCACATCGAGCAGCCCGGCTCACGCCAGTCGAAGCCCGCCGCCTTGAAGATCTTGTCGAGGCCCTCGGCTTCCGCCTGCTCTTTCACCAGACCCGATCCCGGAACGATCATCGCATTCAGGTTCGCGTTGACGCTCTTGCCGTTCACGATGCGCGCGACCTCGCGCAGATCCTCGATGCGCGCATTGGTGCACGAACCGATGAAGATGCGATCGAGCTTGATGTCGGTGATCTTCGTGCCCGGCGTGAGCCCCATATATTGAAGTGCGCGCTTCTTTGACTCGCGCTTGCCTTCGTCCTCGATCTTCTCCGGATCGGGAACGGCGCCGGTGACCGAGATGACGTCTTCCGGGCTCGTGCCCCAGGAGACGATCGGCGGCAGCTTCGCCGCGTCGAGCCTGATCTCGCGGTCGAATTCTGCTCCCTCGTCGGAGGTCAGTGTCTCCCAGTAACGCATCGCCTGATCCCACGCCGCGCCCTTCGGGGCCTTGGGCTTGTCCTTCAGATAGGTGAAGGCCTTCTCGTCCGGCGCGATGAAGCCGGCCTTTGCGCCGCCCTCCACCGACATGTTGCAGACGGTCATGCGCCCTTCCATCGAGAGCGAGCGGATCGCTTCGCCGGCATATTCGAGCGCGTAGCCCGTGCCGCCCGCGGTGCCGATCTCGCCGATGATGGCGAGGATGATGTCTTTCGCGGTCACGCCGGCCGGCAGCTTGCCGTCGACCAGCGCGCGCATGTTCTTCGACTTTTTCTGGATCAGCGTCTGCGTTGCGAGCACGTGCTCGACTTCGGACGTTCCGATGCCGTAGGCGAGCGCGCCGAAGGCGCCATGCGTCGCGGTGTGGCTGTCGCCGCAGACGATGGTCGTGCCGGGCAGGGTGAAGCCCTGCTCCGGGCCGATGATGTGGACGATGCCCTGGCGCTTGTCGAATTCGTCGAAATACTCGACGCCGAAATCCTTGGCGTTTTTCGCCATCACCCTGATCTGCTCGGTGCTTTCGGGATCCGGATTAGGAAGTTTGCGGTCGGAGGTCGGGATGTTGTGATCGACGACCGCGAGCGTCTTCTCCGGTGCGTGCACCTTGCGGCCCGAGGCGCGCAGTCCCTCGAAAGCCTGTGGCGAGGTCACCTCGTGAATGAGATGACGGTCGATATAGATGAGGCAGGTGCCGTCCGGCTGTTCGTCAACCAGATGGTCGTCCCAAATCTTGTCGTAAAGCGTGCGCGGTTTCATGTTCGGAAATCCTGTCGAAGCCAGTTGCGTGAGCGTGCGGTCGCGCCGGTGGCGCGCGTCTCACGTCAAAGCCGTGCCTGCGCCGTCGCGGTGAGGCGGCCAAAGAAGCGGCCGGGCAGGCGCACGTGATCCTGCAGCACGATGCGGGCCGGGACACGGATCGCGCATGCGCCGGGCGACCGCCGCGGAGCTGCGCAGACCGATGGTGCGTTTGCCGTCATCCTTGCGGATATATCAATTCGCCCGATGCACCGCAACGAAGCCCGGGCGCAACAAAAAGGCCGGGCGCGAGCCTGGCCGTTCCGTTGTCGCGCTGCGGCCGATTACTTTGCAGCGGCCTTTTTCGGCTCCGCCTTCTTGGCGGCCTTCGGAGCCTTTTCGGCCTTGGGAGCGGCAGCCTTTGCTTCCTTCGGTGCGGCGTTGGCCTTCGGCGCGGACGCTGAATCTTCGCCCGCGGCGAAATCCTCGCCGTGACGGCCCTGCGCCTCGGTGATGCGCGCCGACTTGCCGCGCAGGCCGCGCAGGTAATAGAGCTTGGCGCGGCGCACCTTGCCGCGGCGCACGACCTTGATGCTGTCGATCATCGGCGAGAACAGCGGGAACACGCGCTCCACGCCTTCGCCGTAGGAAATCTTGCGGACGGTGAAGTTCTCGTTCAGGCCCGCGCCCGACCGGCCAATGCACACGCCTTCGTAAGCCTGCACGCGGGTTCGCTCGCCTTCGACCACCTTCACGTTGACGAGGAGCGTATCGCCCGGTTCGAAATCCGGGATCTCCTTGCCCGCGGAAAGCTTCGCCATCTGCTCTTTTTCGAGCTGCTGGATCAGGTTCATGGCGAAATCTCCATCGTGTTCGCGCGCCCATTCCGCCTGCGGTGGCGCTGCGTCCCTGCCGGGTCTGTAAGGTTTCGGGGCGGTTTCTAGTCGAAAGCGGCCGGGTTGTCACCCTGTCCCGCCGGTTTTCTTGGGCTGGCCAGAAGCGCTGGCATAGGCCGCCCACAGGTCCGGGCGGCGCATTTTCGTCAGGATTTTCGCCTGTTCCCGGCGCCACCGGGCGACCTTCTCGTGGTCGCCTGAGGTCAGGATGTCGGGAATGGGCTGCCCCTCGAAGACCTGCGGCCGCGTATATTGCGGATATTCGAGCAGGCCTTCCGAAAAGCTCTCCTCCGCGCCGGACGCCTCCTTCCCCATGACGCCCGGCAGGAGCCGGACGCAGGCATCGACCAGCACCGCGGCAGCGAGTTCGCCTCCCGACAACACGTAGTCACCGATCGACACTTCCTCGAGGCCCCGGGCCGCGATCACCCGTTCGTCCACGCCCTCGAAACGGCCGCACACGATCAGCACGCCATTGCCGCGGGCGAGGTCGCTCACGCGTGCCTGCGTCAACGGCTTGCCGCGCGGGCTCATCAGCAGGCGCGGACGGTCGTCTGCCGCGGCGTCGATTGCGCGCGCGAGCACGTCCGCCTTCATCACCATGCCCGGGCCGCCGCCGGCCGGCGTGTCGTCGACCGTTCGGTGCTTGTCGGTTGCGTGGTCGCGGATGTCGACGACGTCGAGCGACCATGTTCCCGCGGTGAGTGCTTTGCCCGCGAGACTTGCGCCGAGCGGGCCGGGAAACATCTCCGGAAAGATGGTCAGGATGGTCGCGCGCCACGCCATCAGTCGTCGCCTTCCCCGCGCACCTCGACCTCCGCGGGCGGGACGAGGACGATCTGTCTCGCGGCGAGATCGATTTTCGGGACGGTCGTTTCGTTGAACGCAAACATCACCGGCTGACCCGTCCCCACCGGCATGACCTCGATGATATCGCCCGCGCCGAAATTATGCAGCGCGTGAACCGTGCCGATCTGCGCGCCGTGCGTATCGATCACGTCGAGGCCGATCAGGTCGGTGTGATAAAATTCGTCGGCGCCAGCGGCGGGAAGACTGTCGCGCGGGACGAAAAGCTCGACATTGTTCAGCGCCTCGGCCGCATCGCGGTCGTCCACGCCTTCGAACTTCGCGACGAAGTGATCCTTCGCCGCGCGCAGCGACTCGATCGACAGGCTGCGCTGTCCGTCCGCGCTTTGCAGCGGAGCGTAGTCTTCGATCGCCTGCGGATCCTGCGTGAAGGACCAAAGGCGCACTTCACCCTTGAGCCCGTGCGCGGCGCCGATGCGCGCCACGCAGATGCGGTGCGTGCTGCTCGTGTCTTTTGTCCTCATGGTGAGGAGCGTCGCGTAGCGACGCGTCTCGAACCATGAGGCCGGGATGGGTGTCGCCGGCGCGACAGGTCTGAAAGTTTTTGGAAATCGCCGGTCATCAGAGTTTCCTTCTTTGCCCGAGACCAGCCCTTGATCCGCCGTTCAGCCGCAATCGCATCGACGATCTGTCCGAAATGCTCGCTGTATACGAGTTGAACCGGACGCCGCGTTGCCGTGAAACCCGGAAAATACCCCGACTGATGTTCAGCCACTCTCTCGTCGAGGCTTTGACGTGTTGTGCCAGTGTAGTACGCGCCATCAGCACAGCGGAGGATGTAGACCCACGCTCCCATTGTGGCCTCGTCCTTCGAGACGGCGGGCTGCGCCCGCCTCCTCAGGACGAGGTTAACACGGGAGCACAAATTCCGCCTCAGGAGGCAGCACGCCGCGTCTGGCGTGTTACGCCGCGGGCGCTGCAGGAGCAGCCGGCGCGGCGCCCGCGGCCTTGGCGGCTTCTTCCGCCTTGGCCTTGCGTTCCTTGCGCGGGATCGCCTTTTCCGGATTGTTGCGCTTCTCGCGCTTCATGATGCCTTCGGCGTCGAGGAAGCGCGACACGCGGTCGGACGGCTGGGCGCCCTTGGCCATCCAGGCCTTGGCCTTGTCGAAGTCGAGCTTGAGACGCTCCTTGTTGTCCTTCGGAAGAAGCGGATTGAAGAAGCCGAGCCGCTCGATGAAGCGGCCGTCGCGCGGGCTGCGTGAGTCGGAGACCACGATGTTGTAGAACGGGCGCTTCTTCGTCCCGGCGCGGGACATGCGGATCACAACGGCCATTTTCAGTTTTCCTTTCTCGTGTCTTTGAAATTCGTCTGAATTGCTCGGGTTATTTCTTTTTCCCCGGATACCCTCCGAGGCCGGGCAGCGGCATCTTTCCGCCGAGTCCCGGAAGTCCGCCCGGCGCGCCGGGGAAATTCGGCGGCAATCCGGGCATGGTCGGCGGCAGGCTAGGCAACCCGCCCGCGCCGCCCTGCATCTTCTCCGCCATCTTCTGCATCTCCTCCGGCGAGGGCGCGCCGCCGCCGAATCCCATCGCGGCTGCGAGACCGGCCATCGGGCCGCGCTTCGCGCCGCCCATCGCCTTCATCATGTCGGCCATGCCGCGATGCATCTTGAGGAGCTTGTTGATCTGTTCCGGCGACGTGCCGGAGCCTGCCGCGATACGTTTCTTGCGGCTCGCTTTGAGGATGTCCGGGTTCTTTCGTTCCTGCGGTGTCATCGAATCGATGATGGCGACCTGGCGTTTGAGCAGGTTGTCGTCGAGCCCCGCATTGGCGATCTGGTTCTTCATCTTGGCGACGCCGGGCAGCATCCCCATCAGACCCGACATGCCGCCCATCGCCGTCATCTGGGTGAGCTGCTCGCGCAGGTCGGACAGATCGAAGGCGCCCTTGCGCATCTTCTCGGCGGTCCGGCGCGCCTTCTCCGCGTCGATATTGGCGGCGGCCTTCTCGACCAGCGCGACGATGTCGCCCATGCCGAGGATGCGGCCGGCGATCCGCGCCGGATCGAAGGTCTCGATCGCGTCCATCTTTTCGCCGGTGCCGATGAGCTTGATCGGCTTGCCGGTCACGGCGCGCATCGAGAGCGCAGCGCCGCCGCGGCCGTCACCATCGACGCGGGTCAGCACGATGCCGGTCAGCCCGACGCGCTCGTTGAACGAGCGCGCGAGATTGACCGCGTCCTGGCCGGTCAGCGCATCGGCGACGAGCAGCACTTCGTGCGGCTGCACGGCGCGCTTCACCTCGGCCGCCTCGTTCATCATCTCCTCGTCGAGCGTCGTGCGGCCGGCGGTGTCGAGAATGACGACGTCGTAACCGCCGAGCCGTGCGGCTTCGAGCGCGCGCTTGGCGATCTGCGGCGGCGTCTGGCCCGCGACGACGGGGAGGGTCTGGATTTCCGTCTGCTGGCCAAGCACCGCGAGCTGCTCCATCGCGGCCGGGCGGCGCGTATCGAGCGAGGCCATCAGAACCTTTTTCTTCGCAAGATCGTTCAGCCGCTTTGCGATTTTCGCGGTGGTCGTGGTTTTGCCGGAGCCCTGCAGGCCGACCATCATGACCGCGACCGGCGCGGGCGCATTGAGATCGACCGGGTCGGCGGTCGCGCCGAGCGTCGCCACGAGCTCGTCGTGGACGATCTTCACCACCATCTGGCCGGGCGTCACCGACTTCAGCACCTCGACGCCGACGGCGCGCGCTCGCACGCGGTCGATGAAGGCGCGGGCGACGTCGAGCGCGACGTCGGCCTCAAGCAGCGCCCGGCGCACCTCGCGGAGCGCGGCATCGACGTCCGACGCCGACAGCGCGCCGCGCCGTGTCAGCTTGTCGAGGATTCCGCCGAGCCTTTCCGACAGGGAGTCGAACACTTAAGAACACCTCATTGCGGACCGCCTCGGCGATCCTTGTGCAAACGCATTTCGCGCCCGAGGGCGCATTGCGCTGTCGGGCGGGTACCTCCGGCCTCTCAGGGACCGGTCGGCGCATTCCAAAGTCAGCTCTTTCAGAGAGCGGGCGGAACCTATGGGCCGGATAAGGCCAAGTCAAGGCACGCCTTTTCGGCGCGTCACCGCATCAACTCGTAGCTCACGGTGACGGCGATGCTGATCTGCTCCTCGCCCGTGGCGATCGGCACCGCACCGGGCGCAGGGCCCGTGGCGCGGAACATCGGACGGGACGGCGCGCCCTGGTCGGTAATCATGATCGGGCGGCCGAGGCCAACCCCGAGCGCCTGGACATAGAGTTCCGCCTTGCGGTGCGCGTCTGCGACCGCTTCGCCCCGCGCCTTGTCCAGAAGCTTCGAATAGTCCGAGACGACGAATTCGACGCCGGAGATGGAATTCGCGCCGGCAGCGACGAGGCGATCGAGCACATCGCCGGTCCTGCCGACATCGCGGACCTGGATCGTGACGCGGTTGGCCGCCTGAAAGCCCGTGACCTGCTGCGGGCTCTCCCGGTTCTGCCGCAACATATCGAGGCTGACGCGCGAGGTCTGGATGTCGGCTTCTGCGATCCCGCTTTCCTTCAGGGCGGCAAGCACGGCCGTCATGGCCTTGCTGTTGGCCGTCATGGCTTCACGCGCAGTCTTGCCCTGACTGGTCACGCCGGCGCGAACCATCGCGCGGTCCGGCGCGGCATTGATCGTCGCTTCGCCGGTTACGGTCACGGAAGGCAGCGGCAGGTCCGCCATCTGTGCGGCGGCGGGAGTTGCTGCAGCGATGACGCCGGCAAGCAGGATCGGTCGAATAAGACGCACGCTCAACATTGGCATTCCCCAAGCAGATCGAACCCGCTAGCGGATCGGGACGTACACGTTGATCACGAGCTTGTCCTCGGGCGTCGTGCGGGGATCGGTGACGTATTCCTCGATGAACAGATCCTTGGAATCCAGATTCTTCTGATCGAGGAAATTGGTGATCGCTTCGTAAGTGTTGTCCATCCCGTCATACGAGCCGCGATGGATGAACTTGTAGGCCTTGCCTTCGGGCGACGTTCCCATGGTGATGTCGCCTTTCGGGACGTTTCGCAGCGTCTGCGCGATCGGCACCGCCGCCTCGAACTGGAATCCGGCATCGTCGGCGGTGGTGTAGATCACCATCGCATTGCCATCCGGCTTGACGCCTTCGCGTTCGAGAAAGGCGTGAACGATCTTGATCGCATCGACGATCGTCTCGAAGGCGGAATCCCATTTGCCGGTGCCGGACAGGGAGACGATGGTCTTGGGTGTGAGCGTCACCTCGGCGCCGAACACGTCGCCGGGGGCCGGCTGCTGGGCGAAGGCCGGGACCGCGAAAAGGACCAGGGCGAAGCAGATCGTCCGTAACGCAACACGCATCGGATCACCGCCTCTAAGCGTGAAATCTCATGCAGAGAGCCTAGCACAGGCACGACGGCGGGCGGCGACGAAGTTTAGGCCCTCCAGCCAACAAAAAGCCATGCTGGCCAATACCGGGCCCCAGACCTTATATATCGGCCACGATGAGCGCACTCGCCAACCACGCCTTTATCAAGATGAACGGGATCGGAAACGAAATCCTGGTCGTGGACATGCGCGACAGGCCGCTCGCGATCAGCGCCGACGAGGCGCGCGCGGTCGCAAGCCCGAAGGGCGAACCCTACGACCAGATGATGGTGCTTTATCCTCCGCGCACGCCCGGCACGGTGTCGCTCGTGCGGATTTACAACAACGACGGCTCGGAGGCGCAGGCCTGCGGCAACGGCATGCGTTGCATCGCCTCGCTTGTGTTCAAGGAAACCGGCAAGGACGCGATCAGCTTCGAGACACGGGCCGGGCTGATCAATTGCTGGAAGGCGCCGGACGGCAAGCTTCTCTCCGTCGACATGGGCAAGCCGAAATTCGCGTGGAACGAAATCCCGCTCGCCGAAGAATTCCGCGACACGCGCTATATCGAATTGCAGATCGGGCCGATCGACAAACCGATCCTGCATTCTCCGTCGGTCGTCAGCATGGGAAATCCGCATGCGATCTTCTGGGTCGACGACCCGGACGCCTACAATCTCGAGAAGTTCGGGCCGCTCCTGGAAAACCATCCGATCTTCCCGGAGCGCGCGAACATCACGCTCGCGGCGATCAAGTCGCCGGAGCATATCGTCATGCGCACATGGGAGCGCGGCGCAGGTTTGACCAGGGCCTGCGGCTCGGCGGCTTGTGCCACCGCAGTGGCTGCGGCGCGGCTGAAGCGGACCGGGCGCAAGGTGCGGATGACCTTGCCCGGCGGCGAATTGCAGATCGAGTGGCGCGACAGCGACGATCACGTCGTGATGACCGGCCCTTATACGCTCGAGTATGAAGGCCACTTCGATCCGGCGCTGTTTGCCAATGTCAGCGCGGCGTGACGCGATGGGCGTCGATGTCGCGACCTTCGGCTGCCGGCTCAATCTCTACGAGTCGGAAGTCATCCGGCGTGAGGCGGAAGCCGCGGGCCATTCGGACACACTCGTCGTCAACACCTGCGCGGTCACTGGCGAAGCCGTGCGTCAGGCGCGTCAGGCGATCAGGCGCGCGCGCCGCGAACGGCCCGGCGCCCGCATCGTCGTCACGGGCTGCGCTGCGCAAGCGCAACCGGGCATTTTTGCGGACATGCCGCAAGTCGATCGTGTGATCGGCAACGCAGAAAAACTCGATCCCGCATTCTGGCGCAAATCATCCGCCCCAGACGGCAGGATCGATGTCGGGAACATCATGAGCCCGCGCGCCGCGAGGATGCGCCCGATCGAGGGAATCGAAGGCCATTCCCGCGCGTTCATCCAGGTGCAGAACGGGTGCGATCACCGCTGCACGTTCTGCATCATTCCGTTCGGACGCGGCAATTCGCGCTCGGTCCCGGTCGACGACGTCGTCATGCAGGTGCGCCGCTTCGTCGAGAACGGCCGGCGCGAGGTTGTGCTCACCGGCGTCGACGTCACGAGCTATGGCGGCGATCTGCCGGGTTCGCCGAAATTGGGAACACTGGTGAAGCGGATCCTCAAGGGCGTTCCCGAACTCGATCGGCTGCGGCTGTCCTCGATCGATTCCGTCGAGGCCGATCCCGATCTGCTCGAAGCCTTCGAGACCGAACCGCGTCTGATGCCGCATCTGCACCTGTCGCTGCAGGCGGGCGACGATCTGATCCTGAAGCGCATGAAGCGAAGGCATTCGCGTGCGGATGCGATCGCATTCTGCGCGCAGATGCGCCGTCTCCGTCCCGGCGTCGTGTTCGGCGCCGACATCATCGCGGGCTTCCCGACCGAGACCGACGACATGTTCGCCCGTTCGCTCGCTCTCGTGGATGAGTGCGGCCTGACGCATCTGCACGTGTTTCCGTTCTCGCCGCGTCCCGGCACGCCGGCTGCGCGGATGCCGCAAGTCGATCGTGTCATCGTGAAGGAGCGCGCTGCGCGGCTTCGTGAGCGCGGAGCCGCTGCCTTGCGTGCGCATCTCGATGCAGAAATTGGAGCGCGCCGTAACGTCCTGACCGAATTGAACGGTGTCGGGCGCACGAAGGCCTTCACATTGGTGCGGCTGCGCCAGCCGATGAAGGCCGGCGTTCTGGTTGACCTGACCATCGGCGCGCATGACGGCCGTCAGCTGATCGCGGCCTGACTTTCCTCGCGCCAGCCGCATTCCGACAGCCAGTCGCGCATATGCGGCGGGACCGGCGCCGTGACACGGACCGGATCCTTGTTCTTCGAAATGGGTACGACGACCTCGTGCGACTGCAACTGCAGGCCCGGTCCGCCCGTCCGCGGCGCGTTGCCGTAGATCGTGTCGCCGACGATCGGCCATCCCATCGCCTGGCAATGCACGCGGAGCTGATGCGTGCGTCCTGTGACCGGCTCGAGCGCGAGCCACGTGAGGCCGCCGCCGCGGCCCATTACCTTCCACGTGGTGAGGGCGGGCTGCCCCGCGGGATCGGGCTTCATCCACCAGCCACGGCTCTCGTCGAGGCGACCGAGCGGCATGTCGATGGCGCCCTCATCGGCATCCGGCCCGCCTTCGGTGACGGCCCAATAGGTCTTGCCGACCTGCCCGTTCTTGAACAGCTTGCCGAGCAGGGCGAGCGCCTTGCGATGACGTCCGAGCACGAGACAGCCGGAGGTCTCCCGGTCGAGGCGGTGCGCGAGCGAGGGCGCGCGCGGCAGGCCGAAGCGGAGCGGATCAAAATGATCTTCGAGGCTCGGGCCGCCTTTTGGCCCGCGATGCACCGCGATGCCGGCCGGCTTGTCGATCACCAGCATCAGGCCGTCGCGATAAAGAACCCGCGCGAGCATCTCGTCGGGCGAGATTTTCAGCCGGGGCTCGTCGTTGCGTTTCATGGCGAAACGGCTATCACGGCTGCGCCCATGAGCGACAGCATCCCGACGTCTCCCCGCAGCTGGTGGCAACGCCTGAGCGGCGGCCTTAAGCGTACATCCGCCTCGCTCGGCGGAGCGATTTCCGATCTCGTCACCAAGCGTCGTCTCGACGCCGCGATGCTCGAAGAGATCGAAGATACGCTGATCCGTGCCGATCTCGGCGTGGATGTCGCGTCGCGCATCGCTGTGGCGATCGGGGAAGGGCGCTTCGACAAGACCATTGATGCTGCGGAAGTGAAGGCCGTGCTCGCCGCCGAGGTCGAGAAGATTCTGTCTCCCGTCGCGCGGGCGCTCGAGATCGACGCGACCAAGCGTCCGTTCGTCATTCTGGTTGCCGGCGTGAACGGCTCCGGCAAGACGACAACCATCGGCAAGCTCGCGTCGAAACTTAAGAACGATGGCCGCAGCGTGATGCTCGCGGCCGGCGACACCTTTCGCGCGGCGGCGATCGATCAGCTCAAGATCTGGGGCGAGCGCGTCGGCGCCAAGGTGATTGCGCGCGAGCCGGGCGCGGACGCGGCGGGACTTGCGTTCGATGCGGTGGCGGCGGCGAAGGCGGACGGTGTCGACGTGCTGTTGATCGACACTGCGGGCCGCCTGCAGAACAGGACCGAGCTGATGCAGGAGCTGGAAAAAGTGATCCGGGTCATCCGCAAGGTCGATGCGGATGCGCCGCACGCTGCCCTTCTCGTGCTCGACGCCACCGTTGGACAAAACGCGCTGTCTCAGGTCGAAGCGTTCCAGAAGATGGCGGGCATCACAGGCCTCGTGATGACCAAGCTCGACGGCACCGCGCGCGGCGGCGTGCTGGTCGCGATTGCGGAGAAATTCAGGCTTCCGATCCACTTCATCGGTGTGGGAGAAGGGGTCGAGGATCTCGAGCCATTCACCGCGCGGGATTTCGCACGCGCCGTCGCAGGACTTGAATAGGTCGGAAAATGCCGGAAAAAGCCCAACTCAATCCTCTGGTGAAGCTCGCGCTCGATCTCGGGCCGCTGGTGCTGTTTTTTTTCGCGAACGCACGCTACGGCATTTTCGCCGCGACGGCCGCGTTCATGGTTGCAATCGTCGCCGCGCTTATCGTGTCCTATCTGCTGATAAGGCGCTGGCCGGTGATGCCGCTCGTGTCGGCTTTCATCGTGCTCGTTTTCGGCGGATTGACGCTGTTGCTGCACGATGAAGTCTTCATCAAGGTGAAGCCGACGATCATTTATCTTCTGTTTGCCGGAACGCTGATCGGCGGGCTGATCATGGGCAAGCAATTGCTCGCCATCGTCTTCGATTCGATGTTCCATCTGACCGACGAAGGCTGGCGCAAGCTCACCCTAAGGTGGGCCGCGTTCTTCTTGTTTCTCGCGCTGCTCAACGAGATCGTCTGGCGCACGCAGACCACCGACACCTGGGTCAGCTTCAAGGCTTTCGTCGTCGTTCCGCTGACGTTCGTGTTCGCGATGCTGCAATATCCGACGCTGACGAAATTTCGCGCCGATCCGGAAACTTAAAAACTCAGCCATCGCGCAGCGCCTTCTCGATGGCGGGCATGAGCTGCGAGGAAAAATTGGCTTCGCCGATCGGGCCGACGAGCTTGTAGGCGATACGCCCGTCGCGGCCGACCACGAAGGTTTCCGGAACGCCGTAGACGCCCCAGTCGATCGAGGTGCGGCCGTTCGCATCGGCGCCGACGGCGGCGAATGGATTTCCGTAGCGGCCGATGAAGCGGCGCGCATTGTCGGACTGGTCCTTGTAATTGATGCCGACCAGCCGGATCCGCGAATCCTCCGACAGTTTCTGCAGGTACGGCACCTCGTCGTGACAGGGTACGCACCAGGAGGCCCACACATTGACGATCGTGACCGAACCCGTGAGGTTTGCGCCCGTGAGTCCCGGCACCGGCTGTCCGTCGCGGATGAGACCCGCGACTGCAGGAAGATCGGTCTGCGGCGCGGGTCGGCCGATCAAGGCCGAAGGCAGCCGCGCCGGATCGCCCGCGCCGAGTCGAAAGAAGAACAATGAGGCGAGCGCAAGAAAAAGAACGAGCGGCAGGAGGACAAGGACCGGCCGCCGGGACGCAGGACGCGAGGAGGAATTCGTCATGCCCGGTCGATGCCTGAACCGCGGCCCAATCCGCGCTTTTCGTAGTCGGACAATCTGCGCCGGAGCGCGCTGTAATCCGCGATCACCCATAGCGTCATCGCGCTGACGATTGCGGCCGCGACGGCGTAGGCGGCGGCGATGAAGCCGGCGTGCTGCATCTCAGTGTGCTCCTTCCGCCTGCATCATCTGGATCGTGCGGATGCGGCGACGGAGGATTTCGTTGCGCATCGCGGCCGTCAGCAACGCGAAGAACAGCAGCGTGAAGCCTGCGGCCATGACGAGCAGCGGCACAAGCAGCGAAGGGTGGATGGCCGGACCGCCGACCCGGAACACCGATGCCGGCTGGTGCAGCGTGTTCCACCATTCGACCGAAAAGTGGATGATCGGCAGGTTGAGCGCGCCGACCAGCGTGAGAATGGCGACCGCGCGCGCCGCGCGCGATGGATCTTCGATCGTGCGCCACAGCGCGATCACGCCGAGATACATGAGGAACAGCACCAGCACCGAGGTGAGGCGCGCGTCCCAGACCCAATAGGTGCCCCACATCGGACGGCCCCACAGCGAGCCGGTGACGAGGCATATCAGCGTGAAGCCTGCGCCGATCGGGGCTGCGGCCTTGGCGGTGACGTCCGCCAGCGGATGCCGCCAGACCAGAGTGCCGAGCGCCGCGACGCTCATCAGGCCCCAGCCCATCATCGACAGCCACGCACTTGGTACGTGGATGAACATGATCTTGGCGGTCGCGCCCTGCTGGTAATCGTCCGGCGCGCCGGACACGCGAAACAGCCCGTAGCCAATCACAATCGCAGCGGCGCCCGCGAGCCACGGCAGAACGCGCGCGGCGAACGCGAGAAAGCGCGCGGGGCTTGCGAAATCTATGATCGCCATGGCTGTGTCATAGGAGGGCGCCTGCACTTTCGCAACGCGTTCATTCCTGTCCGTGGCGCAGCGCGAACGCCGCCGCGAACGGACCGGCTACGGTGCTGATCAGCGTGAGCGCGCACAGGATCGTGAAAGGCGCGGCAAAGGGCGGCGTTCCGGTAACCGCCGCGTTCGCCGCCGCGACGCCGAAGATCAGGACCGGAATGACTAGCGGCAGGATCAGCACGCTAAGAAGCAGCCCACCGCGCCGGAACGAGCCGGTCAGGGCCGCGCCGATCAGGCCCGTGAATGTCAGCGCCGGCGTGCCGACGAGAAGCGTCAGCGTCACGGCAAACATCGCCGCGGCGTCGAGATTGAGCAGAAGCGACAGGATCGGTGCCGCGACCACGAGCGGCAGTCCGGTGGTCAGCCAGTGCGCACTTGCCTTGGCCGCGAGCGCAACCGCGAGCGGAGTCTCCGCCATCTGAATCAAATCGAGCGATCCATCCTCGCGATCGGCTGACACCAGCCGTTCGAGTGTGAGGAGGCTTGCGAGCAGCGCGCCGAGCCAAAGGATTGCAGGGCCGACGCGCTGGAGCAGCGCAAGGTCCGGGCCCATCGCGAACGGCACGAGCGTTACGACGATCAGAAAGAACAGCACTCCAACCGGCGCGCCGCCGCCGATTCGCGCCGCAATCCGCACTTCGCGCAGGAACAGGGCCGCGAGCGCATTCATTGCGGCGCTCCGAGCGGCAATTCGGTGACGCCGTCGATGCCGAGCGCAGAATGCGTCGCCGCGACGATCAACCCGCCATCCGCGAGATGTGCGCGCATGAACTGCACGAGAATCTCCTGCGCGTGACGGTCGAGCGTGGACGAAGGCTCGTCGAGAAGCCAGAGCGGCCGCCGGATCGCGACGAGACGCGCGAGCGACAGGCGACGCCGCTGTCCGGCGGAGAGGTAGGCCGCTGGAAGGGTCGCGAGATTTCCAAGGCCCGCCGCTTCGAGCGCGCCCGCCGTGGTCCCCGTCCCACCGAGATAGTCGATCCAGAACTTCAGATTCTCTTCCACCGAAAGCGAAGGTTTCAGCGCGTCCTGATGGCCCAGATAGTGCGCCTGTTCGCCGACGGTGCGCTCGTCATCGCCGCCCTCCAGTGTCACGCGTCCGGCCGCGACCGGAAGAAGTCCCGCAATCAGCCGCAGCAATGACGATTTGCCCGCTCCGTTTCGCCCGGTCACCGCCAGCGCCTGCCCGGAGGACACGGAGAATTCGACGTCCGAAAAAACCAGCCGGCCACCCCGGCGGCATTGCAGGCTGTGCGCCTTGAGGGCGCTCACCGGAACCCGCCCGCGGAGACCGGCTGGGCTGCGCGGCAATCCCTTCTTTTCACGGCTATTTTGCCCGACTTTGTGATGGTTCTGGTTTGTATGGCAGAGCGCAGAAAAAGACTCTATAAGCCGCTCGGTTGCAGCGCGCTCCGCTTCATGCGCCTGGGGGTAGAAAGTTTAGTCTTATCAATGAATTACAGGCCGCTTCGGAAGAGGTGGCGGGCTTCAGGACGGCTTCCATGACATCGCTCGACAGCTTCAGGTGCGCAAGGACGCTCAAGGTCGGCAACCGCACCTACGCCTATTACAGTCTTCCAGTCGCCGAGAAGAACGGCCTGAAGGGCATTTCCCGGCTTCCCTTCTCGATGAAGGTGCTGCTGGAAAACCTGCTGCGCAACGAGGACGGGCGCTCCGTCACCAAGGAAGACATTCAGGCGGTCTCGGCCTGGCTCAAGACCAAGACCTCGGAGCGCGAGATCGCGTTCCGCCCCGCCCGCGTCCTGATGCAGGACTTCACCGGGGTTCCCGCAGTGGTCGATCTCGCCGCGATGCGCGACGCGATGACCATGCTTGGCGGCGATCCGAAGAAGATCAATCCGCTCGTGCCGGTCGATCTCGTCATCGATCATTCGGTGATCGTGAATTTCTTCGGCAGCAATTCCGCGTTCAAGAAGAACGTCGAGGAAGAATACAAGCAGAACCAGGAACGCTACCGCTTCCTGAAATGGGCGCAGAAGGCGTTCGACAATTTCCGTGTCGTGCCGCCCGGTACCGGCATCTGCCATCAGGTCAATCTGGAATACCTCTCGCAGACGGTCTGGACCGGCAAGGACAAGGTCAAGATCGACGGCAAGACGTCGACGATGGAAGTCGCCTATCCCGACACGCTGGTCGGAACCGACTCGCACACCACGATGGTGAACGGCCTTTCGGTGCTCGGCTGGGGCGTCGGCGGAATCGAGGCGGAAGCCGCGATGCTCGGCCAGCCCTATTCGATGGTTCTGCCGGAGGTGATCGGCTTCAAGCTCACCGGCAAGCTGAAGGAAGGCGTGACCGCGACCGATCTCGTGCTGATGGTGACGCAGATGCTGCGCAAGCGGGGCGTGGTCGGAAAGTTCGTCGAGTTCTTCGGCCCGGGGCTCGCCGCGCTGTCGATCGCGGATCGCGCGACCATCGGCAACATGGCGCCGGAATACGGCGCGACCTGCGGCTTCTTCCCGATCGACGACGATACGCTCAGATACCTGAAGGACACCGGCCGCAAGGACGATCGCATTGCGCTGGTCGCGGCTTTCGCCAAGGCGCAGGGCATGTTCCGCATCAAGACGACGCCGGAGCCTGTGTTCACCGACATCCTGAAACTCGATCTGTCGGCGGTCGAACCCGCCCTTGCCGGCCCGAAGCGCCCGCAGGATCGCGTCGCCCTGAAGGACGTGAAGGCGGGCTTCACCACGTCGATGACCGATGAATTCAGCAAGGGTGCCGAGCTCGCCAAGCGTGTGCCGGTCCCGGGACGCAAGCATGATCTCGGCCACGGCGACGTGGTGATCGCGGCGATTACGTCCTGCACCAATACGTCCAATCCGAGCGTGATGATCGGTGCAGGACTTCTGGCGCGTAAGGCGCATGCCGCGGGACTATCGGTGAAGCCGTGGGTCAAGACATCGCTCGCTCCGGGGTCGCAGGTGGTCGCGGAATATCTCGACAAGTCGGGCCTGCAGAAGGATCTCGACGCGCTCGGGTTCAATCTGGTCGGCTTCGGCTGCACCACCTGCATCGGCAATTCCGGTCCGCTGCCGGAGGAAATTTCCAAGACGATCGGCCAGAACGATCTGGTCGCCGCCGCGGTACTCTCCGGCAACCGCAACTTTGAAGGCCGTGTAAACGCGGATGTGCGCGCGAACTATCTCGCCTCGCCGCCCCTCGTCGTCGCCTACGCGCTCGCGGGCTCGATGCAAGTCGACCTGCTCAAGACGCCGCTCGGCACCGACAAGAAGGGCAAGAAAATCTTCCTGAAGGATATCTGGCCGTCGTCGAAGGAGATCGACGCTTTCATCCGCAAGAACGTGACCCGCCAGATCTTCGCGAAGAAATACGCCGACGTGTTCAAGGGCGAGGCGAACTGGCGCAAGATCACGGTGAAGGGCGGCCTCACCTATGCGTGGGACCGCAAGTCCACCTATGTGCAGAACCCGCCCTATTTCACCGGCATGCGCAAGGCGCCATCCGCGATCAGCGATATCGTCGATGCGCGCATTCTCGGCCTGTTCCTCGATTCGATCACGACCGACCACATTTCGCCGGCCGGTTCGATCAAGGTCGATTCGCCGGCCGGAAAATATCTCGTCGATCACAAGGTCAAGCCGATCGACTTCAACCAGTACGGCACGCGCCGCGGCAATCATGAAGTGATGATGCGCGGCACCTTCGCCAATATCCGCATCAAGAACCAGATGGTGCCGGGCGTCGAAGGCGGCGTCACCATCCACTATCCGGACAAGCAGCGCATGCCGATGTACGAAGCGGCGATGCGCTACAAGGCCGACAAGGTTCCGCTCGTCGTCATGGCGGGCAAGGAATACGGCACCGGCTCCTCGCGCGACTGGGCCGCGAAAGGCACGATCCTGCTCGGCGTGCGCGCGGTGGTGGCGCAATCGTTCGAGCGCATCCATCGTTCCAACCTGATCGGCATGGGCGTGATGCCTCTGGTGTTCGAGGAAGGTACGTCCTGGCAGACGCTCGGGATCAAGGGCGACGAGCAGGTCACCATCCGCGGCCTGCACGGCGAGTTGAAGCCTCGTCAAAAGCTGATGGCCGAGGTTGTCTCGCCGAATGGCACGCTCAAGCGGGTGCCGCTGATCTGCCGCATCGATACGCTCGACGAACTGGAATACTTCAAGAACGGCGGCATCCTGCAATACGTGTTGCGCCATCTCGCGGCGTGACCGCGCGCGGCCGGGCGATCAGTGCGGGCGTTCTTCACTGGCTTTCCATTGCGATCGGTTATGGTGCGCTCACCGTGAATTGAGTGGCGGGTGAAGCGCGTGCTCGCTAACCAGAAGCTCATGGGGCGCGGGCCAGGATTGGAGAATGCAGTGGTGCCACGCCGGGTTATGTTGTGGTCCGTTGTCATAGGCGTCGCAATTGCGGCTGCGTCATCGGGACACGCATCCGCCGGACAGCTTCGTTCGGTGATTGAACTTTTCACAAGCCAGGGCTGTTCATCGTGTCCCGCAGCCGACGCGCTGATAGGCGACATGGCTAAGGATCCATCTGTCCTTACGCTCAGTCTGGCGATCGATTACTGGGATTATCTCGGCTGGAAAGACACGCTGGCGCTTCCGGGGCACAGCAACCGGCAGAAGGCTTATTCGCGCGTCCGTGGGGATCGGTCGGTTTACACGCCGCAGGCGGTCATCAGCGGAACGGTCGAGGTGCTCGGCAGCGATCGCAAGGAAATCGAACGCGGCATTGCGCAGAGTCTGAAAAATTCGCGCACGCTATCGTTGCCTGTTTCTCTTGCGGTCAGGGACGGTCGCGTCGTTGTCACGGCCGCTGCCGAACAGGGAAGCGACCGTGCCGAAATCTGGCTCTGTCCGTTGTCGCGCGCGGTGCCGGTCGCGATCGGCCGCGGCGAAAATGCGGGCCACACGATCACCTATCACAACATCGTCCGGCGCTGGATCAAGCTCGGCGAGTGGACCGGCGCAGCCGGCGACTGGAGCATTCCAGTCAAGGACGTTCAGTCCGACGGAGTCGATGGCGTCGCCGTGATCGTGCAACTGGGCACCGCGCAGGCCCCCGGGCCGATGATCGGCGCCGCCTACACATCGCTGAATTAACGGCTGAATTATCGAAAGCCGTTCGCGCAAAAAAAGGGCCGGCGGAAGCCGGCCCTAAGCGTTGGGGATTGAACCGTAAACAGAACTGGCCCGGTCCTGTAATGCCCCGGGGGGCTGGGGGGCTGAGGAATCCGGTGCATCAAGGACCGGGCCTTAAGGGTCCTGTATCGCAGGCCATAGGGGCGGCCACTCGACCGAAATAGGGCATCATTATGGTTCCCTTAACGAATCCGTGAAGTCCGCCCGCGCCGCAGGGCGCACTTTGACGCAGGATTTCAGACCGTTTGCCGCGCTGTCGCATCCCTGAAATCACCGCGCGCGGACCTTGCCGAGGCCGCCATCCGGCGCAATCATGGGATTCTGAAAAGGAGGCGCCGCATGAGCTTCGGCGAAGCCGATCCAAGTCAGTCCCGAGGGGGCGAATCGTCGAGCGCGCTCGTCCCCGGCCCGCAAGTGACGTTCGAACGGCGAGAGCTCGATCGCATCCTCAATCTGTACGGACGCAAGGTCGCTGCGGGAGAGTGGCGCGACTATGCGATCGATTTCCTGAAGGACCGCGCGGTGTTTTCGGTCTTCCGCCGCGCCTCGGAAATGCCGATCTACCGCATCGAGAAAAACCCCAAGCTCGCACGCAAGCAGGGCGCTTACAGCGTCATTGCAGCCGGCGGCATGATCATGCGGCGCGGGTCCGAGCTCGACCGTGTGTTGCGGGTGCTCGACAAATTGTCCGTGGTGAGCTGACAGGGTCAGGGGTCGGTGGTCGCTCCGGCTCCGAGCGCGCGCTGCATCAGCACAGTGTCGAGCCAGCGGCCCATCTTGTAGCCAACATTCTCGATTGTTCCGATCATGCCGAAACCGCAGCGGCGATGCAGCTCGATCGACGCCGTCTGTGCAGAATCGCCGATCACCGCGATCATCTGCCGGTAGCCGCGCCGTTCGGATTCCTCGATCAGGCGCGTGAGCAAGATTTTGCCCACCCCCCGGCCGTGACGCGCCGGATCGACATAAACCGAATCCTCGACGCTGAAACGGTAGGCTGGCCGCGTGCGGTAGGCGCCAGCGTAAGCGTAACCCGCGACCGCGCCCTCGATCTCCGCGACGAGATAGGGATAGCCGCCCTCGAGCAGCGCTTTCTGCCGCTGCAGCATCTCCGCTTCGCTCGGTGGCTCCAGCTCGAACGACGCGGTCCCATGGGTCACCGCGTGCGCATAGATGCGCGTGATGGCGGGGGTGTCGGTGGGGCTGGCAGCGCGGATGACGACGTCGGCCAAAAGTCTCACCTCGTCATGGCCGGGCTTGTCCCGGCCATCTCGCTCAGGGACGCAATGTCGTGCCTACCTAAGCGGGATCACCGGGACAAGCCCGGTGATGGACTGCGGCTCCAAAAGAAAACGCCCCGGATTTCTCCGGGGCGTTCGCATTTCAATCCTGCAACTCCTAGCGGCGGTCGCCGAGCAGGCGCAGCAGCATCAGGAACAGGTTGATGAAGTCGAGATAGAGCGACAGCGCGCCCATGATGGCCTTGCGGCCCGACACGGTGCCGTCGTCGTTGACGTCATACATTTCCTTGATCTTCTGGGTGTCCCAGGCGGTCAGGCCCGCGAAAACCAGCACGCCGATCACCGAAATAGCGAACGTCAGCCCCGCGCTGCCGAGCCAGATATTGACCAGCGAGGCGAGGATGATGCCGAACAATCCCATGATCAGGAACGAGCCGAACGGGCTCAGGTCGCGCTGCGTCGTGTAGCCGTAGAGGCTCAACGCGCCAAACGACGCGGCCGAGATGAAGAACACGCGGGCGATCGAGCCGTGCGTGTAGGTCAGGAAGACCGACGACAGCATCACGCCCAGCAGCGCGGCATACAGGAAGAACAATCCGAATGCCGTCGATGGCGACAGGGTGTGAATGCGGAAGCTCATGAAGAAGACGATGCCGAGCGTGGCGAGCACCAGCACGATCATCATCGGGCCCCCGAAGATCGTCTGACCGAACGAGGTCAGGCTCAGTCCGCCGGTGGCGGTCTGCACCGTCGCCGCATTGAAAGTCAGCCAGGCCACGGCGCCGGTCAATGCGACCGCGGAGGCCATGTAGTTGTAGACGCGGATCATGTAGGCGCGCAGACCCGCGTCGACGCCGACAGCTTGGCCGGCGCCAAAGCCGCTACGGGCGGCCGCATAGTTCCGGTCGAAGTCCGACATGAAAGTTACCTCTCTCCACCCGGGTTGCCCGCCGGGTCGGGCGGAAGCGGCCCGCAAGCCGCCTGCCGAGATGACGTGAATTTAGTATGCCGGGCTGTCATTTTCCAGAGAGCCCTGCGGCGGGCGTTGACGCACCACAGGGCGGCAGGGCCGTTTGTTACGGTAATTTAACCGCCCTATTCCTCGCGCTGGCCAAGCAGATTGAGCAGCAGCGCGAACAGGTTGATGAAGTTGAGGTAGAGCGACAGCGCGCCGAGGATGGCCGATCGCTCTGCGACGTCGCCCTCAAGCGCGCCGTAGATGTATTCGTTCTTGAGCCGCTGCGTGTCCCATGCGGTCAGGCCGGCAAACACGATCACCCCGATCACCGAGATCGCGAACTGGAGCGCCGAGCTGCCGATAATCATGTTGATGAGGGCCGCGATGATGACCCCGAACAATCCCATGATCAGGAATGCGCGGAAGCCGGAAAGGTCGCGCGAGGTGGTGTAGCCGTAAAGGCTCAAGGTCCCGAACGCCGCCGCGGTGATGAAGAACACGCGCGTGATCGAGGTCTGGGTGTAGACCAGAAAGAT
This sequence comes from uncultured Hyphomicrobiales bacterium, assembly GCA_964584855.1. GTDB lineage: Bacteria > Pseudomonadota > Alphaproteobacteria > Rhizobiales > Xanthobacteraceae > Pseudorhodoplanes. The sequence goes on from CAZPBF010000012.1 coordinate 177,717, forward strand.
CGCGCCGAGCGAAATGCCGACCAGAGCGGCGTAGATCCAGAACAACACCTGCGCGGTTGCCGGCCGCATGCGCTCGATCCCGAAGCTGAGCACGAAAACGAGCGCGAGCGGCGCGAGAATGACCGCCCATTTCAGCGGGCCGACGAAAATCGCGTAGCCAAGCGGGGTGAGATATTGCCCGCCGCGGATCTGCGCGGCGACCGACGTGCCGTTGCGCAGCACATGCGCCGCAGCGTTGGAGTCGCCGGTCACGGAAAGGAGATAGATCCCGAGCGCGGCAAATCCGGTGATCGCAAGCCCGAGAGCCATGTAGTTGTAGATGTGCAGCATATAGGCGCGCAGGCTGGCATCGACCGCCGCGCCTATTCGTCCTGCCGCCGGGTTGAAAGAACCGGCCGCGTTCCGCTCAAAGTTCGACATGCGAACTCCTCGTTGCCTCATATGCTGAGCGGTTGTCGCCCCGTCAGCGCCACGCGAAAATACACCAAGTCCGGTTGAAATAATCTGCGCGCAACGTCGCGGGTTCGCCGGAACGTCGCGGCGGATTGTCGCGTATTCCTAAAGATTTCGCAGGACCGGGGCGGGCTTCTGGCTGAGCGCGCCGAGCGTTCCGACCAGCCCGAACGCGACCGTCACGATCACGGCGGCGAGGGCGGTCGCCACCGCGGGCCAGACCAGCAGGCTGAACGGCAGGTTCATCACCTGCGCGACCACAAGCCAACCGGCGGCCGATCCTGCCGCGACGCCGAACAGCGCGGTGGCGGCACCGAGCAGCGCGTATTCAAGCGCGTAGGCGGACAGAAGCTGGCGTCGCGTCGCGCCAAGCGTTTTCAAGATGACCGCATCGTAGAGACGATGGTGATGGCTCGCGGCAAGCGCGCCGGCGAGGACGAGCATCGCGGACAATAATGTGACCAGGCTCGCGCCACGCACCGCCTGGATCAGACTGTTGACGATTCCGGCGACCGAATCGAGCGCTTCCTTCACCCGTACCGATGTGACCGCTGGGAAGGCAGCCGCGACCTTCTTCAGGAGGGTTGCTTCCTCGCCGGGGGATGCCGGATTGGGATAGGTCAATGTCGCGATGTAACTGTGCGGCGCGCCGCGGAACGTGTTCGGCGAAAACACCAGCACGAAATTGATGCCGAGGCTTTGCCAGTCGACCGCGCGCATGTTTGCGATTGTCGCGGTGATGTTGCGCCCGAGCACGTTGACCGTCACCGGATCGCCGAGCCGCAGGCCGAACCCCGCCGCGATCTTGTTCTCGATCGACAGCAGCGGCGGGCCGTCGTAATCCTCGTTCCACCATTCTCCCGCGACGATGCGCGAGCCTTCCGGAATTTTGTTCGTGTAGGTGATGCCGCGGTCGCCCTGCAGCGCCCAGGAAGCCTCCGGCGTGGATTTCAAATCCTCCGCCTTGATTCCGCGCGCGGCCACGATGCGTCCGCGCAGCATCGGCACACGGTCGATCGCGGCTCCGGGCGCGCTGTCGCGCAGAAAGTCGTCGAAGCGCTCTGCGTCGGTCGACTGGATGTCGACAAAGAAAAAGGCCGGAGCTTTTTCCGGCAGCGCGGCCACGAACTGGCGGCGCAGATTGCCGTCGATCTGGATCACGGTGACAAGAAGCGCGATGCCGAGCCCGAGCGACATCACGACACTCGGCGTGAGCGCGCCCGGCCGGTGCACGTTTGCGACGGCGAGGCGCACGGATGCCACGCGCGAATGCGGCAGCCGCCGCGCGATCGCCATGAACAGCATCGCGATCAGCCGCAGGGCGAGGAAAGTCGCCGCGGCGGCGGCGACGAAGATTGCCGCGATCTTTCGGTCATAGGCGAGCAGGATCGCGGTGCCCGACAGGATCAGAGCGGTCACGATTGTCGCGACGACATAAGGCACGCGCGGCCAGCGCCGCGCGGAGTCGAGATGATCTCGAAAAAGAGCGGACGCCGGGATGTCGTGCGTGCGCCCGAGCGGCCACAGCGCGAAAGCGAGCGCGGTGAGCAGCCCGTAGATCAAAGCGAGCCCGAGCTGGGCGGGTTGAAGAGCCGGGTCGATCGGCAGGGGCAACAGATGCCCGAACGCGTAGCTCAGTGCGAAGGGCAAGGCCGCGCCGAGACACAGCCCGATGAGGGTGCCTGCCCCCGCAAGCAGAAGGACCTGAGTGAGGTAGATTGCAAACACCCGGTAGCCGCTGGCGCCGAAGGATTTCATCGCAGCGATGGCATTGCGCTTGCGGTCGAGGTGGCTGCGCACGGCATTCGCGACACCGACGCCTCCGACCAGCAGAGCCGTCAACCCGACCAGCGTCAGGTATTGTGTAAAGCGCTCCACGTTGCGCTCGAGTTGCGGCGAGGCGTTGCTGCGTGAGCGGATTTCCCAGCCGGCCTGCGGCCATTCCTTCTCGGCGCGCGATGTGAAGGCCGAAACATCCGCGTCGCTCGCTTCGGCTCGGTTGAGGCGGACACGATATTGCCAACGCACCAAACTGCCGGGCTGCACAAGGCCGGTCGCCTGCAGCGCCGCGTCGCTGACCAGCAGCCGCGGCCCAAAACCGATCCCGCCCGCGAGGCGATCCGGCTCGGAGCCGATCACCGCGCGTATTTCGATCGTCGCGGACCCGACAGTGACGCGGTCGCCGAGCTTGAGATCGAGACGGCCGAGAAGACTTGCCTCCGCGGCGGCGCCGTAGGCCCCGTCGCGCAGAACGAACGCCGCGGCCGGATCTATCGCCGGCTCCAGCACGAGCTTGCCGTAGAGCGGATAAGCCGCATCCACCGCTTTCAATTCGACGAGGGCGGTATCGCCGCTCGCCGCGCGCGCCATCGCGCGGGTCGTCGCGACCGCCGAAACTTCTCCGTGGCTCGCGAGAAAGGCGCGTTCGGCTCCGCTGGCCTGCCGCTGACTCAGCGAGAATGCGACGTCGCCGCCGAGGATCACGCGGCCTTCGCGCGCGAGGCCGCCGGTGAGGCTTTCCGCGATTGATCCGATGCCCGCGATCGCGGTCACGCCGAGCGCGATGCAGCCGATGAAGACGTAGAAGCCGCGGATCCCGCCACGCAATTCGCGCATCGCGAAGCGAAACGGCAGCGTCCACGACACCGCCGATTGCGATGCGATTGCGCCCGTCGGAGAATGCATGTTCATGCGCGGACCGGTTCGCGCGCGGCGTCGATGCGCCCGGACCGCAGGCGCACGACCCGGCCGCAGCGCGCGGCAAGCGCTGGATCGTGTGTCACGAGCACGAGGGTCTTGCCGCGCTTGCTGTGTCCGGCGAACAGAAGATCGATGATCTGGCGACCGGTCGCTTCGTCCAGATTTCCGGTCGGTTCATCCGCGATCAGGATCGAAGGGTCCGGCGCGAGCGCACGCGCAAGCGCGACGCGCTGCTGCTCGCCGCCGGACAATTGCGCGGGATAGTGATGCAGCCGATCCCCAAGCCCGACGGCCGTAAGTTCGCTCGCTGCAAGATCGAACGCGCGATGCTCACCTGCAAGTTCGAGCGGCACCGCGACATTTTCGATCGCAGTCATGGTGGGAATGAGATGGAAGGACTGAAAGACGATGCCGATATTGCGGCCGCGGAAGCGTGCCAGGGCATCTTCTCCGAGCGCGCGCAGGTCGGCGCCGGCCACCCGAACCGAACCGGCATCGGCGCGTTCCAGGCCGGCCATCACCATCAGCAACGTTGATTTCCCGGAGCCCGACGGGCCGATAAGGCCAACTGTCTCGCCCTGCCCTATATGAAGGTCGATATCCTTGAGGATATGGACACGCGCGGCGCCGCGGCCGAGCGACAGGTTCAGCCCGTGCAGCGCGATGGCCGGGTCGGAGGTCAGGGAAGGGTCATTCATGGATGGGAGCGTTCCGATGCGTGCGCCGGCCGGCCTTCGGCTTCGTTCATATGGGTGGCTCCGCGCGTCGATCCAGACATGCCGGCTGGCTCTGGCCGTGTTGTTGACGCTCGCGATGTGCTGCGCGTCGGTTGCGGCCGATCGTCCGGTCAAGATCGTGCTGCTCGGCGACTCGCTGACCGCCGGTCTCGGACTACCGGAGCAGGATGCCTTTCCCGCCAAGCTCGAACAAGCGCTCAAGGCCAAGGGTGCGGCGGTCGATATCATCAACGCGGGGGTCTCCGGCGATACGTCCTCCGGCGGGATGTCGCGGCTCGACTGGTCGGTGCCGCAGGACGCCGATGCGGTCGTTCTCGAACTGGGCGCGAACGACGCTTTGCGCGGCATTGATCCGAAGATCACCCGCGACGCGCTCGATAAGATCGTCACGCGACTGCGCGAGCGCCACATCGAAGTCCTCTTGTGCGGCATGCGCGCGCCGCGAAACCTCGGCGCGAACTATGCCGCATCCTTCGATCCGATTTATGCCGAGATCGCGCGCGCACACGACATTCCGCTCTATCCTTTCTTTCTCGAGGGAGTGGTGGCCGATCCGGCTTTCGCACAGGCGGATGGCATGCATCCGAACGCCGCCGGGGTCGTAAAGATCGTCCAGCAAATCTTGCCGAGTGTCGAAGACCTGATTGCGCGGGTTCGCGCCAGACGCAGCTAGGCTTGCCGGGCGACGGCGAATCTCTTCAACTGGGTGCGCGATGCCGCGTCTTTTCACCGCGCTCGAAATTCCCGCCGATGTCGGTCAGACGCTGTCGTTCCTGCGCGGCGGACTGCCCGGCGCGCGCTGGATCGATCCGGAAAATTACCATCTCACAATGCGCTTCATCGGGGATGTCGACGCTGATGTCGCGAACGAGGCTGCCTCGATCCTGTCGCGCGTCAACCGTGCAGGCTTCGATCTCAGGCTGGATGGACTGTCTTCATTCGGCGGGAAAAAGCCGCGTGCGCTTGTTGCAAATGCAGTCGCCATTCCGGCGTTGATCGAATTGCAGGCGGAGCATGATCGGCTGCTGCAACGAGTGGGATTGGAGCCGGAAGGACGAAAATACACGCCTCATGTCACGCTCGCGCGGCTGCGTGAATCCTCGAGCCGGCAAGTCGCGGATTATCTCGCCGAACGCGGCTCGTTCCGCTCGATGACCTTTTCGATCCGCCGCTTCGTGCTGTTTTCCTCGCGCGCCTCGGTTGGCGGCGGTCCCTACGTGGTCGAGGAAGCCTATCCGCTGACCGCAGCAGCGTAGCGCGGCTCGCTCGCCACCGGATTGCCGGGCGCGGGGCTCGCCGGCGCGGCAGCCTCGAATTGCAGGGTCAGTGGCGTTCCCGCCGCAACCCGGATCATGCCGCTTTGGGCCATGCGCTCAAGCTCGGTCATACGGTCAAATCCGTATACGGAGAGTTCCGCGAGGTGGTAACGGCGTGCTTCGTCGACCATGCGCGCCAGAAGCATCTGCGTCACGCTTTGCAAGGCGAATTTCGGCTCGGCGGTGAAGATCGCGTCTCCGCGGCGGGCCGTACGGTCCGGACAGATTTCCAGCCCGGCACGCAGCACGCCCTCGACATAGCCGCCGATCACGATCGCCTGTGCGCCGAGGAGGCGCAGGCAGTGGCTGTCGATTTCGCGGTCGTCGCCCGCACCGTGGAAGCAGGAACGCCGGTCCTGCAAGTCGAGCCTCAGCAGATGCGCGTGATAATCCTCGATTCCGGCGGGGCTCAGCACGCGGATCTCGATGCTTGTCATCTGTGTGTTCCAGACAGCAGCGCAGGCTGCGGTTCTCGGCGAATCAGGCTACGCCGCAATCGCAACCGGGTGGTTAACACTGGTGAATCCGCAAGAGCAAATTTTACTCACCGCGGTTTCAGCATCCGTGTCTGCGCATCGAGCAGCGCGGTGACGAAGCCGTAGCCGTCGGCAGCGACTTCGCGGACCACCGACAACGGCGTCGGTCGTGCCGCGCGCACTTCGCCGACGACGCTGTCGAAATCGAAATGCAGCTCCGCGTCATACTTGCGCGCGAGTTGCTGCATCCGGTGATTGCGCGCGAGGCAATCCATATGAAGTTTCTTGATGCCGCGATTGCGCGCCGCAAGCAGGATGTGCTGCAGCAAGGCGGAACCGACGCCGTGGCTCTGCCAGGCCTGCTCCACGCTGAAGGCCGCTTCCGCTTCGCCGGATTTCCACGATCCGATCGGGCGCAGCTCCGCTGCCGCCCGCAATGCGCCGTCGTCGAAAAAGCCGTACAGCACAGCGTCGAGATGGCTGATGTCGCGGGTGTGCGCGCGGATGTAGTCGTCCGATACCGCTCCGCCGAACCGGTTCTGGCGGCTCGCGGTGTCCAGCCGCAACAGATGGTCTCGATAGGCGCCGGTCTCGAACATCCACAATTTGCGGATCAGTCCGCTGTCGGCGATCAGATCGTGCATTCCGGGTCTCCTGACGTTGCGTCCAAGACCCTCCGTCGTCTCCTCCCAGAGACCGGGACGGCGGCGCGAACCGCGATCCCGAATCGGTTATATTGTTGCATTGCAACAAAATTGCGACCCGTCCAAGGCCAAATTTCAGGCGGCGATGGTTAACCATCTGACCACACGACACAATTTTGGATAGCGTTCAGCGCACCCCGCTCCCTTTAAGGGCAGGCTTGCTGGCCGAAGCCCGGGGCCGCTATGGCTTGCGTCCGCCCTTTCGAGCCACCCCATGCCCGCCTCCGTCAGTGACCGTTATGCCGCCCTGATTGCCGAGGGCCGCATCGAGCGCGACTCCGCGCAGGACCAGGCCGTCGCGCGACTGTCGGCTTTGGCCCAGCGTCTGGAGACGCACCGGCTTGCCCGGAAGTCGTCGTCGCTCGGATGGCTGTTCGGGAAGAACGAGCGTCAGGCGCCGATCAAGGGTCTCTACATTTTCGGACTGGTCGGGCGCGGCAAGACGATGCTGATGGATCTGTTCTTCGATTCCGCGCAGGTCAGCCGCAAGCGGCGTGTGCACTTCCATGAATTCATGGGTGAAGTGCATGACCGCGTTTTCGAGCTGCGTCAGAAACCGGCTGACAAGGATGAGGACGCGGTCCTGCTCGCAGCCGAAGCGATCGCGGCCGAGACTTCGCTTCTGTGCTTTGACGAATTTCATGTCACCGACATCGCGGACGCGATGATCCTCGCGCGACTGTTCGGGCGGTTGTTCGACCGCGGCGTGATTGTGGTCGCGACATCCAACGTCGCGCCGGATGATCTTTACCGTGACGGCCTCAATCGCTCGCTATTCCTTCCCTTCATTGCAACGCTGAAAGAGCACATGGACGTGCTGCGGCTCGATGCGCGCACGGATTTCCGGCTTGAGAAACTCGTTCGCGGCAAGGTCTGGTATTCACCTGACGATGCGCAGGCGCAGGCAGCGCTCGACGAAGCCTGGTCGCGCATCGCGATGGGCGAGCGGGGAGAGACGCTCGAACTGACCGTGAAGGGTCATGCGTTGCAAATTCCTCGCGCCGCGCACGGGGCCGCGCGCTTTTCCTTTCGTGAATTGTGCGGCCAGCCGCTTGGAGCTGCGGATTATCTGCGCATCGCGCGCGATTTTCATACGCTCGTTATCGACCATATCCCGGCGATGGATTTCGACCGGCGCAATGAGGCGAAGCGTTTCATCACGCTGATCGACACGCTGTACGATCACGCGGTGAAACTCATCGCATCCGCGCAAGCGCCGCCGCACGAGCTGTACCGCGCGAGCGACGGCTTCGAGGCGGCCGAATTTGAGCGGACCGCGTCGCGGCTGATCGAAATGGGGTCGCAATCCTATCTCGCGCTGTCCCACGGCACACGCGAGCCGGACCAGAGCGAGCCGATTGTCGAAACCTGACACCCATTGGCAGAAGAAGATGTCTGGAATAATGTATTATTTGAGTTCACGGGCGGCCTTTCGGGCCTGACGAAAGGGCGTCTTGTCGCAGACGTTTGGACAAGCTAACCCACGCGCGTCTTCGCTTCCGCAGCAATTCATTCCAGAGGCTTTTCGTTATGGCTCGCCCCAAAATTGCGTTGATCGGCTCGGGTCAGATCGGCGGCACGCTTGCTCATCTCGTCGGGCTCAAGGAACTCGGCGATATCGTCATGTTCGACATCGCCGAAGGCGTTCCGCAGGGGAAGTCGCTCGACATCGCGCAATCGTCGCCGGTCGAGGGATTCGATGCGCGCTTCGCCGGCGCCAATTCCTACGAGGCGATCGACGGCGCTGCTGTCTGCATCGTGACCGCGGGCGTTCCGCGCAAGCCCGGCATGAGCCGCGACGATCTTCTCGGGATCAACCTCAAGGTGATGGAGCAGGTCGGCGCAGGCATCAAAAAATACGCGCCGAATGCGTTCGTTGTCTGCATCACCAATCCGCTCGACGCGATGGTTTGGGCGTTGCAGAAATATTGCGGCCTGCCCAAGAACATGGTTGTCGGCATGGCCGGGGTGCTCGACAGCGCGCGCTTCCGCTATTTCCTCGCCGACGAATTCAACGTGTCGGTTGAGGACGTGACGGCTTTCGTCCTCGGCGGTCACGGCGACACGATGGTGCCGCTGCCGCGCTATTCGACCGTCGCAGGCATCCCGCTGCCCGATCTCGTCAAGATGCGCTGGACCACGCAGGCGCGCGTCGACGAGATCGTCAAGCGCACGGCCAATGGCGGCGCCGAGATCGTCAACCTGCTCAAGACCGGCTCGGCGTTCTACGCGCCGGCGTCGTCCGCGATCGCGATGGCGGAGAGTTATCTCAAGGACAAAAAGCGCGTCCTGCCCGCCGCGGCGTGGCTCAACGGCGAATATGGCGTGAAGGATCTTTATGTTGGCGTGCCGGTGGTGATCGGCGCGAAGGGCGTGGAGCGCGTCGTGGAGATCGAATTGTCCGGGCAGGAGCGCGATGCGTTCGAGAAATCCGCCGGATCGGTGCAGACGCTGGTCGATGCCTGCCTGAAGATTGCGCCGGATATCGGGAAGTAGTCGCGCGGTTTCGATCTGCGGTTTCGTGCGCACGCCAGCGAGAGTGACATGAACATCCACGAATATCAGGCGAAGGCGGTACTGCGCGATTTCGGTGTGCCGGTGCCGCGCGGGATTCCGGCATTCTCGGTGGATGAGGCGGTCAAGGCCGCGAACGAACTTGGCGGCCCGGTCTGGGTGGTGAAGGCGCAGATCCACGCGGGCGGCCGCGGCAAGGCCGGCGGCGTCAAGGTCGTGAAATCGGTCGATGAGGTGAAGGCGGAGTCGAAGCGCATCCTCGGCTCGATCCTGGTCACGCACCAGACCGGTCCCAAGGGCAAGCAGGTCAACCGCCTCTATATCGAGGAAGGCTCCGCGATCGCGAAGGAGTTTTATCTCTCCATGCTGGTCGATCGCGAGACGTCGCGCGTCGCGATCGTGGTGTCGACCGAAGGCGGCATGAACATCGAGGAGGTCGCGCACGCGACGCCCGAGAAGATCGTGACCGTGTCGATCGACCCGGTGACCAACATCTGTCCGCACCACGTGCGCCGCATCTCGAAGGCGCTCGGCCTCGACGCCGATCTGCAGAAACAGATGAGCCCGCTCATCACCAATCTCTACAAGGCGTTCGTCGACACCGACATGAGCCTGCTCGAGATCAATCCGCTGGTCGTGACCAAGGACAACAAGCTGATCTGCCTCGACGCCAAGGTCGGCTTCGACGGCAACGCGCTGTTTCGTCATCCCGACATCGCCAAGCTGCGCGACGAAACCGAAGAGGACGAGAAGGAGATCGAGGCTTCGAAATACGATCTCAATTACATCGCGCTCGACGGCTCGATCGGCTGCATGGTCAACGGCGCCGGACTCGCGATGGCGACCATGGACATCATCAAGCTCTACGGTTCGGAGCCGGCGAACTTCCTCGACGTCGGCGGCGGCGCGACCAAGGAAAAGGTGACGGCCGCGTTCAAGATCATCACCTCCGATCCGAAGGTGAAGGGCATTCTGGTCAACATCTTCGGCGGCATCATGAAGTGCGACATCATCGCCGAGGGCGTGGTGGCCGCGGTGAAGGAAGTCGGGTTGAAAGTGCCGCTGGTGGTCCGTCTCGAAGGCACCAATGTTGATCTCGGCAAGAAGATCATCGCCGATTCCAAGCTCAACGTGACGTCTGCGGACGACCTCGACGACGCCGCCCAGAAGATCGTCGCTGCCGTGAAGAAGGCTGCGTGATGTCCATCCTCATCGACAAGAACACCAAGGTCATCTGCCAGGGCTTCACCGGCAAGAACGGCACGTTTCATTCCGAGCAGGCGATTGCCTACGGAACGAAAATGGTCGGCGGCACCTCGCCGGGAAAAGGCGGCACGACACATCTCAATCTTCCGGTGTTCGATACCGTGCAGGAGGCACGCGCGAAAACCGGCGCAGACGCGAGCGTGATCTACGTTCCGCCGCCCGGCGCGGCTGATGCGATTGCCGAAGCGATCGAAGCCGAAATCCCGCTGATCGTCTGCATCACGGAAGGCATTCCGGTCGCCGACATGGTGAAGGTGAAACGCTCGCTGTCCGGCTCGAAGTCGCGCCTGATCGGGCCGAACTGCCCGGGCGTGATGACGGCCGGTGAATGCAAGATCGGCATCATGCCGGGCAACATCTTCAAGCCGGGCAAGGTCGGCATCGTGTCGCGCTCCGGCACGCTGACTTACGAAGCAGTGTTCCAGACATCGCAGGAAGGGCTCGGACAGACGACCGCGTGCGGCATCGGTGGCGATCCCGTGAAGGGCACCGAATTCATCGACGTGCTTGAAATGTTTCTGGCCGACCCGAAGACCGAAGCGATCATCATGATCGGCGAGATCGGCGGTTCGGCCGAGGAAGACGCCGCGCAGTTTCTCAAGGACGAAGCCAAGCGCGGCCGCAAGAAGCCGGTCGTGGGATTTATCGCCGGACGTACGGCGCCACCCGGACGGCGCATGGGTCACGCGGGCGCGATTATCTCCGGCGGCAAGGGGGATGCGGGCTCCAAGATCGCGGCGATGGAATCGGCCGGCATCAAGGTGTCGCCGTCGCCGGCGCGCGTCGGCAAGACTCTGGTCGAACTTCTGCGCGGATGACAGCCACGAAAGAATGAATTACAATTCATTCTTTCGTCATCTTATCGTGGCCCAATCGGTTTCTTACATATAAAACGGATCGCGCCGGGGGCTTTTGATCCGATTCGAAACCCCATCAGGCCGCCTCGGCGGCCTCCAGTCCGGTTACCCAGGGCCAGCCATGTCTCGACAGGACGCGAACGCAGCATTCGCTCTCACCTCATTCCTCTATGGCGGAAACGCCGCTTACATCGAAGAACTCTACGCGCGCTACGAGGCCGATCCGTCCTCGGTTGACGGAGAATGGGCTGAGTTCTTCAAGAGCCTGAAGGACGATCCGCAAAGCGTCGTGAAAAGCGCGCAAGGCGCGTCGTGGAAAAATCCAAATTGGCCGCCGGTCGGTAACGGCGAACTCGTTGCTGCGCTCGACGGCAATTGGGCTGCGCTCGAAAAGCCGCTCGGCGACAAGATCAAGGCCAAGGCGCAGGCCAAGGGTGTCGAGCTCAGCCAGGGCGACGTGCTGCAGGCGACGCGCGATTCCATTCACGCGCTGATGCTCATTCGCGCCTACCGCATCCGCGGGCATTTCCACGCGAAACTCGATCCACTCGATCTCGAGGCAACCAAGAACGAGGAAGAGCTCGATCCGCGCTCCTACGGGTTCGCCGACGCCGACCTCGACCGCAAGATTTTTCTCGACAAGGTGCTCGGGCTTGAATTCGCGACCATGCGGGAGATCGTCGCCATTCTGCGCCGCACCTATTGCCAGACGCTCGGCGTCGAATTCATGCACATCTCCAATGCCGCGCAGAAGGCGTGGATTCAGGAGCGCATCGAAGGCAAGGACAAGGAGATCGCATTCACCCGCGAAGGCAAGCGCGCGATCCTGAACAAGCTCGTCGAAGCGGAAGGCTTCGAGAAGTTTCTCGACGTGAAGTTCACCGGAACGAAGCGTTTCGGCCTCGACGGCGCAGAATCGCTGATCCCCGCGCTCGAGCAGATCATCAAGCGCGGCGGCAATCTCGGCGTGAAGGAAATCGTCCTCGGCATGCCGCATCGCGGCCGCCTCAACGTGCTCACCCAGGTGATGGGCAAGCCGCATCGCGTGCTGTTCCACGAATTCAAGGGCGGCTCGGCGACGCCGGACGACATCGAAGGCTCAGGCGACGTGAAGTACCACCTCGGCGCCTCGTCCGACCGCGAGTTCGACAACAACCGCGTGCATCTGTCGCTGACGCCGAACCCGTCGCATCTCGAAATCGTCGACCCGGTCACGCTCGGCAAGGTGCGCGCCAAGCAGGATCAGCTCGGCGCCACGCCGACCGACCGCACGATGGCGATGCCGCTGCTCATTCACGGCGACGCGGCGTTCGCTGGTCAGGGCGTGGTCGCGGAATGCTTCGGGCTGTCCGACCTGAAGGGCTACAAGACCGGCGGGTCGCTGCATTTCATCGTGAACAACCAGATCGGATTCACGACCTACCCGCGCTATTCGCGCTCGTCGCCTTATCCGTCCGACGTCGCGAAGATGATCGAGGCGCTGATCTTCCACGTGAACGGCGACGATCCGGAAGCGGTGGTGTTCGCGGCGAAGGTCGCGACTGAATACCGGCAGAAATTCGCAAAGCCCGTCGTGATCGACATGTTCTGCTACCGCCGCTTCGGCCACAACGAAGGCGACGAGCCGTCATTCACCCAGCCGTTGATGTACAAGAAAATCCGCTCTCATCCATCGACGCTCGACATCTACGCCAAGAAGCTCGTCGGCGACGCTGTCGTGACCGAAGCCGAAGTCGACAAGATGAAGGCCGACTGGCGCGCCAAGCTTGACGCCGAATTCGAGGCCGGCACCGGCTACAAGCCGAACAAGGCGGACTGGCTCGACGGCCGCTGGACCGGCCTGAAGGCAGCGGGCGATGCCGACGATCCGCGCCGCGGCGATACCGGCGTGGACCTCAAGGTTCTTCGGGAAATCGGCAAAAGAATTACCGAAGTCCCCGCGAACTTCCATGTTCACAAGACGATTCAGCGATTCCTCGACAATCGAAGAAAGGCGATCGATTCCGGCGAGGGTATCGACTGGGCGACCGCCGAAGCGCTCGCCTTCTGCTCGCTTCTGCTCGACGGACATCGTGTCCGCCTTTCCGGACAGGATTCGGAGCGCGGCACCTTCTCGCAGCGTCACTCGGTGCTGTTCGACCAGGAGACCGAAGCGCGGCACACGCCGTTCAATCATATCCGTGAAGGGCAGGGCCGCTACGAAGTGCTCAATTCGAGCCTGTCCGAGGAGGCCGTGCTCGGTTTCGAATACGGCTATTCGACCGCAGAGCCAAGCGCGCTGACCATGTGGGAGGCGCAGTTCGGCGATTTCGCGAACGGCGCGCAGGTCGTGTTCGACCAGTTCATCTCGTCGGCCGAACGCAAGTGGCTGCGCATGTCCGGTCTCGTCTGCCTGCTGCCGCACGGCTATGAGGGGCAGGGGCCGGAACATTCCTCCGCCCGCCTCGAGCGCTTCCTGCAGATGTGCGCCGAAGACAACATGCAGGTCGCCAATTGCACGACGCCGGCAAATTATTTCCACATCCTGCGCCGCCAGCTGAAGCGCGAAATCAGGAAGCCGCTGATCCTGATGACGCCGAAATCGCTGCTGCGTCACAAGCGAGCGGTCTCGCGTCTCGACGAAATGAAACCGGGCAGCTCGTTCCACCGCCTGCTGTGGGACGACGCGCAGATGCTCAAGGGCGAGAAGATCAAGCTCGTCGCGGACGGCAAGATTCGCCGCGTCATCCTGTGTACCGGAAAGGTCTATTACGACCTTTACGAGGAGCGCGAGAAGCGTGGGATCGACGACATCTACATCCTGCGCGTCGAGCAGCTTTACCCGTTCCCGACCAAGGCGCTGCTGGCCGAACTGTCGCGCTTCAAGCAGGCCGAGATCGTCTGGTGCCAGGAGGAGCCGCGCAACATGGGCGCGTGGTTCTTCGTCGATACGTTCCTTCGCTGGGTGCTGGAGCAGATCGGCGCGAAGCACCGGCAGTTGCGCTATGCCGGACGCCCGGCATCGGCCTCGACCGCGGTCGGGCAGATGTCGAAGCACGTCGCGCAGATGAAGCAGTACCTCGACGAGGCGCTGGGGTAAATTTTTCCGTCATGGCCGGGCGTGTCCCGGCCATCCCGTTTAGGCAGGCATTGCGCCCTCCTTATCGGGATGCCCGGCACAGGGCCGGGAATGACGACGGAGAGAATTGAGAGAACAGGCGATGACCGACATCCGCGTTCCAACGCTCGGCGAATCCGTCACCGAGGCAACCATCGGCAAGTGGTTCAAGAAACCGGGCGACGCCGTCGCGGTGGATGAGCCGCTGGTCGAACTCGAGACCGACAAGGTGACGATCGAGGTGCCCGCGCCTGCCGCGGGCGTCCTCTCCGAGATCGCGGCCAAGGACGGCGAGACGGTCGCGGTCGGCGCGGTGCTCGGACAGATCAAGGACGGTGCGGGAGCGACGACGGCCACCGCTGCGCCGGTCGCGACGAAACCCGCCGCATCGGCCACCGGGCGGCCGGATCAGAAGGCCGCAACGACCAAGCCCATCGGCGCCGGTCCGGAACTTCCGGTCGCGCGCGACGTGTCGCCCGCGCCGTCGGTCCGCAAACTGTCGGCCGAAAGCGGGATCGATTCGTCAGGCGTTGCCGGTACTGGCAAGGACGGCCGAGTGACCAAGGGCGACATGATGGCTGCGATCGAACGCGCGGCGTCGGCTCCCATTCCGGTGGGGCAGCCCTCCGCGCAAATGCGCGCGCCGTCGCCGGCCGACGATGCCGCGCGCGAGGAGCGCGTGAAGATGACGCGGCTTCGCCAGACCATCGCGCGCCGCCTGAAGGACGCGCAGAACACCGCCGCGATGCTGACGACCTACAACGAGGTCGACATGAGCGCGGTGATGAATATGCGCAACCAGTACAAGGAATTGTTCGAAAAGAAGCACGGCGTGAAGCTCGGCTTCATGGGCTTCTTCACGCGCGCCTGCATCCAGGCGCTGAAGGAAGTGCCCGAGGTCAACGCCGAGATCGACGGCACCGACCTCGTCTACAAGAATTATTATCACATCGGCATTGCGGTGGGGACCGAGCGGGGGCTCGTGGTTCCGGTGGTGCGCGACGCAGATCATCTCTCCCTCGCCGGAATCGAAAAGGCGATCAGCGCGCTCGGCAAGAAGGCGCGCGACGGCGAATTGAAGATCGAGGACATGCAGGGCGGCACGTTCACCATCTCGAATGGCGGCGTCTATGGCTCGCTGATGTCGATGCCGATCCTGAACGCACCGCAATCCGGCATCCTCGGCATGCACAAGATCCAGGAGCGCCCGGTCGTGATCGGCGGCAAGATCGAGATCCGCCCGATGATGTACCTTGCGCTCACCTACGATCATCGCGTGGTCGACGGACAGGGCGCCGTGACGTTCCTTGTGCGAGTGAAAGAGAATTTGGAAGATCCGGCGCGGATCGTGCTGGACCTGTGATTGTTTTTCATCGGCTCCTTTGGGGAAGATGAATCCGGCGACAGGCAATCGATGTCAAAAGTCCTCATCGTCACTGGCGGCGGGCGCGGAATAGGCAAGGCGACCTCGCTCCTTGCCGCCGAGCGCGGCTGGGACGTCTGCATCAATTATCATTCCGATGCGTCGGCCGCGGAGGCCGTGAAGCGCCAGGTCGAGGGCAAGGGCCGCCGTGCGCTGACGGTGAAGGCCGATGTGAGCAGGGAGGACGACGTTGTCGCGCTGTTCAAGGCAGCCGATGCGCTCGGCCCTTTGTCCGGACTCGTGAACAATGCAGGAATTCTCTATCCGGCCGACCGGATCGAAAATACGAATGCCGACAAGCTCCAGAAGATTTTCGCGCTCAATGCGATCGCCCCGATGCTGTGCGCGCGCGAAGCAATCCGCCGCATGTCGAAGAAGCACGGCGGCAAGGGCGGCAGCATCGTGAACCTGTCGTCCGTCGTGGCCGTCCTCGGAGGGCCCGGCCGCAACGTGGATTACGGGGCGACCAAGGCCGCGGTGGAGTTGTTCACCCTCGGGCTCGCCCGGGAGGTCGCCGACGAAGGCATTCGCGTGAACGCGGTTCGGCCGGGTCCGACGCGCACCGACATGCTCGACAACCCGAAGCAGGCCGGGCGCCTCGAGGAGATGGCGAAGGTCATTCCGATGAAGCGCGTGGGCCGGCCGGAGGAAATCGCCGCACCGATCGTCTGGCTCCTCTCGGAGGAGGCGTCGTTCGTGACCGGGACGAGCATCGTCGCCTCGGGCGGACGCTGACGAGATATCTGGAGTGATGTTATGGCCTACGATCTGATTGTGATTGGCACCGGCCCCGGCGGCTACGTCTGCGCGATCCGCGCGGCGCAGCTCGGGATGAAGGTTGCCGTGGTCGAGAAGCGCGCGACCCATGGCGGCACGTGTCTGAACGTCGGATGCATCCCATCTAAGGCGCTGCTGCATGCGTCGGAAATGTTCGAAGAGGCCGGGCATTCATTCGCAAAGATGGGGATCGGCGTCGGCAAGCCGAAGCTCGACCTGAAAACGATGCTCGCGTTCAAGGATCAGGCGGTCGACGGCAATGTCAAAGGGGTCGATTTCCTGTTCAAGAAGAACAAGATCGAATCGTTCCACGGCACCGGCCGGATCGTGGCGGCGGGCAAGGTCGAGGTGAAGGCGGCCGACGGCAAGTCGCAGACGCTGGAAACGAAGGCCATCGTGATCGCGACCGGCTCGGACGTGGCGAAGCTCAAGGGCATCGAGATCGACGAGAAGCGCATCGTGTCGTCCACCGGCGCCATCGCGCTCGACAAGGTGCCGGAAAAGCTTCTCGTGGTCGGCGCCGGCGTGATCGGGCTCGAGCTTGGATCGGTGTGGCGGCGCGTCGGCTCGCAGGTCACCGTGGTCGAATTCCTCGACCGCATCCTTCCCGGCATGGATTCGGAAGTGGCGCGCCAGTCGCAGCGGCTTCTGGAAAAGCAGGGGATGGCATTCCAGCTCGGCTCGAAGGTCACCGCGATCGACACATCCGGCAAGAAACTGAAGGCCAAGATCGAGCCGGCGAAGGGCGGCACCGCCGAAACCCTCGAGGCCGACATCGTGCTCGTTGCGATCGGCCGCGTGCCTTACACCGAGGGGCTCGGCCTGAAGGAAATCGGCGTCGCGCTCGACGAGCGCGGTCGCGTCAAGACCGACACGCATTTCGCAACCAACGTCGCCGGCATCTATGCGATCGGCGACGCGATCACGGGGCCGATGCTCGCGCACAAGGCGGAGGACGAGGGCGTGGCGGTTGCGGAAATCCTCGCCGGTCAGGCGGGGCACGTGAACTACGACGTGATCCCGAACGTGGTCTACACCTATCCGGAAATCGCCTCGGTCGGGAAATCCGAGGACGAGCTGAAGGCTGCGAACGCCGCCTACAATGTCGGGAAGTTTCCGTTCACCGCGAATGGCCGCGCCAAGGCGAACCAGCAGACCGAGGGATTCGTCAAGATTCTCGCGGATGCGAAGACCGATCGCGTGCTCGGCGCGAGCATCGTCGGCTCCGATGCCGGCAACATGATCGCCGAGCTTGCGGTCGCGATGGAGTTTTCGGCGTCAGCCGAGGATATCGCACGTACCTGCCACGCGCATCCGACGCTGCCCGAGGCGGTGAAGGAAGCAGCACTCGCGGTCGCGAAGCGCGCCATTCACATGTGATCGGAGATAATGCTCGTGTGACGCCGAACAGCGTCGCGAGCGAGCTTCTCCGGTCAGACCAGATGCACCGCGTGGGGCGCGAAGAAGCCGATCGCGGTGAAAACAAGCCCGGCGACCCCAAGCCCCATCGAAAGCCATGCGAGCACCATCATGCTGGTGATGATGGTCGCCGAGGCGAGCACGATTCCGATCTGGAAGGCCGCCGACGCGACTTCATAATGGTGATAGCGCGCCATGGCGGTATCGCGCTTGTGCTCGGCTTCCTTGGCGCGCTCCGCGAGCTGCTTGCGACCTTCGCCGGTTTCCGGCTCGTCGTTGTAGCGCGCAGCAGTCTTGGTCCAGGTGTCGATCTGCTTCGCCACCGCTTCCTTGACCGCCGGATCCGTCAACGTGGCGAGATCGATCTTTCGCATTTCGGCCGCGGCTGTCAGCGTCGTCATGCGGATGGTCTTGGCCTGGAAGAACGCCCAGAGGTTCGACGCCTCGACATTGTCGCTGATCGCCGCCGTCTGGGCGCTTTTCCCGAGCGTCTCGGAAAACGCCAGGAACAGCGCGATCACCGCGATCAGAAGCGCGATCGACTTGTTGGAATGCGATGCATGTTCGGCATGCTCGGCGTGTTCGAGATTTTCGTGCGGTCCGGCCATAGAGTCCCTCCCAGGATCAGGACGGACGATGAAGCCAAACTCACGGCTTCTGCAAGGGGCTGTGGACGGCGGTTCTGTGATTTGTCACGCGCGCGGGTGCGCGGACTTGTAAACGTCGAGTAACCGCTCGGTGTCGACGGCGGTATAGATCTGCGTCGTCGAAAGCGAGGCGTGGCCGAGCAGTTCCTGGATCGCGCGCAGGTCGCCGCCTCGGGCAAGCAGGTGGGTGGCAAACGAATGGCGCAATGCATGAGGCGTCGCGGTCTCTGGCAGGCCGAGCGCGTCGCGCAGGCGCTCCATCGCAAGCTGGATGATCCTTGGCGACAGCGGCCCGCCCTTCGCCCCGACAAAGAGCTTCGCGTCGGGCGCGATATCGTAAGGGCAGAGCGAGAGATAGTCGGCAATGAGTTCGAGCACGCGCGGCAGCACAGGCACCATCCGCGCCTTGTTGCCCTTGCCGGTCACCGTGATCGCATCCGATGCGCCCGGTCGCGGGACGGCCGCGCGCGTCAGCGACAACGCCTCGGCGATGCGAAGTCCGGACCCGTACAGGAGCGCGAGCACAGCCGCGTCGCGCGCGAGAACCCAGGGCTCGCGGTCTTCGCCTGCACGCAGGTCCGCGTCGGCGATCCGTTTGGCGGAGGAAACGGTGAGCGGCTTCGGAAGGCTGCGGGAGATTTTCGGTGCGCGGACGGCGGCAAGGGCCGCGACCTTGCCCTTGCCGTTTCGTTCGAGAAATCGCGCGAACGAGCGCGTGCCGGCAAGAGAGCGCATCAGGGTGCGGCTGCCGGCGCCCGAGCCGCGGCGGGCGGCCATGAAGGCGCGGACATCCTGCGGCTGCAGAGCGGCAAGCTTTTTCAGCGACGGCGCGCCGCCGAGATGGCTTGCGAGAAACGACAGGAACTGGGTGACATCGCGCTGGTAGGCCTCGACGGTCCTGGCCGACATGCGCCGGACCGAGGCGAGCGACGACAGCCAGCGTGCGACTTCCGCCGCGACATCCGGCGCGAAGGCGAGGTTTTCCTGCGGTGCGGTCACTATATATCCGCCAATCCTGCGGAGAGGGATGATCGCCCGCAGGATGAAGCCGAACAGTTCACCCTTCCTTAAGCGCCCGGAATCGGACCACCCTGCCGGCAATGGCAAAGCCAATCGTCGATGTCCTCGTGCCGGTCGCGCTCGACCAGGCTTATTCCTACCGCGTCCCGGCGGGGCTTGACCTTGCGCCCGGCGATTTCGTCGCGGTGCCGTTCGGCGCCGTTGAATATACCGGCGTGGTGTGGGGCGAGGGCGCGCCGCGGCCCGGCCTGCATAACAAGCTGAAGGACGTCATCGGCAAGATCGACCTGCCTCCGATGAAGGAGGAGTTGCGGCGGTTCGTCGACTGGGTGTCGGCCTATACGCTCGGCGCGCGCGGCACGGTGTTGCGTATGACGATGCGCATGGGCGAACTCGGCCCCGAACGCGAGCGCGTCGGCGTCAGGCTCGCCGGGCCGCCGCCGCAGCGGATGACCGCAGCGCGATCACGGGTGCTGCACGCCCTTGCAGACGGCATGCTGCGCTCGAAAAGCGACGCGGCGCATGAGGCCGGAGTTTCGGCTGGCGTGATCGACGGCCTGATCGACGAGGGCACGCTCGAAACGCTCGTGATGCCGCAGGACAAGGCCGCCGCGCCGCCCGATCCCGATTTCGCAATGCCCGACCTGACGGAGGCGCAGCGCAAGGCGGCTGACGACATTCGCGCGACGGTCGCGGCCAAGTCCTTCTCGGTTTCGCTGGTCGACGGCGTGACCGGCTCCGGCAAGACTGAAGTCTATTTCGAGGCGGTCGCGGAAGCGATCCGGCAAAGGAAGCAGACGCTGATCCTGATGCCGGAAATCGCGCTTACCGGCCAGTTCCTCGACCGTTTCACGCAGCGCTTCGGCGTTGCTCCCGTGGAATGGCATTCGCAGGTCTCTCCGCGCAAGCGCGCCCGCGCGTTTCGCGCCATCACGGCCGGCGAAGCGCAGGTCGTGGTCGGTGCGCGCTCGGCCCTCTTCCTTCCTTATGCCGATCTCGGTCTCATCATTGTCGATGAAGAGCACGATCAGGCCTACAAGCAGGAAGACGGCGTGCATTATCACGCGCGCGACATGGCGGTCGTGCGCGGTCACATCGCGCAAATTCCGGTCGTGCTGTCCTCGGCGACGCCGTCGGTCGAAACCGAGGTCAACGCGCGCCGCGGCCGTTACAAGCGGCTGCATCTTCCCGAACGGTTCGGCGGCCAGCATCTTCCGCATGTAGAGGCGATCGACCTGCGCACCGAAGGGCCGCCGCGCGGACGCTTCATCGCGCCGCGCCTTGCCGAGGCAGTGCAGACCGCGATCTCGCGCGGCGAGCAGGCGCTGTTGTTCCTGAACCGGCGCGGTTATGCGCCGCTCACCCTGTGCCGGGCTTGCGGTTTTCGTCTCGCCTGTCCGAATTGCGATGCGTGGCTCGTCGACCATCGTTTCAAGCGGCGGCTCATCTGCCACCATTGCGGCTTCTCGATGCCGCCGCCGGAGGCGTGTCCGAAATGCGAGGCGAAGGATTCCTTCACCGCAGTCGGGCCGGGTGTCGAGCGCCTGCAGGAGGAGGTCGCGGGGCTTTTCCCTGGTGCGCGGATCGTGGCGCTATCGAGCGATCTCGTGGAATCCGTCGAGCGGCTGCGCGAAGAACTCGACGGGGTCGCGGACGGCCGGTTCGATATCGTGATCGGAACGCAGATCGTCGCGAAAGGACACAATTTCCCCAAGCTCAATCTCGTTGGGATCGTGGATGCGGATCTCGGCCTTGCCAATGGCGATCCACGCGCGGCCGAACGCTCGTTCCAGCTTCTGCATCAGGTCGCGGGGCGCGCCGGGCGAAGCGAAGGACGCGGGCTTGGATTCCTGCAGACCCACCAGCCCGAGCACCCCGTGATGCGCGCGCTTCTGTCCGGGGATCGCGACAAGTTTTACGACACCGAAATCGCGTCACGGGAGGCGACCGGCTATCCGCCATTCGGGCGGCTCGCCGCGCTGATCGTATCGGGCGGCGACCGGCATGAGACGGAAGCCTTCGCGCGCAAAATCGCTGCGGCGGCCCCGCTCGACGACAACGTGCGCGTGCTCGGCCCCGCTGAAGCACCGCTCGCGGTCGTGCGCGGGCGCTATCGCTATAGGCTGCTCGCGAAATCGCCGCGCGCGTTCGATCTGTCGGATTATCTGCGCGGCTGGCTGGCGCACGCGCCGAAAGCGCGCGGCACGCTCAAGCTCGAAGTCGACGTCGATCCGCAGAGCTTCTTCTAGGCTTCGCCTATCGGCGGCCCGGCACGCCGCCGCCACAGATAAAGCGCGATGGCGAGCCCGACACCCGCGGCAATCCCGACCAGCAGGTTGACGAAGATCGTCAGCAGGAATGTCGCGAGCAAGATCGCGGCGCCGCCGCGATCGCCGCGCAGCACGGCGACGAATTCCTCCTTGTCCGCCATGTTCCAGGCGACGACGAGAAGCATGGCGCCGAGCGCCGACAGCGGGATGAAGCCCGCCAGCGGCCCCGCCACCATGAGGAAGACCAGAAGATAGACGCAATGCAACATGCCCGAGATCGGGCCGCGCGCACCCGCGCGCACGTTGGTCGCGGTGCGCGCGATCGTGCCGGTGACGCAGATGCCCCCGAACAGGACCGATGCGATGTTCGCGACGCCCTGCGCGCCGAGTTCGCCATTGGAGCGATGGTTCGCTTGACCCATCTTGTCGGCAACCACCGCGGAGAGCAGCGACTCGATGGCGCCGAGGATCGCGATCGTGATCGCGTCGGGCAGAACCGCGCGTATCTTGGCGAGGCTGAAAGCCGGCAGCGCCGGCTCCGGCAACATGCGCGGAACCTCGCCGAAGCGGCCGAAGACGGTCGCGACATCGAAATGCAGTCCGGCGGCCAGCGCGGTCGCAAGCACGATCGCGATCAGAAGCGACGGCCAATCCGGACGCAGCCGGCGCACCAGCAGGATCGTGCCGACCGAAACGGCCGCGATGGCGAATGTCTGCCAGTTGAATGTCGGCAATGCCCCGGCAAGCGCGGCGATCTTCGGGATCAGGTCGGGAGGCTCGTTCTTCAGGGTTAGCCCGAGCACCTCGCCGACCTGGCTCGCCGCGATGATGACCGCGATGCCCGCGCTGAAGCCGACGATGACCGGATGCGGGATCAGGCGGATATAGCCGCCGATGCGCAGCATGGCCGCGAGCATGAGCATGACGCCGGCCATTATCGTCGCCAGCACGAGGCCGTCGTAGCCGTGCCGGGCGACGATGCCGGCCACGATCCCGATGAAGGCGCCTGCCGGCCCGCCAATCTGGAATCGGCTGCCTCCAAACAGGGACACGCAGAAACCACCGACGATTGCCGTATAGAGCCCGCGTTCGGGAGAGACGCCGGATGCGATGGCGATGCCCATGGACAGCGGCAGGGCCACGACCGCGACGGTCAGGCCCGCAATCGCGTCCGAGCGCAGGTCGCGCCAGCCATAGCCTTCGCGCAGGACGGTGACGATCTTCGGTGTGAACAGGATTGCGGGGCCGGACGGGCCGGGACGTCCGGGGGCAGAACTATCGACGCTCATTCCTGTCACCAAATTCGCCGGGCGGGGTCCCCGGCATGATGCCGCATTGAACATCCTACCGCCCGGTGCGGCACCCCGACTTGCGCCAGATCAAATCCCCGTCGAAAGGACGCCCCGGAGCGACCGCGCGCCATGTTGCACCGCCCGGGGCGCTGTGTTAGCAAACCCGCGATTTTGTGAGGGTTTCCGCAAAACCTGCGACGTCCTCCGAGATCGGAATTCCCTCTTGGATTCCAAGGCTTTGCGGCGCGGCCCCCGCGCGGCGCGCGGCCTGCGGATTGAAGGTTCTCACGAGATCTCCATGGCAGGCGAAGACTCGATTGTATCCGGCATGGCAGGCCGCTATGCGACCGCCCTTTTCGAGCTCGCGCTCGAGGAGAAGGCGATCGACAAGGTGAAGGCCGATCTCGAAGCCTTCGACAAGCTGATCGCGGACAATCCCGATCTCGAACGCCTCGTTCGCAGCCCGGTCTTCGGTGCCGATGAGCAGATCAAGGCGCTCTCGGCCATTCTCGACAAGGCGGGCATTGTCGGGATCGCGGCGAATTTTCTGCGCGTCATCACCGCGAACCGCCGGCTGTTCGCGCTGCGCGAAATGATCCGCGGCTATCGCGCGCTCGTCGCCAAGCACAAGGGCGAAGTCAGCGCCGAGGTCACGGTCGCCGAGAAGCTGAGCGACAAGAATCTCGATGCGCTCAAGGGCGCGCTTCGCACCATCACCAAGAAAGACGTCGACCTTAACGTGACGGTCGACCCGGCGATCATCGGTGGCCTCGTGGTCAAGCTCGGCAGCCGCATGATCGATTCATCTCTCCGCACCAAACTCAATTCAATCAAGTACGCGATGAAAGAGGCCCGCTGATGGACATTCGCGCCGCAGAAATCTCCGCGATCCTGAAGGACCAGATCAAGAATTTCGGCCAGGAGGCAGAAGTCTCCGAAGTCGGGCAGGTGCTGTCGGTCGGTGACGGCATCGCGCGCGTCTACGGCCTCGACAACGTGCAGGCCGGCGAGATGGTCGAGTTCGAGAACGGCACGCGCGGCATGGCGCTCAACCTCGAAACCGACAACGTCGGTATCGTTATTTTCGGCGCCGACCGCGAGATCAAGGAAGGCCAGACGGTCAAGCGCACGCGCGCCATCGTGGACGTGCCGGTCGGCAAGGGTCTGCTCGGCCGCGTGGTCGACGCGCTCGGCAATCCGATCGATGGCAAGGGTCCGATCAAGGGCGACAAGCGCATGCGCGTCGACGTCAAGGCGCCCGGCATCATCCCGCGCAAATCGGTGCACGAGCCGATGGCGACCGGCCTGAAGGCGATCGACGCGCTCATTCCGATCGGCCGCGGCCAGCGCGAGCTGATCATCGGCGACCGCCAGACCGGCAAGACGGCGATCGCGCTCGACACCATCCTGAACCAGAAGCCGTTGAATGGCGCAGGCGCGCCGGAACAGCAGAAGCTGTACTGCGTGTATGTCGCGGTCGGCCAGAAGCGTTCGACCGTTGCGCAATTTGTGAAAGTGCTCGAGGAGCAGGGCGCGCTGGAATATTCGATCGTGATCGCGGCGACCGCGTCCGATCCCGCGCCGATGCAGTTCCTTGCGCCGTTCTCCGGCTGCACCATGGGCGAGTTCTTCCGCGACAACGGCATGCACGCGGTCATTATCTATGACGACCTGTCGAAGCAGGCGGTCGCCTATCGCCAGATGTCGCTTCTGCTGCGCCGCCCGCCGGGCCGCGAGGCGTATCCGGGCGACGTGTTCTACCTGCATTCGCGTCTGCTGGAACGCGCCGCGAAGATGAACGACTCCAAGGGAGCGGGATCGCTGACCGCGCTGCCGGTCATCGAGACGCAGGCCAACGACGTGTCGGCTTACATTCCGACCAACGTCATTTCGATCACCGACGGTCAGATCTTCCTTGAGACCGACCTGTTCTATCAGGGCATCCGCCCGGCGGTGAACGTCGGCTTGTCCGTTTCTCGCGTGGGAAGCTCGGCGCAGACCAAGGCGATGAAGAAGGTCGCCGGCAAGATCAAGGGCGAGCTCGCGCAGTATCGCGAGATGGCCGCCTTCGCGCAATTCGGATCGGACCTCGACGCGACGACGCAACGCCTGCTGGCGCGCGGTTCGCGCCTGACCGAGTTGCTCAAGCAGCCGCAATTCTCCCCGCTGAAGATGGAGGAGCAGGTCGCCGTGATTTACGCCGGCGTCAACGGCTATCTCGATAAGTTCGAGGTCGCCCGCGTGCGCGCCTTCGAGAGCGGTCTGCTTGGTCTGCTGCGGACCAAGAACAACGACATCCTCGAGGACATCCGCAAGTCGGGCGACCTGTCGGCCGACACCGAGAAGAAGCTCAAGGCCGTGGTCGACGATTACGCCAAGTCGTTCGCCTGATTTCACGTCATGGCCGGGACAAGCCCGGGCATGACAGAGGACAGAGACAAGAGCAGAGATGGCTTCCCTCAAGGACATGCGCGTCCGCATCGCCGCGACCAAGGCGACGCAGAAGATCACCAAGGCCATGCAGATGGTCGCGGCCTCGAAGCTGCGCCGCGCGCAGGCCGCGGCGGAGGCCGCGCGCCCGTTCGCCGAGAGCATGGACAAGGTGCTGCAGAACATCGCAGCGGGTGTGGCGGGCTCGGACGGCGCGCCGAGGCTCCTTGCCGGCACGGGCAGCGACAAGGTGCATCTGCTGATCGTCGCGACGGGTGAGCGCGGTCTTGCCGGCGCGTTCAACTCCTCGATCGTGCGTCTGGCGCGAGAGCACATCAACCGCCTGACGTCCGAAGGCAAAGAGGTGAAGATTCTCACCGTCGGCAAGAAGGGCTATGAGCAGCTTCGCCGCAATTACGAGACGAGCATCGTGGATCGGGTCGAGCTGCGTGGCGTGCGCACGATCGGCTACACCAACGCCTCCGACATCGCGGGCAAGGTCATCGCGATGTTCGAGCGCGGCGAGTTTGACGTCGCGACGCTGTTTTACGCGAAGTTCAAGTCGGTGATTGCGCAGATCCCGACCGCGCAGCAGATCATCCCGCCGAAATTCGAGGCCGCCAGTACGGACAGCGCGGGCGCGTCCTACGAATACGAGCCCGAGGAGGACGAAATCCTCTCCGACCTTCTGCCGCGCTACGTCGCGACGCAGATTTTCCGGGCGCTCCTGGAGAACAACGCCTCGTTCTACGGCTCGCAGATGTCCGCGATGGACAACGCGACCCGCAACGCGGGCGACATGATCCGCAAGCAGACCATCAAATACAACCGCACGCGTCAGGCCATGATCACGAAGGAATTGATCGAGATCATCTCCGGCGCCGAGGCTCTCTGACGCAGGCTTCAAGGGTAAGAGGACGAACATGGCAGCTCAGGCAGGCTCCAACAAATCCGGCAAGATCACGCAGGTGATCGGCGCGGTCGTCGACGTTCAGTTCCAAGGCTATCTGCCGGCGATCCTGAATTCGCTGGAAACGAACAACGGCGGCAACAAGCTCGTCCTGGAAGTGGCGCAGCATCTCGGCGAATCGACCGTCCGCACCATCGCGATGGACGTCACCGAGGGCCTCGTGCGCGGACAGGAAGTCACCGACACCGGCCTGCCGATCGCGGTGCCGGTCGGGCCCGGCCTGCTCGGACGCATCATCAACGTCATCGGTGAGCCGATTGACGAGGCCGGTCCGGTGAAGTCGGAAGACAAACGCCCGATCCACGCCGAAGCGCCGAAATACACCGAACAGTCGACCGAGGCGCAGATCCTCGTCACCGGCATCAAGGTTGTGGATCTGCTCGCGCCTTACGCCAAGGGCGGCAAGATCGGCCTGTTCGGCGGCGCGGGCGTCGGCAAGACCGTGCTCATCCAGGAACTCATCAACAACGTCGCGAAGGCGCACGGCGGTTACTCCGTGTTTGCCGGCGTCGGCGAGCGCACCCGCGAGGGCAACGACCTCTATCACGAGTTCATCGAATCCGGCGTGAACAAGAAGGGCGGCGGCGAAGGCTCCAAGTGCGCGCTCGTGTTCGGCCAGATGAACGAACCGCCCGGCGCGCGCGCCCGCGTCGGCCTCACCGGCCTGACGCTGTCGGAATATTTCCGCGATCAGGGTCAGGACGTGCTGTTCTTCGTCGACAACATCTTCCGCTTCACGCAGGCGGGCTCCGAAGTGTCCGCGCTGCTCGGCCGTATTCCTTCGGCGGTGGGTTATCAGCCGACGCTCGCGACCGACATGGGCGCGCTGCAGGAGCGCATCACCACCACCACAAAGGGCTCGATCACGTCGGTGCAGGCGATTTACGTCCCGGCCGACGATTTGACCGACCCGGCGCCGGCGACTTCGTTCGCGCATCTGGATGCGACCACGGTGCTGTCGCGCGACATCGCGGCCAAGGGCATCTACCCGGCGGTGGACCCGCTCGATTCGACCTCGCGCATGCTGTCTCCGCTCGTCGTCGGCGAAGAGCACTACGCCACGGCGCGCGCCGTGCAGCAGGTGCTCCAGCGTTACAAGGCGCTGCAGGACATCATCGCCATTCTCGGCATGGACGAGCTTTCGGAAGAGGACAAGCTGACGGTCGCGCGCGCGCGCAAGATCGAGCGCTTCCTCTCGCAGCCGTTCCACGTCGCCGAAGTGTTCACCGGCGCGCCGGGCAAGCTCGTCTCGATCGAAGACACCATCAAGGGCTTCAAGGGCCTGGTCGAAGGCAAGTACGATCACCTGCCGGAAGCTGCCTTCTACATGGTCGGCACGATCGAGGAAGCCGTCGAGAAGGGCAAGAAGCTCGCCGCGGAAGCAGCCTAAGGCAAATCGAACAATGGCGACGTTTCAATTCGATCTCGTCTCGCCGGAAAAGCTCCTGTTCTCCGGCAAGGTCGAGCAGGTCGACGTGCCGGGCTCCGAAGGAGACTTCGGCGTCATGGAAGGGCACGCGCCGATGGTGTCGCTCCTTCGCCCGGGCATCCTCACGATCAAGGGCGAACAGGGTGAGCAGCGGGTCGTTGTGCATGGCGGTTTTGCCGAAGTGTCGGCCACCGGCCTGACCGTTCTGGCCGAGGTTGCCGAAGATGTCGCCGATGTCGATGCTGCCGCGCTTGCCGAGCACATCAAGAGTTTGGAAGAGCAGGTGCAGAGCATGGAGCCGGGCGACGCGCTCGACCGCGCGATCTGGCGGCTCGATCACTTCAAGACCGTTGAGCGGCATCTGCAGGGCACCGCGATGCATTGATGCATGCGGCTTTGGAATTCGAAAAGAGCCCGGCTTCGCGCCGGGCTTTTTTTGTTTGATTCCCGCTTGCGTGGGAATGAGTGGATGCGAGCGTACTCAAATTTTGAAAGAGTCTCCGTCACCCGCGGGCTTGTCCCGCGGGTCCCGCTTAGGCGGGCACGGTGCTTCCCCAAGCGGGATGGCCGGGACAAGCCCGGCCATGACGACTATCTGGTAAAAATTTCAAACTCCTTCGCGACGGCCTCGTAAATATCCTTGCGGAACGGCACGACGAGGGAGGCGACATTGTCCAACCGCTCCCACCGCCACGCATCGAACTCCGGCTCCTGTCCGTTGCGCGGCGTGATCGGGTCGATCTCGCTTTCGTCGCCGGTGAAGCGCAGCGCAAACCATTTCTGCCGTTGGCCGCGGAATAGCGCGAGCCGATGCGGCGGCCCGTCATAGGGCGGAAATTCGTAGGTCATCCAGTCCGTCTCTGCGAGATAGTCGGCGCGGGTGACGCCAGTCTCCTCCCACAACTCGCGAAACACCGCCTTGCGCGGGTCCTCGTTCTCGTCGATGCCGCCCTGCGGCATTTGCCATTCGAGGCCGGGCAGGACGATTTCCGGACCGTCGTCCTTGAAACGGCGCGCGATGAGAACCTGGCCCGCCGCGTTGAACAGCGCGACGCCGACGTTCGGACGATAGGGCTTGCCGCTCACACCGTTTCCCATGTCCTGCTCTCGCGCGATCGGCGCAGCGCGTCGATCACGCGCATGTTGGCGATGGCGAGCTCGATCGGGAATGCCGGTGCCTGCTGGCCGCGCACGAGTTTCGAGAACCGCTCGGCCTGCAACTGATATTGATTGACCGGCTCGAAGGTGAGCATGCGCTTGTGATGGAAACCGAGGCTCGTGTTGTCGCCGATATAGAGGTGGCAGTCCGACGTGATCGCGTGCGAATAGGGAAAGTCGGCGCGGATCCAGCCGCGCTCACCGATCACGCCGAGATGCTGGTGGGTGCCGCCGGTGGTGGGCCCGGCCTGCATCGAAACGGTGAAGACGGCCTGTCCGTTCGGAAATTCGAGGATCGCGCTGGTGAGCCGGTCGGTGCCGAAATCCGGATCGATTTCGAAAAGCCCGATCGCGCGGCGCGGCTCGGCGTTGAACACCATCCGGCACCCGGTTGCGGCGTAGCTTCCGAGATCGTAGAGCGCGCCGCCGCCGATCGCCGGATTGTTGCGGATGTCGTTCGGGTCGCGGCTGTTCATGCAGAGCATCGTCTGCACGCCCTTCACCGCGCCGACCTCGCCATCGTCGATCACCTTGCGCAGGGCCGTCCATTGCGGATGGTTGCGGATCGCGAAGGCTTCCTCGATCAGCTTGCCCGTGCGCTTGCGTGCGTCGAGCAGGACTTCGGCTTCCTTCGCGGTGAGGGAAATCGGCTTCTCGCACAGCACATGCTTGCCCGCGTCCATCGCCTTGACGCACCACTCGACATGCATGTGGTTCGGCAGGGGATTGTAGATCGCTTCGATCGAGGGATCGGCCAGCAATTCCTCGTACGAGCCGTAGGATTTTTCGATCCCGTGTTTGGCGGCGGCCTCACGCGCCCGCGCCCCGTCGCGCGACGCAATCGCGCTGACGGCTGCATTGGAGGTGAGCTTCATCGCCGGGATCACGCGGTTCAACGCGATCTTCGCAACGCCGAGAATGCCCCAACGGACTTTGTCCATGATGTTCGTTCCGATACGAATTTTTATTTCTGCGCGAGCGGCGCGAATTCCTCGACCACCCGGTCATAGACCTTGCGCTTGAACGGGATGATGAGCGAGGGAAGCGACGTCACCGGCGCCCATTTCCATTCGACGAATTCCGGCTTGTGCTTACCGCCGCCGGGATGCGCGATGTCGATTTCCTTGTCCTGTCCGGTGAACCGGAACGCGTACCATTTCTGGGTCTGGCCGCGATATCGTCCCTTCCATGCCTGCCCGACGATGGCGCGCGGGATGTCGTAGTTAAGCCAGTCCCTGATCTCGCCGATCTTCTCGACCGATTTGATGCTGGTCTCTTCGTAAAGCTCCCGTTTCGCCGCCGTGAGCGGATCTTCGCCCTCATCGATGCCCCCCTGCGGCATCTGCCATTCATGCGTCTCGTCGACATGCTCCGGACCGCTGAGGCGGCGCCCGATGAACGCGAGCCCGTCGCGGTTCAGCACCATCACGCCGACACAGGGACGATAGGGAAGGGCTTCGAAAGAAGGCATTCGTGACCTTTGGCGCGCCGCCATGCAGGCGCCCGTTCTTTTCAGAGACGCGGCAGGCCGGGTCAATAGGCGTCCTCGCCGCCGCGGGTTCTGCTCTGCTCAGGAGGATTTCGGTTTGATGGCTGCCGCGCTGATCGGCACAAGCGTGATCCCGCGCCCCTGCGCGGCTTTCGCCCATTTGGCGACGCGTTCGAGCGTGACCGGGAGCGCGCTTCCTTCCACCACCGCAAGGCCGCGTTCGCGCGCGAGCGCCTCGGCCTTTGCGAGTGCCTTGTCGATCTCCGCCGGGCTCGGCGCAGCGTCGATCAGGAGATCGGCCTTGGCGAAAGGAAGCTTGTTCGCGCCGGCAATCTGGCCGGCGAGGCTGCGTGGCGAGGAACCGTCGTCGATGAAGATCAGGCCGCGCTTGGACGCTTCCCGCAGTATCGCCGAAATCGCGGGCTCCGACGCGGTGAAGCGTGCGCCCATGAAATTCGTGATCCCGACATAGCCCTGGAAGCGGCTCATCAGCCAGTAGAGACGGTCGATATTCTGTTCCGGAGACAGCGATGTGAGCAGCGTCTGCGGCCCGGGGTCGTTGTCTGGATAATCGAACGGCTCCATCGGAACCTGCAGCAGCACCTCGTGGCCTTCGGCGCGTGCGCGGGCGACGAGATTTTCCAGATCGCTGCCGTAGGGAGTGAATGCGAACGTAACCGGCCCCGGCATCCTGGAAAGGGCCTCGCCGGTGCCGGTTGCACCGACGCCGAGTCCTCCGATAATCACCGCAATGCGCGGGCCGTCCGGGGTCTGCGCGGGTTGCGGCGCACGGGCGTAGGCGTCCGATGGCCGCGTTCCATCCGGCGCGATTTTCGGAATGGCCCCATGGCGCGACGTGTCGAGCAGCTTCGGATCGACCGGCGCGCGCTTTGCGTCGGCCGGCGCGCCGAGCACGACCTCCTGCGTCTTGCCGCTGGTGCCGTCGATGATGGTGATGGTTTTCGCCGGCGGCGTGGGCGTTGCGGTCGGGGCAGGGCCGTCGTAGCGCCGTGCACCGCCGCCCGGAGTGCCGGCGTCGGCGGTCTTGGAAGGCGTGTCCGACTTCTGCGGCTCGGCTTTCGGGACGGCGGTCGCAACCGCCATCGGTTCGCCGCCGAGCGGATCATCGACCAGCAGGGTCCAGCCGGCAAAGCCCGCCACAGCCAGCCCGAGAACGGCCGCGATTGCCTGCGGCACGATCGCCGGGAGCTTCCGTTTCTTTTTCTTCGCGGCGCTTTTGCCGAGAGGTGCGTCAAGGTCATCCGCCGCCACGGGTCGGTTCCTCGCGAATCATAAGGCTAGTCTAGCATTTTCCGATTCCCTGCCCGGCGCGGCAGGCCGCACAAAAGGTAAGGGCGGCCATGAAGGCCGCCCCCAAAAGATATCGATAAAGGGAACCGGAGGCTTATTGCGGCAGGGCCGCGCGCTTCGCCGACGGCGGGAAGGCGGAATTGGTGATGGTGCCGCGGAGCAGGTCCGCCGCCATCTTCAGCGCCTTGTCGTCCTTCGGATCCGGCGGCACGTAGGACTGCGAACCCGTCTGCTCGTCGCCTTCGGCCTTGAGATGGCCGCGCAGCGAGGATTCGCCCTTGGTGTCGGTGCGCGCCTTCAACTCTTCCGGCACGTCCTGCAGCACCTCGATGTCCGGCGTGATGCCCTTGGCCTGTATCGACCGGCCCGACGGCGTGAAGTAACGCGCGGTGGTGAGCCGCAGCGCGCCGTTGCCGGAGCCGAGCGGGATGATGGTCTGCACCGATCCCTTGCCGAACGAACGGGTGCCGAGCACCGTCGCACGCTTGTGATCCTGCAGCGCGCCCGCGACGATTTCCGACGCCGAAGCAGAGCCGCCGTTGACCAGAACGATCAGCGGCTTGCCCTTGGTCAGGTCGCCGGGCCGGGCGTTGAAGCGCTGCGTCTCGTCGGCATTGCGGCCGCGGGTCGAAACGATCTCGCCCTTTTCGAGGAAGGCGTCCGATACCGAGATCGCCTGATCGAGCAGGCCGCCCGGATTGTTGCGCAGATCGAGGACGAAGCCCTTCAGCTTGTCCCCCGCGATCTGGTTCGACAGATCGGCGATCGCCTTTTTCAGGCCTTCGGTGGTCTGCTCGTTGAACTGGGTCACGCGGATATACGCGACATCGTCGCCTTCCTGCCGCGAGCGCACCGAACGCACGCGGATCACATCGCGGGTGATCGAAACCTCGACCGGCTTGTCCTGACCCTTGCGCATGATCTTGAGCTTGATCTTGGTGTTGATCGGCCCGCGCATTTTCTCGACCGCTTGGTTGAGGGTGAGCCCCTGCACCGGCTCGTCGTCGAGATGGGTGATGATGTCGTTTGCCATCACGCCGGCCTTCGCGGCGGGCGTTTCGTCGATCGGAGCGACGACCTTGACCAGGCCGTCCTCCATCGTGACTTCAATTCCGAGACCACCGAATTCGCCGCGCGTCTGCACCTGCATGTCGCGGAAGCTCTTCGGGTCCATGTAGCTCGAATGCGGATCGAGGCCCGCGAGCATGCCGTTGATCGCGGATTCGACGAGCTTGGCGTCGTCCGGCTTCTCCACATAGTCGGAGCGAACGCGCTCGAATACGTCGCCGAATAGATTAAGCTGCCGGTAGGTGTCGCTCGAAGCCGCGGCATTCGCGCTCATCCCCGCGAAGATGACGCGCGGCTGGACGGCAAACAGCGTCAGGGCCGCGCCTGTCGCCGCTCCGAGAAGAATCAGGAATGTCTTGCGCATCATCCGCGAACCTTTTCACCTTCTTGAGTGGCCCACCACGGGCCGGAATCGACTGGAACTCCGTCCTTCCGGAATTCCACATATAGCACAGGTTGGCTGGCGCCAGTGGGTTCTGAGGAGGCGACCTGGGAGCTGGTTCCCATAAGCGCCACCGGTTCCCCGGTCAGCACGAACTGGCCCAGATCGACGGAAATCCGTTCCATGCCAGCAAGAACAACATGATACCCGCCGCCTGCATTGAGGATCAGTAACTGCCCGTAGGACCTGAAAGGCCCCGCATAGACCACCCATCCGTCACACGGAGATGTGACCTGCGCCTCGGGTCGGGTGGCGAGCGATATCCCTTTTTCCGAGCCGCCCAGACCATCGGCCGCGCCATAGTCGCGAATCCTGGTTCCGGCGACCGGCATGGGCAGAAGCTTGCGCGCCGAGGCGAAGGCGAGCGCGGGCGTCATCCGTCCGGGATCCTTGAGCGCAGCGAGGCTCGCCTGTTTGTCCTTGCGGTCTTCGTCGGCGCGAAGCGCCGCGCGCGCGGCACGGGCGGCGGGGTCGAGATCCCGTTCAAGCCGCGCGATCAGATCCTTGAGGCCGTCGGCCTGTCGCGACAGCGCGATCGCCTGCGCGTGCTGGGCATCGAGTTCCTTCTGCGCGTCGGCCTCGCGCCGCTGACGCTGCTCGACGAGCAGGTTCATGCGGGTCTGCTCGCTAGTCAGTGAAGCGAGGTCACGGGTCAGGGTGACTTTCTCGTCGGCTATTCCCGTGCGCACCCAGACCAATTCGGTCAGATCGGCAGTCAGGACCCTCGCCCGTTCGCGCATATCCGGCAGGACCGCGCCGAGCAGGATCGCGGTTCGCACCGACTGCAGCGCATCTTCAGGGCGCACCAGAAGCGCCGGGGGCGGCTGCCGGCCGATCCTCTGCAGCGCGGCGAGGACCTCGGCCATCACGGTGCGGCGACCTTCGAGAGACGTACGCAACGCCTGTTCTTTCTCTTCCAGAGACTTCATCCGCCCTTCGGCGGTACTCAACTTCGCTTCGCCTTCGCGCACCTTGGCGGCGGTGTCGATCAGCGCCTGGTTCAGTTTGCGGCGATCGGCGCCAAGCTCGTCGATCTCGACGCGAAGGCTTTTCTCGGCTTCGACCGCTTTCCTCTGCTGCGCCCGTAGCGTTTCAAGTTCCTGATCGCGCTGTCGCAGCGTATCGGCATTGGCCGAGCTCCTGGTCGCCGGCTGCGCCACCGCCAAAGCCGGCGCAATCGCAAGACACGTCAGCAGGCCGGTGACGACCGCAAAATTCCGCTCCGACATGCCAGCCATCAGTCGCCTTCCGCGATCAATTCTAGCCGTCGCGATGGCGGGATTAAGACCGTCACGCGCGATGATACGGATGACCCGACAGGATCGTGGTCGCCCGATAAATCTGCTCCAGAAGCATGATTCGGACCAGCTGATGCGGCCAGGTGGCGGCGCCGAAAGCGAGCTTTTTCACGCCTTTGCTGCGCAAGCTTTGGGCAAGCCCGTCGGGCCCCCCGATCACGAAGGCGAGCGCGGGACGGCCGCCATCGCGTTCGCGTTTGATGGTGTCGGCGATCGCCATGCTCGACAGCGGTTCGCCGCTTTCGTCGAGCAGGATGACGGTGGCACCGTCGGGAACCAGACTTGCGATGGCGATGGATTCTTCGAGCTTGCGCTTGTCCGCCTCGGCGGCGCGGCTTTCCCGGATTTCGACGATTTCGAATTCGCGCAGGCCGATGCTGCGGCCGGCTTGGGCGACGCGCTTTCGATAGCGCTCGCAAAGCTCGGCTTCGGCGCCCTGCTTCAGACGGCCGATCGCGAGCACCAGCACGCGCATGGCCGCCTCCGTCCGCTCAGCCCGTGCGACGTCCCGATTGACGCCCGCCCGCCCACATCTTCTCCAGATTGTAGAAGTCGCGGACTTCGGGGCGGAAGACGTGGACGATGACGTCGCCCGTGTCGATCAGCACCCAATCGCATTGGGGCTGGCCCTCGACGCGGGCGCGGCCGTAGCCTTCGTCTTTCAGCTTCTTGATGAGTTGGTCGGCGACGGCTCCGACGTGCCGTTGCGAACGCCCCGAAGCGAGCACCATGTGGTCGCCGATCGAGGTCTTGCCTGTCAGGTCGATGCAGACGACATCCTCGGCCTTGGCGGCGTCGAGCGTGTCCAGCACGATATTGAGCAGGCGTTGCGGATCTGCGCGGTATGACGCAAACCCGTGAGTAGGCGTGCCATGTAAGGCAGCCTCTCTAGCTGAGCGCATGTTTTGGTGAGTGTCCTTCTGCCATTGCTCCACGCGGAAGCGGTGCTCTCAATCTACGCCCTGCGCAACGCAGAACGGTGACATTTGGCTGCCGCTTCACGCCATAAACATAGTATGGCGCGCGCCCCGGTTTCAA
>CAZPBF010000013.1:0-28724 GCA_964584855.1 uncultured Hyphomicrobiales bacterium
GGCCGTCTCAAGGCCGGGCGAGACGCTCGATCCGCTGCTGGCGACCGCCGAGACGAAGCCGATGCTCGCGTCTTCATGATCGGTCGCATCGACATCGGCGAAGGTAACGGAGCCGGAATCCGTCAGGCTCGAAGCGCCGTCCTCGGTCACAGCGCCGGCAACATCGACCACCGAGATCGTCGGCCTGTCGTTCGTGCCGGTCAGCGTGATGGTGACGAGCTGGGTTGAGGTCGCGTCCGAGGAATCGGTGAGCGTGATCTTGTAGGTCAGGGTGATGGTCTGGCCTTCGGCGAGATCGTCGAGCGCGCCGGCGCCGACCGAGTAATCCCACGTGATAACGCCCGTGCCGTCGCCGGTCGCAACGTCGGTGATCGAGGGCGTGAAAATGCCGCGGCCATCGGTTTCCGCGCCTGTCGCAGAATCGACAGCAGAGACGAGTTCTGCGCTCACGTCGTGAGTGTTTGTCAGGTCGGCATCGTTGAAGGCGAAGGTGCCCTGGGTGGTGAGCGCGCCGCTATTCTCGTTCGCCGCGCCGTCCGAGCGCTCGGTGACGAGGATCGGAACCGGGCCGTTCTGGAAATAATAGAAGATGCCGTTACTGTCGCCGAACACCACGTCGAGATCGCCGTCGCCGTCGATATCCCCGACCGCGGGCGCGGTGTTCGAACCGGTGCCCGCGCCATACAGGTCGAAGCCGTAGAACGGATTGGTCTCGTCGGGCTGGTAGACGAAGTTCGGAGCGATTGCCGTGCCGACATTGAGGAGGACGTTGCCGGAAGGCGTGTCCTGCTCGCCGTAGACGATGTCGAGATCGCCGTCGCCGTCGAGATCGGCGAGGACGTATCGGGAAAAGCTGTCGCCGGTGAGGCCGAACGGTCCCGGACCGGTGCCGTAAAGCGAATAGACCGGAGCGGTGGCGCTGCCGATATTCTCGGCGTAGCGCTGACTGTCGTAGGTCGGAGAGAATCCGTTCGAGCCGAAGATCGCGTCGAGATCGCCGTCGTTGTCCACGTCGCCGAAGGTCACCGACACGCGCTGACCGATGACGAGCCCGCTGAACGGATTTCCGTTGCCGGTCGCCGGATTATACGTGCCGCTCTGCTGGACGAAGCTGCCGGCGTTATTCTTGAAATAGGCGATCTGGCCGTTCTCGTTGCCGACGAACAGGTCGAGGTCGCCGTCATTGTCGAAATCGAGGAAAGTCGGTGAACTGCCGGTGCCGACGTCGATGCCGTTGAACGGATTGGCGCCGCCGGTCACCGGCGTGAAGGCGGGCTCGGTGGTCGTGCCGGTATTGTGGAAGTAATAGAGCTTGCCGTCGGTCGCGCCCGCGACCATGTCGAGCTTGCCGTCATGGTCAACGTCCGCGAAGGTCGGTGCGGCGAGGCCCGGCGTCGAAAGGCCGCTGAACGGATTGTCCTGGCCCGAGATCTGCGTGTACTGGCCGATGCCGTGGACGATCGTCGGCGCGTCGTTCGTGCCGGTGATCGTGACGGTCACGGTTTGCGCGGTGGACGCCGCATTCGCCGTACCGCTGTCGTCGGTGACGGTGATGGTGTAGGTCGCGGTGACGCTTTCGCCGTCGGCGAGATACTGGGTGAGGTTGTTGTCGAGCTTGAAATTCCAGTCGACGGTGCCGCTGTTCGAGGAATAGTCGGACTGCGTCAGCGTGAGCGCGGAGTGCAGCGCGCTGTCGAGCGCGCTCGAGACGCTTGCACCGTCGCTTGCGACCGCCGAGACAAAGCCGACGCTCGCATGTTCGTGATCGGTTGCATCGGTATCGGAGAAAGTGACCGATCCATTGCTGGTCAGGTTCGGCCGGGAGTCGTCCTCGGTCACCGCGCCGTTCACGTCGACAACCGAGATCGTGGGCTGGTCGTTCGTGCCGGTAATGACGACGGTGACATTCTGCGCGGTCGAGACGGCGTTGCCCGTGCCGCTGTCGTCGGTCACGATGATCGTATAGGTGGCCGTGACCGTTTCGCCGTCGGCGAGGTACTGGACGAGGTCGTTGTCGAGCGCGAAGTTCCAGTCCACCGTGCCGGTGTTGGCGTCGAAGTGGCTCGTGGTCAGCGTCAGCGCGGATTGCAAGGCGGTATTCAGCGCGCTGGAGACGCTCGATCCGCTGCTGGCGACCGCCGAGACGAAGCCGACGCTCGCGTCTTCATGATCCGTCGCATCGACATCGGCAAAAGTAACACTGCCGGCCTCGGTGAGGCTTGAGGCGTCGTCTTCGGTCACCGCGCCGTTCACATCGACCGCGGTGATGACCGGCTTATCGTTCGTGCCGGTGATGACGACGGTGACGGTCTGCGCGGTTGAAGCCGCATTCGTAGTGCCGCTGTCGTCGGTCACGGTGATCGTATAGGTGGCGGTGACCGTCTCGCCGTCGGCGAGGTATTGGACGAGGTCGTTGTCGAGCGCGAAGTTCCAGTTCACCGTCCCGGCATTGGAATTGAAATGGCTCGTGGTCAGCGTCAGCGCCGACTGAAGCGCCGTCTCAAGGTCGGTCGAGACGCTCGATCCGCTGCTGGCGACGGCCGAGACGTAGCCGACATTGGCGTCCTCATGATCGGTCGCGTCCACATCGGCGAAGGTGACGGAGCCGGCTTCGGTCAGGCTCGACGCATGATCCTCGGTGACCGCGCCGTTCACATCGACCGCCGTGATGACCGGCTTGTCGTTCGTTCCGGTGATGACGACCGTGACGGTCTGTGCGGTGGATGCCGCATTGGCCGTGCCGCTGTCGTCGGTGACGGTGATGGTGTAGGTCGCGGTGACGGTCTCGCCGTCGGCGAGATACTGGACGAGACTGTTATTGAGCGCGAAGTTCCAGTTTACCGTGCCGGTGTTGGAATTGAAGTGGCTGGTGGTCAGAGTCAGCGCCGATTGCAGCGCGGTGTTGAGTGCCGAGGAAACGCTCGATCCGCTGCTCGCGACGGCAGACACGAAGCCGATGCTGGCATTCTCATGATCGGTCGCATCGACATCGGCGAAGGTGACGCTGCCGGCCTCGGTGAGGCTTGAGGCGCCGTCTTCGGTCACAGCGCCATTCACATCGACCGCAGTGATGACCGGCTTGTCGTTCGTTCCGGTGATCGTGACGGTGACGGTCTGCGCGGTGGATGCCGCATTCGCCGTCCCGCTGTCGTCGGTGACGGTGATGGTGTAGGTCGCGGTGACGGTCTCGCCGTCGGCGAGGTATTGCACGAGATCGTTGCCGAGCGCGAAGTTCCAGTCGACCGTGCCGCTGTTGGAATTGAAGTGGCTGGTGGTGAGCGTCAGCGCGGATTGCAAAGCCGTATTCAGCGCACTGGAGACGCTCGATCCGCTGCTGGCGACCGCCGAGACGAACCCGACGCTCGCGTCCTCATGGTCGGTCTGGTCGAGATCGGCGAAGGTGACGGAGCCGGCCTCGGTCAGGCTCGACGCATGATCCTCGGTGACCGCACCGCTGACATCCACCACGGAGATCGTCGGCTTGTCGTTCGTGCCGGTGATCGTGACGGTGATGTCCTGAGTGGTGATGCCGGTATGGGCGTCGTCGATCTTGACGGTGACAACCAGCGTCACCGTCTCGCCATCGGCGATGAAGTCCAGCGCGGATTCCGGGCGCGCGTAGGTCCAGGTGACCGTGCCGGTGTTGTTGAAGTGGGTCTGGTCGAGGCCGAAGCCCGCGCGCAGCGTGCTTTCTTGGCTTGAGGACAGCGTGCCGCCGCTCCAGACGATCGAGGCGGTCGTGGTCGCGTTGTGCGAGACGGTCAGGTGGTCGTTGATGTCGACGTCGGCGAAGGTGATGTGGCCGCTGTCGCTGTTTTGCGTGCCTTCGACCAGCGTACCGGTGTCGTCGACGGAAATGATGACCGGGCTGCTGTCCGGCGTGTCGTTCGTGCCGGTGATGACGATGGTGACCTGCTGGGTGAAGGTCGCGCCGTTATTGTCCTGCACCGTGATGTCGTAGACGGCCGTCAGCTTCTGGCCGTCGCCGAGGAAGTCGATCAGGTTCTCGGCGATCGAAAAGTTCCAGGTGAGCGTGCCGGTGCCGGTCCCGGTGCTGTCGGAGCCCGGCACTCCGGTCTGGATCGATGCCGTCAGCGCGAGCTGCAGCGCCGCCATCGTGTCGGCGGGGATCGCGCCGGTTCCGGTCCACGTCGCGGTGCCGCCATGCAGGACCGCGCCGCTGATCGTGTGGGTATCGGAAAGGTCGACATCCTTGAACGTCAGCGAGCCTTCGGTCGTCGCCTTCACCGAATCGAGATCGTGCGTCCCTGTGCCTTCGGTGATGGGATGAGAGCCGGTATCGGCCACAATGGTCGGGCGGTCGTTGGTGCCGACGATCGTGATCGTCAGGGTAGAGGTTGCGGTCGCTCCGCTCGGATCCTTGATGATGTAGCTATAGACGTCCTGAATCGTCTCGCCCAGGGCAAGCGCTTGAACCTCGGGATCGGTGTTGTCGACCGTGTAGGTGTAGTCGCCCTTCGAATTGACTGTCAGGCTCAACGCATGTAGCCGCGTGCTGACCGCGGTGACCGAAGAGACGATGATGGTGTCGCCATCCGGGTCGCTGTCATTGTCGAGGACGTTGCCGGTGACGGTTGGCGTTCCGGCGAATGGCGTGTTGCCGGGCTTCACGCCGGCTTCGACGACGCTTCCGGCATCGATCTTGATGTCCGGGCGCGCGACGGGCGGATGATTGACGTAATTGCTTCCGTTGTTGCCGGAATTGCCGCCGGTGTCCCCGGTATTGAGGGAAAACGTGACGATCGTGGTCTTCGGAGCGCTCAGACCGTCACCGAAATTGATGCCGAGCCGGTCGGAGACAATGAATTGCGTGCCGAGATTCGTGAGCTTCGTATTGGTTGGATCGGTGAGATTGAGAAGCTGCTGACCGACCGACTGGTTCTGGAAGACCTGCTGGATGATGGAGACTTCTTTTTGCAGTTCTTCGGCAGACTTGGTGAGTTGCTGAGCGAACACGTCGGTCGGGCTGATTGGCCTGACCACCCAGCCGACGTTCGAATTGGAAACGGTGCCCAGCAATTCTCCGGTGAGATTGTCACGAAGCTCGTATGAGCCGACCAGCCCGGTGATCGGCTCGACCACGACGGCGAATTTCGTGGTGCCGTTGTCGGCGGCGATTTCCACGACCACCGCGGTGCCGCGGATACCCATCGTGGCGACCGGGGTCTTCACCTTCATGTCGCCAGTCTTGGCGACCTGTCCCGCGATGAAGCCGATCGTTCCCTGAACGAGATTGATCAGCGTCGCGTTGGCTGTGCCGTTCGGATCATAGACGAATTCATTAATCACCATCCGCGCGTTGGCGGAGAGATTGAACGTGGTGGAATCGGTGAAGATGATCGAGATGGCGCCGCCGTCGCCTGTCTGAACGACGTCGCCCTTGAGGACCGCATCGCCGGTGTTGGCCGCGATTGCGACGCCGTTGCGCACGATCTGCGCGGAGCCGGCAACCGAGACGACCTTGCCGACGAGTTCGGCGGACGGTGATGGAGCCGTCGCTTGCGCGTATTGACCCGCCGCGGCGGGACCCGCGAGCGCCTCGACGACGTCGCCAGTCAGTCCGGCGCCTTCCGGCGACACGAGTTTGAGGCGGTGTTCGTGTTTGAAATAATCGGTGACAAGGAAGCTGCGGCCGTCCTCGCCGACGAGCTTCAGGTCGTTTCCGACCCTTTTGAACTCCGCGTGGAAAAGCAGGTGTGTGTCGGGAATAACGATGTAATCGCCCGATTGACCCTCGACTGCGCGGTGTTCCGTGACGGAAATAGGGGATTCATCGCGGGCAATTAAATTGCCGTGCAACATACCGACTCTCCCTCAAGGGCCTGACTTTGTTTTCGTTTTAGAAGCCAAGCGCGAACCTACGGTCGCGCGGCCCGGTCCGGGCAACCCTTAATACATTATGCTTTTGGGGGGTGTTTTGGTCAATCAACCGTTAACGGCGAAAGCCCGACTTTACAGGACTTGGTTATCGCGGGAACCGCCCTTTTTGCTGCTTATTTTGGCCCCGGCTTGGCCGACAGGATCGGGCCAAACAGCTCCCAGCGCTCCCCGTCGAAACGCATCATCTGCATCTGCTCGATCGGGAAATAGTCGTCGGCCGACGTGCCGAGCGTGATGCCCGGAAGCAGAAGGTCGAGCCGCAGGTCGTCCAGGCTCGCCGCCTGCTTCATGATGTTAGCGCGAGACAGGTCGCCCCCACTTTGCCTGAGCACCGCGACCAGAGCTTGGGCCGCGAGGTATCCGTAAGCGGTGAAGCTCGACGTGCGATCGCCGTCGGGAAAATAGCGATCCATGAATGCGCGCCACGCGCGCATCCCCGGATCATCTTTCCATGTCGGATCCGTCGGATCCTTGTAATAGGCGGCCGAGAGTATGCCCTTGGCGTTTTCGAGTCCCGCGGGCTTGAGCACGGAGCCGACCGAGTACGAGACGTTGTTGAGAAGCTGAACCGGTTTCCATCCAAGCTCCGCGATCTTTCTGATCGCCTGTGCGGCGAATTTCGGCGTCGCCACGTTGAAAACGATATCGGCGCCGGAAGCCTTGAGGTTCACGATCTGCGAGTCCACCGTGGCGTCGGACGTCTCGTAGGGTTGCGCGGAAACAATCGGGATTTTTCCGTCCAGGCCGTCGGTGAGACCTTTGAGGTAGTCCCTGCCGTAATCGTCGTTCTGATAGAGGACGCCGACCTTTCCATTTGCATGATGCGCAAGAAGATATTGTGCGTAGATGCGCGCTTCGGCCTGGTAGCTCGGCTGTAATCCCATGGTCCACGGGAAGTTTTTCGGATCTCCGAACTTGGTTGCGCCCGCCGCCAGGAAAAGCTGCGGGACCTTTCGATCGTTGAGATATTTCTGAATCGCTGTGTTCGACGGTGTGCCGAGCGACTGGAAAACCAGAAGCACGTCGTCGCTTTCGACGAGCTTGCGCACCTGTTCGACTGCCTTCGGCGGGTTGTATGCATCGTCATAGGATATGTAATTGATCTTGCGTCCGTTGATCCCGCCTTCGGCGTTGATCATCTCGAAATAGGCGCCGATCGTCTTTCCGATCAGTCCGTAAGCCGATGCCGGGCCGCTATAGGGATTGATGTTGCCGATTCTGATTTCCGACGGCGCTGTACCCTGCGCGAGCGCGCCTGATGCGGACAGAACGACAGCCGATATCGTTATTGCAATTGCGCGCATGCGCTACTCCGGCTTTTGCGCTGTCTGCGTCACCAGCGCGCGGAAAAGACCGCAGACGCCGGACGGCATCAGATAGATCACCGCGACGAGAATTGCACCATAAATGGCGCCGGCCAAATCCTTTGAAACCTGAGCGGCGAGATTGGGCACAAACAGAATGAAGGCGCCGCCGGCGAGCGAGCCGGCGACCGACCCCGCGCCGCCTACCGCAACACCGACAAAGAGCGCGATCGAGAATGCGAAGGTGAAACTGTCAGGCGCGACAAAGCCGATGGCGACAGCCGCGAGGGCGCCGGCGACGCCCGCATAGAGCGCGCTGATCGCGAAGGCGAGGGCGCGGTACCGGACAATATCGATGCCGGATGTCTGTGCGGCCAAAGGATTGTCGCGGATCGCAATGAACGCGCGTCCCGTTCGG
Source organism: uncultured Hyphomicrobiales bacterium (assembly GCA_964584855.1). GTDB lineage: Bacteria > Pseudomonadota > Alphaproteobacteria > Rhizobiales > Xanthobacteraceae > Pseudorhodoplanes. The sequence continues at coordinate 7,624 of CAZPBF010000013.1, forward strand.
CTGCGGATCAGGCAATAGGCGACGATCATGGCGGTGGCGAGGACGCTCGCTGTCAAACCGTAGAGCCAGCGATCGTCGCTGATGGGCAGATCGAATGGGGGTGAGACCTTCGGCAGCACGAGTCCCTGCGTTCCTCCGGTCCATGGGGCGAACGACGAAAGCTTGATCAACGACGGTGTCGCAACAGCGAGCGCGAACGTCGCAAGGGCGAGATAAATGCCTTCGAGGCGGGCTGCCGGCCAGCCGAATGCAAATCCCGCGGCGAAGCAGATCGATCCTGCTGCGGGGAGCGCCCAATAGAATGAGACGTCATGCTTGGCGACGATGATCGCCGCGACATAAGCGCCGAGCGCGAAAAACGAGGAATGGCCGAGCGAAAATTGGCCGTTGATTCCGGTGAGCAGATTCAGTCCGAGGATTGCGATGGCGTAGATCATCGCAAGCGAAAGCTGGAACAACGCAAATCCGGACAGCGCAAAAGGCACGATGGCCCCAATCGTCACGAATGCTAACGTGAACCAGCGCGCGCTCACACACGAACGATTGACGGACGACCGAACAATCCTCCCGGTTTGAGCAGAAGCACAATCACGATCATCGCAAGCGCAATCGGCAACTTCAGTTCGCGCCCGAGCAGGGGAAAATAGGTGCCGACCAGATTTTCCGCTGCGCCGAGCAGAAATCCGCCGATCACCGCTCCGGCCGGATGAGTAAGGCCGCCCACGATCGCCGCTGCGAATCCGTAGACGAGAATGCCGACCATCATGTTCGGTTCGAGAAACACGACAGGGGCAATCATCATTCCGGCGACCGCGCCGATAGCCGCGGCGATGCCCCAGCCAAGCGAGATCATCCATTCGACGCGCACGCCGTTCAGACGGGCCGCGTCGGGATTGGCCACAGCGGCGCGCAAGCCGAGGCCCGACCGGCTAAACCGGAAGAAGGCTCCAAGTCCCGCGATCAGGATGAGCGTGACGATGAGCATTCCGGCATTGTGCGTACTGATCAGGCCACCGAAGAGCGGGCGCGAGCCAAACGGCGTCGGAAAGCTCTTGATGCTCGCGTCCCAGATGAATCCCGACGCGCTGTTGAGAAACGCGAACAGTCCGATATAGACCGCGACATGGGCGAACGCGCTGGCTCGATTTAGCGGCCGCAGAAGCGTGCGCTCGATGGTTACGCCGCCGGCGAACGAAACGCTGATCGTCGCGATGAACGCGATCCAGTAGGGCAATCCCCATTGCATCATTTGCCACGCGAAGAACGCGGAGCAGGTCGCCATCTCACCCTGCGCGAAATTCAGGTGGCCGCTTGCGCGATAGATCATCACGATGGCGAGCGCCATCAGCGCGTAGATTCCGCCGGTCGCCAGTCCTGCGAGCAGTTGATTGACGAACAATTCCATTAGGGCCGACCGAGATAGGAAGAGATCACTTCCGGGTTCTTGCGCACATCGGCCGGGGGCCCTTCGGCGATCTTTCGGCCAAAGTCCATCGCCAGAATCCGGTCGGCGAGGGGCATGATGAAACTCATTCGATGCTCGACGATGAGGGTGGTCAGCCCGTCCTCATCGCGCAACTTGCGCAACCGGCGCGAAAGCTCCGGTAGCTCGCTTTCGCCCAATCCGGCAGCAGGCTCGTCAAGGAGCAGAAGCGAAGGTCTGGCGGCCAGCGCGCGCGCGATCTCCACTCGCTTCTGAAGATTCGGTGGGATTTCGGATGCGTTCCGATCGACCAAATCCCGAAGCTCAAACCGCTCGATCAGCGTGGAGACGTGCGCATCGTCGAAGCAATTATGAGCGCCCACACGCACATTATCGAGCACGGTCATGCTGCCGAAAAGCGCGGGAGCCTGGAAGGTCCGCGAAATGCCCGCTGCGGCGATCCTGTGAGCGCTGCGATTGACGAGATCGCATCCACCGAAAACGATTTCGCCGCTCGTCGCGCGATAGAGCCCCGACAGGCAGTTCAGCAGCGTCGTCTTGCCTGCGCCATTCGGCCCGATGACGCCGAGGATTTCGCCGGGACTTGCGTCGAAGGAAAGAGAATCGAGCGCGGTGATACCGCCGAATCTGATCGTCAGGTCGCGCACGGTCAGAAGCGGGGCAAGGACGGAGGTGCCCGCCCGCTCGTGTGCGCGTTCGTGTTTGACAGAGCCGGTGTCGGTTCCTAGCATTTCCACCGATCGCGCCTGGCGACCGCTCCTCACTCGCCCTTCATTTACGTTTCCTTATGGCGCCATGACAATCGGTAAAGGATGCGACAGGGATGCCTCGCCCCGTTGAAATGCGTCAGGACGGAGTAGTCGCGGTCATCGTCGTGGACAATCCGCCGGTCAACGCGCTCAATCAGGCGGTGCGCGCCGGCATCCTGGAATGCTTTACGAAGGCGCGCGACGATAGCAGCATCACCGCGGTTGTGCTCGGCAGCGCCGGGCGCACCTTCATCGCCGGCGCCGACATCACCGAATTCGACAAGCCGCTGCAACCGCCGGGATTGTCCGAGGTCATCGCTTTCCTCGACGAGATGCCAAAGCCCGTTGTCGCGGCGCTGTTCGGCACCCCGCTCGGTGGTGGTCTCGAGATTGCGCTCGGCTGCCACTATCGGGTGGCGGCGCAAGGCACGCGCCTCGGCTTGCCGGAGATCAAGCTCGGCCTCATCCCCGGCGCGGGCGGCACGCAGCGCCTGCCGCGTCTCGTCGGCATGAACAAGGCGATGGCAATGATCCTCTCGGGCGATCCGATACCGGCGTCGGACGCGCTGAAATCCGGGCTGATCGACACTATCGTCGACGGTGATCTTCTTGCCGAAGCGGTCCGGTTCGCGCGCGGTGTTGCGAGCAGGCGCCCCCTGCCGCGGGCGCGCGACCTCGATACCCTTGCGCCGCTGCGCGACAAGGCCGCCTTTGACGAAATCGCCGCGCCATTCGTGAAACGCGCGCGGGGGCTCGATGCGCCGCTGGCCGCGCTCGATTCGCTGCGCGCCGCCGCGGAAATGACGATCGAGGATGGGCTCAGGCAAGAGCGCGAGCATTTCATGCGGCTGCGCGCCGGCGAACAGTCGAAGGCGCAGCGGCATATTTTCTTTGCCGAGCGCGAGGCGGCGAAGGTTCCGGACCTGCAGAAGGACATCAAACCCCGCGATATCGGTCGCGCTGCGGTGTTCGGCGCAGGCACGATGGGCGGAGGCATCGCGATGTGCTTCGCCAATGCAGGCATCCCGGTTTCGCTGATCGAGGTCGGTGGGGATGCGCTCAAACGCGGTCTCGAGGCGATCGAACGGAATTATCAGGCAAGCGTGACACGCGGCGCGTTGCAGCCGGAGGAGATGAAAAAGCGGTTCGCACGGATCGAAGGTTCGACCGACGTGAACGCCGTTGCCGAGGCTGATATCGCGGTGGAGGCCGTGTTCGAGGACTTGGCGGTCAAGCGCGACGTGTTTTCGAAACTCGATCGGCTGGCGAAGTCCGACGCGGTGCTTGCGACGAACACGTCCTATCTCGACGTGAACGAGATCGCCCGCGCGACGAAGCGAGCGCAATCCGTGCTCGGGCTACATTTTTTCAGTCCCGCCAATGTCATGAGGCTTCTCGAGATCGTGCGCACCGCCGATACCGCGCCGGACGTGCTTGCGACGGCGCTCGCGCTTGCGCGCCGGATCGGGAAGGTGCCGGTCGTGGTAGGCGTCTGCCACGGCTTCGTCGGGAACCGAATGCTGCGCGTCCGATCGGTCGAGGCGGAGCGTCTGCTGCTCGAGGGGGCCTTGCCCCACGAAGTCGACGCCGCGATGACCGGATTCGGCTTTCCGATGGGTCCGTTCGCAACGAGCGATCTCGCCGGGCTCGACATTTCATGGCGCATGCGTAAGGCGCAGGGCGCACGCGCCGAGATCGCCGACCAGCTTTGCGAGGCGGGGCGGTTTGGCCAGAAGACGATGAAAGGCTTTTATCGCTACGAGCCGGGCTCGCGCACACCGAAGGACGATCCGGAGGTCGTCGCGCTGATCGAGGCGACCTCGGCGCGGCTTGGCATCGGGCGGCGCGCAATCGGCGCGGAGGAGATTGTCGAGCGCCTTATATTCCCCATGGTCAATGAAGGCGCGCGGATTCTTGAAGAAGGCATCGCCGCGCGGCCGGGCGATATCGACGTGATCTGGGTCTACGGCTATGGCTTTCCGGTCTGGCGCGGCGGGCCGATGTTCTACGCGGACCGGATCGGACTGAAGAGGGTCTGCGAACGGCTCGCGGCATTTGCGTCGGTGTCGGGAGACCGGCGGCACTCGCCCGCGCCGCTGCTCGCACGTCTTGCTGCCGAAGGACAGGGATTTTCGAGTTTGCGCGCATGACCAAGACCAATCTGCGGATCGATCCGGAGCAATTGTGGAACGACCTGATGGAAACCGCGCGCATCGGCGCGACGGAAAAGGGCGGCATCAATCGCCTGACCCTGACCGATCTCGACCGTCAGGTGCGGGACTGGTTCAAGGCACGCGCGATGTCGCTCGGCGCGACCGTGACGGTCGACGACATGGGCGCGATGTTCGCGCGCCGGAAAGGGCAGCGCGCCGACATTCCGCCGATCGCGCTCGGCAGCCATCTCGACACGCAGCCGACCGGCGGGAAATTCGACGGGTGTCTCGGCGTCCACGCTGGGCTCGAGGTACTGCGCGTGTTGCACGAATCCGGATACGAAACGTTTGCGCCGATCGAGGTTATCAACTGGACCAATGAAGAAGGTTCACGCTTTACGCCTGCAATGGTGTCATCGGCCGTGTTCGCGGGCGCATTCACGCATGACTGGGCATCTTCGCGGCAGGACCGCAGCGGCATGACGTTTGGCGAAGCACTCGACGCGATCGGTTATCGCGGCACGGCCCGATGCGGGCAAGATCATCCGCTCTCGGCGTTTTTCGAGCTGCATATCGAGCAGGGCCCCAACCTGGAAATCGAGGGCAAGGACATCGGCATCGTCACGGGCGTTCAGGGAATCCGCTGGTTCGAGGTCAGCGTTACCGGCGCGGAGCGTCACGCGGGTACGACGCCGATGCCGGCGCGGCGCGACGCGCTTCTTGCGGCGGCGCGGCTGGTCGACCGGATCGATGCGATCGCTCTCGCCGATGCGCCGCTCGCGGTCGGGACCGTCGGGCTGATCGAAGCCAAGCCGAACTCGCCGAACGTCGTGGCGGGCGAAGTCTTCTTCACCGTGGACATCCGCCACCCGGACGCGGCGACGCTCGCCCGCATGGAGGACGCGCTGAATGCCGCGATTGCCGACATGCGTACATCGTCTCGCTGTGAAATCGCGATCAAACGGATCCTCGATCAGCCGCCGGTAAAATTCGACGATGGCTGTATTGCTGCCGTGCGCGCGGCGGCGCAGGAGGGCGGCTTCTCGACGCGGGATATTGTTTCGGGCGCAGGCCACGACGCTGGCTACGTGTCCCGTGTCGCACCCGCGTCGATGATTTTCGTTCCTTGCCGGGACGGTATCAGTCACAATGAGGCCGAGTTCTCCTCGAAGGAGCAATGCGCGGCAGGTGCGCAAGTGTTGTTGCGCGCCGTGCTCGCCTATGACCGGCAGCTTGCGGAAAAGTACGGCGAAAAGCCGGGTGGCGGGTAATGCGCCCGCTTTTGGAGCTTTCTGCGGCTGAGGCTCGGCGCGTGCGCGCTCTTCTCACCGACATCGACGACACGGTGACGAGCGACGGCCAGTTGAAAGGCGCAGCTTATACGGCGCTCGAACGGCTGCGCGACGCGGGCCTTGCGGTCGTGCCGATCACCGGCCGGCCGGCCGGGTGGTGCGACATGATTGCGCGCTTCTGGCCGGTGCGCGCGGTGGTCGGGGAAAACGGTGCCTTTTATTTCTCCTATGACCATGCGCAGCGGCGGATGAAGCGCTGGTATTTCGCCTCGGACAGCAAGCGTGCCGCGGCGCGGCGCAAGCTCGACATCATTCGCGACGAAGTGCTGGCGGCGGTTCCGGGAAGCGCGGTTGCCGCCGACCAGGCCTACCGGATCGCCGATCTGGCGATCGATTTCCGCGAGGATGTCGCGCCGCTCGATGACGCGGCGATCGAGAGCATCGTTTCGATCTTCCGAAAGCATGGCGCGGAAGCCAAGGTCAGCTCGATCCACGTCAATGGCTGGTTCGGGCGCTACGACAAGCTCACCACGGCGCTGCTAATGTTGAATGACGAACTTCAACTGTCGCCCGAAACCGCACGCGAGTGCGTCGTGTTCGCCGGCGACTCGCCCAACGATGAACCGATGTTTCGGTATTTTCCGCTGGCTGTTGGCGTCGCAAATGTCAGCGACGCCGCGCATCTCATTCAGGCGAAGCCGGCTTTCGTGACGTCGAAGCGCTCGGGCGACGGATTTGTCGAACTCGCGGAGCGGCTGATCGCGCTTCGCGGTTAGGCGAGCCCCATCAGCGCGGCCGCGCCTTCAAGGGTTGGCAGCAGGATTGCATCGTCAGGAAAGATATAATCGCCCTTGATCCCGATGCCGAGGAACGGGATGCCGAGGGACGCCGCGACCTCGCATTCCGTACGCGAATCCCCGATCGCGACGGTGCGGGCAGGGTCATAGCCGCCGCGATTCATGATGTTGGCGAAAGCTTCGGGCTTCAGTGTCGGAGCGCCCTGCACGGACTTGAAATATCGGGTCAGATCGCGCCGCTCGAGGATGACCGGCAATTCATCCATCGGCGTGCCCGAGACAAGATGCATGTCGATCCGGCCAAGACCCGTCTTTAGCAAGTCTTCCGCGCCGGGAACGAACCGGCAGGCGATCACGGCGTCCAGGACAATCTTGGAAAATCGCTGCGCGAGCCTCTCGACGCTTTCGGGATCGCCGGAGCGGCCGAACAGTTCCTTCTCGTAGTGTGCGAATTTCAACCGCCGCGTGACGCCGCCATGCGTGCGTTCATGCCGCTCCATTTCTTCGAGCTTCTTGGGGTCTTCGCCGGCATAGAGGTCGAAATAGGCCCGGCTCTTGAGCGGAGTCGAATCGAGAATCACGCCGTCAAAATCGAAGATGATCGCAACTGGCGGTCGGGGCAGGGGCAGTGGCATATGGGTGTCTTGTCGGGTAGGGGCGTGCGTTGCCGCCATAGAAACGATTGGTGCAGCGGACGCAAGGCCACTCGGGATCGTTGCGGGGCCCAAGGTTGCACTCGCGCGCGGAAATCGTTAGATGCGTGCCATGCGCGCAGAAACACAAAAAGTCGTCGAAGATATCAAGCGGTCGGTCGGGCTGCTGAGGAGGCATCTTTGACCCGGAAACCGCGAAAGTCCGTCTGGCCGAGCTGAACCAGCAGGCAGAAGATCCCAATTTCTGGAATGACACCGCACGCGCCCAGCGCGCGATGCGCGAGCGCAACGCGCTCGAGAGCCAGATCGGCGCAATCGAGCAGATCGAGCGCGAGCTAGACGATCAGGTGACACTGATCGAACTGGGCGAATCGGAAAAGGATCAGGCAACGATCACCGAGGCCGAGCAGACGCTCGGCCGGCTGAAAGACGAGGCCGCGCGCCGCGAGCTAGAGGCCCTTCTGTCGGGCGAGGTGGATGCGAACGACGCCTATCTCGAAGTCCATGCGGGTGCGGGCGGTACTGAGAGTCAGGACTGGGCGCAGATGCTTATGCGGATGTACACCCGCTGGGCCGAACAGCACGGTTACAAGACCGAATGGATCGAGGAGACGGAAGGAGAGGGTGCCGGCTTGAAATCGGCAACCATCCGCATCAACGGTCACAATGCTTACGGCTGGCTGAAGACCGAGAATGGCGTGCACCGTCTGGTACGAATTTCGCCATTCGATTCGAATGCGCGCCGCCACACTTCGTTCGCAAGTGTCGTCGTCGATCCGGTTGTTGACGACACTATCAGGATCGAGATCAACGAAGAGGATGTGCGCACCGACACGATGCGCTCGGGTGGCGCCGGCGGCCAGCATGTCAACAAGACCGAATCCGCGGTCCGCCTCACCCATATCCCGACCGGCGTTGCCGTGGTCTGCCAGCAGGAACGCTCCCAGCACAAGAATCGCGCGCAGGCCTGGAACATGCTTCGGGCGCGTCTCTATGCAATCGAGCTGAAGCGCCGGGAAGAAAAGGCCGCGGCCGAGCAGGCGGCGAAGACCGATATCGGCTGGGGACACCAGATCCGGTCTTATGTGTTGCAGCCTTATCAGATCGTGAAGGACCTGCGCACGGGCGTGACCTCGCCGTCGCCTACTGACGTTCTGGACGGCAAGATCGATCCGTTCATGGCTGCCGCGCTCGCGCAGAAGGCGTTCGGCGGCGGTCCCGATTCGGTAGAGGACGTGGACTAAGAGCCCGCTCGTCGAAAAAGCCTGCCTAGTTCGTGACGCGCACTGTCGGAACCAGCGGCAGGTCCTTCACCGATACGTTCAGGGCGAGCAATTGCGCGAGGAACTGCATCACCAGCGGCCCCTGCTCGGCGCCACTGGCTGGGATGCAAAACCATCGTCCCTGATAGACGACGCTGGTCAGGCACGACGTCGGAAAGGCGCTGGTCTCGACCGGAAACAGGCGCTTGTCCTCGCCGAACACGATGCCGCCCGCGCGATCACCCCGGAGCGTGACGCGCGATCCGAGCTCCGGGTCGATCAGCCGTCCCAGATACCGGAACACGCCGTAGGTCGAGCGCGTCTGGAGTGTAACGGACACAGGACCGAGGCCTGGATACGACAGGCCCGTCAGGCCCACCGCGTGTGCTTTCGATACGCCACAGATCGGACCGAAGCCTGCGAGCGGCACGCGCGCGAGCGCGCGGTCGAAGCAAAGCCGAAGCTTTCTTTTATCCGGCTGTCCCGGAATCTGCTCGATCGACACGCCGAGATCGACCCAGTGATGCAGGTACTCGACGAATTCCGGAAAATTCGGATCGGTCGGATCGTTCCAGAGAATTTTCTCACCGCGCGCGCCGCGGAACCGAAGCGATTCCATGAACAGGAAGAACAGGATCTGTCTCGGATAGCCCTGCGCGACGAAGAATTGCGCGGCATTCAGACCGATGGGCTCCAAAAGGCCCATATAGAATTCACGTGATTCAAGCGGCGTCACGCCGACATTGCCGCCAAGCGAACCGGAAACGGAATTGTTGCCGAATACAAATTGATGCTGCGCATCGGTCTGGCCCGGTCCGATGGTGAAGGTCGGCAGGCCGAAATTTCCGGATGCGCCTTGCGCGCCCGATACGGAGGTGACGGCGACGAAGGTCAGTGGATGATTGTACTGGGCGCGCGCGACATTCAAAAGGATCAATTGATTGCGCGAGACGTCGACTGAGCGGTTCATGTGCTCGAGCCGGTCCTCGAAGCGATCGACGATGCCACAGGCCGCAACGGCAATGCCGAGGAGTACAAGCGGCGCGATCTTGCGCAGAAAGGCCGATCGGGTGGCTTTGCTTTTTTTCTTTTGAGATCGGGCGTCTTCGTTCAGGCGCAACAGTTTGCTCAAAGGATACAGCGTCGATCCTGTACTCACCGCTACCCCCCAGGATGAAAAGCCGACTAGCTCACGATGGCGAGCGGGCTCCGGGGAGTCAATGCGGAGCCGGTCGCAGAAGGCGGCTATGTCCCTTTCGGGCCTGGGCAAATCCGGCACTTCCCGGCGTTGCCAGCGGAAGCGCCGCATGGAATTCTCTCAATCATGCGGACGTCGCGCTTCATTCTCTGGCTGAACTGGATCATCCTGAAGCTGACGCTTCTCGCCGGACGCATGGCCGCCTATGTCAATCGTAACCGGCGATGGATTCAGGCGATCGCCGGAGCGATTGCTCTCGGGCTCGGTTTCTGGGGATTTTGGCAAACGGTCGAGCCCGACCAGAGAAGCTGGTCCACTTTACTGGACACTGTCTTTCAGACGGCGCAATTAGTCACGCTTCAATTCCCGTCGGACATCAAGAACGACATGTCCTGGCCGCTGCAGATCGCGCGGTTTGCTGTGCCGCTGGTTGCGGTGCTTGCTTCCTTCCAGGTTCTGATCGGATCGATCACGAGGCCAGCTCGGCTCGCGCTTCTGCCGCTCGCGTCCGGTCATATTGTCGTCTGCGGCTCGGAAGCCATGACCGAAGCGGCCCTGATCGCGCTCGCAAAGCGCGGCCGGCAGGTCATTTCGGTATCGCCCAGTATCGACTCAACGCAGCGCGATACGCTGGAAGGTCTTGGCATCACGATCGTGGAGGGCGATCCACTTCTTCCCGCGACAATCAATTCGCTGAATCTCTCGCGTGCCGCCGCTCTCTTTCTGACAGCGGAGGACGATATCACCAACCTGAATATCGCGATGCTCGCGCTTGGCGCTATCGATGCGCGCCCGCCGGAATTGCCCATGCTCGTTCTGGCTGTGATGATCGACCGGGAGGATCTCGCAGCTGAACTCGATCTCGCGCTCGACAGTCTCTCCCGGAGCCACCGCGTTCGCTATCACCGCCTCTGCGCCGACCGTGAGGGAATCCGTCTCGAGCTTGCGCGCTATGCGCCGGTTCTGTTGAAGGCGAGCTCCGATATTGTCTCGCATGTTCTTGTGGTTGGGTTGGCCGGAACCTGGCGGCAGGTGATCATGCAGATCATCGTGGCCGCGCAGGACCATCCCGACAAAAGACCTGTGCTGACTTTTGTGGTCGACGATTCAGGCGCCGCACTCGTCCAGCATTGGCGCGAGGTAAAGCCTGAGCTCGATCTCGTGGCCGAAGTGGTTGTGCTGACCACCGAAGCGGACGAACTTCTTCCATCGGAAGACGACGCTGCCCAGTGGCGCGAGAAATATCCGGCGCCGCAGCTCGCTGTCGTGTTGCGCGAAGACGCCGACGCCATTGCCACGACACTGGCCTTGCGCCGTCCGGGAAATCCGCTTCGTACCGAAGAGACGCCAATCCTCGTTCGTCAGTCGAAGGAAGACCGGCTTCTCTCTCGCCTCGGTGAGACGGTCATCCCGGATCGCTACCTGTCGAAGCTGGTCGCAGTTGGCGGTCTTGTGCGCGCCGACACGATCGAGCGCGTTCTCGACTACAAGGGCGACGAGATGGCGATCGCCCTGCATGCGCAATATCGCGAGTCGATGAAATCCGCCGAAAAGACCTCGGCTCTGGAAGAGTGGGACGGACTGCCCGAAAATATCCGTGACGCTAATAGAGCCGCTGCAAACCATATTCCGATCCTGTTCGGCGCGGCCGGATTCAGAATTTCCAGTTCAACGCCGGCGGCGCAACCGCCTGCGCTCTCGGCGGAAGATGTCGAGCGCCTTGCGCGCGTGGAGCATCGGCGGTGGGTGGCCGACCGGATCGACCGCCGATGGCGCTATGGAGAATCGCGTGACGACCGCCTGTTGTTGCATCCCGATCTTGTCCCTTACGAAAAGCTGAGCGACAGCAAGAAGGAGCAGAACCGGAACTGGATCCGGACGCTGGCCGGAATCGTCGCAGCGCGCGGTTCGACGATCGAAAAGGTACAGGCCGGATAGCCTAGCCATTTTTCGGACAAGACAGGTGCATTAGATGCAGCCTCGTATATTCGGGCCGTGGGCGAGGCAGGCGCTGAAGATACGGTCTCGGCGGGGATACCCGATGTCGCGGCGAGAAAGCGGCTGCCTGATGAGGGGGTGGAAGGCCCTCGCGATTGTACTTGCCGTCCTAGGCCTCGCGCCGCAGGCCGCAAGGGCTGACACATTCGCACTTCTGATCGGGGTTGGTGCTTACGAGCATTTCGACAAGGACGATTATCTCCTCGCGCCCCGCAACGACGCCGAGGAGATGAAAGCGGTCTTGATGTCTCGCGGCATGAAGGCGAGCAATATCACGCTGCTGATCGACGCTGCCGCCCGGAAGAAGGATATCGAAGACAAGCTCGACTCGCTGATGCGGCAGCTTCATGCGGACGATTTTCTCGTTGTCTATTTTTCCGGTCACGGCTCCTATCAGCCCGACGAGCCCGGCGGCGACGAGGAGGATGGCCTCGACGAGGTCATCCTGCCTTACGACACCGAGATCGCCGCACCGTCCGAGCGCGCGACTGCAATCCGCAATGCAATCGTCGATGACGAGCTCGGCCGTTACGTGGACGGTTTTTCGGCCAAGGGGATCAACACCTGGTGGATCCTCGACAGCTGTCATTCCGGCACCGGGCTGCGCGGCGGAGGTTTCTCGCGCACGAAAAGCATGAGCCCGGACAAGCTCGGCGTTGTTATCGACCGTGCGAAACTTATCCGCGCCAAGCGCGCGGCCCAAAACACCCGTTCCGGCGGCACCCGCGGCCTGAGCGTTTTCTTCTATGCCTCGCAGGCTGACGAGCGCGCGCGGGAAAGGCCGTTCCCGATATCGGCGCCGCCGAGTCGGGGCCAATCGAGGTCAGTATTTACTCACGCCCTGGCAGCTACTCTTACCAAGACACCGAAGTTGACGTATCGGGCCGCCATCGACGCGGTCAATCCTCTGATCAGGCAGTGGTTGCCCGCAGATCGATCTGCTCCCCCGCAGACAGCCGGCTTCGACGGTGACAGCGAACTTCTCGATCGCCCCATCATAGGAAGTCCGGACACAGCGCAGCCGGACGTGACGCAATGGCCGGTAAGCGGCACCGCGCTATCTGCGGGATATCTGCATGGCGTCGAACCGGGCTCGATCGTCGCCCTCTACGACAAAAGCGATGCGGCTGACGATCGTGCCGTGGGCTATGCAGAAGTCGCGCGGGCCACTCCGAGTGACGCGGTGATCATTCCGATCGCGGGATATCCTTGCCCGCTCGAGAACGGAAACCGCGCTTGCCGTCGCGCGGAGGTGAATTCCAACGTAACCTATGCGCGCCTGATCGCCCCGGCGCTCGAATTTGGAATCGTCGTTTCGGCTCCGCGTGCGCTGCCGGGCGCATCCGAAGCGCTGATTAGCCGGGCGAAGACCGTCTATGAAACGCTGCGCCAACGCGAACGGACCCCGCTCGATGGCAGGGTCAAATTCGACGACGGCTCACCCGAATATATCTGGTGGGTGGAGGCCGGTGGTTTCCGTATCGCCCGGATCAACGACCATCCCGCCGAAGTGCAGTTCGGTGCCGCTATCGACATTGGCCAAGCAGATGCGGCAGCCGATATCGAACGGAAGTCGACGCTGATACTGCTGCGGGCGTACAGGATTCAGAAAGTCCTGCAGCTGACCGGAATCCAGGCCGCCCCCATCGACATTGAGCAGAAATCGCTTGCCCGCCCGCTCGCAGCGGATGGCCGTCATTGCGGTGACACGGCCGTGCCGCTGGAGAGATCGGACCTTGGCCCATGCACGACGACGCAGGTGACGATCACCAACACGGCGCGCGACCCGCGTTACATCAATATCTTCCTGCTCGATGAAGACTGGAATATCCGCGAACGATGTTCGAGCGCGCAAACAAGCGGAACGGGAGCCATCCTCGCTCCGAACAAGACAAGGCATCTTTGCGAATTGAAATACGGTGTGGCGGACAGCAAAGCCGATCCCTCGCTGGCTCCATTCTCGCGAAACAGCCTGATGATTGTATCGTCGCCGTTTCGGGGCGGCTCACCGCCGGATTTCAGGGCAGTCGCCAATCTGAACAACGAACGGCTGTCGCTCACTCGCGCGGAATCCTTCGATCTTGCGGTGGATGACCGCATGACCAGTGAAAATGGAATGCGCGGCGAGAGGGACACGCCGCGCATCAAGCTCATTCAATGGAACATCGACCGCCGCAAGCCGAACTGAAAAGCTCAGCTCGGGATGTCAGGCTGAGATTCGTCCTGCGCGACCGCTTGGCGCACACCATTCAACCGGCCGACATATCCGGTGAGCAGCATCAGTCCGGTCTGCTGATCGCGCAGTCCAAAGATGAAGGGCTTGTCGAACGCCACGATTGTTTTCGGGCGGTTGATCATCCGCGAGGTGAACACCGCGCTGGCCGCTGCCGCTTTCGTTCCTTCTTCGTCGACCTGCAGGTAAATGCGCTGGACGAAATTGGTGAACGCGCTGACATCGTCCGGCCGGGACGAACGGCCGGCCTTCAATCCCATCGCGTCGAGCGCGGGAAGAAGTTCGACGCCTTCCGACAGGGTGAATTTCGGCAACGAAAGCTGCATCGATTCCGGACGGTAGGCTTCGCCCCGGAGCCAGTCGTTGACCTCGCCGAATTCAGCCGCCTTGGCAGGCTTGTCGGTCGTCGTCACCAAAGCGAGAGCAAAGCGTCCCGATTTGTACGACAGGTCCACGGCGACGAATCGTCCGTCGCTACGCATATTTTGCGTTCCCGATTGCGACATCATCGGGACCTGGATCGAGCCGGATGCCTGCTGGAACGTCTGCGGCCTGGTGTTGGCCGGATCGAAGCGTTCGCGCCAGAAGCTTCTGAAATACATCGCATTGATCGCGATCAGATCGGTCGGGCTCGGCGGAGTGTCGAGGACGCGGTCGATCGCGCCTTCGGTCTTCCGCGAGACCCATTCATTGAGGTAGCGCACCGCAGCCGGGCCGCGTTCGGTGACCAGCTCGACGCCGGCGCCGCGCAGGCCATCCAGATTGTCGTGCAGTGCCTGATTGAGCACCATCGCGTTCGAGAGAGAGAATTTGGTAAATTTCTCGGAGACAGCCGCATTCTCCAGGACGAGGGTCCGCAGCCGCGCAAGCTCGGCCATATTGTCCACGCCGTCGAAGCCGAGCGTATTGCCGATGGCCGACCGCATCCGGGCATCCGCGAGAATGTCGAGGATCGACAGCAGCGACGTGACGCTCGCCGGCGACACGATGATGTTCTCATCGGTGCGCCCGGGGACGCTGAGGCGATCGACCAGGCGCCGTCCGAGTTTGGTCTGCTGCAGAAGTGTATTGGCGGCGGATCGGCCCGCCGCCGCAACGGGAGAAAAGTTCATGGACAGAAGCGCCGCTGTCCCGGCAAGAAATGCACGCCTGTCCATGGAATAGCTCCACCATTGCCCGCCGCCAGCCGGACGGGGCCGGCTGCGGTAATGCGCTTTAATCGCGGCTGGCGCATGACCGCGTTCTGGCGGCGGTATGGCGGTTTGACAACGGCCATTCAGATTCGCGTCAGCCGTCAGTCCCGGGCATTCCTCTTGATCCAGTCCGCGAACTTGGCGACGCGGGTATAGACGCCGAACACCTCCGGAAGGCCGCATTGCTCGCCCCAGCTGACGATGCCGACCTGCAACGGTCCGGTCGGTGTGGTCAGCAGCAGCGGACCTCCGCTGTCGCCCCAGCAGGTGTCGCGAACCCGATCCTTTGTCGGCGTGGGTGCAGGATCGCCCGCGCAGATCATGTTTCCGGTGATGAGGTTGCCGGCGCTGCCGATGATCGTTGTCTTGATCTGGTCGATCTTCTTGGCGTCGATCTTGAACCGGCGGACAATCCGGTCGAGCTCATCATCGAGACCCTTGGCCCGCTCCGCGACGATGTTGGTCGAACAGAGCTTGTCGTCCACGGTTTTGACCGAAGCCTCCAGCAGGGCTTCCGATGAGTTGGCACTCTCGGTCGCACCCCATCCGATAATGGTGGTCGGGTCGCCCACCTTGTAGACGGTGCTTTCGTCCGGGGCGTCGATGAACTTGATGGTCTGGTATTTGATGTCTTTCTTCGGCGGACGCGCGAGCTTCAGGAGAGCGACATCGAAGTCGAGAAACGTGGCTTCGTAGGATTCATGGCGGATGAAGGACTTCACCGCGATCCGGTCGCCGTTCTTGAAGTTGTTCGAGCCGACATAAACATTAAGGCTCTTGGCATCCACCAATTCCTGATCGTCCGATACGCAATGGCCGGCGGTCAGCACCCATGTCGGAGCGATCATCGTGCCGCCGCACATCAGCCCGTCGAACTCCTTCCCGGGCTTGGCATCCGAACGGATCAGGGCGATCTGGTAGGGATAGGCGCCCGGCGCCGCTCGCCTGCCTTCGATGATTTTTGAATGCTCCTGGCTCGGAGGCTGCTTGAGTTTCTTTTCCGCGAGCTTGAACGGGCTCTGCGAAAACTCTCCCGAGCCGGCGATCAGGTGGGGCATGCAAAGCATCTGCCCCGCCGCCACGATACCGCCCGCAAGAACTACACGCATGACTGTCCGCATTCTTTCCTCCTGAACCGGTGCTGTTGAAACTGGGAACTTCAGTGCATGAATCGAAGCCTGTAACGTTACTGTTTCGGACGCAACGTGCATGCGATCCGCATTCCGACCGAAGACAGCCGAAAGGCCGCTTTGGGACGGCTCGAGGTGCGCGGCACGTAGCCCTTCCTGGAAATCGGATCGCTGTCGGCGGACGAGAATCGCGTCGAAAATGCGCCACCCATCACGACGCCATCCTTGGAGCAGCGATCCTTCGACAGGAGTTCGCTCTCGCAACGGTCATCGGTTGCGTCCACCCATTCCCAGACATTCCCCAGCATGTCGTAGATGCCGAAACCGTTTTCGGGGAAGCTTGCGGCCGGCGCAGGTCTGGTCCTGTCGAAGCGCGAGTCGCAGTTCCAGCAGTGGATGTTGTCGCGCCCGAGATCGTCGCCCCAGGGGAAGCGGGTCGTCTTGTTAGCGCGCGCGGCGTAAACCCATTCCCCCACGGTCGGCAGCCGGTACTTGTCGCACCGGATATCCGCGCTTTCCGCCTTCTGCCTGTTCAGCCACAAGGCGAAGTCCTGAGCATCCTGCCAAGTCAGGCCGGAAACCGGATTGTTGCCCCGGCCGCGTCCGCCATCATCAATCCAGCT
Source organism: uncultured Hyphomicrobiales bacterium (assembly GCA_964584855.1). Taxonomy (GTDB): domain Bacteria; phylum Pseudomonadota; class Alphaproteobacteria; order Rhizobiales; family Xanthobacteraceae; genus Pseudorhodoplanes. The sequence continues at coordinate 24,349 of CAZPBF010000013.1, forward strand.
GCGGCAATAAAGATCGCGAAAGCAGGCGTCCCACTGATTGAACGTCGTTTCGGTCTGGGCGATTGCGAACTTCTCAGGGATATTTTCCACCGAGGCGGAAGAATTGCGCATTACTGGCGGCTCCACCATGACCGGGCAGTCCCGGCATTCGACGAACAGGGATTTCGTCGCAAGCGTTGCCTGCATCTTTGCGAGGTCTGTTCGTTGGGCGTCCGGCGCTTTGTCCGCTCGTGCGCCGCGGGGGGAGACGAAAACATAGTCGCCCGCCCGATCGTCATCGAATTTCGCAAAGATCGGGCTGTTCTGCAGTCCGCGGCGATAGGTTTCACGCGCGACGCGTCCGGTCACATAGCTCGCCAGTTCGAGGCCGCGAATAAGTCCATCTCCGTCTTCATCGGCCGCGCCGAGAAGACCGTCAACCACCGCTTTGGAGAACGGGTTGTCGACATCGGGCACCTCCTGATCCGCGCCTCCTGCCGTGAGCACGAGCCGGGCCTTGTGATCCATGAGAAGCGAGGCCCATTCGGAGGTGGACCGGTCGAGTCCTGCGATGACATCCGGCTGCTGCGAGCGGTTCGGATAGGCGGGGACCATCGAACCGGAGAAGCAGGCATTGAAGAAGAGAAAGACGTGACGCGCTTCAACCTTCGATAATTGCTGGCTCAGATCCTGAACCGAATACGCATTGCTCGCGAAACGGTCGTCGCTGCTCTCCGGACTGTCGGATGTGACCAGATAGCCTTGCGTCTCGTTCTTCGCTTCGTCGGCTTTTGCATAACCGTGAGTCGCCACGTAAATGACGAGTCGGGTGTCCGGTTTATGGCCGTACGTGACGAGAAATCGGTCGATGCGCTCGCGCAATTGGCGTGAGGTGACCTCCATCTGGCCGTCCGTGCCGGATTCGTTGCTGTCCGATACGACCTTGAAGCCCTGAACCTCCAGTGCCCGCCTGACCTCCTGTATCTCTTTCGGGACGCCGGGAAGCGTGCGCCATGCGCGCGAACCGAAACGACTGATGCCGATGACCAGCGCAAAGCTGTTGTTGTCGAACCGCCTTCTGAGCGTCTCAGCGGCACGGTCTCCGTCGGCCTGCGAGTCTTCCGGTTCGATCGCTACGCGATAACCGGCGGCGTGAGCCTCAGGGGCGATAACGCTTGCCGCCGCGAGCAAAAGCGGAGACAGCGCGGCAGCCACAAGGCCTGCTGCGATCCAGCGAAGCTTAGCTGAGCCAACCGAGGTCAGCGAACGCATTGTCCTTGCTCCAGATCGCAATAGGCTTGCTTGAGCTCAATTCGATGGTCCCGGCATCTACGATCGCCGCGTCGCAGATAGCGACAAGATGGGCCCGGGCATTCTTTTCCTGTTCCACCCGATCATTCCCGTCGATGACATGAATGCGGTCTGCCAGATGTCTCGCGCGCGCCATGCGATCATCGTCCGGTGCGCCGAGGGTTTTGCCTGGCGCGCCGTATTCCACGAAGGCGATCGAGAGCCCGGCCGACGTCAGCGACTCCGCCAACGGCAATGCTGCGGTGTGAAGCACAAACCAGATCAACAAGTGACGATCCGGCCGGCGTCTGGAAAATTCGATCAAAGTCTGGGCCAGTGCATCCGGCGCAATGCTTGGCAAGGCGTCGTATCCGATCAAAATCCCGCATGAAAAATCTCGTACGATCCGCCTGTCAACGAGCCGAAGCAGTTGCGGGGTCAGCACGATATTGTCCCGATCCTTCTGCTTTTCCGGCTCGGTCAGATCATTGTAGGGCACGAGGCTCGGATGGCGGCGACGAAGATCGTCGCGCTGCGGCGCGAATGTCCAGCCTTCGATGGCACGCTTTGCGACCCATCGGGCGTGTTCGACATAGGACAATGTTTCGATTTCTGTGGGCTGGAGTGTCGCCGCCGGCAACGCAGCTCCCTTTGCAGAGCGGCAACCGACGATCAATAGCTTCGATTCGAGGTGATCCGCGGCCGCGCGATTGTCGTCCTTCGCTTCTCCCGGCAATTCTGCCCACGATACGTGCGTGCGCTGTGTGCCGAAAGTCGCACCCAATTGGCGGCTCTGCTGTTCCTGATAATTGCGATGGATCGCCTGGGCGTGTTCGTCGAGGGCCGCGGTTTGACTTTGCGCCTCCACAAGATTGACGGGGCTCGACCATCTGAACATGCCGGACGAACCAAATGTCTCGGCGTCCGGTTTTGCTTCGCCTGCGGGATAGATGACAATGGGCGGAACCGCGATTCCAAGGTCGGTCAAGACCCGCTCCCACGCGCCGGCGAAAGCCTCCGCTTCACCCGCAGAGTCGCCGACGCAATGAACAGCGGACGGAGGGTTGCGGTCGAGCCCGACTTGGCCGATCGCGACGCTCAATCCGGATTCATCGTCCGCATCACCTACGATCAATCGAAAATCGACCGCGAGGTCCGCGTTACGGAGACGATTGAATGTGTCGCCGGTAGATCGGGCGCTTCCGATCTGCAGCACTGTCAGCAGCGGCAACTCAGTGCCTTTGACATAAGCCTGCGCGGCGAGCTGCATGGCCAATTGCTGCAGCAAGCGGCCCGATCCGGCGACAACAATGTGGATGCGCCGCGCATCGGGCATTTGGAATGCGTATGGAATTCCGAGACGCAGTCCCTGGCGTATCTGGAGTTGCGAAATCGAGACGGGCGTCACGTTGATCGATTGCGTCGATCCACGGTGCACGATCTCGTGGGCCTTGAGGTTTCGGAGCACCGGATTTTCGATCTGCAGAAGGATCTCGGAAGGATGTCGTCCATCCTCTGCCGCCGCGATGGCCTGGTTCGATATCTCGATGTTGCTGAGATCGCTCGTGCTTGCGGCCGCGATGAAGCGTGCCTTCGTAGCGCCCAATCTTCGCAGCGCCCTTCCAAGCGTGCTGGAGTCGTAACCGGCTTCGACGAGAGAGGTCCAGAAGCGCCAAGACAGCCGGCGCCTATTGTCCGGGTCGACCGCGAGAAAAACGATCGGCCCGCGCGCGCGTTGTTGCAACACAAGCGGAGCGATCCGATCGGGCTCTCCGGCAACGATCGCGTGCCCGCCGAATTGGCGAAGCCGCCAGCGATGTAGCGGGGGCAGTGCCGTGACCCACAGCCCGAATGCCAGCAGGAACAGCCCGAGCGCGGCCAGCGTATTGGCGGCGACCGCCGTAGCAGTCAGTCCGAGCATGGAGCCTGTGAAACAAGAGATCCGCGAGGAGGCGGGCGCGAACGAAAAGACCAAACCCGATGCGCGCGCTAAGTCTTGTTGCAGCGACCATTCCCAGTCGCCGGGAAGCCAGCCCGGAGAGCAAAGCAAGGCGCCGAACAAGCCGGAAATCAGAGCGCACGACAACATCGCCGCCGCAGCGACCGTTGCGAGGATCAGACGTTTGGAAAACATCGGACACCAGATCGCGGTGGTCGGCGAATTGCCCAGCAGAGGCGGTTGGAATCGATTATCAACGCAAGCCCCGCATCGCACCAATTCAAGTTTATTGTGGCCGATTTTTGTATCGCTGCACAGGCGAGCATACCCTTGCGTAAAATATTTAGTGGCCCCGCCTCGGCCTGGCACCTTCCGGGCAGACCGATTGCCTGTTACCGTCCGCTTCCGTGCATTCGGCGTCAATTTCGGCGTCGATCCTTTCACGTGCGGGGAAATCAATGCAGATGCGCAGAGCGTTGTTGATCACGGGCGTTTTCGCGAGTCTCGGTATAGGTTTCATTGTTGCTGACATGGCGTCGCAGCGGCAGCCGCTTGCTCAGGCGCAGGCTTCGGACTCAAACGGAGCCAAGCATGCTCCGCAAGGTCGAAGCGCCAAAAGCAAATGGACGCCCCAGAGGATGCGTCAGGCCAAGGAAATGCCGATTCCGATGGTCGATCCGGGCAAATTCAAGAAGAAGGCTGCCCGGCCGCCGGAAGGACAAGACGTGTCGGTGCCTTCCCGGAACATTGCGGGCAGCGGCGCGCGCCGATCAGGCAACGCTCAGGCAACGCCGTTCAAATGGGCCGGCAAGCTGTATTTCAACAAGCAGAACGGCGACGGATACGAATGCTCGGCGCAATTTATCACGTCGAACGTTATTCTGACCGCAGCGCATTGCGTTCGCGATTCGGACAGCGGCGAGTTCTACGACGATTTCGTGTTCAAGCTTCAATACGACCGTGGCGATTCGACCGAGGACTACGATTACAAGTGCGTCGCAACCAAGAATGGCTGGGTCAATAACGACGACGATCAATACCACTATGACTTCGCGATGATTTTGGCGGATGGCGCATCCGATACCGGAAGCATCGGGTATCATTTTAATTGGCCGGACGATCTTTACAAAGAAGGTGCCAAGATCGGCTATCCCGCCGACATCATGGA
>CAZPBF010000014.1:0-228798 GCA_964584855.1 uncultured Hyphomicrobiales bacterium
GCGTCATGTGCGCTCTCCTACGCGGGTTGCACGCGCGTCGATGACGCTGCCGTGCCGATCGATGAGAACAACGAGAACGGGATCACCTTCGTCCACTTCATCCGAGATGGTCAGGCGCGCGCGCGAGCCTTCGATCGCCGAGGCGACATCGACGCGAGACGCGGCATCGCGCTCCTTGCGACGAACCTCGACGGTGACATCTGTCAGTTCACCGGTCAGTTCGACGGTCAAGCGCAGGCGTCGCCAGTTGATCGTGCTGATCCGCGCAGCGGCGGATGATCCGGCCGCGGCATCGCCGCCGACGGTGATGTCCGGGATGACGCATTCCTGCGGTGACAGACCGCCGTGCGAATAGACTTCGCCGGCACGGAACGCCTCGGCGCCAGGAGGCACCGCGATCCGCACCGACTTGTCCCAATGCCACGGAAGGAAAGCGAGTTCGGCGGCGGCGTGCTCTTGCAGGATCGCGGCCCGGGAGCCTTTTGCGATCACCGCCGACGGCGGCAGCCGGACCACTTCGAAGCTCCCGGGCATCAGCAGCCAACCGTGGTCCGTTACGATGCGGACGCGCGACCAGCCGGCGGCTTTGAGCGCCGTCGCATACTCCGCAATGCGGATAACCTCTGTCGCCAACTGGCCGGCGAGCCGCAGCCCCATGTTGTGGCCGTCGCTGTCGATGTTGCCGCATTCGGCGTAGCCGATCGACGACGCCTTCTCCGGCGGCAGCACGTCGTTGCGTTCGAGGAGCTGGACGCCGCGCGCGAGCATGGCCTTTCGGAGAACATCGAGGGTCACGGGCCTTCCCGAGGAGGTTTCGAGCGGCTGGAAGGCCTCCACCTTTCCCCTTCCGGCAATGCTGTCGCCGACCGGCGTGACCAATGGCTTCGCGGTCGCCGTGACGCTCGGAATGGGCGAAAGGCGCCAGCCGAGCGAAGCCGGGACGCCGGCATTGTTTAAGCGCTCGGCGAGCGCATGCCCGACGTCCATGCGCAAGCCATCGACGAACAGGACGAGCGTGCCCGGCTCGAGTGCGAGCGGGTGCGGGCGGCCGGCGTCGCCGGCAAACTCCACCGCGGCACGGAAGCGCCGGGCGAGCGGATCAACCCACGGCCGGTAAAGCGCGCCGGCGGCGCGCCCAACGATGTCCTCGCGCGTTCCCGCAGCGGCGATCGTCTCCATCAGCGCCTTGTCCACCCGCCATCCCTCTTCGCAATAGGCGGTGGCGATCCCGGCAAGGTCGTCGCCCGGCAAAGCCGTCTCCGTCGCCGCGGCGAGGCGTGCGAGTGGTTCGAGCGCCCGGGCTAGCGGCGCCTCCCCGAGCTTTGCCCAGAGCGTATCGCGACGGCCCCGGTGGCGCTCTTCGAGCGCGATGATCTTCGCTGCTGCCTCGCGGCCCGGAAGCTGCGCGATGTCGCTCAGCTCTTGCGTTAGAATCCTTTCGGCGAGCGCGTTGTCATGAGGATTCGCAACCGGGTCGCCTTCTTCCAAACCTCCGAGCAGGTTTCCTTGCTTCGGGGCGGTCTCGCGAATGCGGTCGCAGACAGATCGGAATTGCTGCGGTTCGGCGGCGAGCCTGTTCCAGACGCGAGACCACGCGCCCGACCGGCGGGCCAGACGCTCGATGGCCGTTTGCAGCGATCCCTTCTGATCAATGTCGATCTTGAAATCCCTCTCGACCTGATCGCGGAAGGCGTGCCAGGCGGCGGGGGCAAAGGCCGCGCGCGCGGCATCGGGGTCCGCGATCCAGCGCAGCAGATCGCGTTCCTTGTCCTCGACCAAGAGGCTGTCGAAATCGTCGGCCGAAAGGCGCTTGTCGCGCCAGCCATCGAGTGGGAGATCGAGCAGGCCAGCGAGTGCGCGGCGCGCGGATTCATCGGTGCGGGAGTCGGTCGCGACATCGAGGCCGAGTCCCTGGTCGGGATCGCGCAGGAACGTCGCTACCGTCCAGTCGCGCGCCTGCCGGCGCTGGCGAAACACGTCGCCGCGATATTGTAGATCGACCAGCATCTGGGCGCTCTTGGTGAGCGTGAGCGGCTCGCGCAGATCGCGCCACGAAATGCCGGGCAGGAGCACGACAGATTGCCGCGCGCCGGCAACGAGCCCTTTCAGGCCCAGCGCATCCGGCGCTTCAATGAGGCAGCGCAGCCAGATGGCCGGCCCGATACCGTCATCGGGGGCATAGTCGTCGCCGAGCGCATAGAGCGCCACGCCATGCGAAGCGAGCCGCCGGCGCAGATCCGCGAAGGCAGAGAACCATTGCCGCTCCGGGTCGGGCCAGAGCAGCGCGGCGGGCCAGTCCTCGCCGGCAAAGGTCTGCGTCGCCTCTACGAGCGCGCGGGCGAGACCGTGAATGAGGGAGCGATCGTTCACGGCTTCTTGCTCCGCGCGGCGCGGGCGCGCTGCTTGAAGTCGCGTGTGTAGTGGAAATCGTTGTAGCGGCGGCCCTTGAACGCCGGCCCGCCGGCGAAGTCTTCCGTCGCAACGTCGTCGTCAGCGGCCCAGAACCAGGGGAAGTCCTCCTTTTCGCGGCTCGGCTCTACGCCGCGGTCGGCGCCGGCGTGTTTCTTCACGCGCGGCGTGACGCGCAGGATGCAGCCGTCCTTGCGTCCGGAGTTCTTCGGCTTGGCGGTGAGGAACGGGCGGATGTTGAGGCGCACGCCGTCGTCGATGTCCGGCTCCCAGCCGATCGGCTGACGGTGCAGCGACTTCCAGCGCACGAAGATGTCGTAAGGCGGCTCGCCTTCGATGATCCTGGTCAGCTCGCCGCGCAGATGCTCGGCGGCGATCAGCCGGTCTTCCGCGCCCGGCTCGCCGGCGGAAACGGCGCGGCGTTGCGCGGCGATCCATTCGCCGAGATAGGAGTCGCGCAGCTTTTCGAGCAGGCGGCGGCCGGCGCCGTCGGGCTCGCAGAGGCGATGATAATTGACGAGAGCGGAGAAGCCGCCGCGCGCGCCGTCGCAGACATGCCAGATGAACGGCGTCTGGTGGAACAGCTTGCAGTGGCCATCAAAGAACTCGTCGGCGAGCCAGATGCCGAGGTCCGTGGCCTTCGCCCCTTCGGCCGCGAGTAATTCGCGGATCGTGCCTTCACTGTAGTCCGGCCCCCAGACGGCGCGGATGAGCTCGCGCAAGCGGGTCGCCGCGTCCGCTTCGCCCGTAAGCGCCGGCAGCGGCACGATGCCGTCCGCATCAACGAGGCCGGAGTGATCGACCTCGTCGGGCTCAGTCACCGCCGCGCAATCCATGAAGGACGATCCCGTCTGGCGCGGCCAGCGATAGCCGACGAGCCGCGCGATGGCGACCTGCAAGGGATGCTCGGCCATGCCCGGCCGCACACCATGGGGCGTCACGAGGCGCGGACTCGTGCTGCTTTCCGGCGCGACGTTCGGGTCAGCGCTGCCGCGCGGATGGCCATCGAACAGCCACTGGGTCGGGTCGTTGGAGTAAGGCTTGGGAAGACCGTTCGGATAAATGTCGGAAGCTACTTTTTCCCAATGCTCACGGTCGAACGGCACCTTTGCCAAGACCGCATTGTTTGCCTTCATGCTCGGTTCGAGCTTCCTAACTAACTCCTGATATTCTGGCGCAGAGCAGAATGCCCAAACCGCCGCCGCATACTCCTCTTTGATCGGAACGATTGCTGAAACGTTGCTATCGAACGCCGATCCAAAGTACATAGCCGCGGGCAAATTGCTCATTTGACTTACGGCGACGCCGCCCCGCCCATGGGCCGACAATCCTTGAAGCCGGGCCATTTGGCTGCCGTCATCGGTCCAATCCACAATTCCATCGAGCCCACCGAACAGCTGAGTTGACTCGACCGTTGTTTGGATGGAGCGCCACTTGGCGGACTCGATATCGGACACTTCCCAAAAATTTCGACGAAACCGCCCATCGTCGCCAGTCTTGATACCCTGAAAGCTTTGAGCAAAAGCGTCCAGCGTCTCGCCAAGCTTGATGTCGGCAACGATTATTCTTGAATCGGGATTTTCGAGTTGAGCCTGTTGAGCCAGACGTTTTGCGCTGCCCCTTCGTAACACCTCGGCTTTCGCAAGAGGGTCCGCAGCGTCATTGGTGTTGAACCCAGAAAACTGAGAGTCTTTGTGCGGAGAAAGGTTTGAAATGGTAATCAGTGCGGCATTTACAACTTCGCCGCTGATTGCTTCGAATGCTCGCGGACCTAGCGCTCCAATCGTATTGAGCGTAGTTCGATTCAGTATGCGCTCTCGTAGTTTGCGATAGCTCCCGAGGAACATCCAGTTCTGTGGTGTTACGGCTGCGACCGTATTGCCATTCTCTGTCAGCTTGCTTAGCCGCAGCAGCATGACAGTTGCAATGTCGGATTTCGCTTCAGGGTACTCGCGATCGCCAAAAGCAACGAGCCCAGGCGCCTGCTTGCCACGTCCGAGATAAGGGACATTCGTGACAACTACCGTAAACTGTCCGGCCAGCAATTCCGCTGCCTTGGCGATCCCCTGAGCAGCCACGACCGTTTCACGGGCCTCATAGTTCGAGTCACTCCGTTCCAGGACTTGCCCAAGCAAGCTTTCCAGCCCGTCGAATCCCTCTTCGAACAGATTGCCAAAGTCGCCAGTCACCGCCCGGCGCGGGTCGATGAGGCTGCCGAGATACGGCGCCTTCTCGAACATGTCGTAGAGACGTTCCAAACCGCCGCGCAGGCGAGCGGCAGCACGTTCGCCAAGCGGCATGCGTTCGGTGCCGAGAAGATTGGTCTCGCCAGACCAGCCCGAGGCATCGGCGATGCGCTCGGCGAGTTTCAGGAACTCCGCCTTGCCCAACCCGATCGCGAGCCCCGAGCAGGCGACGTTGAGCCGCGGCAGCGGCTCCGGGCCGCCGAGGCGTTTCCAGCTGGCGAGCGCCAGCGCGAAAGCGGCGATCTGGGTGCAGCGCGGGTCGATCTCGAGGCCGAAGAGATTGTCGGCGAGCACCGCCTTCACCGCGGCTTGCTCGTCGAGCCCCTCCTCGGCGCAGCGGAAGGCGACGACGATCGGCAGCGCGAAGACGAGGAAGTGCCCCGAGCCCATGCAGGGATCGAGCACGGTGATCTCCTTCGCCGCCTTCGGCCAGCCCTCGAACGCGCCGGCGGCGGGGCGCCACGCACCAGTCGCAGTCTCGTGCGTTTCGCCCTCGCGCGGCTCGCGGACGAAGCGCAAATAGGTCCAGCGATAGCCCGGCGGGCTCGTTTTTTCGCGCAGCTCCTCTTCCGACGCCGCGCCGGCCGCGAGCGCCGGATCGGCGGCAAGCATCTTGCCGGCCCACCATGCGCCGAGCGTGTTTTCCAGGAGGAAGAGAACCATGTAGTCCTCAGTGAAGAGCTGGGTCACGGCCGGCAATTCGTCGGCGCCGATCTTCACCTCGGACGCGTTGACCCGATCCTTCTGGTCCGCCTGCCAGAACTGGTAGACCCAGCCGAGCGAATCGGCGGCCTTGAACACCGCCGGCGGCAAATCCTTCACGATGTCGATGATGCCGGCCTTGGTCTCCGGCGGCAGCGCGAGCGCCAGCACCGGATCGTCCTTGCGGAAGATCTGCGGCAGCATCGGCTCCGCCCAATCGGCGGCGAGTTCGACCGGATCGCTCCCTTCTTCCTTGGCGATCTCCTCAAGGTCGGCAAGCGACACCGGCACCTTGTGGTCGGGATCGATCAGCAGATTGTTCTCGGCGAGGAAGCGGGCGAACAGCGCGCGATGCCAGTGCTCATAGGCGATCTCGCGCACGAGGCGGTTGGCCTTGATCGAGTCGTTCGATGCCTTCGCGTCTCCAAGCGACAGTGCATGCGCGCGCAGGCGCTTCCGCAACTCATTTTGAGCGGTCGAGAGACCGTCCGGCTTTTTCGGGTCTTCGACGCCGAGCTCGGTCAGCGCCTTCCGCGCGCCGTCCTCGGCGACGATGCGCGCCTTGCGCACCGCACGGTCGAGCAGCCTCCTGATGTCGCGGTCGAGCGCTGTCGCCATCGGTCACACCCTCACGAAATCACGACAGGACCGCGCGCGACCGCCGCCACGAGCGTCGCACGTTGCCGGGCGAGCCAGGCATCGACCTCACCTTCCGAGCGCACGACGATGCCGCGTTCGATCATGGCGCGCTGCGTCTGCGGCGCGGAGACCTGCGCGGCCTTCTGCGCGGCGCTGACCTGAAGGTCGGGGACGCTGCGGATTTCCGCCTGCCATTGCCCGAGCGGCTTGCGATCGAGGCTGTCGGCGAGCTTGTCGTCGTCGGAGATGTCCGGCTGCGGCGGCAGCTTCAGGCCGACCTCCGCCAGGATCGCTTCCTTCCTGGCAAGATCGAGCGCCGCCCAGACGGGATTGGCATTGAGCGCATCGAGCGCGCCGCGCACCGCGTCGCTCAACTCCTTGTGGGCCACCGTGAGCCGCTGCGTCAGGAGTTCGCGCAACCTGCGCATGGGCGGCGGCAAGGGATCGGTCGGCTCCAGAAGCTGGCGGCCGTCGCGAATGCCCTTGAGTTCGATCAGGTCGCCCGCCGCCTCGGGGAAGGGCTCCGCGTGACGGGCGAGCCGTTCGGCTGTGCGCCAGCGCGCCATACGCTCGACCTTGAGCTTCGCGCGCTCCTTCCATGAACCGATCGCCTGCTCGATCTCGGACTTTCGGTCGATCAGGAGCCGGAGCAGCGCGTTGCCGGCGGACGCTTGCGCCTCGTCTTCCGATGCCAGCCGCGGCGCAGCCGGCAACGGCGGTTCGCCGCCGGCGCTCTCGCCGAGCGCCCGCAGCTTGCGCAGGAATTCGCGGGCCGGCTCGGCAAGATCGTCGCGGTTCTGGATCGCGCCGACCAGCGTTTGCAGAAGGCCGGCGAGCGCGATCTTCTCGCGCGCGGAAATCGAGATGTCCTCGCGCCGGAAGGTCGCCTTGCCGATCGCCGTGCCGTCCAAAGCCGTTGCGGCCGCAGGCTCGCCGTTCAGGATGACGGTGAGCTTGTTCGCGCGCACGAGCGCGACCAGCGCGGCGTCAATGGCATCCTTCGGCCAGCCATAGGGCTCACGGGTGAAGTGGTCGCGCACCTCGCGCCCGGCCTTGCCGGCGCCGATAAAGCCGAGGACGGCGCGACCCACCGGGTGGGTATCGGCTTCGGCCACGAGACCGACCGCCGCAAATGGATGCTCGCCGCCCTCGCGCGCGGTCTTAAGCGCCTTCTCCCATTCGATTGCCGGCCGATCAGCATCCTTGAACTGCGGAAAGAGACGCTTCCTCGCCGTCTCGACCGCCGCTTCAAGGCGCGCGACGAGCGCCGCCTGCTTCTCGGCCGTGCCGCCACCGAGCAGCACTTCGGCCTCTTCCACGAGCTTCGCAGCGATCTCTCGCGCCCGCTCCTCGGCACGGGCCTGTCGCGTCTCCATCCCGCGGCGCGCATCCGCGCCCGAGTCGCCGTGGCCAAGGCCGCGCTTGTCGAGCGTCGCCTTAGCCGCGAGTAGGTCCGCGATCGCGTCCCTCAGGTCGTTGTTGGACGGCTTGTCGATGAAGAGGTGAACCGTTCCGTCCGCCGATCCGAGCGTCCGCGCCGCCTCGCGCGCCTCTTTCGCGGTCGTGCGCCAGCCGTCGCGAACCCAGAGGGGCACATTCCGCCCATCCCGCTCGGGCGCGCGATCCCCCCGGTGCGGCACCAGCTTGCGCGGCACCTTGGCGTCGCCATGCACGGCGGAGACTTGGCGCACCGAAACGGCGAGCGCCTCCTCGATCAGCTTGTCGCGGGCATCTGCGATCGCCGACAGGTCGTTGCCGTAGTGGCTGCGGAATTTCTGGAATTCCTGCTGCCAGGCGCGTCCCTCGGTCGTCTGGATACGGACTTCCTCGCCGATGCGCGTGAGATGGCCGTCTTCCACCATGCGGTCGATCAATGCACGCACACGGGAGCGGAACGCGCCCTGGTCGATGGTCAGATCATCGACCAAAAGATCGGCGAGATGATCGGGCGTCGCCCGCACGCCGATGTCGGCGCCGGCCTCGGTCGGCAGGCGCGAGATCAGGAAGGCGAGTCCCGCCAGGCGCTTCGCCAACGCGCCGTCGGCGCCATAGGTCTTGTCCAGCGGCTCGATGCGGTCGTAGGCGTCGCGCGGCAGCGCGCCGGACTGGACAAGCGCCGCCTTCAGGGCCTCGTAGAGCACATCGCCCGGCACGACCGTGCCCAAAGGCTTGTCGGCGTTTTCGGCCAATGCGTCATGGAGAATGCGAAGCTGAGAGCGAAGCTGGCTCTGCGTGCCCTGAAGGTCGGCGGCGCGGAAGCACACGTCCCAGAAGCGCCGGCGAACCGGCAGCATCGGATAATCGTCAATTCGGACGGTGCGATCGCTGGAGCGCGCGGCGATCTTGGTTTCGGCGAGCTGGCGCGCAATCGCGCCGTCATGTTCATCGAGGCAGCGTTCGATGAGCGGGCGGGCATCGGCTTTCTTGCGCAGCAGCACCTTCCGCGTGACGGTCTCGACGTCATTGTCGTCGAGCTGCACGCGGATCGTGAAGCGGTCGAGAAGGCGGACCAGCTGCGGATTCGATTGGGAGGTGCCTTGCAGCGCGCTCTGGCCGGCGCCTACCAGCATGATCCGTTGGTCGAACTCTTTCGCGAGCGTCTCAGCGATCTCGGCGATCGCGCCGGCGCGGTCCTGGCTGTCGCCGATATAGATTTGCACCTCGTCGAGCAGGATCAGGGTCAGCGGCGTTTTGCCGTTCTTGCCTTGACGCGCTAGCACGCGCTTCAACATGGACACGAACTGGTTCCGGTCGATGTCCATGTCGGGCGTCTTGTACTGGGCGCGAATGCGCTCGCGAATCTCCTTGGCGCTTTCTCCCTTGAACTGGCTCGCGATCGCCTCCGGGATCACCGGGCTCATGTAGAGCTCTTCGATCTCGTCCTCGAATTTGCTGCCGGCTGCCGCGACCGCTGCCTTCACATCGTCAGCGATGCCCTTGTCTTCCAGCCAGAGACAGAATGCAGCCTTGCCGTAGTCCGCCGGCAGGCCGGCTGCGCGCAGGACGATGGCCAGAACCGAATGCCGTGGGCGCTCGAGCTGGCCGCTGGGCATCGGTCCCGCCGCAGCAAACAAACCGCCATGGCGAGCAGCCTCGGTGTCTAGTTCGCGAAGCGCTGCGCGGACCGACTCGGGCATGTCCTCGACCAAGGCGCGCGGGCTCATGCCGTCAGCGAAGGGCGCGTTGGCCCACAGGTAACGCAGCATCTTCAGAAGGTGAGACTTGCCGCTGCCGTAGAAGCCGCTGACCCACGTCGCCTGCTGGCTCGATTTTCCGAGGTCGCGGCAGAAACTTTCGACGATGCGCGTGATCCCGTCCGCATAGCGGCCCTCGCAGACGAAGGTGCGCAATTCGCCGCGATCTTCTTCCGGGCTGGTGTCGCTAAGGCGAGCTTGGCCGTTGTTGACGAGGCGTTGGCCGCGCGGATCGCGGTCGAGGAGGTCGGCGATCACCGTCATTGGTGCGCTCCACTGCTTTCGATTTGAATTGGAACGGCGTGGTAATCCCAGCCGTCGCGGGCATCGAGCAAGCGATACCGTCCATCGCGCGCCCGCCCCGGGAAGAAGACCGCGAGCCGGCCCTTGATCGCGTGATCCACTCGGGCGAGGACATCGGAAACCGAAGCTACGCCGAACAGGGACGCCACGCCGATTACGCCAACGATTTCCCGTTCGGTGTGGCCGGGTCGTTCCAGCGCCTTTAGCACGGCGTCCGCCGCAAATTGCGTGAAGCGCTCATTAGCGCCGGCGGAAAGCATGTGGGGCTCTTCGAAATAGCCTTCCCGGTAGCGATGCGCCCCCAGCCAAGCCCCGAATGAAGAGGTTAAGTCCACGCTATGCCAGACATGGCTGTGGGTTCGCGCCGCCTGCGCGAACAGGTCGATTCTCTTGCGGAGTGTTCGCTCGTCACTCGGGTCGTAGACGATCATGATCACCCGCTGGGCGCCCGAGCTGCCGCTGGGCCAGCCGACTGCGACGTGATCGCTGAACGAGGCTGCAAGTTGATCGACCTTCGACATGACCGCGCCTCTCAGTTCAGCCGTTCAAGCGGCGTGGGATCGAGTTCGAAGCTGTTGCCGATGGCCCGGAACGTGATCAATCCAGCGGCATGCGCGCGTTCGGCGAAGCTGCGTGCGGCTGCGGGCTCGATGTCGAGCGCGGTGATCCAGGCATTCTCGAAAAGGTCAGCACCTGAAAAGCCCGCCGTCTGTGCAAGCCAAACGGCAAAAGCGAACGCAGTTGGGTTGGGGCGAATGCGCGCGCGCCGCTTTATCGTTCTTCCAACTAAGTGACCCGTCTTCGTCCAGCTGCTCGCGGTATTGCGAACGACCTTGTTGAGCACGGCCTCGTTCATGCGCGAGCCGACCACCGCGGCAATGGCATTCCGCAGCGCATCGCGGGTCAGTTCTGAGCCGGCGGCAAGGCCAACGATCGGCCGCGCGCTCGCGCGAAGCAGCGGATCGCGCGCCATCGCCATCAGGAGGGCGAGCTGAGGCAACGCGCTCGGGTCCCGATGATAAAGTCCTGCGAACACCCGAAAGATCGGGCTCGACGGATCGAAGCTGTAGAGTTCCTTCAACCGCTGTAGCGTTAGCGTCCGCCCCGAGGCCGTCGATTTCCCAAGGACGTTCTCCTCTAGGATGGCCTTCCTGACGTCGCCGCGGAGGTGGCAGCTAGTGGCCAGCCGCGACAATTCATTGAGCATGATGGTTCGGCTTGAATGCGTACCGCGCGGGCCGTTCCGGAAACCGAAACCGACATCCCATGAAGTCTTAGGCGGCTGAAAATCGAACCTGGGCATGTCCCCTCCTGTTCGCTAGCGTGCACCCGCGCCCGCGCACATGTCAACGGTAGCAATCAATTTCGCCGGCAAACTTGCCGGCGAAAAGATTAACCCCTGTAGCGAGCTCGGAAATCCGGCTTTTCCGAACCAACTTGGTTCGTTTGATTCGTCTGTTTCGAATATTGCGAATAGCTGCGGGACGGTCTATATTCACCGCGAATTGGAACGATGGAGAGAAACCATGGCCTCCGCCGCAGCCCTTACGAGTGTCCCGCCTTCAAGGGAGGATGTGGAGCTTGCGCGCATGTCCGGGCAACGGCTTGCGCCGCTTGCGCGCCGCGGGCAGCCACTGACCTTGCGCGTCCGCGATGCCGGACAGGAAGAGACAATTGAATTGCCGGCCGGCGCGGTGAAGCTCCTTCAGGCCATCTTGGAAGATATGGCCTCGGGTCGAGCCGTAACGATTGTCCCTCAGAATGCCGAGCTTACCACCCAGCAGGCTGCCGACTTTCTAAACGTATCGCGACCGTTCCTTGTTCAGCTTCTTGAGCAGAAGAAACTTCCCTTCCGCTTGGTCGGAACGCACCGACGTGTCCGCTTCGAAGATGTCTTGCGTTACAAGGAGAACATCGACTCTGAGCGTCGTAAGGTGCTCGATCAGCTCGCGGCCGAGGCTCAGGAACTCAATATGGGATACTGAGCCTTGGGCAGCTTCACCGCCTTTCTTGATGCCTCGATTCTCTACCCTGCACCGTTACGCGATCTCCTCTTGGAGCTTGCAGTGGCCGACCTCTATCGCGCCAAGTGGTCTGACGCGGTGCACGAGGAATGGATCACGGCGGTTCTTAGAAGGCGCCAGGACCTGACGCGTGAGCGTCTTGAGCGAACACGTGATCTGATGAACACGCACGTGCGCGACGCGCTCGTAACGGACTTCGAGCAGCTGATCGACATTCTGGATCTGCCCGATCCCGGAGATCGACACGTGCTCGCTGCGGCCATCAAGGGCCGGGCTGACCTGATAGTGACGAACAATCTCAAGGACTTTCCCGCAGACAGGCTGGACCGCTGGGGGATTGAAGCGCAGCATCCCGATGAGTTCTTGACCCATCAGTTTCATTTGTCTCAGCCCACCTTCTTACAAGCTGTAAGAGCCGTGCGCCTTCGGCTGAAGCACCCGCCGAAATCAGTCGACGACTACCTCGATACGCTTCGAGCTCAGGGCCTCTTGGCAACGGTCAAGGAAATCGAAGCATTCGACCAATTTATCTAGCGGGACCGCACCATGAGCGACATCAAGCTGTTCAGGATCGCCGGCGGCAACGTCGATGAGTTGGTCGGCACAACAGATACGATCGAGAAGTCGGTTCAGACCCTGTTCGAGCGCAACCTGGACGCGCTCCTTGGCGTCCGTTTTCTCGCTTCGGAGTTCACCACGACGAACGGAGGCCGGATCGATACCCTCGGCCTCGATGAAAACGGCTGTCCCGTCATTCTCGAATACAAGCGCGCCGCCAACGAGAACGTAGTGAACCAGGGCTTGTTCTACCTCGACTGGCTCATGGACCACCGAAAGGACTTTCAATGGCTGGTGCTCGAGAAGCTCGGGAAGGAGGCAGCCGAGTCCGTGGATTGGTCAGCCCCACGGTTGATCTGCATCGCGGGCGATTTCAGCCGTTATGACGATCACGCCGTAAGGCAAATGCAACGCAACATCGAGCTGATCCGCTATCGGCGTTTCGGAACGGACTTGGTGATGCTCGATCTCGTGACCGCAACATCCGCCAAGGCTATCCCGGTTGAAGCGGGGATCGCGGGCGGCGCTGCGTCGGCGCCCGGCAAGTACAAGACGATCAGCGCCGTCCTCGAAGAACTCAACGGCGACATGCTGGATCGCTACGAGGCGCTGAAAGCTTACTTGCTCGCGTTAGGCGATGATGTGCAGGAGACGACGCTTCGCTTCTACATAGCATTCAAGCGTATCAGGAACTTCGCTTGCGTCGAATTCCGTCCGACTACCGGCAAAATTCTCGTCTTTGTGAAGGTCGATCCGAGCACCGTCGCGCTTGAGCCCGGCTTCACCCGTGACGTGTCACAAGTTGGCCATTTCGGGACCGGCGATCTCGAAGTCACTTTAACCAAGGCGGAGGATCTCGAACGGGCGAAGCCTTTCATCGAGCGCAGCTACAACGAATCATAACGAGACGCCACGGTCTCCGCTACTTCGGAAGCACCGGTCACGCCACCCTCAACGGCGCCACCTTCGCGCCCTCACGCAGCGCATCGAGCTTGTCCGCCCACCATTGCATCATGCGGACTCGCTCGTCCCAAAACTCAGCCCGGGCGTAAGCCCTCCGCACCGCATCCCCATCCTCATGCGCAAGCTGGCGCTCGATGGCATCCGCGTGCCACAACCCGCTTTCGTTCAACAGCGACGAAGCCGTCGCCCGGAAGCCATGCGCCGTCGCCTCGTCCTGCGAATAGCCGAGCCGGCGCAGCGCCGCGTTGAGCGTGTTGTCGGAGATCGGCCGCAGCTGTGACCAAGCGCTGGGAAACACAAGCTTCCCGTGGCCGGTTATTTTCCGAAGCTGCGTCAGAATGGCGATCGCCTGCGACGACAATGGCACCTTGTGCGGACGGCGCATCTTCATGCGCGGCGCCGGGATCGACCACACGGCGGCTTCGAGGTCGAATTCGGGCCATTCGGCCAGCCGCAATTCACCAGGGCGTGGGAACAGATAGGCCATGAGCTCAAGCGCGGCCTTGGTCGCCGGCTGGCCGTCGTAGCCCCACACGGAGCGAACCAGCGCTCCTACCGCCTTCGGATCGGTCACGGCCGCGCGCGGCTTGACCTTCGGGGTGGTCAATGCGCCGCGCAGGGCGAACGTCGGATCGTTATTAGCGCGCGCGGTGGCGATGGCGTAGCGGAAAACCGAACCGATCGTGCTGCGAAGGCGGCGCGCGGTTTCGTGACGGCCGCGCACTTCGACCTTGCGCAGCACGGCGAGCACTTCAGCGGCGCTGATCTCGGCAATGGGCCGCTCGCCGATGAGCGGGCGGGCGAAGTCGAAAAGCCATTTCGTCTTCTTGAGAGTCGTCTCGGCCCGGCCTTCCCTTGTCATCTTGGCAAGCAACTCGTCGGAAATCGCCGCGAAGGTGTTTCCGGCGGCGATCGCACGGGCGAGCTTTTCCACTCGCCTTTGCACCATCGGGTCCTTGCCTTCACGCAGCAGCGCTCTGGCTGCTTCGCGGCGCTTGCGCGCTTCGGCAAGGGAGACTTCGGGATAGACGCCGAAAGCGAGCTTCTTCTGTTTGCCGTCGTAACGGTAGGCGAGCTTCCAATATTTCGAGCCGTTGGGATGAAGGTGCAATTGCAGCCCGCCGCCGTCCGAAAGCTTCACGAGAGCGGCGGCAGGTTTGGCCTTGCGAATGGCGGTATCGGTGAGCGGCATTTTGTTGGCCCATTTCTGTTGGCCTCGTCGTGGGCCAACAAAAGGGCCAACAAATTTGCTGGCTTTCGGCGATTGGCCGCGGACGTTCGCGACCGAAATTATGCGATAAACACTTGAAATTCAAGGCGTTTCTGGACACCCGCGAACACCTGCGAACGGGGTCATGGTGCCCAGGGGCGGGATCGAACCACCGACACTGCGATTTTCAATCGCATGCTCTACCAACTGAGCTACCTGGGCGCCGAGCCCCGAGGGGGCAAGAGAGGAGAGCGCGCGCCTTATAGACCATTTTCCGGCACGGTGGGAAGCGTTCGGTACAAGAAAATTTTGTCCTAACTCCTTCGAAAACTGACGGAATCAGCCACCACGCGATCGAAGCCATCGCCGCTTTCACCGGCTTCGGATCGCGCATCGGCGTGGAGGGGAGCCGCCCGGAGTGGGCCGATGCCCGGATGCGCACCGAGAGCGATGGGATCGGGCCATAGGCGGCCCTCCCGCGCACCCGCCCGGCGCTCAACTCACGCCGATGGCGCGGCGGAAACGCGTCTTGAGTTCGGTCCCCTCGCGCAGCGGCAGCACGCGGGGCGGATCGCTCGCAGCGATGCGAACGCGCGCGAAGATCAGCCGGCGGAACGAGACGAGCTCACTCGCGAACGCGGCGAGCGCCGCCTCATCGGCCACATCGAACGTGGTCTCGAAACCGCAGGCACGCGCGGCCGCGACGAGATCGGCGTTGCGCGCGGTGTGGCTCTCCTGCATTCCGGTTTCGCCGTAACGGCCGTTGTCGAACACGATCACGGCGAGGTTGACGGGACGCTTGAGCCCGATGGTCGCGAGGCTGCCGAGCCCCATCAGCATTTCACCATCGCCGGTGATGACGGCGACGCGCCGCTCCGGTTGCGCGAGCGCAAGCCCAAGCCCGATCATCGCGGCCCCGCCCATCGCGCCCCAGAGATAGAAATTGCGGTCATCGTCGCCGAGCGAGGCGAGGTCCCAGGTCGTCGAGCCAAGCCCCGGCACGATCAGTAGATCGTCCGGGCGCCGCGCGAGCAGCGAGGCGATGGCGGCGCGGCGCTCGAGGCTCATTTGGTCCACACCTTTCGGCCGATCAATTGCTGCGACAGAAGGACAGCGGCGGCGCGCTCATGCGTGAAAGCGAAATCGATCGCCTCGGCGACAAGTTTCGGCGCCTCGTCCGGCGTGGTCGCGCGCGTCACCGTCGTGTCGCAGAGCGCGAGCACCGGCTCGACGATCTTGCCCATCGGCACCTGCCACGGATTGAACTCCTCCCATTCGCCGCGCATCGTCACCAGCATCACCAGCGGAAAGCGGCAGGTGCGGATCAGCGACAGCATGTTAATGCAATTGCCGACGCCGCTCGATTGCATCAGCAGTACCGCGCGCTGCCCGCCGAGCCATGCGCCGGCCGCAAGCGCCACGCCCTCCTCCTCGGTCGTCAGCAGGACATCGGCGATGGCAGGATCCGCCTTGCAGCGATCGATCAGGCGGGCATGGCCCGCATCCGGCACGTAGCCGACCTGGCGGATATCGGCGCGCTTGAACGCGTCGAAGATCCGATCGGGCCAGTCGGGCGGCGCTTCACTCGGCATTGCCATCCGCCGGGCGCACCTGGTCGCTCTCGTCCTCGCTCTCGCTGTCCTTGACCGGGATCGCATAGACCCCGGAGAGCCAGCGGTTCAGGTCGACGTCCGCGCAGCGGCGCGAGCAGAACGGACGCAGCTTTTCCTGCGCGGGCTTGCCGCAAATCGGACACGGCTTTTCGGGAGCGATAGACGGACTATTCATGACGCTGCGCACACGAGACTCACGAGATTTTCAGGGTTATTCCGCCGTCGACCGCAAGATCGACACCGGTGACATAGCGGCTTTCGTCGCTTGCAAGATAGACCGAAGCCCACGCGACATCCCAGGCATTGCCGCCAAACCCCATCGGAACCTGCTTCGCGCGCGCCTTCCACATCTCCTCTTCGCCGCCATAGGCGTCGGCGAGCCCCGCAGACTTGGCGACCATCGGCGTCTCCATCAAGCCCGGGGAGATCGCGTTGACGCGGATTTTCTTTGACGCGTATTGCGCGGCCGTGGTCCGCGTCAGGTGCGCGAGCGCGGCCTTGGAGGCGTAATAGGTTGCATAAGGCACGCCGGTGTAACGCAGGCCCGCGATCGAGGAGATATTGATGATCGAACCGCCGCCCTGCACTTCCATGACGGGAATGACGTGCTTCATCGTCAGGAAAGCGGATTTCAGGTTGATCGCCATCACGCGATCCCATTCCGCTTCCGGCACCTCGACGACGCCCCCGACCACGGCAATTCCGACGACGTTGTCGAGAATGTCGATCCGGCCATAGGCTTTGCGGCAGGCGTCGACCATCGCAGCCACCTCCTGCGGACGCGTCGCGTCGCTCTTGTGGGCGGTCGCTTCTCCGCCTTCGCTTCTGATGATCGAGGCGGTCTCCTCCGCTGCCGCGAGATTGAGGTCGGCGCAGAACACCTTGGCGCCTTCGCGCGCGAACAGCACCGCCGTCGCCTTGCCGTTGCCGAAGCCAGGCCCGATCGAACCGGCGCCGACGACGAGCGCAACCTTTCCCTTCAGCCGGTCAGGCATGGTGTTTCACCCGTTTCGCATCGCGCTCGCGCAGCTCGGTCTTGAGGATCTTGCCGTAATTGTTCTTCGGCAACGCGTCGATGAAGACATAATCCTTCGGGCGCTTGAAGCGCGCGATGGATTGCAGGCAAAGCGCATCGAGCTCCGGCGCCGCGGCATCTCCCACCACATAGGCGACGACGACCTCGCCCCATTCCGCATCGGGCCGGCCGATCACGGACACTTCGCGCACCTTGTCGTGCTTCAGCAGGACTTCCTCCACCTCGCGCGGGTAGATGTTGGATCCGCCGGAAATAATAAGGTCCTTCGAGCGATCCTTCAGCGTCAGATAGCCGTCCGCGTCGAATGTGCCGACATCGCCGGTATGCAGCCAGCCGCCGCGCATCGAAACCGCATTGGCTTCGGGATTGCACCAATAGCCCGGCATGACGACGTCGCCGCGGCACAGGATCTCGCCGGTCTCGCCGACGGGCAAGGCGCGGTCCTCTGCGTCCGCCACGATCACGTCGAGGCAGGCATAAGGCCTTCCGGCCGACGCAAGCTTTGCAAGCCAGCGGGGATGCTCGCGATCCGCGATGTCGTCTTTGGATAAATATGTGATCGTCATCGGGCTCTCGCCCTGGCCGTAGATTTGCGCCAGACGCGGCCCGAAGCGGTCGAGCGCGCGCAACGTGTCTTCGACATACATCGGCGCGCCGCCCCACACGATAGTGCGTAGGTTTTCGATCGGGCCATCGCTGCGGCTGTCGACCAGCCGCTTCACCATGGTCGGTGCAGCGAACATCGAGACGCGCGGCCAGTCGCGCATTGCGCCGAATATCTCATCCGGCTCGAAGCCGCCCGATTCCGGCACCACGTTCACGCCGCGCCGCATCACATAGGCCATGATGTAGAGGCCCGAACCATGGCTCATCGGCGCGGCGTGCAGGATCGGATCGCCCGGCATCACCGGATCAAGCTCCGCATTGTGGGCGTGGCTCATCGCCGACAGAACCCGATGCGTCAGCATCGCGCCCTTCGGCCGTCCGGTCGTGCCGGAGGTGTAGAACAGCCAGGCGAGATCCTCCGGCGCACGCGGCACAACGCCGATCGCATCCGCGTCGAAGAGCGCGTGGTATTCGCGGCTGCCGATGCGGATCATCCGCTCGAGGGATTTTGGTGCGTGCGGGGCAATTTCGGTATCGAGACCGGGCGACGCAAAACACGCGCGCGCGCCGGAATGTTCGAGGATGAAGGCAAGTTCTGCCGCATGCAGCTTTGAGTTCGCCGGGACCGCGGCAAGGCCCGCGTGCCAGATCGCGTAAAGAATTTCGAGATAGTCCGGACAATTCTTCGAGACGATCGCGACACGATCGCCGGGCGCAAGCCTGAAGCGATCGCGCAGCGCCCCGGCGAGACGCGCGGTTCGTTGCGCGAAGCCGGCATAGTCGCGCAACACCTTGTCGCCGCTTCCGACCGCCGGCTGGCCGCCGTGGCTTTTACCCGCACGCTCGAGCCACAGGGCGAGATTCATCGCGCGTCAGGACGATAGCCAGCTGAAATGGACCGGGAAGCCCTCGCCTTCGAGCATCGTCACCGTGTCCTGCAGCGGAAGTCCCACCACGTTGGTGTAGGAGCCGACGATCTTGACGATGAATGCCCCGGCAAGCCCCTGCGCCGCATAACCCCCGGCCTTGCCGCGCCATTCACCCGAGGCGAGATAGGCCTCGATGTCGGACGCCGACAGGCGTTTGAAACGGACACGGGTTTCGACCAGCCGCTGGCGGAACGCCTCGCGCGGCGTGACGAGGCAGACCGCCGTATAGACACGGTGATTGCGCCCCGACAGCAGCCGCAGGCATTGCGAGGCTTCGTCGAGCAGTTCGGCCTTCGGCAGGATGCGCCGTCCGACCGCGACCACGGTGTCGGCGGCGATGATATAGGCGCCGCGCAATTCCTCATCGAGCCGGATCGCCGCAAGCGCGGCTTCCGCCTTGGCGCGGGCGAGCCGGTTGGCACAGGCGCGCGGCAGCTCGCCGCGCTTTGGAATTTCGTCGATATCCGCAGGCTGCAGGGCGTCCGGCTCGATGCCGGCCTGATTGATAAGCGCCAGGCGCCGCGGGGACCCGGAGGCGAGAACAAGTTTTGGCCGGCCGATCATGGAAGTTTGTCACCTCAACCCGAAGTGAAGCGACCGATAGCGGAATCGCCGCGTTTCGACAACGCTTCCCTGCACTATTCATTGACGCCGGCGCGCCGGCCGAACCGCTCGGTAATCCGCGCCTCAAGCTGGTCACGCACCTCGCGATAGGCGTCGAGCACCTGCTCCCGGTTGCCCGCGGCATCGCTCGGGTCGGGGGTGGGCCAGTATTCGACGTCGGCCGCGATCGTCCGGGTGAGATCGAGCGCACGGTGATGCGCCTCCGGCGACAGCGTGACGATGAGGTCGAAATTCAGCCCCTCCCATTCGTCCAGTTCCTCGAAGGTCTGCGGCCGATGCTTTGAAATATCGAGCCCGATCTCCTCCATCACGGCGATGGCGAAGGGATCGGGCTCGCCGCCGCGAACGCCCGCCGATCCGACATAGATGTCCTTGCCGAAACGCTGGCGGAACAAAGCTGCCGCCATCGGCGAACGGATCGAATTCAGGCCGCAGGCGAACAGCACCGATTGCGGTCTTGCGCTGCGTCCCTCGCCCGCCATGTCGCGTCGACCCTATCCCTTCCAGTGCAGGACGCAGATCAGGGTGAACAGCCGGCGCGCGGTGCCGAAATCCACTTCGACCTTGCGCTTGAGCCGGTCCATCAGGACACGGGAGCCTTCGTCGTGCAGGGCGCGGCGCCCCATGTCGAGCGCCTCGATGCGGTCGGGCGTCGCGGTCCGGATCGCGGCGTAATAGCTGTCGCAGATCAGGAAATAATCCTTCACGATCTTGCGGAACGGGCTGAGCGACAGCAGGTGCGTCATCACCGGCGTCCCGTCGGCGAGCCGGATGTCGAAGCTGAGCCTGCTTTCCGCCATGCTCAGATGCAGGGCATACGGCCCGTCATCGTGACTGGCCGGGCGAAATGCATTCTCCTCGATCAGGTCGTAGATCGCGACCGCGCGCTCGTGCTCGACGTCCGGATTCGACCGGCCGATCGATTCTTCATCGAGCGTCACCGCGACGAGGCGGCCACGCTTGCCATCCTTGCTCATCTCTTGTTGAGGCGGATCGCGACCGACCGCGCATGCGCAGCAAGCCCTTCCGCCTCGCCGAGCGCCATTGCTGCGGGACCGAGCGCATTCAGCTGATCCGGTCCGCATTTGAGGATCGAGGTGCGCTTCATGAAATCCAGAACGCTTAAGCCCGACGAAAACCGCGCCGAACGCGCGGTCGGCAGAACGTGGTTCGAGCCGCCGACATAATCGCCGATCGCTTCCGGCGTATATCCGCCGATGAAGATCGCGCCCGCATTGCGGATGCGACCAACGAGGCTTTCGTCGTCCGCACACATGATCTCGAGGTGTTCCGGCGCGATCCTATCGATCAGCGG
Source organism: uncultured Hyphomicrobiales bacterium (assembly GCA_964584855.1). GTDB lineage: Bacteria > Pseudomonadota > Alphaproteobacteria > Rhizobiales > Xanthobacteraceae > Pseudorhodoplanes. The sequence continues at coordinate 20,372 of CAZPBF010000014.1, forward strand.
CACGGCGTCGCCGAGCGAGCGAACGAAAATGATCGCACCGAAATCCTTCCAGGACGCCGATGCGACGGCGGCACGCGGAAGCGTCTTGAGCTGCGATGCGACCGCCCGCTCGACGGCCTCCGCGAGCGAAGCATCGTCGGTGATGAGGATCGACTGCGCCGCTTCGTCATGCTCGGCCTGCGCGAGCAGATCCGCCGCAATCCAGTCCGGGTTGGCGCTTCCATCCGCGACCACAAGCACTTCCGAGGGGCCTGCGATCATGTCGATGCCGACCGTGCCGAACACCTGGCGCTTGGCCGCGGCGACATAGGCATTGCCCGGTCCGACGATCTTGGCGACCGGCGGAATCGTTTCGGTCCCGTAAGCGAGCGCCGCGATCGCCTGCGCGCCGCCGATCCGATAGATTTCGTGCACCCCGCCGAGCTTCGCCGCGGCAAGGACCAGCGGATTGAGCTGGCCGCCCGGTGCGGGAACCACCATGACGATGCGCGACACGCCGGCGACGCGCGCGGGCACCGCGTTCATCAGCACGGATGACGGATAGGCTGCGGTGCCGCCGGGGACATAGAGTCCGACCGCCTCGATCGCGGTCCAGCGGGCGCCGAGTTCGACTCCCAGCGCATCCGTATGGCGATCGTCGACTGGCTTCTGCCGGCGATGGAATGCCTCGATGCGGCCGCAAGCGAGTTTCAGCGCGTCGAGAGCGCGCGGGTCGCAGGCCCCTTGCGCGGCATCGACCTCGGCAGCGGTCACGCGCAGCCCGGCCTTGGCGAGATCGATCCGGTCGAAACGAAGGCTTAGTTCGGACAGCGCGGCATCGCCGCGCGCAGCCACGTCTGCGACAATCGTGCGCACGGCGGCGTCGACGTCGGCCGCTGCCTCGCGCTTGGTGGCGAGAAAAGCGGCAAACCGGGCAGCGAAGTCGGCGGCGCTGGCATCAAGGCGAAGCGGCATCGGAGTCCTGCATGCACGAACAGGCGCTTGATAGTCCGCCGCCGTGAGGCTGGCAACGGACGGCCGTCAGCGTTTGACCCGGCTCGCAGTCGTCAGGCGCTCATCTTTCGCCGCCGAGGCTTCGACTCCTTGGAGAATTCAACCCCGACCTCGGTGTCCGATCGCCAGACCACACGGCTCTTCCGCCGCGACGTTCCATGCTGGGCAAGCCGCAGCACGAACTGATCCGGGAGCTTATGCGCGGCAGGCACCATCAGCCGCGCGCCATGCGGCGAGACGTCGGCAAGCTGGCATTCCCGCACATCGTCCTCGCCCAACTCGATCCAGGCGGGGTAACGCAAGGCGCGGCGCGGAGCCTTTCGATTCTCGGACTTCATGGAAAGAGCCGTGGCGCCGATAAGATAAAAGCGAATTGATCTCGATCAAAAAAACAGAATTCGCACACACGTGCTTTGCGAATCGTGAACGCCGTCGGCATGACGTCAGGCGTTAACGGCGTCCCTGATCTTGACTGCGGCCTCAAGATCGACCGACACAAGCTGGGAGACCCCGCGCTCGGCCATCGTCACGCCGTAGAGGCGGTTCATGCGCGCCATGGTGATCGGATTGTGCGTGATGATGATAAAGCGCGTGTCGGTCGAGCGCGTCATCTCGTCGAGCAGGTCGCAGAAGCGCTCCACGTTGTGATCGTCGAGCGGGGCGTCCACCTCGTCCAGCACACAGATCGGCGCGGGATTGGTGAGGAACACCGCAAAGATCAGGGCGAGCGCGGTGAGCGCCTGCTCGCCGCCCGAAAGCAGCGACAGCGTTTGCGGCTTCTTCCCGGGCGGCTTCGCGAGGATTTCCAGACCGGCCTCGAGCGGGTCATCGCTTTCGATCAGCTGCAGCTCCGCCTCGCCGCCGCCGAACAATTCCTTGAACAGCTTCTTGAAATGCCCGTTCACAACTTCGAACGAGGACAGCAGCCGCTCGCGCGCTTCGCGATTGAGATTCTGAATGCCCTGCCGCAGCCGCTTGATCGCCTCGATGAGGTCGTCGCGTTCGGTGACGAGGGTCGTATGCTGCGTCTCGACCTCGCGCAATTCCTCTTCCGCGCGAAGGTTGACCGCGCCGAGCCGTTCGCGGTCGCGGCGCAGCTTGTCGAGCTCGGCCTCGATCTCGGCCACCTCGGGCAATGCCGTGCCGTCCGCGATTTCGGCAAGCCCGGCCACCTCCTGCGGCTCGACTTCGAGCATGTCGCGAATCTCGCGTTCCATGTCGGACAGACGGCGCTTAGCGCCCTCGAAACGCTCCTCGTCGCGCCCCGCCTGCTCGCGCGCGGCGCTTGCGGCGCCCATCGCGGCGCGCACGATCCGTTCGGCTTCGGCAAGGGCAGCTTCGGATGCGGCGAGACGGTCGGACGCGGCCCGGCGCGCGGCCTCGGCCTCGCTGACTTCGCTGAGCAGGGCGCGGCGCTTGTCCTCGAACGCTTCGGGCGCCGTCGCGAGGCTGTCGCGCTCGCTGCGCGCCTCTGCAACGCGGGCCTCAAGCGATTCGATCTGGCTTGCGGTGCGCTCGCGCGTTTCCGTCCAGGATTTCTGCTCGCCGACGATCGCTTCGAGCCGCTTGCGCGCGATCTCGGCTTCGCGCGCGAGCGCCTGGCCCTCGGCGCGAACTTCGGCGAGGTGACCGCGCTGCGAGGCGATGGTCTCGCGAACCTCGTTGAGCTGGCTCTCCAGCGCCGCAGCAGAAGCAAGTTCCGCAAGCGCGCGTCCCGCCTGATCCTTCGCTTGCCCCGCTTCGGCGCAGCTTGTCGACAGGCGCGCCTTGGCCTCGGTCAGGGCGGAGCGCCGCGCCGCCTGCCGGTTGCTTTCGCGTTCGGCTGCAGCGAGCGCCTCGCGTGCCGTATCTGCCTCGTGATGCAGGTCGCGACGGCGCGCGCGCGCGTCGGCCTCGGCCTGCGCGGTGGATGCGACCTCCGCCTCCGCCTCGACGACGATCTTGCGTTTTCCTTCGACCTCGGCGCGTGCCGCGACGAGCTCCGCCTCGATCTCGGCCAGACGGTTGCGCTCGGCGAGACGGCGCGCGGCTCCGGTCGGTGCATGCGCCGCGACCGCGAACCCGTCCCAGCGCCACAGGTCGCCTTCGATGGAGACAAGACGCTGACCGGGCTTGAGCAGCGGCAACAGGCGAGCCGCATCCGCACGTTCGATGACGCCGATCTGGGCAAGACGCCGCGCCAGCGCATCCGGCGCCGACACATGACGGGTCAGCGGATCGACGCCCTCCGGCAGTTTCGGATCGGACGGATCGACCGCGGCTCCGCCCCAGCGCATCGGCGCCTGCGGGTCGACCGGCGCTTCGAGATCGTCGCCGAGAGCCGCGCCAAGCGCGGTCTCGTAACCTTTCGCGACGTTCAGATCGTCGATCACCGCCGGCCACATGCTCTTTGAATCGACATGCAGCAATTTGGCGAGTGTCCGCGCCTCGGTCTCAAGTCGCTGTGCGCGCTTTTCGGATTCAGCGAGAGGCCTGCGCGCCACGTCGAGCGCCTGCCGCGCAGCCGAATGCGCCGCTTCCGCGCGCAGCGCGGCGGCCTCGGATTCCTCTACCGACCCGGACGCCTGCGCGACCTTGGCCTTAAGCGCATCGATGTCCGGACCCGCCGCGCTCGCCGGATCGAGCGCCGACATCTCGGCCTCGACTTCCGCCAATTCGCGCTCCAGACGGACAAGCCGCTCGGCCTGTTCGCGCGCGCTGGTTTCGAACTGATTGCGCCGCGCGGTGAGATCGGCCACCGCGCCGGTCAATTCGCCGAAGGTCTTTTCGGAAGCCTGAAGCGAGACGTCGGCGAGCGACACTTTCTGGTCGACGTCGTTGCGACGGCCCGCGCCGGCTTGCAGATCGGCGTTGAGCGCCTGCTGTTCGGCGTCGAGGCGCTTCAGCGCCCATTCCGCGTCGGTGGCGAGCTGGCGCTCGCGCGCGATATCCTGATCGAGCTGCACGAGGCGCCGATCGAGTTCGGCGAGCCGCTCGCGCGCGCGCACCTCTTCACGGTCGAGCGTTTCGCGCGCGACCACGAGGCGTTGCAGCGCGGCACCCGCGCGCGCCTCTTCGTCGCGCAGCGGCGGCACGCCGCTGGCAGCGGATTGGTGCTGCTTGCCGGCTTCAGTCTGCTCGATGGTCGCCGCAGCGACGGCGCGGACGCTGCGATCCTTGGCCGCCTCGGCATCGCTCACGTCCTGCGTGGCATTAAGCCAGCGCAGGTGAAACAGCATCGCTTCCTGCTTGCGCACCTTGCCCGCGACCTCGCGGTAGCGCACCGCCTCGCGCGCCTGACGCTTCAGCGCAGACATCTGCGAAGCGAGCTGGCCGATCACGTCTTCGAGGCGTTGCAGGTTCTGTTCGGCCGCCTTCAGCCGCAACTCGGCTTCGTGGCGCCTCGCATGCAGGCCCGCGACGCCCGCGGCTTCTTCGAGTACGCGGCGGCGCTGCTCGGGCTTGGCCTGGATGATCTCGCCAATGCGCCCCTGATGCACCAGAGCCGGAGAACGCGAGCCGGTCGATGCGTCGGCGAACAGGATCTGCACGTCGCGCGCGCGCACCTCGCGGCCATTGATGCGGTAGGCCGAGCCCTGCTCGCGCTCGATGCGGCGGGAGACTTCCAGCGTTTCGTGCTCGTTGAAGGCGCCCGGCGCCGCACGGTCGGAATTGTCGATCGCGATCGCGACCTCGGCATTGTTGCGGCCGGGCCGCGTCGTGCTGCCGGAGAAGATGACATCGTTCATGTCGGCGGCGCGCATCGACTTGTGCGACGTCTCGCCCATCACCCAGCGCAGCGCTTCGACAAGATTAGACTTGCCGCAGCCATTCGGCCCGACCACGCCGGTCATGCCCGGCTCGATCAGGAAATCCGTTGGCTCGACGAAGGACTTAAAGCCGATCAAGCGCAGACGCGTCAGCTTCATGGACGTTTATTGCTTTCTCGTCTTCTTTCGTGGGCCGTCACGCCGCAGCATGGTAAGCGATTCGAGGAGGTTAGACGCGGTTGGCACGCTCAAATTTCGACGCGGCACGGCCGGACAATGCAGAGCGCAGGCGCCCGCGGCAAGCGCGCTTTGGGGTTTTACCCAGATGCTTGCTTCCGCCGGGCAGCCGGCCGCGCGGAACCTCAGCTCTTGAGCAGCGGGTCGATTTCCTTGGCGAGTTTCTCGATCGGCATGTCGCCCGGCTGCAGTTTCTTGCCGTTGACAAAGAATGTCGGGGTCGAATCGACTCCCGCCTTCTGCGCCGCCTGGTTGCGTGCGTCGATCTTTTCGATCAGCGCCTTCGACGCAGGATTGTTTTTCGTGTCGAGGCAGGCGTTGAAGCTCTCTTCCGTGTAGCCGGCCTGCTTGGCGATCGCCAGCAGAGACGGCAGCGGCGGCTTGTCGGGCGCCGCCCATTCCTTCTGCTTGGTGAAGAAGGCATCGAGCAGCGGGAAATACTTATCCTTGTCGGTGCAGCGGAGCAGCATCACCGCCGCGGCGTCGACCTGGTTCAGCACGAACTCGCGGTAGACGTAGAACACCTTGCCGGTATCGATGTAGCGCTTCTTCAGTTCCGGAAATGTCGTCTCGTAGAAATGCGAGCAATGCGGACAGGTGGTCGAGGCGTATTCGATGATCGTCACCGGCGCTTTCGGGTCTCCCATTGTCATATCGTCGAGACCGCCCGGATTCATCACCCGGACGTCGCCGGCGCGCTGCGCCATCGCCATGTCGAAGAAACCAAACCGACCCCAGCCGGCCGCCACGACCCCGAGGCCCAAGGCCAGGGACGCGCTGCCCCGGCAGAATTCGCGACGGCTGATGGTCAAAGGAATACTCCCGATTGCGGCTGGTCCGGCGGAACGCCTGACTATCTCCTAAGAACAAATGTGGCAATCGCGCGTCGCCGCGCCAAGGGTCACGACCGCTTGATGGCTGCCCCCAGCCGGGCGAGCGCCTGTTTCAGGTCTTCATCCTCGATTTCCGGCAGCGTTGTTGCGATCCGGGCTGTTTCGGCGGCGTCGATGGTCCGCACGTGGGTTGGCTTGGCCCGCTTCAGCGGCGCCTGACGCAGCGCAATACGGCCGACCGCCTGCCAGCCGAAGAAGCGGTTCACCCGCTCCAAAATCACAGCGGACAGATGCTGGATTTCGATGGCGGCCGGCCCTTCGACGCGCAGCACGAGCGTCGCCGGCTCCTGGGCTTCGCCCTCCGCCGGGCGCGGCCATTGCATCTTGATCGGCTCGGCATGGGCAGACACCTCCTCGCCCACGATCTCGGTCCAGCGCGTCACAAGCTCGGCCGAGGCGAAGCCCTGTTTGGCAAAGGATTCCGCGAACACGCCGGACGTGAGCGTGGATAGCGCGACGGCGGGCTTTCGGCTGGGCTTGTCCACTGAAGGGCGCTCTGTCAGATCGGTCGAATGACGCTAGCAAAGCGCGTGCGCCGGAAAAAGAAGGCCAGAGCCCGGCCGCGCAAACCCGCACCCAAAGCGGCCGCCGTGCCGACCGCCAAAACGCTGCTCGCCTGGTATCGCCGCCATCGCCGGCACCTGCCGTGGCGCGCAGCGCCGGGAGAAAATCCCGACGCCTATTGGGTGTGGCTCTCCGAAATCATGCTGCAGCAAACCACCGTCAAAGCGGTGATGCCGTTCTACGAGCGTTTCCTCGATCGGTTCCCGACGCTCCCCGATCTCGCCCGAGCGCCGATCGACGATGTGCTGAAGCTTTGGGCCGGACTTGGCTATTACGCGCGCGCGCGCAACCTTCACGCCTGCGCACAGGCCGTGGTGGCGCAGCATAACGGCCGCTTCCCCGAGACCGAGGGCGGACTGCGCGCGCTACCGGGGATCGGCGCTTACACCGCCGCCGCAATTGCCGCGATCGCGTTTGGCCGCAAGGCGACGCCAGTGGACGGCAACATCGAGCGCGTGATCGCGCGAGTACACGCGATCGAGACGCCGCTCCCGGCCGCGAAGCCGGATATTCACGCGCATGCGCAAAACCTGACGCCCGCGCGCAGCGCCGGTGATTTCGCTCAGGCGCTGATGGATCTCGGCGCCACGATCTGCACACCGAAAAATCCGGCCTGCATTTTCTGTCCATGGAACGATGCCTGCGCCGCGCGGATACGCGGAGACATGCAGACGTTTCCGCGCAAGCTCCCAAAATCAGGCGGCACGCTTCGCCGCGGAGCGGCCTTCGTGGCGATGCGCGATGACGGCGCGGTGCTGGTGCGCGCGCGTCCCGCGCATGGGCTGCTCGGCGGCATGACCGAGGTGCCAACCACGGACTGGGCTGCAAACTTCGATCCCCGCGGCGCGATCGGCAGCGCGCCATTCCCGTCCGAGCACTGGACGCGCCTGCCCGGATTTGTCACGCACGTGTTCACGCATTTCCCGCTCGAACTGGTCGTGTTCAGGGCGCTGGTCGCGAAGGGCACCAAGGCGCCGCGGGGCGCGCGCTGGAGCAAGGCGGACGACCTTTCCGGCGAGGCCTTCCCGAACGTCATGCGCAAGGTGATCGCGCATGCGGGCGGATTTGGACGAGCCCCCCGCGACATCCGCCGCGCGGGTCGCTAATCTGCCGCGCAAATTGGGAGGAAGAACAATGCACGACCTCAACCCGCCCGGGCGCGCTCACTTCACCGTAAGCGAACGCTATCCCGACCCGGCGGTGAAAAATCTCGATCCGCGTTTCGCGAAATACCGGCTCGCGCTCGCAAGCGTGGAGCGCCTTTACACCGGTTGCCGCTGGAGCGAAGGGCCGGTCTATTTCGGCGACGCGCGTTGCATCATATGGAGCGACATCCCCAACAACCGGATGATGCGCTGGGACGAAGAAACCGGCGCGGTCAGCGTCTATCGCAAGCCGACCAACAATTCGAACGGCAACACCCGTGACCGGCAGGGACGCCTGATCACTTGCGAGCACGACGCGCGGCGCGTCACCCGCACCGAATATGACGGCTCGATCACCGTCATCTGCGACAATTTCGAGGGCAAGAAGCTCAATTCACCGAACGACGTCGTGGTGAAGTCCGACGGCTCGATCTGGTTCACCGATCCCGATTTCGGGATCATGCATTTCTACGAAGGCCACAACGACAAATCGGAAATCCACACCAACGTCTATCGCGTCGATCCCCATACCGGAAAGCCGTCCATCGTGATCGGCGAGATCACGCGTCCGAACGGACTCGCGTTCTCGCCGGACGAGAAGAAGCTCTATGTTGTCGATTGCGGCGCGATGCCGCGCACCATCCGCGTCTATGATGTCGTCGGCAACGGCGACAAGGTCGCGAACGGCAAGGTTTTCATCAACGCCGGTCCCGGCGGATCGCCGGACGGCTTCCGCGTCGACATCGAAGGCAACCTGTGGTGCGGCTGGGGCATGGGCTCGCCCGAACTCGACGGCGTGATGGTGTTTGCGCCCGACGCCACGCCGATCGGCAAGATCGACCTGCCGGAACGCTGCGCCAATGTCTGCTTCGGCGGGCGTTACCGCAATCGCCTGTTCATGGCGGCAAGCCATTCGCTCTACGCGCTCTACGTCCACACACAGGGCTGCGCGGGCGGCTGAACCCACGAAACACGAACGGAGAGAATTTCAAATGTCCATTCAACGTCACGACGTCGGGCCGCGCATGAGCAAGGCGGTGGTGCATGGCGACACCGTCTATCTGGCGGGGCTCACCGCGGACAAAACGGCGGGCAAGAGCGTCGGCGAGCAGACCAAGGAAATCCTGTCGTTGATCGACCACTATCTGAAGCTGTGCGGCACCGACAAGAGCAAGCTCCTGCGCGCCAATATCTGGATCACCGACATGTCGAAGTTCAACGAGATGAACGCGGTGTGGGATGCGTGGGTGTCGCCGGGCAATACGCCCGCACGCGCGACCGTGGAGGCCAAGCTTGCCGGGCCTCAATATAACGTCGAGATCATGGTGGTCGCCGCGAAATAACCCGCCGCGGGACCGGCAGAAATCGGGTGGCGCGGCTCGCGCCGCGCGTTTTATCTGCCGGCCATGCATGAACCGAAGCCGATGACCCCGCAGATCAACCGGACGATGAACGCGTCCGAATGGACGATGCTGTTCGTCCTTTCGGCGGTGTGGGGCTGCTCGTTCTTCTTCACAGGCGTCACGCTTCGCGAACTTCCACCGGTCACGACGGTCTTTCTGCGCGTCAGCGTGGGCGCCGCGGTGCTCCTGACGCTGATCCATCTCATCGGATATCGCCTGCCGCGCGAGCGCGACGTGTGGGGCGCGTTCTTCTTCTCGGGGCTGATCAACAACGTCATCCCCTTCATGCTGATCGCGTGGGGCCAGACTCACATCGCGAGCGGGCTCGCCTCGATCCTCAATGCAACCACGCCGCTCTGGACCGTCATCGTCGCGCATGTCCTGACGAACGACGAGAAGATGACGCCGAACCGGATCGCGGGTGTCGTGCTCGGGATGGCGGGCGTGGTCTGGATGATCGGCGGAGACGCGCTGCACGCGATCGGCGCGAACGTGCTGGCGCAGCTTGCGGTGCTTCTGGCCGCGATCTCCTACGCCTTCTCCGGGGTGTTCGCGAAGCGCTTCGGCAGGATGGGCGTGAGCCCGATCGTGACCGCGACCGGGCTCGTCACGACATCGAGCATCATGATGCTGCCGCTAATGCTGGCCATCGACCGGCCGTGGACGCTTGCGATGCCGTCGGCCACGACCTGGAGCGCCGTGTTCGGCATGGGCGTGATCGCGACCGCCGCCGCCTACATCCTGTTCTTCCGCATCGTCGCGACCGCAGGCGCGACCAACCTGATGCTGGTGACGCTCCTCATTCCAGTCGGCGCGATCCTGCTCGGCACGTTCGCGCTGCACGAACGGCTGGAAGCCAAGCACTTCGTCGGCATGGCGCTGATCGGCGCGGGTCTCGCGGCGATCGACGGGCGCCTGCTGAAGATCAGGCGCACATCTTCTTAGTGCAGGTGGCGGCGACAATCAGCGCGACGCCGGTCATCAGCAGATTGATGCCGACCAGAAGCCCGAGGACCCAGATCGCGCTGCCCGGCAGGCCGAGGAAGATCAGCAGGCCAAGGCCGATGTCGAGAATACCGCTGGCCAGCACCCAGCCCCATGCGCCCGGAATGTCGCGGCGGTGCCCGACCGACATGATCAGCTTCATTGCACCCGCCGCGAACAGATAGGCCGCAAGGAGGATCGTGAGCGTCAATACGCCCGCAAGGGGGCTGACGAGCAAGGAAAGCCCTGCCGCCACGTAGAGGATCGCGGTCAGCAATTCCCACCAGAAGCCCGGCGCCGAGCGGCCGGTCGAGAACACGGCGAACAGCCCGACCACGCCGCTGAACAGAAGAATCCAGCCGAGCATGATCGCGGTCGCGAGCGAGGCGATGCCGGGCAGGATGATCGCCGCCACGCCGGCCAGCGCCAGCAAAATCCCGTAAACCATGAACCACTTGCTGTGTTTTTGCAGCGTGGCGTTGTCGATCGTGGTGACGGCAGGCATGAATACCTCCTTCAAATCAATAATCCGCAAATCGTGAGCGCGCCCCCGGCAAAGCGCAAGGGGCGCGCAAAACATTCGATGCCGCGGAAGAGGCTCAGATAGAGGGTATGCCGATTGCAAGCGTGGCGGCCTGTTTCTCCATCTGCTTGTCCATCTTCTTTTTCTGCTGGTGCCCGCGGATCAGCGCCTTGCGGTTGATCTTTTTCTTGGCGATCCCCGTCAGCTTCTTGTCGGTCGCCTTTTCCTGCTTGAGATTGGCTTCGAGGAGCTTGGCCACGTCGCTGCGGCCGAGGGTGCGCGCCCATGCGACGAGCGTACCGTAGCGCGTGATCTCGTAATGCTCGACCGCCTGCGCCGCGCCGATCAGGGCGGCGTTGAGCACCATCTTGTCCTCGACCTCGCCCGCGATCTCGTTGGCTTCGTCGATGATGCCTTCGATCGCCGGGCATTTGGTGCCCTTCGGATCCTGCTTCAGCTTCTTGAACACCTGCTCCAGACGCTTGATGTGACCCTTGGTTTCCACAAGGTGCTTCTTGAAGCCGCGCTTCAGCTCAGGATCGGTCGCCTTCTCCACCATGTCAGGGAGCGCCTTCTCGATCTGGTTCTCCGCGTAATAGATGTCCTCCAGCGTGTGCTGGAACAGGTCTTCCATCGAAACGATGTCTTCGGAGAACCAGCCCATAACGAAACCTCCCTGTCACAATGGGATGAAAATTGTGACGGGTGAACGCGCCTTCGCGCCGCGAGTTCCCGGTCCGAATGAATTAGCCCGTCCGCCGAAGCGGACGGGCTCGTGGCACTGCCGAAATTCAATGCGTTCTTGGCACTTCACGATCCGTATAGGCACTGACGCCACAAGCCTGATCGCCGACCACGGTCACGTAGCTGATTTTCGTGGCCAGCGTCGTAAAGCCCGGTTTGGGCGAGTAATACGTCACCTCAGCGACCTTCCCTTCCTCGGCCAAAAGGTACAGCCGCTGACCGAATGGGTCGCCCCACCAGTCATGAAGGTCGCGCACGTCCCAACTGACAAACGCCTCGTGGGCGGTGAATTTTCCATCCGCGCGGTTGAAGCAAAACACGAACAGGTCGCGATCGCGGAATTGGGAATCGTTGTGGTTGAACTTCGTGATCGCAGTTTGCTTGTCCAGCCGCATCTCGGCCGCCGCGCGATCGAGCATCGCCCGCGCTTCGTTCGATGAGCCCCAATCTGAGGCCGAAGCCGTGAACGACACCGCTGTGAGGACAGCGGAGATAATCGATATCAAAAAGGCTCTGGGCATGGCGTCCTCCGTGATGAGGACGATGTAACTAGACCCTGTGAAGCCGCAGGTCTTTGAGATATCCTTGATTTTGTCCTGAGATTGTCCTGATTTTGATCGGCGCGGGGGCTCGGCTGATCTACAAATTCGAAGATTTCGTTCTCGATATCGAGCGCCGGGAATTGAGGCGCGGTGACGCGCTCGTGGACATCGAACCGCAGGTTTTCGACCTTCTCCATTACCTGATCGATAATTGCGACAGGCTCGTCAGCAAGGACGATCTGGTCGCTAAGGTCTGGCACGGCCGTGCGGTTTCGGATTCCACGGTGAGCAGCCGCATTACCGCGGTACGGCATGCCATTGGCGACGATGGCGCGCGTCAGCATTTCATCCGCACCATTCCGCGCAAAGGCTTCCGCTTCGTCGGAATGGTCGATGAGGGAAGCCATGTTGCCCGCGCGCCGGGCGTGCGAGACGCGCGAGATAAACACGGCGCAGACACGCCGCTGGATCTTCCTAACAGGCCATCAATTGCTGTTCTTCCCTTCACCAACATGTCGGGAGATTTGGAGCAGGATTATTTCAGCGACGGTATCAGCGAAGACATCATCACTGCGCTGTCGCAGTTCCAGTGGTTGTTCGTCATCGCACGCAATTCCAGTTTTGTTTTCAAGGGCAGGGTCGCAGACGTCAAACAGATCGCGTATGAACTCGGGGTCCGCTACTTGCTCGAAGGCAGTGTCCGCAAAGCGACCAATCGAGTCCGGATTACGGCGCAACTGATCGATGCTGCAAGCGGAACTCACCTGTGGGCTGAGCGCTTCGATGGCGCTATCGAGGACATTTTCGAACTCCAGGATCAGGTGACCGCAAGCGTTGTTGGCGCAATCGCGCCGAAGCTCGAACAAGCCGAGATCGAACGCGCCCGGCGAAAGCCCACCGATAGCCTCGACGCCTACGATTATTACCTGCGGGGCGTGGCGAACGTGCACCAGGATTCCAAATCCGCGAACGACGCGGCCCTGCGCCTGTTCGGTGAAGCCATCAAGCTCGATCCCGATTTCGCCTCTGCCTATGGCATGTCGGCCTTGTGCTATGTGGCAAGAAAATGGAAGCACTGGACGGTCGATACCGAGCAAGAGGTCTCCGAAACGGCTCGTCTGGTCGAGCGCGCCGCTCAATTGGGAAGAAGCGATGCTGTCGCATTGTCCGCAAGCGGAATGGCGCTCGGTCTCGTCGTGCAGGACCTCGACGCCGCGGCTGCCTTGCTTGATCGGGCGCTGCTGCTAAACCCGAATCTTGCGGCGAGCTGGGTCCGCAGCGCGTGGGTCAGACTGTGTCTCGGCGAACCGGATCTGGCGATTGAACATGCGGCCCGCGCAATGCGCCTGAGCCCGCTCGACCCGCTACTGGTTGGAATGCAGTCGGCGACCGCTTTCGCTCATTTCTTCGCCGGCCGCTACGACGAGTCCTGCTCCTGGGCCGCGCGAGCATTGAAAGAGCAGCCGAACTTTGGGCCAGCCCTGCGGATTCTGGCGGCGAGTTCCTCCATGGCGGAACGTCCCGGGGACGCCGCGAAGGCGGTCGCCCGCGCGAAGCAGATTAATCCCGGCCTGCGCATCCACTCGCTCCAGCATCATTTGCCGTTCAGGCCGCCGGAATATTTTGCCAATTACGCTCTTGCCCTGCGAAAAGCGGGACTGCCGGACTAATCCATCTCCGCGCGCACCTTGGCGCGAAGATCGTCGATCAGCGTGAGGCCCTTCGGCGTCTCGACGTGCCAGAAGGTCCAGCCGTTGCAGGCTTCGAGCCCCTGCGCGATGGCACCGATCCGGTGGATCGAACCCACATTGTCGCCAAGCGCGATCGCGCCGTCCGGCCGCACCAGAGCGCGATGGCGTTTCTTGGCGTCGACGAGCTTGGACCCCGCAGAGACGAGCCCGCGCTCGATTAAGGCCGCGAACGGCACGCGCGGCGCGTCGCGCGCAGTCAGGAATGGCGCGAGCGCAGGCGCCTCAAGCGGCTCCGTCGCGGCAATCCGCCGCTCGGCCGCTTTGGCGTAGGCGGGATCGCGCTCAATGCCGATATAGCGGCGGCCCAGATGGCGCGCGACCGCGCCGGTGGTGCCACTGCCGTTGAAGGGATCGAGGACGAGATCGTCCGGGCGCGACGAAGACAGGATGACGCGCGCCAACAGCGCTTCCGGCTTCTGGGTGGGGTGCAGCTTCTTGCCGTCCTTGCCCTTCAGCCGCTCCTCGCCCGTGCACAGGGGAATGGTCCAATCGGAGCGGACCTGAACATCCTCGTTGCCGGATTTCAGCGCCTCGTAGTTGAACGTGTAGCCCTTGCCGCCCGGCTCGCGCGCCGCCCAGATCAGCGTCTCGTGCGCGTTGGTGAAACGCCGGCCGCGGAAATTCGGCATCGGGTTGACCTTGCGCCAGATCACGTCGTTCAGGATCCAGAAGTTCAGATCCTGCAGGATCGCGCCGACGCGGAAGATATTGTGATAGGAGCCGATCACCCACAGCGTGGCGGACGGCTTCATCACGCGGCGGGCGGCCGAAAGCCACGCGCGGGTGAACTCGTCATAGGCGGAAAAGCTCGAAAACTTGTCCCAGTCGTCGTCGACCGCGTCGACGCGGGAATCGTCCGGACGCTTCAGGTCGCTGCGGAGCTGCAGATTGTAGGGCGGATCGGCGAAGACGAGATCGACGCTCTCGGCCGGCAGCTTCGCCATTTCGGCGACGCAATCGCCGAGAAGGATGCGAGACGGCGCAGCCTGACCAGATGTCATACGGGGCGCCCGATGGGGCGCCCCGCGACGCGACACTACCATGACTCAGAACTCTGACTCAGGCGACGCGGTCGGTGACGCGGGACCTACAACCGACAGGCGGGCAGAATGGCGGGCTTAGGTAAATATCGATTTAATCGGAAAATGTTTTGGTTAGGCAGAACTTGCCGGGTGGATGCACGGTCGCCATATCGGCGAACATTATGGTTTCCGGAGCGTTAAATTGCTCGGCGCCGCATGGACGAAAAGCTCCATCTCGGCGACTATTACGTAGAAGTCGGTATCGGGAGGCTTGAGATGCGCTGGGAGGATTTTCGCCGGAGCGACAACGTCGACGACATGCGCGGCGAGAGCGGCGGATTCGGCGGCGGCGGAGGCGGGTTCGGCTTTCCGGTCGGTGGCGGCGGCCTCGGGATCGGCACGATCGTCGTGCTCGGTTTGATCGGCTGGGCGCTCGGCATCGATCCGCGGCTGTTGATCGGCGGCGCGGAAATCCTCTCCGGGCGAGGCGGCGGCCCAAGCATGCAGACGCAATATCAGCCGCAGCCGCGCACGACCCCGCGCGCCGGCGGGCCGAGCGACCAGGCGGGCGGCTTCGTCGCGGCCGTGCTCGGAAACACCGAAGACACGTGGTCCGACATCTTCCGCCAGAGCGGGCAGCGCTATCGCGCGCCTCGGCTGACATTGTTCTCGGGCGCGATCCAGGGCGGCTGCGGTTTTGCGCAGGCCGCGATGGGACCGTTCTATTGTCCGACCGACCAGCGCATCTATATCGACACGGCCTTCTTCCGGCAGATCGAGCAGCGCTTCCACGGCTGCAGCGGCAAGGCCTGCCAGTTCTCTCAGGCTTATGTGCTCGCCCATGAGGTGGGCCACCATGTGCAGAACCTGCTCGGTATCCTTCCGCGCGCCCAGCAGGCGCAGCAGGCAGCGGGAGATCGCGCGCGCGCGAACCAGATCCAGGTGCGCGTCGAGCTTCAGGCCGATTGCCTCGCGGGCGTCTGGGCGAACCGCTCCGAGCAGCGCAAGGCGTTCCTCGATCCCGGCGACGTCGATGCCGCGCTGCAGACCGCGACCGCGATCGGCGACGACAATCTGCAGCGCCAGACGCAGGGGCGCGTGGTACCCGATGCCTTCACCCACGGATCGGCCGAGCAGCGCAAGCGCTGGTTCTCGACCGGCTTCCAGCAGGGGACGGTTGCGGCCTGCAATACTTTCCAGGCAGCAAACCTGTAGAAGGTACCTCGCGGCCTCCGCCATGCCCGGCATCGATGAGACACGCCAATTCGTACCGCTGAAAATCGCGGTGCTGACCGTGTCGGACACGCGCTCGCTCGCCGACGACAAGTCGGGAACGACGCTGGTCGAGCGCATCGAGAAAGCCGGACACGCCGTGGCCGCGCGCGCGATCGTCACCGACGACGTGGAGAAAATCCGCGATCAGGTGAAAGTATGGATCGCCGATCAGGCCGTCGACGTCGTCATCACCACCGGCGGGACGGGCTTCACCGGGCGCGACGTGACGCCCGAAGCAATCGAGCCGCTATTCGAAAAGCGGATGGAAGGCTTCGCGACGATGTTTCTGCTGGTGAGCGAGCGCAAGATCGGCACCTCCGCGATCCAAACCCGTGCAACCGCGGGCGTTGCCGGCGCGACGTATATCTTCTGCCTGCCCGGCTCGCCCGGCGCCTGCAAGGACGCATGGGACGAGATCCTCGTGCACCAGCTCGATTACCGCTACCGGCCGTGCAATTTCGTCGAGATCATGCCGCGGCTCGACGAGCACCTGCGCCGCGCCAAGGCAAAAGGCGCGACGGTCTAAAAGTCTTCCCCGCCTTGGAGCATCGGCAGACGATCAGAGATCGAGATCCCACGTCTCGCTTGCTTCCGGCTTGCCGAAATCGTCATGCACCCATTCCTTGGTGAGCGTAAAGCCGGTCGCCTGATAGATGCCGCGCGCGGCCTTGAGCACGGCGTGCGTCCATAGCGTGATACGGCGATAGCCGGCCTTGCGCGCGAAGGCGATGCATTCCTCGACCAGCCTCTTGCCGATGCCGAGCCCGCGCGCCTGCGAACCGACCATCAGCAGGCGGAGCCGCGCGACTTTGTCGGTCTCGCGCACAAGAAACACGCAGCCGACGATCTCGCCATCCATCTCGGCGATCCAGCAATGCTCGCGCTTGGGATCGTAGGTCTTCAGGAAGGTCGAGACGATGTCGGCCGTGATCGCCTCGATGTGGCTGTTCCAGCCGTATTCGGACGGATAGACGATGCCGTGCTGCGCGACGACCCATCCCATGTCGCCCGGCCGGTGCGTGCGAAACGTGACCTTCGGCTTTTCCGGCTTGTCCCCGATCAAATTCTCGATCGTGTGCATCGCATCGGTGACGCGCTTCTGCTCGGCGGGCGAGAGTTTCTGCAGCAGGGTCTTCACCTGCTCGTGCGAACGCTTGTCGAGCGGCGCGAACGCCTTTCGGCCCTTCGCGGTCAGCGACAGATGACTTTGCCGCGCATCATCCTTCGAGCGGGCGCGCGCGATCAGTCCCTGCTTCTCGAAGCGCGACAGGATCCGGCTCAGATAGCCGTGGTCGAGGCCGAGATCGGTGACGAGGTCGCTCGCCGTCAGCTTGTCGCGCCGCGACAATTCATAGAGGACGCGGCCCTCGCTGAGCGAGAATGGGCTCTGCAGGAAATCGCCCTGCAGCAGCCCGAGCTGGCGCGTGTAGAAGCGCGAGAAGCGGCGCATGGCGGCGACACGGCTTTCGGAAACGGCGGGCATCAGGGCTCCAGCAAAAGGTGCGCGCCGTGAGGTTCCCTCAATTACTTGACGGAGTCAAGTAATGGCAGCCCCGCTCCGGAGCGTCGTGATGCGCGCGCCGCCGACGCGGCGGATCAGGTCGCGCTCGGGGTCATCGACATCCGCGCGGTGCCCTCCGAGCTGACCGTAAAGCGCCTTGTGAATGAGAAGTCCCCGGCCCGGGTTCGCGCCACCGAACAGAGAAGCCCAGATGAGGACCAAGGCTTCATGGATCATCGCGCGCGGCGAGCCTCCCGCGGAGGCCGGCCTGAATGTCGCGGCCCGCATGCCGTCGTCCGCAGCGCCTTGCACGAACTGCCCGACCTCGCGGATCCAGTCGGCGTCGAGGACGACACCCGGACGCAGGAACATGAGCCACGGCGCGCGCGATGCGGACGCGGCCGCCTTGAGCCGCGCCCCGAGAGGCCCCGGCAACTTCAGGAAATGGCATCCCGCGATATCGCCGATCGCCGCCGTGTCATCGGTCGAGCCGGCATCGGCAAGAATGACGTCGCTCACCAGTCCATCGGTCGCGCCGGGCACAAGACAAGCCAGCGTCCGCACCAGCGTGCGCTCCGATTCGTTCGTGGGGATGACGACGCTCAACATGGAACCGGCGATGACCTCCTGCGGTTGCCCCATATCATGGGCCCACTGCCCTGCGATGCCACGATATGCGGCAGTTATCACAGGGCTTTTGGATGTTCTTGTTTTGTTCGATATGAAGGACTAGATAATCGGACATGGCTCGCTCCTCCGCAGCATTGAAAAACCCGCCGCTGGCGCCCTCCAGGCCGGCGGGACCCGCCGTGGGGAGCGAGCCTGATGGTTCCGGCCTGCTCGACACCGCGGTCGGACGCGAGCGCCGGCGCGGGCGCGGCACGCTGTCCAATGCTTCGGGCCGCTACGAGGCGATCGCGCGCATAGCCTTCGACGACGGCTGGCAAAGCCTCGACGATCTGCCGCCGTTCAAGACGCAGGTGCAGGTCGATGCGACGCGCAAAATCATCACCCGCAACGAATCCCCCGACATCTCGTTCGACCGCTCGATCAATCCGTATCGCGGCTGCGAGCATGGCTGCGTCTATTGCTTCGCGCGGCCGACCCACGCCTTTCTCGGGCTGTCACCCGGTCTCGACTTCGAATCGAGATTGTTCATGAAACCGGATGCGCCGGTGCTTCTGGAGAAAGAGCTCGCAGCGCCCGGATATCAGCCGCGTACGATCGCGATCGGGACCAACACGGATCCTTATCAGCCGATCGAGAAGCAATACGAGATCATGCGGCGCATCCTGCAGGTGCTGGAGCGCGCCGGGCATCCGGTCGGCATCGTCACGAAATCCGCGCTCATCGTGCGCGACATCGACATCCTAGCGCGCATGGCCGAGCGCAATCTGGCCAAGGTCGCGATATCGGTGACGACGCTCGATCCGCAGCTCGCGCGCACGATGGAGCCGCGCGCCGCGACGCCCGCGCGGCGGCTCGAAGCCCTTCGCAGGCTGTCCGACGCCGGCGTTCCAACCTCGGTGATGGTCGCCCCGGTGATCCCTGCGATCAACGATGCCGACATCGAGCGCATCCTCGACGCCGCCAAGCTGGCCGGCGTGAAGGGCGCGGGCTACGTGCTCCTTCGCCTTCCGCTCGAAGTGCGCGACCTGTTCAAGGAATGGCTGCTGGCGAATTATCCCGACCGCTATCGCCATGTGCTGAAGCTCATCCGCGACATGCGCGGCGGCAAGGATTACGATTCGACCTGGGGCAAGCGCATGACGGGCGCCGGGCCCTATGCGTGGATGATCGGCCGCCGTTTCGAGGCGGCGTGCGAGAAGCTCGGCCTCAACACCGACAAGACGCGGCTGACCACCGAGCATTTCCAGAAGCCGGTGAAGGGCAAGGAACAGCTCAGCCTGTTCTGAGCTGTGACGACGTCATGCGCGGGCTTGACCCGCGCATCCCGCTTAGGGAGGTACTCCTCTCACATTGGCAGGGTGGCCGGGATGAGCCCCGGCCACGACGAAAAAAGAGAAAGCCGCAATCCCCATTTTCCACCGGTTCCAGCGGGCTCCTGCCTGCCGCCGCGAATTGGATTGGAAATTGCGTCACGGTCGGCGTTACATCGCGCCATGGCCCGCAAGACCGAATCGCCGCGCCTGCCGCTGGTCGAGGAGATCGTTCGCCCGACCTTCCGGCGCGAACGCCGCGCGATCAATCGCGGCATGTGGCCGGTCGCGGGCGCCGACGAAGCAGGACGCGGACCGCTCGCGGGCCCCGTCGTCGCGGCGGCCGTTGTGCTCGATCCGAAACGCATCCCGCGCGGGCTGAACGATTCCAAGAAGCTCGACCACGACTCGCGCGAGAAGCTCTATCTGAAAATCTGCGCGAGCGCCGAGGTCGCGGTTGCGGTCGGCTCGCCCGCGCGGATCGACCGGGACAATATCCGCCAAGCCTCGCTATGGGCGCTCGCACGCGCGGTGAGATCGCTGCCTTGCCGGCCGAAACTCGTCTTCGTCGACGGCATCGACAGGATCGATGCCGGCTGCGACTGTCAGGCGGTCATTTCCGGCGATGCCCTCGTCCTGTCGATCGCGGCGGCCTCGATCGTCGCGAAGGTCACGCGCGACCGCCTGATGATGCGGGTCGGGGCCGCGCATCCCGGCTACGGATTCGAGCGCCATATGGGCTATTCGGTGCCCGAGCATTTTGCCGCGCTGGAACGGCTCGGGCCGTGCATCCATCACCGGCGCACCTTCTCGCCGGTCCGCATCTGCGAGGGAAATCCCGATCCGGCAGGCGTCGATGAAGCCACCGGATTGCCGCTCTAGAAAAATTCTTCAGGACAAGCGACAGTCATTTCCTCTCCTCGGTGGGCGGTATCAGGAGCGGGTCATTGAAATCGCCTTGATCGCCACGCGCTGACCCCCCGACCGCAATGCTTCATCTCTCGCTATTCCTTGAAATCCTGCGCCAGCGGCCGCGCCTCGTCTTCTGGGTCGTGACGCTGACGCAGGCGGCGCTGTGGGTGCTTGTGCCCTCGCTGTTCTATTCCGCGCCGCCGACCAATCTGCTGGAGCTGCTCGCCATCGGCCGCGGCCTCGGCACCGCACCGCAGCTTGGCCCGCCGCTCGCCTACTGGGCCGCCAACCTTGCCTTCGATCTTGCCGGTCATCGCGTGGTCGGCGTGTATATCCTCGCCCAGCTTTGCGTCGTCGTGACCTATTGGGCGGTGTTTACCCTCGGGCGCGCGCTCGTCGGCGACCGGCAGGCGGTGCTCGCGATCCTGCTGATGGCCGGGATTTCGGCGCTGTCCGTCCCGACACCGGACTTCAACGCCGCGCTGCTCACGATGCCGCTCTGGTCGCTCGCGGCACTTTTCCTGTGGCGCGCCGCGGGAGAGGATCGCCCGCTTTACTGGCTCGCGCTCGCAGCCGACCTCGGACTTATGCTGCTGACGGGCTATCTTACGCTCGTTCTCGTCGTGCTGCTGCTTGCCTTTTGCGTGAGCCACCCGTTCGTCCGCGCAAGGCTGCGGTCGTTCCAGGCCGGCGCTGCCGCGGCGATCGTTGTCGCCATGGCGCTGCCCGCCTTCGCCTACGTGCATCAAGCCTTCGAAGGATTGCCCTCGCATGCCTTCACGCTGCGAAGCGTGGAGACCGTGAACCAGAATCTCGTCGCGTGGCTGAAACTCGCCGGGATCGTCGTGGTGTCCCACGCAGGCCTGTTGATCCTCGCCGCTCTCGCGATCAACGCGGTGCGCCTTCGGCAGTTCAATGTCTCGGCGATCGAGGGCAAGCCGGTCGCCGATGACGCGCGCGGGCTCGTTTATTATCTCGCCCTGATGCCTCCGATCGTCGTCACTGTCGCAGGCGCGATTGCTGGCTACGCATCCACGCTGAACCCCGCTCCGCTCGTCGTGTTCACCGGTCTCGCGCTCGTCGTCGCAGCGGGACCGCGCATCGAGATTTACAATCAGCGGGTGCTCTCCTGGGTCTGGGCGGGACTTTTGTTTATTCCGCCGGTTCTGGTTGCGATTTTCGTCACCGCAGCGCCGGTGCTGCTCGGCACCGATCTGAAAGTGGCGCAGCCTGCTTCCACGCTCGGACGGTTTTTTGCGGAGAATTTCGAGCGCAGGACCGGCCGTCCGCTTGCCATTGTGGGCGGCGACAAGAATCTCGCGCTGCTGGTCGCGGCCGGCGCGCCGAGCCGGCCCGCGGTCATCGTCGACGAAGCAGGATTTCCGAAATACATCAGCGACGCCGACATCGCCGAGAAGGGCGCGATCATTGTCTGGCCCGCGACCGACAATGCCGGCACTCCTCCCCGCGATATCAAGGCGCGCTTTCCCACAATCGCCCCCGAAGTCCCGCGCGCCTTCGAGCGTCCGATCCAGGGATGGCAGCCGCTCTTGCGCGTCGGCTGGGGAATGATCCGGCCGGCCTCCGCTCCGGCGCCGGACGCTCCGGCTGCTCCGGCTACGCCCGCTCAGTGATAGCTTTCGCCGGCGCGAACCTTGCCGCGGAAGACCCAGTAGATCAGCGCGATATAACCGAGGATGATCGGCAGCAGGATCAGCGTGCCCACCAGCATGAACATCTGGCTCGCAGGCGGCGCTGCCGTGTCCCACACCGTCAGCGACGGCGGCACGAGATAGGGATAGCTCGAAATCACGAGCCCGACATAGCCAAGCAGGAATAGTCCGATCGTCGCAAAGAAAGGAAAATTCTCGCGGCCGACCTCAAGCGCGCGCCACAAGGCATAAGCAAGAATTCCGGTCACGAGCGGAACGGGCCACAGATAGAGGATGTTCGGTACCGAGAACCAGCGGACCGCGATCCGCTCGAAAGCGAGCGGCGTGTAGCAACTCACCGCTCCCATGCAGATCAGCACGGCCAGCAGAAGGAGCTTGGCATGCGCGCGCGCGCGCTCCGCCACTGCCCCGTCGGTCTTCATCACGAGCCACGTCGCCCCGAGCAAGGCGTAGCCCGCGATCAGCGACAATCCGCACAGGACGCCGAACGGCGTCGCCCAGTCGAAATGTCCGCCCGCGAACGCACCATTGGAAACCTTGATGCCCTGGATCAGCGTGCCGAGGACGAGCCCTTGGGAGAACGCAGCCAGCGTGGAGCCTGCAGCGAACGCGAAATTCCAGGCCTTCTTGCTGTGCGAGACCGTACGGAATTCAAAAGCGACGCCGCGAAACACGAGAGCGAGCAGCATCACGATCACCGGCAGGTAGGCCGCGGGCATCAGCACTGCATAGGCGGTCGGAAACGCCACCCACAATCCGCCGCCGCCGAGCACGAGCCAGGTCTCGTTGCCGTCCCAGAACGGCGCGATCGAACGCATCATCTGGTCGCGCTCGACCTCGTTCTTCGCGAACGGAAAAAGAATGCCGATCCCGAGATCAAAACCATCGAGGATCACGTAGAGAGCGACGGCCGTACCGATCAGCGCCGCCCAGATCACCGGAAGATAGAATTCCATGGCTAGATCTCCGGTTCGCCGAAAGCCTCGCCGGCCGCAGCCCCCGCGGCGCCGAGCGGACGGTTGGCAACGCCTTGGCTTTCCTCGATGGCGCTGCCTTGCGGTCCGTGAACGATGAGCCGGTTGATGTAGTAGATGCCCATCGAGAACACGATGCCATAGGCAAAGACGAACAACACAAGCGTCCCGACGATGCTGATCGCAGGCACCGGCGAGATCGCGTCCGCGGTACGCAGGATATTGGACGCGAGCCATGGTTGCCGGCCGCTCTCGGTGACGACCCATCCCGCGATTACAGCGATGAAGCCGATCCACCAGGTGCGCGCGACGACATGCAGGTACCAGCGCGTCTGGAACAGGCGGCCGCGCTTCCACAGCCACGCGCCATAGAGGGCCGCAGCGATCATGAAGAAACCGATCGCCAGCATGATGCGGAAGCCGAAAAAGACATTCAGCAGCGGCGGCCGGTCGGTCGGCGCGACGTCTTTCAGTCCGGGAAACAGCCCGTTCGGATCGTGCTTCAGGATCAGCGAGGAACCGCGCGGGATCGACAACTCGTAAAGGTTGGATTCCGTCTTCTCGTCGGGCCAGGCGAAGATATGGAAATCGCCGGGCTTGGAGCCGTCCCAATGCGCTTCCATCGCCGCGACCTTGGTCGGCTGATGCTCCAGCGTGTTCAGCCCATGCAGGTCGCCGATCACAAGCTGCAGCGGCGCGAGGATGGCGGCGAGCCCGATCGCCATGCGCACCATCGTGCGCGCCTCCTCGACGTATTTTCCGGCGAGCAGATAGCGCGCGCCGACGGCGAGCACGACGAACGCGGTGGTCAGGTAGGCCGCATTCAGCATGTGCGCCATGCGATAGGGAAAGCTCGGGTTGAAGATCACCGAAAGCCAGCTGACCGGATAGGCGATGCCGCCGCGCATCTCGTAGCCCGCCGGCGTCTGCATCCAGCTATTGGCCGAGAGAATCCAAAAGGCGGAAAGCGCCGTGCCGATCGCGACGATGGCTGCCGACAATGTG
The DNA here is from genome assembly GCA_964584855.1 of uncultured Hyphomicrobiales bacterium. Taxonomy (GTDB): domain Bacteria; phylum Pseudomonadota; class Alphaproteobacteria; order Rhizobiales; family Xanthobacteraceae; genus Pseudorhodoplanes. Next base: position 44,202 of record CAZPBF010000014.1, read on the forward strand.
TAGAGCCAGGGCGGCACCTTGTTGAAACCGAACAGCAGGATGCCGAGGAAAGTCGCCTCGAGGAAAAAAGCCGTCAGGACTTCGTAGCCAATCAGCGGGCCGACGACGTTTCCGACAACCACCGAGAACCGGCTCCAGTTCGTTCCGAACTGATAGGAGAGCACGATGCCAGACACGACGCCCATGGCGAAGGAGACGGCAAAGATCTTGGTCCAGAATTTCATCAGCCGGTGGTAGCGCTCCTCGCCCGAGCGCAGCCACATGACCCCGAGCGTCGCGATATAGGCCGACAGCCCGATCGTGAAGCTCGGGAAAATAATGTGGAATGTCACCGTGAAGGCGAATTGCAGGCGAGCGAGCAGGACGGGATCGAAATCCATGGCGTAAACTCCCGAAGCCGGCCGACGTGGGATTCTTCTACAATCCGATAGCAAAGAAAGCCTCCGGAACGCCACCGTCTCCCGCAAAAACTGCAAAACGGGCGTGCCGGCAGCGCAGGCCGTCGCAGCACAAGCGGTGGACAAGTCCACCATCGGGGCACAATGGCGAAAGGCGCGGCGCTATCCTGTTCCCCTGCCGGACATTTTTTGGGGGGATTGCATGGCCAAGAAAGTACGAAGGAGCGCAGCCGCTGCTGAATCTGGGTTTGAGAAAACGCTCGATAATTATTTCGGGCTGAAGCGCAGCGGAACAAGCATCCGCACCGAGTCGATCGCGGGTCTGACCACGTTCCTGACGATGGTCTACATCGTGTTCGTCAACCCGGCCATTCTCGGCAAGACCGGAATGGATACCGGGGCGGTGTTCGCCGCGACCTGCATCGCAGCGGCCGCTTCGACTTTGGTGATGGCGCTTTACGCGAATTATCCGATCGCGCTTGCGCCGGGCATGGGCCTGAACGCCTTCTTCGCCTTCACCGTCGTGCTCACCTACAAATACACCTGGCAGCAGGCGCTCGCCGCCGTGTTCTGCTCCGGCGTGATCTTCTTCCTGATCTCGGTGTTCCGAATCCGCGAATACATCATCAATTCCATTCCACGGAATCTGAAGCTTTCGATCTCGGCCGGCGTCGGGCTGTTCCTCGCGATCATCGCGCTGGAGGAAGCCAAGATCGTGGTGGCCCATCCGGCGACGCTCGTCACGCTCGGCGACCTGAAGCAGCCGGCCGCGATCCTGTGCCTGGTCGGCTTCGTGCTGATCGCGGCGCTCAACCAGATGAAGATGATCGGCGGCACCCTGATCGGAATCCTGATCGTCGCGGCGCTCGGAGTTCCGTTCGGACTGACGACGTTTTCGGGGATCGTCTCGGTGCCGCCCTCGCTCGCGCCGACCTTCCTGCAGCTCGACTTCTCGCGCGTCGGCGAGGCGACCTTCCTGATCGTGGTGTTCAGCTTCCTGTTCGTCGACGTGTTCGACAACGCAGGCACCCTGATCGGCGTCACGCACCGGGCGGGACTGCTCGACAAGAAGGGTAACCTTCCGCGCATGAAGCAGGCGCTGTTGGCTGACTCCTTCGCCGCGATGTTCGGCTCGATGATCGGCACCTCCACCACGACGAGCTATATCGAAAGCGCGGCCGGCGTTTCGGCCGGCGGGCGTACCGGCCTCACCGGCGTCGTGGTCGCGATCCTGTTCCTGCTGGCGCTGTTCTTCTCCCCGCTCGCCGGCATGATCCCGGCCTATGCCACGGCGGCCGCGCTTCTCTATGTCGCCTGCGTCATGGCGCGCGGCCTGTCGGAGATGGACTGGAGCGATCTCACCGAATACGCGCCCGCGGTCGTCGCCGCGGTCATGATGCCGCTCACTTATTCGATCGCGACCGGCATCGGGCTTGGCTTCATCACCTACGTGCTCTGCAAGCTCCTGACCCAGCGCTACAACGAGGTGTCGGCCGCAGCCTACATCCTCGCGATCCTGTTCGCCGTGAAGTTCGCGCTTCCGGGCTGAGGAGGATTTCGGCATGCCGCTGCTCAAGGGCTTTTCTTCGCTCTCCGCCATCCCCGCGGAACAGATCAACGAAAAGACCTCACGGAAATTCGTTTCCGGCGAGCAGGGCATGCTGGTCTGGTGGAGCGGCAAGGCCGGTTCGGTCTTTGCCCCGCACAGTCATCCGCACGAGCAGATCGTGTGGATGATCAAGGGCAAGCTGAAAATCAGGATCGGAAACGAAGAGCGGATCATGGCGACCGGCGACATCGCCGTGATCCCCGGCGGGGTCGAGCATTCCGGCTCCTATGTCGAGGACAGCGAGATCCTCGACGTGTTCGCCCCGCCGCGCGAGGATTTCCTGGCCGGCATTCCGCCGAGCTACATCGCCAAGAGCTGACCCGTGACCGCGCTCTCGTCATGGCAATTCTGGGCGCTGGGCTCGGCGGTCTTTGCCGCGTTGACCGCGATCTTCGCCAAGGTCGGCGTCGAAAATGTCAGCCCCGATCTCGCGACCTTCATCCGCACGCTGGTCGTGGCCGTTTCTCTCGCGCTGATCCTTCTCGCCGCGGGTGAATTCCGCAATCCTGCGGAGATTTCCGGGCGCACCTATCTCTTCCTTCTGCTTTCCGGGCTCGGCACGGGCGCGTCGTGGCTCTGTTATTTCCGCGCGTTGCAGCTTGGCAATGCCGGACAGGTCGCGCCGATCGACAAGCTCAGCGTCGTGCTGGTTGCGATCTTCGGTGTCGTGTTTCTCGGCGAGAAGCTCACCGCGCTGAACTGGCTCGGCGTCGCGCTGATCGCGGGCGGCGCGATCCTCGTCGCGTTCTGACGCAGTTCAAGCCGAGAGAAGCACGACACCTTCGATTGGCTCCGTCGGCGATGCCAGAAGTGGACCGAGGTTTTCCTTGATCCAGGGCATCAAAGTCTGCGTCGAGCTTTCCGCCACGCTGCGGTCAGAGAATATCGAGACGGCGATGATGGTGTCGTCGCTTCCGCCGATCAGGTAATAGTTTTTGAAGCCGTCCATCTTGCGCATTACCGGAAGTGCGCCGGCCTCGACCCGTTTGGCAAATTCGGCCGCCATTCCGGGCTTTACCTTTCCGCGGCGAATGGCTGCGAACAATTGACCGGCCATCTTGAAATCTCCTGACTGAAATCAGGCAATTTGCCTGCCGCGCCACTATAGAAGCGGTGCTCCACGGCGGCCGTAAATTGCGTATTAAAACGGCGGCTCAGCGCTCGCTCAGCGCCTTCTTCACCGCGAGCATGTCGCGCCAGGCGAAGCGCTTCTCCAGCGGCGAGCGCAAGAGATACGCCGGATGGAACGTCGCGATCGCGCGGATTTCGCGCGTGCCAGTCTGATAGGTCATCCAGCGTCCGCGCGTCCTGCGAATTCCGTCGCTGATCCCGAGCAGCGCCGCGGTCGACGGCTTGCCGAGACAGACGAGCACGTCGGGATCGACCAGTTCGATCTGCCGCTTGATGAACGGAAGACAGATTTGCGTCTCGTGCGTCGAGGGGTCACGGTTTCCCGGCGGGCGCCACGGGATGATGTTGGCGATATAGGCCGTGGTGCGGTCGAGCCCGATCGAATTCAGCATCAGGTCGAGCAGCTTTCCGGATACGCCGACGAAAGGCAGCCCCTGCTGGTCCTCGTCCTTGCCCGGCGCCTCGCCGACAAACATCACGCGCGCTTTCGGATTGCCGTCGGCGAAGACGAGCCTGCTCGCGGTCGCGCGCAATCCGCAGCCCTCGAATTTTTCAAGAATGGCACGCAAGTCGTCGAGCGAAGCGGCCGTCTTCGCCGCTTCGCGCGCGGCCATCACCGCTTCCTCAGGCGCCGCGAGATCGGGCGCCGCCGCGACACTGTCCGGGCGTCGCGTATTCGGCGCGGCAGGCCGCTTTGCGTCTGCGGCCGGCGCCATGCGTCGCTCGCCGTTTCCGCCCGCTGGGGCCGCGAAATCGTCGCCTGCGAAACGGTCGACCGGCGCCTCGCCGACAAGCGCGTCCGCCCCGCTCTCCAGATAGAAAGCGAGGATGTCGCGCGCGGACCTGATGCGTTCGGGGTTCATGCAGGACAGTCTAGCATGGACGTCAAATGTCGGATTGTCCGCTGTGGTCAAACGTGGAAAAACTAGCGCGACCCGAGGCCCGGATGCCGACATGACCGATCTTCCCGCCCGAGAATCCATGGAATTCGACGTCGTGATCGTCGGCGCTGGCCCGGCCGGATTGTCGGCTGCGATCCGGCTGAAGCAGGTCGCGCCGGACGTTTCGGTCGTCGTGGTGGAAAAAGGCTCCGAGGTCGGCGCGCATATCCTCTCCGGCGCGGTGATCGATCCTTCCGCGCTCGACCGTCTCCTGCCGGACTGGCGCAAAGAGGATGACCGGCCGCTCAAGACCGAAGTGTCGGATGACCGCTTCCTGTGGATGATGGAATCGTCCGCGATCCGGCTGCCGAATTTCGCGATGCCGCCGCTGATGAGCAACCACGGCGCGCTCGTCGGATCGCTCGGCGACGTCTGCCGTTTCCTTGCCCGGCATGCCGAAGCGCTCGGCGTGGAAATCTATCCGGGCTTTGCGGCCGCCGAAATTCTCTATGGCTCCAATGGAGAAGTGAAAGGCATCGCCACCGGCGACATGGGCATCGGCAAGAACAAGGAGCACAAAGACTCTTTCACGCGCGGCATGGAGCTGCGTGCCAAATACACGCTGTTCGCCGAAGGCGCGCGCGGCAGCCTGACCAAGATGGCGCTGGCGCGCTTCGGCCTCGCCGACGGCTGCGAGCCGCCGAAATTCGGGATCGGCCTGAAGGAGCTTTGGCAAATCGATCCGGCCAAGCACAAGCCCGGACTCATTCAGCATTCGTTCGGCTGGCCGCTCGACAATTCGACCGGCGGCGGCTCGTTCCTGTATCACTGGGGCGACAATCTCGTCTCGGTCGGGTTCGTCGTCCATCTCAATTACACCAACCCCTATCTGTCCCCGTTCGAGGAATTCCAGCGCTTCAAGACGCATCCTTCCGTGCGCGGCATGCTCGAAGGCGGCAAGCGGCTCGTCTACGGATCGCGCGCGATCACGGAAGGCGGCTATCAGTCGGTGCCGAAACTGACCTTCCCCGGCGGGGCGCTGATCGGCTGCGCGGCGGGCTTCGTGAATGTCCCGCGCATCAAGGGATCGCACAATGCGATGGCGTCGGGGATGCTCGCAGCGGAATCCGTTGCGAAAGCACTCGCCGCCGGGCGGGTGAATGACGAGCTTGCCGATTACGAAAGCGCCTGGCGGTCTTCCAGCATCGGCCGGGATCTGTGGAAGGTTCGCAACGTCAAGCCGCTCTGGTCGAAATTCGGCACGCTGATCGGCGTGGTCCTCGGCGGCCTCGACATGTGGACCAACACGCTCGGCTTCTCGCTGTTCGGAACGGTGGGTCACGGCAAGTCCGACGCCGATACGCTCAAGCCCGCAAGCGAGAGCCGCCGCATCGACTATCCGAAGCCGGATGGCAAGGTCAGCTTCGACCGGCTGTCCTCGGTCTTTCTGTCCAACACCAATCATGAGGAAGACCAGCCGCCCCACCTCGTGGTGGCGGACATGGCCCTGCAAAAATCATCCGAGCACGATGTCTTTGCAGGGCCCTCCACGCGCTATTGTCCGGCGGGGGTCTATGAATGGGTTGGCGAAGGCGCGGACCTGAAATACGTGATCAACGCGCAGAACTGCGTCCACTGCAAAACCTGCGATATCAAGGACCCGAACCGGAATATCACCTGGGTTCCGCCCGAGGGCGGCGGGGGTCCGAATTATCCGAACATGTGACGGGCAGCCGTCACGATCCCGCCCCGATCCGAGCGCTTCATCGCCATGTGCGCGGGTCACTGCCGTCCTTGCGAGGCGTGGCCAAAAAGGCCATTCTCGAATCGAGGCCCGGCGGGCTGTGGCGTCGAACGCCGCCCGCATGATGGAGATCATCGACCTGTGACAGTCACCCTTTCGCTCCGGCGTATGGCGTATCTCGCCCTCGCCGCAGGTATGCTCATTGGACCGGCGGCTGCGCAGACCCAGAAGCGTTCGACGGCCCCCGCTCAGACCGCCTCGAACGAAACGTCCGACCCGGCCTTCGATCCGGTGCGCGCCTCGCCCGCTGGAACCTATCTCGCCGCGCGACACGCGACGCAGCAGCGCGATGCGGGGGCGGCGTCGGCCTATTACCGGGCGGCGCTTCGCTTCGATCCGAAGAACGGCGATTTGCTCGAACGCGCCTTCATCTCGGTCCTGACCGGCGGAGACATCGAGGAAGCCGTGCGCCTCGCCGACCGCGTCCTTCAGGTCAACAAGAACGATCGCATCGCCCGCCTCGTTGCCGGCGTCCGCGGCATCAAGCAGCGTCAGTACGGCCAGGCGCGCGCCAATCTCGCGCAGTCGGTACGCGGTCCGGTGACCGACCTTGCCGCCGCGCTGTTGAGCGCGTGGGCGAGCTATGGCTCCAACGACATGCGCGCGGCATCCGATTCCATCGACAACCTGACCGGCGCCGACTGGTACGCGCTGTTCAAGGACCTGCATGCCGGAATGATCTTCGATCTCGCCGGCAACAAGAAGGAAGCGGGCAAGCGCCTCGAGCGCGCCTACAAGCTCGACTCGAATGCGCTGCGGGTCGTGCAGGCCTATGCGAGCTATCTCTCGCGCCATGGCAGCAACGACGAGGCGCTCAAGGTTCTGGAAAATTTCGACAAGGCGCTGCCGCGTCATCCGCTGATCGTCGAAGCGATGGCAAAGGTGAAGCGCGGCGAGAAGCTGCCGCCCGTGGTCGACAATCCGCAGGCCGGCGCTGCCGAAATCCTCTACGGGCTCGGCGCGTCGCTCGGCCGCCGCGGCGGCGAGGATCTCGGCCTCGTCTATCTGCAGCTCGCTTTGTATCTCGTGCCGCATCAGCCGCTCGCGCTGCTCTCGCTCGCGGACCTGTATGAGGCGATGAAGCGGCCGCAGGACGCGATCACAACCTACGAGCGGGTGCCGGAAAATTCGCCGCTGCGCCGCAATTCCGAAATCCAGCTTGCGATCAATCTCGACACGGTGGACCGCACCGACGAGGCGAAGGCACGTCTGCAGAAACTCGTGCAGGAGCGGCCGGGCGATGTCGAAGCGATCATGGCGCTCGGAAACATCCTGCGCGCGCGCAAGCAATATGACGAATGCTCGGCGACCTACACCAAGGCCATCGACACCCTCACCACCGACGAGAAGTCGAACTGGGTGCTGTTCTATTTCCGCGGCATCTGCAACGAGCGCTCGAAGCGGTGGGCGGACGCCGAAAAGGATCTGAAGAAGGCGCTGGACCTCTATCCGGACCAGCCGCACGTTCTCAACTATCTCGGCTATTCCTGGATCGACCAGGGGATCAATCTCGACGACGGCATGAAGATGATCCGCCGCGCGGTCGACCAGCGGCCGGACGACGGATACATCGTGGACTCGCTCGGCTGGGCCTATTTCCGCATCGGCAATTACGAGGACGCGACCAAGCAGCTCGAGCGCGCGGTCGAGCTTCGTCCCGACGATCCGACCATCAACGATCACTTGGGCGACGCCTACTGGAAGGTCGGCCGTACGCTCGAGGCGCAATTCCAGTGGTCGCATGCCAAGGACCTGAAGCCCGAGCCCGAGGACCTCGCCAAGATCGAGGAGAAGCTCCGCAACGGCCTGCCGGACGACACCGCGACCACCGCCGACAAGGACAAGGACAAGGACAAGAAGTCCGGCAACGGCGGCTAACCGCGCGATACGATTTCAATTGATGACGCCGTGCCCGGCCCCGCGCCGGGCATTGGCTTGTCTGGCCCTGCGCCCAAGGTCTTCCCCGCGCATATTGATGCCATCCGATTGTCCATCGTAATCCTTGCCCCATGCTCGTCGAATTCGCTCCGGCCAAGATCAACCTGACGCTGCGTGTCATTCGCCGGCGCGAGGACGGCTATCACGAGCTGGAAAGCCTCGTTGCATTCGCGCGGCCGCGCGACCGGCTTCGCCTTGAGGCGGGCCCCGGGATGACGCTGTCGGCGTCCGGACCGACCGCTGCGCTTGCCGGCGGACAGGCCGAGAATCTCGTGCTCAAGGCGGCAAAGGCGCTGCAAGCGCTGATCCCGGACCTGAAATCCGGCGCGTTCGAGCTCTGGAAGACGCTGCCCGTCGCCGCCGGGATCGGCGGCGGCTCCTCCGACGCCGCGGCGGCCTTGCGCTGTCTCGCGCGCGCGAATGGTCTTGCGCCCGACGATGCGCGCCTGTTTCAGGCCGCGCGCGCGACCGGCGCCGACGTTCCGGTCTGCCTCGATCCAAGACCGCGCATCATGCGCGGGATCGGCGAAAAGCTGTCGCCGCCGCTCGTGCTGCCCGCGCTTCCTGCCGTACTCGTCAACCCGCGCGTCGCGGTGCCCACCGCGGACGTGTTTCGCGCGCTCGCAGCGCTCCGCGCGAAGGAGACGCCGCGCAATTTCCAATCCGATGCCGCCAGCGCAATCGCCGAATCCGGAACGCCCTTCACCGCGGACGCGATGATCGACGCGCTCGCAAAATCCGGCAACGACCTGCAGAGCGCGGCGATCAGCGTGCAGCCGATCGTGGACGACGTGATCGCGGCACTGAAGGCTTTGCCGGGATGCAGGCTGGCGCGCATGTCGGGCTCGGGCGCGACCTGCTTTGCACTGTTCGAACGAGCCGACGCGGCGCGCGCGGCGCGGACGCTGAAAGAGCGGCAGCCCGGATGGTGGGTGCGCGCGACGGTGCTCGGCGCGGGCTAGTGCGCCCGCCCGATGCAGAAGGCGACGGTCTGTTCCAGCGCACGCTTCATCGCCGAGGACGGAAACAGCGCCAGCGCGTCCTTCGCGATCGCCCCGTAATGCTCGGCGCGGCGGATGGTGTCCTCGAGCGCGCGATGCTTCGCCATCAGGTGCAGCGCGCGTTCCAGATCGCTGTCGTCGGCCTCGGCCTTTTCCAGCGTGCGGATCCAGAAAGCGCGCTCCTCCTCGGAGCCGCGGCGGAACGAGAGCACCACCGGCAGCGTGATCTTCCCGTCGCGGAAGTCGTCGCCGACATTCTTGCCGAGCTTGGCGGACTTGCCGCCATAATCGAGCGCGTCGTCCACGAGCTGGAACGCGATGCCGAGATTCATGCCGAACGAGCGGCAGGCGGCGAGGTCGTCCTTCGACCGCTCGGCGAGCACCGGGCCGACTTCGCAGGCGGCGGCGAACAATTCGGCGGTCTTGGCGCGGATCACCGCGAGATACTGGTCTTCGGTCGTCGCTGTGTTCTTTGCCGCGGAGAGCTGCATCACTTCGCCTTCCGCGATCACGGCGGCGGCGGATGACAGGATTTCAAGCGCGCGCAGATTGCCGACCTCGACCATCATCCTGAAGGCCTGGCCGAGCAGGAAATCCCCGACAAGGACGCTTGCCTCGTTGCCCCACAGGATGCGCGCGGCGAGCTTGCCGCGGCGCAGGTCGCTTTCGTCCACGACGTCGTCGTGCAGCAGGGTCGCGGTGTGCATGAACTCGACCGCCGCGGCGAGCTTGACGTGGCCTTCCCCGGCATAGCCGGCGAGCTGCGCCATCGCGATGGTCAGCATCGGCCGGAGCCGTTTACCGCCGGAATTGATCAGGTGGTTTGCGACTTCCGGGATCATCGCGACGTCCGAACCCGTGCGCGTCAGGATCGTGGCGTTCACCCGCTCCATGTCGCCGGAGACAAGACCCACGATCTGATCGATGGATTCGGCATGGCTTTCAAAAGGAACGACGACGGCCAACTGGGCTCTCCCGAAAAAGGTCGCGCAAGCACGCAAACGCTATGGTACTGGAGCAAAAGCGCCGTGGCTGCAAGAGATTCGGCCTGCTGGAACCGGGCTTTAGACCATGCTCAATGCGGAAGAGATCGAGGAAGCGCGGACCGGCGCCGAGCATCTGGCCCGTCATCGCATCGCCGTCCTCGTTCCCTGCTTCAACGAGGAGGCCGCGATCGGCAAAGTGGTGTCGGATTTCCGCGCCTGCCTGCCGGAAGCCGACATCTACGTCTACGACAACAATTCCACCGACCGCACGATCGAGGCCGCGCGCGCGGCCGGCGCGCAGGTCCGCAGCGAAACGCGCCAGGGCAAAGGCCACGTGGTGCGGCGAATGTTCGCAGACGTCGATGCCGACATTTACGTGCTGGTCGACGGGGATGCGACCTACGACGCGCCGAGCGCTCCGCGCATGGTGTCCGAGCTGATCGAGAAACGCTGCGACATGGTGGTCGGCGCGCGGGTCGAACGGGAGGACGCGGCCTATCGGCGCGGGCATCGCTTCGGCAACAGGATCCTCACCGGCTTCGTCGGGCAGGTCTTCGGCCGCGCCTTCACCGACATCCTGTCCGGCTACCGGATTTTCTCGCGCCGCTTCGTGAAATCCTTTCCGGTCCTGTCGGGCGGCTTCGAGATCGAGACCGAGCTCACCATCCACGCGCTCGAACTGGAATTGCCGATCAGCGAAATCCGCACCCCTTATTATGCGCGCCCGGAAGGCTCGGCGTCCAAGCTCAATACCTGGCGCGACGGCTTTCGCATTCTGTGGACCATCTTGCGGCTCTACCGGTCCGAGCGGCCGTTGAACTTCTTCAGCGCGATCGGAACTTCGTTTGCGATCATGTCGGTCGGCTTCGCCATCCCGATCTTCACGACCTATCTGCGGGAAGGCACGGTACCGCGGCTCCCGACGGCGGTCCTGTCGACCGGGCTGATGCTGGTGGCTTTCCTGACGATTTCGGCCGGCCTCGTGCTCGATACCGTGACGCGCGGCCGCCGCGAGGTGAAGCTGCTCGCCTATCTCAGCCAGCGCGCCATCGACGAGCGGCGCAAGACCCAGCGATCATAGGGACAGCCGTGCGCGAGATCGTGCGTACCAACGATCCTGTCCTGATCACGGCGATCGAGGCATTGCTCGACGGCGCGGGGATCGAATATCTCGTGCTCGACCGCAACATGAGCGTGCTCGAAGGCTCGCTCGGCGTGCTGCCGCGCCGCGTGCTTGTTTCCGACGAGCAGGAGCAGAATGCCCGCCGCATCCTGCAGGATGCAGGCCTCGGCCACGAACTCAGACCCGATGCCGGATGACCCGATCGAGGTGACGCATGACGCCGCGCTCGGCGGACGGCTGCGGCTGGCCCAGCCGAAACGCGGACACCGCTTCGGTCACGATGCCATTCTGCTCGCCGCGGCCGTCGATGCGAAGCCGGGCGAACGGGTGATCGAGTTCGGAGCGGGGGTCGGCGCGGCTGGTCTCGCCCTGATGTCCCGCGTGCCGCGGATCGATCTGACGCTCATCGAGATCGAGCCGCTTCTCGCGAAGCTCGCGGCGGACAATATCGCAGCCAACGGATTTTCCGGGCGCGCACACGCGATCGCCCTCGACGTCGCGGCCCCGGCGCAGGATTTTGCGGATGCCGGCCTGACGCCCGGTTGCGCCGATCAGGTTCTTATGAACCCGCCCTTCAACGATAGGTCGCACCGTGCATCGCCCGATCCGTTGCGCCGCCGCGCTCACGCCGCGCAGGACGAGACCTTTGCATCATGGATCGAAGGTGCCGCGCGGTTATTGCGCCCGGAAGGTACGCTGACCGTAATCGGCCGCGCGGACCGGTTGCCCGCCATGCTGTCGGATCTAAGCCGCGACTTCGGTTCGATCGCCGTCCTCCCGATCCATTCGATCGAAAGCGAGCCGGCGATCCGGGCGATCTGCCGCGCGGTGAAGGGCGGGCGCGAGCCCACCGTCACGCTGTCCGGATTTGTGCTGAACGACCGCGAGCGCAAGGCGACCGCGGCGGCAGAACGGGTCCTGCGCGCGGGAGAGGCGCTTCGGCTCGATCAGCGGTGACGCGGATTGTGCCAGAAGGCCGGAAAATTTGCAGATGCCGCGATCGCGGACATCAGGAGCATGAGAACGTAGATCTTCATGGTTGTTTTCCCGGATTATCAACTTCCGGCTCTTCTCCGGAGTTCCGGCACGAGTAGAATCACGAAATGCCTTAACGCGAAGTGACCTTTGCCCGCTTGTGACTTGTTTCGTTTGACCCTACCTCGGTTCCATATGACCATTCCTTCCGTTACCTCTCCCGTTTCCCGACTGCTCGGTTCCATCGTTCCGGCGCGGTTCCGTGCGGATTTCGCGATTGTGCCGGTCGTGCGCCTGACCGGAGTGATCGGATTCTCCACGCCGCTGAAGCCCGGGCTGACGCTCGCGAACGTCGCGCGTTCGCTCGATGCCGCGTTCAAGACTAAGCGCGCCAAGGCGGTCGCGCTTGCGATCAATTCGCCCGGCGGCTCGCCGGTCCAGTCGCACCTGATCTTCCGCCGCATCCGGGAACTTGCCGACGAGCACAAGCTGCCGGTCCTTTCCTTCATCGAGGATGCCGGTGCGTCGGGCGGCTATATGCTCGCCTGCGCGGGGGACGAGATCGTCTGCGACCCCTCATCGATCGTGGGATCAATCGGCGTGGTCGGAGCGACCTTCGGCCTCGACAAGGCGATCGAGAAGCTCGGCATCGAGCGCCGCGTCTATACCTCCGGGGACCGCAAAGTCACGCTCGATCCATTCCTGCCGGAGAACCCGGAAGATGTGCGCCGTCTCAAGGCGATCCAGAACGACATCCACGAGGGCTTCATCGCGCTGGTCAAGGAGCGCCGCGGAACGCGCCTGACCGGCCCAGAATCGGCCTTGTTCTCCGGTGAATATTGGGCCGGTGCGAAGGCCCGCGAGCTTGGCCTCGTCGACGGCCTGGGCGACCTGCGAAGCGTGCTGCGCGAACGGTTTGGCGAGAAGGTCCGGATGCCTCTCATTGCGGAAAAAGGCTGGTTCGGGCGGCGGCTGCAGGGTGTCGGGCAGCGCGCGCTTTCGACCGATGGCGGCCTTGCCGGCGACGTCTTGTCGACGCTCGAAGCACGCGCCATATGGGCGCGCTACGGATTGTGAGACATGGGGAGAGATCGAATGACCCTTCCACCCGTTCCTCATCTGGCCGCGCTGGTGCTGGGCATTCTCGGCGCCGCCGCGCTCTTCCGTATAGCCACGCGCGAGCGCCGGCGCGTCAATGAAGAACTCGATCTGGTGCGTGCCGACGCCGTGGACGACCGCGCCCAGCGGCGCACGCTGAAGCGCGACCCGCGCACCGGCGTCTATCGGCCCTGATCAGTTGCGGCCCTGATGCGGCCCCCACGGGCCAGGCACCGGCGTGTCGACGTTGCCCCAGGGGCCCGGTGTATTGTCCGGCGCGGAAGGCTGATCCTCGCTTACCTCATCCTCTTCGCTGCCGAGATCGGGCAGAGCGATCGGCCCCGGATCGTGCCCGCCGGCGAACTGGATCAGGGCCGCGACCCGCCGGTCGACCGATGGATGGGTCGCAAACAAATCTGAAATTCCTTCGCGCGGATTGTCGACGCACATCTCCATCACGGCCGACGTGGCGCCGGGCAATTCGCCGCGCCCTTCGATCTTGCGCAGCGCGCTGATCATCGCGTCCGGATTCTTGGTCAGCTCGACAGATCCTGCATCCGCGAGGAATTCACGCGAACGCGACAGCGCGAGACGGATCACGAGCGAGAGAAACCAGGCGAGCCCGATCAGCACCACCGCTACGATGATCGCGATTCCCGCGCCGCCCGATCCCCTGCGGTCGTCGCTCGAGCGGCCGCCACCCCATCCGCGCGAGTAGAACATGGTGCGGAAGACCAGTTCGGCGAAGAAGGAGATGACGCCCGCGATCACGACGGCGATGACGAGCAGGCGCACGTCGCCGTTCCTGATGTGGGTGAGCTCGTGCCCGAGCACCGCCTCGATTTCCGGATCGTCGAGCCGCTTGAGCAGGCCCGTGGTCACGGTGATCGAATACTGCTTCTGGTTCAGGCCCGTGGCGAAGGCGTTCAACGCCTGCTCGTCCATCACCTTCAGTTTCGGCATCGGGATGCCGCGCGAGATGCAAAGGTTTTCCAGAAGGTTGAACAGGCGCGGTTCTTCCTTGCGCGTGACTTCGTGTCCGCCGGTGACCGCGTCGATCATCGACTGGTGGAAATGATAGGCAATCAGGATCCACAGGCCGGTGCCCACGGTCGCGAAGGGCGACGCCACGAGCAGGTCGCGCCAGGCCGCGCGAAACAGCCATTGCGGCGAAGCGTCGCCCGCCCACGCCTCCGCGAGCAGCGCACCGGCAAACACCATAAGATAGACGAGGAAGAACAGGCCGATCAGCAGCGCGATCGAACGCCTGCGGTTCGACTGGATATGCGTGTAAAGGCCGTAAGCCGCCATCGCTCACCGACCGCGCATCGCGGCGCCCGCTAGAACTTCACCTGGGGCGCCTGCTCGAGCTGCGAGCGCGTCTCTCCGAGATCGAAGAAATCCCGCTGGCTGAATCCGAACGAGGCCGCGAACAGGGCGGCGGGGAATTGCTGGATGCCCGTGTTGTATTCCTGCACCGCGTTGTTGAAGAAGCGGCGCGCGGCGGCGATCTTGTTTTCGATGTCGGACAACTCGCTCTGCAATTGCTGGAAGTTCGCGTTCGCCTTCAGGTCCGGATAGGATTCCGACAACGCAAAGAGCTGGCGCAGCGTCCCGGACAGCGCGTTCTCGGCGGCCGCCTGCTGCGCAGGGCCTTGCGCCGCGATCGCCGCATTGCGCGCCTGTACGACCGCGTCGAGCGTGCCGCGCTCGTGCGCCGCGTATCCCTTCACCGTCTCGATCAGGTTCGGAATGAGGTCGTGGCGCTGCTTGAGCTGCACGTCGATGTCGGCGAAAGCCTGACTGACGCGCTGCCGCAGGCCGACGAGGCCGTTATAGACCATGATCGCCCACAGAACGACCAGAACGATGATGCCAAGAACGACCCAGCCGATGGTGGACATGCAATGCTCCTCGACGTTTTGAAATCAAAGCAATGAGAAAATAGGTGCCGTGCGCGCCAACCACCATAGCACGATTGAGGCGGAATTCGGCCGGGGAACCGGCCGCTGCCGCGGCGCGTTGACCATTCTTGAAGGAGAACGACATGGCCATGAACGAATCCGCCCGCCATGCCGGCGACGGCAAAGAGCTGAACGCGGTTCAGGCACGACAGGGCTTCCGCGACCGGCCGGTCCTCGTCGTCCTGACGATCAGCACGCTCCTGATCTGCGTGGCCTTCGCGGTCGTTTATTTTTATTATCTTCCCTAGCTCGCCGCAGCGGGCTTCTTTGCGCGCTGCTTGACGGGCTTTGCGGCCCGCGTGAGGTTGAGCGCGGCATCGATCAAAGCGATGTGCGAGAACGCCTGCGGAAAATTGCCGAGCATCCGCTGCTTGCGCGGATCGTATTCTTCGCTCAACAGCCCGACGTCGTTGCAGAGCGAGGCCAGCCGCTCGAACAGATCGTGCGCCTTGTCGTATTGTCCGTTCAGCACATAGGCATCGACCAGCCAGAAGCTGCACGCAAGGAACGCCCCTTCCCCCGGTGGCAATCCATCCGGCGCACTCGCGGTATCGTAGCGAAGCAGCAACCCGTCCCGCATCAGCCGCTGCTCGACCGCCTCGATCGTGGAGCGTACCCGCGGATCGTCGGCCGGCAGGAACCCGACGGCCGGGATCAGAAGCAGGCAGGCATCCATGTCCTTGCTGTCGTAGCTGCGCACGAAGCTGTTCAGCTGCCGGTCGAACCCGTGGGCGCAGACATCGGCATGGATCTCGTCCCGGATGCGCGTCCATAGATCGACCGGACCGTCGAAGCCGAACGTTTTCACATCCTTGATCGCCCGGTCGAACGCGACCCACGCCATGACTTTCGAATAGGTGAAATGCCGCCGCTCGCCGCGCACCTCCCAGATGCCGCTGTCCGGCTCCCGCCACACCTTTTGCAGATGGTGGAGCAGCGCAAGCTGGAGGGCCCAGCCGGCCTCGGCATAGGCTAGGCCCGCTTCACGCGACTGGTGCAGCACATCCATCAACTCGCCGTAGACGTCGAGCTGAAGCTGCGTGTGGGCCTGATTGCCGATGCGCACGGGGCGCGAATTCTCATAGCCGGGAAGCCAGGGCACCTCCCATTCGGACAGGCGCCGCTCGCCGGCGATGCCGTACATGATCTGCATTTGCTGCGGAGCGCCGGCGACAGCGCGCAGAAGCCAGTCGCGCCATGCCTGCGCTTCGTCGAGATACCCGGAGCCGACCAGCGCCAGCAGCGTGAGCGTCGCGTCGCGCAGCCAGCAGAAGCGATAGTCCCAATTACGCTTGCCGCCGATCGCTTCGGGGAGCGACGTGGTCGGAGCCGCGACGATCCCGCCGGTGCGCTGATAGGTGAGCGCCTTCAGCGTGATCAGCGAGCGCATCACGAGATCGGTATAAGGACCGGTCGCGTTTCCCTTTGCCGCCCAGTCGGTCCAGAAATTCTCGGTCGCCGCGAGCGCCTTGCCGGGGTGCAAGGGAGGCGGCGGCGCAAGATGCGACCGCTCGTAAGTCAGCACGAACGGAATTTTTTCGCCGGCCTTGATCGTGAAAGTGCCGACCGTCGACAGATCCTTCCCGCTCAGCCGCACCGGCGTGCGCACGATCACCATGTGCGGGCCCGCGACGGCGCGAAGCGTCTCCTCATCGAGGCGCACAACCCAGGGGACGATCTCGCCGTAGCCGAAGCGCAGCACCAGATCGGCGCACATCTCGACCTCGCCGCGATCGCCGCGCACGATGCGCACGATGTTGCCGTGCCGGCCGCGCAGCGGCATGAAGTCGATCACGGTGACCGCGCCGCGATCGGTTTCGAAATGCGTTTCGAGGATCAGCGTGCGCGGCCGATATTCGCGCGAGATTTTCGTGATCGTCCCGGTCGGAGCGAGAAGAAAACGCCCATGCTCGTGGCCGCCGAGAAGGGCCGCAAAGCAGGCATCGGAATCAAAGCGCGGCCAGCACAGCCAGTCGATTGACCCGTCGCGTCCGACCAGCGCCGCCGACTCGCAATCCCCGATCAGCGCATAATCCTCGATCCGGGATGTCATGCGGTGAAATCGACAATCACTTTGATGTCGTCGGGCCGCAGTTCGAGTGCTTCCTGCCACCGCGAGAGCGGGACGCGCCGCGTGATCAGATCGTCGATCCAGACCCGCTCGCTGCGAAGGAGCGCGGCCTCGGCTGCCCGGTAATGCTTCAGGTTCGCATTCACGCTGCCGAACACGACTTCGTTGTTGAGCACGACTTTCCGGTTGAAGCCGCCGATATCGAACTCGCTCGCCCGGCCGGGCGCCGACACGCCGACGAGACAGACGATGCCTGCCGGCCCGCAGCGGCGCATCGCCTCGGCGATCACGGGCGACGCGGCGGTGCATTCCATCACGACATCGAACGTCCGCTCGCCCAGGGAATCGAGGCCGGCATGGTAGGTCGCGCCGAGCGCCGCCGTCAGCTTCGGCTTCAGGCCCGAGCGCGTGCGGTCGAGCACATGGATGTCGAGCCCGCGCTGCGCCCCGATCATCGCCGCGAGCAGCCCGATCGGCCCAGCGCCGGTCACCAGCAATGTGCGCGGATTCCACGAGGCCGTGCGTCGCCCGATCCCGTCGATATGGTCCCACGCCTTGGCAACGACGCTGGTCGGTTCGATCAGCACGGCGGCCATCCCGAGTTTCGGATCGGCCTTCACGGCAAAATGCGGCTCGATGCGGAAGAATTCCGAACCGTATCCATGCAGCTCCTTGATGCCGCGCTCGGTGTAGCGGCCATTGCGGCACATGTCCCATTCGCCGACCGCGCAGGCCGGACAGGGGACCGGATCCGGCCGCCGCACGATTCCGACGACGAGATCGCCCCTGTCGAATCCGCTTCCGGCAGGGGCGCTTTCCACCGCGCCAAGCGATTCATGACCGAGGATCAGCCGCTCCTCTCCGGGTGGCGGCGCGCCGTGTTCGCCCGCGAGGATCTCGCGATCGGTGCCGCAAATCCCGAGCGCGCGCGTGCGCACGAGGATGTCGCCCTCGGCGAGGGCCGGTTCGGGGACGTTGTCGAGACGGGCGGAATTCGGGACGCCCGGGCTGATCGTGATGGCGCGCATGTTTTTTCCGATGGGGGCTATCTTTCGCGCTTTCGCCCCAAAAGCCAACGGCCGCCCGGAGGCGGCCGTTCGCACCAGCAACAGAAAAATTTCAGCGGGCTGGATGAAGGGTCAACTCCGCGACGCCCCCCGCGACGTTCAGCCCGGCCTGACCCTGCACCGACAACGGCTGCAGCGACACGGTCCGGCGCGAACCCCCGACGAGCGCATTGGCGCCGAGACCTGCTCCGACGGTCGCCTCCGCCGTGGCTCCGCCATAGCGTCCCGCCAGCGCCCACGCGCGGCGCGTGGTCGGCGCATAGACCGCCCACAAGAGGCGGCCGCCGGCCGTCACGCCGATATCGACGCCGAATTTGTCGATCCCTCCGACGTAATGCTCGCGGCGCCAGCCGGGGCTCGACGGAACGAACATGCAATCGACCTGCTTGCTCGATCCGATCACGAAGCCGACTCCCGGCGCGATCGCGCAGTCGAGCGTGCCGACCTTGACCGGACTTTGCGCCTGCGCGGCCGACGCGGCGAGACCGAAAGCAAGAGCGAGCATGGACACGCGTATCATCAAAAAATCTCCCTGAACGATATTGCCGGCCGCGGACGCGGTGGCGGTCGGAAGCATGGACGTCTTGAAGGCGGTTGTGTGTCGGAACGCGGGCGCTACCGTGCCAGCTCCGCGACCTGACGGCCGGTCTCGCGCGAGGCGAGGCATCGCCCGGTCACATGCGCCATCGCAGGCGTCGTCACCGGACTGAAGGACGGTTCGCAGCCGACCGGCAGTTTTTCCTTCTGCGCGCTGTCGTGCGGCACTTCGCGAACGGGCGAGAGCTTGGGCGATTCCTGCGTGGGCTTGCGCGATTGAAGATCGACCTTCGCAAGTGTCGTCACGCCCTGGCGGGAATCGGTCGTTGCGACGATCTGGACCGCGCCGGCCGTGCGCGGGGCGGCAAGACGATCCTGCTTGGCGGTCGAGGCGAGCACCGCCCAGCGCGCGTCGAATGTTTCCGACCGCGCGGGTGAAAAATGACCGTCGATGATCGGCGAAAACATTGCCGCAAATAGCGACACCAGTGTTCCGCCGGCGAGGTAGGACGCTGAATTCATCATGGAATGTCCCGTGCGCTTCGAGCCGGGCCGGCTCGCATGACCCCTTTTGCCCTTCCCGCCCTTCAACGCGGGGCGACGGGAAAGCGTTCCGGCGCGGCAGGCACGGTCAGTTGCGCGGCGGGAACAACGATGCGGCAGCGCAGGCCGTCCGGACGAAAGTCGATATCCACCTTCGCATCCAGCGCGCGCGGCAGGCTCTTCTGCAGCACAAGACTGCCGAATCCCGGTTCCCCGGCCGACCCGACCTTGGGTCCTCCGCGCTCCGCCCAGAGGATTTCGAGCGCGCCGTCGTCAAGCCATCGCCACAGGACCGACACTTTTCCGCTCGCGCGGGACAGCGATCCGAACTTTGCCGCGTTGGCGGCAAGCTCATGCAGCGCGAGCCCGACCGTCTGCGCCGCTTCCGGCCGCAGCCAGACCGCCGGCCCTTCGAGCGTCAGCCGTCCGGCATCGCGTTCGAGGTAACGACCGAACTGTCCGTCGATGAGATCGTGCAGCGAGGCGCTGCGCCAGCTCTCCTTCACGAGCAGGTCATGCGAATGGGACAATGCCTGCAGCCGCGCGCTGAACAATTCCAGAAAGGTCCCGATGCTGCCGGAATAGCGGGCGGTTTGCCGCGCCATTCCCTGGATGACCGCAAGAAGATTTTTCGAGCGATGGGTGATCTCGCGCAGCAGAAGTTGCAGATGCGCCTCGCGTTCCTTCGCGCTCGTCGTCTCGAGCGCAGCGCAGATGATCCCCTGCACATTCCCGTCCGCATCGAAGGCCGGCTCGATATGCAGGCTGTAGGTGGAGCGCCCGGAGGAATCATTACAGCTGAATTCGCTGTCCGCGGCGATTTCGCTCTCGATCACGCGGCGCTTTGCGGCGACGGCGGCCTCCTGCTCGATCCCTGGCGGCAGATCGTCGTCGGTGCGCCCGAGGACTTCGGCAGGCGCGAGCGGTCCGATTGGACCGGACACCCACGTGTAGCGCAGATCGCGATCCTGCGAGAACAGACAGATTTTACCCCCCTGCAGCACGGCCTGAAGCTGGTGCGGCGTCGGAGATTCGGGCCGGCGCGCAGTCCGGCGAGGGCGCTCTGCGCCCTGCGGGGTCCCCTCTGACTGTTCCATGATCGGGTGCATCACAATGATCGTTCTCCTGCGAAGCGATCGCACCCGGGTCCGGTGGAACTCCCCCGTGGATCCGATTGAGCTTTTCCACTCCGTGCACGTCATGCCGTGCTTGGGACATAACGCAGCGCTATGCCGGGAGTTGCTAACAATTGTAATAAGTCTCCTATCGCCATCGGCACCGGTGACGGATTGTTTTTCGGGACCTGAAGGGAACGCGCGGGCGCCCGGCGAATTGATGCGGCAGGACCGGCCGTCCATCCCCTCCCCCTCGTGCTCGGTCGGTCATCTCAAGGCGCGGCCGGGTAACACCGGCTGCGCCATTCTTTTTCCGGGGTTTCCGCCGGCTTCAGGGAACTCGCTTCCATGCGAGGCGTTGGGTTCCGCAACAAGCCCTTCCCTCTGGAGACCTCAGAAATGGCCGCCACCGCGCGACGTAAAAGCGCCGCTTCGCGAAAGAACGGATCCGCCGCTAAAGCGCGCCGCAAGTCGAGCGCGCGCCGGCAACGCAACGGCGCAGCCCAGATCGCGACCCGAACGCTGTCCCGTGCGCAGAAGGTTCTCGGCGGTGCGGTCGCGGGCGACGCGGAGGATCTTCGCGCCGAGGTCGGCCAGCTCGTGAGCGACCTGGAAAACCGGCTCGACCGGCTGAACATGCTGACCAAGCGCGGGGCCTCGCACGCCGTGGACGGCGTGAACAGCCTCGCCTTCGGCGCCGTCACGGGATTGACCGACAAGGTCCGCAAGGGCGCGCGCGGCGTCAGCGATGACGCGGCGAAATTCGGCAACAACGCGCTCGGGCGTGTCATGCACGAAATCGAATCCCGGCCGATCCTGACGCTTGCCATCGCGGTCGGCCTCGGCCTCGCCGCCGGTTTCGCGCGACGCGACGACTGAAGCCATGGCCCTCAATCAATTCATCGATCACACGCTGAACGGTCCGATTTCGACCGTGCGGCGACAGGCGATCGGGATCGCCGTGTGTGCGGCCGCCTCGATCGGTGCGATCTTCTATTTTATGGCCGCGGCCAACGTCGCGCTCGAGCCGATGGTCGGGCCGGTGGCGTCGCGCGCAATCATCGGCGGCTCGTTCCTGCTGATCGCAATTCTTGGGATTTTGATGCCGCGCATGTTCCGCAGCGAGGGGATGGTCGAGCGCGCGCAGGCCGAAACAGAAGGCATGACCCGCGATCAGAAATTCGCGCTGATCATCGAGGCGGTGCTGGCGGGATTTTCGCTCTCATCCTCGCGCCGCTCGCACGCGGGAAAATAACAGTAAGTTCTGAGCGATGAGAAAGTCCGGGCGGCCGCTATGCGGTCGCCCTTCTTTCGCTGCGGCGCGCCTTGCGCTCGAAGAACAGCGCCTGGCTGACCACCGCGGACACGGTCGCGGGCTGGAACGGCTTGGCGATGAGGAAGGCCGGCTCCGGACGTTCACCGGTGAGGAAACGCTCCGGATAGGCGGTGATGAAGATCACCGGCACTTCGAAGGTACGCAGCATTTCATTGACCGCATCGAGCCCGGAGCTTCCGTCCGCGAGCTGGATGTCGGCGAGGATCAGGCCGGGGCGCTTGGCCTTGGCCAGTCCGACCGCCTCGGAATGGGTCCGGGCGACCCCGAGCACACGGTGGCCAAGGCCTTCCACCAGGCCCTCGAGGTCCATGGCGATGAAGGGCTCGTCCTCGATAATCATGACGTCGGTGGCGATCTCGGCGGCGAGTTCGCGGCCTGACTCTTCCACCAGCTGGCGCAGTTCAGGGACCGAAACGTCGAGAACCTGGGCCGCGTCGCTTTCCGAGAAGCCCTCGAGGGCAACCAGGAGGAAGGCCTGGCGCGGGCGCGGGGTCAGCTGGCCCAGCCGCTGCTCGGCCGGGAGCCCGGTTTCGGGGGTGTCTGCCCCCCCGTTCACGACCACGGAATTCCAGATTTTCGTGAAAAGCCGGTAGAGCGCGACCCGCGGGGACGCGGATTGCTCCAGAATCGTCGGATCCTCGATCAAAGCCTCCAGGGCGGCGGCCACATAGGCGTCGCCGGAGGTCTGATTCCCGGTCAGCGCACGGGCGTAACGGCGCAGGAACGGCAGATAAGGCGCAATAGCTTGAGAAGCGGACACTAATACCCTCCCGTTGGCGGTTCGGGACGTCCAACGGCTCTTAGCAAAAAAAGTTCCCGAATTGGGAACACTTTGAATTTGAATACGTTGAGGCACGCACGGGGACCTGCCCTTAAGTCCCAGGGCAGGGTTGAGGATCCGATGACTTCGAAGAAACCACCATCACCACAATCACCGCGAAATGACATGAAGGCTGATATTGCAGAGCAGCAACGCAGTTCGGGTCTCAATCGCGAGATCCAGAGCAAGATCGGCCAGCAACTCCGGGCCATGTACGACGGCGTCGTGCAGGAAGGGGTACCTGACCGATTTGCCGACCTCCTGAAGCGTCTCGATAAACCGGAAGGGCAGCCTGAATGAAGCTGGATCCCGTCCTTCGCGATCAGATTCTTTCCGCAGTGCCGAGCCTGCGTGCGTTCGCCATTTCGCTGAGTGGAAATGTCGACCGTGCCGACGACCTGGTACAGGAAACGATGTTGCGCGCGCTGGCGAACATCCATTCCTTCCAGCCCGGCACGAACATGTCGGCGTGGCTGTTCACGATCCTGCGCAATCTTTTCCGCTCCGAATACCGCAAGCGCCGGCGCGAGGTCGAAGACGCCGACGGCAGCTTCGCCGAGAGCCTCAAGTCCCACCCCGAGCAGCTTGGGCGGGTCGAATTCCAGGAATTCCGCGTGGCGCTCGCGCAGTTGCCGGCCGAGCAGCGCGAGGCGCTGATCCTCGTCGGCGCATCCGGATTTTCCTATGAGGAAGCGGCCGACATCTGCGACTGCGCGGTCGGTACGATCAAGAGCCGCGTCAATCGCGCGCGGAGCCGCCTCGCCAAACTTCTCGCCATCGACAATGCCGAAGACTTCGGTCCGGACCACGCGACGCGCGCGGTGCTGATCGGCCAGGACAACTGAGCAAAACCCCTCTGCGGAAAAGAAAACCGCGCCCGAAGGCGCGGCTTTTTGTTTCAGAATGCCGCGGAGGGTTCAGGGCACCCGGGGCGAGCGGCCGCGGACGAGCCCGACGATTGCGGACACCACGAACAGGATCACTGCGACGAAGAACACGATGCGGGCGAGATCGACTGCAAAGGTCGCGATCCCGCCGAAACCGAGAACCGCCGCGATCAGCGCGACGATGAGAAAGGTGATTGCCCAGCCGAACATGGCGCGTCTCCTCGATTATTAATGTCGGCTTTCGCCGTTCGATAAAGAAACGGCCAAATCCAAACTTTGGTTCCGGACTGGAACACCTTGCGCGGGCCCGTGTTTTAACGGCGGCAATGCGCCGCAGCGAAGGTCACGGAGTTTTGCGATGTCTCGACGGAACGGCAACGGCAAGAAAGCGAAACAACCGGCGCGCCAGGGCTGGTTCGAGTGGTTCGCTTGCGGCGTCGCGCATCTGTCGGGAAAGCCCGGGGCATTTCTGCTGGCGTCCGGATCGGTGATCGTGTGGGCAGCGACGGGCCCGCTGTTCGGCTACAGCGACACCTGGCAGCTCGTCATCAACACCTCGACCACCATCGTCACGTTCCTCATGGTGTTCCTGATCCAGAACACCCAGAACCGCGATACCATGGCGCTGCAGATCAAGCTCGCCGAACTCATCATCGCCATGCACGGCGCCAAGAACAAAGTGGCGATCGCCGAGGACATGACCGAAGAGGATCTCGCCCGCCTGCACGAGCATTATCGCAAGCGCTCGGAAGAGACGCTGCACCGGCTTGAGAGCAAGCGCGCCAAGGGCAAAAAGAAGGCCGCGTGACCCGGCGCTATTTCTGACAGACCGGACAATAGAAGGTCGACCGCGTTCCCTGCACGATGCGCCGGATTGTCCCCTTGCAGCGGGGCGTCGGGCATTTCTCCCCGGCCCGATCGTACACGCGGAACGAATGCTGGAAATTTCCAAGTTCGCCGTCGGTCTGCCGATGGTCGCGCAGCGACGAACCGCCGGCTTTGATCGCATCGTTGAGCACGGCCTTGATCGCGTCGGCGAGCGCGTGCGCGCGCGCATTCGGCTTGCCGGACCGGTCTGCGATGGTGGAGGCACGGCGCTTCGGCGACAGATGCGAGCGGTGCAGTGCCTCGCAGACATAGATGTTGCCGAGCCCGGCCACAGTTTTCTGGTCGCTCAGCGCCGCCTTCAGGCTCGTCTTGCGTCCGGCGCAGGCGCTCGCAAGGACTTCCGCGCCGAATTCGTTGCCGAGCGGCTCAGGTCCGAGGATGCGGAGCGCCGGCTCCTCGTCGAGCTTTGCGCGCGGAACGATCTTCATCGAGCCGAAGCGGCGCGGATCGTTGAACGTCACGACCGTACCGTTCGACAGATGAAAGATCACATGGTCGTGCGCGCGCGTCGTGGAGCGCGGGTGATGAAACCGGCCGGGCGTTTCCTGTCCCACCCTGAACGATCCGGACATCCCAAGGTGCGCGACCAGCACGTCTCCCGAGGACAGGTCGAAAAGAAGATATTTGGCCCGGCGGCCGAGCGAGGTCACGGTCTTGCCGGTCAGCCGCGCGGCGAAATCCTTCTGGAACGGCCAGCGCAGGTCGCGGCGGTGCAATTCGACCTTGTCGATCCGTGCGCCCTCCATCGCGGGCGCAAGGCCGCGCCGCACGGTTTCGACCTCGGGCAATTCGGGCATGGAAGACGGTTTACCTTGGACCGACGGGACGTCGCGACGTGATAGCGCCCCCGGTCCTGCCGCGCTATGGTCCGCCCGCGCAAGGAAAAATCATGCCCCAGACCGGCCGCGATACCCATTTCGGCTTCCGCCAGGTGCCGCTCGACGACAAGCAGGCGCTCGTGGACGACGTCTTCCACAAGGTGGCGCGCCGCTACGACCTGATGAACGACCTCATGTCCGGGGGCCTGCACCGCGCATGGAAGTCGGACCTCGTCACTGCGATCAATCCGCCGAGGAGCGACCGGCCCTTCCACCTGCTCGATGTCGCGGGCGGGACCGGGGACATCGCCGCGCGCGTGATCGAAGCCGGCGGCAGCGGAACGCGCGCGACGGTTGCCGACATCAATGCCGATATGCTGGCGGTCGGCCGCGAGCGCGCCGAACAGGCGGCGCAGGACCGGATCGACTTCACCGACGGCAATGCCGAGGCGCTGCCCTTCCCCGACCGCAGCTTCGACGCGGTGAGCATCGCGTTCGGCATCCGCAACGTGCCGCGCATCGAGACGGCGCTCGCCGAGTGCTATCGGGTGCTCAAACCCGGAGGGCATTTCGTGTGCCTGGAATTTTCCGCCGTCGATGTGCCGGGTCTCGACGCTCTCTATGAGCGCTATTCGTTCGACGTCATCCCCGCGCTCGGCCGCATGGTCGCGGGCGACGCGGAATCCTATCGCTATCTGGTCGAGTCGATCCGCCGCTTCCCGAAGCCCGAGGCTTTCGCCGCCATGATCCGCAAGGCCGGGTTTTCCCGCGTCAGCCATCGCGTCATGACCGGCGGGATCGTCGCGATGCATTCCGGCTGGCGGCTGTGATACCGACATCGTTGTAACCCGCGTGTTCTCCGCCCTCGCCCATCTCATCCGTCTTGCCCGTGCGGGCTTTGTCTTCGCGCGCGAGGGCGTCTTCGCGCTGGTCGATCCGGCGATGGTGCCCCTGCCCGCGCGCGCCGCGATCCAGGTGGCGCGCCTGTTCGAGCGCCCTGCCGCAAAGACCGGGGGCGACCGTCTCGCCAATGCGCTGACGAAACTCGGCCCCACTTACGTCAAGCTCGGACAATTCCTCGCGACGCGCCCCGATGTGGTGGGCGTCGCGATCGCGCGGGATCTGGAAAGCCTGCAGGACCGGATGGCGCCGTTCCCCCAGGCGCAGGCCGAAGCGAGCGTCGAGCGCGCCTTTGCGATGCCGCTTGCGCAGGTGTTCGAAAGTTTCGGACCGCCGGTCGCCGCCGCCTCGATCGCGCAGGTCCACCGCGCGGAAATGAAATCGCCGGACGGCCCGAAGCCCGTCGCGGTCAAGGTGCTGCGGCCGGGCATCGAGCGCCGGTTCAGGGGCGATCTCGACGCGTTCGCCTTCGCCGCACGCCACGCCGAAGCGTGGTCTGCGGAAGCGCGGCGGCTGCGTTTCGTCGAAATCGTGCTGACGCTCGCGCGTTCGGTCGCGATCGAAATGGACCTGCGCCTCGAAGCGGCCGCCCTTTCGGAAATGGCGGAGAACACGAAGGACGATCCCGGCTTTCGCGTCCCGAAGGTCGACTGGCTGCATGTCTCCAAGGACGTGCTGACGCTCGAATGGATCGACGGCACGCCGCTGTCCGATCATGAGGCGCTCGCCGCCAAGGGCTTCGACCTGCCGCAGCTCGGCCACGCGGTGATCCAGTCTTTCCTGCGCCACGCGCTGCGCGATGGCTTCTTCCATGCCGACATGCATCCGGGAAATCTGTTCGTCGATGCCGATGGCCGCATCGTCGCGGTTGATTTCGGAATCATGGGACGGCTCGGCCCGAAGGAGCGCCGCTTCCTCGCCGAAATCCTCTACGGCTTCATCACCCGCAATTACCGCAGGACCGCCGAAGTGCATTTCGAGGCCGGCTACGTGCCGCCGCAGCATTCGGTGGAGAGCTTCGCGCAGGCGATCCGCGCCATCGGCGAACCGATCCACAACCGGACCGCCGAAGACATCTCGATGGCGAAGCTCCTGATGCTGCTGTTCGAGGTGACCGGGCTGTTCGACATGCGCACCCGGCCGGAATTGCTGCTGCTGCAGAAGACCATGGTAGTCGTCGAAGGCGTGGCGCGTTCGCTCGATCCGAAGCTCGACATGTGGACCGTCGCCGAGCCCGTCGTGCGCGAATGGATCGAGCGCAATCTCGGGCCCATCGGACGGGTCGAGGACGCGGCCGAAGGCGCGGCGGAAATCGGCAAGTTCCTCGGCGGCGTGCCGGTCCTGCTGGCGCGCGGCGCGGCGCTGATCGAGCAGCTCGATGCCGCGACCCGCGACGGCCTCCTTCTTTCGCCCGAAACGGTCGAGGCGATCGGGCACGCCGAGGCGCGGCGCAACCGCGCGACCACGGCTGCGCTATGGGCCATCGCGATCCTTCTCGCCATCGCGCTCTGGAAGCTAAGCTGATTGCATTGATTGCATTGCAATCATCTGCTACCTTTTCGGGGCGATGCCCTCCCTGACCGTGCGAAACCTGCCTGCCGACGTGAAAAAGCGCCTGCGGCTGCGCGCGGCGGCGAACGGCCGCTCGATGGAAGAAGAGCTTCGCTTCATCATCGGCCTCGCAGCCGACGAGATTGGTGCGACCGCCGCCCCGCCGGAAACGGCTTCGCGCCAGCGCGACCGCAGGCCGACGCAGGCGCAGGCCGACACGTCTCGCGTCCTGCTGATCATCGGCGGCGGCATTGCCGCCTATAAATCGCTCGACCTGATCCGCCGCCTGCGCGAACGCCGCATCGCGGTGCGTTGTATCCTGACCAAGGCGGCCTGTGAGTTCGTGACGCCGCTTGCGGCGGGCGCGCTGCTCGGCGAGCGCGCCTATACCGACCTGTTCGACCCGCAGACCGAATTCGACGTCGGCCATATCCGGCTTGCCCGCGACACCGATCTCGTTGTGGTTGCGCCCGCGACCGCGGACCTGATGGCGAAAATGGCGTCGGGCCTCGCCAGCGATCTTGCGAGCGCCACGCTGCTCGCGACCGGGAAACCCGTCCTCGTTGCCCCCGCCATGAATCCGCAGATGTGGGCCAACAAGGCGACGCAACGCAACGTCGCGCAGCTTCAGGCCGATGGCATCCGGATGGTCGGCCCGAACAGCGGCGAGATGGCGGAAAGCGGCGAGGCTGGATTGGGCCGCATGGCCGAGCCGCTCGAAATCGTCGCGGCGGCGGAGAAAATTCTCGCGCAAGGCCCGAATGGCGGCGCGCTGTCCGGCCGGCGCGTGCTGATCACCTCGGGGCCGACGCACGAGCCGATCGATCCGGTGCGCTACATCGCAAACCGATCCTCCGGGAAACAGGGCCACGCGATCGCGGCGGCCGCTTTCGAACTCGGCGCGGATGTCACGCTCGTCAGCGGTCCGGTGAACATTCCCGATCCCGCGGGCGTTCGCGTCGTTCACGTCGAAAGCGCGCGGCAGATGCTGGAGGCGGTCGAGCGCGCCCTGCCCGCCGATATCGCGATCTTTGCCGCCGCCGTCGCCGACTGGCGCGTGACCAATGCCGGCGAGCAGAAGATCAAGAAAGGCAAATCCGGCGCGCCCGCCCTGTCGCTCACCGAAAATCCCGACATTCTCGCGACCATCGCGCACCGCAAGAGCAAGCGCCCGGCCCTCGTCATCGGCTTCGCCGCGGAGACCGAGCACGTGGTCGACTACGCCAGGGCGAAACTGAAATCGAAAGGCTGCGACTGGATCGTCGCGAACGATGTGTCGCCGGAGACCGGCATTATGGGCGGCGACCGCAACGCCGTTCACATCGTCACCGCCGGTGGCGTCGAGTCCTGGCCGCCCCAATCCAAGCAGGATGTCGCCCGCGCGCTCGTCGCCCGCATTGCCGCGGCGCTTTCGGGAAAATAACGGCCCGACAGGCGATTACCGCCTTACGCACAGTCCGATTTCGCCAATCCCGCCGCGCGCGATAGGGTGCCGAACGGTCGAACCGCACGTGCGTTGGGTGGCATGAACCTTCAGTTTCGCAAGAACGGGTCGGACGATGTCTCGATCGAGGTCGAGATTGTGCGGCTGACGCACGCGGCCGGCCTGCCCTTGCCGGCCTATCAAAGCGAGGGCGCGGCCGGTCTCGATCTGGTCGCCGCCGTCGAGGCTGACGGCGTTACGATCGCTCCGGGAACGACCGCGATGATCCCGACTGGCGTCGCGGTTGCCATCCCGCGAGGCTTCGAGGGACAGGTGCGGCCGCGATCCGGGCTCGCCGCGCGCCACAGCGTCACCGTGCTGAATACGCCGGGCACAATCGACGCGGATTATCGCGGAGAGATTTCCGTCGTGATGATCAATCACGGACACGAATCGTTTTCCGTGACTCGCGGAATGCGGATCGCCCAGCTGGTGATCGCGCCGGTTGTTTATGCACAGCTTCGCGAGGTCGAAAAACTCAGCGAAACGCAGCGTGGTGCAGGAGGATTTGGTTCCACCGGGTTTCACGGCGGAACTTCCGACAGGAACCGCTAGACCGCCGATCCTTTTATATATTACCGTTATACCTCATAAGATCGGATCGGCAGTTCGTCGGGACTTCGGATGCTGCTTTCCCGGAAGGGTATTCTTGCGATCGCTGCGGTGATTGACGTCGCGATGCACTCGGAAACCAGACCGGTCTCCGCGAAAGCGCTGGCAGTCCGGCACGGTCTGCCGCCGCGTCACCTCGAGCCGGTGCTGCAGGCGCTCGTCCACGAAGGAATCCTGCGCGGGGTGCGCGGCCCGCGCGGTGGCTATGAGCTCGGCCGCGAACAACATCAGATTACCGCGGATGAAATCCTCCGCGCCGCCGGTACGGTCGACGACAGCAGCGAACCTCAACTGCCGGGCTCGCCTCTGGTCGGGGAAGTCGTGCTTCCGGCCATCGCGCAGGCCGAAAAATCCTTCTCGGCGGCACTTGCGGAAATCAACGTGGACTCTCTCGTCCGGCGCGCGGGCCGGATTCAGACGCGCGGGGCGCACTGACCTCCGGCGGCGTTCACGATCTGGACTCTTACCGGCCGACTCCCCTTGAGGGTAAAGTCGAATGATTCGCGGGCCTTCGCCCGCATGCCGTGTCGCGTCCGCCGATATTCGCGATCCGACCGGAGCTTCCGGAAGGCCGCAAGCGAGCGGTCGGGTCTTGAGGGGCTACCACGCATGGACCTGGAGACGAGCGGAGGGCGGCGCCCCGTTCCGCTGCGATCCCGATTCCTGAAATTCCTCGCCGCGTGCCCGGCCGTCGCCTTCAATGATCCGGCTTCCGCCAAGGATCTCGTCCATCCGATCTCGGCATCCGACTATTGGGACGCGCTGCTCAGCCTCGACCGCCATGAGATCGCAGCTCTCGCGCTCGTGCTCGGGGTCATCTTTTTCGCGGTGGTCACCGCGATCGCCCTTGTGCGCGCCCGCGTCGATACAAGCCGCCGTGACGCCGCGTTTCGCGAACAGATCATGACGCTGACGGCTGAGGTGGACCGCGTGAATACGCTCCTCCTCTCCGAACCGCAGATCGTGATCGCCTGGGCGGCGGCAGCCAACGAGCCGGAGATCGTAGGCGACATCAGTCTCGTGACATCGGCCGGTCTCGCGCACCGCGTCCTCGCCTTCGGGTCGTGGCTCGAGCCGGACCAGGCGCAGGCGATGGATCGCGCCGTCGAGACGCTGCGCTCGCGCGGCGAAGGTTTCTCGATGAGCCTGATGACGATGGGCGGACGGCCGATCGAGGCGGAAGGCCGCGCCATCGGCGGGCGTGCCGTGCTGCGGCTGCGCGACGTGCAGGGGGCGCGGCGCGAGTTGACCGCGCTCAACGAAAGCTACCAGCAATTGCGCGACGACGTTTCAGCGCTGCGCACGCTGATCGATGCCTTTCCGGTTCCCGTCTGGGCGCGCGACACCGAGGGCCGCCTCGAATTCGTCAACACCGCCTACTCGAAGGCCGTCGAGGCCGCCGACCCGACCGAAGCGGTCGAGCGGGGGCTGGAATTGCTCGATCGCGACGCGCGCAACGATTTTGCGCGCATGCGCGCCGCCGGCACGGGCTTCCGGGATCGCGTTCCTGCAGTCGTCGCCGGAGCGCGGCACATTTTCGACGTGTCCGAAGTGCCGACCAAGCGCGGCAGCGCGGGCCTTGCGATCGACGTCACCGAAGTGGAGAGCGCGCGCGACGACCTGCGGCGCATGGCGGATGCGCATCGGCGCACGCTCGACCAGCTCGCGACCGCGGTCGCGATCTTCGGCCCCGACCAGAAGCTCACCTTCTACAACAACGCCTATCGCGTGCTGTGGGAGATGGATGCGGCCTTCCTCGACGACGGCCCGACCGACTCGGTTCTGCTCGAGCGCCTGCGCGCGGCGCGAAAGCTGCCCGAGGAGCAGGATTTCCGCCAGTGGAAAACGCAGCTGCACGAGGCGTATCGCTCGCTCGAGGCGCGCGAGGCCCTCTGGCATCTGCCGGACGGGCGCACCCTGCGCGTCGTCACGACGCCCAATCCGCAGGGCGGGGTGACCTACCTGTTCGACGACGTGACCGAGCGGCTCGATCTGGAGCGCAGTTACGACGCGCTGATCCGGGTGCAGGGCGAAACGCTCGACAATCTCGCCGAAGCGGTCGCAGTGTTTGCCAGCGACGGGCGGCTGCGCCTGCACAATCCGGCTTTCGCCAGGATGTGGAAGCTCGCGCCGGAAGCGCTCGCCGAACGCCCGCATATCGAGGCCGTGATCGCCTGGTGCGCGTCGCTGCAGCCCGAAGACAACATCATCCGCAAGCTGCGCACCACCGTCACCACGATCGGCCAGCGTGAATCCATGACCGGCCGGCTGGAGCGCCGCGACGGCAGCGTGATCGACCTTGCAACCCTGCCGCTGCCCGACGGCGCGACGCTCATCACCTTCCAGGACGTCACCGACACGGTGAATGTCGAGCGCGCGCTCCGCGAGCGCAACGAGGCGCTGATCAAGGCCGACCAGATCAAGATCGACTTCCTGCATCACGTCTCCTACGAACTGCGCTCGCCGCTCACCAACATCATCGGCTTCGCGCATTTCCTCGGCGACGGGGCCACCGGCCCGCTGAATGCGAAACAGGCGGAATATCTCAGCTACATCACCGGATCGACCAGCGCGCTGATGGCGATCATCAATGACATTCTCGATCTCGCGACCATCGACGCCGGCGCGATGACGCTCAATCTCGGGCCGGTCGACATCCGCAAGACCATGGAGGCCGCGGCCGAAGGAATCCGCGACCGCCTCGTCAACAACGACATCCGCCTCGAACTCGAGGTCGCGCCGAATATCGGCAGCTTCACCGCCGACGAGACGCGCGTCCGCCAGATCCTGTTCAATCTTCTTTCGAATGCGGTCGGATTCTCGCCGGAGGGTCAGGTCGTCACGCTGAAGGCCGAGCGGCAGGACCATGCGGTTGTGTTTTCGGTGACCGATCAGGGCCCCGGCATTCCGGCCGACATGAAGGACCGCATTTTCGACCGCTTCGAATCGCATCCTCTCGGGTCGCGTCATCGCGGCGCGGGCCTCGGACTGTCGATCGTGCGTTCCTTCGTGCAGCTTCATGGTGGTACGGTGACGCTCGATTCCGCCGTCGGGCGCGGGACCACGGTGATATGCACATTCCCTCTGGATCATTCGGCCGAGCGCAGCGCCGCCTGACGGCTCGGGCGTAGCCGATGCTTTCGACCGCTCCCGGTGGCGCGAGTTTTTCCATCGTTCTCGACAGCGAGAGCGCGCTGCATCCGCTCGCGGCCGAGATCGCCAACATGCTGGAGCCCGGCGACCTCGTGACGCTGTCCGGCGATCTCGGCGCAGGAAAGACCGCGTTCACGCGCGCGGCGATCCGCTATCTCGCGGGCAACGAGACGATCGCGGTCCCGAGCCCGACCTTCACGCTGATGCAGACCTATGAATTGCCGCGCTTTCCGGTCGTGCATGCCGATCTCTATCGGCTCACCGGCGCCGCCGATCTCGCCGAGCTCGGCTTCGACGATCTGCCGGAAGGCGCTGTGGTCTTTCTCGAATGGCCGGATCGCGCCGGCAGCCTCATCCCTGCGGACCGCATCGACATTGCGTTCACGACGATCCCGAAAGCGGGTCCGCAGGCGCGCAACATGCGCATCACCGGGTTTGGAAACCGGGCGGCGCGCGTCGAGCGGCTTGCGGCGCTCCGCCGCTTCCTCGGCGCGCATGGTTACGAGCAGGTCGCGCGGTCGCGCCTGCCGGGCGACGCTTCGACGCGCTCCTACGAACGCCTCGGCAGCGGCAAGCAGACCGTCATGCTGATGAACTCGCCGCGCCGACCGGACGGGCCGCCGGTGCGCGGCGACAAGCCCTACAGCGCGATCGCCCATCTCGCGGAAGACGTGAAGCCCTTTGTCGCAATCGCCAAAGGCTTGCGCTCCTACGGCTTCTCGGCGCCGGAAATCTATCACAGCGACCTCGAAAACGGATTCCTGCTGCTCGAAGATCTCGGCAACGAAGGCGTGGTACACGGGGAGCCGCCGCAGCCGCGCGAGGAATGCTATTCTGTCGCGGTCGATCTGCTCGCGTCCCTGCATCAGCGCGAACTTCCTTCGACGCTGACGGTCACAGGCTCCGTGACCTACGACATCCCGCCCTACGACCTCGACGCATTCCTGATCGAGGCCGAACTCCTGCTCGACTGGTTCGTGCCGCGCGGGGGCGGCACTGTTGCGGGGCCCGTGCGGGAAGCCTTCCTCGCATTGTGGCGCGAGGCACTTCAGCCCGCGCTCGATGCAGCGCCGACCTGGGTCTTGCGGGATTTCCACTCACCCAATCTGCTGTGGCTGCCGCGCCGGCAGGATGTCGGACGGATCGGGCTTCTCGACTTTCAGGACGCGCTGATCGGTCCGCCGGCCTACGATCTCGCCTCGCTCCTTCAGGATGCGCGCGTCGACGTGCCGGAGGCGCTCGAACTGTCGCTGCTCAGCCGCTACGCGCGGCTGCGCCGGGACGCCGATCCGGATTTCGATACCGCGCCCTTCGTCGCGCTCTACGCCACGCTCGCAGCGCAGCGCGCAACGAAAATCCTCGGCATTTTTGCCCGGCTCGAAATGCGCGACCACAAGCCTCAATATCTGCGTCACATGCCGCGGGTATGGGGCTATCTGCAGCGCTCGCTCGCCCATCCGGCGCTGGCCGCGCTCGCCGCGTGGTACAAGCTTTACGTCCCGGAATTTTCGGCACCGGACCGCAAGGAATGACTCTCGAATGACGCAGCCTGTTGCTCCGCGCACGGCCATGGTTCTTGCCGCAGGCTTCGGCGAACGCATGCGCCCGCTGACTGAGCGCATCCCGAAACCGCTCGTTCAGGTCGCGGGCAAGGCGCTGCTCGACCACGTGCTCGACCGGCTTGCCGCGGCAGGCGTCGAGACGGCGGTGGTCAACGTGCATTACCTCGCCGACGCGATCGAGCGGCATGTCGCGGGCCGCGCGAAACCGCGCATCGTCATCTCCGACGAACGCCGGCAAATTCTCGGGACCGGGGGCGGCCTGATCAAGGCGCTGCCGCAACTCGGGCCGGGTCCGTTCTTTCACGTCAATTCCGACAGCATCTGGGTCGAAGGCGTGCGTCAGAACATGAAGGCGCTCGCTGCGGCGTTCGATCCGGCGCGGATGGATGCGCTCCTGCTGCTGGCGCCGGCGGCGACCAGCATCGGCTATGCAGGCCGGGGCGATTTTGCGATGTCGGCCGATGGACGCCTGCGCGCGCGCGCCGAGCGCGAGGTGGTGCCGTTCGTCTATGCGGGCGCGGCTCTCCTGTCGCAGGAATTCTGCGCCGGCGCACCGGACGGCCCGTTCTCGCTGAATATCCTGTTCGACCGCGCCGCGGCGTCCGGACGGCTGCATGGGCTCCGGCTCGAAGGCCTGTGGATGCATGTCGGCACGCCGGACGCCATCGGCCTGGCGGAAGCAGCAATCCTCGAAAGCGCGGCCTAGGAGCGGCGCGGCCCTTTTCAAGGACGCGACAAGCAGGAGGCAGGCGACCTAGGATCGCGCATGCCCGCCGAATCGCCCCGCGTCTTCACCATCCCGGCCTCCGCGCCGTTCTTGCGCACACTGGTTGATGCGCTGGTGAAGGGAGAGCTTGGGCTTCCTGCCATGAGCGATCCGCTGATGCTCGCGGACGCAACGCTCTACCTGCCGACGCGGCGCGCCTGCCGGCTCGCGCGCGATGCGTTTCTCGATGCGGT
Organism: uncultured Hyphomicrobiales bacterium; assembly: GCA_964584855.1. Lineage (GTDB taxonomy): Bacteria > Pseudomonadota > Alphaproteobacteria > Rhizobiales > Xanthobacteraceae > Pseudorhodoplanes. Next base: position 79,413 of record CAZPBF010000014.1, read on the forward strand.
CGAGAGTGGCGCTGCGATCCTGCCGCGCATCGTGCCGATTGGCGACATCGACGAGGATGAGCTTGTTTTCGCCGACGCCGCGGCAGGACGCCTGGCCTCGACCGCGCTCGAACAGCCGCAGGCGATCGACGGCATCGAGCGGAAACTTTTTCTCGCCGAACTCATCAGCAAATGGGCCGCGCAGCCCGCCGTGCGCAGCGAGGAAGGCGTGCGCCTCGTTGCCGCAAACCCTGCCTCCATTCTCGCGCTCGCAGACGACCTCGCCCACCTGATGGACGACTTTACCACGCGCGATGCGTCATGGGACGATCTCGACGGCCTGGTGCCGGATCATCTGGATCAATACTGGCAATTGACGCTCGCCTTCCTGAAGATCGCGCGCGAGCAATGGCCGAAGCTTCGCGACGAGCGCGGCAAGATCGAGCCCGCAGCCCTTCGCGACCACATGATCGCAGCGGAGGCCGAGCGGCTGGAAGGGACGACACGCGGCCCGATCATTGCCGCAGGCTCCACCGGCTCGATGCCCTCGACCGCGAGGCTGCTTGCGACCATTGCGCGCCTTCCGCATGGCGCGGTCGTGCTGCCCGGCCTCGACACCGACCTCGATGCGCCATCCTGGAACAAGATCGGCGTCATCACGGACGATGCGATCCCGTCCTACGGGCATCCGCAATTCGCGATGCACGAGCTTCTGAAAAAGTTTGGCATCGGGCGCGAGGACGTCGTCACGCTCGGCGCGCGACAGGATCACGGCCGCGAAGCCCTGGTGTCCGAAGCGATGCGTCCGGCCGACGCCACCGAACGCTGGGAAGAGACGCTGCGCGAGCCGGCCTTCTCGGCCCGCGCGGACAAGGCGATGGCCGGCATCACCGTGCTGCAGGCGGCCAACGCCGAGGATGAGGCGCTCGGCATCGCCATCGCGCTGCGCGAGGCGATCGACGACGGAAGCGACGCGAGCCTGAAACGGACCGCAGCGCTCATCACGCCGGACCGCGCGCTTGCGCGCCGCGTGCTTGCGGCGCTGGCGCGCTGGAACGTGCCGGTCGACGATTCAGGCGGCGACGCACTCGCCGAGACGCCGGCGGGGATATTTGCACGCCTCGCCGCGGAGGTCGCGCTCGGCGGCGTCGAGCCGGTTCCCCTGCTCGCGCTGATGAAGCATCCGCTGTTTCGGCTCGGCGCACGCGCGTCCGCGCATATCGGCGCGATCGAGACGCTCGAACGCGCGATCCTGCGCGGGCCCCGCCCGCAACCGGGCACCGCCGGGCTTGCGCAGGCGCTCGCCGCATTCCGCCGCGACAGGGACGACCTGCATCCGAGCGACCCCCGCAAGGCGTTGAGCGATGCCGATCTCGCGGCCGCGGAGTCGCTGATAAAGAATTTCACGAATGCGCTCGCGCCGCTCGAGACGCTTGCGAGGAAGGCACGGCCGTTCGCTGCGACCGCGATGCTTCATCGCGACGTGATCGCGGCGCTCTCCACGGATGCCGGCGGCGCGATCGCGGCATTCTCCGATCTCGACGGGCAGGTGCTGCTCGGTGTGTTTTCCGGCATCGAGGAGGCGCGCTGCCCCGACATGCTCGCGCTGCCGCCGGGCGATTACCCCGAAGCGTTTCAGGCTGCGATGTCCGGACGCATCGTGCGCCGCCCGGCGAAGCCGGAAAGTCGCATCCGCATTCTCGGCCCGCTCGAAGCGCGGCTGCAGCAGGCGGATCGCGTGGTCCTTGGCGCACTGGTGGAAGGCGTGTGGCCGCCCGAGCCGCAGCCCGATCCCTGGCTCAGCCGGCCGATGCGGCGCAAGCTCGGCCTCGACCTTCCGGAACGCAGGATCGGCCTTTCGGCGCACGATTTCGCGCAAAGCCTCGGCGCGAAGGAGATCGTCCTGTCCTATGCGGCAAAGCGCGAAGGCTCGCCCGCGGTGCCGTCGCGTTTCGTGCAGCGGCTTGCTGCGGTGGCGGGCGAGAAACGGTGGAAAGATGCCCTCGAGCGCGGTGAGCGCCGATTTCTGCGCTGGGCACGCACGCTCGACGAGGTCGCGAAGCCGAAGGCTTGCGACCGGCCAGCACCCAAGCCGCCGCGCGATGTGCGGCCGATGTCGCTGTCGGTCACGGAGATCGAGCATTGGCTGCGCGACCCCTACACGATCTACGCGAAGCACGTCCTGAAGCTGCAGCCGATCGAGGTGATCGACGCTCCGCCCGGCGCGCGCGACCGCGGCATCGTCATCCATGAAGCGCTCGCGGAATTCACCGAGACTTTCGCGAAGGCTCTTCCCAAGGACCCGCGCAGCGCGCTGCTCGCGATCGGGGAAAAGCATTTTGCGAAACTCGCGGCTTATCCGGAGGCGCGCGCCTTCTGGTGGCCGCGTTTCGTGCGCATCGCGTACTGGTTCGCCGTATGGGAAACCGAGCGCCGCAAGATCGTGACGTCGATTGACGCGGAAGTGTCTGGCCGCCTCGAAATTCCTTCCGGGGACCGCACCTTTGTGCTTCGCGCGCGCGCCGACCGGATCGAGCACCTGACCGACGGCAGCTACGCGATCCTCGACTACAAGACCGGTCACATCCCGCAAGGCAAGCAGGTGCGGATCGGGCTCTCGCCGCAGATGACGCTCGAAGCCGCGATGCTGCGCAACGGCGCCTTCGGCAAGGGCAGCGCCGGCGCCACGCTGAAGGAACTGGTCTATGTCTCGGTGAAAGGCGGCAAGGACGGCGGCGAGGCGTTGCCCGTCAAGTTCGAGGACACCACGCCCGACATTGAAGCCGACACCGCGCTCGCGCGGCTGACCGCGCTGATCAAAGGCTTCGACAACGACAGCCAGGCCTATCTCTCCGTCCCCATCCCGATGTGGCAGCTCGAATACGGCGATTACGACCACCTCGCGCGCATCAAGGAATGGTCGGCCTCGGGCGGCGGGGAGACGGCCGAATGAGCGAACGCGCGCGCATTCCCGATTCCGTCACCGCGCCGCAGAACCGCGCGTCCGACCCGGACATCTCCGTCTGGGTGTCCGCGAACGCCGGTTCGGGCAAGACGCACGTGCTGATGCTGCGCGTGATCAAGCTCCTTTTACGCGGCATCGACCCGGCGAAGATCCTCTGCATCACCTTCACCAAGGCGGCCGCGGCCAATATGGCCAAGCGCGTCTTCGACGAGCTTGCGAAATGGACCTCGTATGACGACGCTCAACTCGACGACGCGATCCGCAAGATCGGAGTGAAAGCCGGGCCCGCGGAGCGCGCGCGTGCGCGCCAGCTTTTCGCGACCGCGCTCGAAACGCCGGGCGGCCTCAAGGTCCAGACCATCCACGCCTTCTGCACGCGGCTGTTGCACCAGTTTCCGTTCGAGGCCGATGTCGCGGCCGGATTCTCCGTGGTCGACGACGCGACCGAGCACCGGATGCTCGACGAACTGACGCTGAAAGTCATGCTCGACGCGGCGGCGAAACCCGACAGCCCGATCGGCCGGGCGCTCGACGCGGTGCTGTCGACCGCGGCGGATCAGACTTTCCGCGATGTGATCCGCGACGCGATCGGCAAGCGCGACGAGATCGAAGCCTGGGTCGGCGCCGCGGGCGGCGTCGATGCCGCGATGGCGCAGCTCTCGCAAAGCCTCGGGATCAAACCGTCGGATACGCTGCAATCGCTGCACGATGACTTCTGGGCCAACTCGCATTTTCCGGAAAAGGAATGGCCCGCGCTCGCGGAGATTTTCGCGTCGGGTTCCAAGACCGATGCAGGCCACGTCGACCGACTGAAGAAAGCCCGCGCCGCCATCGGACCGGCGCGCTTCGACGCCTATCTGCTGATTTTCTGCAGCACAAAGCTTGAGCCGCGCAAGAACATCGTCACCAAGGCGATAGCGGAGAAGAACCCGCAGCTACTGGATCGTCTTCTGAAGGAGCAGCAGCGCGTCTGCGATCTCATCGAGAAGGCGCTGGCGGTGGAATGCCGCGACCGCACGGCGACCCTCGTCACCATCGCCCACACCGTGATCGGCCTCTATCGCGGCGAAAAAAGCCGGCGTGGGCTCCTCGATTACGACGACCTGATCGACCGCGTGCTCGACCTCTTCCGCAAGACCTCGGCGGCGTGGGTGCTCTACAAGCTCGACGCCGGCATCGAGCATGTGCTGATCGACGAGGCTCAGGATACCAGCCGCAAGCAATGGGACGTCATCGGCACCATCATCGGCGAATTCACCGCGGGCCTCGGCGCACGCGAAGGCGTGAAGCGCACCCTGTTCACCGTTGGCGACGACAAGCAGTCGATCTTCTCGTTCCAGGGCGCACGGCCGGACATTTTCGACCTGAAATTCCGCGAATACAAAAGCGCGTTCGACGCGGCCGAGTTGCCGCTTGAAAAAGTGAAGCTGCAAACCTCGTTCCGCTCCGGCGAGATCGTGCTCCGCGCGGTCGACAAGGTTTTCAGCGCCAAGGAAATCTACGCGAGCCTGACCTCCGACGCGGCCGGTATTTCGCTGCATCAGGCACTCGAAGATGCCGCGCCGGGCCATGTCGAAGTCTGGGACACGACGAAGCCCGAGGAGAAGCCGGAGCCGCTCGCCTGGGACGCGCCGTTCAACGCCGAATCCGAGACGAGCCCGCGCGTCGAGCTTGCGCGAAAGATCGCGCGCAACGTGCGCCGCTGGATCGAACTGGACAGCGTCGGGCGGGACGGCAGACCGGTCACCGCGAGGGACATCCTGATCCTCGTGCGCCAGCGCGGGCCGCTGTTCGAGGCGATCATCCGCGCACTGAAGGACCAGAACGTGCCGGTCGCGGGGGCCGACCGCATGGTCCTGACGGAGCACATCGCGATCATGGACCTGATGGCGCTCGCGGACGCGCTGCTGCTGCCGCAGGACGATCTCGCGCTCGCCTGCGTGCTGAAGAGCCCGCTCTTCGGAATGACCGAAGACGACCTGTACGAGATCGCGTGGAACCGGGGCGGGCTGTCGCTGCGCGAGGCGTTGCTGCGCAACCAAAAATTCGCGGCCGTGTCGAAGGGGATCGAGGCGCTCAGCGACGCTGCGGGCAAAGAAAGTCCGTTCACGTTCTACGCGCGGCTTCTCGGCCCCGGCGGCGGGCGGAAAGAAATCTACCAGCGACTCGGGCATGAAGCCGCCGACGCGCTCGATGAATTCCTCAATCTCGCGCTCGCCTATGAGAGCAGCGAGACGCCCTCGCTGCAGGGCTTCATCGCGTGGCTGCGCGCATCCGATGTGGAAGTGAAGCGCGACATGGAAATGACGCGCGACGAGGTGCGCGTCATGACCGTGCACGGCGCGAAGGGCCTCGAAGCGCCGATCGTCGTTCTCGCCGACACGACCACGCCGCCGGCCGGTCGTCACCCGCCGCGCCTTCTGCCGATTCCGCCCGCACGCGCCGTGCCGGACGCGCCCGCGCAACTGATCTGGGCCGGCGCGAAGGACAAGGATGTCGGGCCGATGGAGGCTGCGCGCGAGGAAGCACGGAATGCCGCCGCCGACGAATACCGGAGGCTTCTTTACGTTGCGATGACGCGCGCCGCCGAACGCCTGATCGTCTGCGGCGCCGACGGCGTGCAAAAGCGTCCCGAGGGCTGCTGGTACGATCTCGTGCGGGAGGGCCTGAAAGACGATCTCGTGGAGGTCGCCGCAGACGACGGCGACGGCATGGTGCTGCGCTATCAGAAATCCGGCAAGGCGGCCTCCGCAAAGCGGCGCGCGCCTGCCGAAGCGCAACCGGAAGAGCCGCTTCCGGGCTGGCTGTCGCGGATCGTTCCGCCCGAGCCGCCGCGTCCGGACATTCTCACGCCGTCCTCGGACGAAGATTTTGCCGGAACCGTGTTTCACGGTCCGTTCGAGCGGGCGACCGCACTGACACGCGGCCGGCTCGTGCATCGGCTGCTGCAGTCGCTGCCGGACATTGCGAAAGAGCATCGCGCTGATGCCGCGCGCCTTTATCTCGACCGCGCGGGAAAGGATCTCGGGGACGAACTATGCCGCGAGATTGCAGCGCAAGTTCTCGCGCTGCTCGACGATGCGCGATTTGCACCGCTGTTTACCGCGGGAAGCCGCGCCGAGGTACCGATCGTCGGCCGCCTTCCCCGCCCGCATCGTCCCGACGCGATCGTCTCCGGTCAGGTCGACCGGCTCGTCGTGACGGACGACGCGGTGCTGATCGCCGACTACAAGAGCAACCGGCCCGCACCGCGCGACCTGAATGCGCTGACGGCGCAGCACGGCCATTATGTGCGCCAGCTCGCGCTCTACCGCGCAGTGCTCGCGCGGATTTATCCGAATCGCAGCATCCGCGCCGCGCTCGTGTGGACCGATATCCCCGATCTGATGGAGGTTCCGGCGCATCTTCTGGATGAGCGCCTTTCGGCGCTCACCCCTGCGTGAGCAAGGCTTGACCCTCCGCCGGGGCGTTCATAGGTTCCACGCCCGGGCAGAGACAAGCTCAACGATTCGCGAGGTATTTCATGGCCGTTAGCAAGGTGTCGGACGCAACTTTCGAGAGCGAGGTCTTGAAATCGGCCAATCCCGTGGTCGTCGACTTCTGGGCGGAATGGTGCGGGCCGTGCCGCATGATCGCGCCCGCGCTCGACGAGATTTCCAATTCGCTCGGCGACAAGGTCAAGATCGTCAAGCTGAACGTCGATGAGAATCCCGGCATCGCGGCGAAATACGGCATCATGTCGATCCCGACATTGATGATCTTCAAGAACGGCGAACTCGCCTCGCGCCAGGTCGGCGCGGCGCCGAAGCAGAAGCTCGAACAATGGATCACCGCGGCGGTCTAACCCGCCAATCATTGATTTTTCAGACGGCCGGCCATGCGCCGGCCGTTTTGCTTTATGCGGGGTAAATGCGTCCGGGTAAGACAATGGAAAGCGCGATTCCGGAACGCGCTGGAATGTCGCCGTGCGTCCCGCTAGACGTTTCGGGCATGAGCCCCGTTGTTCTGATTGTCGCTCTGGCGTTCGGTCTCGTCGCTACCGCGCATTATGCACGCGCGCTGCAGCAGGCCGCTCCGTATCGCCTGTCGCAGACGGGCCATGCAAACAGGCTCGGCGCGCTCAACATCGTCGCGTGGGTGAAATCTTTGCCCGCGCCGGCGCGCCGCGATTACGCCCTGTCGACAGCCTACAGCGCGGTGTTCATTGCCTGCATCGCGGTCCTCGCCTATCGCGAGGGCTCGCGCGTCGTCATGGTTGTCTTTGCCGGCCTTGCCGCTCTCGCCCTCGCCATGACCGCGTTGCGCCGGATGCGGCTTCGCCCGCTGCGCTGAAAGTCACTCCGGCGGCGTGCCGTTCGCCTTCAAAACCTCGCCCGCGAGATAGAGCGATCCGGTAATCAGGATACGCGGCGCCGGATCAAGCGCGAGCTTTGCGATGTCCTCAAGCGCGGCCTCCACGCTCGGCGCATCGCGCGCCGGAATCCCGACGTGCATCGCGGCGTCCCGAAGGTCGCCCGCGCTCATGCTCTTGACCTGATGCGGAATCGGCACGGCGAACAGAAGCCGCGCGATCTCGGAAAAATTCCGCAGGAAGCCGCCGCAATCCTTGGTCGACAGCATCCCGGCAATCACGACCAGCGGGCGCGACACGCGCTCCTCGATATCGCCGAGCGCGGCCGCGATGGCATGCCCGCCGTCCGGATTGTGTCCGCCGTCGAGCCACAATTCGCTGCCCGGCGGCGCGAGCGCTGCGAGTTTTCCCTGCGACAGGCGCTGCATGCGCGCGGGCCAGTCGGCCTTGAGCAACCCCGCTTCGTAGGCGGATGGCGGAAGCCCCAACCCCGTCCGCCGCAACGCGGCAATCGCGGTTCCGGCATTCATGAATTGATGCCGACCGATCAGCCGCGGCGCCGGCAGGTCGAGCAGCCCGTCGTCGTCCTGGTAGACGAGCCGGCCGCGTTCCTCGCTGACCACCCAATGCTCGCCCGCGACATAGAGTGGCGCGCGCACGCGCGCGGCCGCCGCCTCGATGACCGACAGCGCCTCCTTCGGCTGCGCCGCGACGATCCCCGGCACCCGTTTTTTCAGGATCCCTGCCTTTTCCGCCGCGATGCTCTCGATCGTGTCGCCGAGATAGTCCGCATGATCGAGCGAAACCGGCGTGATGACGCTCGCAAGCGGGCGCTCGACCACATTGGTCGCATCGAGACGCCCGCCGAGACCGACTTCCAATAGCAGCACGTCCGCCGGATGGCGCGAGAACAGCACAAACCCTGAGGCCGTGGTGATCTCGAACACCGTGATCGGCTCGCCGGCATTGGCGCGTTCGCATTCGGCGAGCGCCGCGTCGAGCATGTCATCCGAAGCAAGATGCCCGCCGCCGGGCGCTCCGATCCGGAAGCGCTCGTTGAAGCGCACGAGATGAGGCGAGGTGTAGACGTGGACGCTGCGGCCGGAGGCTTCGAGGATCGCGCGCATGAACGCGACGGTCGAACCCTTCCCGTTCGTCCCCGCGACGTGGATGACCGGCGGCAGCGCGCGCTCGGGATGGCCGAGGCGGGCGAGCAGCCGTTCGATCCGGTCGAGCGAAAGATCGATCAGCTTGGGATGCAACGCGAGCAGCCGCGCCAGCGTCGCATCGATCGATGACATGGGAAGCGCGCGTCGTTCAGGCCGGCGCGGCGGCGGGCGCCGGCGGAGGCAGAACGGGCGCCTCGCGCTTCTTGCCGGGAACGGCCTTGGTCAGCACCCGGCAGATCGACGCGAGCACACTGCGCAGCTCGTGGCGATGCACCACCATGTCGACCATGCCGTGGTCCTTCAGATATTCCGCGCGCTGGAAGCCCGGCGGCAGCTTCTCGCGAATCGTCTGCTCGATGACGCGCGGGCCGGCAAATCCGATCAGCGCGGACGGCTCTGCGATGTGGACGTCGCCGAGCATCGCGTAGGACGCGGTGACACCGCCCGTGGTCGGATTGGTCAGCACCACGATGTAGGGCTTGCGGATCTCGCGCAGCCGCTCGACCGCGACGGTCGTGCGCGGCAATTGCATCAGGGAGAGAATCCCCTCCTGCATCCGCGCGCCGCCCGACGCTGCGAACATAATGAAGGGAACGCCCTTCTCGACCGCGGTATCGAGCCCCTTGATGACCGCCTCGCCGGCCGCCATGCCCAGCGAGCCGCCCATGAAGTCGAAATCCTGCACCCCGATCACCACCGGCAGGTCTTCGAGCTTGCCGAAGCCGAGCTTGATCGCGTCGTGCATCCCGGTCTTGGTGCGAGCGTCCTTCAGGCGGTCGGCATAACGGCGCTGGTCGCGGAACTTGAGCGGATCGACCGGCACTTCGGCCACCCCGATGTCGAGCCAGGTCTCGTTGTCGAAAATCGATTTCAGGCGTGCGGTCGCGCTCATGCGCATGTGGTAGTTCGAACCGGGAATGACGAACTGGTTCGCCTCCACGTCCTTGTAGAAGACGAGTTGTCCCGTCTCAGGACACTTGATCCACAGATTCTCCGGACTTTCCCTCCGGTTGAGAAAGTTTCGAATCTTCGGACGGACGACGTTGGAAATCCAGTTCATGTCATTCACCAGAGAGCGCGGGCTTCAGCCCGGACGCGCATCTTACTCCCCTTTGCGGCCCATTGCGGGCGAAATTTTCAACACTCATGCAAATAGGGAGGATTGGCGGCGCGAAAAGAGCCGGCATCCTGACACGCGCTGCGGATCATCGCGCGAGCGCGGCCGCCATCATCGCAAGACACGTGACGAGACCGGCCGCCGGCACCCAGAGCGGAACGCGAACGTGCCGGGCCGGGCTATGCACGTGCCGCCAGCGTAGCCACAGCAGCGAAAGATTGACGAGGGCGAAGATCGATAGCGTGGCGAGCGACGTCGATTCTGCGAGGCGCTCAAAGGGAACGACTAAAGCCAGCAGCAATGTGGCTGCCACGATCAGCGCGGTGGCCAGTACCGGCGTTGCCGTGCGCGGGTGCACGACACCCAGCCGCCGCGGAAGATGGCCCTGTTGCCCGAGACCGTAAACCACGCGTGCCGCCATCGAGATTTGCGCCAGGATGGTATTGAGTGCGGCAATGATTGCAATCGCACTGAGCGCGAGCGGGTTGACATGCGCCACCGCGGCGAAGACCAGACCGAGCGGCGCCTTGGAGGCGGCAAGCTGCGCGACCGGAACGGCCGTCACCGCGATGGCGGCGACCATGACATAGAGCGTCATCGTGATCATGAGCGTGAGCGCCATCGCGCGCGGGATGTCGCGGTGCGGCACCTTCACCTCTTCGACCACATTGGCCAGATCTTCGAAGCCGATGAAGGCAAAGAAGGCAAGCAGGCTCGCATAGGCGACGCCGGACAGCACATTCAAGTCGGGCGTGGGCGGCGATATCAGCGACGTTACGAAAGGAACGTCATGATAGAACGCCGCTCCGATGATCAGCAGCAGCCCGCCGACCTCGATCAGGGTGAACAGGCTCGCGAGCAGCACCGATTCGAGAATTCCCCAGGCGGCGACGGCGCCGAGTGCAATGACCACCGCGCCGACGATCACGCCGTTGGGTAACCCGACGAACTGGGAAATGTACCCTGCAGCTCCGAGCGACACCGTAGCGGACGAGACGACACCGATGACGATCGTGATCAGCCCGGTTGCGGCCGACGCTGCACGGGAACGAAAGGCCGCGCCCACATACGCCGCTTCCCCGGCGCTGACCGGATAGCGCGTGGCGAGTTCGGCGTAGGATCCGACGGTGAACGCCATGGCGCATCCCGCGAGCAGGAAGGCCCAAGGCGCCGCCGCGCCGGCGTGGGCGGCGACCTCGCCGATCAGCACGTAGATGCCCGCACCAATCGTGATGCCGACGCCATAAAGCACGAGCAGCGTCAGGGACAATCGGCGCCGCAGCGTCAAGGGCATGATCTGGGCTGCGGGCTGCATCATTAAACGCTAGCGCAAATCGGCGGCACGGCGTTGAGCAATGTCAACGAGCGCCCGGCTAGCACTTGTCCCGCGTTGCGTCGCAAATGCGGTTGACCTTCGCGGCGGACGTGCAGGCGTCGAGCTGCCGCAGCGGGTCGGAACCGCCCCAGCGGGCGAATTCGGCGCGCGCCACCGCCTCGATGTTGCTGCGCGAATAGTCACCCTTCAGCAGGCCGCGCGTGCCGCCGAGCACGAGCACGGTCACGGCCGGGCCTTCGATGTCATACGACCAGGTTTCGCGCATGTTCATCGTCATGACGTCGGGCTTGCCCATGAGTGCCGCGTTCAGCGCGAGCGACCCTTCGCCGAGCTGCGTCGGGGGGCCTGCATCGGCGACGATGCCGTAAACCGTCCGCTCCGCGCCGTTCTGCTTCATGCGCGCGACCATGACGTCACCGATCCCGACGCCGCCGAAGCCTCCCTTCGGCAGGACGAAGAAGGGAATCTTCTCCGCGTCGATATAACGCGCCGGCGCGCAGCCGTCGGCGCGCGCGGGCCTGTTGTGCTCGAGCGTCGTCGCCGCGACGAAGTAACCGGCGAAGGGCGATTCCGCGCCGTGCAGGCAGGGATAGCCGTCCCTGGTCTGCGGGATGATGAAGCGCTTGAAGAAGGCGGTGAGATTGCGCGCGCGCCAGTGAAAGAAGTAATAGCCGTCCGGCGCCTGCGGTCCGTAGACCTTGCGCAGATCGACCGGTTTCAGCTTGCGATCGCGGATCAGCGGCCAGATCTCTTTCCAGTCGCGGATGAGGCTGTCCTTGCTCAACCGCTCCGTGTCGCGGAACAGCGTGGTCCGGCCACTGGAAAATTTGTCGAGCGCGCAGACGCCTTGCGGATGCACCTGTCCATCGCGGCCGACGGCACGCGTGCAGGTGCCGGTGCCTTCGGGATCTTCAGGATGATAGCCGCGCGGGCTGCCGTCGGTGTCGACCGCGATCCGCCGCAACACGGCGAGCATGCGCGTCGGCGCGGCGCGGTCGAGCAGCACGGAATAGGTGCGCTCCGTCTTTCCGGCTCGCGTCAGCATCATGTCGAAGGGGCGCAGCGGACACGCGTTGCTCGAGGGCCCTGCGGCGGGCTGCACGACGATCGCTGTCGGTAGCGGCGGCCGCTCGAGCTTCGAAACGATTTCTTTGAGGGTTTCGGCCGGAGGAACGTCCTGCGCCAGCGCGGGCGCCGTCGCGCCTGCGAGAATGGACGCGACCGAAACCACAAGAAGCGTTCGCATTGTTTATCCCGCGGGGACCGTTCGAGCCGAACGCACGCCTTCCGAAATCGACGATACCAGATCGGTCACGGCCTTCACACTGCCCGATGTCGCCTTGCCGTCCTTGTCGAGCGAGCCCTTCAGCGCGTCGATCAGCGCGGAACCGACCACGACGCCCTCCGCGCCCTCGGCGATGGCACGGGCACGTGCGGCGTCGCGCACGCCGAAGCCGACCGCGACCGGCAGGCTCGTGTGGCGCTTGATGCGCGCCACCGCGTTCGTGACCTTCCCCGCATCGGGCGACGCCGCGCCGGTGATGCCGGTGATCGAGACGTAATAGACGAAGCCCGACGTGTTCTTCAGCACCGCGGGCAGGCGCCTGTCGTCGGTCGTCGGCGTCGCGAGGCGGATGAAATTCAATCCGGCCTTCAGCGCCGGAATGCAAAGCTCGTGATCCTCCTCGGGCGGGAGGTCCACCACGATCAGTCCGTCGATTCCGGCCGTCTTCGCATCGGCGAGGAACTTGTCGACGCCGTAAATGTAGATCGGGTTGTAATAGCCCATCAGCACGATCGGCGTCGTATCGTCCTCCGCGCGGAAGGCTCGCACGAGCGCGAGCGTCTTCTTCATCGTCTGGCCGCTCTTGAGCGCACGCAGGCCCGCGGCCTGGATCGCCGGCCCGTCGGCCATCGGATCGGTGAACGGCATGCCGAGTTCGATCACGTCGGCGCCCGCCTTCGGCAAAGCCTTCGCGAGCGCGAGCGAGGTCTCGTAATCCGGATCGCCCGCCATGGTGAAGGTCACGAGCGCGGCGCGGCCTTCCTTCTTCAGTTCAGCGAAGCGCCTGTCGATGCGGGTGGTCATGCCTTGTGCGTCTCGAGATATTTCGCGACCGAATCGAGGTCCTTGTCGCCGCGCCCGGAGACATTGACCACGACCAGGTGATCCTTCGGCTTGCCCGAAGCGACTTCGGGCAGGCGCGCGAGCGCATGCGCCGATTCCAGCGCCGGGATGATGCCTTCGAGCCTGCTGCACAATTGCAGGGCCTCGACCGCCTCGTCGTCGGTCGCCGACAGGTATTTCACCCGCCCGATGTCGTTCAGCCAGGAATGCTCCGGCCCGATTCCCGGATAATCGAGACCGGCCGAAATGGAATGCGCTTCCTCAATCTGCCCGTCCTCATCCATCAAGAGATAGGTGCGGTTGCCGTGCAGCACGCCGGGGCGTCCGCCCGCGATCGAGGCGGCGTGCAGCTTGGTCAGCCCGTGACCCGCGGCCTCGACGCCGTAGATCGCCACGTCCTTGTCGTCGAGGAAGGGAAAGAACAGGCCCATCGCGTTCGAGCCGCCGCCGATACAGGCGAGCAGCGAATCCGGAATGCGGCCCTCCGCCTTCATCATCTGCTCGCGCGTCTCGTTGCCGATGATCGACTGGAAATCGCGCACCATCATCGGATAGGGATGCGGGCCCGCGACCGTGCCGATGCAATAGAAGGTGTCGGCGACATTCGTCACCCAGTCGCGCAGCGCCTCGTTCATCGCGTCCTTCAGCGTGTTGGCGCCGGACGTCACCGGCCGCACCTCGGCACCGAGCATGCGCATGCGCAGCACGTTCGGCCGTTGCCGCTCGATGTCGACCGCGCCCATGAACACGATGCACTGAAGCCCGAATTTCGCGCAGATGGTCGCGGTCGCAACCCCGTGCATGCCCGCGCCGGTTTCCGCGATGATGCGCTTCTTGCCCATGCGGCGCGCCAGCATGATCTGGCCGAGCACGTTGTTCACCTTGTGCGCGCCGGTGTGGTTGAGGTCTTCGCGCTTGAGATAGATTTTCGCGCCGCCGAAATGCTGCGTCATCCGCTCGGCGAAATAGAGCGGCGACGGACGCCCGACATAATGCGAAAGATATCCGTCCAGCTCCTTCTGGAACGCGGGATCCTTCTTTGCCTCGGCGTAGGCCTTTTCCAGATCGAGAATGAGCGGCATCAGCGTCTCGGCGACGAAGCGTCCGCCATAAATGCCGAAATGCCCGCTCTCGTCCGGCCCGGACTTGAAGGTGTTGGGCTGCTGGACGGTCATGCGCTCACCTTTTGCGCCAGCGCAGCGTCGGCCGCGCGCGCGGCCCGCACAAAGGCGCGGATCTTGTCCGGGTCCTTCTCACCGGGGGCGCGTTCCACGCCGGACGACACGTCCACCGCCGGGGCGCGCGTGATCCGCAGGGCCTCCGCGACATTGGATGCATCGAGCCCGCCAGACAGCATGAACGGCAATCCCACGTCGAGATCGCGCAGAAGCGTCCAGTCGAACGGCTTGCCGAGCCCGCCGGGGCGCGTCGCGTCGCGCGGAGGGCGCGCGTCGAACAGGAGCCAGTCCGCCGCGCCCTTGTATCGCTCGATCGCCGCAAGATCGGCGCGCGCCTCGACCGGCAGCGCCTTCATCACCGGCAGGTGGTAGCGGCGTTTCAGTTCATTCACCCGATCCGGGCTTTCATGTCCGTGAAGCTGGAGCATGTCCGGCTTCAGTCCAGCAACGATCTGCTCGAAGAGCGCGTCGTCGGCATCGACCGTCAGCGCGACCTTCTTTGCGCGGCTACGCACACGCGCCGCGAGCGCTGGCGCCGCCTCGAAGGCTACGTTGCGCGGCGATGGCGGGAAAAAGACGAATCCGACGAAATCGGCGCCGGCGTCGAGCGCCGCGTCGAGCGCTTCGGGGGTCTTCAGACCGCAGACTTTGACCAGAAGGGGCATGGCGGGCGGGTTCTAGCCGGTTCTCACCCCCGCCGCAAAGCGGGACGGGACGGCTTCAGAGGCTGCCCCAGACCAGCATGGCCGCGGCGAGGTCCTCGATCGCGGTTCCGACCGACTTGAACAGCGTGATCTCCTCTGCGGAGCCCCGGCCCGTCGTTTTTCCGCGGCAGAGGTCGAACAGGTCGCCCTGCACGTCGCTTTCCTTGATGACCCCGCGCGCGAGCGGATCGACGAGGTCGCCCGCCTCCTTGAGCGCGCCGCCCCGCGTATCGACGAAGACGCGCGCACGGCGAAGCGCCGCGTCGTCGGCCTCGCGCATCTTCGGCGTGAAGCCGCCCACGAGATCGACATGCGTGCCCGGTTTCAGCCAGTCGCCGCGCACCAGCGGCTCGCTCGACAATGTCGCGCAGGACACGATGTCGGCGTCGCGCACCGCCGCGAGATCGTCGGAGACGTCGGCGACGAAGCCCTCCTCCGCGAGCTTAAAGCCGAGCGCCACGGCGTTGGCGCTGGTCCGGTTCCAGATGGTGACCCGCTTGATCGGGCGCACCGCCGCATGCGCGCGGACAAGATGCGGGGCGAGTGCCCCTGCTCCGATCAGGACGAGGTGCGAGGCGTCCTGCCGCGCAAGATAGCGCGCCGCGAGTGCGGAGGCGCAGGCCGTGCGCCAGGCAGTGAGCGTGCGTCCCTCGATCAGGGCAAGCGGCTCGCCCGTGTCGCCCGACATCAGGAGATACTGGCCATAGACCGAGGGCAGCTTCGCCCTGGCGTTGTCCGGGAACACCGTCACGATCTTGCAGCCGAGAAAGCGCTGGCCGCTTTCGGTCCAGGCCGGCATCAGCAGGAGCGTCGCGTCGGCGCCCGGCTGCGGCAGCGTGTGATGATGGCGCACCGGCACCGTGATGTCGGCGCGGAAGCCTTCCGCCAGCGCATCCACGAGCGCCGGGTAGCGAAGAATCCGCCCCAGTTCCTCAGCCGTGACGAAGCGCATGTGACCCTCCCCGCCCGCTGTCAGGCCGGCGGCCGATAGGGCAGCCGCTCCGGCGTGAGCGGCGGCGAGGCCGTTTCGCTACGGCGGGCGAGAAGCGCCTCGTTCTCTCCCCGCAGCACGCGCACTTCGGCTTCCAGGAGCCGCACATGGCGGCGGTATCTCGACTGGCGCAGCCAGGCGGCGAAGCCGCCGATGATCACGCCGAGGATGACGAGGACGAAAATCAGGATGAACAGCGGCATCGTGAACGACATCGCGGGCTGCGTGGTGCTGAACGGGTCGAACGACACCGTGACGATCTCCCGGTTCGCCACCGCGAACATCAGGATGACGATCGCGAGCGGGACCAGAACGAAATACGTCACCAATTTCCGGGTCATCGGGCGCCTCTTGAGCCGGAACGACTATGCCACGCCGCACGCGGGCCGCGCAGCCGGAAATTTCGCCGAAGGATCAGGAACCGATCGCGCGCCGCAGCCCTCGAAACTAGGCGCTGCCGTCCTTGTTCAGCCGCTCGCGCATTTCCTTGCCGGTCTTGAAGAACGGCACGGACTTCTGCTCGACCGAGACATGCGCGCCGGTGCGCGGATTGCGGCCGGTGCGGGCCGGACGATGCTTGACGGAGAACGCGCCGAAGCCGCGCAGCTCGACCCGGTCGCCGCGCGCGAGCGCAGCCGTGATCTCGTTGAGGATCGCGTTGACGATGTTCTCGACGTCGCGCTGATAGAGATGCGGATTCTGCGTCGCGATCTGCTGAACGAGTTCGGACTTGATCATCGTCGCCTACCGACCCAACCAGATTGCTGCGGCCCCGCTGGCCTCACGCACCGCACAATCACAAGCCGGATGAGACCTTGCGATCAATCGGTCGCCTGAGGGTGCCAAAGGGCCAGTACACCGTCAAGGTTGAGACGCTCGGCTGCGACGAGCCAGCCCGACTCTTCGAGCCGCCGCGCGACCGCCGTCAGGCCCGCGATATCGAGCAGCCCGACCGCCGCGACGTGCAGGAACGGCAGATCGCCGAAGCGCGGCGACAGACGGTAATCGCGAACCGGCAGCTTTGCGTCGATGCCCTTTTCCTTGGCAAGCCACGCGATCGCGGTCTTCTCGTTGCCGAGCTCGTCGATCAGCTTCAGGTCGACCGCCTGGCGGCCGGTGAACACGCGGCCGTCGCTCACGCGCGCGAGCGCCTCGTCGTCGAGCTTGCGGCCCTCCTTCACGAGGCCCTTGAACCAGTCATAGGAGTCCATGACGATCGCGGCGATCGCCGCGCGCGCTTCCGGCGAGGTCGGCTCGAAGCCGTTCGGCGCAGCCTTGAGCGGAGAGGACTTCACTTCCTCGACCTTCACGCCGATGGTCTTCAGCACGTCGGTGAAATTCGGATACTGGAACAGCACGCCGATCGAGCCGACGAGGGACGCGCTCTGCGCGACGATGTGATCGGCCGCGACCGCAGCCATGTAGCCGCCCGACGCCGCAAGCCCGTCGACGACGACGACCATCGGCTTCTTCGCCTTCAGCTCGAGCAGCGCGTCATGAAGTTGTTCGGAGCCGGACGTCGTACCGCCCGGGCTGTCGATATGGACGATGACCGCGCGCGCCTGCGACCGGCCCAGACGCTCCAGCGCCTCGACCCGCTCCTGATTGCCGCGGATCAGCCCGGTGATGCGGATGCGCGCGATGCTGCCGGCGACGCCGGGTCCGCCCGCGCCGCTGCCGCGCACCGACCAGAACGCAAAGCCCGCTATCGCGACCACCGCGACCGCCACGGTGAGCACGCGCCAGAAGGTCAGTTTCCGCCGCATGCGGCGGCGGTCCACAATGGAGTCGGCATCGAGCGACATGATCCGCTCTCCTTTCGCTGGCGGTTGACGGCCTGGCCGTCCTTGTCCGCGCGATTCTTGACTGAATCATGATCCCCGGACGGCACCCGCCGCCCGGGGATCTTTGACGTTACGGCGCCCGCAAAGGCTGCCGCATTTTTAGCCTTCGGCGTCTTCCTTGCGCTTGAGCGCGGTGCCGAGAATGTCGCCGAGCGTCGCACCCGAATCCGAAGACCCGTACTGGGCGATGGCTTCCTTCTCTTCCTGCACTTCGAGCGCCTTGATCGAGACTGAGACCTTGCGCGCCTTGCGGTCGAACTGGGTCACGCGGGCATCGACCTTCTGGCCGACCTGGAAGCGGTCGGCGCGCTGGTCGTTGCGGTCGCGCGCGAGATCCGCGCGGCGGATGAAGGCTTCGAGATCGGTCCCGGCGATCTTCACGTCGATGCCGTTCTCCTTCACCGCGGTCACCTCGCAGGTGACGACGTCGCCCTTCTTGAGCTCGCCGGCGGTGCCTTCCTCCATCGGATCGCCGCCCTGCAGCTGCTTGATGCCGAGCGAGATGCGCTCCTTCTCGACGTCGACGTCGAGCACGGTCGCCTGGACCTTGTCGCCCTTCTTGTACTCGTCGATCACTTGCTCGCCCGGACGCTTCCAGTCGAGATCGGAGAGATGGACCATGCCGTCCACGTCGCCGTCGAGGCCGAGGAACAGGCCGAACTCGGTCTTGTTCTTGACCTCGCCTTCGACGATCGAGCCGGGAGGATATTTCTCGACGAACACTTCCCACGGGTTGCGCATCGTCTGCTTCAGGCCGAGCGAGATACGGCGCTTGACCGGATCGACCTCGAGGATCTGCACTTCGACTTCCTGCGAAGTCGAGACGATCTTGCCCGGATGCACGTTCTTCTTGGTCCACGACATTTCGGAGACGTGGATCAGGCCTTCGATGCCCGGCTCCAGTTCCACGAACGCGCCGTAGTCGGTGATGTTGGTCACGCGGCCCTTGAACTTGGCGTTGACCGGATACTTCGCCTCGATGCCCTGCCACGGATCGTCGAGCAGCTGCTTCATGCCGAGCGAGATGCGGTGCGTCTCGTGGTTGATCTTGATGATCTTGACCTTCACCGACTGGCCGATATTGAGCACTTCGGTCGGGTGATTGACGCGACGCCACGCGATGTCGGTGACGTGCAAGAGGCCGTCGATGCCGCCGAGATCCACGAACGCACCGTAATCGGTGATATTCTTGACCACGCCGTCGATGACCTGACCCTCTTCAAGGTTCTGCACCAGCTCCTGGCGCTGCTCGGCGCGGGTCTCTTCGAGGACCGTACGACGAGAGACCACGATGTTGCCGCGGCGGCGATCCATTTTCAGGATCTGGAACTGCTGCGGAGAATTCATCAGCGGGGTGACGTCGCGGATCGGACGGATGTCGACCTGCGAGCGCGGCAGGAAGGCGACCGCGCCGTCCAGATCGACGGTGAAGCCGCCCTTGACCTGGTTGAAGATCGTGCCGGTGACCTTCTCGTTATTCTTGAACGCGCTTTCGAGCTTGCCCCAGCTCTCCTCGCGCCGCGCCTTGTCGCGCGAGAGGACGGCCTCACCGAGCGCGTTCTCCACGCGCTCCAGGTAAACCTCAACCTCATCGCCGACCTTGATTTCGGTCCCGCGGCCGGGTCCGGTGAATTCGCGCATCGCGACGCGGCCTTCGGTCTTCAGTCCGACGTCGATGACCGCGACATCCTTTTCGATCCCGACGACAATGCCCTTGATGACCGAGCCTTCGTGCAGGTTCCCGCTCTCGAAGGATTCATCGAGCATCTTGGCAAAGTCTTCGCGCGACGGCGCGGCAGCAGCAGCTTGAGCCATGTATTCTCCTGGTCGTCACCGGCAGTTCGAGTGATGGGCGTTCCGAACGCACGGGCCGAAAGTCCCACGGACCTTCGGCAACTGCCGCAAGGCAGCAGGCCGGTGCGAATGCCGTTCGATCGGAACGATGGGTTCTGGCGGGCTGCCTGAACGAAGCGTCGGAGCGGGCTGTTCCTCCAACGACGAAGGGCGGCTTAACCGCGCCTTCGGCCCGCTCGAACAGCCTCGACGATGTCGATGGCGGCCCGGACTGCGGCGTCTATATCCAAATGCGTGGTATCCAGCAAGTGCGCATCCGGGGCCTGTTTCAGGGGGGCGACCGGGCGGTTGGTGTCGCGTTCGTCGCGCTGGCGGATATCGGCGAGGATTGCCTCTTCATTAACCGCCTGCCCGCGCCCGCGCAGTTCCTGGGCGCGGCGCCTCGCCCGCTCGCGCGGCTCCGCCGTGATGAAGATTTTGACCTCGGCCTCAGGCGCGATGACGGTTCCGATATCGCGGCCGTCGAGCACTGCGCCGGGCGGGGACTTCGCGAAGTCGCGCTGGAAGGCAAGCAGCGCCGCCCGCACCTCCGGGATCGCCGAAATCACCGACGCCGCCTTGCCGATGTCGTCCGCCTTCAGCATCTCCTCGGCAAACCGGAACGGATCGAGCGATTGCGCCGCGCGGATCGCGTCCTCCGCCTTGTCGAGCGAGCCGCCGTCTTCGAGCACGGCCTTTGCGACCGCGCGATAGATCAGGCCGGTGTCGAGATGGCGCAGCCCGTAATGCGCCGCAAGCTTCTTGCCGAGTGTGCCCTTGCCGGATGCGGCCGGACCGTCGATCGCGATGATCATGAATAATCCGCGCCCAGCCCGCGCATCATCGGGACGAAATCGGGAAAGCTGGTCGCGATGAAGCTCATGTCGTCGACCGCGACCGGCTTCTCGCTCGCAAGCCCCATCACCAGAGCCGACATCGCGAGCCGATGATCCATATGGGTCGCAACGATCCCGCCGCCGGGCGCGCGGCTCTTGCCGTGCACAATCAGGTCGTCGCCCGCGATCTCCACCTCGACGCCGTTGACGCGCAGCATGTCGGCGGTCGCGGCGAGCCGGTCGGATTCCTTCACCCGCAATTCGTGCAGGCCGCGCATGCGCGTCTGCCCTTCGGCGAATGAGGCCGCAACCGCAAGCACCGGATATTCGTCGATCATGGTCGGCGCGCGCGCCGCGGGGACTTCGACGCCCTTCAGCGCCGATGCACGCACCCGCAGGTCGGCGACTTCCTCGCCTCCTTCATCGCGCGTCGCGAGCGTTTCGATGCTCGCGCCCATGTCGCGAAGCGTCGTGAACAGGCCGGTGCGCAGGATATTCGTCATCACGCCGTCAAGGATCACGTCCGATTGGCCCGCGATCAGCGCCGCAACCAGCGGAAACGCGGCGGACGAAGGATCGGCCGGCACGCGCACCTCGGCGGGCGACAATTCGGGCTGGCCCTTCAGCGTGACGCGGCGGCCGTGCTCGCCGAAGGGTTCGACCGTCACCTCGGCTCCGAAATGACGCAGCATCCGTTCGGTGTGGTCGCGGGTCGCTTCTTTTTCGAGGACCACGGTTTCGCCCGGCGCGCCCAGCCCGGCCAGCAGTACGGCCGATTTCAGTTGCGCGGACGCAGCAGGCGGCTCGTAGACGATCGGCAGCGGATCGCGCGCGCCCTGCATTGTGAGCGGCAGCCTGCCGCCCTCGCCGACATTCACGGCTTTCGCGCCCATGCGTTCGAGCGGATCGAGCACGCGCCGCATCGGGCGCTTGCGCAGCGAGGCATCGCCGTCGAACGTCGCCTCGATCGGGCATGGCGCGACCGCGCCCATCACCAGCCGGCAGCCGGTGCCGGAATTGCCGAAATCGAGTGCATCGGCCGGCTGCGCGAAACCGCCGACGCCGACCCCGTTGACGGTCCACTCGCCCTGCCCGGTGCGGGAGACCGTGGCGCCGAGAGCGCGCATGGCTTTTGCGGTGTTCAGGACATCTTCGCCCTCGAGAAGTCCGGCGATCCGGGTCTGTCCGACCGCCAGCGCTCCGAAAATCAGGCCGCGATGCGACATCGACTTGTCGCCGGGCACGCGCACGCGGCCGTGGAGCCGGCCGGAGCGGCGGGCGGTGAGCGGAGAGACGGTCAGGCTGTGGGACACGGCGGCGTTTTTCCGGATCAGGGGCGCCTTCCCCTAGCGCATGGGAGGATGAAGGGAAACCGGCGGCGGGCGTGCCCTGCGGATGCGCGGCGACCCGGCCTCGCGGTGCAAAGCCGCTATTGACAGAGCCTTTAGCAAGAGCCAAGTGAGGCGCCAATTTCCAAGCCCCTTTCAAGGATATCCCGTGGCCAAACCCGAGCTCGGCACTAAGCGTATCTGCGGCTCCTGCGGCGCCAAATTCTACGACCTCAGCAAGGATCCGATCGTCTGCCCGAAATGCGGGACGGTCTTCGAGATCGTCGTTCCGGTCTCGCGCTCACGCCCGGATGCGGCTGCACGCGCGATGCCTGTGGCCGCCGCTCCCGTTGCCGCCAAGGAGCCGGAAGTCGAGGTCGCGGAGACCGAGGGCGCCGAATTCGTCTCGCTCGAGGACGCCGACGCCGAGGCGCAGGGCAAGAAGCCCGCAGCCGGCGAAGCCGCGGAAGGCGACGACGAGATCGAGGTTGCCGACGATGAGGCGATGGACGATGCGGCCTTCATCGAGGAGCAGGAAGAAGGCGATCCCGACGTGACCGACATCATCGGCCCGGCAGGTGAAAAAGAAGAAGAAAGCTGATTGGAGTTTGGTGTAAGACCGATCCGGATTACGGGGCCATAGCTCAGCTGGGAGAGCGCTTGCATGGCATGCAAGAGGTCGGCGGTTCGATCCCGCCTGGCTCCACCAGCCTTCGCTGCTTCGCAGCTTCGGCTGGCAAGCCGAAGCGGAAGCAGCGAAGGCTGGTGTCCGCCGAAGCTTTAGCGAAGGCGGACTGCCACCCCCTAAAGTTATCAGCCAGTTCGCAGCTTCGGCTGGCAAGCCGAAGCTTTAGCGAACAGTGGCTGGATCGGCTAAACTCGATCCGTGAAATACGTCTACATCCTGCAAAGCATCGCACATCCAACCGAATTTTATGTCGGCATGGCCGACGATCTTCGGAAAAGACTGGCTGTCCACAACGCAGGACAGGCTCGACATACAGCAAAATTCAAGCCCTGGCGCATTGTCACTTATCTCGCCTTTTCGGACCCGTCGAAAGCCGTGGCATTCGAGCGTTACCTAAAAACCGGTTCGGGTCGCGCTTTTGCGAAAAAAAGACTACGGTAATTGTTCCATGCGTGCCGTCATCATCCATGCTCCGCGCGACCTGCGCGTCGAGCCCTATGCCGTCGGCGAACCCGGCCCCCGTCAGGTGAGGGTGCGCGTCGGCGCGGGCGGCATCTGCGGCTCCGACCTTCATTATTACCAGCATGGCGGCTTCGGCACGGTGCGCATCAGGGAGCCGATGGTCCTCGGCCACGAGGTCGCGGGCGTCGTCAGCGCGACCGGCGCGGAGGTGACGCGCGTCAAGCGCGGCGACCGCATCGCCATCAATCCGAGCAATCCGTGCTTTCAATGCCGCTTCTGCCGCGAGGGCCAGCATCATCATTGCCTCGACATGCGCTTCTACGGCAGCGCGATGCGTTTCCCGCACGTGCACGGCGCCTTCCGCGACGAGATCGTGATCGAGGAGCATCAGGCGTTTCCGGTCGGGGTCAAGGTCTCGCTCGGGGAAGCGGCCTTCGCCGAGCCGCTGTCGGTCTGCCTGCATGCGGTGACGCGCGCGGGCTCGCTGCACGGCAAGCGCGTCCTCGTCACCGGCTGCGGCCCGATCGGGTGCCTGACCGTGATCGCGGTGCGCCACGCGGGCGCCGCCGAGATCGTGGCGACGGATGTCGCGGCGGCGGCGCTCTCGATGGCGCAGCGCGTCGGCGCGGACAGCACGGCCGATATCGGCGCGGACCGCGAAGCGCTTGCCCCGTTCGCAGCGGACAAGGGCTATTTCGATGTCGTCTTCGAGTGCTCCGGCAACGCGCAGGCGCTTGCGAGCGCATTGCAGGCGGTGCGGGCGGGCGGCACGATCGTACAGGTCGGTCTCGCAGGGACCGAAGTTCCGGTTCCGATCAACACCATCGTCGGCAAGGAAGTTTCCCTCAAGGGAACGTTCCGTTTCGACGGCGAATTCGGCTTCGCGGTGGAACTGATCTCGCGCCGCGCGGTCGATGTCATGCCGCTGCTCACCGAAACCATGCCGCTCGACCGGGCGGTCGAGGCATTCGAGCTTGCGTCCGACCGTTCGCGCGCAATGAAAGTGCAGCTCAGCTTCGGCTCGTGAGCGAAGAGGAACGCGAAGGCTTCTGCCCGGACGCTGGGTTGCAGCGCCTGGCGTTCCGCTATCCGCCTGAAAATAAACAGGTCTGGCTGTCATAATTCCTCTTTCGCCCCGGCAGGATCGCGCCCTACAATTTGGCGCAATACGTCACGGACACGTCACCGCCGGGTGTTAGCGGGACCAGATGGTCCGGACAGACAGGGAGGAATGCATGTCGACCCGCAGATTCGCCGTGGGCGCGGTTCTCGCCGCCTTCATCGGCGCCGCCACGCCCGCTCACGCCGCCATCGAGATCCAGTGGTGGCACGCGATGACCGGCGCCAACAACGACGTCATCGTCAAGCTCGCCAACGATTTCAACGCCGCGCAGAGCGACTACAAGGTCATCCCGACCTACAAGGGCAGCTATCCCGACACGATGAATGCCGGCATCGCCGCGTTCCGCGCCGGCAATGCGCCGCACATCATGCAGGTCTTCGAGGTCGGCACCGCCACGATGATGGCGGCGACCGGCGCGGTGAAGCCCGTGCACGTGCTGATGAAGGAAGCGGGCGAGAAGTTCGACCCGAATGCCTACCTGCCCGCGATCACCGGCTATTACTCGACCGCCAAGGGCGAGATGCTCTCCTTCCCGTTCAACTCGTCCTCGATGGTGATGTGGATCAACAAGGACGCGCTCGCCAAGGCTAACATCGCCTCGATCCCGAAGACCTGGCCGGAAGTCTTCGAAGACGCCAAGAAGCTGAAGGCCGCGGGCTACGCGACTTGCGGCATGTCGGTCGCGTGGACGACCTGGGCGCTGATCGAGCAATTCTCCGCATGGCACAACCTGCCGATTGGCACCAAGGCCAACGGTCTCGGCGGCTTCGACACCGAGCTGAAGTTCAATTCGCCGGCGCACGTGAAGCTCCTGCAGACGCTCGTCGACCTGCAGAAGGACAAGACCTACGACTATTCCGGCCGCACCAATACCGGCGAAGGCCGTTTCACCTCGGGCGAATGCCCGATCTTTCTCACGTCGTCGGCGTTCTACGGCAACGTGAAGGCGAATGCGAAATTCAACTTCACCAACGCGCCGATGCCCTATTACCCCGACATCAAGGGCGCGCCGCAGAACTCGATCATCGGCGGCGCGTCGCTCTGGGTGATGGGCGGAAAGAAGCCCGAGGAATACAAGGGCGTCGCGAAGTTCTTCACCTTCCTCTCCGACACCGATCGTCAGGTCGCGATCCACAAGGCGTCGGGCTATCTGCCAATCACCAAGGCGGCCTACGCCAAGACCAAGGAGTCCGGCTATTACAAGGAAACGCCGGAACTCGAAACGCCGCTGATCGAGTTGACCAACAAGGAGCCGACGGAAAACTCCCGCGGGCTCCGCTTCGGCAACATGGTGCAGCTGCGCGACGTGTGGTCGGAAGAGATCGAGGGCGCGCTCGCCGGCAAGAAGTCGGCGAAGGAAGCCCTCGACGCGGCGGTCTCGCGCGGCAACGCAATGCTGCGCCAGTTCGAGCGCACCGCGAAACAGTAACGAAAACGAGGCGAGGCCTCCGGGCCTCGCCTCCCCGCCCACGGCCATGGAAAAACGCGCCGTCTTCAACAACCGGCTTTTGCCCTTTGCACTGATCGCGCCGCAGATCGCGATCACCATCGTCTTCTTCTATTGGCCGGCGAGCCAGGCGGTGTGGCAGTCCTTCCTGCTGCAGGACGCATTCGGGCTGTCCACCACCTTCGTGTGGTTCGAGAACTACGTCGAGCTGTTCCGGCATCCGGACTATTACCAGACCATCGGCAACACGATTTTCTTTTCCGCCGCGGTCAGCCTGATCTCGCTCTCGACCGCGCTTCTGCTCGCGGTGATGGCGGACAAGCCGCTGCGCGGCGCGGGCATCTACCGCACGCTGCTGATCTGGCCCTACGCCGTGGCGCCGGCTGTTGCCGGCGTGCTCTGGGTGTTCATGCTGCATCCATCGCTCGGGATGATCGCGCGCTGGCTGCGCGAATTCGGCGTCGACTGGAATCCGCTGCTCGACGGCACCGACGCGATGATCATGGTGGTGCTCGCGGCCGCGTGGAAGCAGATCTCCTACAACTTCCTGTTCTTCCTCGCCGGCCTTCAGGCGATTCCGAAAAGCATCATCGAGGCGGCGGCGATCGACGGCGCGCGTCCCGCGCGGCGCTTCTGGACCATCATCTTTCCGCTCCTGTCGCCGACCACGTTCTTCCTGCTGGTCGTGAACATCGTCTACGCCTTCTTCGATACCTTTGGCATCATCGACGCGATGACCGGAGGCGGCCCGGCCAAGGCAACCGAGACGCTGGTGTTCAAGGTCTATGCCGACGGCCGCCTCGGCGGCGATCTCGGCGGGTCGGCGGCGCAGTCGGTGATCCTGATGGCCATCGTGATCGGCCTGACCGCGATCCAGTTCCGCTATGTCGAGCGCAAGGTGAATTACTGATGCGGTGGCACCGGACTAACCATTCGTCATGGCCGGGCTTGTCCCGGCCATCCACGCCTTGGCCAGTCAAACAGAAAGACGTGGATGCCCGGCACAAGGCCGGGCATGACGCTCGCAGCGAGCGGAGCGCGCGATAATGGTCGAGCGCAAGAGCATCGGAAACCTTGTCCCGCACCTGATCCTCTGGATCGGGATCGCGATTGTGGCCTTCCCGGTCTATCTCGCCTTCGTCGGCTCGACGCACGAGCCAACCATCATCGCGAACGGCCAGATGCCGATCCTTCCCGGCACGCACCTGATCGAAAATTACTACCGCACGATTTTCGTCGGCACGAGCGGCACTACGCGCGAGCCGGTCGGCACGATGATCGTCAATTCCTTCGTCATGGCCATGGCCATCGCCTGCGGAAAAATCTTCATCTCGATCCTGTCCGCCTACGCCATCGTCTATTTCCGCTTCCCGCTGCGCATGACCGCGTTCTGGGTCATCTTCATCACGCTGATGCTTCCGGTCGAGGTGCGCATCTATCCGACCTACAAGGTCGCGGCCGATCTCAACATGCTCGACACCTATGCCGGCCTGACGATCCCGCTGATCGCCTCGGCGACTGCGACGCTTCTGTTTCGCCAGTTCTTCATGACGGTGCCGGACGAATTGATAGAGGCCTCGCGCATCGACGGAGCCGGCCCGTTCCGCTTCTTCAAGGATACGCTCTTGCCGCTGTCGCGGACCAACATGGCGGCGCTGTTCGTGATCCTGTTCATCTACGGATGGAACCAGTATCTCTGGCCGCTGCTGATCACGACGCGCGACGACATGCAGACCATCGTCATCGGCATCCGCAAGATGATCGTGACGTCGGACGCGCTGACCGAATGGCAGCTCGTCATGTGCACGGTGATGCTCGCGATGCTGCCGCCGGTCGCCGTGGTCATCACCATGCAGCGGCTGTTCGTGCGCGGCCTCGTGGAGACGGAGAAGTAGGACGATGGCCGGTGTCGCACTGAAGGACATTCGAAAGGTCTATGCCGGCGGGTTCGAAGCCGTCAAAGGCGTGAGCGTGACCATTCCCGACGGGCATTTCTGCGTGCTGGTCGGACCGTCCGGATGCGGAAAGTCGACGCTCCTTCGCATGATCGCGGGACTCGAGACGATCACGTCCGGCGAAGTCCGCATCGGCGATCAGGTGGTCAACGAGATCGAGCCCTCCGAGCGCGACATCGCGATGGTGTTCCAGAATTACGCGCTCTACCCGCACATGAATGTCTACGACAACCTCGCTTACGGCCTGCGCAACCGCGGCACGCCGAAGCCGGAGATCGAGACGCGCGTGCGCGAGGCCGCGCGCATTCTCGAGATCGACGCGCTGCTGCAGCGCAAGCCGCGCCAGCTTTCGGGCGGCCAGCGCCAGCGCGTTGCCATGGGCCGTGCGATCGTGCGCAAGCCCAAGGCATTCCTGTTCGATGAGCCGCTGTCGAATCTCGACGCGAAGCTGCGCGTCTCGATGCGCGTCGAGATCAGGAAGCTGCAGCGCGCGCTCGCGACCACCTCGATCTATGTCACCCACGACCAGCTCGAGGCGATGACGCTCGCCGACATGCTGGTGGTGATGAATGCGGGCCAGGTCGAGCAGATCGGCCCGCCGCTGCAGGTCTACGAGAAGCCCGCGACGACTTTCGTCGCATCCTTCATCGGCGCGCCGCCGATGAACCTTCTGAAGATGAGTGCGGACGATGCCGCCGCGAAGGCGCGTTCGATTGCGGTGCCAGCCGACGGCGCGATCGTCGGCGTGCGCCCCGAAGACCTGACCCTCTCGCGCGACGGCACGCGCCCCGACGGCGGCGTCTCCTTCGATCTCACCGTGAGCGCGGTCGAGCGCGTCGGACCGGAAACCTTCGTCTACGGCGCGCCGCCGCAGGGCGGCGACATGATCGTGCGCGTGCCGGGAACATCCGCGCCCGCGCCCGGCGAGAAGGTGACGGCGGTCGCGGCACAGGACAAGCTGCACGTCTTTTCGGGCGACGGGCGCACGCGCCTGTCCGCCTGATCTGTTCGCCGGCGGACTTGCCCTATCTCACGCCGATCCATGCTGTTCGCGCATGCGTCGCGTGGCGCTGCGCCCTGCGGCTGGAAGAGCCTGCGAAAAACCGGACTAACGCTGTTCTGTGCGAGCTCGGATACGCCGACAAAGACGTCGTGCATCGTCGACGAACGTCACAACGGCATGCATCACGCGCATGGCGCGACGTTTCCCGTGAAACCGGGCGAACCGCTAGACGCGATAGCGTTCAACCGCCTTCGGATTCCACGCCACGCCCGCGCCCGGCCGGTCGGGAATAACCGCCATCCCGTTCGAAATCTCGACCGGCGCTTCCAGAACCGGCTCCGCCCAGTCGACATATTCCAGAAAGTGACAGGTCGGGGTCGCTGCAAGGAGATGCGAGCTGAATTCCGGATAGAGATGCGACGACATCTCGATGCCGTGCGCGGCCGCGAGCCCGGCCGCGCGCATCCATCCGGTCACGCCGCCGATGCGGTCGAGATCCGGCATCATATAATCGGCGGCCTTCGCCGCGATCGCCGTCGCCATCGCGCGCGGCTCGTTGAAATTCTCTCCGATCTGGATCGGGATCGAAAGCTCGCGCGCGAGTGTCGCGGCGCCCGCATAATCGTCGTGCCGGATCGGCTCTTCCAGCCAGTAGAGTCCTTCCTCATCGAGCGCGCGGCCGCGCACCAGCGCCTCGGCGAGCGTGAGCGCCTGATTGTAGTCGACCATCAGGATGGTGCCGTCGGGGATGCGCTTCTTCACCGCGCGGACGGCGGCGATGTCCTCCTTCAGCGTTTCGTACCCGAGCCGCAGCTTGACCGCGCCAAATCCGCGCTCGAGCAGCCGCTCCGCCTCGTCGGCGAGCGAGGCGAGCGTGTGCTGCCGGCCGAGGCCGCAGGAATTGTAGGCCCGGATCGGCTTCGGCTTGCTACCGACATAGCTCGCGAGCGGCAGGCCCGCGGCGATCGACAGCGCGTCCCACGCGGCCATGTCGAAGCCCGCCATCGCCATCCGCACGATGCCGTCGACGCCGATCAGGCCGAAGCGCAGCGAGAGCTTGCTCCACAGGTCTGCCGGGGCGAGGCGCTCGCCCCTGGTCGCATCGGCGACGGCATTGAGGATGCTCGCGACCGCCGGCAGGGCTTCCAGCAGGTAGCACCACAGATAGGCGCGGCCGGTGATCCCCTCCTCCGTCTCCAGATCGATCAGGAGGAGCGGCGCCTTGCTCAGGATGCTGCGGCTCGTGCCGAGAGGGAATTTCATCGGCAGCTCCACCCCGACCGTGCGCAGGCCGCGGACGGTCAGATGGGGGGTCTTGGGCATGTCTGTCGTCTCCGCTCTGGCGATCCCGCCGGCCAAACTGCCGCATTCTTGAACACTTAACCACCACAGCCCATATTAGGCGGGTCGGAGGGCAGGTCTGCCTTTCGATGGGGTGCCTCGCAAAGGGCCCCGTCAAAGTCGCTTCCGAAAGGGCTTTGAGATGTCACGCGTACCATCGTTGTCCAGCCCGTTCCTCCTTGGCTTCGACGAGATCGAGCGTGCGCTCGATCGTGTGAGCAAGGCTGCCGACGGCTACCCGCCCTACAACATCGAGCGCCTCGCGCGCGATGAGCGGAGCCCGGAGCGGCTGCGGATCACGCTCGCCGTTGCCGGATTCACTTTCGATCAACTCGAAGTGACCGTCGAGGAGAACCAGCTCGTCATCCGCGGGCGCCAGACCGACGACAAGAGCCGCCACTATCTGCATCGCGGCATCGCCGCCCGTCAGTTCCAGCGCACCTTCGTGCTTGCCGACGGGATGGAAGTGCTCGGTGCCGATCTCAAGAACGGGCTGCTCGCGATCGACCTGGCGCGTCCGGAGCCGGAACGTCTCGTGCGCACGATCTCGATCACGCCTCACGAGTAGCGATGGAACACAAGGGCCCATACGGGACTTGGAAACAGTAGGAGTCGAGGCCATGACCAACGACCCAGTGACTGAAATGACTGACGCGCCCGTGATGTCTCAGGAAGCCTTCGCGGTGTTCGGCGGCGGCAAGATCGCTTACGTCAAGCCGATCCGCTCCGAAGACGTCAACGACCTTTATCCTCAGGCGCCTGCCCTGCAGCCTGGTCTGCAGCTCTTCGCGCTGCATGCCGCGGACGGCACGCCGATCCTCGTAACCGATACGCGCGAGGCGGCCGTCGCCAATGCCTGGAGCCAGGAGCTCGAAACCGTCAGCGTCCACTGAAGTCCGCATCGCCCGCCTCGCCGCGGGCGATGTGCGTTCGGGGCCCGGCGTTTCCGCCCGATGCAGCCCCTTAGCATTCATAAAATTTCCGCGCCGTGGCGAAGAGTCAGGCCGCTTCCGACGACGGCATCGTGATCACCGCGTAAAGCGCCTCTGCGCCACGCGACTCCCGCAACTTGCGCGCCACGTCCGGATCGCGCAGCACGCGCGCTACCCGCGCCAGGGCCTTCAGGTGATCGGCGCCCGCGCCTTCGGGAGCGAGGATCAGGAAAATCAGGTCCACCGGCTCGCCGTCGAGCGATTCGAAATCGATCGGCCGATCCAGCCGCGCGAACAGCCCGAACAGGCGATCGAGCTTCGGCAGCTTGCCGTGGGGAATCGCAACGCCGTGACCGACGCCGGTCGAGCCGAGCTTCTCCCGCTGCACCAGGATGTCGAGGATTTCCCGCTCGCTCTGGCCCGACAGCGCCGCGGCGCGCGCGGCGATTTCCGCGAGTGCCTGCTTCTTGCTGTTGACCTTGAGCGCCGGGATGATCGCCTGCGGCGCGACAATATCGGTAAGCGGCATGGAAAACGGTCCGGGACTGCCGTGACTCTTGCTGGGGGGATTGGAAGGGGGCGGACCATAGGGACGGCGCCCCCCTCCGTCAATGGCGATCCGTGGCATTCAAAATAATCCCCGGTATAGCGCGCAGGGCCGCTTTGGCGCCCGAAAGCTAGCGCGCCGCGCTCTTTTCCCGCCGGCGCTGCACCGAGGAGGAAATCCGCATCGCTTCCCGATATTTCGCGACCGTGCGGCGGGCGATATCGACGCCCGCGCCGCGCAGGCGCTCCACGATGGTGTCGTCGGACAGGATTGCGTCCGGCATTTCCGCGTCGATCATCTGACGGATGCGGTGGCGCACGGCTTCGGCGGAATGCGCTTCGCCGCCATTCGCCGATGCGATCGCGGAGGTGAAGAAATACTTCAGCTCGAAGATGCCGCGGTTCGTCGCCATGTATTTGTTCGCGGTCACGCGCGATACCGTCGATTCGTGCATCGAAATCGCGTCCGCGATGGTCTTCAGATTGAGCGGACGCAGGTGCTGTACGCCGTGCACGAAAAAGGCGTCCTGCTGCCGCACGATCTCGCTCGCGACCTTCAGGATCGTGCGCGCGCGCTGGTCGAGCGCGCGGATCAGCCAGGTTGCCGATTGCAGCCGCTCGGCAAGGTAGGACTTTTCCGACGGGCTTGCCGCCGTCTTCAGCACCTTCGAATGATAGCTCTGGTTGAGCAGCACTTTCGGCAGCGTGTCGGAATTCAGTTCGACCGCGAACCCGCCATCCGGCCCCGGCCGGACAAACACGTCCGGCACGATCGGCTGCACCAGCGTCGAACCGAAAGCGAGCCCGGGCTTCGGATTGAGCCGTTTGATCTCGGCGATCATGTCCTGCAGGTCCTCGTCGCTCACGCCGCAGACCCGGCGCAGGCCGCTGAGGTCGCGTTTGGCGAGCAGATCGAGATTGGCGACGAGCGCGGCCATCGCCGGATCGAAGCGATTGCGCTCCTTGAGCTGGATGGTGAGGCATTCGGTGAGGTTGCGGGCGCACACGCCCGCCGGATCGAATTGCTGCAGGATCCGGAGCACCGCCTCGACCTCCGGGACCGGCGCGCCGAGATTCTCGCCGACCGCCGCGAGATCGACGCTCATGTATCCCGCCTCGTCGACCAGATCGATCAGATGCTGCCCGATCATGCGGCGAACCGGATCGGAAATCGCAAGCGCGAGCTGCTCGGCGAGATGTTCGGCGAGTGTCTGCTCCGCGGACACGAAGGCTTCGAGGTTGTAGTCGCTATCCTCACCACGTCCGCCGCCGACGCTGGCCCATTCCGAATAGGCCGCAACCGCGTCGTCCGAGCGCGCGCTCGTCGCCGCCCCTGAATCCTCCGGAAACACATTGTCGAGACGCGTGCCGAGCTGGTCCTCGATCGCACCGCGGCTCGTTTCGAGGTCGCCGCCGATCCACTCGGCGCCCTCCGCTGGATCGCCGGCAGTTTCACCGGGCGGCGCGGCTTCCTCGAACCCCGGGCTTTCCGGCTCCGGCGCGCTCTCGCTGCCGCGCTCAAGCAGCGGATTGCGCTCGAGCTCGTCGTCGACATAGGCCGCGAGGTCGAGGCTCGAGAGCTGCAGCAGCTTGATGGCCTGCATCAGCTGCGGCGTCATCACGAGCGCCTGGCTCTGGCGGAACTCTAGTCTCTGGGACAGGGCCATAAGGCCCTTCTAGCCTCTCGGCACGATTTGTGCATGGAAAAAATGGCCGCCCATCCGAAAGTCGGGGCGCCTTGATGGCATTAAGGAAAACGGCCTAGAGGCGGAATTCTTCGCCCAGATAGAGCCTGCGGACGTCGGGGTTATTCACGATTTCCTCCGCCCGGCCTTCCATCAGGACCTCCCCCGAATAGAAAATATAGGCGCGATCGGTCAGGCCGAGGGTCTCGCGGACGTTGTGGTCGGTGATCAGGACCCCGATCCCGCGATAGGTCAGGTGGCGCACCAAGGCTTGGATGTCGCCGACAGCAATCGGGTCGATGCCAGCAAAGGGTTCGTCGAGCAGCATGTAATTGGGCCGCGTGGCGAGCGCGCGCGCGATCTCGACGCGTCGCCGTTCGCCGCCGGAAAGCGCGATCGAGGGCGTGCGCCGCAATCGCGTAATCCCGAATTCGTCCAGCAGCGCGTCAAGCTCGTAGTCCCGGCGCTTGCGGTTGGGCTCGACGACTTCGAGCACCGAACGGATATTCTCTTCCACACTCAGCCCGCGGAAGATCGAGGCCTCCTGCGGCAGGTAGCCGATCCCAAGCCGCGCACGCTGATACATCGGAAGCCGCGTGACATCGTGCCCGTCGAGCTCGATCCGCCCGCGATCGGCCTTGATCAGCCCGGTAATCATGTAGAACACGGTTGTCTTTCCCGCGCCGTTCGGGCCGAGCAATCCGACGGCCTCGCCGCGGCGGACATAGAGACTTGTTCCGCGCACCACCATGCGCCCGCCGAAGCTCTTCTCAACGCCGTGCGCGGCGAGATACCCCTGACGCGGATCCACCGCTTCCTGACGCGCAACAGGTCGACGTGCCGGAGCACGAGCTTCGCTCCGCCCGCCGCGTAAGGCTGCGCCCCCGCTGGCGTCGAGTTCCACGCGCCACGCCTGAGGCGAACGCCGGCGCCGCCGCGGTCCGAAGGCACGGCGTCGAAACATCTCGATCAGGGACTGGATATCGAGCAAACCTGCCTTCCGGGACGCATCGCGACCGGTGATTCGAGTCGCGGCTTGGATGTTACGCGGAACAAATGAATCGCGGCACGCGATTTCCCTTGCGAACCTTTATCATCTGGGATCGTCGGTAGTCGCTCGCCATTCGCCTTTCAACCGAGCGACCGGCGGGGGCCCTCAATAAAGCCCTTGCGGATGGGCCTGACGCGGTTTCGCGGGGCCTGCGGGCTTGGCATCCGATCCGCCCGGCAGGAACAGCCCCTGCACCCGCCCGCCCTGCCCGGGCTTGCCGGATTCCACGCGGGAAACCCCGCTGGTCAGGTCGACAACCAGACGCTCGCCGCGAAGCACATTCTGGCCCTGTGTGACGAGCACGTTGCCGGTCAGGGTCACGGTGTTCGTGCGCATTTCGAATGTCGCAAGCTCTCCCGTGGCGGTCTGATCCTTTTGCGTGACCACGACGCCGCCCTTGGCCTCGAGCTTGCGGATCTGCTGCTGACCGGCGGGACCGGGCTGCGCGGATTTCAGATTGTTCGGGTTGTTGTCCTGATCGTAGAACACCAGCAGCGACTTGCAGCGTAACGTCGTGTCGCCCTGCACCA
Organism: uncultured Hyphomicrobiales bacterium; assembly: GCA_964584855.1. Lineage (GTDB taxonomy): Bacteria > Pseudomonadota > Alphaproteobacteria > Rhizobiales > Xanthobacteraceae > Pseudorhodoplanes. Next base: position 113,935 of record CAZPBF010000014.1, read on the forward strand.
CGCGGACATCGCCGGAAAACGTCGCGACTTTGTCCTTATCCCGCACCTCCAGTGTGCTCGCGTCGATCTGCACCGGCTTGTCGCGGTTCTGGGAAAAGCCCTGCAGCGCATTCGGCACGCCGTTGGCGGTCTGACCGAACGAAACCGACGGCTGGGCCGCGGACAAAACAGCCGCCACGGCCGCGGAAAGGAGATTGATCCTGGCCGCTGTCATTGCGCCTGTCCCGTCGCCGGCTGCGGATAATCGGAGGGCTCAAGCGTCAGCACCATCGACACTCCGCCATCGAAACGGACAAGGTCGCCTGCGTCCCGCACCTCAAGACCGTTGGCATTGAGCGTGCCCTTGAGCATCTTCACTTCGACGGGCTTCGTCGACACGATGTTGCCTTTGCGGATATCCACGATCGCCTCGCTCAGCCGGCCCTCGTAGCCGGTGGACGACGACAGCAGGATATTCGGCCCCAGATTAAGAATTTCGGTTTTCGAATTGAACACACCGCCGGCGGCCGACATCTGCATGACGCTGCGGTCCTGCATGTCGAGCTTGGCGTGAATCTCCTTCAGCTCGACGAGGTCGGGCTTGGAAATGTCCTGGGCGGCGGCCTTTGCCGTCAATTCGTAGGCGCGGGAATCGCGGGTGACGCCGGTCAGGCGCGGCGACTCCATGGTGATCTTAGTGCCCGACACAACGAGTGTGCCGAGATTGTTCGGCAGCTTGTAGAGGATGTGCAGCGGATTGAAGAATGTCGCGATCACGATGACCACGATGCAGCAGGCGACGCCGATCGGAATGGCGATCCGGAGGATGCGGACATGGCGGCTGTGACGCTTCGCGAAGCGGAACGCACGCGCGCTGTCGCCGCGGCCATCCGCCATGAAATCGGCGACCCCGAATGCGCGTCCTCGATCGTCTCGGGAGATGCTCATCGACGTTTCGGTTTAGCCCCGCCTTAAGAATCGCTGCGTGCCCTGATTTTAGGGGCGCAGGCCGGCAAAATCCCCTGCGAATATGGCCCCGGCGCGGCGGAAAAGCGCTCAGGAATGCGAAAAGATGTCCTCGGAGGCCCAGCCTGCGAGATCGAGCTTCGCCCGCGATGGCAGGAAGCTGAAACACGCCTGCGCCAGTTCGGTCCGGCCCTCGCGGGCAAGCAGGGTTTGAAGCTTCTCGCGCAGCGCATGAAGATGAAGGACATCCGAGGCCGCATAGGCCAGTTGCGGCTCGGTCAGATTCTCGGCGCCCCAGTCGGACAATTGCTGCTGCTTCGACAGGTCGATCCCGAGAAGGTCGCGCGTGACGTCCTTCAGGCCGTGTTTATCGGTGTAAGTGCGCGCCAGCCGCGAGGCGATCTTCGTGCAGAAGAGCGGCGCCGGCATCACCCCGAACGCGTGATAAAGCGTCGCGATATCGAAGCGGGCGAAATGGAAAATCTTGACGATCGAACCGTCGGCCAGAAGCCGCTTCAGGTTCGGCGCGTCCTTCGCTCCCGGCGGGATCTGCACGACGTCGGCAGACCCGTCGCCCGGTGAAAGCTGCACCACACAGAGCCGGTCGCGATGAGGGTCAAGCCCCATCGTCTCGGTATCGATCGCGACCGAACGGGAATAACGGGAGAGGTCAGGAAGATCGCCGCGGTGCAGGCGGATGGTCATCGCATTCTCCCGCGCGAAGAAAGCGCGATGGTGCCCAGGAGAGGACTCGAACCTCCACGACTTTCGCCACTGGTACCTGAAACCAGCGCGTCTACCAATTCCGCCACCTGGGCATGGGTGCACACATAAGAGTGGGGGTCGGCGGTTGTCAATCGAAGGCGCTCCAGTACCCTGTACAGCCGTAAACCGATCCTGTATTTCGCCCTTCAACCCGGCCCTTCCCATCGCCCCGTGCCGGCCCCGCAACGACGCACGAGCCCATGCGCCAGTCCGACAGCGACACCATGATCACCGTCTTCGGCGGCTCGGGCTTTCTCGGGCGCCATGTGGTGCGCGCACTGGCCAAGCGCCGCTACCGGATTCGTGTCGCGGTGCGGCGGCCGGAGCTTGCCAATTTCCTCCAACCGCTCGGCAGCGTCGGGCAGATCCACGCCGTGCAGGCGAACGTGCGCCATCCGTTGTCGGTCGAGGCCGCAGTTCGCGACTCCCACGCGGTGATCAATCTTGTCGGGATCCTGTTCGAACGTGGCCGCCAGCGTTTCGAGGCGGTGCAGGGCTATGGAGCCGAGCGGATCGCGCTTGCTGCGGCAGCCTTCGGTGCACGGATGGTCCACGTCTCCGCGATCGGCGCCGACGAAAATTCGTCGTCGGGTTATGCCCGCGCCAAGGCGCTCGGCGAAAAGCTGGTGCTCGCCGCTGTCCCGGAAGCGACGGTGTTTCGACCGTCCGTCGTGTTCGGGCCGGAAGACGATTTCTTCAATCGCTTCGCAGCAATGGCGCGCATCTCGCCAGTTCTGCCGCTGGTCGGCGGCGGCGCGACCCGTTTCCAGCCGGCCTTTGTCGGCGATGTCGCCGAAGCGATCGCGCGAGCAGTCGATGGCACGGCGCGAGCGGCCACGACCTATGAACTCGGCGGGCCGGAGATTCTGACATTGCGTCAGATCATGGAATTCGTTCTGAAGACGATCGAGCGTCGCCGGGCTCTCGTTCCGCTTCCTTTCGCGCTCGCCAAGTTGAAGGCGTCTTTCCTGCAATTCCTGCCCAAGCCGCCGCTCACGCCCGACCAGGTCGAAATGCTCAAGAGCGACAATGTCGTTTCGCCGGATGCCGCGCGTGACGGTCGCACGCTCCAAGGGCTTGGCATTTCACCGACAACGATTGAAGCGGTGGTGCCGGCCTATCTCTGGCGTTATCGCCGGACCGGGCAGTTCCAGCACGCGCGGGGCGCGTAACCTTCACATTCCCATATAGAGCGCGATCAGTCCGAGCGCGCCCACGATAATGCGCCACCACGCGAACACCGCGAAACTGTGGTGCTGCACGTAGCCGAGGAACGTCTTCACCACGATCCAGCCGCAGATGAACGACATCGCGAACCCGACCGCCACCACAAGGATGTTCGCATTCGACATTTCCGCGCGGCTCTTGAACAGCTCATAGGCGAAGGCGCCGACCATCGTCGGCATGGCGAGCCAGAACGAGAATTCGGCGGCGGAACGGCGGTCCGCGCCGAACAGCATTGCACCGACAATGGTCGCGCCGGAGCGCGATACGCCCGGGATCATGGCGACGCACTGGATGATTCCAATGCCCAGATACATCGGGATCGAGAACGTCATGACATCGTGATAGCGCGCACGAAGATTGAGCCGGTCGATCAGGAGGAGCACGAAGCCGCCGACTATAAACATTGTGCAGACGATGCGGACATCGAACAGGCGGTCCTTGATGAAGCCGTGCGCGAGCGCGCCGATGATCGCTGCGGGAAGAAACGCGATCAGCACGCCGATGACGAAGCGGCGAGAGGCCGGATCAGTGAAAAAGCCGATCAGCAGTCCCCACAGCCGGGTGAAATAGATCGAGAGCAGGGCGAGGATGGCGCCAAGCTGGATCAGGACATCGAATGTCTTGCCGAAATTCTCGTCGCTGAAGCCGAAGAAATGCCCCATCAGAAGAAGATGACCGGTCGAGGAAATGGGGAGGAATTCGGTCAATCCCTCGACAATGCCGAGGAGCGCCGCCTTGATCAGATCAAACGACATCGGGATGTTCCGTCAGGAAGTCGCGGGGGAGAAGGGCAATCCGGCCCGGAGGTTTATACTGAAGAAGACAATGATTCGGGCGCCATGCTGACGCTTTTCCACCATCCCTTCTGCCCGCATTCGCGGTTTGTGCGCCTTGCGCTCGCCGAATATGGCGAGGAGGCACGGCTTGTGGAGGAGCGCGTCTGGGAGCGACGGGAAAGTTTCCTCGCGCTGAACCCGGCTGGAACGACCCCGGTGCTGGTGGAAGAAGGCGGGCTTGCGATCCCGGGCGCGGGCGTGATCGCCGAATATCTCGACGAAACGCGCGGTCCTCACCTCGACGAGCGGCGGTTTCTCGGCTTCAGCGTGCCAATCAAGATCGAAGTCCGACGCCTGCTCGATTGGTTCAACGGCAAGTTCTTCGCCGAGGTCTCCGGACCCCTGCTGACCGAAAGGTTCTACAAGCGCCACCTCCCGGTGGGACAGGGCGGCGGCGCGCCGGACACCGATGCGATGCGTGCCGCGCGCTCGAACATCCGCTATCATCTTGCCTATATCGGATGGCTATCAAGTCAGCGCGACTGGCTCGCGGGCGAGCGGCTCACCTACGCCGATCTCGCCGCCGCCGCGCATCTCTCGACGGTCGATTATCTCGGCGACGTGCCATGGAAAGAGGACGAGGCAGCAAAGAACTGGTACGCGCGGGTGAAGTCGCGTCCCTCGTTCCGTCCGATCCTGGCGGAAGTGGCGGCGGGCATGGCGCCGTCGCCGACCTACGCCGACCTCGACTTCTGAACGCGTCCGAACTGAAAGCCGCGTTGCACGAGGCCGCGCGCGATCATGGTTTCGACGCGTTCGGGGTGACGCGGCCGGATTCCATCCCCTTCGCGCGTGAGCGCCTCGACGCCTTCCTTGCCGAGGGCGCGCAGGGCGACATGCACTGGATGCAAACGACGCAACAACGGCGTGGCGATCCGCAGGCACTGTGGCCGCAGGCGCGCTCGGTCATCATGCTCGGCATGAATTACGGTCCGGACGCCGATCCGCTCGCGATCCTGAAGGAGCGCACGCGCGGGGCGATTTCGGTCTACGCGCAGGGCGACGACTATCATGAGGTCATCAAGCCGCGCCTGAAATCGCTCGCGCGCTTCCTCATCGCGCGAGGCGGCGGCGATGTGAAAGTGTTCGTCGACACGGCCGCGGTGATGGAGAAGCCGCTCGCCGAACAGGCCGGGCTCGGCTGGCAGGGCAAGCACACGAACATGGTCTCGCGCGAATTCGGCTCGTGGCTGTTTCTCGGCGCGATCTTCACGACGCTCGAACTGCCGGCTGATGAAGCGGGGGAAGATAATTGCGGCTCGTGCCGTGCCTGCCTCGACATCTGCCCGACCGGAGCGTTTCCCGCGCCCTATCGTCTCGATCCGCGCCGCTGCATTTCCTATCTCACCATCGAGCACAAGGGGCCGATCCCGCTTGAACTCCGTCCGCTGATCGGCAACCGGATTTATGGCTGCGACGATTGCCTCGCCGCCTGCCCGTGGAACAAGTTCGCGCAAGCAGGTCGCGAGACGAAGCTCGCTGCGCGCAACACCCTGCGCGCCCCGACACTCGCCGATTTGTCGCGGCTTGATGACACGGCGTTTCGCGCATTGTTCTCGAAATCACCTATCAAGCGCATCGGCCGCGACCGTTTCATTCGCAACGTCGCTATCGCGATCGGCAATTCGGGCGACGTGACACTCAAGGCCGACGCGGAGCGGCTTTGCGGAGACGCCTCGGAACTCGTGCGCGATGCGGCGCAGTGGGCGATGGAGCGCCTCGGCTGACGCCGTTCACGAACCACGACACCAGCGCCAGGGCAACAAGCGCGCCGGCAAATTCAGCCAGAACGAACCCCGGCAGATCGATTGGGCGGATGCCTGCAAACGTGTTCGATAGCGAGCGCGCGAGTGCGACCGCCGGGTTGGCAAATGACGTCGAGGCGGTGAACCAATACGCGGCGGTGATGTAGAGCCCGACCAGCCATGCACCCGAGGCGCGCGCGAAACGGCCCGCCAGAAGGATGGTGAGAACCAGCCCGAAAGCGGCAACGCCTTCGGACAACCATTGCGCCGGTCCTGCCCTGACCCGCAGCGACGCCGCAAGCAGCGGCAGCGAGAACATCGAATGCGCCAAGATTGTCCCCGCAATTCCGCCTGCAACCTGCGCCGTGATGAAGACCAGCGTCTCGCGCGGCGGTAGCTCGCGCCGAAGAAGACACACCAGTGACACTGCCGGGTTGAGATGAGCGCCCGACACCGGACCAAGAATCGTGATGAGCACGATCAGGATCGCGCCGGTGGCGATTGTGTTGGCGAGCAGCGCCATCGCAATGTCGCGCGTCAGCGTCTCGGCCATGATCCCGGAACCGACGATGGTCGCCACCAACAGCAGCGTGCCGAGAAATTCCGCCGCCGCGCGGCGTGCGAGATCGAACCGCACTAGCTTGCCCGGTTCTGCATTAACGTCGATCCAGGCAGCCGTCCGATGTCGCGCAGCTTCGTTCCGAGCGCGAGCCTGTCGATACCGGCGAGCGGCAGGCTCGTAAAGGCGGAAATCCGGTTTCTCAGATAGCGGAATGCCTGAACGAAGGCGGTCTCCTTCTCCAGGTCGGTCCCTTCGACGGCGGCCGGATCTTCGATACCCCAGTGCGCGGTCATGGGCTGCCCCGGCCAGACCGGGCATGTTTCCCCGGCGGCGCTATCGCAAACCGTGAACACGAAATCCATGGCGGGCGCGCCGGCGAGCGCAAACTCCGACCAGCTTTTGGAGCGCAGGCCCTCTGTCGGATAGTCGAACCGTTCGAGAACTTTCAAGGCGAACGGGTTGACCTTGCCCTTCGGCTGGCTGCCCGCGGAGAAGGACCTGAAACGCCCCGCGCCATCCCTGCGCAAAATCGACTCCGCCAGAATCGAGCGCGCGGTATTGCCGGTGCAAAGAAACAAGACGTTGTAGATTCGCTCAGACATGGGCGGGTGCCTTCTTTTTCACCGGCTTGCAGGCCGCTGCGTCCAGGATCGGCGCGCAGATTTCCGGCCGGCCGCCGCAACAATCCTTCATGAGAAAGCCGATCAGCGCGCGCAGAGTTGAATAGTCGGCCGCATAGATGATCGAACGCGCCTCGCGCCGCTGCGTGATGAGCCCCGCCCGCTCCAATTCCTTCAGATGGAACGAGACATTGGACGGGGACGCGCCGACCTTGTCCGCGATCATGCCCGCAGCAATTCCCGCCTCCCCTGCCTTGACCAGAAGGCGCACGACGGACAGCCGCGTGTCCTGCGACAGCGCCGCAAAGCATTCGCATGCTTGATTCCGATCCATATTCAAACAATCCTATAGTTAAATAACTATTGAAATATAATACACGCCGATGCCTTTCGGCAAACAGATTCCGCCGGCCCTGAGAGCGCCGTTTCGACTAGCCCAGCTTGAATGCCTGCCGCGCGAGCAGCTTCCAGCCACCGCTTTCCTTCACCCATACCTGCATCACACCGAGATGCGGCATCATCGTCTTGCCGGCGTTGACCGCCTCGGCGTCGAAGGTGTGACGCGCAATGGCGTTATTGCCTGCCATGGTCACGGACAAGTCCGAGAGGTCGATCCGCTTGAACACGTTGTTGCCGCCGGCGATATTTTCGATGAACTGCGCCTTGGTTTCGATCAGCCCGGCGGAATGGCCGTAGCTGAGCTGCTCGGAGGTCAGCGCGGCCATTTTACCGCGGTCGCCTGCGACCATCGCCTTAGCGAGCGCATCGACGGCGGAGTTCACTTCTTCTGTGGCTGACACGGGGCATTCCTCCTTTAGATTTCGGGCGTTGGCGCCATTTTGCTTTCGGTCGTCAAACCGGCCTTAACCGCCCTTTGCATAGTTTAATTTCCGGACAGGGAACAAGCCCGATCGATTGGCGTTGTAGGTCCCGGCTTGAAGGCTCGGTCGCGAGGGGTTCCGGCGTTCTGCAAGCCACATACCCTGTTGAAATCTACCCCTCCGGGGTGCGAGACCCGGACCATGCAGCCCGCAAGTGTGCCTATCCCGCAGGTCTTGGCCCGCGCCGACGAACTGGCCGCCCTCTACCGGCTGACGGACGAGCTTTATCGCGCCAAGTCCCCCGCCGACGCCTACGAGGCCGCACTCGACGCAATCACCGCGACGCTTGGTTGCGATCGGGCCTCGGTGCTCTTGTTTGACGATCAAGGTGTGATGCAGTTCGTCGCCTGGCGCGGACTGTCCGACCATTACCGCGAAACATTGCGGGGCCACTCTCCCTGGAAAGCGGGGGATTCCGAACCTTTTCCGATTTTCGTGTCCGACATTGACGAGACCAGCGAGGCGGAATCCGTCAAAGCGGCGATCAAGAACGAGAATATCCGCGCCCTGGGATTCATTCCGCTCGTGGCGCAAGGCCGCGTCATCGGCAAGTTCATGAGCTATTACGAAATCGCGCGAACATTTCCCGATCACGAAGTGGACCTCGCCATCACCATCTCGCGGCAGCTCGGCTTCGCCATCGAGCGAGCGCGCGCCGAAGAGGCGCGTCGCGTCGCCGAGGACGACTTAAGGGAATCGGAGGAGCGCTTTCGCCTGATGTCGGAAAGCGCCCCTGTGATGATCTGGATGAGCGACGCGTCCGGCGCCTGCCTTCACCTCAACCGCATGCTGCGCGACTTCTGGGCGGTCGACGAAGCACATATCCCTGAATTCGACTGGCAGCGGATGATGCATCCTGAGGACGCGCCGGAGATCACGCGTCAGATCATCGACGCCATGACACAGCGGAAGCCGGTGACGATCCGCGGCCGCTATGTCAACGCCGAGGGCAAATATCGCTACCTCGAAACCAATGCCCGCCCGCGTTTCTCCGTGAAGGGCGAATTTCTCGGCATGATTGGCGTCAACGCCGACATCAGCGAACGGATGGAAGCCGACCATCAACGGGAGCTGTTGCTAGCCGAACTCAATCATCGCGTAAAAAACACGCTCGCGGTCGTGCAGGGCATCGCTTACCAGACGTTCAAGGACAACAAGGCTTCGACGGAAGCGCGTAAGGCTTTTGAGGGGCGCCTTGTCGCGTTGAGCGCGGCGCATAACCTGCTTACGCAATCGCACTGGGAAAGCGCCTCGGTCGAGCAACTCGCACGAAACGCGCTACAGGCGGCAGCGAGCGGTGAACGGGCCACGATGACCGGGGAACGCGTGTTGCTGCCGCCGAAAGTCGCGCTGTCGATTGCGATGGCGCTGCACGAACTGTCCACCAATGCGGTGAAGTATGGCGCGCTGTCGAACGATGTCGGCCGCGTAGCGCTCGACTGGAACAAGAGCGCCGACGCCGAGCCCAAACTCACGATCCGGTGGCGCGAACAGGGCGGCCCGCCTGTCATGCCCCCGGCGCGCAGAGGATTCGGAACCCTTTTGCTGGAGCGCACGCTCGCGCAGGATCTCGACGCCCGGGTGACGACCTCGTTCGATCCGGCCGGCCTTGTCTGCATCATCCAGGTTCCGTTGCAGAGCCGGGCATGATGCTGTCAGGCAAGCGCGTCCTCCTCGTCGAAGACGAGGCGATCGTCGCGCTGATGGTCGAGGATATGTTGACCTCGCTCGGGGCGCTTGTGGTCGGACCGGCGGCCACGCTCGCGCGTGGACTATCGCTCGCGCGATCGGAGGCGATCGACGCCGCCGTGCTCGACGTCAACCTGCGCAACATGCGGGTCGACGAAATTGCTGACGTTTTGCGCGCCCGTGCCATCCCCTTCGTGTTCGCGACCGGATATGGGGCCGAAGGCATCAGGGAAGAGCGGACCGCGCCCGTCATCGATAAGCCCTACACGCGCGAGAAACTTGCCCAGGCCCTGCTTCAAGCACTTCAGCAATGCTGAAATGCCCATAGAAATGCCGCGTTTACGGTTGAATCCGGCGCGCGGTCGCGCCATATAAGCGCACTCACCGAATCCTTTCCTTCCCGGAGACTCAATGAGCTTTCAAGAAAGTACCGGCCTGAGCGAGCGTCAGAAGAACGCCGCTGCGGCCAAGCAAGCCCTGTTGCAAAAATTCAAGGCTGCCTCGCAGGACAAGGAAGCCATCGCCCGACGCGATGCCGAGCGTAAGGCGATCGCCGACGCCCGCGCTGCCCGCGAAGCAGAGCGCGCCGAGCAGCGCCGCATCCGGGAGGCCGAGGTTGCTGCCGAGCGTGCCCGCCACGCCGAACTCGAAGCCCAGGCCCGGCGCCAAGCCGAGGAGGCCGAAGCCCGCAAGGCCCAGGAAGAGGCGGACGCCCTTGTCGCCCTTGCCGCGGAACAGAAAGCAGCCCGCGACGCCCGCTACGCCGCACGCAAGGCGGCGCAGAAAAAGAAAAAGCGCCGCGGTCTCTGAGTTTCGGGGACAGTTAGACCGATTGCACGGCCCCCTGGCGGGGGCCGTTTCCATTTGGGCCGTTATCGCGGGATGTCCGGTCTTATGTAATTGCCGCCGCTCCATCTCGGACGGCGTGAATCGTACGATCCGGCACCGGTGGTTTCGGGTTCGACAGGCTCCGCCTCATCGACCTGAGGCGGGAGCTGGCTGGATGGGATCAGCGAGGAGGGCGAACCGCCTTCGCGGGCGAGCTCCCGCGCACGCGCGGCGACGCCAGTCGATGCCGGCTTGTCGTAAACGGTCGTCGGGTAGATCGGGCTGAGCTGGGGCGCGGTCTCTGGCGTATCCACCGCCGGACGGGTGGCTGCGGTTCGAGTTGCCGGATGCGAAGCCGGCAAGAGAGGTGACGAGCTTCCGCGCGCCATCATCACTCCAGCGATCGCAATCGCGGTGATCGCGAGCACGCCCGCGCCGTATAGCGCAGGGCCGACCCATTCCTGCATCCACCACGGCAGACGCAGTCCTGAGAAAGACGCGCCAGTTCGAAACACCTTTTTCACGAACAATTGTCCATTCTTCATGACTGGGTTCCGGCAGCATTGCTCCAGACCGGACCAAGGTTTCAGCCCTCCGTCCGGTTCCATGGAACGGCGTCTCTGAAGGAAATTAAGGTTTTAGTGCGGGGCACCGATGGAACCTTCCGTCGATTCTAGGGCGTCGCCCCATGCAACTCGCCGGTAGTGCGCGAAAGTTTTGCGCTCACGCGCAGGGATGACGGCCTCGCGGATTTGCCCCTCCTCGCACAGCTTCAATGTGATCGCGGCCTTGTTGCGATGGGGCGGCGCGAGTACGCGCGCCGCGAAAGACTCGATCCGGACATTTTCGCGAGCCATCGCGACGTAGGAAAATTTCTCGTCCTCGAAAGGAACGTCCGCGGATTTTGCGAGCATGTGGTCGCGCGAGCGGGGCAGGCGCCGCGAAAAATGACACCAGTCCGGAGCGACGACCGGACACGCCTGACGATGCGGACACGGGGCCGCAATCCGCGCACCCTTTTCGATCAGCGCCGCGCGGGCTGCGCGGATTCGCTCAAATCCCTGAGGCGTCCCGGGCTCTATCAGCACAAGCAGACCCTCGCACGCGTCCCACAGCGATGCGACGGTGCGTTGCAACTGCGCGGGCGCAATCTCGCCGAGCGCATACGCGGCAATCACCAGATCGGATGAGGCGAGAGGCACGGCCGTGAAATCACGTAGGACCGTCTGCGGCCGCGACAGCCCCCCATGGCTGCTCAGCGCGGCAAGTCTTTTTGCCATCTCGAGAAGATGCGGATTGCTGTCGCACAGTCTCACTGTTTCGAGAGCTGGCCAGATTTCGATTGCCGCCCAGCTCGCGGTGCCCGGCCCGGCACCGAGATCGAGCACCTGCGTCGGTGCGAAGGACCGCGTGCGCGCCGCCGCTTCGGATAGGACGCAGATCGTGGCGGCGTAAGTCGCAGGCAGGCGTGCGAGAAGATACGCAGCAATATCCAGCGGCGCATCCAGGCTCTTCGATGTGCCGCCGGAACGGTAACGCTCGGACAGGGCTGCGGCACGGCGCGCGATCTCGTTACGCGACAGTCCTTCGACCGCGCGTTCGATGCCCTCTTTCAGGTCAGATGGAAGCCCGGTCATCAATCCCGTTCCGGGCCGAACGCGCTTCAGACGCGGGGTGCGTCGTCCGCTCCGGCATCGATGTCCTTGTGCTCGGGGCAGCATTCCGCGGCCCAGACCGGACCGAGATCGGCGAGCTCGGCCTCGAGGCATTCGACCTCGAGCCGCAGCGCCCCGCCCTCCGCAAATACGAGCGTTACGATGCCGGCGGGTGCATCGGTTTGCACGAAGTCCACGGCCAGCAGGTTGAGCGAGCGCTCAAGGTCACCGCAATCCATGCTCTTGCATTTGCACGACAGCACGCGTTCGAAGCGAAGGGCCGAGCGGCGGCGCTGATAGGTGCTCGTGCCGTGCGCGGCCTCCCAATCGAAACGGTCGAGCGCGATGATCACGCGGTGCTCGGACGGCCGCCAGAGGATCTCCCCCGCCTTCAGCGTCGAATCCTGCAAATGCGCGGAAACGACTTCCAGATCGTCCTTGTCGAGAGCGATGAGCTTCAGAGGTTCCACGGGAGCCATGACATGCCGCTTCCTGCCTGTGCGGAGACTATAATGCGTTACGGGTAATTAGGCAGGCTCCTTGCAGGACGCAAGGCGGTGTATGACTCGCTCGAAATGGGAAGGCTAGCTGCTCAAGCGCTCGATCAGGGCGCCGCACCGTCCGAGCTTTTCTTCCAGCCGCTCGAACCCGCGGTCGAGATGATAAACCCGATTCACGTACGTGTCGCCCTCGGCCGCAAGGGCCGCGATGACAAGGGACACCGAAGCGCGAAGATCAGTCGCCATCACCTGCGCTCCCTTGAGCCGGTCGACGCCTTCAATGGTCGCAACCTGTCCGTCGAGCTGGATCCTTGCGCCAAGGCGGGCGAGCTCCTGCACATGCATGAAGCGGTTCTCGAAGATCGTTTCAGTGATGTGCGAGGTCCCTCTGGCCCGCGTCATCAGCGCCATCAATTGCGCCTGCAGATCAGTCGGGAAGCCCGGGAACGGTTCGGTCGTGACCCGCACCGGCGCAAGCCCCGCGCCATTACGCTGGATCCGGATCCCTTCGTTGTTCGAGGTGACCTTCGCGCCCGCCTGGACGAGCACATCGAGCGCCGACTGCAGCAGATCGGGCCGTGCACCTTCAAGCAGGACGTCACCGCCGGTCATCGCGACGGCGCAGGCGTAAGTGCCGGTCTCGATCCGATCGGGCAGGACCCGATGGCGCGCACCGTGCAGCCGCGACACGCCGTCGATCACAATGCGTGACGTGCCGGCGCCGGAGATCTTTGCTCCCATTTTGATGAGGCAATCGGCGACATCGACGACCTCGGGCTCGCGCGCGGCATTCTCAATCACGGTCGTGCCGTCCGCGAGCGAGGCCGCCATCAGCGCAACATGCGTCCCACCGACGGTGACCTTCGGGAACGCGATCTCGCCGCCGCGCAACCCCTTGGGCGCGCGCGCGACAACGTAGCCGCTTTCGATATCGATCTGAGTGCCGAGCCGTTCCATCGCCATGATGAGCAGATCGACCGGGCGCGTACCGATGGCGCAGCCGCCAGGCAGCGAAACGCGCGCCTCGCCCTTGCGTGCGAGCAGAGGCGCAAGCACCCAGAAACTTGCCCTCATCTTGGATACAAGCTCATAGGGCGCGGTGGTGTCGACGATGTTGGCGGCGGAAATCTTGACGGTCTGGCCGGCATTCTCCGCGCTGTTCGCGCGCTTGCCGGACAGCATCACGTCGACACCGTGATTGTTCAGGATGCGCTGGAGTTGGACGACGTCCGCAAGATGCGGAACGTTATCCAGGATCAGCGTATCCTCGGTGAGGAGGCTCGCAATCATCAGCGGAAGCGTGGCGTTCTTCGCGCCGGAAATCGGGATCGACCCCGACAGCGGCCGGCCACCCGTGATGCGTATGCGATCCATGCGATCCCCCCGCTCGACGCTTCTAACCCAAATCGCGCGCCGATTGGGGCGAAAGTGGGAATTTACCCTAACCCTCTGCTAGGCGGACTTTTCCGGCGCCCGTGGCGGCGCGTCGGCATCGCCGCCACGCTCCGTCCGACCCCGCGCCTGCTCTTTGCGCCGCTGCAGGTTTCGGCGCAGGGCCTCGGCGCGGCGCTGTTCGCGCGCGTCCTTTGACGATGAATTTCCGCTCTCGCGCATGAGGCTTCACTAGCCGCATTGGGGCGCTCTCCACAAGCGCGCACCTCGCTTGCGCCCGGGGGACCCTTGTGGCACTTATCGCCGCGCTCGTGGGCCTTTTCGCCGCACGTTCCTCATGCTGCCGTAGCTCAGTGGTAGAGCACTCCCTTGGTAAGGGAGAGGTCGACAGTTCAATCCTGTCCGGCAGCACCAGCCTTCTTTTCCGAAAACATTATCCAGCCGGAGATTCCGCTCCTACGGCACGGGATGGCCGCACCACCGTCACCGAGCAATGCGCCTCGCCGGCGACCTTGGCCGAGACGCTGCCGAGCAGGCTGCGGATCACCGAGTTGTGGCGCGCGCCGATCAGGATGTGGTCAACGCGGTTGGCATCCGCGAATTCCAGAATTGCGCCGGCAACATCGACCGCCTCGATAACGTGCACGCTCAGCCGCTGCGCGTCGAGCTTGAGCGGCTCGGCCCAATGCCTGAGTGCGACGATGCGGTCGATATGCTTGTTGCGCCCGCCGTCGTCGAGCGTGGCGTCGAGCGTGATGCGATTCTGCTTCTGGACGTTGACGCAGGCGAGCCGTGCCGCGGGCAATGTCGACAGGATGCGCCCGGTGGTCATCCGCAGCGCTTCGTTGACCGAATCGGCGCGTTCGTCGAGATCGACCGCCGCGACGACGATCGGCGCGGAGGCAAGCTGTGCGGCAAGCGCGGGCGCGGCCCAAGCACGCGTCAGGTCCTTGTTGAAACGCCGCCGCAGCACCGTCGTCCATGGATCGCGCTGCATGCGCTCGGAGCGTACGGTCAGTTTTACCTCGCTGGGATGACCGAGATCGAAGGCAAGCTGCGACGCGGTCGCGTAGCGCCACGACGGCTCGATTTCCAGACACCGCAAGACGATCTCCTGCAGCCAGGGCGGATAGCCCGCGCGCAACTTGCGCGGCGGCTGCGGATCGCGCCACAGCCTGCGCCTCATTCCCGCGAGCCGCTCGCTTTCCCCAAACGGCCGAATTCCAGTCGAGAAGAAATAGAGGAGAACGCCCAGAGCAAAAATGTCGCTTCGTGGATCGCTGCGGATTCCAAGCAATTGCTCCGGCGACATGTAGGGTGCGGTACCATAGGGGACGCGGAACTCCTCCTGCATCAGGTCAGGCAACTGATCGTGGCGTGACAATCCATAATCGAGCAGCACCGCCTC
Organism: uncultured Hyphomicrobiales bacterium; assembly: GCA_964584855.1. Classification (GTDB taxonomy): domain Bacteria; phylum Pseudomonadota; class Alphaproteobacteria; order Rhizobiales; family Xanthobacteraceae; genus Pseudorhodoplanes. The sequence goes on from CAZPBF010000014.1 coordinate 128,988, forward strand.
GCCATCCGGCCGGATTAAAATGTTGCTCGGCTTCACGTCGAGATGCACAACGTGCTGCCGGTGCAGCTCGTCGAGCGCGGCCGCAACCTTCGCGCCGATGCGCGCGACCTCCTCATAGGGCAGCGGCAGGTCCGGAAGCCGCTTCAGCAGCGACTGGCTCTCGATGTATTCCATCACGATGTAGGGCTGGACGGCGAAATCACCCGCGGCGACGAATTTCGGAACATGCGGGCCGGAGAGGCGCGGCATGATCATCTGCTCCATCTCGAAGCTGACGATCGCCGCGGGATCCTCACCCTCGTTGAGGATCGGCACCTTCATCAGCATCGGCATGGCTTCCCCGTCGCGCGATACGCGCCACAGCGTCGACATGCCACCCTGATGCACCAGCGTCTCAATGCGGAAACCGTCGAGGATCGCGCCAATTTCGAGAACGGGGCCAGCCATGCCTCAGCGTCCCTGAAACAGCCGCTCGGCGAGAAATGTCGGCAGGCCCTTCGCAATGATCTTCGCAGCCGCGCTTTCGACATCATAGGGCGCGCGGCGATATGTGATTTCCTGCCTTTCGGTGTCGAAGGTGACATAAGAGGACGCCGGATTGCCGTCGCGCGGCTGGCCGACAGAACCGAGCACGGCGAGCCAGCGGCGGCCCGGCATCAGCGTCATCGGAACATCCGTGACCGGTGTAAACGCCGTCATCTTTCCGGTAGCCGACTTGCAGTAAAAGCCCGGCTGATGCACGTGACCGCAGAAGGTGACGTGCGCGGACGTCGCACTCAGACTGCGCGCGGCGTCGAGCGTGCTGCGCACGTATATCCAGCGTTCCGGATTACTCGCCTCGGCATGTACGAACAGCACGTCGTCGCCTGTTCGCGTGTATGGCAGATCGGCCAGAAACTGACGCTGCGGCGCGCTTAAGACCCCACGGGTCCATTCGATGGCAACCTGGGCCTCGATATTCATGGTTTCGGAATTGTTGACGGCGCTGTCGTGATTTCCGAGAACGGCTGGCGCGCCCTGTGCGGTGAGTTGCATTACCGTATCGAGCGTCCATTCCGGATCGGCGCCATAGCCGACATAGTCGCCGAGAAGAGCGAAGCGTTCGACGCCGTAGCTAAGAGCCTGCGTGAGGCAGGCTTCGAATGCCTCCCGGTTCGCGTGGATATCGGCAAAAATTCCGACCAGCACCGCACAGCCCTACAATGTCACGATAGCGCCCGAGCGAAAGCCCGCGGTCGTTGATATCGATCAACGCCGCCCAAACTTGGCACAGGCTTTCGGATTTCGCGACTTTTGAATATCCGCGGCGGGGTGTCCGATGACACACGCTACGAGCGCCACTCGTGGGTCGATCCTACCTAATCGGCGGAGCGTACTGGATGCCGCCGGCGTTCCAGAGCTGATTGAGTCCGCGCGGAATCGCGAGCTTCGAGCCGGACCCGACATTTCGCTCGTACACCTCGCCATAATTGCCGACATGACGCACAATGCGCGCGGCCCAGTCCTTCGACATATTGAGCTGCTCGCCGTAGGCGCCTTCGTTTCCAACGAAGCGCATCACGTCCGGCTTGGTCGATTTCATCGCGGCGTCGATGTTCTTCGAGGTGATGCCAAGCTCCTCGGCATTCAGCATGGCGTAGAGCGTCCACTTCACGATCAGGTACCAGTCATCGTCCTTTTGGCGGACGATCGGGGCGAGTGGCTCCTTCGAGATGACGTCCGGCAGGATGTCATGATCGCCGGGCTTCGGCAGCGTCAGCCGCAGCGCATAAAGCTGTGAGACATCCGCGGTAAGCGTATCGCACTGTCCCGAATTGTAGGCTGCGACGACCTCCTCGACCTTCGAGAATTTCAGCACGTCGTATTTCATGTTGTTGGTGCGGAAATAGTCGCCAAGGTTGAGCTCGGTGGTGGTGCCGGTCTGCACGCACACCTTGGAGCCGGTAAGCTCGAGCGCCGACGCAAGATTGCGCGCACGCGGTACCATAAAGCCCTGGCCGTCATAGTAGGACACGCCGGCGAAATTCAGCGCGTATTCGGTTTCGCGCGACATCGTCCATGTCGAATTGCGAGCGACCACATCCACCTTGCGCCGGCTCAATTCGGTGAAGCGTTCCTTGGCGTCGAGAGGAACGAACCGCACCTTCTTGGGATCGTCGAAAATCGCCGCCGCGATCGCGCGGCAGAAGTCGACATCGAAACCGCTCCAGTTGCCGTTCGTATCGGCGCTGGAAAAGCCTGGCAGTCCGGTCGAGACGCCGCAGAACACCGCGTCACGGCGCAGGGTACGTTTCAGAGTGTTGGAATCGTAGCGATCATAGATGATCGCGGCCGCAGCGACGGCAAGCGCGATGGTGCAGCCGATCATCAGACCGGTGCGGAAATTCCAGCCGAACAGACGGCGCATCCGTTCCCCCCAGAAAATCTCTCAAAGCAATCACAATTCCGGCTGCTGCCGGACAATCACTTTCGTTCCCACCGGGACACGGTCGTAAAGATCGACCACCTCAGGATTGACGAGGCGGAAACATCCCGACGAAACGGCCGAACCGATCGTCTGCGGTTGGTTGGTGCCATGAATCCGATACACGGTGTTGCCAAGATAGAGAGCGCGCGCCCCCATCGGATTGCCAGGGCCTCCCGCCATAAATCGTGGCAGGTAGGGCTGGCGCTCAATCATCTCGGGCGGCGGCGTCCAGTCCGGCCATTCCTGCTTGCGCGTTATCTTCTGAAGGCCCTGCCACTGGAAGCCGTCGCGTCCGACGCCGATGCCGTAGCGCAGCGCGCGGCCGCCCGGCTGGATGAGATACAGGAAGCGCTCCGAGGTGTGCACGATGATCGTGCCGGGCGCCTCGCTGGTGCGATAGAGCACCATCTGACGCTTCAATTCAGGCGGCAATTCTTCGTCGGCAGCATTGGGCACGAGGCCCGGCTGATCGCCGACATCGCGGCTCTGGGCGAAAGCCTGCTCAACGCAAAGCGTTGAGCCGAGCACCAGCAAAGCAAAAAATGTCCGCAGCATCGTTTTCGTCCGAGTGAGTTCCCCTGCTTATAAGACCCGACTCAAGCACGAGGGGCAAGTGACCGCGCGCCGATGGCTTTTCCAGCCGTTTCTGCGATCATCGGATCATGATCCGGTCACTCATTGCCGGTGCGATGATACTCGGCTGCGGCGCGGCAGCCGCGCAGGTGCCTCCGGACGTCGAGGCGAGGCTGCCGGCGCCAGCCTTCCGCGTCTACGTGATTGCGGTCTGCGCCGCGAGCGAAGAGATCACTGACGACTGCGTATCGCAGGGGATGCGGCTTGCCGCGTATTCGCTGTCGGAGATGTATCTGCGGACCTACCAAGGCCGGTTCGTCTGGAATTCGCTGCGGCTGCGCTTTCCCTATGGCTGGGTGGAGGCGTCGCAAATCCGGTTCCTGCGCGACGTCGAGCAGGCCGCGATCTTGCTGACCCGCGCGCAGCTTGAACGCGACGGCGGCGGCATTGAAGCGATCGAAGCGTGGCAAATGCATGCGCTTGCCGAATCCGTGTCCGGCGAAAACTGGGCGCACGACTGGACGCAGAACCGGCACGACTTTGCGCCGGCCAACGTGACGCGGCAATTGCGGCAGGCCAACCTGATGCGCTGACGTGAACGCCGCCCGATCAGCGGTCGAGTACAAGCTCTGCCGATTTCGCGCGCGACACGCAGATCATGATATTGTCGGCCCGATCCTTCTCGGTGAGGAACAGGTCTCGATGATCCGCCTCGCCGGCCAGCAGCTTCACCTTGCAGGTGCCGCAGGTGCCGGTCTCGCATGAACTCGGCACCTCGTGACCTTTCGCGCGCAGGGCCTCCATGATGGTGACGCCGGCCGGCACCTCGATCGTCTCGCCGGATTTCGCGAGCCGCACGGTGAAGGCTTTGTCTCCCGGCCGATGCGCGTCGGCATCGCTGAACGCCTCCATGTGGATCGAGGTCGGCGTCCAGTGCGCTGTCATCTCGCGCACCGCTTCCATCAGCGCACGCGGGCCGCAGCAATAGAGATGCTCGCGGTTTTTGCGCTCGGCGACGACCGGGCGCAGGTCGTAGGACTTCGAAGGATCGCCGTTGTCGTAGTGAATGACGACATTGTCTTGCAATTCCGGCGCTCCGAGCTCTTCGCGGAACGCGGTCATGTCAGGCGACCGCGACAGATAATAGAGCTTGAACTTCTTTTCGGGATGCCGTTTCAGCGCATGGATCATCGACACCATCGGCGTCACGCCGATGCCGCCGGCGATGAAGATGAAATTGTCGCCGCGCTGAGGCAGGCCGAAATCGTTGACCGCGCGCGACACCATCAGCGTGTCCCCGACCTTGGTCCCGTCGATCAGGCTGATCGAGCCGCCGCGGCCCGTGCTCTCGCGCTTGACCGCAACGCCGAAGCACGAACGGTCGGCCGGATCGCTGCACAGGGAAAATTTCCGGATCAGGCCGTTCGGAACCCGCACCTGGATATGCGCGCCCGCGGTGAATTCGGGCAACTCGCCGCCGTCGGGACGGCGGAATTCGAACAAGTGAATGCCTTCGGCGATCGGCTCGGCGCGCGTGACACGCAAAGCCATATCGGGCTTAACGATTTCTGACATGCGCCGCTCTTTAACGGCCTGCGCGCGGGCCTTCAAGCCCGCGCGTGCGGTCGTTACCCGGCCGGCTCAGGCGGCCTTGGCCATCGCCGCGCTGTTGGCGGACAGAAGATTCTTCGCCGCGCGCTCGATCTGCGCCACGAGAGCAGGCTCGGTTACATTCGACAGGAACGGCAGCATCGGCCCGGTGTCGCAAATGCCGGCGAGCCGCACCGCCTCGTGCAACACGCGCAGCGGAGAATGAGTATCGCGCAGGTCTTCCAGCGGGATGAAATTCTCGCGGATACGGCCGGCGCCTGCGACATCGCCCTTGCGGAGCGCGGCGAGAAGCGCCATCGACAGCCGCGGAGCGACGCACACACTGCCCGACGTAAAGCATGCAAGCCCGAACTTCGTCAGATGATAGATCGCCGGCCGCTCGCCGATGCCGCTGATGACACGAGACTTGTCCAGGCCCGACAGGACTTCTTCGAGATACGGATCTGGCGCGTCATCGGGCCGCACGATCGCGTATTTGACCGCGCAGATGGCGCCGTCCTTGAAGAGCTTGTGCAAGTCGCGCGCCTCGATGAAGCCGTCATCCTTGACGTAGGCGATGACCGGCTTGCCATAGGCATCGGCGATCTTGCGATATCCGGTCGCGATCCCTCCCGGAGTCGCCGGAAAACGATGCGGAAGCACCATCACCGTCGGGAACGGATATTTCTTCGCGACCGCGACCTGATCCATCGCCTTTCCGAAATCGCTGCCGACCGAGGGGATCATCCAGTCGCCGTCCTGCGCGAGCGACTGCAGCAGTTCGAGCAACGTCCCGAACTCGGATACACCCATGTTGTAGAGATTGGCGTTGCCGCCATACATGAATGTGCGCACGCCGCCCGAGCGTAGATGCGCAAGGAGCTTGGCGTTCTGCTCGCGGTCGATCGTCATGTCCGCACGGCGCGCCAGTGGCGGGACCGAGAGGACGGAGGCTTGCAGGTCGGTCGGAGTGACGGGGCCGGTTTTCATCGCGATTCCTCGGAAATCTGCCACCCCCTCTTAAGTCATACGAATGGAGGGGGTCAACGGACGGCCCCTTGGGCCGCGACCGCTTACTTGAGCAAAATCAATGTTTGGCCTGCATATTCCGGCCAAGAGGTGGCTCGACAAGGGGGCTGGAACGCCTCTAAGAAGGGCCAAGGGCGCCCGGCCAGCCTTCGCCAGCATTCGATGGGCACGTTCATGGATTACAGTCGATTCTTTTCATCCGCCCTCGACCGGCTGCGCGGCGAACGCCGCTATCGCGTCTTCGCCGAACTTGAGCGCGTTGCCGGTCGGTTCCCCCATACGATCTGGCATTCGCCGCAGGGTCCGCGCGATATCATCGTGTGGTGCTCAAACGACTATCTCGGCATGGGCCAGCATCCGAAAGTCATCGGCGCGATGGTGGAGACCGCAACCCGCATGGGCACGGGCGCAGGGGGCACGCGCAACATTTCGGGCACCAATCATCCGCTGGTGGAGCTTGAGCGAGAACTGGCCGATCTGCACGGCAAGGAAGCAGCCCTTCTGTTCACGTCCGGCTATGTCTCGAACGAAACCGGCATCGCGACGATCGCTGCGCTGATCCCGAACTGCCTGATCCTGTCGGATGCCTACAATCACAATTCGATGATTGAGGGCATCCGCCGCTCGGGCTGCGACAAACAGATTTTCCGCCACAACGATCTCGCGCATCTTGAACAATTGCTGCAGGCGGCGGGCGACCGGCCCAAGCTGATCGCATTCGAAAGCATCTATTCGATGGACGCCGACGTCGCGCCGATCGGGGCGATCTGCGACCTTGCGCAGAAATACGGCGCGATGACCTATCTCGATGAGGTTCACGCCGTCGGGATGTACGGGCCGCGCGGCGCTGGCATCGCGGAGCGCGACGGCGTGATGAGCCGCGTCGATGTGATCGAGGGCACGCTCGGAAAGGCGTTCGGCTGCTTCGGCGGCTACATCACTGCGAGCACGGTTCTTTGCGATGCGGTGCGCTCCTACGCGCCGGGTTTCATCTTCACCACCGCGCTGCCGCCTGCGGTTTGCGCCGCGGCGAGCGCCTCCATCCGCCATCTGAAGACATCGCAATGGGAGCGCGAACGGCATCAGGACCGCGTCGCGCGCGCCAAGGCGGTGCTGACCGCCGCGGGCCTTCCGGTGATGCCGAGCGACACTCACATCATTCCGATTGCCGTCGGCGATCCGGAAAAATGCAAGGCGGCGAGCGATCTTCTGCTCGCCGAGCACGGCATTTATATCCAGCCGATCAACTTCCCGACCGTTCCCAAAGGCACTGAGCGGTTGCGTGTCACGCCCTCGCCCTATCATGACGATGCGCTGATCGACGCGCTGGCAGAAGCCCTCGTCGATGTGTGGGAGCGGCTCGGTCTGCCGCTCAAGCGCGCGCTCGCGGCGGAATAAGACCGCGCTATTTCTTTCCGCGCACCGATCTCAGCACGAGCGGCAACCAGATCGTGATCGCGAGCACCCGCGTAAGATGGTGCGCGCCGACATAGATCGGGTCGATATGCATGGTAAGGGCGAGAATCATCATCACGTCGAGCGCGCCGGGAGCGAACGATACGATTACGTCCGCGGTGCGGAACGGAGTAAGCGCGATCAGGACAAGCGCGAAGCTCCAGGCCACCGACACCGCGACGATGAAAGAACCGAGCGCGGCGCCGAGATAGGTCATCATCAGGCGGACGCCGGTATTGGCAAAACGGGCGCCGGTGATGGCTCCGAGCCCCACCATCGCAACCGAGGCCATCCACCACGGCAGGGTGACCTGCACGAGCCCGCTGCCGTGCAGCAGCGCGGATGCGAACATGGCGCCGAACATCAGGCCGCCGCGGAATTTCAGGCGCTCCAAGATGAGCGCAGCCGCAGTCGAGAAGACAACAAGGATCGAGATTTCGAGAACGGGATTGGCGACGTCCCGAACCAGAAAGCCGATCTGGGCCGGCGGCACGCGGCCCAGCGCCGACAGCACCGCGGGCATCGCGACGGCCAGAATGACCACGCGCATCGCCTGCACGATTGCGACGCCGCGTACGTCCGCCTGATACTGGTTCGCGAGAATGATAGTCTGGGACATCGCGCCGGGGGAACCGGCAAGGATCGCTGAGGTGCGGTCCCATCCGTGGACCCGCCACAGATAAAATCCGACCGCATAATTGGTGGCGAGCAAGGCCGCGATCAGTACGGCGATGCTGACCGGCCAGGCGGTGATCCCGCGCATGGTTTCAGGTGTCGCAACGGATCCGAGCGAGATTCCGATGACGACGAAGATAAAGCCTGCGAGCAGCGGCGGGACATGCGCAGGGCGCCCGCCCACCGCAGCCACTGCGACGAACAGCATCGAACCGGACAACCAGCCCGCAGGAAAACCGGAAAGACCGAAAATCGCGCCGCCGAGCCCAGCTATCGCGAGCGTCTCTGCCAGGGACAGAATCACACGGCGTCGATGATGGGGGTGGTGCGGCGACGCGGACATCTGGCCTTTATGTCCGATTTGGCGCGCCTCGCAAATTGAAACCCCGCTTCCTATCTGCGGGGCTGATCTGCCAGGGAGCAACCCTGCTCCCGATTGCCCTTCCCGTTATGCCGCGTGTATGGTCGCGGCCCTTTTGCCGGACAAGCCATGGCCCGTGACCAGATCGACATGACGCCGATCGAGCGCCGCGACGAACTCGTCGGCTGGTTCGAGGCTGGCTGCAAGCCGAAGGAGCAATTCCGTATCGGCACCGAGCACGAGAAATTCGTCTTCACGATCGAGGATCACCGCCCGGTGCCGTACGAGGGGCCGCGCGGCATCCGCAAATTGCTCGAAGGCATGCAGCATCTCCTCGGCTGGGAGCCGATCATGGAGGGCGAGCACATCATCGGGCTGTTCGACGTGACCGGCGGCGGCGCGATCTCGCTCGAACCCGGCGGGCAGTTTGAATTATCCGGCGCGCCGGTCGAGACCGTTCACCAGACCAATGCGGAGTTGATGGCGCATCTGGCGCAGGTGCGCGAGGTCGCGCGTCCGCTCGGCATCGGCTTCCTCGGGCTTGGTATGACGCCGGACTGGACGCGCGCCGAGATCCCCGTGATGCCGAAGGGCCGCTACAAGATCATGACGGCCTACATGCCGAAGGTCGGCACACGCGGCCTCGACATGATGTACCGCACCTGCACGGTGCAGACGAATCTCGATTTTTCCTCCGAAGCCGACATGGTCAAGAAGCTGCGCGTCTCGCTCGCGCTGCAGCCGGTCGCAACCGCCCTGTTCGCGAACTCGCCTTTCACGGAAGGAAAACCGAACGGATTTCTCTCGATGCGATCCGAGATCTGGCGCGACACCGACAATGCCCGCGCCGGGATGCTGCCGTTCGCGTTCGAAGACGGAATGGGTTTTGAACGCTATGTCGATTACGCGCTCGACGTGCCGATGTATTTCATCAAGCGCGGCGAAAAATACATCGATGTTTCGGGACAATCTTTCCGCGATCTTCTCGCGGGAAAGATCAGGGGATTGGACGGAGAAAACTTCGCCGCTATGTCGGACTGGGCGAACCATATCTCCACAATCTTTCCGGAGGTGCGGCTGAAGCGTTACCTCGAAATGCGCGGCGCCGATGGTGGCTCGTTTCGCCGGATGCCTGCGCTTCCGGCCTTCTGGGTCGGCCTTCTTTACGACGATGTCTCGCTCGACGCGGCGTGGCAGGTTGTGAAGGACTGGACCGCGGCCGAGCGACAGAAGCTGCGGGACGATGTGCCGAAGCTCGGGCTGGCTGCGACGATCCGCAAGCTTACAATTCACGGATTGGCGTCCGAGATCCTAAAAATGTCACGTGACGGACTTGCGCGTCGCCGCAGGGCCGATGCGGGTGGACAGGACGAAACGCGCTTTCTGGAGCCGCTCGAAGATTTGCTGTCGCGTGGAACGACGCCAGCGGAAGAATTGCTGGCGAAATTCCACGGCGAATGGGGCGGCTCGGTCGATCCGATTTACAAGGAATATGCCTACTGAAGGCCCCTTGCCGCGCCGATCAACCAGTGGTTGAGTCTGCGCATCAGGAGGGGCGATCATGCGTAGACGTGATGTGCTGGTCGGCGGATCGGCCGCGTTGGCTGCCGCCGCATTTCCCAAAATTGCACTCTCGCAGATCCAGGAAGACGCGGCCCAAAAAATCGGCCGGTTCATCGACGTCCACTGTCATCTGGTCAACGCATCCGACCTGCCGATCGAGGATTTTCTCGAAAAGGTCGTGCTCGCCGAACGGCTGCGCAAATCACAGCGCAACAGCGCCGTCGCCGGAATTCTGACTCGTCATCCAAAGGCAGCCCAAGCCCTGATTTTCGCGGTTGCCTCGGTGGTGAGGAAAGCCGCACCCACTCCCGGCGATGAAATCGGGCAGTTGATCGCGCAAGACAGCGTTCTAACGCAGAAGGACATCGTGCTGCTGGAAAGGGTTTTGAATATTCTGTGGCGCTTCAAACTCGTGAAGGAGGAGGATTTCGGAATCTTCGATCGGGAGATCCTGATGGTCGGCACCTCCCAGGTGCGCTACCTTCTTCGGCGGGAAATCTATTCCAATCTGAGCAGCCTGCCCGAAGACGAGAACCGCAACGATCCGGAGACCGACCAGGAGATTGACGAAGAGATTTCGCGAATCGCACGCAAAATCTCCGTGAGCGATGGCCCGCTCGGCCACATTATCCGCTGGGGAATCAATTTCAGTCGTTCGCGATCCGATCTTGCCAAGGCGCTTTTTGAAGAACATTCGCGCGCAGGCAAAGTGGTGCTCATGACACCGGCTTTGCTCGATTTCGAAAAATGGATCTATGACGTTCCGGCGCTGCCGCCGAAAAGAAAAGTTCCGCCGCCAGCCCCGATCGAAAAGCAGGTCGAGGCGCTGAAACTCTTGTCATTGCGCAAGGTTGGCCCGCGGATGCACGCCTTTGTCGGCTATGATCCATTGCGCCAAATCCTCTACGACCGGCTGCCCTCCGCGGAAAAGGGGACGCAAAAATCACCGCTTCGTGTCGTACAGAACGCGATCGAGAACGACGGCTGCATCGGCGTCAAACTCTATCCTGCAATGGGCTTTATGCCTTACGGCAATGTCCGCTTGCAGACTGATGTCGCTCAAAACTACAACCTCAAGCCAAGCGAAGCCGCGAAGGCCATGGACCAGGCGCTGTGGGACCTCTTTGTCTGGTGCAAGGACAATCGCGTGCCGGTGATGGCGCACGCCAATGAATCGAATTCGCCGTTTGAGGAAGGAAACGGCAACGGCAGTCCGAAGAAGTGGGGCGTGCTGCTCCAGAAGCTGAAGAGCGAGCCGAGCTTTGCCCAGTTCAGATTGAATCTCGCGCACTTTGGAGGGTTTGAGCAAAACCAGCCGCCGGATGAGGACGAGAACAAGGCCGATACCTGGGAATGGCAATTCGGCGAACTGAAGAAGGCTTATCCGCAACCCTATCTTTTCGCCGATCTCGCCTATCTGGAGGAAGTCCTGCCGATTCCGAAGCAGATCGTGTTTCCGCTCAGCATTCAGGACCGAAGGACGGAAGCCGTCGCGATCGCCGAACGGGCAAAGCTGCGGGGTTTCGTCAAAACGATTTTCAAAACCTACAAGGACAATTTCGCAAACGCTGCCGATTACCTGATGTTCGGATCGGACTGGAACATGATCGGCCAGGATCGCGCCTATGCAGACGGCGTGATCGGACAGCGAAAACCGTATGCGCAACTCGTATTTGAGTTCCTGAGCGAGCTCGAATATTCGCCCGCAGACCTCGACAAGATCATGTTCAAGAACGCGGTGACGTTCCTCGGCCTCGGCCCGGACCAAAGAGACGGCGGCACGCGCGGGCGGCTCGAATCGTTCTACAAGAGAAACAACGCCGATCCGGCGTGGCTGACGGTCTTCGACTCCTGATGTAGATGGCCAAGGGAACACCTGCGACGACGGCCCTCGAACGGGCAGGCGTTGCGTTCACGCTGCGCGAATACGACTACGATCCGAATGCCGAGCGCATCGGAATGCAGGCGGCCGAAGCGCTCGGAGTCGCTCCCGATCGCCTTCTCAAGACGTTAATGGCGAAAGCTGGCGAAGAGGTCATCTGCGCGCTGCTGCCTTCGGATCAGGAAATGAACCTGAAAAAGCTCGCAAGCGCGGCGGGCGCCAAGAGCGCCACGATGCTTCCTCCTGCCGAAGCAGAGCGCATCACCGGCTTCCGTATCGGCGGCATATCACCGTTCGGACAGAAGAAGCGCGTGCGCGTTTTCGTCGAATCGGCCGCACTTGCTCATGCGAAAATCATCGTCAACGGCGGGCGCCGCGGGCTGCAGATCGAACTCAGCCCCGCCGATCTTGTGCGCGTCCTGTCCGCCACCGGGGCATCGCTCTCCTGACACATCAATTTTGCGCATGCGTCCCATTCAGCGGATTGGCTTGCGCGCACCTCGCCGAACCGGCAAGTGAGCGCCGTGCATCGTTCAGCCATCACCGCCCGCGACGTTGCCCTTTATGGCGTTGTCGTCTTCGCCTGGGGATTTTCCTGGATTGCGCTTCATTACCAGGTCGGCGTCGTTGCGCCGGAAATCTCGGTCATGTGGCGCTTTGCGCTGGCCGCTCCGTTGATGCTCGCATGCGCAACTTTCCGCGGCGAGCCGATGGCCTTCCCGTTTCGCGATCACCTCTGGTTCGTTGCGCTCGGCGCGCTGTTGTTCTCGACGAACTTCACACTGTTCTATTACGGCGGCCAGTATCTCGCGTCCGGTCTACTCGCGGTCGTGTTTTCGCTCGCCTCAATTATCAATGTGTGGCTCGGTTTTCTCGTGCTGCGTGCGCGGATTGACGGACGCGTTGTGGCTGGCGGCGTGCTCGGGTTCTTCGGGATCGCGGCGATGTTCTATCCCCAGCTCGCCGGCACCACGTTCAATCACACGGTGCTGCTCGGGCTTGCGCTCTGTGTCGCAGGAACGTTGTCGTTCTGCTGCGGCAACATGGTGTCGGCGATCCTGCAGCGGCGCGGCATCGCGGTCTTTGCCGCGAGCGGATACGGCATGATCTACGGCGCGGCAGGGCTTGCGCTGTTCGCCGCGTGGCGCGGACTTCCCTTCATCATCGAGCCGACCGCCAAATATATCGGCGGGCTATTGTTCCTGTCGGTGATTTCGTCGGTCGCAGCCTTCGGCAGCTATCTCACGCTGCTCGGCCGGATCGGTGCGGACCGCGCCGGCTATTCCACCGTGATGTTTCCTGTGGTCGCGCTCGCGGTCTCCACCGCGCTCGAAGGCTATCAGTGGACGCTGCCCGCGATCCTCGGCCTCGTTGCGGTGATGGCCGGCAATCTGCTGGTGCTGCGAAGGCCAGCTCGCGGCTGACGATCACTCCGCGGCTTGCGCCGCTTCCGACAGGTTGTCGAGCGACGACACGATATGTTCGGCGAGCGCGTCGGCGAGAGCGGATTGTTCATGTGGATTGCGCACGAGACCGATCCGGCAGAACGGCAATTCGGGAAAACCGTCCGCCGGCGTGAGCACGCGCATGCCCGGACGCAATCCGGATTCCGGCAGGATCGAAATGGCCAGTCCCGCCAGCACCGCCGCGCTGATCGCACCCGCATTGCCGCTCGAATAGAGAATCCGGTACGGCCGTCCGATCGCCTCGAGCCGCTCGATCGAGATGCGCCGCCACGCGCAGGTCGGCCGGCCGATCGCGAGCGGCAGCGGTTCTTCGTTGTGCGTCGGGTGACGCGCAGACGTGACCCACAGCAGCCGCTCTTGCCGGAATGTCTCGGCAGGACGCGAGCTCTCCGTCGTGGTGATGATCGCAAGATCGAGGTCGTTTCCTTCGATGCGCTCGATCAGATCGGTCGACGGCTCGCAGGTCACGGTGAGCTCGACGCCGGGATAGGCGCGCGAGAACCGCGCCATGATCTCAGGAAGGTAACGGTCGGCGTAATCGTCCGGCACCCCGAGGCGGACGCGGCCCGTCAGCCCCTCGTCGGAAAAAGCCGTCAATGCCTCGATGTTGAGCTTCACGATCCGGCGCGCGAAGTCGAGCAGCCGCTCGCCGTCCTCGGTGAGCTTCGAGGCGCGCCCGTCGCGGGCGAAGATCGGGCGATCGAGCCGCTCTTCCAGCCGCTTCATCTGCATGGAGACCGCGCTCTGCGTCTTGTGCACGACGTCGGCAGCCTTGGTGAAACTGCCGGTCTCGGCGATGGCGATGAAGGTGCGCAACTGGTCGACGTCAATCAGGGCCGTCATGGGGGTTTTCTCCTCACGAAACCCCGATTTTCAAGGGTTCCGGATATATCAACCTCTCTGATTGATCAGATTAGAAACATTCGTTTCACTTATCAATCCCCCCGGCGCATATTCCGGCTGTCCAGAAATCGGGTGGGGTTTCCGGGTGGTTCCGCGAGAGGTCGGAGCCCACTGTCCCGCTCGAACGAAACAACGGAGAATTGCCATGACCCAGACCCTCAACCTGCCTGTCGCCTCGCCCCTGATGCGGGCCATCAACGTCATCGGCGGGGTCGTGGCCAACCGCGTGTCCCAGGTGGCGCGCGCCCTCAAACACCGTCATGACGCCCAGATGCTGGCCGGGCTGGACGAACGCATGCTCAAGGACATCGGCCTGACGCGGAGCGATCTTCGCGACGCCTATGCCGAACCGATCTGGCGCGATCCAACCGCCGTTCTGGTAGAGCGCGCTGGCGAGCGCCGGACGCACCGGCGCCGGCATGCCTTTGGCCTGCAAGCGAACGTGACGTCGGCTCCCCCGCTTGCTCCCGAGAGCGGGTGCAGCGTACCGCCGACGAATCGCCCCGCCCGCTTCGCCATCTAACGTACCCAGGCCGGTCGACACGATCGGCTTCCGGTCCGACCTGTCCCCTCCAGATCGGATCAGCGCCCGCCCAACAAGGCGGGCGCTTTCATTTTGGCGTGCTTGCGCTACTAAATTTCGGGAATCGATGGCCAAAGAGGGAAGAGATCGGGACCCGGCGTGTTTGCATTGATTGCGCAAGCGCGGGTGGCCTCGCCACCAAGCCGTCCCTTCTCTAACATGCCGGCGTCCGGCCATTTGGAAATGAGGCGAGATGCGACGTTTGGTTCTCGCGCTGGCGGCATTGGGATGTCTGTTGGTTGTGCCCGCGCAGGCACAGACCGGCTATGACCGACCGGGCGGGGATTACTCGAACTTCCAGATCCGAAGCGGCGACCCCGCCCTCTGCGCGGCGCGATGCGAGCGCGAAGGCCGCTGCCGCGCCTGGAGCTTTTCCTATCCGAGGACGTCAGCGACCAGCGCCATATGCTGGCTGAAGAGCGAGGTCACGACGCGGGTCGAGAACAATTGCTGCGTGTCTGGCGTACGCGGCGCGGGCGTCGCGGAGCCGCGCGTCGGTGAGGCCGAATTCTCGATCGATCGCGCGGGCGGCGATTATCGCACCTTCGATCTCGAGCCGGACGCGACTGGTCGTTCCTGTCAAACCGCCTGCGAGGCAGAAAACAAATGCCGCGCGTGGACATACCTGCGGCCGGGCTATGTCGGAGCGTCGGCGCGCTGTTACCTGAAAAACCAGATCAAGCCGCCGCGGCGCAGACCCTGCTGCATTTCGGGCGTCGTGCGCTGAGGCTCGTCAGCTTCAACCCGTGCCGCCGACCGTGATCCGGTCCATGCGCAGCGTCGGCTGACCGACGCCGACCGGCACGCCCTGCCCGTTCTTGCCGCAGGTGCCGATGCCGGGATCGAGTTCAAGATCGTTGCCGATCATCGTGACGCGATGCAGGTCGGTCGGCCCATTGCCAATCAGCATGGCCCCTTTCAGCGGCGCGCCGATCCTACCGTTCTCTATGCGGTAGGCCTCGGTGCACTGGAAGACGTATTTGCCTGACGTGATGTCGACCTGGCCGCCGCCGAAATTCACTGCGTAGATGCCGTTCTTCACCGAGGCGAGAATTTCCTTCGGGTCGTGGTGGCCCGCGAGCATGTAGGTGTTGGTCATCCGCGGCATCGGCACGTGGCCGTAGGATTCGCGCCGACCATTGCCGGTCGGCTTCATCCCCATCAGCCGCGCGTTCTGGCGGTCCTGCATGTAGCCGACCAGAACGCCGTCCTCGATCAGCACTGTCCTGTTGGTCGGCGTGCCCTCGTCGTCGAGCGAGAGCGAGCCGCGACGCGAGGCGATGGTGCCGTCGTCCACGACCGTGACGCCCTTGGCCGCGACCTGCTTGCCCATCAGGCCCGCGAAGGCCGAGGTCTTCTTGCGGTTGAAGTCGCCCTCGAGCCCGTGGCCGACCGCTTCATGCAGCATCACGCCGGGCCAGCCGGGGCCAAGCACGACGTCCATCTCGCCTGCCGGCGCGGGCACGGATTGCAGATTCACCAGCGCCTGCCGTACCGCCTCGTCGGCCGTGCCGCGCCACGCGCCACTCTCGATGAATCGCGCAAAGCCCTCGCGGCCGCCGCAGCCGTGGCTGCCGGTTTCCTGACGCGAGCCGTCGCCCGCCACCACCGAGACGTTGAGCCGCACCAGCGGCCGGATGTCGCGATAGGTCTCCCCGTCCGCGCGCAGGATTTCGACCACCTGCCAATTGGCGACGAGGCTCGCCGTGACCTGGCGCACGCGCGGATCCTTGGCGCGGGTGTAAGCGTCGATTTCCTGCAGCAGCGCGACTTTCGATTCGAAGCCGGGCGCGTCGAGCGGATTGTCGTCGCTGTAAAGCTTGACGTTGGTGCGCGGCGGGGCCTCCGCATAGCTGCCGGAATAGCCGCCCTTGACCGCACGCACGGCATCGGCCGCGCGCGCCAGCGCGGCTTCGGAAATATCGGTGGCATGGGCATAGCCGACCGCCTCGTCCTTCACCGCGCGCAACCCGAAGCCTTGCGCGGTGTCGTAGGTCGCCTGCTTCAGACGGCCGTTGTCGAAGGCCAGCGCCTCGGACTGGCGATATTCGACGAACAATTCACCGTCGTCGGCGCCTTCAAGGCCACGGATCACGATGGAGCGCGCGCGGTCGCGATCGAGACCGGCGCGGTCGAGGAGGGACGATGTCTGCAGTGTCATGCCCGCAAAGATAGGGCGTCATGCGCCCTCGCGCGAGGGGGAGGGATCGCTCAGGGCAGCGTGTCGAAGCCTTCGCCGAACCCCTTCAGCTGGAGCGGGAAGCCAATTCCTTCTTCGGGTGTCTGGAAGATGATGAAGGTCGCGGTCGTCCCGGCCCGGAGCTGGCCGGTGAGCTTGTCGTCCATGATCACTTCGGCGATGCATCCGTTCGGCAGGCAGCGGACGAATCCGGCGCGCCCAACATCCACATTGTCGATCTTGAGTCCAAGTCCGGAAGGGAGAAGCACGCCAAGCGGCGCCACGACCCGCATCAGGCGGCTTTTCTGGTCTGCCGTCTTCAGGACGATCACGTTGAGGCCGACATTGGGGCGATCCTCGGCGGTCACGCTCTGGATCAGCGCGCATTGCTCCTTCTGGGCACCGGGCGGGGTATCGCAGCGGACCTGCCAGTCGCCATGCACGGAGCGGACTGCGCCCTGCGCGTGTGCGCGGTCCATATTGCCGCCCAGCGCGAGCACGGCGAGGGCAAGTGCCGCAGCGAGGCGGCCTGCGCGTCGGGGAAGGTGCATGCGTGACATCCTCGGTCGGTTTGCCCGCCCGGGCCCTGCCGGACGCTTTTGTCTCGAATCGGCGGGCCCCGCTCCGCGGCGGCCTTGGGTACATGGCGCCCCTGCGCTGTCAAGGAAGACCTCTTCCCGAAAGGGGCCCGAAAACCCCTGCGCTTTCTGCGTCTTTCTTAGCAGATTGTCGCATCGAGCCTCGATTGAGGCACATTGCGAGTAGGTCTAAATTATGGTTTGAACAGCACGGAATTCCTTACGTCCCGCAGCACACGCGCCGAGGAACCCCCCTGAGGCGGAAGGGTGCATCCGAGCGGGTTGCCGTGCATCGACAGGCGACAACGCGGTGCGGCAGAACGCGGCCGATTTGCCTATGGAGCTTAAAAGACAATGCTGTTGCTCAGATTGGTGATCGCTTTCCTGGCGGCGTCGTTGATGGCGTCGGTGGGTGCAGGCCCGGCTCTGGCGGGGATGGGCCAGCCTTCAGAATGGCAGCTCGGCTTCCAGCAATCGGTCACGCCGGTGATGGACAACATCACCTGGTTTCACGACTTCCTGCTGTACGTCATTACCGCGATCGTGATCTTTGTTCTGGCGCTGCTCGTCATCATCATGGTGCGCTTCAATGCGCGCGCAAATCCGGTGCCGTCGAAGACCACGCACAACACGCTGATCGAAGTGGTGTGGACGGTCGTACCGGTCCTGATCCTCGTCGTGATCGCGGTTCCTTCGTTCCGCCTTCTGTTTTTCCAGCTCAACATTCCGCAAGCCGACCTGACGGTGAAGGCCACCGGCAAGCAATGGTACTGGAGCTACAGCTACCCGGATAACGGCAAGTTCGAATTCGACTCGCTGATCCTGCAGGACAAGGATCGCAAGGCCGGCCAGCCGCGCCTTCTCGCCGTCGACAACGAGTTGGTGGTGCCGGTCAATAAAGTGATCCGGGTTCAGACGACCGCTTCGGACGTGATCCATTCCTTCGCTGTGCCGTCATTCGGAATCAAGATCGACGCGATTCCGGGCCGGCTCAACGAAACCTGGTTCAAAGCCGAGCGCGAAGGCGTCTATTACGGGCAATGCTCGGAATTGTGCGGCAAGAACCACGCCTTCATGCCGATCGCGGTGCGCGTTGTGAGCGATCGTGAATTCTCCGCATGGGTCGAGGACGCCAAGAAGAAGTTCGCCGGAGATATCAGCCGGCCGATCGTCGCTGCCGTCCAGGACAAGACCGCCGAATAGTCTGCAACGCGTCAACAAGAACAAAACGAGAGATCGAAGGAAATCAGCCATGGCCATGACGGCGAAATTCGACGCTCACGGCGCGCATGATGCGCATGCCCACGACCACCCGCACGGATGGCGCCGCTTCGTCTATTCGACGAACCACAAGGACATCGGAACGATGTACCTCGTGTTTGCGATCATGGGAGGCGTGATCGGCGGCATCCTGTCGATCGGCATGCGGCTCGAGCTTCAGGAGCCGGGTCTGCAGATCTTCCACGACGCGCACATGTTCAACGTGTTCACCACAGCGCACGGCCTGATCATGATCTTCTTCATGGTGATGCCGGCCATGATCGGCGGCTTCGGCAACTGGATCGTGCCGCTGATGATCGGCGCGCCGGACATGGCGTTCCCGCGCATGAACAACATTTCGTTCTGGCTGCTGCCGGCCTCGTTCTCGCTCCTCCTGATGTCGATGTTCGTCGAAGGCGAAACCGGATCGCCTGGTGTTGGCGGCGGCTGGACGCTCTACGCCCCGCTCTCTACGGTCGGACATCCCGGCCCCGCGGTCGATTTCGCGATCCTGTCGCTGCACATCGCGGGCGCGTCCTCGATCCTGGGCGCGATTAACTTCATCACCACGATCTTCAACATGCGCGCACCCGGCATGACGCTGCACAAGATGCCGCTGTTCGTGTGGTCGATCCTGGTGACCGTGTTCTTGCTGCTCTTGTCGCTTCCGGTGCTCGCGGGCGCGATCACCATGCTGCTCACGGACCGCAATTTCGGCACGACCTTCTTCGCGGCCGATGGCGGCGGCGACCCGGTACTGTTCCAGCACCTGTTCTGGTTCTTCGGCCACCCCGAGGTCTACATCCTGATCCTCCCGGGCTTCGGCATGGTCAGCCAGATCATCGCGACGTTCTCGCGCAAGCCGGTGTTCGGCTATCTCGGCATGGCCTATGCGATGGTCGCGATCGGCGGCATCGGCTTCGTCGTCTGGGCGCATCACATGTACACGGTCGGCATGCCGACCGGCGCGCAGGCCTACTTCATTGCCGCGACCATGGTGATCGCAGTGCCCACCGGCGTGAAGATCTTCTCGTGGATCGCAACCATGTGGGGCGGTTCGATCGAATTCCGCACGCCGATGCTATGGGCGGTCGGAATGATCTTCCTGTTCACGCTCGGCGGCGTCACCGGCGTCGTTCTCGCCAATGCCGGCGTCGACCGCTCGCTGCAGGATACCTATTACGTCGTCGCGCACTTCCACTATGTGTTGTCGATGGGCGCGGTCTTCACGATCTTCGCCGGCTGGTATTACTGGTTCCCGAAAATCACCGGCTACATGTACAACGAGACGCTCGGGAAGTTGCATTTCTGGATCACCTTCATCGGCGTCAACATCATCTTCTTCCCGCAGCACTTCCTCGGCCTCGCCGGAATGCCGCGCCGCATCGCGGACTATCCCGACGCCTATGCAGGCTGGAACCACGTCTCGTCGATCGGCGCATATATTTCGGCCGCGGGCCTCGTCGTATTCTTCATCGGGCTGATCTACGCATTCGTCCGCAAGGAGCGTGCCGCGAACAATCCGTGGGGCGCCGGTGCGACCACGCTGGAATGGACGCTAACCTCGCCTCCCCCATTCCACCAGTTCTCGGTCCTGCCGAGAATTAAGTGAGCGCGCCGACATGGCAGGTGCCGGTTATCAGCGTCTGACAAGTGCCGCCGGCCCGATCGAGCCGAGCATCGCGAGCGTCGCCGACTACATCGCGCTGCTGAAGCCGCGGGTGATGTCGCTCGTCGTCTTCACGGCGCTGGTCGGGCTTGCGATCGCGCCCGCCCACGTTCATCCGGTCATCGGCTTCACCGCGCTCCTCTGCATCGCGGTTGGAGCGGGCGCCTCGGGCGCGCTGAACATGTGGTACGACGCCGACATCGACGCGCTGATGACGCGGACCGCAAAGCGCCCGATCCCCGCCGGCCGCGTCGCGCCGGGCGAGGCCTTTGCTTTCGGCGCGGTGCTCGCCGGGTTTGCCGTCGCGACCATGGGCCTTCTCGTCAACTGGCTGTCTGCCGGCCTGCTCGCCTTCACCATCATCTTCTATGCGGCGCTCTATACCGCCTGGCTCAAGCGCGCGACCGCACAGAACATCGTGATCGGAGGAGCCGCCGGGGCATTCCCCCCGATGATCGGCTGGGCCGCGGCAACCGGCGGAATTGGCCTGGAATCCATCCTTCTTTTCCTCATCATCTTCTTCTGGACGCCGCCCCATTTCTGGGCGCTGTCACTCAGCCGCACCGCAGATTACGCCCGTGCCGGAATTCCGATGCTGCCGGTCGTCGCCGGTGCCAAGGAGACGAAGCGGCAAATCCTGATCTATTCGCTCGTGCTTTTGCCGGTCGGGATGCTGCCTTGGATCTGCGGCTATACCAGCGCGCTCTACGGAGCGGTTTCTCTGATCGGAGGCGCCGCGATGGCCGCGTTCGCTTTCCGCCTCAACGGCGCACGCGACGATGCGGACGCGGAGCAGACCGCGCGACACCTGTTCGCCTATTCGGTGCTCTATCTGACCGTGCTATTTGCGGTGATCCTGATTGACTACACGCTCGCGTGGCCGTTCGGCCGCGTCTCCTGGTAAGGCGCGATGAATGAAACGCCGGACGACAAAGGCGTTGTCCTCACCGAGGAGCAGCTGCGCGCGCGCCGTTCGCGCTCGATTGCAATTGCAGTCGCGCTCGCAGCTTTGGTCGTGCTTTTTTACATCGTCACCCTGGTCAAGGGACCAGGAGTGCTGAACCGGCCGTTGTGACGCCATGACCGACGAACCGCATACCACCACGCGCCGCGACATGATCCTTGCCGCAGGCTGCGGCGCGCTCGTCGCCGCGATGGTCGGTGCCGCTTATGCCGCCGTACCCTTCTACAACTGGTTCTGCCGTGCGACTGGCTTCAACGGCACGACCCAGGTCGCGGTGTCGGCGCCCACCAAGGTTCTCGACCGCACGGTCACGGTTCGCTTCGACGCCAATGTCGGCGGCGGCCTGCCCTGGCGCTTCGAGCCCGAGCAAAATTCCATCGAGGTGCGGCTCGGCGAAGTCGTGACGGTCAATTATGTCGTGATCAACGAATCCGCGCGCGAAACCGTAGGCCTTGCTGCCTATAACGTCGCGCCGCTGAATTTCGGCGCCTACTTCCAGAAGATCAATTGTTTCTGCTTCACCGAGCAGCGCATGAAGCCCGGCGAGAAGCGGGAAATGTCGGTGGTCTTCTACGTCGACCCGGCGATCGTTTCGGATGAGGATTCACAGCCGCACGATACGATCACCCTGTCCTACACTTTTTATCCCCAGCGCGAGCCGCAGAAGCCGATCGTCGGCTCCTCGCTCTCCCCGCAATCCAAAAATGGCACTTGACGAATAGGCGCCCAACAGGCGCTCTGCGAGACGAAACGGAGCAAGATCATGGCCGACGCCCACGCCAAGCAACACGACTACCATCTGGTCGATCCGAGCCCATGGCCCGCGGTCGGATCGGTGTCGGCCTTCTTCCTCGCGGTCGGCGCGATCTTCTGGATGCATCACACCTTCGCCTGGGCGCCTCTGCTCTTCGGTGCGGGCGCCATCGGCGTGCTTTACACGATGCTCTCCTGGTGGCGCGACGTGGTGAACGAAGCCGAGCATGAAGGTTTCCACACCCGTGTCGTTCAGATTTCTCACCGTTACGGGATGATCCTGTTCATCGCTTCGGAGGTGATGTTCTTTGTGGCCTGGTTCTGGGCCTATTTCACTGTCGCGCTGTTTCCGCACGACGCGGTGCACGTGACACGCACCGAATTCCTCGGCGGCGTCTGGCCCCCAAAGGATATCGCGACCTTCGACCCGTGGCATCTGCCGCTGCTGAATACGCTCATCCTTTTGACGTCCGGCACAACGGTCACCTGGGCGCATCACGCGTTGCTCGAAGGCGACCGCGACGGGCTGAAGAAAGGCCTGTGGCTGACCATCGCGCTCGGACTGACCTTCACCTGCGTGCAGGCCTACGAATACATGCACGCGGCGTTCAACTTCAAAGGCAACATCTACGGCGCGACCTTCTTCATGGCGACCGGCTTCCACGGCGCGCATGTCATCATCGGTTCGATCTTCCTTATCGTGTGCCTGATCCGCGCTTATGCCGGGCATTTCTCGCCGAAGCAGCATCTCGGCTTTGAATTCGCCGCCTGGTACTGGCACTTCGTCGACGTGGTGTGGCTCTTCCTGTTCGCCTGCATTTACGTGTGGGGGTCCGGAGGAGAGGGCGCCGCTCACGCGGCCGGGCATTAGCGCCACCCTGTTTTCCATCGAAAAGGGCGGCTTCGGCCGCCCTTTTTGTTTTGCGTTTCGTTTCGTAATTTGCGGCTAACATGACCACGTTTCGAACCGATTTGTCCGCGCAGGCCGTCTGGCAGGGATTGCTGGTCGCGCTTGTTGGTTACGCGAGTTCGGCCGCGATCCTGATCCAGGGTCTGGTCGCAGTCGGCGCGAGCGTGTCGCAGGTCGCGTCCGGTCTCGTCGTGATCGGGATATTGCAGGGCATCGTCGCCATTGCCCTTTCTTACGCGACGCGCATGCCGATCTTCATTGCCTGGAGCACGCCCGGCATGGCGCTGCTCGCGACCATTGGCACGGTAACCGGCAGTTTCCCCGCCGCGGTCGGTGCATTCATTGCGGTCGGCGCACTGATCCTTCTGACCGGACTTTGGTCGCCCCTCGGGCGGCTCGTCGCAGCGATCCCGAAACCGATCGCCAGCGCGATGCTGGCGGGCATCCTCCTCAAGCTGTGCGTCGCGCCGTTTCTCGCAATCGGAAAAGCGCCATGGCTCGCAGGGGCGGTGCTTGTCACTTGGCTGATCTTCATGCGGATCGCGCGCGGCTATGCGGTGCCGGTCGCCGTCGCTGTCGCGCTGGCTGCGATGTCGCTCGACCGGCCGCTTGCCGGAATAGGCCTCGCCGACCTCGTGCCGAAGCTCGAACTGGCGATGCCCGCCTTCACCCTCGAGGCGATGGTCAATATCGCGCTGCCGCTCTACATCGTGACCATGGCCGGACAAAATCTTCCGGGCCTTGCCGTGCTCTCAGTCTACGATTACCGGCCACCTGTCGCACCGATCCTGCTTTCGACCGGCGCAGCGTCCATGATCGGCGCGCCGTTCGGCATGCCGACGATCAATCTCGCGGCGATAACTGCGGCATTGTGTGCGAGCCCCGACGCACATCCCGATCCTGCCCGGCGTTACATCGCCGCTATGTCAGGCGGCGTCGGCCACATGCTGTTTATCGCGATCGCAGGCGTCGCTGCACAATTGATTACCCGGTCGCCGCCATTCCTGATCGAGGCGGTCGCAGGGCTGGCGCTGATCGGCGCCTTCGGCAACGCGATCCTGAGCGCCGTGCAGAATGAAGCGGATCGTCTACCGGGCCTCGTGACTTTTCTCGTGACTGCGTCAGGTCTGTCCTTGTTCGGGATCGGCTCTGCATTCTGGGGACTTGTTCTCGGCCTTGCCGTGCACAAATTGCTCGTGGTGAGCGTGGAAAAGACATGACCCAGCAGACGCATCCGGTCATCGCCGGCCTTCTCTGCCGCTGTCCCCGCTGCGGAAAAGGAAAGCTGTTCTCGGGCTTTCTCACATTACGGCCGCGCTGCGAGGCGTGCGGGCTCGATTACAAATTCGCCGACGCCGGCGACGGTCCGGCGGTCTTCATCATCCTGATCGGCGGATTGATTGTGGTCGCAGCCGCCCTGTTCACCGAAATCCTCTATCAGCCGCCTTATTGGGTCCATACGGCATTGTGGCTGCCCTTGATCCTTCTGGTCACGCTCGGGCCGCTGCGGCCGATGAAGGGGCTGCTGATCGCGCTTCAATATCATCACAAGGCCGCAGAGGGCCGACTGGATCGCGGAGAACGGGGGTGAGCGGAACGGCTCGTCTCCAGCCGCTATTCTTTCCGGTGGTCACGGCCTTCTGCGCCTTCAGCCTGCTCTGCGGTCTCGGCCTGTGGCAGGTCGAGCGAAAGGCGTGGAAAGAGAATCTGATCGCAACGCTGCGCGAACGCGTCGCGGCCGCGCCGGTGGCGCTCCCTTCGCCGCGCGAGTGGAATGAACTTACGCAAGACCGATCCGAATTCCGCCGCGTCACGGTGCGGCTCGACTTTCCCGCGCGCGAACGCGTTTATGTCTATACCGGAGGGTCAAGCCTGCGCCCCGACGTCAAGGCACCGGGCTATTTCGTCTTCATGCCGGCGCGGCTTCCAAGCGGGGAAATGGTGGTCGTCGATGTCGGCTACGTCGCGGACAAGCCCTTCTCGTGGAGTGCGGGGCCGCGCGAAATCACTGGCTACATGCGCTGGCCCGAACGCCCAAGCTTCTTCATCGCGGAGCATGACGCCAGCGCCGAAACCTGGTTCGCGCGCGACCATCGCGCGATGGCGGACGTGAAGGGTTGGGGCGCCGTCGCGCCTTTCTATATCGACCAGGAAACGCCGGTCCCGCCGGGCGGATTGCCCCGGCCGGGCACTCTCGCCCCAACCCTGCCGAACAACCACCTCGGCTATGCCCTGACCTGGTTCGGACTGGCCGCAGGGCTCGTCGGGGTTTTTGGCCTGTGGCTGCGAAAGCAGGCGCGCCAGCGTCGATCCCCCGTCCCGGAAAGCGTTTCCTTGTGAAAACGGGCTCGAACCTTTAGGCTGCGCGGCCTGGTTTTCCGCCGCGAAAAGCGGATAATTCCAGTTAAATCAAAGGCTTGAGCTGGCTTCGGAGCGGCGACCCGCCGCGCCCGGACCGATCCGAAGGGTTTGATCGTGCGCTACATTTCGACGAGGGGCGAGGCTCCCCCGCTCGGCTTCATCGACGTCACTCTCGCCGGGCTTGCCCGCGACGGTGGCCTGTATGTGCCCGAGAGCTGGCCGCGCTTTGCCCCCGCTGCAATCGCCGGATTCGCCGGCCGACCCTATGCCGAAGTGGCGGTCGAAGTGATTCGCCCGTTTGTCGGCGACACAATTTCGGTCGCCGACCTGTCGCGCATCGCGCGCGAGGCCTATGGCACGTTCCGCCATCCGGCCGTCGCGCCGCTGATGCAACTCGGCGTCAGCAATTTTCTGCTCGAACTTTTTCACGGCCCCACTCTCGCGTTCAAGGATCTGGCGATGCAATTCCTTGCGCGACTGATGGATCACGCGCTCGAGCAGCGGGGAGATCGCGCGACCATTGTGGTCGCGACCTCCGGCGACACTGGCGGCGCGGCCGTCGAGGCATTCCGCGGACGCTCCCGGATCGATCTCGTCGTGCTGTTCCCGCGCGGACGCATCTCCGACGTGCAACGCCGGATGATGACGACGGTCGAGGACGACAACATCCACACCATCGCGGTCGCCGGCACCTTCGACGATTGTCAGGCGCTGGTGAAGGGGATGTTCAATCACCACGCCTTCGCGGACCGCGTGCGCCTCGCCGGCGTCAACTCCATCAACTGGTCGCGGATTGTAGCGCAGGCAGTCTATTATTTCACGTCCGCCGTTGCGCTGGGCGCACCTCACCGCAAACTCGCCTTCACCGTGCCGACCGGAAATTTCGGCGACGTGTTCGCCGGCTATGTTGCGGAGCGTATGGGCTTGCCGGTCGACCGACTGGTGGTCGCGACCAACGTCAACGACATCCTGGTCCGCACACTCGCGTCCGGATCCTATGAGGTGCGCGACGTGCACCCGACGACGTCGCCGTCGATGGATATTCAGGTCTCGTCGAATTTCGAGCGGCTCTTGTTCGATGCCAATGCGCGCGATCCGAAACCGGTGAAAGCTGCGATGGCGTCCCTCGCGCAGTCACGGCGCTTCGCGGTGTCTCCCCGCGCGCTGTCGGAAATTCGCGCCAACTTCACCGCCGACCGTGCCGACGAGGAGGAAGTCGCCTCCACCATCCGCACCGTGTTGCGGGAAACCGGTCATTTTGTCGATCCACACACCGCCGTCGGGATCGCGGTCGCGGAAAAGGAAGTGCGCGATCCGGCGGTCCCGATGATCGTTCTGTCGACGGCGCACGCCGCGAAATTTCCCGATGCGGTGGAAGCCGCCTGCGGCGCTCGCCCTGCCCTGCCGGACTGGCTTTCCGACCTCGAAAGCCGCCCGGAGCGGATCACAAACCTGCCCGCCGACCCGGCCAAGATCGAACAATTCGTCATGGCGGCGAGCCGTGCCGCCCGCGGAGGAGCCGCAGCATGAGCGTCGAAATTACCCGTCTTCCCTCCGGGCTGACCGTCGTCACCGACGCGATGGCACATCTGGAGACGGCCTCGCTCGGAGTCTGGGTCGGTGCCGGCAGCAGGGACGAGCGGCCGGACGAACACGGCATTTCGCACCTTCTCGAACACATGGCGTTCAAGGGCACGACGCGGCGCACCGCGCGGCAAATCGCCGAGGAAATCGAGGCAGTGGGCGGCGATATCAACGCAGCGACGAGCGTGGAGACCACCGCTTATTACGCGCGCGTGCTGAAGGCCGATGTCGGTCTCGCGCTTGACGTCCTGTCCGACATCCTCGCCGATCCGACCTTCGACCCGCAGGAACTGTCGCGCGAGCAGAACGTGATCGTGCAGGAGATCGGCGCAAGCGAGGACACGCCGGACGATGTGGTGTTCGATCACTTGCAGACGCAAGCCTTTCCGGGTCAACCGGTCGGCCGCTCCATCCTCGGCACGCGCGACAGCGTCTGCAGCTTCGACCCGACACGCTTGCGGGCCTACCTGTCGCGAAATTACCGGGGTCCCGACATGGTCGTCGCAGCAGCCGGCGCGGTTAATCACGCGATGGTCGTTGCCGAAGTGGAGCGCCGGTTCGCAAGCTTTGCGGGGACACAGGCACCCGCCCCGGAAGGCGCCCGCTTCGTCGGCGGCACTCACGTCGAAACGCGCGACCTCGAACAGGCGCATATCGCCATCGCGCTGGAAGGGATTCCGCAGCGCGACGCCAACCTGTTCAACCTGCAGGTCTTCAACAACGTGCTGGGCGGCGGCATGTCCTCGCGGCTGTTCCAGGAGGTGCGCGAGAAGCGCGGGCTCTGCTACTCGATCTATTCCTTCCACATGCCTTATGCGGACACGGGGTTTTTCGGTCTCTATGCCGGCACCGATGCCGCAGACGTCCCGGAACTGATGCGCGTCGTGATCGGGGAAATCGCAAATGCCGCCGAAACGATCGCTGAGCACGAGGTTGCACGTGCAAAAGCGCAGATGAAGGCGGGCCTTCTGATGGCGCTGGAAAGCTCCGGCGCACGTGCCGAACAACTTGCGCGCCAGATCATCGCCTACGGACGCCCCATTCCGCTTCCCGAGATCGTGGCACGCATCGACGCCGTGACCGTCGAAACGACCCGAGCCGCCGGCCGCGCCCTGATTGCGCGTAGCCGCCCCGCGGTGTCCGCGCTTGGGCCGGGCAAAGGTCTTGAAGCCGCCGCTTCCATCGCGCAGGGCCTGTTCCGCAAAGCGGCGTGACATGATCTGATTGCAGCAATGGCCCTGTTCCGCACCATTCACGCACCCGAACCGCTGCCGGTCGTCGAAGCCGCCGGTGTGATCCTGCGTGCGCCGCAAATGGGCGACTTCAATGAATGGGCGACGCTACGCGAAGCCAGCCGTGAATTCCTCGTCCCCTGGGAGCCTGTCTGGCCGTCCGACGATCTGACGCGCGGAGCGTTCCGGCGACGGCTGAAGCGCTACGCGGAAGATCTGCGCGCCGATCAGGCTTATCCGTTCTTTGTGTTCGCCAGCGACGGCCATCGCCTGGTCGGAGGCGTGACACTGACGAATATCCGCCGGGGCGTGTCGCAGGCGGGTAGCATCGGATACTGGATCGGCGCCCCGTTCGCGCGGCGCGGCTATATGAGCGCGGCGATGCATGCTCTCATTCCGTTCGCCTTCAGCGGGCTGCGGCTGCATCGGGTCGAAGCCGCCTGCATCCCCACCAATGCGGCTTCGATCGCGCTCCTTGAGAAGAGCGGCTTCACCCGCGAGGGTTACGCGCGCGAATATCTGTGCATCAACGGCGCATGGCAGGATCACCTGCTCTATGCGCGGATTTCGGACGATCCGGCGCCTTAACCATGCCGGGTCGTGCCTTCAGCATGCCATCGTGTACGGCTATAAGATGGCTGGTCGGGGTCCGGTCGATATCCGGACGTTGGGGTTGAATATGAGTTTGTACCGCTGGGACAGGGTTGTCGCCGCGTCGACAATGGTCTTTTTTTCGGCTCTCACCGCGGGGTGCTCGTCATCGAGTCCGGCCCTGTCGCCGTCTGCCGAAGCGCCGCAATCGCCTTCGCAGCAGTCTTTCGGCGATCGCTTCTCCCAGATTCTGATGGGGACATCGACCCCGGGTACGACAGCCGTCGCGACGACGCCGCAGCCCGACCAGCCGGATTACTGCCCGATCGTCGACGTGCGGCAGGGTGCCTCGACCATGTCGGTTGCCGGCAAGCCCCCGGCCACCGGCGGTTCCGATAATGGAGCGATGCAGATCCGCTATCAGGGATCGCTCGGGCAAACAGCGCGCGAATGCTCATTCGTCGGCGGCAATCTGGTGGTGAAGGTCGGCGTACAAGGACGCATCGTCCTCGGGCCGGAGGGCGGCGCAGGCCAACTAGAAATTCCGCTGCGCTACGCACTGATCCAGGAAGGCCCGGAGCCAAAGACGATCTGGACGAAGCTGTACCGCTTCCCGGTGGCGATCGGGGAAGGCCAGGCGAGCGTGCCGTTCAGCCATGTCGAGGAGGACATGATCGTCCCGCGCCCGAAAGCGGCCGATCTCGAGTCCTATGTCGTCTATATCGGCTTCGACACCCTGGCGATGAAGCCGCCGACGGCGAAACCGACAAAGCCAGCCAAGAAACGCTGAGCGAAGTCCGGCACTACCAGCCGCGCAAGCCGACCACCGTGCTTTTGAGCGCGCGCATGTCCACGATCACGGCCTGCGCGCCGGCCTGCGTCAGCTGCGTGCCGAGATGCGGATTGGCGTGGCTGCCACCGACGAAACCGATCGGCATCATTCCCGCCGCATAGGCCGCCGCCACCCCCGCAGGCGAATCCTCGACCACGATGCAGTCGCGCGGAGCGACTTTCATGGCGCGGGCCGCATGCAGGAACAGGTCCGGTGCGGGCTTGCCCACCGCCACCTGGCTCGCCGAGAACAGGTTGGGTTCAAAGAACGGCATCAGCCCCGTGGTTTCCAGACTCATGCGCACGCGCTCGAGCGGGGAGGACGACGCCACGCATTTCCGTCCGCGCAGCCAGGTTAGCGCGTGCTTGACGTGCGGGGTCACCCGCAAATCCGAGCGGAAACGCCGCAGCGTGGCCGCAGCCAGGACCTCGGGGAATTCGCGTGGCAATGTCTGGCCTGTCGCAGCCTCGACCTCGGCGATCATGTCCGCCGGCCGCCTGCCCGTGAAGAACCGCGCCACGACTTCGGGCGTGATGCGAATTCCAACCCGCTGGAATTCCTGCGCGGCCACGACAGCCGCGATCGGCTCACTGTCGACGAGCACGCCATTGCAGTCAAAAATGATCACAAGAGGCCTCTTTCGGCCGGAATCCCAGCCGCCCCCGTTCCACTCGTGATTCGCAAGGCAAGAATAAGGAAAGTGATACCGCGCCGACACGACAGCGACACGGCAAGGCCGCGCTATGCACAGAATACCCTTTGGGCCTGTGCGTAGAGCGGGCTAACGCCCGACAGCTTTTGGCTTTTTCAGTGAAACGGCCGAACCGGTCAGTTCAGCTTGGATTTCACGTCCTCGATGCCCTGGGCAACAAGGGCTTCCGCGACGGCGCCCTTGGTGGATTGGGTGAGAACCTGCTCGGCGGCGCTGACCGCGGCTTCGGTCGCAGCGTTTCGCACATCGGCAAGCGCCTGTGCCTCAGCCTGGGCGATCTTGTTTTCCGCCATCTGGGTGCGGCGGACGACGAAATCCTGCAACTTGGCATCGGCTTCCGCGGCAAGCCGCTCGGCCTCGGCCTGCGCGCCGGCAATGATCGCTTCGGCTTCCTTCTGCGCCTCGCCCTGCTTTTGCTGGTACGAGGCGAGCAGCGAAGCGGCCTCGTCGCGCAGGCGGCGCGCTTCGTCGAGTTCGGATTTGATGCGGTCGCGGCGCTTGTCGAGCGCACCGAGCAATGTCCGGTGCACACCGACATAACCCAGCACGGCCAGGAAGATGATGAAGGCGACGGCGACGAAAAATTCCGCGTCGAAATGCATCAGCACATCCTCACCGCTTCAGGACGCCGGCGACCGCGTCGCTGACGGTCTTTTCCGCCGGAGCGGTACCGGTCAGACGCTGAACGATGGCGGTCGCGGCTTCGGTTGCAATCGTCTTGACGTTCGCCATCGCCGCAGACTTCGTTCCCTCGATCGCCTTCTCTGCCTCTTCGAGCTTCTTGTTGAGGCGAGCTTCGGTCGTCTTGCGGCGGTCTTCCGCCGCCGCCATCAGCTTGTCGCGGGTCTTTGCGGCAATGCCCTGCGCGTTGGCACGGGCATCGGCGAGGAGCTTTTCGTAGGCCGCGGTCGCAGCCTCCGCCTTCTCCTTGAGCGATTGCGCCTCGGCAAGGTCGGACGCGATGCGGCCTTGCCGCGCCTGGATGATGCCGCCGATGCGCGGAAGCGCAAGCTTCGACATCACCACGTAGAGCGCGACGAAGGTCAGCACGAGCCAGATCAACTGCGAGGCATAGGTCTCGCTGTTGAACGGAGGAAACGGACCCTTGTGTCCGCCTTCCGCCTCGGTGTGCGCGCCGGTCGGTTCCGCCATCGCCGTAGCCCCGCTATCGCCCGATCAGAGCGCGAACAGAAGCAGCAGTGCGATCAGCAGCGAGAAGATGCCGAGCGCCTCGGTCACCGCGAAGCCGAAAATCAGGTTGCCGAACTGGCCCTGTGCGGCCGACGGATTGCGCAGAGCGGCGGCAAGATAGTTGCCGAAAATCGTGCCCACGCCGACGCCGGCGCCGCCCATGCCGATGCAGGCAATGCCGGCACCGATATACTTCGCTGCAACTGGATCCATGAGAAAACTCCTTTTCGAGGTCTGGATTGGGTCTGGGCCTAATGGCCCGGATGGATGGCGTCGTTGAGATAGATGCAGGTCAGGATCGCGAACACATAGGCCTGCAGGAATGCGACCAGGAGTTCGAGCGCCGTGAGCGCGACCACGAGTACGAGCGGCAAGGTCGCGCCGAGCCAGCCCAGATAGCCGAGGCCGCCGAGCATCACCACGAAGCCGCCGAACACCTTCAGCGTGATGTGGCCGGCCAGCATGTTTGCGAACAGACGTACCGAGTGCGAGATCGGGCGCGAGATGAACGACAGCACCTCGATGAAAACGATCAGCGGCAGGATGTAGATCGGAATGCCGCTCGGCACGAACAGCTTGAAGAACTTCAGGCCGTTCTTCCAGAAGCCGTAGACCAGCACCGTGATAAAGACGGTCAGCGCGAGTGCGGCCGTGATGATGATGTGGCTCGTGATGGTGAAGGTGTACGGGATCAGCCCGATCAGGTTCGCCACCAGGATGAACATGAAAAGCGTGAATACGAAGGGCAGGAATTTCATGCCCTCGCTGCCGGCCGTGCTTTTGATCGTGTCCGCGACGAATTCATACGACAGTTCCGCGACGGACTGCAGGCGCCCCGGCACCAGCGCGCGGCTCTGCGTCGACAGCAGCAGGAACAGCGAAACGCCGAGCGCGATGATCACCATGAATAGCGCGGAATTGGTGAACGCGATCGGGTGCGCGCCCATCTGCCCGAGCATGAACAGGTTCTGGATCTGGAATTGGTGGATCGGGTCGCCCATGGCGGGTGTTCGTTCTCTTTAGCTCGGCGCGCGCCGTTGATCTTTCACCGGCGAGGAGTGCCGGAAGTCTGCCCTGCTCCCGCCGCGCGAATCACATTCAACACTCCGGCGGCGAAGCCGAGCAGCAGAAACACGATGAGCCCCCACGGCGAAATCCCGAGCCAGCGATCGAGCAGCCATCCAATGAAAGCGCCGACCAGCACACCTGCGACTAGCTCGGTCGACAACCGGAAGCCGCGCGCAATCGCCGACGTATCGGCAGGCTGTGGCGCACTGTTTTCCGGATGCGGACCCGCGCCGTGTTGGCGGAGCCGATCGCCGAGACTTTGGAGTCTCGCGGAGAGAGCAGCCTCGTCGTCCGTCTGGCGCTTCACCCCGTCTTTGTCGTGCGTGCCGTCGGCCATGCTTTCGACACCCGCAACGCTCAAAGACGATCCGAAAACCCCCGCCGTCCCAAGGCCGCGCGGACCATACTGACGGGGTTCTGGTGAGTCAAGAATGACACCGCGCCGCAGCACAGATCAAAAAACGTGAAATATCATATTGTTAGACGGATTTTCATTGCCCCGAACCTTCGGGTCCCAGGCGCGGCGGCTTGGTGCAGTGCACCCGCGAATGCTAGTTTGACGCCGCCCACAAGGATGCGCGCCGGGGCCAGGAGAGACAGGATGTTCCGATTTGTCTTTGCGTTGCTTGTCGCGGCGTTTGCCGTTGGCGGTCACGAGGCGCGAGCACAGGCGCCGGAGGCCGGCGACGACAACCGCTACACCTTCCACCGCGTCGACGAAGGGTTCCTGCGGCTGGACACGCGGACCGGTCAGGTTTCGCTCTGCAGCCGAAAAACAGTCGGCTTCGGCTGCCATGTCGTGCCGGACGAGCGCACCGCGCTGGAAAACGAAATCGGGCGCCTGCAGAACGAATCTGCGTCGCTGAAGAAGGAATTGCTCGCGCGCGGCATCGCGCTGCCCGGCGCTGTCAAAGACGACAACAAGCCCGAAGCGCCGGTTGCCAAGCGCACCGAGCCGGACCTCAAGCTGCCATCGCAGGCTGACCTCGACCGCGTACGTGTGGTGTTCGAAAAAGTCTGGCGCCGTCTCGTGGAGATGATCGTCAATCTGCAGAAGGACATGATGCAGAAGACGTGAGGCGGAGATGGCGACCCGCCTGGGCCCGGTGAACAGCACGGCGCTGCAGCTGGTCGCGAGCGCAGAGCTCGTGGTTGATACGGCCGGACCGGGCTTCACCGATATCACAGCGGAGGTGAGGCAATTTCTGGCAAAGGCCGAAGCCGGGGACGGCGTAGCCTTTCTTTTTATGCGCCATACATCCGCGTCGCTGCTCATACAGGAAAACGCCGATCCGGACGTCCAGCGCGACCTTCTGACCGCGCTCGGCCGTCTGGCTCCGATCGACGGCGGGTGGGTGCATGACGTGGAAGGCCCGGACGACATGCCGGCTCATATCAAGGCCATGCTCACGGGCGTGAGCCTACACATACCCGTATCCGGCGGATCGCCAAGGCTCGGCACGTGGCAGGGTATTTATCTTGCGGAGCACCGCAGCACGCCTCATTCGCGTAGCGTGGTGCTGCAGTTCCTCGGAAGCCGCCGCGCTGACCATTGACTCCGGCCTCGGACAGGCTCCACACCGCTTTTGTCGCAACCGTAAAGTGCTTATAGAATGGCCCTGAACGAGCGCGCCCCCAAACCGCGAGGGGGATTGGAGCCGCCTGATTTGACCGCGCAGCCTCAGCATCGTCTGGTGATCGCCGACGACCATCCGCTGTTCCGCGGCGCCCTGCGCGAAGCGGTGACAGGTCTTCTGACCAATGCGGAGATCGCGGAAGCGGGCTCCTTCGACGACGCCGCGAAGCTCCTCGACACCAGCGGGGACGTCGACCTGGTCCTGCTCGATCTGAGCATGCCCGGCGTGCGCGGCTTTTCCGGCCTGATGTATCTGCGCGCGCAATATCCGAGCACGCCCGTGATCGTCGTATCGGCGAACGACGATCCGGCGGTGATCCGTCGCTGCATGGATTTCGGCGCGTCCGGGTTCATCCCGAAAACGCTTGACGTCGAAGGCATGCGCGCCGCCGTGCAGCGGGTGCTCAATGGCGGCGTGTGGACGCCCCCCGATGTTGACCTTGGCGCGGGCAACGACGCCGAAGCAGCCGAGCTGATGTCGCGCCTTGCCACGCTCACGCCGCAGCAGGTACGCGTCCTGATGATGCTGTCAGAAGGACTGCTCAACAAGCAGATCGCCTACGAGCTTGGCGTCTCCGAGGCCACGGTGAAGGCGCATGTTTCGGCGATCCTGCAGAAACTCGGCGTCGAAAGCCGCACGCAGGCGGTGATCGCTGCAGCCAAGATCGAAATCGGCCAATGGCCGCAGGTCACCCCGAGCGCGTGATCACTCCGCGGCCGCGATCCGCTGCAGACGCCATTGCGCCAGCAGCGCGCGCAACGCCGCAGGCTTCACCGGCTTGTGCAAGATCGGAACGTCGCGGGAGCGCGCTTCATCCAGAACCTTCCGACTGCGGTCGGCGGTGATGAGGATCGCCGGCAGATCGGCTTTGAGCTTGCGCCGCAATTCGACGATGGCGTCGATGCCATTGCCTTCGTCCAGATGGTAATCGACCAGCAATCCGCTGAGATCGAGCTTGCTCTTTCGGATTGCGGCACCGGCGGATTTCAGATCGGTGGCCTTCACGACCTGGCAGCCCCAGCCGCCGAGCAGCGTCTCCATGCCGTCGAGAATCTGCGGGTCGTTATCGACGCACAGAACGGCAATACCCGACAGCTTGCTCGGATCGATACGCAGCGTATTGCGCGGCGGCGGGCTCGCCGGCACTGCCGCCGACAAGGGTATTTCGATCGAGAACTGAGAACCTTCGCCGGTCTTTGATTTCAGCGACAGTTTGTGGTCGAGAACGCGGGCAAGCCGTTCCACGATCGAGAGGCCAAGCCCAAGACCGCGCGCGACCTTGGCCCCTTCACGCAACCGATGAAACTCGCGGAATACGGCCTGCTTTTGCGTCGCCGGGATGCCGAGCCCCGTGTCCTCGACATCGATGCGCAGACGCCCCTCGTGTTCGCGGGATTTGATCCGCACGCGTCCTTCGAGAGTGTATTTGATCGCGTTCGAGATCAGGTTCTGCAACAGCCGGCGCAGCAGCCGCCGGTCAGAACGTACCGACGCGGTGGAGGGGACGAAAACGAGCTCCAGCCCACGTTCGCGCGCGAGCGGCGCGAACTCGACTTCCAGCTGACGCATCAATTCGTCGATCCGGAACGATGCGAATTCCGGTTTCATTGCGCCGGTATCGAGCCGCGACATGTCGAGCAGCGCCCCGAAGATCTCCTCGACCGCTTCCAGCGAGGCGTCCACATTGCCGACAAGGCGCGCATCTTCTCCCCCGCCCTGACGTTCGACGAGTGACGTGACGTAGAGGCGCGCGGCATTGAGCGGCTGCAGGATGTCGTGGCTCGCCGCCGCGAGAAAGCGTGTCTTCGAAATATTGGCGTCTTCCGCGTCGGCCTTGGCCCGTTCCAGCTCGGCATTAAGGCGGGTCAGCTCCGTGGTGCGCTCGCGCACACGCAATTCGAGCGATTCGTTCGCTCGTTCGAGCGCCTCGGCGGCCTGCACGGTCGGGGTGATGTCGGTGAATGTTGTCACGATGCCGCCGCCGGGCATCCGGTTTGCGCGCACCTCGATGACAAGGCCACGTCCGGCGAAGCGCTCGAGGAACGGCTCGCCGCCAGACAGGTAACGCTCGATCTGCCGTTGCACGTTCTGGTCGACGGCGCCGTCGCCGAGCGATCCACGCGCCGCCTGAAAGCGTACGATCTCCTCAAGCTGGACGCCTATTCCGATCAGCTCGCGCGGCAGGTCGAGCAGATCGACGAATTGCTGGTTCCAGCAGATCAGCTGCGAATCCTTGTCGAAGACCGCGATGCCCTGGCGCACATGGTCGAGCGCGGTCTGCAGGATTTCCCGATTGTAATGGATGGCTGCGTTGGCGTCGTCGAGCAGCTTGAGCGCAGCCTTGGTCGAGACGGTGCGTTTGCGCAGCAGAAGCGACAGCACGAGCCGCGACGATGCCGCACCGATCGCCGAAGCGAGCAGATGTTCGGCGTGGCGTAACAGCTGGAAGTTTGCCTCCGCTTCCGGCGTGAGCGCAATCTGCTGCGCCGAGGCAAACCCCTCGAACGACATGCGCGTGCGCTCCTCGCCGAGATAGCGCGCGACCGTTGTCTGCAGTTCATCGACCGTCACCGACGAGCGCCACAACCGGAAGCTTGGCGTCGGTGTCAGGCCCGACGGGACGAACAGATCGGCCTGCAGCCGCTCGATGGGAGCGGGATTGCGCGCAAGCGAACAGCCGATATACGCAACGATGTTGAGGACCAGGCTCCAGAACACGCCATGCGCAAGAGGCGGCAGATCGAGCCCAAGGATGCCCTGCGGCCGAAGCCATGAAATCCCGAACGGCCCGGCATGCAGCAAATCACCGAGCACAGGTGCATCGGTGATGCTCGGAAGCAGCAGCGTGTACGACCACGTCAGAATGCCGATGACCATGCCCGCGATCGCGCCGGCAGCCGTCCCGCGGCGCCAGAGCAGCCCACCAAAGAAGGCCGGGGCGAGTTGCGATACAGCCGCGAACGAAAGCAGTCCGATAGAGGCGAGCTGCGCGTCGCCAACCGAGCGATAATAGAGATAAGCGAGAAACAGGATCACAAAGATCGCCACTCGCCGGATGCGCAGGAGGAAGGCGCCGATGTCCGAACGGTCCGTGATCAGCTCGGACCGCTGCTTCAGCACGAGCGGGACGACGAGGTCGTTCGACGCCATGATCGAAAGCGCGACGGATTCCACGATCACCATCGCAGTTGCTGCCGACAGCCCGCCGACGAAGGCGGCGACCGTGAACAGGTCCGATCCCGCCGACAGCGGTAGCGCGAGCACGAACATGTCGCTGTCCACTTTCCCCGCCGGGAAATTGAGCAGGCCCGCCATCGCGATCGGGA
The DNA here is from genome assembly GCA_964584855.1 of uncultured Hyphomicrobiales bacterium. GTDB lineage: Bacteria > Pseudomonadota > Alphaproteobacteria > Rhizobiales > Xanthobacteraceae > Pseudorhodoplanes. The sequence continues at coordinate 166,382 of CAZPBF010000014.1, forward strand.
CGACGAAAAGATTGATCAGAACCAGATAAATCGGGAACACCCATGCCGCGCGCTTCACCTCCCGTTCGTCGTGGTTCTCGACGATCGTGACGTGAAATTGCCGCGGCAGCAGCACGATCGCGAAGAACGACAGCACCGTCATCGCAACGATGGTTCCGAGGCCGGGCGCATTGGTCAGGACCGCGGCCGTGTCGGTGCGGCTGAACGCCTGCGAAAACAGGCTGAAGGGACCATCGAACATCCAGAAAGTGACGAAGACGCCCACCGCAAGAAAAGCCGCGAGCTTGATCAACGACTCGGTCGCGATCGCGAGCATCAATCCGTCCTGGTGCTCGGTCGCGTCGATATGCCGTGTGCCGAACAGCACCGCGAATGTCGCCATCAACATGGCGACGAACAGCGCGATATCCCCGATCACGGGAGGCACCGTAAGGGTTTGCGCGCTCACGTGGATGAGAATGGTTCCGACCGAGGACGAGACGGCCTTGAGCTGCAGCGCGATGTAGGGGATCGTGCCGATGATCGCGATCAGCGCGACGGTTGCGGCGACAACCTGGCTCTTGCCGTACCGCGCGGCGATGAAATCGGCGATCGAGGTGATGTTTCTTGCCTTGGCAAGCTGGACCAGCCGCATGATCAGCGGCGAGCACAGACCGATCATCAGGATCGGCCCGATATATATTGTCAGGAAGTCGAACCCTGAGCGCGAGGCAAGTCCGACCGATCCGAAAAAGGTCCACGATGTGCAGTAGATTGCGAGACACAGCGGATAGATCAGCAGGCGCGAACGGTTGCTGCGTCCAAGCTTGCTCACCCGGTCGCCGTAGCTCGCCACGACGAACAGGAGGCCGATATAGCCAAGCGCGATCGCGATAACGACCCAGCCTTGCAGCATGCGGGCTCCGATACCAACACCAAAGGGCTTTTCGGGCCCTGCTGATGCACGTAATCATAGAGTGGACGGCTGCCCACTGCCATGCCCTGCCTTTTGCAGGGCGGCCGAGGGTTAACCGGCGCATCGAACGGCATTAGGCCCTTGCGGGGAGCACGAAATGTTCAAGGAATTTCGAGAATTCGCGATCAAGGGGAATGTGGTCGATCTCGCCATCGGTATTGTGATCGGCGCGGCCTTCGGCAAGATCGTTGAATCGCTCGTCGGCGACATCATTATGCCGATCGTCGGAGCTGCGACCGGCGGCCTCGATTTCTCCAATTACTTTCTCCCGCTGTCCAACGCAGTGACAGCCAACACCCTTGTCGAGGCGCGCAAGCAGGGCGCCGTTCTCGCCTGGGGAAATCTGGTGACCGTCGCGATCAACTTCGTGATCATCGCCTGGGCGCTGTTTTTCGTGGTCAAGGGGATCAATCGCCTGAAGCAGAAGGAGCCCCCGCCCGCGCCTAAGGCACCGCAGGAGGAAGTCGTTCTGCTGCGCGACATCCGCGACCTGCTCGCCAAGAAATAACGGCCAGGCATTTTTGCGCACACGCTCATGATCGACGCGGTGGCCGCCCACGATCTCGTCTCTTCCCTTCGCGCCGAGGCCCGCGATGCCCCGGAAAGCGGAATCGTCGAGGTGATGAATTACGGCCGCCGCAGGGGCGGCGTCATGCCGCTTTGGGCGGGCGAAGGCGATATGCCCACGCCTTCCTTCATCAGCGAGGCGGCAACCCGCGCGCTCGCGGCCGGCGAGACTTTCTACACGTGGCAACGCGGGATCCCCGAATTGCGGGAGGCACTGGCGCGCTATCACATGGCGCAATTCGGACGTGATTTCTCGCCGGATGAATTTTTCGTCACCGGATCCGGGATGCAGGCGATCCAGATCGTGCTCGCGATGATCGCGGGCGCCGACCATGAGGTGGTCATCCCGACGCCGGCATGGCCGAACGCGGCGGCCGCGGCCGGCGTGATTGGCGCGCGGCCGATATCCGTGCCGATGACCTTCGGCAATCGAGGCTGGGTTCTCGATCTCGACCGGCTCGCCGCAGCGATCACGCCCAAGACGCGCGCCATCGTAATCGTGTCGCCGTCCAACCCGACCGGCTCGACCGCGACCCGTCAGGAATTGTCGGCGTTGCTGGAATTGTCTCGGAAGTGCGGAGTGTGGATCGTCGCCGACGAGACCTACTCGCGTTATTGGTACGGCGAAGGCGCGCGGGCGCCGTCCTTCTACGATGTGATGGCGCCGGACGATCGCGTGCTGTTCGTCAATACGTTCTCCAAGAACTGGGCGATGACCGGCTGGCGTATCGGCTGGATTGGCGCGCATCCCTCCCTCGGTCAGGTGATCGAAAATCTCGTGCAGTATTCCACTTCCGGCGTCGCGCAATTCATGCAGCGTGCGGCCGTCGCAGCGCTCGAGCGCGGAGAAAGTTTCGTGACGCATCAGCTTGCGCGGGTACGCGAAAGCCGCGACATCATCTGCGACGCACTTCTGAAAAGCGGGCGATGCCGGTTCGTCGCACCCGCAGGCGCTTTTTATGCGTTCTTCGCGGTCGAGGGAGAGAATGACAGCCGGCAGCTCGCTTTCCGGCTCATCGACGAAGCCCGCATCGGGCTTGCGCCGGGGACCGCGTTTGGACCCGGCGGCGAAGCCTTCGTGCGCCTGTGCTTCGCGCGCAGTCCAGAACAGATTCGGATTGCGGCCAGCCGGCTGAGCGAAACTCTGGCGCGCTGAAGATACTCAACCGCACCTGATCCTGCCGCTTCGTCCGGCTTTGCGTACGCGCCGGGAGGCGATCAGTATTTTCCCGCACGGTGATTCGAACGGATTCGAGGCCTTTATGGGTCAACCGGCGCCGCAAGTATTCATCGTCGACGACGAGCCCTCCATTCGCGACTTGCTCGAGACGGCGTTTCTGGCCGATGGGTACCGCGTCCACTGCTTTGCGGACGGGGGGTCGTTCCTTGCCGCGGCGCGGCAAAACTGCCCCGACGCCGTGCTGCTTGACATCATTCTTCCGGAGCGGTCCGGACTTGATGTCCTCCACGATATCAAGACAGCACAATATCCTGCCCAAGTATTCATCATGTCGGGACACGGCGACATTGCCACCGCCGTCACCGCGATCCGGATTGGGGCGATCGATTTCATCGAAAAGCCGTTCATAGACATCGCGTCCATCCCGGCCCGCATCCGCGAGGCCTTGAGCGCGAGAGCCGGCCATCAAAAAAACGTGAGTGATGACGGACCGATTTCACCTTTCAGCAGACTTCTGACGCCTCGCGAGCACGATGTGCTCAATCACATCACAGGCGGTTCTTCGAACAAGGAGATCGCGCGCGAGCTCGCAATCAGTCCCCGCACAGTGGAGGTTCATCGCGCCCGCATTATGGACAAACTCAGTGCGCGCAACGCCGCCGATCTCGTGCGAATTGTCCTGTCGGGACGCGCTAAACACGCGACTTCGTCGACCCGCTGATCCAATTCTTGGAAACGGAACTTTCCACGGAACAGCGTTCCAGTGGCACATGCAAACAAAGACGCGCATGCCAATGTCATTCGGCAGATGCGAAAACTATCAGTGAATAAAATATTCCATAAGCGTCGTCGATTTTTTACTTCCGGCGGGACACCGCATGAAAGACACGCAACGTCGCATGCCCGACATTCGTCTTGATCTGTCTTCCCACCATACCAATAGTAAAACTGCGTGATTCGGTTCCCTCAAATTCGGAGAACGCCATGGGCTCCCTAGCCTCTCCTGCCGGCGACGTTTTCATCGTCGATGACGAACCTTCAATTTGCGAAGTGTTGTCTGTCGCTTTCGAACGAGAGGGATATCGATCACGAAGTTTCTGCGACAGCGCGACCTTTCTGCAGGTCGTCCGGCAGACCAGTCCGGCGTTCGTTCTACTCGACGTCAACATGCCCGGGCGATCCGGGCTTGATGTGCTTGATGAATTGGACGCGCAAACCTATCCGGTTCCCATTTTCGTGATTTCCGGATACGGCGACATCCCGACCGCTGTGGACGCGATCCGCAGGGGCGCTCTCGACTTTATCGAAAAACCCTTCGATGTCGATGCGGTGCCGGCGCGTATTCGTCAGACGCTCGCGTCCCGCATCAGTGCAAGTACGTACGTGCAGCGCAACCTGAACCACTTCGCGGGCTACGACCTGCTCACGCCGCGCGAGCGCGAAGTGCTGGGACAGATCGCGGGCGGCGCGTCGAACAAGGAGGCAGGGCGGACGCTTGCGATCAGTCCGCGCACCGTTGAGGTTCACCGCGCCCGCATCATGGAGAAGCTCGGCGCGCGCAACGCAGCCGATCTCGTGCGGATCGTGCTGACCGAAGGTGAAGGCAACTACGCTGCGCGCCGCCTGTCCGGTGCGAACCGGCCGTAAAAAGTCTCGCCTTTGGCCGCCATGTCGAGCAGCAATGCCGGCGGCTTGAAGCGCGGGCCGAATTTCCTTGCGAGTTCCTCGCAAAGCGCGACGAACCGTTTCGTCCCCATCATGTCGATGTAAGACAGCGTGCCGCCGGTGAACGGCGCGAAACCGAAACCGATGATCGAGCCGACATCCGCCTCGCGCACGTCGGTGACCACGCCTTCCTCGAACGTGCGCGCCGCTTCCACCGCCTGGGTCACGAGAAAGCGCTGCTTCATCTCTTCGATGTCGAGCGCATCTATTTCCTTCATCGTAAGTTTCTTCGGCAAAAGATCGGAAAGCCCCAGCCATAGCCGCTTCGGCTGGCCCTGCGGATAGTCGTAGAAGCCCTTGCCGTTCTTGCGTCCAAGACGCCCATGTTTCTCGACCAGGTCTTCCAGCAACTTTTTCTGTGCCGAATTGACAGCCTGCGCGCCGAGATCCTTCTCGGCCGCCCGAAGGATTTTCAGCCCAAGATCGAGCGCGGTCTCGTCGTTCAGCGACAGCGGCCCGACCGGCATGCCGGCCATCCGCGCGACATTTTCGATCATCGCTGCGGGAATGCCTTCCAGCAGCATCAGGTGACCTTCCTGGATGTAATTCAGCACGCAGCGATTGGCGTAGAAGCCGCGGGAGTCGTTGACCACGATCGGTGTCTTGCGGATCGAGCGCACGAAATCGAGCGCCGTGGCGAGCGCCTCGTCGCCCGTCTTCTTGCCGAGAATGATCTCGACCAGAAGCATCTTCTCGACCGGCGAGAAGAAGTGAATGCCGATGAACCGCGATGGATCCTTTGCAGTTTCGGCAAGCGACGAGATCGGCAGCGTGGACGTGTTCGAGCCGAAGATGGCGGCAGGGTTTGCGGCCTGCGCTTTCGCCGTCGCCTCCGCCTTGACCGCGCGATCCTCGAACACGGCCTCGACGATCAGGTCACAGCCTGAAAGCTCGCCGTAGTCCGCTGTCGACTTGATGCGCGCAAGCAACGCATCGCGATCGGCCGACCTGGCGCGGCCCTTGTTGACCTGATCGCTGATGAGCTTTTCGGAATGCGCTTTGCCCTTGTCGGCGGAGGCCTGATCGCGGTCGACCAGCACCACATCGATCCCCGCCTGCGCCGTGACATAGGCAATCCCCGCGCCCATGAAGCCCGCGCCGACAATTCCGATCTTTTTCAATTTGAAAGGCGGCACGTTCGCCGGCCGGCGTGCGCCCTTGTTCAGGTCCTGCATCGACACGAACAGCGAGCGGATCATCGCAGCCGCTTCCGGCGAGCGGAGAATTTTCGCGAACCAGCGCGACTCGACCGTCAGTGCGCGGTCGAAGGGAAGAAGGAGCCCCTCATACACCACCTGCATGATCGCGCGAGCGGCGGGATAATTGTCGTAGGTCTCACGGCGGTAGATCGCATTGGCGGCAGGGAACACCATCATCCCCGCCTTGGAATAGACGAGCCCTCCGGGCAGTTTGAAACCCTGCACGTCCCAGGGTGCGACACCCTTGCCGCCGGCCTTGATCCAGTCCTTCGCGGTTTTGACGAGATCGGCCTGCGGCACGACCGCATCAACAAGTTTCATCGCCTTGGCGCGCGAGACCTTGAGCTGCTCGCCCTTGAGCAGCATCTGCAGCGCGTCGGCCGGCTGCAGCATGCGCGCAATCCGCGTCGTGCCGCCCGCGCCGGGAAACAGACCGATCTTGATTTCGGGCAGGCCAAGGCGCGTCTTTTCGTTCTCCGCGGCGACGCGATAATGGCAGGACAGCGAAAGCTCAAAGCCGCCGCCGAGGCACGTGCCGTTGATCGCGGCTGCCCATGGTTTGCCGCAAGTCTCGATCCGACGATAGAGCTGCGAGAGCTTGCGGCTCTCGTTGAAGAGAAGGGTCGCGGCGGCTTCCGCGCCCTGCTTCCGCGCCATCTCCGCAAATCCGCGAGCGAGCGTCTCGAGAAGCGTCAGGTCCGCGCCGCCGCAGAACGCATCCTTGGCCGATGTGATGACGACGCCCTTGACGGCGGCATCGGCCGTCGTCTTCTCCACCAGAGCGGACAATTCCTCGATCGTCGAAACGTCGATCACATTCATCGACCGGCCCGGCATGTCCCAGGTGATGAGCGCGATGCCGTCTCCGTCGATGTCGAGCTTGAAATTTGCCATGATCACACCCGCTCGATGATCGTGGCGGTGCCCATGCCCGCTCCGATGCAGAGCGTGATCAGCGCGGTGTTGAGGTTTCGCCGCTCCATCTCGTCGATCGCTGTGCCGAGGATCATCGCGCCGGTCGCACCGAGCGGATGCCCCATCGCGATCGCTCCGCCATTGACGTTGACATTGTCCATGCCGATGTCCATGGCCTGCAGAAAGCGCAGCACCACCGACGCGAATGCCTCGTTGATCTCGATGAGATCGATATCCTTGAGCGTCATCCCGGCCTTGCGCAGGACCTTCTCCGTGACCTCGATCGGCCCGGTCAGCATCATCGCCGGTTCCGATCCGACATTGGCAAAGGCCTTGACGCGGGCACGTGGCTTGAGACTGGCCTTCCTGCCGGCTTCCGCGTTGCCGATCAGGACTGCGGCCGCGCCGTCAACGATACCCGAAGAATTGCCCGCGTGATGCACGTGATTGACAAACTCGACTTCCGGATGGGACTGGATGGCGACCGCGTCGAAACCTGCCATCTCGCCCATCTGCGCAAACGAGGGCTGCAATTGCGCGAGCGATTGCATCGTCGTGCTCGGGCGCATGTGTTCGTCTTTTGCAAGCAGCGTGATGCCGTTGACGTCCTTCACCGGCAGTACCGAATTCTTGAAACGGCCCTCGTCCCAGGCCTTCGCCGCGCGCTTCTGGCTTTCGACTGCAAACGCGTCGACGTCGTCGCGCGAGAAGCCGTAACGCGTCGCGATCAGATCGGCCGACACGCCCTGCGGCATGAAATAGGCGGGTACCGCGATCTGCGGATCGACCGGCCACGCGCCGCCGGAGGCGCCGATGCCGACGCGACTCATCGATTCGACGCCACCGCCGATGGTCATATCGTGCTGACCGGCCATGACCTCGGCGGCCGCGAAATTCACCGCGTCCAGGCCGGAGGCGCAAAAACGGTTGATCTGCACGCCCGGCACTTCCTTGCCGTAGCCCGCGACGATCGCCGACACGCGCGCAATGTCGCCGCCCGCCTCGCCGACCGGGTCCACGCAGCCGAGCACCACGTCATCGACCATAAGCGGATCGAGCTTGTTGCGCTCGCGAATGCCGGTCAGCACATGCGCGGCAAGGTTGATTGTCGGCACCTCATGGAGCGCGCCGTCCGGCTTGCCACGTCCGCGCGGCGTCCGCACGTGATCGTAGATGAAGGCGTCAGTCATGGTCACAGACTCCGCGCAATCAGAAGCTTCATGATCTCGTTCGTACCGGCGTAAATCCGCTGCACGCGCGCATCGCGATACATGCGGGAGATCGGGTATTCGTCCATATAGCCATAGCCGCCGAACAATTGAAGGCAGCGGTCCACCAGCGAATTCTGCAGATCGGTCATCCAGTATTTCGCCATCGAGGCGGTCGCGGTGTCGAGTTCGCCTCGGATGTGGCGTTCGACGCAGTGATCGTGGAACACCTTCCCGATGGTTGCCTCACTCTTGCATTCCGCGAGCACGAACTGGGTATTCTGGAATTCGATGATCTTCTTGCCGAAGGCCTGCCGCTGCTTCACATAGTCAATGGTGAGCGAAAGCGCGCGCTCGATCATTCCGATCGCGGCCGTCGCCACGATCAACCGCTCCTGCGGCAATTCCTGCATCAGCTGGATGAAGCCTTCGCCCTCGCGCGAGCCGAGCAGCGCTTCGGCAGGAAGTTTCACATCCTCGAAGAACAATTCAGAGGTGTCAGCCCAGTCCATGCCGAGCTTCTTCAGCTTGCGCCCACGGCGGAACCCCTGTGCGTCGTCGGTCTCGACCACCATCAGCGAGACGCCCTTCGCTCCTGCGGCCGGGTCGGTCTTGGCCACGACGACGACGAGGTTGGCGTGCTGGCCGTTGGTGATGAAGGTTTTGGACCCGTTCAGCACATAGCCGTTGCCGGATTTCTTCGCGCTGGTCTTTACGCCTTGCAGGTCCGACCCCGTGCCCGGCTCGGTCATCGCGATCGCGCCGACAAGCTCGCCGGTGGCGAGTTTCGGCAGCCAGCGCTTCTTTTGCTCCTCGGTGCCGTATTTCAGGATGTAGGGCGCGACGATCCCCGAATGCAGCGGCGCTCCGATGGAATCGAGCCCGGCCAGCGCGAACTCGCGGTTGATTACCGCCTCATGCGCGAACGTGCCGCCCGCGCCGCCATATTCCTCCGGAATGGAGGCGCACAAAAGCCCCGCCGCGCCGAGATCGTTCCAGACCTTGCGGTCCATCATCCCCTCGTCGTGCCAGCGCTCGACGTGCGGAACGAGCTCGGCCGCGAGGAAACGCCGCGCCTGCTCCTCGAGCAGGACGAGATCCTCAGACATCCATGAAGGGCGCGGAAGGTTCAGTGGGTCCATGTCGAATCCGTCATTCATTCTAGCACGGCGGATATGACCAATCTTTGCCATGGCCCGGCCGGGTAGCCGCGCTATACAACCCGTTCGCCCCTATCCCGATCCCGCAGATTTGTCATGGCCCCGCCTCTTCTCCAGCTTCGCGACATTGCGCTGACGTTCGGCGGCACGCCGCTGCTCGAAGGCGTCGAGCTTTCGGTGTCGCCGGGCGAACGGGTGTGCCTTGTCGGCCGAAACGGCTCGGGCAAATCGACACTTCTGAAGATCGCGGCGGGCCTCATTGCCCCGGATGCCGGATCGCGCTTCATCCAGCCGGATGCCACGATCCGATATCTTCCCCAGGAGCCGGACATGTCCGGCTTCGCGACAACGCTCGCCTATGCCGAATCCGGCCTCACCCCGGGCGACACCGCACATAATGCCCGTTACCTCCTGGAGCAGCTCGGGCTGACCGGCGAGGAAAATCCGGCGACGATTTCCGGGGGCGAGGCGCGCCGCGCCGCGATCGCGCGGGCGCTCGCGCCTGACCCCGACATTCTCCTGCTCGACGAGCCCACCAACCATCTCGACCTGACCACGATCGAATGGCTGGAAAGCGAGCTTCGCGGACGGCGGTCCGCGCTCGTGCTGATCAGCCACGACCGTCGGTTTCTGGAAAACCTCTCGCGCATCACCGTGTGGCTCGATCGGGGCCATATCCGCCGCCTCGATGTCGGCTTCGGTCAATTCGAGGCGCTGCGCGACGAGATTCTCGCCGAGGAGGAGCGCGACCAACATAAGCTCGCCCGCAAGATCGTCGCCGAGGAACACTGGATCCGTTACGGCGTGACGGCGCGGCGCAAGCGCAATGTGAAGCGCCTCGCCGACCTGCAGAAGCTGCGCAAGCAGCGGACCGATTATCGCGGCGCAACCGGCAAGGCGACGATCGAGGCCGCCGAGAGCGAAAAATCCGGCGCGCTCGTGATCGAGGCCAAGAAGATCGCAAAATCGTTCGGCAACCGCGAAATCGTCGCCGATTTTTCAACCCGCATCCATCGCGGCGACCGTGTCGGCACTATCGGCCCGAACGGCAGCGGCAAGACGACGCTCGTGAACCTGCTGACCGGCGCGCTACCACCCGACAGCGGCACGATCAGGCTCGGGACCAACCTCGACATCGCAACGCTCGATCAGCGGCGCGAGAGCCTCGATCCGGACTGGACCTTGCGAGAGGCCATGACCGGCGGCTCGGGTGACACAGTGACGGTTGGCGGCAAGCCGAAACATGTCGTCAGCTATATGAAGGACTTTCTGTTCACACCCGAGCAGATCCGCACTCCGCTGCACGCGCTGTCCGGCGGCGAACGGGGGCGGCTGATGCTCGCGCGCGCGCTGGCGCGGCCGTCGAACCTCCTGGTGCTCGACGAGCCGACTAACGACCTCGACCTCGAAACACTCGACGTGCTGGAGGAAACGCTTGCAGATTATTCCGGCACCGTCATCCTGATCAGCCACGATCGCGACTTCCTCGATCGCACGGTCAATTCGGTGATCGCGCCAGACGGCGGCGGGCGATGGATCGAATACGCGGGCGGCTATTCCGACATGATCGCGCAGCGTGGCGCGGATCTGTCGGGCCGAACGACCGAACGGCCGGCGCCGAAAGAGACACGCACTGCTGCGCCCGACACACCGGCCAGACCGAAGCGCAAACTCAGCTTCAACGAAAAATACGCGCTCGAAACGCTGCCCACGGAGATCGCAAAGCTCGAAGCCGAAATGAAAACATTGCAGGCGAGGCTCGACGATCCGCAGCTCTTCGCGCGCGATCGGAAGACTTTCGATGAGGCGACCGCGCGGCTCGCCAGCGCACAGGCGGAACACCACGCGGCCGAGGAGAAGTGGCTGAAGCTTGAACTTATGCGCGAGGAAATCGAGAAGGCCTGATCCGGCGACCTTCGCCGCCTACCTAAGCGCGACGAAACGCAGCGCTCCTTCGCCCGCCGCAACACCTGTCGCGAAACAAGCCTGCAGCAGATAACCGCCGGTCGGCGCCTCCCAGTCGAGCATCTCGCCCGCGACGAAAACGCCGGGCTTTCTGCGCAGCATGAAATGCTCGTCGACCTCCTCGAAGGAAACGCCTCCTGCCGTAGAGATGGCCCGTTCGATGGCATTCGTCGCGACCAGCTTGAACGGGACATTCTTGATCAGCGCCGCCAGTTCGCGCGTGGGCATCGCCGAGAGTCTTCCGCCCGCCGCCTCCTGAAGCAGCCCGATCGCGACCGGGGGCAGATGCACAGCCTTCCGAAGGAAGGTCGACAGCGACTGCTTGCCGCGCGGCTGGCCGATGCGCGCGCCGAGCGTTTGTACGTTCATATCCGGAAGAAGATCGACACGCAGCGTCGCGAGATGGCTCGCTTCGATCGAGTCCCTCAACGCGCCCGACAAGGCGTAGATTGCGCCTCCCTCGACCCCGTCGCGCGTGACGATGAATTCGCCGCGGACGGTCTGCGCGCCGAAAGTCAGCGCCACGCGCTTCAGCGGTTCGCCGTGAAAGCGGTCGCGGAAGACAGGCGACCAGTCGACACGAAAGCCGCAATTGGCGGGACGCAGCGGCGCGACTTCAATGTGAGCCTGCACCAAGACATCGAGCCATCCGCCGTCCGCGCCGAGCCTGGGCCAGCTTGCGCCTCCGAGGGCAAGGATCGTTGCATCGGATGTCAGATGGACCTCTCCGCCCGGCGTAACGAAACAAACCTCGCCGTTTTCGTTCCAGCCGATCCAGCGATGGCGCATGGCGAAGCGCACCCCGAGACTATCGAGCCGCCGCAACCAGGCGCGCAGCAAAGGCGATGCCTTCATCGCTTCGGGAAAAACACGACCGCTCGTGCCGACAAATGTCTTCTGGCCGAGCCCTTCGGACCATTCGCGCAGACGATCCGGCGAAAAAGCTTCGATCGTCGCGCGCAGGCGCGCTTGCGCCATTCCATAGCGACTGAGGAACCAGTCGAGATTTTCGCTGTGCGTCAGGTTCAGTCCGCCTCGCCCCGCCATCAGGAATTTCCGCCCGGCCGAAGGCATCCTGTCGCAAACCGTGACGCGCGCGCCGCCGCGCGCCGCTGTTTCAGCGGCCATCAAGCCGGCCGGGCCGGCGCCGATCACGATCACATGCATTGCGGAAGGGTCCACGGGTTCCGGGAACATATGCGATCGCTCGGCTGTTTGCATGCGAACCCCAAACCCGGAATTGTCCCATGCCGAAATCCAGCGCCGCCCTGAAACTCGCAACCTCCGATACTTTCGCGGAAGCCGCGGAAAAGGTGGCCGAACAGGAGCGCGCGATCCAGCGCAAGATCGACGAGGCGGAAAAATCGAAAGGGGCCGGCAAGGACTCGAAAAAGCCGCCGCGCACCGGCGCGCGCGATTATCCCGCCCCGCCTTTCCCCGAGCAACATCTTAAAAAGCCCGGGCTTGAGGCCGATCTTCACCTCAAGCCGATGTTCGACGCACCTCATTACAAGGGATCCGAAAAGCTGAAGGACAAGGTTGCGCTGATCACCGGCGCCGATTCCGGCATCGGCCGCGCGGTGGCTGTCCTGTTCGCGCGCGAAGGCGCCGATGTCGCGGTCGCGTATCTCAACGAACACGAGGATGCCGCTGAAACGCAAAAGGCGGTCGAGAAGGAAGGCCGCCGTTGCATCCTGCTCGCGGGCGACGTGAGCGATCCAAAATTCTGCGAGGAAGCGGTGAAGGCGACCATCCGCGAGCTCGGCAAGATCGACATTCTCGTCAACAATGCTGCGTTTCAGGAGCACGTGCCGGAGTTCGAAATGCTCACGAACGAGCATTTCGACCGCACGCTGAAGACGAACCTCTACGGCTATTTCTACATGGCGAAGGCGGCCGTGCCGCATCTTGCGGAAGGAAGCGCGATCGTGATGACGGGTTCGGTCACGGGGCTGGTCGGCAACAAGCAATTGCTCGATTACTCGATGACCAAGGGCGGCATCCACGCTTTCGTGCGTTCGCTCGCGACGCATCTTCTGCCGCGCGGCATCCGCGTGAACGCGGTTGCGCCGGGGCCGGTCTGGACGCCGCTCAATCCAGCCGACAAACAGGCCAAGACGGTATCGCAATTCGGCGGCGACACGCCGATGAAGCGCGCGGCACAGCCGGAGGAAATCGCGCCAGCCTTCGTGTTCCTCGCAAGCCCAAGCTGCTCGAGTTACATCACCGGAGAAATCCTGCCGATCATCGGCGGATATAGCGGCGGATAGAATCCACTGAGGAAGACCGGCGCTAAGAACGGCTATCTGGTCGCCGTTCGATTCGAAACCAGAGAAATAACGTCTCCTCCCATAGACCCGTAGACAAACGGCTCCTGTCTATTTCTTGTCGCCTGCAAGACGTCATCCCGAACCTTGCCAAAAACGATCCGTATGTCGAGGTCCGGCGTGGGCAAGTGCTTGAGCAGCGCGGTCGTGTATGGGCTATGCGGGCCCTCACCGTCCGAAGCCGTCGTTCCGGCCTTTGCAGCGTAAGCGATCAATGTTGAACCGGTCGCAAGCTCTACAGGGGCTAATCCCCGAGCCAGCGAGCGAGTCCGCACCATACTCTTTTCAAATGGATTATCCCGACACGCGTCCAAGATCAGAAGACGGAGCCGCCGCGCTGGCTCCACAGCCATTACCACTCGTTCCAGTGAAACCGCTTCGTCGTCTGCGTCGTATTGGTTGGCAAGCCGAGCATCGACCGGGATGAGATAGTTGGTGCCCGAGATCTCAATTCCATGCCCGGCGTAATAGAAAACCGCCAAGTCGGCATCCGATGCCGCATCTCTGAAACCGCGCAACGCCCTTTTTAAGTCAACGCTCGCTCCGTCGAGCAGACTCATTGTCTGAAAGCCCGCAGATTTAAATATTTCGGAAATTGCTGTCGCATCCGCGGTGGGCGTGCGAAGAGCTGGAACATTCCGGTAGGACGCGTTGCCAACAACCAGCGCGACGCTTTTGAGGGACGCGCGAACGGGGCTGCCGCCTGATTGAGACTGCCCGCCGGACGGCGGAAGGTCACGCGGCACAACGACCGGCGCATTATTCCGTAATCCCAGAAAGCCAATCGTCCCTATGCCGGCCGCAGCAACACTCGCAGTTCCAAGCGCCAACAAGGTGCGTTTGGTAACCCCTGCTCCAAAAGAAGGTGCTCCTGCCTGTGCTGCCTGCGTCGCATCGACCGTGGGGCGCCTCGATGACCCATTAGAGGATGTGGGCCGAATCTCCTCCGTTGCGTCGCCCTGAAGAAATTCGCCAAGAGCAGACTGGATCGGTCGCACGCCTGCATCGGTATTTAGAAATGCTTTCACGATCTCGACCAGCCGCGCCAGATGCTCTTCCAGGGGAGGCGTCAACGCGTCAAGCCAATGGACCGAGTCCATGTAATAGGCCATCGTCTCGGTCGGCACGATCGCTTCAATGCGCAACGGGACGACGGGCGCTCCGCGGTTAAAGGCGCGCTTGACCTCGCGTCTGATCTGGCGGGAATCGTTTGCGCTCGCTGAAAAGATCAGCAGCACCACACGACAATTGTCGATCGCACGGACGATTGCCTCGTCCCATTCCATCCCGGGAATAATGTCACGGGGCGCGATCCAGCAGCGAATGCCTGCCCGTTCGAGTGCGGCGCAGGATGCATCGGCAACGGTCTTGTCTTTGGTTGAATAACTGATGAAAACGTCAAATGCCATGACGCAAAGATACTTCGAAAAATCTCAGTAAGGAAGGAGCCGAACGAGTTGATCGTCCGCAACGCCAGCACGCGGGCCCGTCGTTCCGTCAAAAGAGAAAGGGATGAAACGTTCAGAATGCCGCGTCGGGCAGTTCCATCACCGCGTCGGCACCGGCCTTGATGCGCGCGAGATGCGCGCCGGTTTCCGGCAGCATCCGCTCGACGAAGAAGCGCGCAGTCACGAGCTTGCCCTTCATCCTCTCGGTCGCGCCATTCGCACCCGATTTCAGCTTGCCACGCGCCGCCTTTACCATCCGGCACCACATATAGCCGAGCGCGACCAGGCCGAAGAGATGCATGTAGTCGGTCGCGCCCGCGCCGGCATTGTCGGGCCGTCCCATCGCATTTTGCATGAACCACATCGTCGCGCCCTGAAGGTCGCCGAGCGCCTTTCCCAGCGGCTCAACGAACGGCTTCATTTCCGCATCTTTTGCATGCTCGTTGATGAAGCCCTGCACCTCGTTGAAGAAAGCCATCACCGCCTTGCCGCCATCTTTCGGCAGTTTGCGGCCAACCAGATCGAGCGCCTGGATCCCGTTCGCGCCCTCGTAGATCATCGCGATGCGCGCATCGCGCACGAACTGCTCCATGCCGTGCTCGGCGATGTAGCCATGCCCACCGTAGATCTGCTGCGCCATCACCGTATTGGCGAAGCCCTGATCGGTCAGCACGCCTTTGATGACCGGCGTCAACAGGCCCATGTGTTCGTCCGCGGACTTTCGTTCCTTGTCGTCGCCGGACCGGCGAGCCACGTCGCCGGAGAGCGCGGTCCACATGATCAGGGCGCGCGCCGCTTCGTTGAACGCCTTGATCGACAGGAGCGTGCGGCGCACGTCGGGATGCACGATGATCGGATCGGCGGGCTTGTCCGGATATTTCGGACCCGACAGCGCGCGGCCCTGCAGGCGGTCCTTGGCGTAGATGGCGGCGTTCTGGTAGGCGACCTCCGACATCGCAAGACCCTGCACACCGACGCCGAGACGCGCCTCGTTCATCATCGTGAACATCGCATTGATGCCACGATTCTCTTCGCCGATCAGGAAGCCGGTTGCGCCGTCGTAATTCATCACGCAGGTCGCGTTGCCGTGAATACCCATCTTCTCTTCGATCGAACCGCAGGTGACGCCGTTGCGCGAGCCGAGCGTGCCGTCCGCGTTGACGAGGAATTTCGGCACGACGAACAGCGTGGTTCCCTTGATGCCCGCCGGCGCACCTTCGATGCGCGCGAGCACAAGATGAACGATGTTCTCGGAGAGATCGTGCTCGCCGGCCGAAATGAAGATTTTCGTGCCGGTGATCTTGTAGCTGCCGTCGGGCTGCTTCACCGCCTTGGTGCGCAGCAAGCCGAGATCGGTGCCGCAATGCGGCTCGGTGAGATTCATCGTGCCGGTCCAGCGGCCTTCGATCATGCGCGGCAGATAGACTTTCTTCTGCTCGTCCGTGCCATGCAGCAGGAGCGCGGCGATCGCGCCCTGGGTCAGCGCGGGATACATCGCAAACGACATGTTCGCCGAAGCGAGGAATTCGTTGATGGTGACGGTCAGCGTCTCGGGCAGGCCCTGGCCGCCGAAATCCTGCGGCGCGGAGAGCCCGATCCAGCCGCCTTCGACGAGCTTGGCGAATGCGTCCTTGAAACCCTTGGGCGTGGCAACGCTGCCGTCGGGCGCGCGCGTGCAGCCTTCGATGTCGCCGGTCCGGTTCAGCGGCGTCAGGACCTGCTCGCAGAACTTCGCCGCTTCGCCGAGAATGGCTCCGACCACGTCGGGCGAGGCGTCGGCAAAGCCGGGCAGGTTGTTGTAGCGGTCGACCGAAAACACGTCGTTCAACAGGAACAGAACGTCGTCGACTGGCGCTTGATAGGTCGGCATCGAATCTCCCCGAGCCCCGATAATGCAGTCCCCGCCGGTTGGTTCGGCCGGATCGTACCAATAATGCTGATTGTCCCATGCCGGGCTTAAATGCCCGTAACGGCAGTTCCCGGGCGGAACCGGGGCCCGATCGGGGCGTGACGGCCCGGGCGCCGACTGATGCAAATGCGCCCCAGAGCATCAGAATTCACGTGGCTTAACCGGTTATTTACCGTAACGCGAAAAAGTCACCTCCTGAAGGACAGGGGCTCCGCGCTTTCAAACCGCCCGTTAAGGCAGGCCGGTCCGAAAGGGCCAGTCGGCGCACCTGTCGGAATGTGGTGAGCGAATGAAATTCGGCGTGCGGTGGAACGTCAGGGGTGTGCGGCCGGAGGCGCGCGACACCGCGCGCAAGGCCGCCCAACGGTCCGGAATGTCTGTCGGCGATTGGCTCAACGAGGTCATCATCGACCAGGCGGCACAGGACGGCATCGCTCCAGCGCGGGATTACGATCACGATCACGATCACGAGTACGAGCAGAATCATGATCACGACGAGCCCGCAAGGCGCGACGATCGCGCTCAGGAATTCGCCGCTGTCAGCGAACGGCTCGCCCAATCGATCGAACGAATCGACCGGCGTCTCGACAATCTGACCACCCAGATCCAGGCGCCGGCGGCACCTGCGCCCTACCGTCCGACCGGACCTGAGGCTTACGCGCCTGCCCGGCATTGGGCGCAACCTCCGATGCAATGGGCCCCGCCGCCCCCTCCTCCTCCCGTCCAGTGGTCGCCGCCGACGCAATATGCGCCGATGCCTGCGGCCGACGACTGGTCACGCGATGTCGATGCGGCCGTCGCCGAAATCTCGGCCCGTCAGCAGGCGCTCGACATCGACCCGGACAGCCAACCCGCGCCGACACGTCCGATCTTTGCGCCGAGCGAGCAACGGCCGGCGTATCCGGTCGCCTACGCGCCGCCTCCGCCGCCGGCATGGATCGAGCGCGCTCCTTCCTTCGACCTGTCCGGGCTCGAGCAGCAGCTGCGCCAGATCACCGAACAGATCCAGGCCCTGAGCCGCCCGAACGCCAATGACGGCGCGCTTGCCGAGCTGCGGGACGAGCTTCGCGAAATCGTGCGCACGATGACCGAAGCGATGCCGCGCCAGGCGATCGAGGCGCTAGAACAGGAAATGCGCGGGCTGACCGAACGGCTGGCGCAGACGCATCAGGCCGGCGCCGAATCCACAACCATCGGAGAGATGGCGCGCAACCTGATGGACGTGCGCGACTCGCTGCGCTCCCTCACCCCGGCCGAAAACCTCGCAGGCTTCGCCGATACGATCCACGCGCTCGCGCACAAGATCGACCAGATGGCGCAATCCGGCCACGATGCCGGCAGCCTGCAGCAGCTCGAAGCCGCGATCGACGCCCTGCGTGGCGTCGTCTCGCACGCCGCCTCGAACGAGACGCTCGCAAGCCTCGCGGACGAAGTGCGCGGCCTCTCGATGCGGATCGAACACGTCGCAGCAACGACTGCCGACCGCGCGCTCGGACCGGAACTCGAAGCCCAGCTTCGAGCCTTCACCGAACAGATGAAGCAGGTTCAGGCCCAGGGCGAGTCGGCTGCATTCGGGCAATTGCACGACCGTATTTCCAGCCTGTCCTCAAAACTCGATGCGTCGGATGCAAGACTGACCCATCTCGACAGCATCGAGCGCGAGCTGCGCGGCATCATGGGCCATCTCGACGAATTGCGTGGTGGCGGCGATGCCGCCCGCACAATCCAGACGAAAGCGGCTCCCGTGGTCGATGCGCTGAAGCGCGACCTCTCCCGCACCCAGGAATCGGTCGAAGCCGTGCATGGCACGGTCGATCATGTGGTCGACCGTCTGGCGATGATCGAAAGCGAAATGCGGGAGACCAAGCCGGAGCGGGAGACCGCGCCGATCCAGCCGGCTGCGCCGAAACCCATCCCGGTTCCCGAAATCCAGACGGCGCACGACTTCACGACCAAGAGCGTGCCCACTCCCCGCGATCGCGCACCGATCGATCCGAGCCTTCCGCCGGACTATCCGCTCGAACCGGGCAGCGGCACACCGCAGGCGCGCATCGTGCCGTCCGCCGCCGAACGGATTGCCGCGTCGGAAGCCGCCCTGGGGTCAGCCAGACCCGCCGCCACGGCGCCTTCGAATTTCATCGCCGCCGCGCGCCGCGCCGCGCAGTCGGCCTCGCCTGAAGCGGTTGCCGAGGAAGCCGTCGAGGCAAAGCCGGCAGGAACCGGTAGCCTCAGCCAGCGCATGCGCCGCCTTCTCGGAGGCGCGGCGGTCATCCTCGTTCTGATCGGCGGGTATCGCCTGGCCCCAAAAATCCTGGAGCCGCTCGGGAACTCCTCCGTACTCAACAGCGTCGAGGTCAATCAGCAGCTCGCAGCGAAGGCGCTCGAGCCCGACGACGAAGA
Organism: uncultured Hyphomicrobiales bacterium; assembly: GCA_964584855.1. Lineage (GTDB taxonomy): Bacteria > Pseudomonadota > Alphaproteobacteria > Rhizobiales > Xanthobacteraceae > Pseudorhodoplanes. Next base: position 185,340 of record CAZPBF010000014.1, read on the forward strand.
AGACGAGCCTGCGGTCGCAGCGCCCGAGACGCGGCCTGTGGCCGCTCCGCGCACGGTCGAGGCCGTCCCGACGTGGCTGCCGCCTTCGGCCGCGGCCGAAGTGACCGGATCGATCCCGAAGAATGCATCCGCCACCGTCCCGACAGCTGCGCCGTCCGCAACCCTGAACCTTCCTGACAGCCCTCTGGAAAAGAACGGGCCCTCCGCCAAGCTGCCGGCCCCGCTGCGCGAAGCAGCCGCCGCCGGCGACCCCGTCGCGGCCTACGATATTGCGATGCGCCACCTCGACGGCCGCGGCGTCCCCGCATCGATCGAGGAGGCCGCGCGCTGGCTGCAGCAGGCCGCCAAGGGGGGACTTGCGCCCGCCCAATTCCGGCTCGGAAGCCTCTACGAGAAGGGGCAGGGCGTGAAGAAGAACCTCGACGCGGCGCGCCAGCTCTATCTTGCGGCCTCCGAGCGCGGCAACGCCAAGGCGATGCACAATCTCGCCGTGATGCATGCGGAGGGCCTGACCGGCAAATCGGACTACAAGACCGCGGCGCTCTGGTTCCTGAAGGCGGCCCAGCACGGAGTCGCAGACAGCCAGTACAATCTCGGCATCCTTTACGCCCGCGGCATCGGCGTGGAGCAGAACCTGCCCGAATCCTACAAGTGGTTTGCGCTCGCGGCGGCGCAGGGGGACCGCGATTCCGCCAAGAAGCGGGACGACGTGGCGACCCGTCTCGATGCCGGAGCGCTTGCGGCGGCCCGGCTTGCGGTCAAGACCTTCGTGGCCGAGCCGCAACCCGAAGAGGCGGTCACCGTGAAGCTGCCGGAAGAGGCTCGCCCGGCCGCCCCGGCCCGTTCCAAGAAGCGGACGCCGTCCACCGGACCGGCCAAGATCAGTCCGACCTGAGCTAAAAACATTCGACTCTTTCGCGTGACTCTGTACCGATGGGCGCGGCGGTGAAAGGCCGCGACCCACCCGGCAAGCCCCAACCGGCGAGTTCACGCTGTGCAGATTTATCTTCCGATCGCCGATCTCCCCGTGAACGTCTTTGTCGTTCTCGCGATGGGGATCGCGGTGGGGTTCATTTCCGGCATGTTCGGGATCGGCGGCGGCTTCCTGATGACGCCGCTGCTGATTTTCATCGGCGTTCCGCCCGCCGTCGCGGTGGCCAGCGTTTCGACCCATATCGCGGCCTCGTCGTTTTCCAGCGCCATCAATTACTGGCGACGGCGGATGATCGATCCGTCACTGGCGTTGATGCTGCTCGCGGGAGGCATCCTCGGCACCGCCGGCGGCGTGTGGCTGTTCACGGTGCTGCGCTCGGCGGACGTCCTCGACCTGATGATCGCGCTTTCCTACGTCATCCTGCTCTCGATCGTGGGCGGGCTGATGGTGGTCGAGAGCATCCGCGTCATCCTGCGCACCTATCAGGGCAAGCCCACGGTGCTGCGCCGCCCCGGCAGCCATCTCTGGATTCACGGCCTTCCGTTCAAGCTCCGCTTCAAGCGCTCGAAAATCTACGTCTCGGCCATTCCGGTCTGGGCCATCGGATTCATCATCGGCTTCGTCGGTGCGATGATGGGCATCGGCGGCGGCTTCCTGCTCGTGCCGATGCTGATCTATCTGCTCCGCGTCCCGACCGCCACCGTGATCGGAACGTCGACGGTGCTGACGCTCGTGACAATGGCGTCGGCCACCGTGATGCATGCCGCGACGAACCATCTGGTCGACGCGATGCTCGCGCTGATCCTGATGGTCGGAGGTGTTACCGGCGCGCAGTTCGGAGCGCGCGCCGGCCACAAGATGAGCGCGGAGCGGCTGCGCTTCCTGCTCGGCCTTCTCGTCCTCGGCGTCGGTTTCCGGTTTGCGCTTGAACTTTTGATCCAGCCGCAGGAATTGTTCTCCATCCGCCTTGTCGGAGAGGGCGCATGACGCGCGCGCGCGCCGCCGCAGCCTTGGGCGCGCTGATATGCGCATCCTCGCCGGCATGCGCCGAAAAGCTCGTGTCCTCGTTATCGACGCATCAGGTTCTGATCACGTCGAGCTTCACCGGAACCGAGCTTGTGCTGTTCGGCTCGGTCGAGCGCGATGCGGCGACCGTACCGCGACGCGGCGGCTACGATCTCGTGGTGACGGTCCTCGGCCCCCGCCAGACGCTGGTGACCCGCAAGAAGGAGCGCGTGTTCGGGATCTGGACCAACGCTACCTCACGCACTTTCGTCGAAACGCCGGCCTATCTTGCGGTGCTGAGCAATCGGGCGATCGACCAGATCACGTCGCCGGAGAACATGCAGCGGCTGGCCATTGGCCTTGCTAACGTGCCGATCCCGCAGAAGGTCGGCATCAGCAAGGTGCCGACCGTTCCCGACGACACTTACCGCGTCGCGCTGATCCGCCTTAAGGCCGGACACGGGCTTTATCGCGAAGAGGCCAATGCCGTGACGTTCCTCACGCCCACTCTGTTCCGCGCAAGCATCACGATCCCGGCCGAGGCGCCGCTCGGAAACTACGAGGTGGACATCAAGCTGTTCGCCGACGGAACCAATCTTGCGCAGACCACGTCGGCGCTTGAAATCGTCAAGGTCGGTGTCGAGCAATATGTCGCGAACGCTGCGCGCGATCATGCGCTCCTTTACGGCCTCGCCACCATGCTGATGGCGCTGACGACCGGATGGCTCGCGTCGGTCATTTTCCGGCGGGACTGAAATTTTCGTCGCCGCCGAAGCGCAAAGCTTCGGCGCCCTGTTTTTTGAAAGGCGCGGGCGCGCCTTGTCCCATTTCCTATCCTCCCACGGAGGAATGGAGCGCCGGGAAGCGCCAGGGTGCTTGCGAGGCACCCGTAGGCAAGCCTTGCGATCGGCCCGCCTGCGCGCCGTGCGAAGGCGCGCGCCCTTTGCAGGGCGGCGCCTCCCGGCGCTCCATCAGTTTCATACGCTGCGCTCTAGATGCGCGGCGCAAGAAACAAGCTCAATCAAGATAGGAGTGGATTGAAGCGCGGGGATAACTTTTTTTCGGCTTCAGTCCGGCAGGCAGCTCTCGCCTGCCACGGCATAAAGCCGTGTCGCCCCGAGCAGATGCGCGGTGAACGACAGCGTGCCGAACACGCTGGCAAACGCCGCATGCCGCACGTTCAGGCCGCCCGCATACGCGCCGAACGCCGGCATCACCAGCCTATGGTCATTCAAGGCAAAGCACCGCCGGCTGACCGCGCGGCCGCGCCCGGCGACGCGCGCCACCGGATGCAGATGTCCCGCGATTTCCCCGCCATCAGTCCCGCCGGTCGGCTCGTGTCGGAAGATCAGCGGGCCGATCGCGAGCGTTGCGGAAAACGTGCCGCCGATGCCGACCGCCGGATCGGGATCGTGATTGCCCGCGATCCAGATCCAGTCGCGCCCGCGCTGGAGTGCGAGCAGCATGTCGCGATCGCCGTCGGCGAGCCGGCTCGGGCCGTCTCCGTCGTGAAAAGAGTCGCCGAGCGCGAACACCGCGCGGGGATTGTAGCGTGCAAGCACAAGCGCAAGCCGCGACAGCGTCGCCGCCGTGTCATAGGGCGGCAGGAACTGGCCGAAGCGGGCGAAACTCGAGCCCTTTTCCAGATGCATGTCGGCGATGACGAGCAGACCCTCGGTGGGCCAATAGAGCGCGCCCGATGGATCGGCGACGAGACCCACGTCGCCGAGCGCAATGTGGTGCGCGGCGCTCTGATCCTCGGCACGAAGGGCCGCCCCCTCACTCACGGCTCATCGCCTCCCGCACCAGTTCGTCCGCGGCTTCCGCGAGAATCTCGTCTGCCGCATCGCCGTAGACCATTTCCCGTCCGATTTCGAGCATTACGGGAACCGCGAGCGGCGACACCCGGTCGAGCGGCTTATGAATGATTCGGCCCTTGATGCGCGAGAGCATTTCGCCAAGCCGCTTGATGTCCAGAAGACCGGTCGCGGCGTCCGCCCGCGCGGCGCGCAGCAGAATGTGGTCAGGCTGGTGCTTGCGCAGAACGTCGTAGATGAGATCGGTCGACATGGTGACCTGGCGGCGCGACTTCTCCTTGCCGGGATGGCGCCGCTCGATCAGGCCGGCGATGATGGCATTGCTGCGGAAGGTGCGTTTCATCAGCGCGGTCTCGGCGAGCCAGGCTTCGAGGTCATCGCCCAGCATGTCCTCGTCGAACAGCGCATTGAGCGAAAGCTCGCCGCGCTCGACGCGAAGACCGATATCGCCAAGGCCCCAGATTGCGAGTGCGTATTCGTTTGCGACAAAGCCGAGCGGGCGCAGCCGTGCGCGTTCGAGCCGGCGCGTCAGCAGCATCCCGAGCGTCTGATGCGCGAGGCGGCCCTCGAACGGATAGCAGACGAGATAGTATTTCGAGGATCGCGGGAAGGTTTCCACCAGCAGGTCGCGCGGACCCGGCACGACCGAGCGCCACTTCTGGATTTCCAGCCACTCGCGCACGCTGCCGGGCAGCGCGCGCCAGTGCCGCGGATCGGCCAGAATGCCGCGCACGCGCCCGGCGAGATAGGTCGAGAGCGGAAACTTGCCGCCGTCATAGGCCGGTACTTTCGGATCGGTCGCGGTGGCCCGCGAAACGTAGATTTCGTCCTCGACCATCGCCTCGTAGCGCAGGATCTCGCCCGCGAACACGAAGGTATCGCCGACGCTGAGATTTTCCGCGAAGTATTCCTCGACCTCGCCGAGGATGCGGCCGCCGCGACCGATCGTTCCTGTATGCCCTTTTCCTCCGCCGCGCGAGCGCACGAGCCGTACCTTCATCATGACGGCTTCGACGATGGTGCCGACATTCATGCGATAGGCTTGCGCGAATCTCGGATGCGTCACGCGCCAGCGCCCGTCCTGCCCTCTCCGGATTTTGGCAAAGCGCTCGTAGACCTTGAGCGCATAGCCGCCGGTCGCGACGAAATCGAGCACCGCATCGAAGTCCGCGCGCGACAGCCCGTTATAGGGCGCGGCCGCGCGCACCTCGTCGAACAGTTCGTCGGCGTCGAACGGCTCGCCACAGGCGGAACCAAGGACATGCTGGGCCAGCACGTCGAGCGCGCCAATGCGAAGCGGCGGCGTGTCCTGCGCATGATCGGCGACCGCCTCGATCGCGGCACGGCATTCGAGCACCTCGAAACGGTTCGCCGGGATCAGGATCCCGCGCGAAGGCTCGTCCAGCCGATGATTCGCCCGCCCGATCCGCTGCAGCAGACGCGACGCCCCCTTCGGCGCGCCGACATTGATGACGAGATCGATGTCGCCCCAGTCGATGCCCATGTCGAGCGAGGACGTGCACACCACCGCGCGCAGCTTGCCGCGTGTCATCGCATCCTCGACCTTGCGCCGCTGCGCGACGTCGAGCGAGCCGTGATGCAGCGCGATGCCGAGGCCGTCGTCGTTGATGGTCCACAATTCGTGGAAGATCATTTCTGCCTGGCTGCGCGTGTTGACGAAGACGAGCGTCGTCTTGTGCTGCTTGATGAGCCGGTAGATATCCTCGTAGGCATGGCGCGCGGTGTGGCCCGCCCATGGTAGCTCATCCCCAGGCTCAAGCATCGTGACATTCGGCTCCGCGCCCGGCTGCGCCACGATCAGATCGGCGAGCGCCTCGCCCTGCCGCGGCTGTGCGAGCAGATAGCGCCGCAATTCGTCGGGCTCCGCGACCGTCGCGGACAGCCCGACGGTCTGCAGCCCGGGCGCGAGGCGGAACAGGCGCGCGAGATCGAGCGACAGGAGATCGCCGCGCTTCGACGTCACGAGCGAATGCAATTCATCGAGCACGACGCGCTTCAGCGATCCGAAGAGATAAGGCGCGTCGGCCGACGCGAGCAACAAGGCGAGCTGCTCGGGCGTCGTCAGCAGGATGTCGGGCGGATCGCGGCGCTGGCGCGTGCGCCTGGACACCGGCGTATCGCCCGTGCGCGTCTCGACACGGACAGGCAATTTCATTTCCGCGATCGGCGTTTCCAGATTGCGCGCAATGTCGACCGCGAGCGCCTTGAGCGGCGAGATATAGAGCGTGTGCAGGCCGCCGCGCTTGCGGAGATCGCGGCCGGTGGAAACCAGCCCGCGCGGCCGCGCGCCCTGTTCGTACAGATCGACCAGGCTTGGCAGAAATCCCGCAAGCGTCTTGCCGCCGCCGGTCGGCGCGATCAGCAGCACCGAGCGTCCGGCGCGCGCCTTTTCGAGCAATTGCATCTGATGCACGCGCGGCGCCCAGCCGCGGGCTGCGAACCAGCGCAGGAAGGGTTCGGGGAGAAATTCGGATTTCGGTGCGCGTTCGAGCAGGGTCACGGCGTTGCGCTATCGGCCAATGGTGACGACCCCAAGGCGGCCGCCGCGACGAGACCCGGAACGAGAACGCCCTTCTCGTTGCGGGTGGAGGCAGGTTCGAGCAGAAGCGCCACCAGCCCGGCCTTGGCGAGCGCCTCACGCACATGCGCAAGCGGGTGAGCGAAGCGGAGCGTATCGCGCAAGATCACGTCGCCGCTCTCGTGGGTTTCCACCGTGAAAACAAACAGGCCATCCGGCGCCAGGACGCGCGCCACCGCGGACGCGACCGGAGCAAGATCGGCGCAATAGACAAGAACGTCTGCGGCGGTGACAAGATGATACTTGGCCGCGCATTCGGCTTCGCCGGCGAGGAAGGCGACGAGCTCGGCCGCGTGCAGCCGGTCGTAAACGCCCTTGCCGCGCGCCTGCGCGATCATGCCGTCCGAGAGATCGACGCCGACCAGCCAATCCGCATACGGTCGAATCGCGGCGCCGCACAGGCCGGTGCCGCAGCCGAGATCGAGCACGCTGCCGAAGCGTATCGCGCGTCCCTGCTCACGCGCGGCGGATTCGACTGCAGCCAGCACGATCTCGGGGCCGCGATAATTGAGGCGACATACGAGCGACTGATCGAAACGCGGCGCGTATTGATCGAACAGCGCGCGCACATAGCCCTCCGGCATCGCCGCGCGGTCGCCGTTGAGCCGGGCGAGCCGCAAAGAGGCGCCGTGACGGTCCTGCGGGTCGGCAGCGCAGGCTTCCGCGAAAGCGGCAGCGGCTCCGGCCCGGTCGCCCGCGCGCTCGCGCACCTCTCCGAGCGCGAACCATCCCGATGCGAAGCGGGGCGCAAGCTCGACCACCTGCGCCAGCAAATCCGCCGCGGCTGCAAGGTCGCCGCGCGCGAGCAAATCCTGCGCGAAGGCATAGCGCCGGTCGGCGACGATATCGCCGGAGGTGAGGAACACCGGCTGGCTCATCGGATGTCTGTGCTCTCGCGCTCCCGAATCCATGCCCTATCTTACAAAGATGCGCCCCGAAGACCTTCTTCTTCCCACGCCCGCCGGGGTCTGCTGCAAGCGCGGCGGCTTCCATATCGATCCGACCCGGCCTGTCGACAAGGCCGTCATCACGCACGGCCATTCCGATCACGCGCGCGCGGGCCATGGCGCGGTGCTCGCGACGCAGGAAACCCTCGATATCATGCGGCTGCGCTATGGCGAGAATTTCGCCGGAACGACGCAAGCCGTCCGCTACGGCGAAACGGTGACGCTCGGGGGCGCAACGGTGAGCTTTCACCCCGCCGGGCACGTGCTCGGCTCTGCCCAGATCAGGGTCGAGTGCATGGATTTCCGCGCTGTCGCCTCCGGAGATTACAAGGACAGCCCGGATCCGACCTGCGCGCCGTTCGAGCTCGTGCCCTGCGATCTCTTCATCACCGAAGCGACATTCGGGCTTCCGGTGTTCCGCCATGCGCGCCCGGACGAGGAGATCGCCAAACTTCTGCGCTCGGTCGAGATTTTCCCCGAGCGCGCGCATCTCGTCGGCGCCTATTCGCTCGGCAAGGCGCAGCGCGTCATCGCGCTCATTCGCAAGGCCGGCTACGACAGGACGATCTACCTGCACGGCGCGATGGAGAAGATCACCCGCTATTACGAAAGCCGGGACATCGATCTTGGCCCGCTCGAACTCGTGCGCGGCGCGAAGAAGCCCGACCTTGCCGGGACGATCACGATATGCCCGCCCTCCGCGATCAAGGATCTCTGGACGCGGCGCTTTCCGGATCCGGTGCCGTGCTTCGCCTCGGGCTGGATGCGGGTGCGCGCGCGGGCGCGTCAGGGCGGCGTCGAGCTGCCGCTGGTCATTTCCGACCACGCCGACTGGGACGGGTTGACCGCGACGATTAAGGCGACCGGCGCATCCGAAATCTGGGTGACGCACGGACAGGAAGACGCGCTCGTCCACTGGTCGAAGCAGCAGGGCCTGCGCGCGCGTCCGCTCGACATCGTCGGCTACGGCGACGAGGACGAGAGCGACGGCGTGAGCGACGCAGGCCAGGCGGGCAATCCGGCATGAACCGTTTTGCCGAACTGCTCGACCGTCTCACTTACGAACACGGGCGCAACAACAAGCTGCGCCTGATGACGGATTATTTCCGTCGCACGCCCGATCCGGAACGCGGCTACGCGCTCGCGGCGTTGACCGGCGCTCTCACCTTCCAGCACGCCAAGGCAGGATTGATCCGCACGCTGATCGCGGAGCGTACCGATCCCGTGCTGTTCGGATTGTCTTACGATTATGTCGGCGACCTCTCCGAGACGGTCGCCTTGATGTGGCCGGCCGATCCTTCGCAGCGGCCGAATGCCGTCCCCTCGCTGTCCGAGGTCGTCACCGGCCTTGCGACCCTTGGCAAATCGCAATTGCCGGCCCAGCTTGCGCGCTGGCTCGACGCGCTTGATGAGACGGGACGCTGGACGCTGCTCAAGCTCGTGACCGGCGGATTGCGGATCGGAGTGTCGGCGCGTCTGGCCAAGACCGCGGCCGCGGCGCTCGGGAACAAGGATGTCACCGAGATCGAACTCATCTGGTCCGGGCTGAAACCTCCCTACACCGACTTGTTCGCCTGGCTCGAAGATCGTGCCGATCGTCCTGCGACGCGCGATCCGGCGCCGTTTCGCCCGGCGATGCTCGCACATGCGATCGAGCTGCCCGATTTCGAGAAGCTCGATGTGGCGGATTTTGCAGCCGAGTGGAAGTGGGACGGCATCCGCGTGCAGGCCGCGGCAGGTGCCGACGAGGATGGCGAGCGGGTGACACGGCTTTACTCCCGCACGGGAGAAGACATTTCGCGCAGCTTCCCCGATCTGATCGAGGCGCTACACTTCGACGGCGCGATCGACGGCGAGCTTCTGGTGGTGCGCGAGGGTCGCGTGCAGTCGTTCAATGTGCTGCAGCAGCGGCTGAACCGCAAAACTGTCACTGGGAAACTGCTCGCGGACTTTCCGGCGCATTTGCGTGCCTACGATCTGCTGGTCGAGGGTGGCGAAGACCTGCGCGACCGGCCGTTCACCGAGCGCCGCGCACGACTGGAGGCGCTTGTGGCGCGGCTGGGCAGCCCGCGTGTCGATGTGTCTGCGCTGATTCCATTTTCCAGTTGGCAAACGTTGACGGCGGCGCGTGCAGATCCTGCCTCCGCCGGCGCGGGCGAAGACGCCGATGCGGTCGAAGGCGTCATGCTCAAGCGCCGCGATGCGCCCTATGTGCCGGGCCGCCCGAAAGGGCCCTGGTGGAAGTGGAAGCGCGATCCGTTCACGGTCGACGCCGTACTGATGTATGCGCAGCGCGGGCACGGCAAGCGCTCGTCCTACTATTCCGACTACACCTTCGGGGTCTGGACACACGGCGAGGACGGCGACGAGCTCGTGCCCGTCGGCAAGGCCTATTTCGGCTTCACCGACGAGGAATTGATCCAGATCGACCGTTTCGTGCGCCGCCACACCATCGAGCGCTTCGGCCCGGTGCGCGAGGTGACGCACGACGCCGGTACCGGTCTCGTGCTGGAAGTCGCATTCGAGGGCCTGCAGCGCTCGACCCGGCACAAGTCCGGTCTCGCGATGCGCTTCCCCCGGATCAGCCGCCTTCGCTGGGACAAGCCGCCGCGCGAGGCGGACCGGCTGGAAACATTGGAGAAGATGCTCGAGACCATCGAAAAAGGCCGGGCACCCCTCCTCGATCGCCTTGTGCCGGAACCGAGCGCGACATAAGTCTTGCGCCGTTTCGGCGGAATGGCCGACTCGATGGGGAGGTTATTCAATGTCCGATCCGCGCATCACCGACAGACGTGACGGCCTTTCCCGTTTCCTCGGCGGCACCCCGCTCGCGGTCGCGGGCCGTCTCGCCCTCCTGTCGGTCCTTATCGGCGTCGTTCTTTCGGCCTTCGGGCTCGATCCGCTCGACATCATCCGCAGCCTCGAACGGCTGATCCGGAACATCTGGGACATGGGCTGGGATGCGATCCGCAGGCTGTGGGGCTATTTCCTGATCGGGGCCGTCATCGTGATCCCGATCTGGCTCATCGTGCGGATGGTCAACGCGCCGCGCGGCCGCTGATTTGAATCAGACCTTCGAGGTTACCAGCCGACGGGTGTTCGGCATCGCGGGTCCCGCGATGCTGGCCAACATCACGACGCCGCTTCTCGGCATCGTTGCGACCACGGCCATCGGCCGGCTCGGCGACGCGGCAATCCTCGGCGGCGTCGGCATGGCCTCGGTCGTGTTCGACTGCCTGTTCTGGCTGTTCGGCTTCCTGCGCATGAGCGCGATCGCCTTCACCGCGCAGGCGCTGGGCGCGAACGACCGGCTCGAACAGCGCGCCGTGCTCGCCCGCTCGCTCGTTCTTGCCGCGATCATCGGAGTGGCGCTGATCGCGTTTCAGAAGCCGCTGACCGCGATCATCTTCGACAGCATGGGCGGCAGCGATGCCGTCCAGTCGGCCGCGCGGCACTATTTCGTCGTCCGGCTATGGTCTTCGCCCTTCGCGCTCGGCAATTACGTCATGGTCGGATGGCTGGTCGGGCTCGCGCGGCCGGGTCTCGCGCTCGCGATCCAGATCTTCATCAATGTCGTCAATATGGCCTTCGCGATCCTTCTGGTGATCGTGCTCGATTACGGAATCGTGGGGGCGGCGTCCGCAACGATCGTCGCCGAAAGCTCCGGCCTTGCGCTCGGGCTGTTCCTCGCGCTGCGCATCCTGCGCGGCGGAGGCTTTCCCGGTCTCGCGGCCGTGCTCGACCGTGCGCGGCTCATGCGCATGCTCTCGGTCAATCGCGACATCATGATCCGGACCGCGGCCCTGATCGGGGTCTATCTGTTTTTCATGGCGCGCGGTGCGCGGGCGGGCGATACCATGCTCGCGGCCAATGCCGTGCTCTACAACCTCAATCTTGTCGCCGCGTTTTTCCTCGACGGCATGGCGAACGCCGCCGAGCAGCTGTGCGGACGCACCTATGGCGCGCGCGACGAAACAGGCTTCCGGCGCGTCGTCAAACTCGTGCTCGCGTGGGGATTTGCCTTCGGCATCGCCGCGTCGGTCTTCTTCTTCGTCTTCGGCGGCATTTTCATTGATCAGATAACGTCCAGCACCGAGGTTCGCGCGATCGCCCGCGACTATCTCTGGCTGATGGCGCTGGCGCCGGTGCTCGGCGCGCCGGCGTTCTGCTATGACGGCATCTTCATCGGAGCGACCTGGGCTCGCGACATGCGCAACCTGATGGCGGCCTCGTTCCTGATCTATCTGGCCGTCTGGTGGGCCACGCAGGCGTTCGGCAATACCGGATTATGGATGGCGCTCTTGTCATTCTTCATCGCACGCGGCGCGCTGCAGACGGGGCGATATCCGACGCTCGTGCGTGCATCGTTCGGCTAGATCGGCCATTTCTCCGCGGTCATCGATGCGGCCTTCACGCCGATGAACTCGACCAGGGACTTGTGCCGGCCGCGGTGAAGGATCTGCAGGAGGTCGCGCTTGATCTCGCGCACGAGTCCCAGTCCGCGGAATACCATCCCGGTATAGAGCTGCACGAGTGTCGCGCCGGCCTTGATCTTGGCGAGCGCGGCGGCGCCTGAATCGACGCCGCCCACGCCGATCAGCGCCATCTTGCCTTCGGCACGCACGTAGGTTTCTGCGAGCATGCGCGTCGAGAGCGTGAACAATGGCTTGCCGGACAGGCCGCCCTGCTCGATCGCCTTGGCGCGCTCCTGCAGCGGCGGGCGCGTCAGCGTCGTGTTGCTGACGATCATTCCGTCGACACCGCGCGCGCGCGCGACCCCGACCACGTCATCGAGATCATTCAACGACAGGTCCGGGGAAATCTTCAGCAGCACCGGCGTCGGCCCGGCATTCAGGTTCACCCGGTCGCGCGCCTCGATCACGCGCGCGAGCAGATCGTCGAGCGCCTTGGATTGCTGCAGGTCGCGCAGTCCCGGCGTATTGGGCGAAGAGACATTGACGGTGACGTAGCTCGACACCGGGGCGAAGGACTCGATCAACCGGACGTAATCGGCGACGCGGTCTTTCGAGTCGCGATTGGCGCCGATATTGACGCCGACGATGCCGCCGTGGCTCGCGCGCGCGGCGAGACGGGTGAGCACGCGATTCTCGCCGTCATTGTTGAAGCCGAGGCGATTGATCACCGCCTCATCCGCCGAGAGCCTGAACACCCGCGGCCGGGGATTGCCGGCCTGCGGCAGCGGCGTGACCGTCCCGACTTCGACGAAGCCGAACCCGAGCCTGAGAATGCCGTCCGGGGCATCGGCATTCTTGTCGAAGCCCGGCGCCATCCCGATCGGGTTGGTGAAATTCAGTCCGAAGGCGCGAATCGCAAGCCGTGGATCGTCGGTTATCGCCGGAGGCTGCGGCAGGAATTTCAGCCCGGCCAGAGCGAGCTTATGCGCGTCTTCCGGGTCGAACGCCCGCATGACAGGGCGGGCGAAGCGCTCGAAAAGGCCGATCAAGGCGGTGAAACTCCGCGTTCAGATGTGCCGGACCCTAATCGGCGAAGCGGCAATGTCCAAGCGGCGAAATGCGAAGCTGCTGGACAGCCGGGGTGGAAGGCTATAATTCCTATACTCGGACAATAGTCTTAGACATTATCCATGCCCGAACTTACGCATGCGCAGGTCTGGAACGGCATCGACCGGCTCGCCGCACGCGCCGGCTTGTCTGCGAGCGGCCTTGCCAAGAAATCGGGCCTCGATCCGACGACCTTTAACAAATCCAAGCGCGTGACGCCGGACGGCCGCGCACGCTGGCCCTCGACCGAATCGATTTCGAAGGCGCTCGCCGCGACCGGCGTGAGCGTCGAGACCTTCGTGACGCTGATCAACGACTCGGCGCGGGTCGCATTGCAGGCGGTCCCGCTGATCGGCTTTGCCGAAGCAGGCAGCGGCGGATATTTCGACGACGGCGGCTTTCCGGTCGGCAAGGGCTGGGACGAGATCGCGTTTCCCGCGGTCAACGACGAAAACGCCTACGCGCTGGAAATTTCCGGCGATTCGATGCTTCCGGCCTACCGCAAGGGCGATGTCATCATCGTCTCGCCCGCCGCTCCGATCCGGCGCGGCGACCGCGTGGTGGTGAAGACCAAGAAAGGCGAGGTGATGGTCAAGCAGCTCACCCGCAAGACGTCCAAGACTATCGAGCTGCAATCGCTCAACGCCAACCATCCGGACCGAACGCTCGCGACCTCCGACGTGCTGTGGATCGCGCGCATCGTCTGGGCCAGCCAATAGCGCGGCCCGTCACGTCGACCGCGCCAGCGCGCCGTCGATCATCGCGACCGTGTTCTCGACACCGTAAACGGCGACGAACGAACCGAAGCGCGGGCCCTTTTCCTGCCCGAGCAGCACTTGGTACAGCATATTGAACCAATCGAGCGACACGCCCGGCTTTCCGTCCTTCGCCTTCTTCTTGTGATCGAGAAACGGCTCGCGGCGGCCGACTTCGTACACGACGTCCTGGATCTGCTCCGGCGTCGCGGAAGCCGGCAGTTGCGACAAGGCATCGCGCAAATCCTGCAACGCGGCGCGTTCTTGTGGCGACGGATCGCGGAACTTCTTCGCCGGCAAAACGAAGTCGCGGAAATAATGGATGGCGTAATCGACCAGCGCAGAAAGTTTTGGATGCGTCTGGCGCGTCACGCCCGGGCGATAGCGGCCGATGAAGCCCCAGAGCGTGTCGGCATTCTCCGCGTTCGACGACGAGACCAACGTCAACAGCATCGCGAAATTGATCGGCATGTCGGCCTTTGGCGGGTGGCCGGAATGGATGTGCCAGACCGGATTGCCGAGACGCTGCTTCCAGTCCTGGCGCTCGTAGCCATCGAGGAATTGCTGATATTCGTCGACGTTGCGCGGGATCACGTCGAAATAGAGCCGCTTCGCCGCCTTCGGCTCGCGATACATGAACAAAGAAAGCGATTCCGGGCTCGCGTAGCGCAGCCACTCGTCGATGGTGAGCCCGTTGCCCTTGGACTTGGAAATCTTCTGGCCCTTCTCGTCCAGGAACAATTCGTAATTGAATCCTTCCGGCGGCTGGCCGCCGATGGCGCGGCAGATTTCCCCCGACAGCTTCACGGAATCGATCAGGTCCTTGCCCGCCATTTCGTAGTCGACGCCAAGCGCGGTCCAGCGCATCGCCCAGTCCGGCTTCCACTGCAGCTTGCAGCGCCCGCCGGTGACCGGCGTGGTCACCTGCTCCTTCGAATCCGGATCCTCGTAGGTGATGGTGCCGGCCTTGGCATCGTGGCCGATCACCGGGACCTGCAGAACGATTCCGGTTCGCTGAGAGATCGGCAAAAATGGCGAATAGCTCTGGGCGCGCTCCTCGCGCAGCGACGGCAGCATGATCGCCATCACCTTGTCGAAATGCGACAGCATCCGCAGCAGCGCCTCGTCGAAGCGGCCCGATGTGTAGCAGACAGTCGACGACAGGAATTCGTAATCGAACCCGAAATGGTCGAGAAAGCGGCGCAGTTCGGCGTTGTTGTGCTCGCCGAAACTCGGATGCGTGCCGAACGGATCGCGCACCTTGGTGAGCGGTTTGCCGAGATCCTTCGACAGCGCCTCCTTGTTCGGAACGTTGTCGGGGACTTTGCGCAGGCCGTCCATGTCGTCGGAGAAGGCGATCAGCCGCGTCTTCACCTTGTCGTCGGTCAGAACCCGGAAGGCATGGCGCACCATCGTGGTGCGCGCGACCTCGCCGAAGGTGCCGATATGGGGAAGCCCGGACGGCCCGTAGCCGGTCGAGAAGATGACCTCATCCTTCGGCTTGCGCTTCAGGCGCGCGACAATCTTGCGCGCTTCTTCGAATGGCCACGCGCCCGATTGCTCGGCCAATTCGCGCAGCGATGCGGTTTCCGTAACGGACATGACAGGCTCCGGCTTACGCCGTCATATACACAGCATGATCGGGAGGGGTCAAAACGGGCTGACGGGGAAGTAGCGCAGCCACAGGTCGGTGAAGCGGCCCTTCTCCCAGAGGCGGAAGAGCGCCCAGTTGAAAGCGAGCCGCAGCGTGTCGTTGCCCTTCTTCACCGCAATGCCGACGCCTTCGCCGAAATAGACGCTTTCCAAAAACGGACCGCCGGCGAATCCGCAGCATCCGCCAGAATCGGTCCCGTTCAGCCAGAAGGCGAGCGAGATGCCGTCGCCGAACAGATAATCGACTGCGCCGGAGCGAAGCGCCTGACGCGCCGCATCCGCGGTCGGATAAGGCTTCACCTCGGCCTCGGTGAACAGCGTCTTGAGATAGGCTTCGTGCGCGGAGCCCGCGATCACGGCAATCTTCCTGGCTTCCAGAGTCTCCGGGCGGATATCATCCGAGACCATATCTGTCCGCGCGACGAAGCGTGCCGGCGGCCGATAATAAGGATCGCTGAAGTCCATCAGCTGGCGCGTCTCCTGCGTCACCGCGATCGAGGCGATCGCGGCGTCGCCGCGGTTCTCGTTCAGCGCGGCGACCAGCGTATCGAACCTGCGCATCTGGACGGTGCACGTGATCTTCAGCTCATCGCAGATGAGCCGCGCGAGGTCGACGTTGAAGCCGGCCGGGTTGCCGTCCGGTCCGGCGAAGTTGAACGGAGGATAGTCGATCTCGGTGAGGAACCGGATCTGGGTGACGCGGCTTAGGTCCGGCCGCTCGGGCCGCCGGCGCGGATCCCAGAAACCAGGAAGGCCCGCCGTATTGTTGTCCGCCTGAGCCAGCGCCGCGCCCGCCCAAGTCACGACTGCAACGAGTGAAATCAGGAGCGCCGGGCCGATGCGCCGCCACTTGAAGAGGATGGCGTGAGTCGGAATAGTACGAGAGTGCATGGCTGGCCCGGATCAAGCGCGGTGTTCGCCCGCTTATAGCCGAGTCCGGGTGGCTGAACAGTGGCGTGAGTATGGTGGGGGGCGATCCAGTATCGGCGCCGTCCGGACCGGGCGGGTTTCGACGCCCCAGCCCGGCCTTTGCGCATCGTTCGCCCGCCGAGGCGCGTCGCGAGAGCGATCCGCGGCGTGTCCGGCATCGCTTGGTCGCCTGCCCCGAGATCGACTGCGTGCGCCACCGGATCTCCCCGGGCGTGCTCGCCGCCGCCGAATTGCGCTCGGCCGAGATCGGCACCGGTGCGGACCGGACCCTCGTGGCCGCCGGCGCGATCACGGACGATGATTACGCCCGCGCGCTCGCGCACACGCTCGGTGTCGTTTTCGATTCGCTGGAAAGGGCTGTCCGCGCCGACGCCCCTTCACTGGACCTTGTCATCCAAGCGGCGAGAACCGGCATGTTGCCGCTTCGGACCGCAGACGGCGATGTGCTCGTCATCGCGCCCCAGGCCTATGCGGCGCGGCACGTCACCAAGTTTATTGCGAACCATCCCGAATATTCGAACCGCATCCGGTTGACGACCCGATCCTGTATCGAACGATTCATCAGGCTTCATGCGCCGGTCGCTCTGGCACAAAACGCGGCGTATTCGCTGCGCGATACGCAGCCGGAATTTTCCGCCGCCCATCGCGCCCGGCGAGGATGGCTGATCCCGGCCGGCATCGCCTGCTTATTGGCAGCGCTCGTGTTCCCCTCGAATGCCGCACTCGCGTTCGAGGTATTGATCGCTTTTATCTTTCTCGGCTGGATCGCCCTGCGGCTCCTCGGCGCGCTCACGACCGGCATGATGCCAAAGCCGAAAATCCGTCCGGGCGAAGACCGGCTGCCGGTCTATACCGTGATCGTAGCGCTATACCGCGAAGCAGCGACCTTTCCGGATCTGGTCCGCAGCCTCGCCGCGCTCGACTACCCGCATGAAAAACTCGAGATCAAGCTCGTCGTCGAGCCCGACGATCCGGACATGCATGCGGCCGTGCGCGCGACCGATCTCGATCGCCGGTTCGAGGTCATTGTCGCGCCAGCGATCGGGCCGCGCACGAAGCCGAAAGCCCTGAACGCGGCCTTGCCATTCTCGCGCGGCAGCTTCATCGCGGTCTACGACGCCGAGGATCGGCCCGAACCCGATCAGCTGCGCCGCGCGCTGCAGGCGTTCGAATCCGGGAGCGACGACCTGGGCTGCGTGCAGGCGCGCCTCACCATCGACAATTGTTCGGACTCCGTGCTGACACGCCTCTACACCGCCGAATATTCCGGGCTGTTCGACGTTTTCCTGCCCGGCATCGCGATGTGGCGATTGCCGCTGCCACTCGAGGGATCGTCCAATCATTTTCGGGATTCGGCGCTGCGCCATGTCGGGGCGTGGGACCCCTATAACGTTACCGAGGACGCCGATCTCGGCATGCGCTTGTCGCGATTTGGGTATCGCACCGCGATGATCGACTCCGCGACATATGAAGAAGCGCCGAGCCGTGTCGGCCCCTGGCTGAAGCAGCGCACGCGCTGGTTCAAGGGATGGATGCAGACGTGGCTCGTGCACATGCGTCATCCGTTCTCGCTGCTGCGCGATCTCGGATTCGCGGGCTTCGTCGTATTTCAGCTCGTGGTCGGAGGCACGGTGCTGGCGGCGCTCGTGCATTCTCTGTTCGCCGCCGCGTTTATGTGGGAGATCGTGTCGCAAGGCTGGGGATCCGGCAGAGCCGATCTCGGAGAGATCCTGATCGCAGGGCTGCACGGCACGACCTTGATCAGCGGCTATGCGATTTCGGTTGCGCTCGGCGTGATCGGTCTTGCGCGCCGGCGATTGCTTCATTGTGCGTGGGCGCTTCTGGCAACGCCGATCTATTGGGTCTTGCTGTCGGTCGCCGCGTGGCGGGCGCTGATCCAGCTTTTGCACGATCCCTATCGGTGGGAAAAAACCGAGCACGGGCGCGCGCGCACGTCCCGCCTCGCTTCGATGTCGCAATCGCGAACAGCAAGCGTGCCGCCACGTTTTTAGGCATGAGCAAAATCCGATTAAAACCCGACCGATTGGCGTCCTAAATCTGACAGATCCAGTGTCGGACAAGGAACATTGCCCCATTCCCGGCCGTTAGGACCGCAGGTGCAATCCACGATGGCACCGGAACCAAATCTACACGCGGTCCCTGGCAAAGGGCGATTCCCTAGGAGGCACAAATGGATAAGAGAACTACTCTTGGTGCGGCAATGAGAGCTGGGACCGTCGCGTTGGCCGTCCTCGCGCTGGCGACGACTGCTTACGCCCGTGGCGGCGGAGGCGGTGGCGGCGGCGGTGGCGGCGGCGGCAGCGGATCGGGTAGCGGCTCCGGCGGCGTCGGTGGCGGTGGCGTGGGCGGCGGTGTCGGCGCAGGTGGCGTCGGCGGCGGTGTCGGCGCAGGCGCCGGTGTCGGCGGCGACAGTTCCGGAACCGGATCCGCGGGCGGCGCGTCCGGCACCGGGTCAGGTAGCGTTGGCGGCGTCGGCGCGGCAGCAGGCGTCGGTGGTCTCGGCGCCGGCGTGGGCGCCGGCATCGGCGGCGACAGCACCGGGACCGGCTCTGTCGGCAGCAACTCGGCGACCGGCATGGGCGACACGGCCGGTGCGGGCGCCGCGATCGGCGGCTTCGGCAGCAGCGCGACCGGCACGGTCGGTTCGACTGCCGGCATCGGTGGAGTTGGCGCGGATGCGACCGGTACGGTCGGCCTCGGCGGCGGCTTCGGCTCGGGTGCGCCGGGCGCCGGCGCTCCGGGCAATGGCTTCGGCAACGGCTTCGGCAGCAATGCCAGCTCGGCCGGACATGCCAGCAGCCAGTACATGGTGCCAATCTGCACGCCGTCGCTGCGCGGCCTCGATCGCTGCTGATAGCATCGAGCTAGATAGACTGGAGCCGCGCCGCCTCAAAAGCGGCGCGGCTTCGCTTTTGAGCTACGGCTACAGGTAGCGCCGCAGATCCGCCGCCGCCTCTTCCGGCTTTCGCTTCAGATTGAACGGCGCAACGAAGCGCCCCTGCTTGTCCATCAGATAGACAAGCGCCGAATGATCCATCGTGTAGTCGCCGCCTTCGAGCGGTACCTTCTTGGCAAACACACGATAGGCCTTTTCCATCGCCGCGATCGCCTCGGGGCTTCCGCTCAGCGCGCGCAGATGCGGATCGAAACTCGAGAGATACTCCTTCATCACCTGCGGAGTATCCCGCTCGGGATCGACGGTGACGAAGTAAGCCGACACGCCGTCGGCATCCCGCCCGAGCGCACGCATGACCTCCGACACGTCGAACAGCGTCGTTGGGCAAATGTCCGGGCAGTGGGTGAAGCCGAAGAACATCAGGGTCGGGCGGCCGTTCAGATCGGCGTCCGTGACCGTTCGCCCCTCTTGATCCACGAGCTTGAACGGGCCGCCAATCGCCGAGGCGAGCGGCGCGGACGGCAGGCTGCCGCGGCCGGCGATGAACAGCACCGCGCCTCCGAACAGCATCAGGCCGGCGAGAAACGCGGAAAAGACGAGAAGCACGCGAGCGGTGCGTGGCGCCATGACGGGAACCTCAGAAGCAGGCGGCGATACCGGCGGTAAGCATCTCGAAGAACACCGCCGTGCCGTAATGGAGCCACAGGATCATCGCGGCGGCGAACAGCGCGCCGAAAATTCCCGAAACCGCAAGAAGCGGGCGGCTCACCGGACGGCTGACGGAATGGGCTTCGGCCATCGCCATCAGATAGTCCCGCGGGGCGCGGCGGGCAATGGGCCAATCACCGCGCGGTATAGCCGCCATCGATGGTCAGCATCGAGCCGGTCGCGAAGGCCGATTCATCGCTCGCGAGGTAGAGGATCGCGCCCGCGATCTCGCGCGGTTCGGCGACGCGGTTGAGCGGAGAGCGCTCGCGCAGGCCTCGCTTGAACGCCTCCGGATCCGGGACTTCGTTCAGCATGCGGTCGAAATAGCTCGACCAGGTGACGCCGGGCTGCACGGCATTCACGCGGATCTTGTCGGCCGCATGATCGAGCGCCATCGAGCGCGTGAGTGCGGCGACGCCGCCTTTGGAAGCGACATAGGCCGCGCGATCCGGGATGCCGGCGATCGCGGCGGTGGAGGCGACATTGACGATAGCGCCACCGCCGCCTGCGGCCATCACCGGGATGACATGCTTCGAACACAGGAAGACGCCCTTGAGATTGACCGCCATCAGGTCATCCCAATCTTCTTCCCTGGTGTTCACCACCGTCCCGAGAATGCCGCGGCCCGCATTGTTGACGAGAATGTCGATGCGGCCGAATTCCTTCTTGGCTCGTTCGGCCATTGCCTTGCAGTCGGCACTGACCCGGACGTCGGTGCGGATTGCGGCAGCGTTTTGCCCGATCTTTCCGGCGACGGTCTCCGCCGCCGCCTCGTCGAAATCGGCAACGAGCACGCGCGCGCCTTCGCGGGCGAACAATTCGGCGGTCGCGGCGCCGATGCCCGAGCCCGCTCCGGTGACGATCGCAACCTTACCCGCGAGCCGCATCAGGGCTTGCGTCCGTCATTGGGCAACGGATTGAACGCCGTACGCCGCTCGATCTCATGCACATTTGCCGGGCGGGCGAAGGGCTCGGGCGCAGGTTCTCCCGGCTTCTTGTTCCGTCCGACATCGCGGAAGAAATCCTCCAGGCCGTTTGGCTGGATGAACCACAGCCAGTGCATGTCGGCAGAGCCGTCATTGATGAACATGTGCTTGCGGTTTCGGCCGATGAACAGCGTCGTCCCCGGTTCGATGCGACGCTCCTCGCCGTCGAGCACCGCCTTGCCGCCGCCGGAAATCAGATGCAGCACCTCGTCGTGGTGCGGGTGCAGGTGCTCGCGCACGTAGCAGCCGGGCGGCACGGTCTGTGTTCCCAGCGCGAAGGGCGATTGCATCGCGACCTGATGCGGCGCCACGCGCACCGAGATGTGCCCGTTCGCCGGAACGGGCTGCCAGTAATTGTCGCCCTCGCCCGGCGCTACGAGGAGAAGCTCGCCGCGATCGGCTTGTGCTGGTTCGGGCATGATCTTCACCGTAATGGGTTTGTCGTTATCCAGGTTATTGGCGGACGAACTTGGATGGACGGTCCGCCAGTCGATGACCCTGAGGAAAAAAGGACTGGAGCGGGCGAAGGGAATCGAACCCTCGTATGCAGCTTGGGAAGCAGAGTAGCGCTCCCTCGCCCTTCCCCATAGATGAATATCAGCCCCGATTTTTGGGGCGTTCCCGAATATATCCTATCCGTAGCTGCACATTCAAATGCGCAGCAACCCACCCATTGGAGTGCCTAGGGAGTGCCTAATGAAGCACCCGTTCACCGATGTTTCGGTGCGGGCGCTCAAGGTACCCGCACGCGGACAAACGACCGTATGGGACAAACATAGTCCTATCGGCATCCGCCTTTCGCAAGGCGGAACGAAGACCTTCATCATCATGATTGCGCCGGGCAAGCGGCGCGTCATCGGCCGCTTCGGTGTGCTCTCGCTTTCGGAAGCCCGGACCGAAGCGAGGCGCGTCCTTGCGGAACGCACGCTCGGAATTTCGCAACCAAAACCTGCGAAGTCCGTCACGTTCGGAACCGCGCTTCCCGTTTTCCTTGACGATAACTATCGCAAAAGCAAAGGGCGGACGAAATCGGAGGTTACGCGATTGTTGACAAGTCACTTCTTGCCGGCCTTTCGCACAACAGCGCTCGCCGCAATCAGTGACGCAGAAATCGGGCGACAGCTCGACCGGCTCGCAGATAGGCCGAGCGAACAGCTCCATGCGTATCGGGCTTTGCGAACCATGCTGACATGGTGCACGCGTCCGCCGCGGCGCTACATCGCCCACAGTCCGTTGGAGGGCTATGCTCCGCCCGGAGTAGACAAAAAAGGCTCGCGAGTTTTGACCGACGCAGAACTGGTCAAGATTTGGTGGGCCTGCGAGGGGCAATTTGGCTCAATGGTCCGCCTACTCATTCTCTGGGGAACGCGGAATGGAGAGACCGGACGGCTGCAACGCGCTTGGATTGAGGATGGCGTCCTCACAATTCCTGGTCAGTTCACGAAGAACGGGCGGGCGCATTCCATCCCGCTTTTGCCAATGGCCCGAGCAATCCTGGCCGAGCAGCCCAAGTGTGGCTCGTATTTCTTCCCAGGAAGATTGCTCAACGAAACGCATTTCAACGACGGCTCTTGGGGGAAATTCAAGCAAGAGCTTGAGAAGCGCGCGGGCGTACGAAATTGGCAACTTCGCGATCTTCGCCGGACCTTCCGCTCCAACATGGCAAAGCTCCGCGTCCCCCGGGAGATAGCGGAGCTATTGCTGAACCACGTCACCGGCGCGAATAAGAACGACCTGGACGAGATTTACGACCGATACGACTACCTCGACGAAAAGCGCGCAGCCCTCAAGAAATGGGAAAATCGCCTCTCCGCCCTGCTGAATGGAGCACCATGAGGAGGTATGGATATCTTGTCGCTTCCCTTATTTTCTCTTAGATTCCTGCCGTCCACCGGTGTGTCGCCGGAGGCGTTGCAACGCTTCCCTTCAAAGGGAGTTTGCAATGTCTGGAAGGCCGCTAATCGTGGACTGGAAGGGGCTGCGTCGTATGGGTTGGCCATACGCACGTGCTCATACTTGGAGGAAGATGTTTGATCCGGACTATGCCGACGATCCGTTTCCGCGGTGTCGCAAGCTGGGCAAGCATCGCAATTCTCATCCGGTGTGGCGCGTGTCGGATGTGCTGACTTACTTCGAGGCCCACGGTCTCTCAGTGACCGAAGACTGGAATACTTCCGTTTGACGGAAGCGGGAGCGGCCGGAGGTGCACACTTCGGCCGCTCCCTTTTGTGGGGCTCCTATGCGCGTTGACGTGAAATACGAAACGCAATGGATACGCGGACCGAAGTATCCGGAATCAGAGTGGCACTTCTTTAAAGAGTCCGGCATTCCGTTCACCAATCTCAAACACGAAGTTGCCGTTGTCACCGTCACATTCGACAACGTAGAGCGCGTCTCGATTGAAAAACTCGGATTGCTGAATAAGGAAGTCTCATACTGGATTTGGTACGAAGAAGACCCGAAGCAGTGGGCGTACAGTAAGCCAATCAATAACGCGGGATTGCCACTTTCACTGTTTCTTCAAGGCCCAGTCCGGTTAAACCGCCGCACGCTTGCAGATGCGCAAATGGCAGTGGACGCACTCAAAGCCGCACTGTCAGAAGTTAAAACGCAGATTGCCGGAGCGGGGCGCGGTAAGACAGAAAGCTTCGAGATTTGAGCGCCGCGCAGGAAATCTTTGACCTTGTAGCAGACCGCTATTGCAACGAGCTAGCGAAGCAGGGCTTGTCGCTACCGGCCTCGTCGATAACAAAAACTCTTCTCCCTATTGCACGCGGCATCATCGAAAGAGAACTTGAATTGCCGCCCGTTGCCGCGAGCAACGACGAGCTGGACGTGGCGAAATACAAAGACGCGCTTGCCAGATATCAGACGAAGTTTTCACCGCAGAACGCAGACAAGACGCTCGCTTTGATGGTGGGCACTCTCACGCAAGCGCTTGTCTATTTCACCATGAAGCTACCGCCGTATGCATTCTACAAGGCCTATGATGCGGGGCCGAAAATACCTTTGCTTCAGGCATTCCCCGACATCGCGGAGCCTATCTTTGCTCTCATCGTCCCATTCTCGGCCGGGGTTGCCGACCCCCAACTCATCTCACGCAACATTTTTTCGGACCTAACCAATACGATTTTCAAAAATCAGCTTGATAGCAAAGGCGACCTTTTACTCGTTCGCAAATTCAAAGGCACACCAGAGGAAACGGTACAAAAATATCTCGCAGATACGCCGTTTCTCCCGCTCTTCGATTGCCAGGTCTCGTTTCAAATTCCCGACGAGACGCGGTTCAGCGGGCAGTGGATTATCGCCCCTCCGGGGAGAGGCAAAAGCACTCTCCTACATTCAATGTTTCTCGAAGACCTAAAAAAGAATGCGTCCATTGTCGTAATGGACAGCAAAGGAGATTTGATAGCTCCGATAAAATGCATGGCCGACGTTGCGGACAGGCTTGTACTGATCGAGCCCGACGTTCATCACCCGCTAGCTCTCAATCCTCTCGATGTGTCGAGCGAGAACGTGCCGCACACCATTGCTCTCATCGAGTACATTCTTTCAGGATTGCTCGAAGCGAAGTTTACCAACCTACAATCAGCTCTCTTTCGTCATGTGTTGCCCGCCATCATGCAGGCAATCGAGCGGCCGACGATTGAGGATTTGAAGAGAGTATTGGCAGACGGACTCACGCTCGAAGAAATTGCGGAGCTGGACGACCGGCTACGCAGTTTCTTTCAGGACAAATCACACGGCTTCTACGCGAAGACCTACGCAGAAACTCGCTCGCAAATTATTTGGCGGCTCGATTTAATTCTTACTAATGACACCATGCGGGCCATGTTCGCTTCGCCTACCACCCGCCTCAGAATTGCCGAGGCCATGAACACCGGCAAAATCATTGTCATAGATGCGAGCAAGGCGGTTCTCGGAGACGAAGGGAGCGAGTTTTACCAACGCTTCTTTCTTGCGCTTATCCTCGCCGCCGGTCAGCAACGGGCAAAGTTGAAGCCCGAAGATAAATTACCCGTCTACGTCTACCTCGACGAGTGCCAGTGGGTGCGCAACGACCAGAAGCTTGCAACCATATTGGACGAGTGCCGTTCGCAGAGAATTGCTTTGATTTTGGCTCATCAGCGAACCGAGCAGATCACGGACAAAAATGTTTTGAGTGCCATGTCCAACTGCGCTATCAGGTTTGCGAACAGCGACGACGAGGCGAAATACCTAGCTCCCAAGCTTCGATGCGAGCCGGAGTTTTTATGTTCTCTTCCTAGAGGGACCTTTGCGGCTTTCGTCCGCGACCTGACCGCTCAAGCCGTCGCCCTCAAAATCCCTTACGTCAATCTTGATACTCTGCCGCGCATGACGGCCGAGCAACAGACAGCCATTCGGGAGCGAATGCGCACTGAGTACGGCTTCGCTCCTCAACAATCCCGGCCGTCTCCACGTCATGGCCGGGCCAGTTCGACCGAACCGCCGGATACGCCGCCAGCTAACGACGCTCCGGAATCTGGCTCGACTTGGTAAAAATATTTTGCCTTTCATAGCACTACATGCCGCTCCGCCCCGCGGAGCCGTGCTCCCTGGCGACCGTTTACGCGCAATTTGGCGACGTTACGTTCGCGCCTATGGACCAAAGAATTCGCAATTCGCGTTGGGACCGAGAGCCGAAGCTCAATAGGAGCGGTGAGGTCATTGTTGCGCGCCTCACTAACGACGACATCACGATTTTCAGAATTCTCGGTCGTTACCGCTACTTGCCCTCCGACTATCTCGCCGCCTTGACTGGTCGCTCACTGCCGGCGCTTCAAGCGCGGCTCGAAATTTTGTGCCGCAAACCAAACTGCTACGTGAGTCGGCCGTATCAACAGCGGGACAATGCGGACGCAAACGCGCGTCGTATGGTCTACGAACTGGACGACAAAGGTGGCGCAGAACTTCGCAACCGTGGCGTTCTCTATTCACGCAAAAAGTATTTGCGGAATTTTGCTCACGAATTGATGGCTTGTACAGTCGCGGCTTCATTTGAAGTTGGGGCCAAGCTGGACCCGCGTATTCGTATCATCGACTGGCACCAGCTCATCGACAGTCCGCAGATGCCGAAGAGCACGAAACTGCTCACAACTCCGCAAGCCATCCCCTTTTCGCGAAATAACAGGATTGAAGAGATCGAAAGCGATTGGCGTCCTTTTGTCATCGAGCGCAACTACGAACAGAAATCCTACATCTTTGTTTTCGGCTTTGAGGCTGATTGCGGAACGGAGCCGATCGACACGACCGATTCCGAGCGCTCCGGCATCCGCAACAAGTTCAGCGCCTACCTATCCATATTGGAACAAGAAGTGCCCCGTCGCCATTTCGGGGCCACGACCTTTATGGTCCCGTTCATCACCACGACCGAACACCGAATGCGTTCGATGATTGCGTCGCTCGACCGACTTCGAGCAGGGCCGCTCGCGAAGAGATTTATTTTCAAACATATCCCGGCATTTACTTCTTTCGAGAAGCCAGCGCCCGCAACTGGACACATGCTCATCGAGCCGTGGCATCGCGCCGGCTTCGAGCCATTCCGCTTCACGGATTAGCCGGTGAGGTTCGCTCCGTGCCTGACCGGCAAAAAATCATTGAGTTAAACGACCAGCTTCGCACTGACTTTAAGGGCGGCCGAGTGCAAATGACGCCCGGCGTGTATGACCTGGACGCGCGATTGCGCGGACGAGCCCTATCAGCAATGTCGCGCTACAACAAATTTGCTGACGACAGTGAGCACGACTGGGGCGTTTTTATATTCGCCGGCTATTCGTTTGAGTGGCACATCGAATACCGAGGCAAAGACGGAACCGGAGTATCGCCTGACCCGGCTGACCCTGAAAAGACGTTTCGCGTTCTCACACTCTACGCGGCAGCCGACTTTCTGATTCCCCCGCCGTCATTGCCTTAGTGGGGATAACCGGCGAGCTGTGGGACGAGCCGCGTTATCATCAGGCAATGACCGACGACATGTCGCGACCTGTCGCGACCAGCCCCGACAGCGATTTCACGCTGACCATTGACGAGGCTTTGGAGCGATACGCACGCGCGGGACTTCCCCGCACTCCTCGCAGCATTCAGCGTTATTGCGCAAAGGGCCATCTCGATTGTCGCCGCATAGAGACGCAGTTCGGCGAGAAGTATCTCATCTCGCCCGCCTCGATAGACAAGCACATTGCCTACATTGAGGAGGTGCGACCTGTCGCGACAGGTCGCGACGAGCCGCGACAAGTCGCGACCGACGTTCCCGGAGCAGTGAAGTCCGCAGAGCACCGACAGCAAGCATCGACAACCGACGACATGTCGCGACCTGTCGCGACAGACGCACGCTATGTCGCTCTACTTGAAAGCGAGAATGTTTTTCTTAAAACGCAGATCACGACAAAGGACACGCAGATCACCGCATTGCTGGAACGAGACCGCGAAACGAATACGCTCATACAGGGATTGCAAAGGATGCTCGGGCCACTGCTTGCACCAGGACGCAGCAACGACACCGATGCTAGCTCACCGCATCCAAACGGGGGATAACGAATTGCGCGCAGGATGGCGGGGTATAATGCCCGCATGGAATCCAACGGGAGCCGCCATATCGGCGACATTCTCAAAGAACGCAATATTGAAATCATCGGAGCCGACCCGATCACACGACACGGCTTCACTCAGGTTCCAAATTTCATTCTCACGAAAAAGGATATTTCAGTCGGGGCCAAACTCGCTTACGCGATGCTCTTGAAATATGCGTGGGGCGACGACGCTTGCTTCCCCGGTCAGGCAAAACTCGCCGATGACACGGGCTCAGGAGAGCGCAGCGTCCGCCGCTATCTAGAGGAGCTTGAAAAGGCCGGACTACTAGAAATTGTCCAGCGCGGTCTTGGAAAAACAAACCTCTACAGACTCTTCCTCACCATTCAGAAGACAACCCGTGGCCGACGCTGACCGGCCAATTTGGCCGGTCTTGATCGGCCAATGTTGCCGAACCAGAACGGCCAAATCTGCCGCTCTCTCTATATAAGAATATGCATTTAAGAATACTCATTATAAAAATACACAGTATGCAAAATGCATTTTTCAAATAAGGAAGAATGCAAATACACGGCTCGATGAAGGACGCCTTACAGGCGTCAGATAAGGCGGGCGAGTGGGTACAAGGTGGGTACACCTGATTTGTACCCTTTACACAAACCAGTCAGCGATTGGTCCTTATTTTTCCTCTTCAGTCGCCCCCGCTTTGTCGGGCTACCCGCCCGACCCCGCGCCGCCACTCGCTCATGCAAAACGCATGACGAGCTGTCGGCCCTGCGCTCCTTGCCCTGTGGCTTCGGTGCTCGGCTGGTGGCGCGGGGTCGGCCGGCTTCGCCGGACGCCCGTCGCATAGTCGCCGCGCTGGGGCGCGGCTCCGTGCTTGGGGGCTTCGACAAAGCGGGGGCGGGACAACACAAGTCCGCAACAGCACGCCACTGGACCTATCCACATTGCCCACCACTGGCTCGCCGGGTGGGAACGGTACAATTCACTTCACCACGCCGTTTCAACGCGTGGCGACAGTCTCTGGTAGTTCACCGGCCACACCTCAACATGGGTCGCCCGGCGAGCCGCGAGTCCGCTCCACTCCCACAGTGAGCGGCACCGCACGAATGGCAAATGCGAGCTGCACAGGCAGCACGGATTTTCACCGGAGGCTGACGCGACGTTATGAAGACCCAGCCTATTTCTATTGCGACGACCGCCAGCGGTGCTGGCGTTTCGTTCTCGCGCGACGAGCGGGAACGGCACGTCTACATCGTCGGCAAATCAGGGAGCGGAAAAAGTACCTTTCTTTTCAACTTGGCGATGGGGGATATCGATAGGGGAGAGGGCGTGGCTGTCATTGATCCACATGGAGACCTGGCGCTCGATATCCTCGACGCAATCCCACGTTCTCGCATCAATGACGTGTGCTACCTCGACGTAACAGACACGGAACGCCCGGTCGGGTTTAATCCTGCAACTCGTATTGCGCCCGAGCGGCGCGCACTCGCCGCAGCGGGCATTGTCTCAGCGTTTAAGCATCTGTGGGCGGAAAGTTGGGGACCGCGCCTGGAGCATTTTCTCTTTCACGGTGTTGCCGCGCTTATTGCGCGTCAGCACGCGACCCTGATTGATCTCCCGCGGGTCTACACGGACGACGCCTTTCGCGAACAACTTCTGCGCAAAATGACGGACCCGGAGAGCCTACGATTCTGGCGCGAGGAGTTTCCAAACTACACAAAGACTTTTCGCTCCGAAGCGGTCGCTCCGATTTTGAACAAGGCCGGACAGTTCGCCGCTTCACCGCAACTCCGTTTGATTCTCGGTCAAGTCGCGCCTCGTCTCGACCTCGCATTCACGATGAACAATCGCCGTATTCTGATTGCGAACCTGGCCAAAGGGGAGATAGGGGAGCAAGCGTCGAATCTTCTGGGCTCTCTACTCGTCTCGCATCTTCAGCTTGTCGCAATGGAGCGCGGATCGCTCGCGCCGCACCAGCGCGTCCCGTTCTTTGTCCACGTCGATGAATTTCAGACTTTCAGCTCGGACGCTTTTGCCTCTCTGCTGTCAGAGGCAAGAAAATTCGCGACCCACTTTGCGCTCGCTAACCAATACACAGACCAGCTACCGCAACCTGTTCGAGCCGCAGTTATCGGCAACGCCGGTTCATTAGTCGTTTTCCGCATCGGTAGCGGGGACGCGGAACTGCTTGCGCCCGAGTTTCGACCGATGGACGACGGAGCGCTTGCGGATCAAGAACCGTTCACAGCGTGGCTTCGCCGCGGCATCGGCCGAGATCGTATTTTTGTCGAGCCAAAACTTTTTCCCTCGCTTGGCACGCGAGAAGCAATCGTATCGCAAAGCCGCCAACGATTCGGCAGGCCAAGCCGCACCATCGACGCACGATAACGCAGAAGCTACGCGGACGTGCTATACTGATTTGTATATGGCAAAGCACACGCCTAACCGCAGGGGTCGCCGTGGGGACTCGCTCCCGAAGACACCAACAAAACGGCTGACCGTCAAAGAAGCCGCGCAGAAAGCACTGCACCAGTACGCAGGGACCTTCCGCGACCTCGCCCGGTATGACCGAGGAGAACAATCAATCAATCCGGTATCTCACTAAGCAGGATATCGCCGATATCCATGCGAAGCTCGCCGCTAAGGTAGCGTTCGACGGCGATGAACCGCTGCCAGACTTCAGGTACGCGAAGCAAGACGACATTGACGCTCTCGTTGCCGCTCCTCGGCAGCGGTTTTTCGACCGCGACGCATATGCAAGCCTCGAAGAAAAGGCAGCCATCGTTTTCTACACGGTGAATCGCCGGCACATCTTCCCGAATGGCAACAAGCGCATGTCCGCGCTGTGCCTTCTCACATTCTTGCTCATCAATGAAACGAGTCTCGATGTCTCGTCGGCAGAGATGACCGAGAAGGCCCTATGGCTCGCAACCGTCGAATCATTGGAATTTCCCGCCATCAAAGCCGAGTTGGTGTCGTGGATAGCGGACCATCTCGTCCGCACCGCGCAATAAATATGTTAACCCGCAAGCAGGAAACATTCACGATAGCAACGCATCAAATGCTGACCGAACAACGCCTCAAGAAACTTCTCGACGACGCCGAAAGTTCGGCGACGCTCGACCGAGTCAAGAAGGCGGTGTTTGAGCTGGACACAGCGGAATTTCAATCGTTCGTGCTCGGGATGCTCGCGGTGCTCAATTGCAATGATATCGGCAATGCCCATCAAGCAACGCTACAAGTAATCCAAGACGCCTGGAATTATTTTCCGCGCGGCTCGCTCGGCGGTCGGAGCCCGGCCGAAATGATGGCGTCGGGAATGCGATTTTCAAACGCTCATCCGCGACGACCGCGCAAGAGGTAACAGGCCGCGGCCCACCTTGTTGACAAGCACAAATAATCGTTGCGTGAACAGCGACAATACTTTCGTGGCTCTGTTGAGCCGTTTTTATACGTCGCGCAATAACTGTTTTGCGACGCGGCTGATTCATCTCATCCAGCAGATTTTTGCGTGGTAGAATAATTTTACGCCCATTCGTGGCGCGCGTATTTTCTCCCAACCATACTTTTCAAATTCAATTTGGCGAAGCGCATTCATTGCGCTCGCTTTGCTGTTTGCTTTTTGCGCATTCGCTCCACGCGCGGCAAATGCCGCGACGGTTATTTTTCTCACGTCAGGAACAAGCTGGACCGTTCCGAGCGATTGGAATTCGTCGAACAACACAGTTGAGGTCATCGGTGGTGGTGGTGGCGGCAGGAGCGCCGCGCAGGGCGGTGGGGGTGGCGGTGCCGCATACTCCAAGATTTCGAATCTCTCGCTCTCGGCCGGCGCATCCGTCTCATATCAAGTCGGAGCCGCTGGTTCAGCGGGTTCTGACGGTACCGATTCGTTCTTCAACAGAACCTCGGGTAGCGCGAATACGTGCGCCGACACCACGTCCGTGTGCGCCAAAGGCGGTAAGGGCGCGACGAATGGAACGGGAGCCGCAGGAGGGGCTTCCGGGTCAAGCACCGGGACAACAAAAAACTCTGGCGGTGCAGGCGGCAACGGCGGTACGAGCAGCAATAACGGGGGCGGCGGAGGAGGAGGAGCCGGAGGCCCCTATGGCGTTGGGGCAGCGGGCGGAAATAGCGCATCCGCTAGCCAAGGCGACGGCGGAGGTGGTGGTGGTGGCAACAGCGGCGGCTCGGTAGGTGGCAACAGCGGCGGCGGAGCCAGCGGACCTGGCGGCAACAACTCCGGAGGTGCCGGCGGCGGCAGGACCGGTGGCTACCTCGGTGGCAGTGGTACCAATGTGTCAGCCACAAATGGCGGTGGCGGATACGGCGGCACACCATTTGATGCAAGCGCTACTCACGTTTCGACGTTCATAAACGCTGGCGCTGGGAGTACCGGCGCAGAATGGGACGCTACCCACGGCTCCGGTGGCGGTGGAGGCGGAGGTGCCAGCGATTATTCTCCTGCGCCCGCTACGACTCAAGGAAACGGTGGCACGGGTGGTGCGTATGGTGGTGGCGGCGGTGGCGGCGCGACTGCAGGCACCGGCGCGCAGGGAATCATAGTCATCACCTACAACGGACAATTTCCCTCCCATTCCACCATCAAATTCAACAACAACGTCCAGTTCAAAGGCACACTCAATGTCGGAGGCTCACTCACCAAGGGCTCGGGCACATTCGTTATCGATCATCCTCTCGATCCGAAAAACACACTCCTCTTCCACTCGTTTGTAGAATCGCCGGGCGCAAAGAATCTTTACGACGGCATTGCGAAGCTCGATAAGAATGGTGAAGCGCGAATATTTCTCCCCGCGTATTTCGACGCGCTCAATACGGATGTTCGGTATCAATGGCTCGCGATGTATCAGGCGATGCCGAATCTCTACATCAAAGAAGAAGAGCACGATAACCAGTTCGTCATCGCAGGCGGCCCGGCTGGCGGACAAGTGTCATGGCAAATCACCGGCGTTCGCCGAGACCCCTACATTCTCATGCACCCGATTATGGTCGAAGTGCTGAAAGGCCCCGGCCAAATCGTAGATAAAGGAAAGTGTCTCTTTGCGCCGCTATGCAAATGACGAAGAGCTTCCTGATGCTCTGACACGACATCTGATAAAGTGCCGCGAGAACTCAACGGAGTTGGCGCATGAAATCAAGTTGGCATGTAGCGACGGCCGCGGAAGCCATAGTGGCCGCTCAATTTGCTCGCCTTGGATTTAACGTTTCGGTGCAATACGGCGCGAACCAGCCCGAATATGACTTGATGATTGCGGACGATACGCGCGTCTTGAAAGTCTCGGTCAAAGGAAGCCGTGACGGCGGCTGGGGACTTTCCCAAACTCAATTGACGAATCTACGAAAGAAAAGCCCGGACGGACCTACCGACTACCATGCCGCCGCCGACGCATGGCTCGAACGTCACAAGCCCGGAACCGCGATGTGCTTCGTCAATTTCAGAGACTTGGCTCTGGACGCGATGCCCCGGATTTACCTCGTCTGGCCGAAGGACGTTGCCAAACGACTCAAAGCCGCGCGGGAAGGAAAGGGAGATACTATTTTATATGATATCTCCGAAAAACTACGTCCAAAGAGTGCTGTCGTTTCCAAAGACTGGAAGATGACCGCTGAACGAGTGGAGTTATTGCTTTCGTACACTCGCCCGCTGAAATAGCGCGGCACAATTCTCAGTCAACAAGTTGCACGATGTGCCCTTTGCCACTCGTCCATTTGGCAGTGAGAGGGTTACTGTCGGCAAGTGTTCCCTGATCAATAAATAAAAACATGTTTGACCCTCTGCCCTCTGTTATCGCGTTTAGCACGCCGAGCATTTTCTCCACGCGCTTTTTGGTCGTTGTTACGGTAAGAACGCGAAAGTTATCTAGGCCCAGGTCGTACACATGGCGCTGTTGCCGGCTCGCTTCGTGGTAGGTTTGCATCTTCTTTGAGAAATACGTTCGTTGAGTATTTTTGAAACGCTCGACCGGCATTTCACCACGGTCGATTTCGACCATGAAGAAACTTTCTTTTTCATCATTGATACGCAATCCGAATAACGCATCCGGAACAACCGAATTTCTCTTCAGCACTCCCCCGACGCGTATGCTTGCCTCCAATCGCACTAACCGGTCACGTTTGCTCTTTGGCGCGTCCTCCAATATTTCGCTTCGCTCCATAATTCTTAGGTCTTCCCGATTGCGTGCCGCGATTTCAAGCGACACCCAAAACTCGGCGATAGAAACAGTATGTTCAATGAAGCGCCAGCCCGCTCCCCTCTCTTTGTCGATGCCATCGAGCAAACGTCGGCGCACTTCTTCACCGTGCTTGCGCAAAAGGCCCGCGCCCTTGCGTGTCAGCCCATAGATTGTTGGACGGGAGCCCTCGTACAAAAGTCGGCTTGCGACCTGTGCGACTGGCCGCTCGACATATCCATTCTCAAAGAGTGCCAGGAGCGCACGGGAGACATTCTGTGCGCTTCCGCCGTCCAGAGCCGCGAGCTGGGCGGCCGAAGCCAAACGCAGGCGTGAGATATTTCGCAAAAGTGCTATGTCGCGAGAAGTGATCCGAAGTGCCCTCGGCTCCGCAGGTCTTTCAAAAAATCTACGTCTCTCCCGAACTAGTGCGTCCATACGTGAAATTATACCGCGTCTGCACGTTACCTTTTCGTCGTTTGTGGAATGCTCTTTTTCGGCGGTCGCTCCCCTATCAAGGGCGGCTACGGCCGTCGCCTCCGGCGATTGCACCCTTGACAGGATGCGCGCCTCGCCGTGTGCCGCATCCATGCAAACAACGGCAGGCTTTCGACTTACGCAGAGACAATGTTTGTTCGAGTAAGGTGCGAAGCCTCGCGCAGTTCAGCAAACTTGCGCGGATGAATCCGGCAATGCATTCTTAGGGCAGTCATCCGTCTTGTTGACCGGCACCCTATCCAGGATGTCGGTCTTGCAAGACGGAGCATAGAGATGTTGCAACGAGAGAATGCCGCGGCCGGGACACCCCGACCGCCCTCCAATCTCGCTTCCATCATTCAGTTTTATTCAATCGAGCTTTCACCGATGGCGGACGGCCGACTGTATGTCGGCGTCACCGCCACCGTCTGTGAGCGCGAGGGAGAACTCGAATGCATGGAAATGGGATCGGGCCGAGTCGATTCCATCGACAAGGCTCTCAATCTGATCCGCGAAGCATGCGCTTCGCATCACTGAAGAAGTAAGGAGAGACAGCAATGGCTACGAGTACGCACCAACCCGCAATGCGGGCGTTCACAGTCATCAAGCGCGAAGGCCAGGATGATTTCTGGCTTCCGATTGGTGCCGCGTTCGCTCATCAAAGCGGAGACGGGTTCAATGTCATCCTGCAGGCTCTGCCTATCCCCAATGGGGATGGCCAGTGCAAAATCG
This sequence comes from uncultured Hyphomicrobiales bacterium, assembly GCA_964584855.1. GTDB lineage: Bacteria > Pseudomonadota > Alphaproteobacteria > Rhizobiales > Xanthobacteraceae > Pseudorhodoplanes. Next base: position 220,065 of record CAZPBF010000014.1, read on the forward strand.
TGCTGCGTCCGCCGAAAGAGGACGACGAACGCGGGCCGCAGAATAACAATGAACGGAACAACAAACCCGGCTCTAGACGCCGGTAGCCGCCCGAATCTCGGGCAGACTTAACGAGCCGCCGGCATCCCCGGCGGCTCTTTCTTATCGAGCTTAGGCCACCGATCAGCAATCGAACCTATCTAGCTCTGAAGGTAGTAACAGCGGCCCACACTGTACGCCACAATCGCCGCCAACCTGGCTCTCGGCTATTTCTTAGCCGTCGCAATCGCTCCATAAGCGAAGGTAGCTTTCGCTTAGAAATATGTTCGTTCACAAAATCGAAATGGCTGTCATCCGTACCATACACGTATTTGATCGCGTGCCCCGAAATTACGTCGTTGCAGCTTTCGATCATTTGATTAATCGGCCGCGCTCTGACTATGTTTTCAGTTTCAACATTGTTGACCGCAACAAACAATCGCGTTGGCCCTAGAGGCACGAACAAGTATGCATGTCGTTCGGTCAAACTTGCAGACATGACTACGGGTCGATCCGATGTGAGAAGTCGCACCATTGGATTCTCGGCAGTGACGACAAACCATCGCATGTTATTCAGCAATTGCCCGAGCTGGTCATGGTCCATCAAGCTTCGTGCAACATTGAGCGTCCACCGAGACATATGTTGCGGATCGCTTTGTTCGATGAATTCTTCAATTGTTGCAGGATCGATTGGGCGGCGTTTTGCTTTATAGAGCTTTCTGAGTGCTGGGAGCTCTCGTTGCCATTCCTCGGCCAGCGCGGCCTCTAGAACTTCAAGGTCTTCAGGCATTCGCATGAGAAGCGTCATTATAAACAGCGACCATGCAGATCGATATTTTGGAGTATTTATCCGGTTATCGCCGTTCTCAAGCATTTCAAGCGCTTGTGATGCAAAGGTATCAACCGGCTTCATAAACTCGTGTTCGATTTGCTGAGCTGCATCTGGCGGCACGCCCTTCATTTCGTACAATCTGTCCACAAAGCCCGTCTGTACGGGATAGACCCGCTTCACGTGCAGGTCGTCACGTGGCCGGCTGTACTGGCAAATCTTCGCATCGTCACCGACCCACCGCTTTAGATAAAAAACGGGGATGTAATGATGACGGATCGAATCTTGGGCGTTTGGATTCATCGTGCCGTCCTGGCGGCATTCTGCGTGCGCAGGTTTGCGCCGATTTAAGTGCCTGGTATACTAGTCTTACATTCGGGATTTTCCCGCGGCCCGCCAGAAATGGCGGGAATTTTTTATTTATAGAGCGCTTTGAAGTCAGTCTTTACGCGCGCCAAATCCGTGTCATCCATCGTCCCGAGCTTCGACGACAGCCGGCGATAATCAATCGCGCGAGCTTGATGCAGACACGCCACCATAACTTTGCCCTGGTGGCGAAACCGGACATACCAACTCCCCTCTCGCTCTTTCGTGGTTGTCGGAATGACGAAGTAGAAGCCGTGGCTCAGTTTCTTGAAAATGAGGACCGGCCGCGAGAACAGATTGCTCTTGCCGTTGATTTCCGAGCCGACATTTTCGCCGACGCTCGCCCACCAAAGGTCGCCTTCGGAAACGAGCGGCGGCTTATGACCCGCGTCATGCAAAATCGCTTTCAGTCCGAACCACGGAAGAAAGCGTTTCATATTCGGGCATTATACATCCTGGTCGGAGCTCCCCCCTTTACGCATCCACATACGCTCCCCTTTGCCGTAACTAGACCCGTAACAGTTTGCTACGGCCGAATTTGCGAAGCATTTCAAATGCTTTTGCCGCCGAGCTTTCCGCTCTCAGCGCGCGACTGAATACTTTGTTGGTTGTTTTTATGTTGCATATGGCGTGTGCCGGCCGTTCGAGCGGAGTGGTGGAGCTGATTGCATCAGCGGAGCCGATAAGCCCTCGTCCGGGCTATCGGCACACTCGCTCCGCTCGCGTCCGATAGTCCTCCTCGGGCGGGCATAACGAACAGCCGCCCTCCGCATATCGAAGAGGCCGCGCTACCGGGTGCCGTCCGGACGGCCGTCACGTTATGCGCATCCTATGTGCCTGCACCCAACCCACCCATCAGTCTGCTCGCCGCTAGAGCCGCACGCGGCGAAGGCGCGACCGCAAGCGCTCGCGCGAGGGCCGCGTGCAGAGCCTGGACTCGCAGGACGCTCCGACCGCCGAGCGCCGCCGTGTGGCGGCGAGCCGCGGTCGTCGCTGTAAAGGTCCCCAAGCAGGCAAATACCCCGCTTCCCTATCCCTCCGCACGCTCTCCGCATGGTAGCGGCCACAGCGCGCCGTCAAGGGCCGCATTGCTTTCACGGCTTGCGTTGACGTTCGCCGTGGCTTTCCCCCTTGACCGCTCGCTTTGCTGGCCGCCCGCTTGGAGAGCGTTTCGCGGAGCGAAAGTCCGCGGGAGGTCGAACTTATCAGCTCTCATCATCATTCAATCGTATGCAAATCGATGTCTTTGCTCAGTGGGACCGCATGAGTTTCGAGGATGCGTCGGCCCAGCTCACCGGCAAGTTCACGCACACAAGCGGCGCTGGATACTTGCAGGAGCCGTATCATGGCGAGCCGTATGCGACCAAAACGCTCGTTCCGGAAGCCTTCCGGTACGGACGTGCGCGGATCGCCGCGGCAGACTTGCAAAAGCGTCTGCCCGACGCGCTCCACATCGTGGAGACGCGCGAGCGCCTGACTGCAGTCACCTCGGCCGATGAAGCGGCTATCGAGAAAATGCAGAAGGAATATCGCGACTTCGTGGCGCTATGTGCCGAGAAAGAGGACGAGACCGGAATACCGTGTCTCATCGTGACGAGTTCCTAGCTCGTCACTCACCCGACGCTATTGCGTCGGGTGAACCATGTTCACACCAATGCCACTGCACCGCCGCGGCGTTCCGCTTCCCGAAGTATACCGCAGACTTTGAGCCGCCGCGGCTCCAAGCAACAGGCCTCTTGTATTCAAGCGGCCAGCTTTACAGTTTCCCAAGGCCGAATTGCCCTGTTCGCGCCGCAGGAAATCTCATAATATTCGGGATGAATTTCGATCCGCGACGCGACATACAGTTGCGAAGAGATTTGGTCCAGATCATCGTTTGAAAACAATGTAATCGTCCCGCATTGGTCGGCAGGTTTTATGAAACAACTTTTTATTTTTATGGGAGTCGCCGTCATCTTGGCGGCGGCCCTTTTTGGATTTCTCATCTCGGCCAGGAAGGAACTTCAACGCATAGAGTCCGACCGAAAGCCAAAACCGCCTCTTGAATTTCCATTAGAAGTTAGAAAGCGAGCGCAGGAATTGAGAATACGTCTACACAATTTTCAGAGCAAATTACGTGCGCTAATCAGCAGTCCCCGACCATCGCAGCTTTCTGAGCAAGACTATGTTGCTCAAATAGATGCTCTTAAAAAAATGATCGACGAAAACGAAAAGTACACCGGCGAATTTCTGATGCCCACGAAAAACGAAGCCGTCGAAACGCACATAGAATGTTTGGATTATGTAGCCCAAATTCTTGATCGACAGTACATACGATATTCTAACATCAGAAAACTGCTCGGTGCTCCCTCAGAGGAGGTAAAGATAGATGTCCCGCCACCTAAGCCAATTCCGACAGGCGGGTCTGCTTTAGAAAATGAATTCCGAAGCATCTTTTTCAACAAGACGCGCCAGGAGCAAGACGGTCTTATCAATTATCTGGTTCGCAAAAAAGATTGCACACGAGAGGAAGCTATGCGGGATGCCATATCGAAATACAGACAGGAAAATCGGAGTTGGCGATAGCCCATCGGCTTGCCTTCGGAGCGTATGATATTCTGTCCCTTACGGAGCTTATGAAAGAGAGTCCTTCCGGCAAACCAAACCTGCGCGTCATAGAGGGCGGGAAAAAGGAACTAAAAACGCTACCTAGAAATAAGGAGGCGTCGGACCCGCGGCGCGCAAATATCGAGCTGGTCCGGAAGCTGTCTCCCTCGCTTGATTCGTACCTGTCTCAACGCCCTACAGACAGAGAGGAACGAATGAGGTTGATACATAATATCTCCGAAGAACTATCAAAGTTACCTGCCGGCGGCGCAGACGCAGGAAACGCCGCGTTGAAACGAAATCGCGAAAAATTAGGAGAACGGCCGCGCCACACCCACGCAAATTTTACGTGGCGGGACTTTACGGACGAGCAGCTTGCATGGGACGAACAATATGCGTTGGAGCATGCGAATGCTGTAGCGGAGAAGATTCATGCAACTTTCGAGCAACAGCGAAAAATCGCCAAATTGGAAGATGATCTGAGCGATGCCGTTGCGCGGCACTATGCCGAAGAGGATTCAAATCGCGACGACTAATACTGATGCTGTAAGGCCGGCCCGGTCGGCACGCGGCTGCTCCCTGCTTGTCGCGACAGGCTAGCGATTAGCCAAGCCCCTCCTGAGGAATCGTGAGTACCGTGAGAACTTCTTCATTTGGCAGTGGGAAAGACTGTTCAAAAATCTCGTAACGGTCCACATTTCTGAACTCAAACCACGCTCCCGCGCCGTTCTTTCGAGGATACGTGTCCTCTTTTGCCCTGCCGTAAAGAATCTCAAACGCAAACGTGTCCGAGTCGAGGTCATCCCGAGGGAACCACCATGTAGGGACCATATCTGCTCGCCTGAACCATCGACGGCGATCCTTGCCATGACACACGAGCAGCATCGGAAACGAGTTCTCTTTTAGAAGCCTCATAAGCGTAGCCGTGAGGCTAACCTTAAATTCCTCCGCAATTTCGCGAACCGACGAGAGATTCAGTTTCGCCATCTTCCCTATCGCAGGGCGAACTAAATAGCCGGGCAACACTAAGTCCGACGCAAACGCATCGGCTTGCCGCTCAGGATTAAGCGGGCCCGATGCATGACTTCCAATGTCGGATGGTCCGCAAAAAAGAATGCGCCCTCGATGATGGTGCCAGTGCCCTAATTCGTGTGCGAGTGAAAATCTTCGGCGCGTTGGTATTCTAGAGCTATTAACGGCTATCACTGCGCGTTTCTGAGAGCCCACAATTGTAGCGTCAGCTTTATCCATGTGGCGATATTTGACGGCCGCGCCCATGGACCAAGCGATTGCATCGAGATCGATTTCCTTAGCGGCCACAATCCCCAGTACTTTCAGCAAACGCTCAGCAGCAGTCACGCCACTCATTATTGCTCGTCCTTGTCGTCGAGCTGCTGCAGGTCGATCAAATCATCACTCAAGCCGTCTATATCCGCGTCCGTTGGGGCTTCGCCGTTTCGAGCAGCCATCGTCAATTTGCGATCAAACTCCGGGTCGCCTTTACGAATTTTATCAAATTTCTTTCGCGCCGTTTCCCGATCAAAAGAAACTACATCTTTGGAACGCGACTCTTTCCACAACTCCAAATCCGCCTTCGCCTTCTCAATCTTTACTTTGCCAAATATAGCTCGTGCTTGGTCAATCGCCTCTTGGCCCGTTTCCATAATTATCTCGGCGTCGGGCGTCGCAAGGATGTCTTCCATCAAAGCGTCGGCAAGTCTTTCGAGCTTGATACGGGCTTCGTCATTACCGCTCATGATACGCTCCTGTTAGGGAACGCGCTCTGCAACGCCCTATTTAATCTCTTGCGTAAAGCAGCGAGTCCTTTTTCATCGACTCCCAGTAACTCCTGCAGTTTGGACCCGCGCATGTTGTCGTATATTCCCTCGATCAGAAGATGGAGCTGTTCGTCGCCGGCAACGAGCGATTCGATCTCGGCGAGCGTCTCTACATCGTCAATCGCGGAAATCGCAGACTGTTCCGGCGAGACGCTGTCCGTTGCAACATCGGGCAGTACCGGCTCTCCGTTCTGCAAGACATCGACGGGTCGAAATCCACTCTTCCTGGCCTCGTTTTCCTGCGATGCGAGGCTTTTCATCGTGCCGCAGATAAATCCGACGATTCCGGCGGCACGATCGCAGGTGCGGCTTCCCAACGCACGCGCGTACGCTTCCTGAAGCAAGTCTTCGGCCGGAATCCGGCACAACCGCGAGAATCCTTTCGCCGCCGCCACAAGCCGTGCGACATCGCCGTCAGAAAGCGTATCGATGGCGACACGTATTTCCTCGACGGTGAAGCGATCACCATCATCCGTCAGGCTTGTTTGGTCAGCCTCGACCTGCATCGTCCCTCGGCGTCGCTCCTATTCCTATATGCGGCCGGGTCCAGATATTCGGACAGAAATTTCGATGTCCCAATTCGACCGCTCGTCCGCATGTCTCAGTAGGGCACCAAAAGGCTGCCGAAAAGGGGCATCTGCGACCTCATTCCGCAGATCAGAATGGAGGCCCAGAGATGGCCGACGTCCAGATTACGTGCATCAACAAACAGCCGCGCAACAATACCCACGAGGGCATCACCCACCTGGGAAACCCTACCGGCAATTGGAAGTGGACCCGCCAGCAGGTGATCGATTCCATCAATTCCAAGACGAACACCTTCTACACCCATGTCGATGGTAAGCGCGCCGACGTGAGCGTCGTCGATGGTCCCAACGGTCAGTACGTCCGGACCCACGCTGACGGGCAATGGAACGACAATCTTCTCGCACTCGCCGAGTGCAAGTGAACGGCCGCGCGGCTGTTCCCGGCATGACCCGTCCTGTCGCGACAAACCGCGACCGGTCGGGGCAGCGGGGCATGGACCGATCGCATGGGGTATAATTTCGGACGAGGAATCTGTATGAGCGCTGACACCTATTTGCAGACCATTCTTTCTCGGGAATCCGTGGACACGCGCGAGCGCCTGACTGCATTCACCTCAGCCGATGAAGCGGCTATCGAGAAAATGCAGAAGGAATATCGCGACTTCGTTGCGCTGTGTGCCGAGAAAGAGGACGAGACCGGAATACCGTGTCTCATCGTGACGAGTTCATAGCTCGTCACTCACCCGACGATATTGCGTCGGGTGAACCATGTTCACACCAATGCCACTGCACCGCCGCGGCGTTCCGCTTCCCGAAGTATACCGCAGACTTTGAGCCGCCGCGGCGGATGGTCTTCTGTGCAAGGTGGGTAAGCGGCTTGCATATTGGGAGTGTGATATTCTGTCCCTTAAAGAGCTTATGAAAGAGAGTCCTTCCGATAAACCAAATCTGCGCGTCATAGAGGGCGGGAAAAAAGAACTAAAAACGCTACCTAGAAATAAGGAGGTGCCGGACCCGCGGCGCGCGAATATCGAGCTGGTCCGCAAGCTGTCTCCCTCGCTTGATCTATATTTGTCTCAGCGTCCGGCCGACAGAGAGCAACGAATGAGGTTGCTATACGATATTTCCCAAGAACTATGGAAGTTGCCGGCCGGAGGTGCAGATGCCGGAAACGCCGCGTTGAAACGAAATCGAGAGAAATTGGGAGAACGTCCGCGTCACGCCCACGCAAATTTCACCTGGCGGGACACTACTGATGAGCAGCTAGATTGGGACGAACAATTCGCTTTGGAGCATGCGAATGCGGTAGCGGAGAAGATTCATGCAACTTTCGAGCAACAGCGAAAAGTCGCCAAATTGGAAGATGACCTGAGCGATGCCGCCGCACGACACTATGCCGAAGAAGATTCAAATCTGACCCGCGACGAATAGCCTTGGCGCTCTAACGCCACCCAGGTTAGGCCGCGGCCGGTCCCGACATGTCGCGACCGGTCGACGCAATACTAAGCGCGTCGCGTCACATATTGATGCCGAGGTAGCTACAGGCAGACTAACGCATTCGCCCCGCTAGAATGTCGGGGCTTATGCCGTCCGGACTTCGCGCCATGTTGTCGCGGAGCTGAAAGTGGTTGACACGGCCCATCGATATCTTCGGCGCGGACATGGGCCGCCCGATCGAGGATCAACCAATCAATGACGAGAGACGGGGCACCGATCCTTAATTTCCGTGAGCGTGGCACGAATCAACACGTTAATTGAGATGCGACTGTTGGTTAAATGCGAGAGCCCGCAATGGAGCGATGGCAGGAATTGAGCGCGCTCAGAAACGAGGCCCCAAAATACACGCCTAAAGGAAAACCTAATAACAAGCAAAGAGTGTGGTTGGCGGAAATCGAATAGCCAAATTGACAATACGCGCTGGGCATCTTCGAGGGCCTGTTGAGCGGAACAGAACGTATTCGCTCACTACAGGTTTTAGGATTTTGCCATGCGATCTGGAAGAAACCGGGTCTTGCGTCTTTTTAAACTTTCCACAATTCGTTTTGTTGAGGACAGGCGCGCGAATATTGCTGTGATCTTTGCGCTGGCTCTGGTTCCGATCATGCTGGCGGTTGGTGCGACCGTCGACTACAGCGCTGCCAACAAAACGAGATCGCGATTGAATGCAGTCGCCGACGCGGCAGCGTTGTCGGCGGTCGGCAACGTCGGGATGACCAAAACCGCAGCAATTGCACAGACCGATGCTCTGACCTTTTTCAGCACTCAGGCCGCACTTGTAAGTCCGCTCAACAACGTTACGCCTTCCGCGAAGGTGACCGACGGTGCAAACGGCCGCACAGCCGTTGTAAGCTACTCGGCGTCGGCACCAACCTACGTCATGGGCGTCATGGGAATGCAGAACGTTTCCCTGCAGGGCACGGCCACAGCCACGTCGGGACGGGCCACTTACATCGACATGTATGCGCTGCTCGACAATTCCTCGTCCATGGGGCTCGCCTCAACTTCGGCCGGCCAGAATAAACTGGCAAGCCTCACCGGAGGATGCGCATTCGGCTGCCACGTCATTGGAG
>CAZPBF010000015.1:0-99729 GCA_964584855.1 uncultured Hyphomicrobiales bacterium
AGATCAGTGGCACCTGGAACTGCGCCTGCGCCTGAAGCATCAGGTTGCCGATGCCGTTGTTGGAGGCGATGCTCTCCGAGATCACCGAGCCGACGAAGGCGAGCGTGATGGCGACCTTCAGCGAGCCGAAGAAGTAGGGCAGCGTGCGCGGGATGCCGACCTTGCGCATGATGTCGAGCTTGCTTGCGCCGAGCGCCTTCAGCACGTCCTCGAGCTCCGGCTCGATGGTGGCAAGGCCGGTGGCGACGTTGACGACGATCGGAAAGAACGAGATCAGGAACGCGGTCAGCGCGGCGGGGATGAAGCCGATCCCGAACCACAGGACGAGGATCGGCACGATCGCGACCTTCGGGATCGCGTTGAATCCGATCATCAGCGGATAGGTGCCGGCGTAGATCGTGCGCGACCATCCGATCAGGAGGCCGAGCAGCAGCCCAAATCCGACCGCCAGCGCGAAGCCGATGATCGTCGTCGACAGGGTGAACAGCGAGTTCGTGTAGATCGGGCGCCAGAACTCCACGAAGGTTCGCGCGATCAGGGTCGGGGGCGGCAGGAAAAACGGCGGGATCTTGAGCACATGAACGGCCGCTTCCCAGATCGCCAGGAACGCGACGGTGAAAAGCCACGGCGCGGCGCGCACCATGTCGAAGCGCGCGTTCATTGCCGGGCCTTCACGATATGGGCACGCAGGTCGTGCACGATGTTCTGGAATTCCGGCGTGAAGGTCACGTCGAGATCGCGCGGGCGCGGCAGGCCGATCTTGCGTTCCACAACGATCCGGCCGGGCCGTGCCGACATGACAAATACGCGATCGGCGAGAAACACCGCCTCACGCAGGTCGTGCGTGACGAGAATCACCGTGATACCGCGCGCCGCATGCAGGTCGCGGATCACGCCCCATAATTCCTCGCGGGTAAAGGCATCGAGCGCGCCGAACGGCTCGTCGAGCATCAACAGCTGAGGCTTATGGATCAACGCGCGGCAGAGCGAGGCGCGCTGTTGCATCCCGCCGGACAATTCCCACGGAAATTTGTCGCCGAAACCGCCAAGGCCGACCGAGGCGAGAAGCCGTTCGGCGCGCGCGATGTAGTCGGCCTTGCGGCGGCGGATTTCGCGCCGATGCGGCTCGACGATTTCGAGCGGCAGCAGGAGATTTTGCAGCGTCGTGCGCCACGGCAAGAGCGTCGGCGCCTGGAACGCCATGCCCGCGATCTTGACCGAGGTCGTGACCGGCTGACCGGCGACGGCGACAGTCCCCTTGCGGGGAAACTGCAGGCCCGTCGCGAGTTTCATCAGCGTGGACTTGCCGCAGCCCGACGGGCCGACCACGGCGACAAATTCGCCGCGCTCGACCTGCATCGTCAGTCCGTCGACCGCGAGCAGTGGCTCGCTGCCGCTCTTGCCGGGATAGGCGTGGGAGACTGCTTCGAGGGATACGAAGCCGGGCACAGGCGCTCCGGATTGAGGCGCTAGGGTACCTTGCGGTCGCTCGCAGGTGGCAGGAAGGATGGATCGAACGCGTCGGCCGCCTTGGCCTTGTCCTTGAATTCATAGGTCAGCGCGATCTGCTCGATGGCCCCGGCAAGGCGCTGCGGAATGACCGCGCCGAAGCCGTTCGCCTTCACTTCTGGCGTCAGGATATTGTCGCGGATCGCCATGCGCAGGCGCTCAAGCTCCACATCCTTCTTGGCGACGTCGTTTCGCTTGATGACGGAGTCCACCGCCTGCGCCGGATCTTTCACCGAATCCTTCAGCCCCTTGAGGAACGCGCGCAGGAAAGCCTTCACCGCCTCCGGCTTCTCGGTCGCGAACTTGCCGTTCACGATGACCGCGTTGCCGTAAAGATTGACGCCGTAATCGGCCATCAGCATCACGACGATGTCGTTCACCGGCACGCCGCGGTCCTTCAGGTTGATGTAGGAGGAGAACGAGAAGCCGGTGATCGCATCGACCTGACCGGCCGCGAGCATCGGCTCGCGCACCGGGAATCCGATATTCTCGATCGTCACCTTGGATGCGTCGATGCCGGTCGCCTGAACGAAGATTTTCCATTGCGCGAATGCGCCGTCGGCGGCGGGCGCGCCGAGCTTCTTGCCTTCGAGATCGGCTGGCTTCTCGACGCCGCGGCTCTTGCGGCTGACGACCGCGAAGGGCGGCTTGTTGTAGACCATGAAGATCGCGCGCACGTCCGCGGTCGGGTTCTGGTCGCGGAACTTGATCAGCGAATTGATGTCGCCGAAGCCCATGTCATAGGTGCCGGACGCCACACGCGTGATCGGTTCGAGCGAACCGGCCGCGGAATCAATCGTCACGTCGAGCCCCTCGGATTTGTAATAGCCCTTGTCGATCGGAACGACGAAGGGAGCGGAGGGACCTTCGAACTTGAAGTCGAGCGAGAACTTGACCGGGGTTTGCGCGGCGGCGGCGGAGATCTGAACCAGCAATCCTGCGGCGATGATCCCTGCGGTGCGGCGGAGGGCGCCGAAGCTCGTCATGTGCCTAATCCTCTTGGCCCGGGGCGCCGCGCCCGGACTCGATTTATTCGCGCGTCAAGCGCATCTTTGCCTCGATGATCACAGCAAAGAACATGCCGCCGAAAAGAGCAAGAGATCAGACGTCGCGAGCAAGCGCCGTGCACAGCGCAACGAGAGGCTGCTCATCCGGAAGGCACCGGACGCCGAGCGTCATGATCGGGAGCCGAACCTCACGATGACCATGCCCGCTCAATCCGCCGAGCCTTCGCCGCCGCGTCCCTTCCGCGCACCTTACGCGCCGGCCGACGAGGCCATCGCCCGTGCATGGCTTACGCGTCCGCGCGACCCCGATGCCGAACGCCGTATCGAGGCCCTCGCCACGGCGCTGGTGGGCGACATCCGCGTCCGCCGCGGGGGCGTCGGCGGGATCGAGGATTTCCTGCATGCCTATTCGCTTTCGACCCGCGAGGGTTTGGCGCTCATGGTGCTGGCCGAGGCGCTTCTGCGCGTGCCCGATGCCGCCACCGCGGACACGCTGATCGAGGACAAGCTCGCGGCGGGCGACTGGTCGCACCCGGATTTCAAGGGTGAATCCCTTCTGGTGACGGCTTCGGCGTGGACGCTCGGCGTCAGCGCGAAGCTGATCCAGGCAGGCGAGCGGCCGGAAACGATCCTCGACGACCTCGCGAAGCGCCTCGGCCTGCCTGCCCTCCGGACCGCCATCCGGCAGGCGATGCGGCTTCTCGGCTCACACTTTGTCCTGGGGCAAACAATCGGGGAGGCGCTCGACCGGGCCCGGCGCCATCGCGGCTATCGCTTTTCCTTCGACATGCTGGGGGAGGGCGCACGCACCCATGACGATGCCGCGCGCTATTTCCAGTCCTATGCGGCCGCCATCGACGCCATCGGACGCAACGCCGGCACGGACGCGCTGCCGGATCGGCCCGGCATTTCGGTCAAGCTGTCGGCGCTGCATCCGCGCTACGAAGCCGTCTCCGCGCGGCGGGTCATGACCGAAATCGTCCCGCAGGTGGTCGATCTTGCACGCAAGGCGAAACGGTACGATCTGAATTTCACCATCGACGCCGAGGAGGCGGACCGTCTCGAATTGTCGCTCGACGTCTTTGGCGCGGTCCTCGGCGATCGGTCGCTCTCGGGCTGGAGCGGCTACGGACTTGCGGTGCAGGCCTATCAGAAGCGTGCGAGCGAGGTCATCGACTGGCTCGACGGGCTCGCAAAGGCTTACTCGCGTCCGCTGATGGTGCGTCTGGTCAAGGGCGCCTATTGGGACACCGAAATCAAGCGCACGCAGGAGCGCGGGCTTGAGGATTATCCGGTGTTCACGCGCAAGGCGATGACTGACTTAAGCTACGAGGCGTGCGCGGCGCAGCTTCTCGCTGCGCGGCCAAGGCTCTTTCCGCAATTCGCCACCCACAATGCGTTGACGGTCGCGACGGTGATCGAACTTGCGGGCGGCGTTGAGGGGTTCGAATTCCAGCGCCTGCACGGGATGGGCGAGGCGCTCTACGAGTCGCTGCGCAACCGCATGCCGCAGGCGGCCTGCCGCATCTATGCGCCGGTCGGGGGGCATCGCGACCTGCTCGCCTATCTGGTGCGGCGGCTCCTGGAGAACGGAGCGAATTCTTCCTTCGTATCGGTCGCGGCCGATCCGTCGGTGCCTGTCGCGACGATCCTGCAGCGGCCGCGCGACCAGATCGGCGACGCCGCCCATGCGCGGCATCCTCACATTCCGCTGCCGCGCGACCTTTACGGACCGAAGCGTCTGAATTCGCGCGGCGTGGAATTCGGTCACGAGCCGGATCTCGATGGCCTTCTGGAGGGAATAGAGAACGCGCTGCGGGGGCCATTTTCCGCCTCATCGCTGATCGACGGAATCCTCGCTGATGGCGAGGCGCGCGACGCTGTGTCGCCGGTCGATGGAAAAGCCATCGGCCGTGTCACAAGCGCCGATCCGGCGAAGGCGGTCGCTGCCATAGATGCGGCCGCGAAGGGCTTTCCGGCCTGGGCCGCAACACCGCTCGAAACGCGCGCGTCGGTGCTCGAACGCGCCGCGACCTTGCTCGATCAAAGGCGGTCGCGTTTCGTCGGAGCGATGCAGCGCGAAGGTGGCAAGACGCTCGACGACGCCATTTCCGAATGGCGCGAGGCGATCGATTACTGCCGCTATTACGCGGCGAACGCGCGCGACACGCTCACGCCGCTGCCGATGCCCGGCCCAACCGGGGAGCGCAACGAATTGCGCTATCGCGGGCGCGGGGTTTTTGTCTGCATCAGCCCGTGGAATTTTCCACTCGCGATCTTTCTCGGCCAGGTGACGGCGGCGCTGGTTGCAGGAAACGCCGTTGTCGCGAAGCCCGCCGAGCAGACCCCGCTGATCGCATTCGAGGCCATTCAGTTGCTGCACGAGGCGGGCATTCCGCCAGGCGCATTGCAGCTTGTCATCGGCGACGGAAAGATCGGCGCGGCACTCGTCGCCGATTCCCGCGTTGCCGGTGTCTCATTTACCGGTTCGACCGAGGTGGGCCACGCGATCAACCGCGCCCTCGCGGCGAAATCCGGTCCGATCGTGCCGCTGATCGCGGAGACCGGCGGCATCAATGCGATGATCGTCGATGCGACCGCCTTGCCCGAACAGGTGACGGACGATGTCATCACGTCAGCGTTCCGCTCCGCCGGCCAGCGGTGTTCGGCGCTCCGGCTGCTCTGCGTGCAGGACGACATCGCCGACAAACTGATCGCGATGATCGCAGGCGCGGCGCAAGAGCTGATGCTCGGCGATCCGGGCGATCCGGCAACGCATGTCGGCCCGGTGATCGATCGCGACGCCAAGGACCGCCTCGACAGCTGGATTGCTGCGAAGCAATCCGAAGGCCGCGTGCTGTTCCGCTGGGACCGGCAACGCGCGCTCCCTGGCCCCGGCCTGTTCGTTCCGCCAGCAATCATCGCGCTCGACCGTGCGAGCGACCTCAGGGAAGAAGTGTTCGGTCCGGTGCTCCATGTTGTGCGCTGGCGGGCGAATGACCTTCACGCCCTCCTTTCCGACATCGAGGGCAATGGAACGGGCCTCACGCTCGGTATTCATTCGCGCATCGAAACGCGCGCCGACGAGATCGCGGCGCGGCTCGCGAACGGCAATGTCTATGTCAACCGCAGCATGATCGGGGCGGTGGTCGGCACCCAGCCCTTCGGCGGTCACGGACTGTCCGGAACGGGGCCGAAGGCGGGCGGGCCGAACTATCTGCATCGCTTCGCGTCCGAGCAGACCGTCACGGTCAATACCGCGGCGGCCGGTGGAAATGCGACGCTGCTTGCGCAGGCGGACGATGCGGAAAGCCCCCATTAACTCGCAATTGCCGATGTTCGCGGTATTGTCGGCGCATGGCTGATTCGGTCGACCGGCTTTACGAGGCGGTGCTCGAGCTCAAGCGCGGCGATCCGTCCCGCTCGCGCACTGCGCGGCTTTTGCGCGCAGGCCGGGCCAAGATGGCCAAGAAGCTCGCGGAAGAGGCTGTCGAGGTCGTCATCGACGCCATGCACGGCGACCGGGAGGCGGTCGTGCGTGAAAGCGCCGATCTGATCTACAATCTTGTGGTGCTGTGGGCAGCCTCCGGGGTCAAGCCGCAGGACGTCTGGGCCGAGATGAAGCGCCGGGAACGGCTGATGGGGCTTGCCGAAAAGCTGCCGAAAAACCCTGCGTCGCAGGCGTCGCGCCGCAAAGTGGTTGCGCTGGAATCGCGCCGCGGTCATAAGCGGCGCTGAACACCGTTCCCTTCCCTGATCCTTTCCGCCCGGGTGTCCGCCGCCAATGCTGCGTCGTCTCTACGATTGGTGCATCGCCGCGGCCGGCAAGCCCTACGCGTCCTGGCTCATGGGCGTCGTCTCCTTCGTCGAAAGCTCGTTCTTTCCGATCCCGCCCGACGTGATGCTGATCCCGATGTCGCTCGCACGGCCGGACCGCGCGTATTTCTACGCCACGCTGTGCACGCTGACCTCGGTCGCGGGCGGGGTGCTCGGATACTTCATCGGCCATTTCCTCTACGAGTCGGTCGGTCTGTGGCTGATGCACCTCTATGGCTACGGCAACAGGGTCGAGGCATTTCGGGAAGCCTATGCCCAGTGGGGCTTCTGGATCATCCTGCTGAAGGGGCTGACGCCGATCCCCTACAAGATTGTCACGATCGCGTCCGGCTTTGCCGCATACCCGATCGTGCCCTTTATTCTTTTGTCCTTCGTCGCGCGGGGCGTGCGCTTTTTCGCCTTTGCTTTCGTGCTGCACCGCTACGGGCCGAAGGCGCGGGAAATTCTGGAGGCGCGGCTCGGCCTCTGGGTCTCGATCGGGTTCGCCGTTCTGGTGGGCGGCATCATTGCTGCGCTTTACCTGTTCTGATTGAATGCCGCGATCGCGGTGTGGCCCCGACACCCGCCTGCAATGATGAGCCGGATATGACCGCCCTGTCGGGTTGGACACGATATCGTGCGACGTCTGCCGTTTGCGTGATGGCGGCCGCGATCTCGCTTGTGCCGGTTGGATCGTCCGCACAGCAGGCGCCTGCACCGTCTCCGCCGCCCGCCGCCACCGAAACGCCCGCGCCGCCTGCGCCGCAGGCCCCTGCTTCAAAACCCGGACTCCTCGACGCCATCAACAAGTGGTTCGACAAGTCGGCGTCGGATCTGAAATCCACTTTCGACAAGACCAACAAGGTGGCCAAGGATGCCGCCGAATCCCTGACCAAGCTGCCCGGCACGCGAGTGGTCGAGGAGCGCGAACGCTGCGCGACGGCCGCCAACGGATCGCCCGATTGCGTCGCCTCCGCCGAAGCGATCTGCAAGCGCAAGGGCTTCGCCTCGGGCAAGAGCCTCGAAACGCAGTCCACGCAGAAATGTCCGCCGCGCGTGTGGCTCTCCGGCCGCGCCCCGGCGGATGGCGAATGCTCGGTCGAAACCTACGTCATCAAGTCGGTGTGTCAGTAACTGGAAGGCCGGTTCATGAATCTCCATTCAAAGCTGCTCGAACGGGAGGCGGCCGGACGACCGGTGCGGGTTGGACTAATCGGAGCCGGAAAGTTCGGCACGATGTTCATGTCGCAGGTCCGGCTCACGCGCGGAATGCACCTCGTCGGCCTCGCCGATCTCGATGTCGCGCGCGCCCGGAGCCAGCTCAAGACCGCCGGTTGGAAGGAGGCCGCCTATGCGGCGACTTCGCTCGGCGATGCAGTCAAGAACGGCCGCACCCACGTGACGGCGGACGCGGGCATGCTGATCGATTTTCCCGACATCGACGTGATCGTTGAAGCGACCGGCGATCCGAAGGCCGGAATCCGCTTCGCGCTCGCGGCAATCGCGCACGGCAAGCACATCGTCATGGTCAATGTGGAGGCGGATGCGCTCGCCGGACCGTTGCTGGCACGCAAGGCGCGGGAGGCTGGCGTCGTCTACAGCCTCGCTTGGGGCGACCAGCCAGCCCTGATCTGCGAGCACGTCGACTGGGCGCGCGCCTGCGGTTTCAAGGTGATCTCGGCCGGCAAGGGTACGCGCTACCATCCGAGCTATCACCGCTCCACGCCGGACACGGTATGGGAGATCCTCGACAAATATCTTCAGATCAAGGACCGCAACTCGATCAATCCGAAGATGTTCAATTCGTTCATCGACGGAACGAAGTCCGGCATCGAGATGACCGCGGTCTGCAACGCCACTGGGCTCGTGCCGCAGAGCGAGGGCCTGAGCTTTCCGCCGGCGAGCCGCTTCGAACTCGCCGACATCTGCAAGCCGAAATCGGACGGCGGCATGCTGGAAAAATCCGGTGTCACCGAGGTTGTATCGTCGGTCGACCGGCAGGAGCGCGACGTGCCGCACCATCTTGCGATGGGCACCTTCGTCGTGTTCGAGGGCGAAAGCGACTACGCGCGGCGCTGCTTTCGCGAATATCATCTTCTGCCGGACAAGAGCGGACGTTTTGCCGCGCTCTATCGCCCGGTGCACATGATCGGTCTCGAACTCGGGATCTCGGTCGCATCGGCGGCGTTGCGCAATGAGCCGACCGGCGCGCCGACCGGCTTCCGCTCGGACGTCGTCGCGACCGCCAAACGCGCGCTCAAGGCCGGCGAGATGCTCGACGGCGAGGGTGGCTTCTGCGTCTGGGGCAAGCAGACACCGGCCGATGTCTCGCTCGATGAGGGATTTCTTCCGCTCGGACTCGCCCACAGCGTCAAGCTGAAGCGGGAGATCGCGGAAGGCGAGCGCATCAAATGGGCCGACGTCGAATACGACAAGAACGATCCGGCGGTGCGTGTCCGCCGCGAGATGGAGACAGCGTTCGGCCGGCGCAATGTCGCGCCTGAATCCGTGATCTGAATCAGGCCAGATCGATCGAGCCGTCGACCGTGTGCGTCAGGTTCACGCCCGCAAGCGTGAGCACGACTTTGACCGGAAGATGCTCGCTGCCCTTCAGCGAGCCAGCGGCGACCGCGCCGCGCACGGCCTTTTCGATTTCGCGCTGGGAGGTGACGCCAACCTCTTTCAGAAACTTGCGGATGCTCACGTTGAACTGGTCTTCGTTCATCGCGCGACCTCTTCCTTTTCCGGTGGTCTGGCTTCCTGAGCGTAGGCTTCGCTCGCGACAAAGAGAATGGAAAACTCCTCGTTCTCCAGTATCGCTTGCGCCACATTGCCGAAGAACAGCCGGTCACCCGGCCGTCGGCTCACGCCCATAACAATCAGGTCGTAACCCCCGCGCCGGGCTTCCCGCAGGATCGCGGTATCGGCTGAATCGTTGCTGCGCGAGGCGACATGGATCGGAGTTTCGAAATTGTCGGCCATCGACACGATGTCCTTCAGAATTGCCCGCTCCGAACGGCGCGCGACCCAGGCCTGGCGGACGCGCCGTTGCCGGGTTTGCGGCTTGGAGCCCTGATGCACGTAGAGCGCGGTGATCTGCCCGCGCGCCGCTCGCGCGAGCGCGAGCCCGACTTCGGCGCCGCGGCGCGAGACCCCGGTGCCGGTGACCGGCACGAGAATCTTGATACGGCCCTGCAGCGGCCGCTTTTCGCGACGGCCCCGCGCAACTGAAACCGCGAGCGGCCCTTCGAAGGCGCCGGCCACTTCCGAAATCGATTTGCTGAAGCCTGCGGTCTTCGACGTCGTGTCGCCGAGACCCACGATCAGAAGGTCGTAGCCTTTCCTGGCCTCGGCTTCGATCGCTTCGCGTGGCGGGCGATCCGCGATCGTGGTGGTCACGTCGACAGGGTCCGCCGCCTCGTCTTTCTCGATCGGCTGGGTCTTTTCGGCGGTTTTCTTGATCGTGTCCTCGACAACCTTGGTTTTCTCCTTTGCGGCATCGATTGCGGACTTGCTCTCTTTTTCCTTGGCGCGCTTTGCCTCCGCGTCCTGCTGTTCGGTTTCCTCACCGGAGCCTTTTGCAGCCTTGTCGCCGGAATCGTCGGCGGACTTGTCCTCGTTCTTTCCATTCTTGCCGTTGCGCGACGACGTTTCGGTCTCGTCCTCCTTTTGCGCAACCGCAATCTTCTCGTCGATATGCAGGACGGTAGTCGGCATTCCGGCCGGACCCGCGAGCAACCCGGCGATGCGCGAGGCGAATTGTCCGTTCGGGCTGGCGTCGACGGCAAGGAGCAGGCGTTCGAGATTGGCGACGAAGCCGCGTTCGGCGAAGGCCTCGCGCTCGAGCCGTTCTTCCTCTTCCTTGCGCAGCGGCACCCGCCGCAGCGCCCAGCGCAGCGTCGGAGGCATCGCCATGGTGGTGATGATGGCCATCGCGACGATCATGGAAAAGAGATTCTGGCTGAGCGCGCCGAGCGAAAGCCCGATGGTGGCGATGATGACCTCGGTCGAGCCGCGTGCGTTCATGCCGAGCGCGAGCGCGAACGATTCCCGCTTGTTCAGGCCGCCGATCTCGCCGCCGATGAAGGCGCCGCCAAATTTGCCGAGGCTTGCGATCAGCACGAGACCAGCCGTCAGCGCGGCAAGGTGCCAGTCCTTCAGGATCGTCAGGTCCGTCCCCAGTCCGGCGGCGCCGAAAAACACCGGCGCGAACAGGGCGGTGATCAGCCCGCGCAGCTGTTCGTCGATGTGGCGGGTCAGGATCGGCGATTCCCCGATCAGCACACCGGCGACGAACGCCCCGAGCACGGTGTGAACGCCGATGAAATGCGTGATCAGCGCCATCGATCCCATGATCAGAAGGACGGCGCTGACGACCGGCACGTCGCTGACGAAATTGTCGTTGGTCCAGCGCATGATGAAGAACACCACACGCCGTCCGACGGTGAGGCTCGCTGTGAGGAAGGCCAGCGTGCCGAGCACGCCGCGGCCGACCGACCAGAAGTCGATCGAGCCTTCCTGAGCGAGGCCGAAGATGATCGAAATGATGATCCAGCCGACCGAGTCGTCGATGATCGCCGACGACACGATGATCTGGCCGAGATTGCGCCGCATGTAATTCATCTCGCGCACCACCATCGCGACGATCTTGATCGATGCGATGGACAGGGCCGTGCCGAGGAACAGCGAGGTGACGATCCGCAATTCCGGATTGGGGATCATCGAGTCGGGCAGAAATTCGCCGAGCGCAAAGCCGAGGGCGAAGGGCACCACGATTCCGGCGAACGAAACGCTCACCGCGGCGAGGCCCGCGCGACGGACGAGGCGAAGGTCGGTCTCCATCCCGGTCAGCAGCAGCAGCATCAGGATGCCGAGCTGCGACACCGCGTCGAGCATGGCCTTCTGCTCTTTCTGTCCCGGAGGAAAAAGCCAGTGCTGCGCGTCCGGCCACAATGCGCCAAGCACGGTCGGCCCGAGCAGAATGCCTGCGATGAGTTGGCCGGTGACGGCGGGCTGGCCGAGACGCTGGAAGCCTTCACCAAGCAGCCGCCCGACGAAGATCAGCAGCATCAGCTGGAAGATGAAAACGACTTCGGACGGACCGGCCTTCGCATCCGCCGCGTAGGCGCTGCCCGCCGCGAGCAGCGCGATTGCAAGTCCGACCAGACCGGGCCGCAGAACCTGTTTAAGTGCCGGCGTCATGGGTGGCTTTAGTCCAGCAGGGGGGCATGGCAGCCCTGTGTAACGCTCAAGGACGCATTTTCGCCGCAGCCGCGGCGAACTTTCTTTGATCGCGGCGCACCCGCCGGAGATGGAGGGAAGTGGTGCCCCTGGCCGGACTCGAACCAGCACGTATTGCTACACCTGATTTTGAGTCAGGCGCGTCTACCAATTCCGCCACAGGGGCATGGCGGCGATCATACCGGCGAATGGTCATGGGTCAACGCCGTATCGACATTGGTGGGTGCTGACGCTATGTCCGGCCTTGCGATTATCCGGATCACGACAATGACCAATGACGATTCGATCAGGCTCCCTGCGTTGTTGATCGCGCTGATCGGCGCGGCGACGATTCTGGGGGCATTCATCTTTCAGTTCGGCTTCGGCTATCAGCCCTGTCCGCTGTGTCTCGACCAGCGCATCGCGTATTACGTCTCGATTCCGCTGGCGCTGATGATCGCGCTCGGAGCGGGGCACGGGGCGTCGCGCAAGGTGCTGGCGCTCGCCTTCGGCGCCATCGCGCTCGCCATGGGCATCAATGTCGTGATTGCCGTCTACCATTCCGGGATCGAATGGCATTGGTGGGCCGGCCCGACCGAATGTTCGGGACCGCTCAACAGTTTCGGCTCGAGCGGCGGGTTGCTGGAACAACTGAACAACGCACGCGTCGTCCGCTGTGACGAGGCGGCCTGGCGCTTTCTCGGCCTGTCGCTCGCCGGTTACAATGTGCTGATCTCGCTTGCGATCCTGGCGCTCGCAGCGAAGGGATTTTTCTCAGCCTATCGTTCGGCGCGCCTGACTCCGGCCTGAAAGCCCGCGCAAGGCGGCCGGCAGGTCGGCCATCCGCGTAAGGATGACATCGGCACCGGCTGAACGAAGCCGTGCGGGATGAGCCTCGTCGCAATGGCTGGCGCCGGTGAACCCGATCGCACGCATCCCGGCCGCGCGAGCTGCCTCCACGCCGGCCAGGCTGTCCTCGATCACGATGCAGTCCAATGGCGATGCCGCCATTCGCTGCGCGGCGAACAGGAACAGGTCCGGTGCGGGTTTGCCGCGCGCGACCTGCGTGGCGCTGAAAATGTGCGGATGAAAATGCGCGAGCAGTCCGGTCACCCGCAGCGAGCGTTCGATGCGTTCGGGCGTGCTGCTCGAAGCGACGCATCGCCTGACGGGCAGATCCGCGATCGCCGAGGCTACGCCTTCGACGGCGCGCAGTTCGCGGTCGAACGCCTCCGCAATCGCCGTGTGCATCCTTGACGGAAAGTCCTGAGGAAGAGCTCGGCTATGCCGTGCCTCGATGTCCGACATCATGAAGGCGGCGCTGCGTCCGACATAGCGCTGCATGACCTCTTCGGGCGTGGTCGGGAATCCGGCTTCGGTGAACAGATCGGCGTCCACCCGGCAGGCGATCGTTTCGGAATCGACCAGCACGCCGTCGCAATCGAAGATGACGAGGCCCGGTGTCACGCGGACGCCCCGACATTGACGAGATACACGCCGAAGGCGACCAGCGCCGCGGAAATTCCTTTCTGGACCAGGTTGCGGGATGACAGGTCCTCGCGGCCGAGCGACGGCGCAAGCAGCGAGATCGCAATCCCGAAGATGAAGACGAAGATCGCCGTCGTGCCGCTGACCGCCTGTACGAGGCTGAGCGGCGCCAGCAGCAGGGCGTAGCGCATCCCGAGGCTGCCGCCGAGATTGATCAATTCGTTCGCGCCGTTGATCGCGATCAGGGCTGTGAGATTGCTGCGCATCATGTGGACGAGTCCCTGCCGGTAAACGGGCACGAGAAGCAGCGCCGCGCCGAACAGAGCCTGCCCGACGAACATCCAGAACGTGGTCGGCCAGAAATCGTCTTCAATCGCGAATGCCTTGAAGATCAGCGAGGACAGCGCCATCAGGAGCGCGCACGCGATCATCAGGAGCGCGGTGTATCCGCGAAACGGCGCCTTGCTGTTGAATTGAAGGCCGGCCAGCAGCGCGCCGGCAACGATCAGCCCGCCTCCCGTCATCTGGCGCAGCGACAGAACCTCGCCGAGGAACACATAGGCGAGCGCGTAGCCGAAGAACGGCGAGGCCTGCGCGAACGGAATCACGATCGAGGCTTCGTCGCGCTGCAGCGCGCGCAGATAG
Source organism: uncultured Hyphomicrobiales bacterium (assembly GCA_964584855.1). Classification (GTDB taxonomy): domain Bacteria; phylum Pseudomonadota; class Alphaproteobacteria; order Rhizobiales; family Xanthobacteraceae; genus Pseudorhodoplanes. The sequence goes on from CAZPBF010000015.1 coordinate 13,686, forward strand.
AGGAACAGTCCGGCCATGTAAAGAAGGCCTGACAGCGTCATCAGCGACATCGTGCGAACCGGCAGGGCCGTGGCGCCCGGCTGGAAGATCCAGATCACCGGCAGGAAAACGAGGCCGGTCAGCGCGGTGAAGATCAGGAGAACGGCGACGTGACTGTCCTTGAAATAGCGTTCGACGAGATATTTGTCGAAATGCGTGGAGATCGCCCACAGCACCGGGCCGGAAAAGGCAAAGAGGAGCCAGGACATGGAGTCTCGTTGCGATGACGGTGTGCCGGGCGCGCAACGATCAGGGATCGAGCTCGGTGTCCCAGTAGAGATAGTCGAGCCATGAATCGTGCAGATAGTTCGGCGGAAACAGACGGCCGTTGCGGTGCAGATGCTGCACGCTCGGCTGGAACGGCATCTGCGAAGGGAACATGTTGGCCTCGACGGGCGTCAGGCTTCCCTTCCTCAGATTGCAGGCCGAACACGCAGCGACGACGTTGCCCCACGTCGTGTGCCCGCCGCGCGAGCGGGGGATCAGATGATCGAAGGTGAGGTCGTCGTCGGCGCCGCAATACTGGCAGGAGAACTTGTCGCGGAGGAACACGTTGAAGCGGGTGAAGGCCGGATGGGTCGAAGGCTTCACATAGGTCTTGAGCGAGACGACGCTCGGCAGCTTCATCTCGAAGCTCGGCGAGTGAACCGCGCGGTCGTAATTGGCGACGATGTTCACGCGTTCGAGGAACACGGCCTTGATCGCGTCCTGCCACGACCAGAGCGACAGCGGATAATAACTCAGCGGCCGGAAGTCCGCGTTCAGCACCAGAGCCGGAAAACCGCTGGGCGACACGTGTACGTTCAAGGGCTCCTCGTGATCCCTGCGCTGCAAACCATGCAGCGGCATAATTTATACGGGAGCGTGACGGGATTGTGAAGGAGGCGCAAGGCGTTGACGGACGGGCGGCGCGTCAGCCGGAAAGCCCGAATCGCCGCGCGAGAAATTCGCCGCCGTGACGCAGGCCGTCCTGGTCGATTCCGTGCCCGATCCCTTGGGAAATGTGCCATTCGACCGGCACGTCCAGCGCCGCAAGCGTCTGGCTCGCGTGGAAGAGCGCCTGAACCGGGATCAGTTCATCCGCGTCGCCGTGGATCAGGAGCACCGGCGGGCGGGACCGGATGGCGGCTGCAACCGATTCGGGGGTTGCTGCTTCGTCGAGCGCGAGCATCCCGGAATAGCCGACGATCGCGGCGGGCGCGACCGCGCGGCGCAGGCCGACATGCAGCGCCATCATCGTGCCCTGGCTGAAGCCGACGAGCGCAAGAGCGGACGGGGGCAGGCCGCGCCGGGCGAGCTCCTTGTCCAGAAATGAATCGAGGATCGGAGCGGCCTTGTTCACGCCGACCCAGCGTTCGTTCGGATCGCGGAAAGTAAGTCCGAACCATTGCCGGCCGACCGGCGCCTGGCTGCAGGGCTCGGGCGCGTGCGGGGACACGAAGGCCGTGTCCGGCAGGAGCGGCTGCCACACCTTGCCGAGTTCGATCAGATCGTTGCCGTCGGCTCCATAGCCGTGGAGGAAGACGACCAGGCGCCTCGCTTGTCCTCCGCGCGGTTCGAGGCGCGGGCCGTCGAGTTCACTTGCCACGCGATTGTCCTTTCGGCTTTTTCATTTTCGATTTCTTGATCTGCGGCCAGGCTTTCTTGGTTGCGGCCGAAACGGGCGCGCCTTCGCGCCGCTTCACCACATGATAATAGGCCCACCACAGATGCGCCGCCACGCCGCGCCATGGCCGCCAGGCTTCTGCAATCTGCGCAAGCCTCTTCGCGTCAGGGCGCTTGCGCAGGTTCAGACCGATGCGCGCGGCTTCCTGCACGGCGAGATCGCCCGCCGGAAACGCGTCGGCATGGCCGAGGCAGAACAGAAGATAGATATCCGCGGTCCACGGCCCGATGCCGTGCAGCTTCACGAGTTCAGCATGCGCCTCGTCCGCCGGCATGTTGCCGACGGCGTGCAGGTCGATCTCGCTTTTGCTGATCGCGCTCGCGATCGCCTTGATCGATTTGATCTTGGGTGCGGACAACCCGAGGCGTTTGAGCTTGTCGGTGCGCGCGAGCCGCAGCGTGTCGTGGTGGAAGGGCTCGAAGGCCGCGAACAGCCGGTTGCGGATCGCCGCCGCGCTCGCGGTGGAAAGCTGCTGACCGCAAACGATCGAGCATAGTCCCGCGAAGCCGCCCTCGCGCCGGCGCAAAGCGAAAACGCCGGCTTTCTCGGCCACCGGCTTGAGGCGGGGGTCCTTGAGCAGCAGGTGTGCGAGGGCCGCGTCGAGTTCGGCTTGTGTGTGGAGGAAGTGGGACATTTCCGGGTTCGCCACCGTCGGGCTTGACCCGGCGGTCCATCTCTAATGCTTTGACGTTCAAAGCCGTGATGGATTGCCGGGTCAAGTCCGGCAAAGACGCCCGACGCAGGGCGCAGGATGTATCGATGCCGACCTATCGCTTCGCGCCGAGCCCGAACGGGTACCTGCATCTTGGGCATGCGTTCTCCGCGCTGTTGAATTTCGAGACGGCGCGGGCGGCCGGCGGCATCATGCTGTTGCGCATCGAGGATATCGACGATGCGCGCTGCAGGCCCGAATTCGAGGCGGCGATCTACGAGGATCTGCGCTGGCTCGGGGTCATCTGGCCGGAACCGGTGCGGCGGCAATCGGAGCATCACGCCGAGTACCGTGCCGCGATCGGGCGGCTTCAGGAGATGGGCCTCGTCTATCCGTCATTCGAAAGTCGCAGCGAGATCGCGCGGCATGTCGCCGAACGCGAAAGCAAGGGCGAGGCATTCCCCCGCGATCCGGACGGCGGCATCCGATATCCCGGCCTGAGCAAATCGCTCGACGACAAGGAACGCCGGCGGCTGATCGAGGCGGGCTCACCCTACGCGCTTCGTCTTGACATGGACGCGGCCGTCGCGCGCGTGGGCGCTCTGTACTGGCACGAGACCGGCAGCGGCGGCGTCACTGAAATCGTCGCGCAGCCCGAATTGTGGGGCGACGTGATCCTTGCGCGCAAGGACGTCCCGAACAGCTATCACCTCTCGGTCGTGATCGACGACGCAAGCCAGCGTGTCACCGATGTCTTGCGCGGCCTCGACCTTTATCCATCGACCTCGGTGCACCGCGTGTTGCAGCAACTGCTCGGTCTGCAGGCACCCCGCTATCATCACCATCGGCTGATCCAGGGCGTGGACGGCGGCAAGCTATCGAAATCCACGCAGGCGACGGGCTTGCGGGAATTGCGTGAAGCGGGTGCGACCCCTGCGGATATCCGCCGCATGGTGGGATTGCCCTCCGCCTGATGGTCTGCCGTACCGTGCCGTGTCATCCTGAACGCCGGGGCGGGTTTGAATGGCGAAGAAACGCAAGGCGGCAAAGCGACGGCGCAAACCTGCGCGCCGGCCGATGCGCAAGAATGGAGCACGCGTGGTCGAAACCGCGCTGGCCGCGCTCGCGCACGACATTCGCACCCCGCTGACCGGCATCCTCGCCCATGCGGAGCTCCTTGCTGCTTCGGACCTCGGAGCACGCGAGCGCGGCTGGGCGCTCGGCATCAAGAGCGCAGCGGACCATCTCGCGCAGTTGACGACGATCGTATGCGATGCCGTACGGGCGGGCGCGGTCGGTCTGGTCCTGCGCGAGGAGCCGTTCTCTCCGCGCGCGATGGCCGAAAGCCTCGGTGAATCCCTTTCGGCGCGTGCGCAAACCAGCGGACTGAAAGCCGAGGTCCTGATCGCGCGCGATCTGCCGCAATCCGTCGTCGGCGACGCGGTGCGCCTGCGTGCTGCGGTCGAGAACCTGATCGACAATGCGATCAAGTTCACCGCGCGGGGCAAGGTGGCATTGCGCGTGTCCGCGGCGTCCGCGGCGGCGGGAAAGAAGCGTCTGGTGTTCTCTGTGGCGGATAGCGGGATCGGCCTGAAGCGCGCGGATATCGGCAAACTCTTTCGTCCGTTCGCACAGGCGAGCGAAGCGGTTTCGCGCCGCTATGGCGGGACCGGTCTCGGACTCACTCTGGTGCGGCGTCTCGCCCGGGCGATGGGAGGCGATCTCACCGTCACCAGCAGTCCCGGCCGCGGCTCGGAATTCCGGCTCGCCGTCATTCTGCCCGTCGCCGATGCCGGCCGCGGCGGCGAGCATGCGCCGCGCAAGCGCGCCGGAGGCAAGAGAACGGAGCGCGCCCGCCATGTGCTGTGTGTCGAGGATAGCCCCTACGGCCGTGTGATCCTCAACACGATGTTGCGAGAACTCGGCGACGAGGCCGACTTCGTCGGGTCCGCGGACGCGGCGCTCGAAAGGCTCGCCCGCGGCCATTTCGACCTCGTGCTGATGGACATTACCTTGAACGGCGTCGACGGCTTCGAGATCACGCGCCGGATCCGCGCGCTGCCGAAACCTCTCGGCACGATTCCTGTGATCGGTCTGTCGGCACGGACCGACCCGGATGCCGAAGCGCACGCCCGCGACACGGGCATGAATGCCTATCTGACGAAACCGGTGAGTCCCACTGCGCTCGCCCGCGCCATGGACGAAGCCGCGCCACGCACGGCGAGCTAGGCCGCTTTTCCGGTCGCGCTTTCCACGATCCGCACGACATCCGCCATGATGCGGTTGATCTCGTAATCCTTCGGCGTATACACCGCCGCCACCCCGCAATCCTTCAGCGCGCGCGCGTCGTCCGGCGGTACGATCCCGCCGACCACGATCGGTACGTCGTCGAGGCCCGCCTCTTTCATCCGGTCGACCACGTCGCGCACCAGCAGGATGTGGCTGCCGGACAGGATCGACAATCCGATCACGTGCACGTCCTCTTCCAGCGCGGTCTTGACGATCTCGGCGGGCGTGAAGCGGATGCCGCCATAAACGACTTCCATTCCGGCGTCGCGCGCACGCACCGCGATCTGTTCGGCGCCGTTGGAATGGCCGTCGAGTCCGGGCTTGCCGACGAGAAACTTGATGCGGCGGCCAAGCTTCCTGGACAGCCGCTCGACGTCGGCGCGCAGCGGGTCCGCGCCGTCGGCGCTCGCGCGAGCGGCACGGCCGATCCCGGTCGGGGCACGGTATTCGCCGAAAATCTGGCGGAACAGGCCGCCCCATTCGCCGGTGGTGATTCCCGCTTTGGCGCAGGCGATCGAAGCCGGCATAATGTTGCGCCCCTCGCGGGCGGCGGCTTCGAGGTCCCGAAGGGTGGCCTTGACCGCCTTGCCGTCGCGCGCCGCGCGCCAGGCTTTCAGCTTCTCCACCTGCTCCTGCTCGATATTGGCATCGACGGTCAGGATTGAGCCGTCGCCGCCGGTCAGCGGAGACGGTTCGGTTTCGGTGAACCTGTTCACGCCGACGACGATGTGGTCGCCGCTTTCGATCGCCTGCAGGCGGCGGCTGTTGGAATCGACCAGCGCCTGCTTCATGTAGCCGCTTTCGACCGCCGCGACCGCGCCGCCGAGCGCGTCGATGCGCGCGAGTTCTTCCTTCGCCTCCGCCTTGAGTTCGGCGACCTTCGCCTCGATCGCCTTCGAGCCGTCGAAGATGTCGCCATATTCGAGCAGGTCGGTTTCGTAGGCGAGAATCTGTTGCATGCGCAGCGACCATTGCTGGTCCCAGGCCCGCGGCAGGCCCATCGCTTCGTTCCATGCCGGCAATTGCACCGCGCGGGCACGGGCCTTTTTCGACAGCGTGACCGCAAGCATCTCGAGCAAGATGCGGTAGACGTTGTTTTCGGGCTGCGGCTCGGTGAGGCCGAGCGAATTGACCTGCACGCCGTAGCGGAAGAGACGCTGTTTTGAATCCGTCACGCCATAGCGGGACACGACGATCTCGTCCCACAATTCGGCGAAGGCGCGCATCTTGCAGATTTCGGTGATGAAGCGAAGGCCGGCATTCACGAAGAATGAGATTCGTCCGACCACCTCGCCGAACTGATCGCCCTCCACGCCCGATGCCTTCACGGCGTCGAGCACGGCGATCGCGGTGGCGAGCGCAAAGGCGAGTTCCTGCACCGGAGTCGCGCCTGCTTCCTGCAGATGGTAGGAGCAGACATTCATCGGATTCCATTTCGGCACTTCGCGCGTCGTGAACAGGATCACGTCGCGGGTAAGCCGCATGGAGGGCGCGGGCGGAAACACATAGGTCCCGCGCGACAGATATTCCTTGATGATGTCGTTCTGCGTCGTGCCCTGCAGCGCGATGCGCGGCTGGGCGGTTTCGTCGGCGAGGGCGATATAGAGCGAGAGAAGCCACGGCGCGGTGGCGTTGATCGTCATCGAGGTGTTCATCTCGGCCAGCGGGATGCCCTGCAGGAGGGCACGCATGTCGCCGAGATGCGAGATTGGAACGCCGACCTTGCCGACCTCGCCGCGGGCGAGGACGTGGTCGCTGTCGTAACCGGTCTGGGTTGGAAGATCGAAGGCGATGGAAAGGCCGGTCTGGCCTTTCAGCAGGTTCTGGCGATAAAGGGCATTCGACCGCTCTGCGGTCGAATGCCCTGCATAGGTGCGGAAGATCCAAGGCTTGTCGCGTTGGGCCTTGTCACGACGTTGTTCGCTCATTCCGCTCCGATCCAATCTCTCCCGTCAGCGTCTTACTAATCCGATGATCACCAGCAGGATCACTGCGCCGATCACGGCATTGATGATCGAAGCGACGATCCCGCCGCCGATCGCGATGCCAAGTCTGGGCAGCAGAAATCCGGCGATCAGCGCGCCGATAATGCCCACCACGATGTTGCCGATCAGGCCGAAGCCGTAGCCGGTAACGATCATTCCAGCGAGCCAGCCGGCCACCGCGCCGACGATCAGCAGGATGATGATGCCTTGAACGTCCATGGTTGCTTCCCCTTTCAAGTGGGGCACTCCGGCCCCTTTTTGCAATGCAGCGAAAGAAGCATACTCCCGCGCGCGTTCCTTGTCAGCGCGGCCGGGGAGCCTTTCCCCTTCTGGCGAATTAAGCCGCCGCGCCGCCGAAGTGCCTGTTGCAGTGCAGCAATGCTTGCGGCAGACTTGCGGCACCCCCAGCCGGAGACATGCCATGGCGATGGCCAATCCAAAGCTATCCGCGCTCAAGTCCCTCTACGCGGTGGGCGAAATTCCCCCGCTCGGCCATGTGCCGGAGCAGATGCATGCCTGGGCGATCCGTCGGGAGCGTCATGGGCCGCCCGAGACGTCGTTTCAGATCGAGGTCGTGCCGACCTGGCCGATCGGCGAGGACGAGGTCCTGATTTTCGTGATGGCCGGAGGGGTGAACTACAACGGGGTGTGGGCCGGTCTCGGCGTGCCGATTTCCCCGCACGACGTGCACAAGCAGCCCTATCACATCGCGGGATCCGACGCGTCCGGCGTCGTGTGGGCGGTCGGTTCGAAGGTGAAGCGATGGAAGGTCGGCGACGAAGTCATCGTCCACTGCAATCAGGACGACGGCGACGACGAGGAATGCAACGGCGGTGATCCGCTGCTGTCTCCGTCGCAGCGGATCTGGGGCTACGAGACGCCGGACGGCTCGTTCGCGCAATTCTGCCGGGTGCAGTCCCGCCAACTGATGCACAAGCCTGCGCACCTGACGTGGGAAGAAGCGGCCTGTTACACGCTGACGCTTGCGACCGCCTACCGCATGCTGTTCGGCCACGCGCCTCACACGCTTAAGCCGGGCGACAACGTGCTCGTCTGGGGCGCGTCGGGCGGCCTCGGCGTCTTCGGCGTCCAGCTCTGCGCGGCATCGGGTGCGAACGCGATCGGCGTCATTTCCGACGACAGCAAGCGCGATTACGTGATGAGCCTCGGCGCGAAAGGCGTCATCAACCGTAAGGATTTCAAGTGCTGGGGCCAGCTGCCCAAGGTCAATTCCCCCGAATTCAACGAATGGACCAAGGAAGCGCGCAAGTTCGGCAAGGCGATCTGGGATATCACCGGCAAGCGCGACGTCGATATCGTGTTCGAACATCCGGGCGAGGCGACGTTCCCGGTGTCCTGTTTGGTGGTCAAGCGCGGCGGCATGGTTGTGTTCTGCGCCGGCACCTCGGGCTTCAACATCACCTTCGACGCGCGCTACGTCTGGATGCGGCAGAAGCGAATTCAAGGCTCGCATTTCGCGCACCTGAAACAGGCGAGCGCTGCAAACCAGTTCGTGATCGACCGGCGCATCGACCCTTGCATGGGCGAGGTGTTCCCCTGGGAGAAGATACCGCACGCGCATCAGCTGATGTGGAAGAACCAGCACCCGCCCGGCAACATGGCGGTGATTGTCGGCGCGCCGCGCTCGGGTTTGCGCAATTTCGAAGATACGGTCGAAGCCGCGAGCGCCTAGCGCGCTAGGTCGTGGCGCTGTCCCGGATAGCCTTGGCTTTCAGGATCATCGCGTTCAGTTCGCCGCCATAGATGAAGATCGACGCGCTCAGGTAAAGAAAGATCAGCGCGATCATCGTCGAGGCCAGGCCCGCATAATAAACCGAATAGGCGAAGGCAAAGTCGGCGAGATAGCGGCCGAACAGCGTTCCGGCCACCAGCCATAAAATCAGCGTTGCGACGATGCCCGGCGCGATGTCGCGGAACTTGCGCGAGCCGGCCGGGAGCCATTTGTGCACGATGACGAGCGTCGCGATCAGCAGCATCGACACGATCCCGAAACGCCACAAGGTGATGACGTCGCTGAACGGTTCGATCTTCGGAAAGCGCCGCACCGCGGTGCGCCAGATCAGCGGCGCCAGCAGGACGAAAAACGACAACGCCAGCATCGAAACGGCGCTGAGGATCACATATCCGATCGATTCGATGCGCATGAGCCAGATCGGCCGCGGATCGATCACGCCGTAGGCGCGGTTGAGCCCGATGCGCAGGCTTTCGATTCCGCTCGATGCGAAATAAAGCGCAAGCATCGTGCCGATGGTCAGCACCTGACCTTGTGCGCCCGCAAGCACGCTATGGATCTCGAGCGCAATCGGGGCGGCCACTTCGGCCGGCCACGCATCGAGGATGAGATTTGCTGCTTCGTCGGGCAGGGTGGTTGAGCCGAAAATGCCCGCCATCGCGGTGATGATGAGCAGAAACGGGAAAAGCGACATCAGCGCTGACAGGGCGATGTGACTCGCAATGGCCCAGCCATCGTCGGCGTTGAACTGCCAGAACGCATCAATGGCGATACGGAAGAATTGTCTCACGGCGAACAAAGATTCGTGCTCCCGGACGACGCACATCACCTTGCGACCGTTTGAAATGCAAGTCTGCGTTTGTCGCGGCCTATCCGCGCGGATCAGGCCGCGCGGACCTCGCTGAGGAACCGGCGGACTTCGTTTTCAAGGCCTTCGGCTTCCTGCGCCAGGGCATCGGCAAGCGAGCGGACTTCGGCGGCGGTGGTCCGGGCGTCCGACGTGGCCGCCGCGACCCGGCTCATGGCGCTTGCGCCGGTCCGGGCTTCGGTCGAGGCGCTGGTCATGCCCTCGGCGATCGAGAGAACGGCGGAATTCTGCTCTTCCACCGTCGCCGCGACGCCGGAGGCAATCGCCGACATGTCCTCGATGGTTGCGTTGACCTTGGAAATGGCCTGAGCGGCGTCGGCCGCGGCGGACTGGATCGAACCGATCTGTTCTGCGATGTCTTCGGTCGCGCGGGCGGTCTGGCCGGCGAGCGATTTCACTTCCGATGCGACGACGGCAAAGCCGCGGCCGGCGTCTCCGGCGCGGGCGGCCTCGATCGTGGCATTGAGCGCCAGAAGGTTCGTCTGCGCCGCGATGGCCTGGATGAGGTTGACCACCTCGCCAATGCGGGTGGCAGCGACGCCAAGGTCCTGCATGGTCTTCGCGGTACGCCGCGCTTCCGCAACGGCGCGGCCGGCGACGTCGGTCGAGGTGTGGGCCTGAGCGGAGATTTCACCGATCGAGGCGGCGAGTTCCTCGACCGAGCCCGCAGCCGTCGTGACGTTGGCCGACGCGGCATTGACGCGATCCTCGGCCTGGCGCGCTTCCGCCGACATGGAATCCGCAGCGCCGTCGAGCGCGCCTGAGGTCGATTCCATCCGTCCCGCCGCGGCGCGGACCTTGGCCAGAACCTGCTCCACCGACTTTTCAAACCGGGCCACTGTCGCCGCGATGACTTCGCTGCGTCTTTCTCGCGCCCGGCTGGTTTCGTCCTGTTTCGCAGAGAGCTGCTGGCGCTCGATCATGGTGTCGCGGAATACGATCACGGTGCGCGCCATCTCGCCGATCTCGTCGCGCGCCCGCGTCGCCGGGATGCGCGCCGACGTGTCGCCGCCGGCCAGACGTTTCATCACGGCGGCGAGACCGTTGAGCGGACGGGTGATGTTTCGGCCGATCAGCCAGCTGAGCGCGAGACCGATCAGCACGATGGCAAGTCCGACGCTGATGATGATATTTCGGGTGCGCGACTGGGCCTTGTGCAAGGCCTGGCTCGCTTCGGAAGCGGCGCGGCGCGCGGACGCGATCAGCGTGTCCGCCATCGGGATCATCTTCTGGCTGTCGATGTCGATGATAGCGAAGTGCGGACGCACCTTGTCGCTGCTCTCGACCCATTGTGCGAAGACGTCGGCATAGACCTTTGTGCCGCTATCGATTGCTGCCTTGGTGGCGTCATCGGTGACGATGCCCTGCAGCGCCTGCTGGAAGGCCTTGTATTGCTCGAAGAACTGATCCTGCAGGAATTGCATCCGCTCGCGCTGATACTCCGCCTCGAACTTCCGCATCTCGAGGAACGCGATGATGACCCGATGATTGTTGACATCGTTCGTGGTCATCAGCTCGTTATCGATGATCCGTTCGACGGCGTTTGTCGCGTCCCGCAATTGGCGCCGCAATCCGAGATCGGATGTGAATCCGAGGCGGCGCTGTTCGGTCACGATGGCCTTGAAATGGTCCTGCAGCTCAGTCATCTGCTCGCGCAGCGCCTGCAGCGTTTCCCAGCTATCGACGTTTGCGGAGATCTCCATCTCGTCGAGCTGCCGCAACGCGCGATCGGCCTGATCGGAAAACGCCTTGACCAGATCGTCGGTGGGGGTGGAGGCAAAGTCGCGCGCCGTGATCCGCAGGCTCATCAACGCGCGCTGATATTCCGTGCTGGCATCCGCGAGGGCGTCGGCATGCCGGGCCTGACTCGACGCGGCTTCGAGATCGCGCTCGCTGGCCACGAACGTGAACCCGTTCAGGATCAGCCCGGCCACTGGGATGAGCGCGATCGCAGCAATACGTGCGCGCACCGAAACCGAGCTGATCAGGCGGTAAATTCGGGATTGCAACGCAGCGCCGTCGAGCGCGCGCTTTTCCGGACGTGCGGAGGCGGTCGGTGGAAGTGCCATGCCGCCAGAAGACCGCCAAATGGTTAAAATTGATGCAAAATATGGTTTCGCGCTCGTTAAGCCCGAAATGAAAACACCCGATGGACGGTATTGCGTTGCCCGCATGGCCGTGCTGTTTTTCATTTTGTGCGGCGCACACTTTCCGACGCAGGCGCCGACGGGGTCTGAGCGATGGCATTGGCTTCTCCGCGCCGCGAATCCGCTGACAGTTTTCCCGATCGCGCTCGCGATGCGATTGCGGCCGCGGAGGCGCTGCTCGCCGACGCTACCCTCAAGGTGCGCCAGCGGGTCGTGATCGAAGGCGGCAACAGCAACCGCTCGCTCGACCGCGAGCAGCGCGCCACGCACGGCCTCGCCTGGCTTGCCACCTATGTCGAAGCGCTGCGCCAGCTCGTGGCCTATTCCGAACGCATGCTGGCCGCGGGACGCTTCGGCGAAGCCGAGGAAAATATCGTCCGCATCGGTGTCGGCGAATATCTCGCGCAGATCATTGGCGGCATCCCGATGAGCCAAACCGAGATCGTGCGCCTGTCCGATCTCGGACTTTCGACGGCGGCGGTCGCGGCGCGCGTTACGCCGCATGTCGAGGCGCTCATCGCCAACGGCAATACCGCGACGCGCCGGGCGCGACTCGTCGAGCTGATGCGCAACAATCAGGAAATGACCTTCGGCGCTTCCGGCCTCGACGAAACGCTCGAGGCCATCCGCGACGAGATGCGAAAATTCGCGGTGAGCGAAGTTCTTCCGCACGCGCAGCAATGGCACAAGACCAACAGCTACATTCCGATCGACATCATTTCGCACATGTCGGAGCTCGGGGTGTTCGGGCTCACCATCCCGGAAGAATACGGCGGGATGGGCCTCGGCAAGGAATCGATGTGCGTCGTCTCGGAGGAATTATCGCGCGGCTATATCGGCGTCGGTTCGCTCGGAACGCGATCCGAAATCGCCGCCGAATTGATCCTCGGAAGCGGCACGGAGGCGCAGAAGCGCCACTGGCTGCCGCAGATCGCGTCGGGTGAAATCCTGCCGACCGCGGTGTTCACCGAGCCGAACACCGGCTCCGATCTTGGGTCGCTGAAGACGCGCGCGGCGAAGGACGGCGACGTATACCGGGTCTTCGGCAACAAGACCTGGATCACGCATCCGGTGCGCGCCGATCTGATGACGCTGCTCGTGCGCACCAATCCGAAGGAGCCCGGCTATCGCGGCTTGTCGATGTTGCTTGCGGAAAAGCCGCGCGGCAGCGACGCCGACCCGTTCCCCGCCAAAGGCATGTCCGGCACCGAGATCGAGGTGCTCGGTTATCGGGGCATGAAGGAATTCGAGATCGCCTTCGACGGCTTCGAGGTGAAAGCGGACAATCTTCTCGGCGGCGTGGAGGGCGCGGGCTTCAAGCAGCTCATGCAGACTTTCGAATCGGCCCGCATCCAGACTGCCGCTCGCGCCGTCGGTGTCGCGCAGTCCGCGCTCGATCAGGCTCTTACCTATGCGCAGCAGCGCCAGCAATTCGGCGGGCCGATCGTCGACTTTCCACGGGTCGGCGACAAGCTCGCGATGATGGCGGTCGAAATCCTGATCGCACGTCAGCTCACGTATTATGCCGCGCGCGAGAAGGATTCCGGGCGCCGCTGCGACCTCGAAGCCGGCATGGCGAAGCTCCTCGCCGCGCGCGTGGCGTGGTCGTCGGCGGACAACGCCGTGCAGATCCACGGCGGCAACGGGTTTGCCCTGGAATTTCCCATCTCACGCATCCTGTGCGATGCGCGCATCCTCAACATTTTTGAGGGCGCAGCCGAGATTCAGGCCCAGGTCATTGCGCGCCGGCTGCTCGACGGCAGCAACTGACGCCCGAAAGTAGGCCCGGCCCGCCGGCACGCACGCAACGACCGGCCGGTCCAAGCGTTGATCCAGAGCAAAGAACGCCCGCGTCCGGTCGGTATCGTGGGTGCTCGTTCCCGGAGGTGTCGATGACCAGACTGAAAATCAGACAGGGCGAATGGATTGTGGTGTGCGACGGCCGCAAGGCGCTGATCTTGCAGAATGCCGGCGACGAGATGTTCCCTAATTTCCAGACCAAGGAAGTTTACGCGCAGAAGAACCCTGCGACCCGCGAACAGGGAAGCGACGCGCCGGGCCGGACATTCAATTCGGTGGGGCATGGCCGCAGCTCGGTCGAGCAGACCGACTGGCACGATGAGGCCGAGCGCGCTTTTCTGGTCGATCTCGCCGGGCGGCTCGACGCGGCGCTCGGGGCAGGGGAAACCAAGTCGATGGTGATTGTCGCTCCTCCGCGCGCGCTCGGCGTGCTGCGGCAGGCCTATTCACCGCAGCTCAAGCAGGCGATCCGCGACGAAATCGACAAGGACTTCGTCAAGCTTCCGGTGCACGAGATCGAGAAGCATCTGACCGCGGCGTGAGCCTGTTCAGCGGACCGGACGCGCCTGATAATCCTGCAGGGCTTTGGCGGCTTCCGGTCCGGCGCGTCCCTGCCAGTCGATCAGCGATTTCGCGCCGGCCGCCGCCAGGGCGATCGTTACATCGAGCGGCGGCTGGGTGATCGTCACGCCGTTGTCGCGCATGACGGCGTAGTTCTTGTCGACGCGGCCCGTCATCGCCGTCCACTGATGCTCGGTCGTTTCGCGCCCCGCTTCTTCGATAGCGCGCCGAGTCGCGTCATCGAGCTTGTTCCATTCGCTCAGCGATACCGAACCGAAGCTCAGCGGGATCGCGTAGGTGATCTCGGAAAAGTATTTCAGGTATTTCCACAATTGCCGGCCTGCGCCTCCGTCGCCCGATGACAGGACGGCGTTGATCTCTCCGCCTTCGAGTTTCGCGTTCAGATCGGCGAAAGAAACAACGCTGGCGGCAGGCGAAACCTGGCTGAACACCTCCGTGCCGGTCTTGTCATAGGTCCGGATCTTCAGCGCGCCGAGCGCGCCGCGGCCGGAAACCGGATCGGCCGACCAGATCCCGGAGGGCGGCCACGGCGTCACGTAGAGGAGTTTCTGCCCGCGTTCGGCAAACAGCTTCTCGTAAAGCGGTGCCGCAACTTCATACAGTGAGCGCGCATGAGCGGCGGTCGGGGTAAGGAACGGCAGCGACGACATCAGGAAGAGCGGGCTTTCGTCGGCAAGCGCGCCCGCGAAACTGTTGGCCATCGCGTAACGGCCATCGCTCACGGCCTTGAGCTGGTCGCGCGTGCGCAGCCCCGACTTGGCATCGGGAATCGGCTCGACGACGACCCGCCCGCCGGTCCGGGTTTTGACCGACTGCGCGAAAAATGCGTCGGCTTCGCCGGTCAGCGAATTCGCCGGATATTCGTTGATGAGTTGCCAGGTGACCTGCGCCGAAGCAGGCGAAGCTATCGCGGCGGCGAGGAACGCACCGCATACCCATCGCCGCATCGTCACTCTCCGGTCAGCTAGTTGGCGGCGCGCAAGGCCCCGTCGAGATCATTGAAGAGATCGTCGGGATCTTCAAGCCCCGCCGAAAGGCGCAGCAATTCATGCGGGCAGGGTGAGTCCGGGCCTTCGACCGAGGCGCGATGCTCGATCAGGCTCTCCACGCCGCCGAGCGATGTCGCGCGCTTCCAGACCTGAACGCGGGCGGCGGCGTCGATCGCGGCGCGTTCTCCACCCTTCACGAGGATCGAGAGCATGGCGCCGTAGCCGTGCTTCATCTGGCGTGCGGCGACGGCGTGACCCGGATGCGATGCAAGGCCCGGATACAGGACGCCGGAGATTCTCGGATGTTCGGTAAATTTTGCAGCGAGCTTCGCCGCGGTCTCGGTCTGGGTGCGCACCCGAACGTCGACCGTGCGCAGGCCGCGCAGCAACAGCCACGCCTCGAATGGCCCGATCACGGCGCCGTGCTGCATGCGTACCAGCCCGACGCTCTTCCAGAAATCGTCGCTGCGGGCGCAGGCGAGCGCGCCGGCGAGCACGTCGGAATGACCGTTCAGGAATTTGGTCGCGGAATGCATGACAATGTCGGCGCCGAGCGCCAGCGGCTGCGTGAGGATCGGCGTGGCGACCGTGGAATCGACCACGCAGACCGCGCCCGCCTTGTGCGCGATGTCGGCGACTGCAGCGATGTCGGTGATGGTCCAGAGCGGGTTGCCGGGCGTCTCGATCCAGACAAGCCGCGTTTGTCCGGGCTTCATCGCCGCGCGAACGGCATCGAGATCGGAGGTGTCGACAAATTCGATTGTGTGGCCGAACCGCGTGGCCGCACCGAGCCAGGCCCGAAATCCCCAATACATCACTTTCGACGCGACGATATGGCTCGGCCGGTCGAGCGCGAGCACGACCGTCGTCGCCGCAGCCATGCCGGAGCCGAACAGCATCGCAGCCTGCGCGCCCTCGAGCGCGGCGACGACGGCTTCGGCCTGACGGACGGTGGCGTTGTCGGGGCGGCCATAGGCGAAGCCGGACCTGTTCTGATTGTCCGGGTCCCGGATAAAGGTAGTCGCCATATGAACCGGAGGCACGATGCCCTTGGTTATGGGCTCTTCAGCGCCGAGCGCCTGTGCTGCGAGCGTCCGGGGCTTGAGAGGAATGCGTCGGTCAGTCATAGGATTTTTCCAGGCCAGCAAGCGAATGGTCCAGTAATAGACCGAAAATGACGGAAGGAGCGGCCGTTGACGGAAAGTTCATCGCGCGTGATCTGGTTCCGCAAATGGGGCGCGCTTGTCGTCTTTTCTGCCATTGTCGCGGTAGTCGCGATCCTCGGTTCCGCCGTGACGCTTCCGAAAATTCCCACTTGGTATGCAGGACTGGAGAAGCCTGCCTTCAACCCTCCGAATTGGGTCTTCGGACCCGTCTGGACGCTTCTTTACGCACTCATGGCGCTTGCCGGCTGGCGCGTCTGGCTCGGTCCTGCGCCGGGCCGCACCAAGGCGCTGCAATGGTTTTTCGTCCAGCTTGCGCTGAACGCGGCGTGGTCGCCCATCTTTTTCGGATGGCAGCGGCCTGCACTCGCACTCGTGATCATCGTCCTGCTGCTGCTCGCCATCGTGTTCACGATCATGCGATTTTGGAGCCTCGACCGCGTCGCGGCGTGGGCTTTGACCCCTTATCTCGGCTGGGTCGCCTTCGCGACGCTGCTGAACGCCTCAATCGTCGTGCTGAACTGAGCAACGGGATAGCTGCGGCTCACGCGGCCAGGTGCTAAAAGGAAATACCATGTCGGACTTCTTCGCCTATCTGCTCGTCCCTGTCGCTGTGGCCGCGGTCGCGGTCGTGCTCGTGCTCGGGCTCGTCAATATGATGCGCGGAGGATCGCCGCAGACCTCGCAGAAATTGATGCGGCTTCGCGTTCTTCTTCAGTTCGTCGCGATCGTCGTCATCATGCTGGCGGTCTGGGCGATGGCGAAATAGATGGTCGTCCTCAACCGCATCTACACACGTACCGGCGACGACGGCACGACCGCGCTCGCAAGCGGGGAGCGGCGCAAGAAATACGATCTGCGCGTCGAGGCCTACGGCACGGTAGACGAGACCAATGCCGCGATCGGGATTGCGCGCCTGCACACCGGGTCAGAGCGCCCGCTCGACGACATGCTCGGCCGCATCCAGAACGACCTGTTCGATCTTGGGGCGGACCTCTGCCTGCCCGGCGATGAGAGACTGCGGGTGAGCGACGCGCAGGTCGCGCGGCTCGAAGGAGACATCGACCTGCTGAACAAGGATCTGAAGCCGCTGCAATCATTCGTCCTGCCGGGTGGCTCGGCGGCGGCGGCCTATCTGCATCTCGCGCGGACGATCTGCCGGCGGGCGGAGCGGTTGATCGTCGAACTCGGCGACCGCGACGGCGAGCGCATCTCCCCGCCGGTCGTGAAATACATGAACAGGCTGTCGGATTTTCTTTTTGTCGCGAGCCGCCATGTCAATGGCAAGGGCGCGCGCGATGTTCTTTGGGTGCCGGGCCAGAACAGATAGTATGGCACGTTCGGGGGCCGATCATGGTGATGCCGCTGTGGGACGACAATCCGTTCCGTAGTCCGAAGACGCCGTGGGTGACGTGGAGTCTGATCGGCGTCAACTGCCTGAGCTTCGCGGTGTTCGCGGCGAACGATCCGACCGCGCAAAACGCAATCACCGAAACGTTCGGAACGATCCCTGTCGCGCTGACCCACCGGGGCGTAACGGCGACCTCCTTTCCGCCGATCCTCACTCTGCTGACGCACCAGTTCATTCACTTCAACATCCTGCATGTCTTCGGCAACATGCTGTTCCTGTTCGTCTTTGGCGACAACGTCGAGGAGGCGACCGGATCGTTGCGCTTTCTGCTGCTTTATCTCTGCTCGGGAATTGCGGGCGGTCTGACCTATGTGGCGAGTGCGCCAGGTTCGCTCGTGCCGCTTGGCGGTGCGTCGGGCGCGGTCGCAGGCGTGATCGGGGCCTATCTGATGCTGCGGCCCTGCGCGAAGATCACGGTTCTCGTCTTCTATATTGCCGCACGCGTGCGCGCATTCTGGGTGATCGGCGGCTGGGCGCTGATGCAGCTCTGGCAGATCGAGACGCGGGCCGACGACGGCGTCGCCTATTGGGCTCATGTCGGCGGGCTTGCGGCGGGTGCGGGGCTATTCACGCTGCTCCGGCGCCCCGGCGTCACGCTGTTCGAGTGCGTTTCCGCCCCCGGCGTGGCGGACTCGCAGGCGCCTTCCTTGCGTTGACCGCGCTGCGCCGCACCATTAGTTTGCCACGCCTGCCCGCCCGTCAGAAGGATAAGCGATGAAGATACTTGTGCCCGTGAAACGGGTAGTCGATTTCAACGTCAAGATACGCGTGAAGGCGGACCGGTCGGGTGTGGAGCTTGCCAACGTCAAGATGTCGATGAATCCCTTCGACGAAATTGCCGTCGAGGAGGCGCTGCGGCTGAAGGAAGCAGGCAAGGCGACCGAGGTGGTGGCGGTGTCCGCAGGGCCCGCATCCTGCGCGGAGACGATCCGCACCGCGCTCGCGATGGGCGCCGACCGCGGCATTCTGATCAAGACCGATGCGCCGCTGGAACCGCTCGCGGTCGCGAAACTCCTGAAGGCGGTGGTCGATCAGGAAAAGCCCGGCCTCGTCATTCTGGGCAAGCAGGCGATTGACGACGACAGCAATCAGACCGGACAGATGCTCGCTGCGCTTCTCAACTGGCCGCAGGGGACGTTCGCGTCGAAGATCGTCGTCGAGGGCGATCATCTCATGGTGACGCGCGAGGTCGACGGCGGGCTGCAGACGGTCAAGCTGAAGAGCCCGGCCATCGTCACGACCGATCTTCGCCTCAACGAGCCGCGCTACGCGAGCCTGCCGAACATCATGAAGGCGAAGAAAAAGCCGATCGACGAGAAGACGCCGGAGGCGCTCGGTGTCGATATCGCGCCACGGCTTGAAGTGGTCAGCACGGTCGAGCCGAGCGGACGGAAGTCCGGCGCCAAGGTCGCTTCGGTCGCGGAGCTTGTCGGCAAGCTGAAAGATGCAGGTGTGATCTGATGACGACGCTCCTTCTCGCCAAGCACGACAACAAGACCGTTCTCGATCCGACCTTGAAGACGCTGACCGCCGCGAAACAGATCGGCGGCGACATTCACATTCTCGTCGCCGGCAAAGGGTGCAAGGCCGTGGCAGAGGCCGCCGCGAAACTTGATGGCGTCAAGAAGGTGCTGCTCGCCGAAAGCGACGCGCTCGAGCACCGTCTCGCCGAGCCGACCGCTGCGCTGATCGTCGCGCTGGCCGGGCCGTACGATGTGCTGATCGCTCCGGGCACGACCACCGGCAAGAATGTCATGCCGCGCGTCGCGGCCCTGCTCGACGTGATGCAGATTTCCGAGATCACCAAGGTGGTCGCCCCGGATACGTTCGAGCGGCCGATCTACGCGGGCAACGCGATCCAGACCGTGAAGTCGAAGGATAAGAAGAAGGTCATCACGGTCCGCACCGCGGCGTTCCAGGCTGCCGGCGAGGGAGGCTCGGCTCCGATCGAAAACGTCGCCATGCCCGCCGATCCCGGCCTGTCGTCCGTCGTCGGCGAAGAATTGTCGAAATCGGACCGCCCCGAGCTGACCTCGGCCAAGATTGTCATTTCCGGCGGCCGCGCGATGCAAAATCGCGAGAACTTCACGAAATATATCGAGCCGGTCGCGGACAAGCTTGGCGCCGCGATGGGCGCCTCGCGCGCGGCAGTCGATGCTGGCTACGCGCCGAACGACTGGCAGGTCGGCCAGACCGGCAAGGTGGTCGCGCCGGAGCTTTATATCGCGGTCGGCATTTCCGGCGCGATCCAGCATCTCGCCGGCATGAAGGATTCCAAGATCATCGTTGCGATCAACAAGGACGAGGAGGCGCCGATCTTCCAGGTCGCCGATTACGGCCTCGTCGCCGATCTCTATCAGGCTCTGCCGGAGCTTGACGCCGAACTGGCGAAGCTGAAACGCTGACGTTACGGACTGCCCTTTGCCGGGCGATTGATGTAAACCGGGCACGCATCATGGCGCAGACTATTCGCAAGATTGGGGTAATCGGCGCGGGACAGATGGGCAGCGGCATCGCCCATGTCTGCGCGCTTTCGGACTTCACTGTCCTGCTCAACGACGTCGCGCCCGACCGGATCAAGACCGGGCTTGCCACGATCAACGGCAACATGGCGCGCCAGGTCGGCAAGAACGTCATCACCGAGGATCAGCGCAAATCGGCGCTCAAGCACATCACCGCGGCGGAGACGCTCGAAGCCTTGTCGGATTGCGATCTGGTGATCGAGACCGCGACCGAGAAAGAGGACGTCAAGCGCAAGATCTTCTCGGCGCTGTGCCCAACGCTGAAGCCTGACGCGATCGTCGCGACCAACACCTCTTCGATTTCGATCACCAAGCTCGCCGCCTCGACCGACCGGCCGGAGAAATTCATCGGCATTCATTTCATGAATCCGGTGCCGCTGATGGAGTTGGTCGAGCTGATCCGAGGCATTGCGACCGGCGATCCGACCTTCGAGGCGAGCAAGGCGTTCGTCTCGAAGCTCGGCAAGACCATCGCGGTGTCGGAAGACTTTCCAGCCTTTATCGTCAATCGCATCCTGCTGCCGATGATCAACGAGGCGATCTACACGCTGTATGAGGGCGTGGGGAACGTCGAGGCGATCGACACGGCGATGAAGCTCGGCGCGCACCATCCGATGGGGCCGCTCGAACTGGCGGATTTCATCGGCCTCGATACCTGCCTGTCGGTCATGCAGGTGCTGCACGAGGGCCTCGCAGATTCGAAATACCGGCCTTGCCCGCTGCTGGTGAAATACGTCGAGGCCGGATGGCTCGGCCGCAAGACCAAGCGCGGCTTCTACGATTACCGCGGCGAGAAGCCTGTTCCGACCCGCTAATCATTCCTTCGGGAACAGATTGAAGTAAGGCTTGGCCTCTTCGACGACGCGCTTGAACGAAGGCCGCTCCATCAGCCGGCCAAAATACGCGGCCACATTCGCGTGCGTGCCGCGGAACGGCTGCACCAGGTCGGCGTAAAACAGCGCAGGCGCCGCCGCGCAATCGGCCATGGTGAAATGCTCGCCCGTGGCCCAGGTCTTCACCGCCATGTCCTTCTCGAGCATGTCGTAGACCGTTTTCAATCGAGTGCGCGCCTGCTCGACGCCGAAGGGGTCTTTAGAGCCGGCGGGACGCAGCCGGTCGCCGACGATCTTCTGCATCGATTCGTTGACGTACAGATCGTAGATGCGGTCGGCGAGCCGCACCGCGCAGGCCCGGCCGCTGTCGCGCGGCACGAGATCCGTCTTTCCCGGATAATGAGCGGCCAGATATTCGATGATGATGGTGGCTTCCGGGACGGTTTCCTTCCGTGCCTCGTCGTGCAGCACCGGAAATTTTCCGATCGGCCAGAGCCGCAGAAGGTCCGCGCGGGACTGCGCTTCGCCGAGATTGACGATGTGCGGCGTAAACGGCGTCGCGTTTTCGTAAAGCGCGATCAGCGCCTTCTGGCAGAACGACGACAGCGGATGGAAATGGAGCGTCAGCGACACGGCAGGGGTCAGTTCCGATGCAGGCATGAATAGACGCGGATGAGGTCGCGGCTGTGGGACGGAATGCCGTTCGAGGCTGCGGCATTCGCAGTCGCGGTGGCGCAGGACAGCCAGAAGTAATTTCCGGCGGGATCGATCACGAGACGCTGGGGCGAGAAGCCGGGCGCCAGCAGGACCGAAAGATAGGGCGTGGTCGAGAACCACGAGAGACGGTTCAGCACGGGGTCAATCCGCTTCGACGACACAAAATCATTGTTGCCGAGACCGGGATCGGTGAATGGGCCCATCGCAAGGCTGCGCACCGCGGCCTTGTAGCCGGCCCAGGCGTGGACGAATTTCGTCGTCTCGACGGAATGGACGAGGGTCACGAGCACGAGCGCGCCGAGCGCAGCGCGGGCGGCGACCGGCGCGGCCAGGAGCGACAGCACGGGCTGAACCAGCGGCACTTTCCGGCGCAGCAGGGCGCCGGATTGAAGGGCGAGCAGGGTGGCGATCATCCCGAACGCCGGCGTGAGCACGACGAGCATCGTGCGCATGTAGTAGCGCCGCTCGGCATGGACCGGGTTGTAGGCGTAGATCCAGTACACCGCGAGCGCGGCCGCGACAGCAAGAGCGGCGAGAATGTGCGCCTTGTCCGGCAGCCTGCGCCGCAACGAGGCAAAGACGACCCCGTAACCTGTCAGCGTGGCAGTGAGCAGCACGACCATGCGCCCGATGCAGATATTCGGGTCGAAAACATGCCAGGCGGCGCGGGCCAGCACGGGTGCGAAATAATCGTCCGGTGGCACGCGCGCGCGAATGAACATCAGGACGACGAAAGCTCCCGCAAGCGACCATGCCACGCGCGGGAACGCGCTATCGTCAGCACCGCGCAGCCACAGCGTCGCGAGGATGACCGCCGCAAAGATGAGCGCGCCGGCATGAGACAGGAGAAGTGCCGCGAGAAGCGCGGCGATGGCTGCCGTCGCGGCGGCGCCGTTGCGCGCGTAATGGCACAACGCCAGCGCGGGCCAGAACAGCGCATGGGCCGCCCACATCTCGGTCGGAAATCCGAAGACCAGCGGGCAAAGGCATGCGGTCGAGGCGCAGGCGAAGACAAAGATGATTCGTCCTTGCGACTTGTCGACGACATAGGTCAACGCAAGGCTGAGCGCCGGCTGCACGAAAAACAGAAGACCGTAGAGCTCAATCCCGCCGCGCCCGTCGCCGGTCAGCGCGACGTAGCTCTCGGCTGGAAGGACGGAGAAGAGATAGACGAAAACCCGCCCGGAGATGTTGTGGAAATGGAACGCCCATGCGTCCCGCGCCGCGACCGCGTAGGAAAAGATCGAGCCGTCACCGTAGAGCTGAAGCTGACACGTCAGGCCGATCACGACAAACACGATCGCCCAGCCGATCCCGGCTACGACCGCTGCTGCGCGCAATGTCTCGAATTCGGTGGCAATGCGCATGCCCCGCCGGGACGCATCGCGTGCGGCGACATGCAGAATGTCGAAGCTCATTCCCTGGATTTCCCCCGCATGGCAGTCTTTGCGGTCTGTCGCCGTTTCTGAGCCGCCCGGCAGTAATTCTAGTCGAAAGTGCCTGGAATTGACCAGTTTGGCGGCGCGGCACCCCGCCGCAGCCGATTCCGGCCGGTTTCGGGCAGACCTGAACCGTGCGAGGCGCTGCGTCCAGCCGCCGTCGATGCCTGTGATATTCTTGGTGCGAGATCGTAATTACGCCGCTTCCACGATCGCCTTGAGCTTGCCGAGCCCTTCCTCGAACTGCTTTCCGACCATCCTGTCGCAGTCGATCACCGTGCTCATGACCTTGGCCATGTAGGGCTGCGCGCCCGACATCGCCCAGGTGACGGTGGTCTCCTTTCCGGCCGGGATCAGGGTGAACTCGACTTTGTTGTGCGCTTCGAACGGAGTGAACATGTCGAGCGCCATCACGACCCTGGATGGCGGGACCGAATCCGTGATCGCGATGCGTCCCCGGCCGACCTGACGATTGCCGTCCCATTCGTAGACGGCTCCTTTTCCACGGGGCGCGCCGCTGTGCTTGCGCTTCATCGCCGGATCCTTCTCGAACGGGGACCAGCGCGCGTTCTCGTGCAGGTCATCGATCAGTGGGAATATTTTGGCCGGCGGAGCCGCGATCGTCATCGAGCGCTCGATCCGGAAGTGGCCGGGCTTGGTCGCGGCGACGATAAGGATCGCCATGATCGCGAGCACGACGACTGCGAGGATCAGGTAAACAACCATCATCATGAGCATATCCAGTCAGAGAAGCCGCAGGCTTACATCTTCTTCGGGAAGTTGATCATCCATGGCGTACCGAAACGGTCGGTCACCATCCCGAAGCGCTCGGCCCAGAAGGTCTCCTGTAGCGCCATCGCCACCTGACCGCCCGGCTCGAGTGCCTTGAAGATACGCTCGGCTTCGGCAGCTGAGTCCAAACCGATATGAACGCGAAAACCCTGCGGCTTCTGCGAATTCGCGGGCGGCGCGTCGGATGCCATCAGCATCTGGCTGCCGATCGTCATGCAGGCATGGATGATCTTCTTCTTCCATTCCGCCGGCACGCTTCCTTCGGCGGGCGTTCCCTCATGCGGCATCATCGCGTTGATTTTGCCTCCGAACAGCGTCGCATAGAAGTTGAAGGCTTCCTCGCAATTGCCGTTGAAGAAGAGATAGGGGTTGGTAGTGATGGTCATGGTGTACTCCCGAATAGGCTTCAATGTGTTGAGAGATAAGCATCGAGTTGATCGAAGGTGCCGCTAAACCCGCCGCGCATCGAATCGAACATGCCGACATACATCCTGATTTCCTCGTCGCTCGCATTGATCGGCCCGCCGCGGAGGCTGACAGTTGTTTTGCCGCCCTGTTCGGCAAACGTGACATGGTTCAGCACTTCGAGCGGCCATTTGTCTCCAAGCTGCGGGAACGGCGCGCGCGTAATTCCCCCGGCCGCGTCCGAAAACGAATTCACAAATACGATCTTTTCGGGCGCGACGATCTCCCGATAGACGAAGCGTCCGTACATCGGACGGCCGGGCTGGAATTCCATCGAATAATGGAACATCCCGCCTGGGCGGAAATCGAAAGTGTACACACGGATTTTCGATCCCTTCGGGCCCCACCATTTCTCGAGCTGACTCGCTTCGGTCCAGGCTTTCCAAACTTTCTCGCGCGGGGCGTGGAATTCGCGCGAAATGGCAAATTCCTGTGTGGCCGCTGCTACGACGGTCATAGATCTCTCCTTCGATTTGATAAGGCGCGCAGAGCCGAGCTCTGGTTTCGGTGTCAGGCCACGGCCTTGGCTTGCGGAAACGGCTCGCGCCACGCCGGCAGCTTTTCAAGCCGGGAGTGCCAGCGCGCGATATTCTTGAAGCCGTCGAGCGGCAATTTGATTTCCGCCGCATAGGGCAGCGTGACCGAGGCCGCAAAGTCGGCAATGGTCAACTGGTCGCCCAACAGGAAGTCCCGCGTCGCAAGGTGATCGTCGAGCACGGCGGCGAATTCCTTGAAATAGCCGGATGCTTCGTCCGAGGCCTCGGTGTCGGGCGCGCCGAGGCCGAATCTCGGCTTGATGTGATAGTTGAAGTAGAGCGTGCTGGCATGTCGCGTGAAGTGTTCGGAATTCCAGCTCAGCCACTTCATCACTTCGATCTGCTTTGCGGAGTCCGTCGGCCAGATCTCCGATTTCGCAGCCCGCGCCAGATGGCACATGATCGCGTTCGATTCCCAGAGCCTGGTATCGCCGTCGACCAGAGCCGGAACCTTTCCATTCGGATTGATGGCCAGAAAGTCCGGCGATTTGTGCTGGCCCTTTGTCATGTCGACGCGCACGAATTCGACCGGTGAGTTCAGGTATTTCGCGACCGCGCAGGCCTTCTGCGGATTGATCGTCTCGAAGTAATAAAGCTTCATGGCGACGCCCTCCGTTACTAAATTTGCGAAAAAAGCTTCTCGAGCTTGTTGAGCGATCCGGTCCAGCCGAATTCGTGGCGGTCGCGTGCGGCCTGGTCGAAGAATTGCTCATGCAGCAGGGTGAGCAGCGTGCCTGCGCCGTCCGCCTTGGTCGTGATCGTGACGAGCGATTCCCGCTCCGGCGTCGATCGCCACGCCCAGGTGAAGACGAGCTTCTGGCCGGGGATAACGTCCCGATACGTGCCGCTGACGTGATGCTCCTCGCCGTCCTCGGTGTGGAAGATCACGACATAGCGCCCGCCGACGCGAACGTCGGTTTCCGCCTTCGTAACCTTTCCGGAATCCGGGCCGAACCACTTCACGATTTGCGCAGGGTCGGTCCACGCGGCGTAGACCTTTTCCGGCGGCGCATTGAGACGACGCTTGAGGGTGAGGCTCGGCTTGATCTCGGCGTTTGGGGCTGCGCTGGCGGGCATGAGTCCTCCTCGAGGAACGCAGCAAGGCGATCGAGCTGCCGGTTCCAGAAGCGTACATAGTGGTTGAGCCAATTCATGGCGTCTTCCATCGGTGCTGCCGTGAGCTGGCAGTTCACGGTGCGCCCGGTCTTTGAACGAACGACGAGCCCGGCATCGGACAGCACATCGAGGTGTTTCATGATGGCGGGCAACGACATCGAAAATGGCTTCGCCAGCTCGCTGACGGAGACGCTGTCCGTCTCGCTCAGGCGGGCCAGCAGCGCCCGCCGCGTCGGGTCGGCGAGGGCGTTGAAGGTGGTATCGAGCGGGTCTTGATACTTAACCATGTGGTTAAGTGTAGGAGCTGGTCCCCGGCCTGTCAACCGTTGGGGCAGGATTAACGCGCGTTAGGTTTTTCGTTACCGCGCGCGCTTACGCTTGCGATCCGAGTGCAGGCGATGAAAACCTATCGTTATTCCGGCTACCGGCAGATGAGTTCCTGGGAAGCAACCCAGGCGTGGACCGCCCGGCGCAAGGCGATGCGCCAGGATTATGAGTCCCGCGCGTCCGCCGCGAGTTCCGCTTTTACCGATGCGTGGAGCTCGCAATCGACCGGATCGGCGTCGCTCGCGGCGCAGGCTTCGATCGACCGGATGCAGGCCGAAGCCAAGCAGAAGGCCGCGGACGCCGCTAATACCCCGACTTACGACACCGGCAGCAACACGCTTCCGTCGACCATTAATTCGACGTTCAGCGTCACGTCCTCGACAAGGCTCGACGGCGGAACGCAGATCGACATGAATGCGGGGACCATGACGATGACGGACGGCACCGTGTACGACCTGAACACGGGCCTGAAGAAAGTCAGCATCACGGTCTGATCCGATGGATGTTTCTTCAATCGCTTCTTCATTCGTCGCGATGCAAGCCGCGAAGCTTCAAACGGCAGCGGCGGCGAAGATCATGAAGATGAACGTCGACAGCGACCTTCGGTCGCGATGTTGCTGGACGCCGCAAGGAAGAACGCCAACAGCCTCGCCAACCTCGCCTCGGGCGTGGGCGTCAATCTCGATATCAGCGCCTGATTTTCAAGGCGCGCCTTTGATCGCCGCCTGAACCAGTGCGGACGCGTCGCCGCTTGCCCATTCGGCAGGACCGGCAAGCGTTGCGACCTCGCAGCCCTGCTTGTCCACGAGCAGCGTCGTCGGCATCCCGAACGCGCGGCCGGCCGATTTCAGCTCCTGGAAAATCTTTGCGCTCGGATCGGCGTAATAGGCAAGTTTGCCGACGCCCACCTCGTTCAGCCAGGTTTTCGGCTTGTCGAGATTGCGCGTGTCGATGTTGACCGCGACGACCTCGAAATCCTTGCCGCCGAGCTTTTCCTGCAGCGCGTCGAGCGCGGGCATTTCCTTGCGGCAGGGCACGCACCATGTGGCCCACAGGTTGAGCAGCACGGTTCGGCCGCGCCAGTCGGCAAGCGTGCGATCCTGTCCGGCAGCGTCCCGGAATTTCAGATCCGACACACGGATCGGGGATTTGGCGGGCGTGAGCGCGGCGACCTCGCCCCGCAGCAGCGGCGTTAACTTTTGGGCGAGTTCGGCGGCCGGGCGGCAGCCCTCCGCCGTGGCCGGATTGCCTATCAGGCGCCCGATCCCGTATATCCCCGCAAGCCCGACCGCGACGCCAGCGATTCCGCCAAGCAGAAGCACGGCAAGCCGTTTTCTGGCGGGGCCTCGCGCGTCGGATCGGATCATGGCCGTAGAGCTTTCGGTGCCGTTATGAGCAACAAGATGTGGGGCGGGCGATTTGCGTCCAGTCCCGACGCGATCATGGAGGCGATTAACGTCTCCATTGACGTCGACCGGCACCTGTATCGTCAGGACATCGCCGCGAGCAAGGCCCATGCGGCGATGCTCGCCAAGAAAGGCATCATTACGGCGGACGACGCGAAGAAGATCGCGGGCGGCCTCGACACCATCCTGTCCGAAATCGAGAAGGACAAGTTCGCCTTCGACCGCGGCCTCGAAGACGTTCACATGAACGTCGAAAGCAGGCTCGGTCAGCTGATCGGTCCGGCGGCCGGACGGCTGCATACCGCGCGTTCGCGCAACGATCAGGTCGCAACCGACTTCAGGCTGTGGGTACGCGACACGATCGGCACGCTGGACGCGGCGCTCGCCGAATATCAGCGCGCGCTCGCCGAACGGGCGCTCGAACACCACGCGACGGTGATGCCCGGCCTCACTCATCTGCAGACCGCGCAGCCGATCACCTTCGGGCATCATCTGCTGGCCTATGTCGAGATGGCGGCGCGCGACCGCGGCCGTTTCGCCGACGCACGCAAACGTCTCAATGAATCTCCGCTCGGTTCGGCAGCGCTCGCGGGAACCTCGTTCACGCTCGACCGAGACATGACGGCCAAGGCGCTCGGCTTCGACCGGCCCTCGGCCAATTCGCTCGATGCCGTGTCGGATCGCGATTTCGTTCTGGAGACGCTCGCCGCCGCGACGATCGCGAGCGTGCATCTGTCGCGTCTCGCCGAGGAAATCGTGATCTGGACTTCGCCACTGGTCGGCCTCGTGAAGCTGTCGGACAAGTTCACGACCGGCTCCTCGATCATGCCGCAGAAGCGCAATCCGGACGCGGCGGAACTTGTGCGCGCCAAGACCGGGCGCATCGCGGGCGCGCTGCAGCAGCTCGTCATCGTGATGAAGGGATTGCCGCTCGCCTACCAGAAGGACATGCAGGAGGACAAGGAAGGCGCGATGGACGCGCTTTCCGCGCTGTCGCTGTCGCTCGCTGCCATGACCGGAATGGTGCGCGACCTGACGCCCGAGGTCGCGCGCATGAAGGAAGCGGCCGGCGAAGGCTACGCCACCGCGACTGATCTCGCCGACTGGCTCGTGCGGACTTTGAAAATGCCGTTCCGCGACGCGCACCATGTTACCGGGCGGATCGTGAATGCCGCCGCGGCCGCCGGTGTGCCCCTGCACAAGCTTTCGCTCGATGCGATGCGCAAGGTCGAGCCGAAGATCACAAAGGACGTATTCGCCGTGCTTTCCGTCGAGCGCTCGGTGCAAAGCCGCACGAGTTTCGGCGGCACCGCACCGAAGAATGTCCGGACGCAGGCCCAAAAATGGCTCAAAAAGCTGGAAAAGAAATCACGCTGACAACCAGTCAAACTCGCCTCGCGCCGCCGATCTGATATGGTGCGGACGATTCAAGGAGCCGCCTGTGAGCCGTCTTTCGAACCGCGTTCTGTTTCGACTTGCCACTGCCGCCGCGCTGTTCGCGGCGCTCGGGCTTGGCGCCTGCGGACGCAAAGGGCCGCTCGATCCGCCGCCGGGCGCGCGCCTCGCCCCGGCTGCCGCGGACGGCACGCCGGCGGAGCCCCAAGAACGCAGTTTGTTCGGCGATCCGAACATGCGCGATCCCGGCACCGCCCCCGTCGCGCCGAAGGGGGCGAAAAAACACCTCCCCCTCGACGTGCTGATTGAATGACCGGCCATGCATCACTTCGCCTATCGCAACGGCGTGCTGCATGCCGAAGCGGTGAGTCTCGCCCGTCTCGCCGGTGAAATCGGCACTCCGTTCTATTGTTATTCCACGGCCACGCTGACGCGACATTATCGCGTCTTCGCGGAGGCGTTTGCCGACGTGTCGTCGCTTGTCTGTTACGCAGTCAAGGCCAACTCAAATCAGGCGGTGATCGCGACGCTCGCAAGGCTCGGCGCGGGCGCCGATGTCGTGTCCGAGGGAGAACTGAAGCGCGTGCGTGCGGCCGGCGTGCCGCGCGACAAGATCATGTTCTCCGGAATCGGCAAGACCGAGCGGGAGCTGACACTCGCGGTCGACGAGAACATCCTCTGCGTCAACGTGGAGTCCGAGCCGGAGCTCGATCTCCTGTCCTCGGTCGCTGTCGGCAAGGGCCGCACGGCGAACATCTCCATTCGCGTCAACCCGGACGTCGACGCGAAGACTCACCGCAAGATCGCGACCGGACGGGCGGAGAACAAGTTCGGAATTCCGATCAGCCGCGCGCGCGAGGTTTATGCGCATGCCGCGAAGCTGCCGGGCATCCATGTGAGCGGCGTCGACATGCATATCGGCAGCCAGATCACCGAGCTGCAGCCGTTCGAGGACGCTTTCGCGCTCTTGTCCGAATTCGTGCAGACCCTGCGCGGCGACGGACACACGATCTCGCATGTCGATCTCGGCGGCGGGCTTGGAATTCCCTATCGCGAGAACGAAGTGCCGCCGGATCCGGCCGCCTACGCGGCGATCGTCAAGCGCGCGACGCGCAGTCTCGGCTGCCGGCTCATCTTCGAGCCGGGCCGCCTGATCGTCGGCAATGCCGGCATTCTCGTAACGCGCGTTCTGTATGTGAAGCACGGCGAAGCCAAGAACTTTGTCATCGTCGACGCGGCCATGAACGATCTAATCCGCCCGACGCTTTATGACGCGCATCACGAAATTCTTCCGGTGAAGGAAAGCGTGGCCGGAAAGCCGATCGTTGCCGATGTGGTCGGGCCGGTCTGCGAGTCGGGCGATTTTCTGGCGCTCAATAGGAGCATGCCCGAACCTGCGTCCGGAGACCTGCTCGCCGTCATGTCGGCGGGGGCCTACGGAGCGGTACAGGCGGGTACCTACAACACCCGCCCTTTGGTCCCGGAATTGCTTGTGAACGAGGCGGAATGGTCGGTGGTCCGGCCTCGTCTTGATGCCGACGCATTGATCGCGCTCGATCGGCTTCCCCCTTGGCTGTGAGGCGGGGTGGGCGGAAGTCCGGATTATCGGATCATTCCATGTGTTAGAATGTTGTGGAGAGATTCCCGGCATTGCCGGGTCCACGGCGAGTGACCGGCCAAGCGTCTGAGGAGAATTGGTTTTTGGCCAATCGGCGAATTGACCCCTTGATGTCCGGCACCCTCGGACGGGTGCGCTGGGGCCTTTTTTGGGAGCGCCTCTGGCCCTCCGTTGCTGCTCTTCTGACCCTTCTCGGGGCGTTTCTCGTCCTATCCTGGCTTGGTCTGTGGATATGGCTGCCGCCGCTCGGCCGCATGATCGGCCTCGTGCTGTTCGGCCTTCTCGCGATCGCTGCCCTGGCTCCGCTCGTCTTTGTCCGTTTTCCGAGCGCCGCCGATGGCCTGAAGCGCCTCGATGCCACGAGCGGTATTTCCCACCGGCCCGCGACCGTGCTGGCCGACGAGCTTGCCGTCACGTCGAGCGATCCGGTTTCGCTCGCGCTGTGGCGGGCGCATGTCGAGCGCGCGCTGGCCGCGGCGCGCGGCCTCAAGGCCGGCTGGCCGATGCCGCGCCTCGCCTCGCGCGATCCCTATGCGATCCGCGCGCTGGTTCTTGTTCTCGCGGTCGCGACCTTCTTCGCGGCCGGCGCCGACCGCGGCAAGCGTATCGCCGCGGCGTTCGACTGGCGCGGCGCGATCTCGTCGCAGAATTATCGCGTCGATGCCTGGGTCACGCCGCCGACCTATACCGGCCGTCCGCCGGTGATCCTGCCGGGCCTGCATCCGGGCGAACCGGCCCGTGCTGCCGCAACCTTCGTCGTGCCGACCGGAAGCGTCCTTGTCATCCGCTCGACCGGCGCGGACGGTCTCGAAGTCGCCGCGAAAGGCGGATTGAAGGACGATCCGAATTCCGTGCCTCAGGCTCCGGCGGGCACGAGCGAAAAGCGTTTCCTGATCAGCGATCAGGGCGCGGCGGTCCTGCGCGGCGTCGGCAACGACGTGACGTGGGACTTCCAGGTCGTGCCCGACCGCGCGCCCACCATTGCGCTGACCAAGGAACCGGAGCCGCAGGCGCGCGGCGCGCTGCAGCTTCACTACAAGATCGAGGACGATTACGGCGTCATCGACGCGCAGGCGAATTTCGAGCGCAAGGACAGTGCGGCTTCAGCGGAAAAGACCGGACGTCCGCTCTACGGCGCGCCGGATTTCCCGCTCGTGCTGCCGCAGGCGCGGACTCGCAACGGCGTGGCGCAGACGATGAAGGATCTGTCCGAGCATCCCTGGGCCGGCGTGGACGTGACGATGACCCTGGTGGCGCGCGACGAGGCCGGCAACGAAGGCCGCTCAACGCCGCTCGAGATGAAGCTGCCGCAACGTCCGTTCGGCAAGCCGCTTGCGCGCGCGCTGATCGAGCAGCGGCGCATCCTCGCGCTCGACGCCGACGCCAAGCCCCGGGTCCTGACCGCGCTCGATGCACTCACCATCGCGCCGGAGAAGTTCATCCCCGAAGCCGGCATCTATCTCGGTCTGCGCTCGATTTTCTTCCAGCTCACGCGCGCCAAGACCGACGACCAGCTTCGCGACGTGGTGGGCCGCCTCTGGGCGATGGCCGTGACGATCGAAGACGGCAACGTCTCCGACGCGGAAGCAGCGTTGCGCGCGGCGCAGGACGCGCTCCGTCAGGCGCTCGAGCGCGGGGCGACCGACGATGAAATCAAGAAGCTGACCGACGATCTGCGCGCCGCGCTCGACAAGTTCATGCAGGCGCTGCTCGAACAGATGCAGAAAAATCCGCAGAACATGGCGCGCAACGATCCCAACGCGCGCAATCTGCGGCCGCAGGACCTGAACAACCTGATCGACCGGATGGAAAATCTCGCCCGGTCCGGCGCGAAAGATGCCGCGCGGCGACTTCTGGATGAGCTGAATTCGATCCTGGAAAACCTGCAGACCGCGCGTCCCGGCCAGATGGACGGCGACCAGGACGACGACATGATGTCGGCGCTCGACGAGCTTGGCGACATGATCCGCAAGCAGCAGCAATTGCGCGACCGCACCTTCCGGCAAGGGCAGGACCAGCGGCGCGACCGCCAGCGCAGCCAGCAGCCGCGCGGCCAGAGCGACTACGGCGAGTTGCGGCAGGATCAGCAGGCGCTGCGCGACCAGCTGCGCAAGCTGCTCGACGACATGAAGAAGAAGGGCCTCGGCCAGCAGGGGGGCGATCCCGACGGCCAGCAGGGCGATAACGGCGAGGGCGATCAGCTTGGCCGTGCGGGCGACGCCATGGGCGATGCCGAGGGTCAGCTTGGCGACGGCAACGCCGACGGCGCGGTCGATTCACAAGGCCGCGCACTCGAAGCGCTGCGCAAGGGCGCGCAGGGCATGGCGCAGTCGATGCAGCAGCAGATGGGCCAGCAGGGCCCCGGCGGCCCGGGTCAGCCCGGACGAAACGGTCAGGCCCGTGCGCAGCAGGAGACCGATCCGCTCGGTCGGCCCTTGCGCGGGCGCGACTACGGCGACGACGTCACGGTGAAAGTGCCGGGCGAAATCGACGTTCAGCGCGCACGGCGCATCCTCGAGGAGCTGCGCCGCCGGTTTGCAGACCCGGCGCGCCCGCAGATCGAGCTCGATTATCTCCAGCGGCTGTTGCGCGACTTCTGAGGATCAATGCCGCGTGCGTGCGGCCAGCGCGTCTGTGACCGCGCCGCGGATCGATGCAAGCGAGAACGGCTTGGTGATGACGTCGTGGATCAGCACTTCGAGTCCCGACGCGCGTTCGCGCTGATCGGCGTATCCGGTCATCAGCAGAATCGTCAGCGCCGGGTAATCGCGGCTCGCCGCAAGCGCGAGCGCAATTCCGTCCATCACCGGCATGCGGATATCGGTCAGCAGCAGGTCGAAGCGCCCGTCTTCGCGCGTCAGCGATTCCAGCGCCTCTCCGCCGTCGCGGTTGGCGGTCACCTCATGCCCGTCATTGGTCAGCGCGCGAGCGATCATGCTGCGCAGCGAATCTTCGTCCTCGGCGATGAGAATGCGCGCCATGTCAATGAACTCCAGCAAGCCTGTCATATCTGGTGAAGAAGCGGACCGTGATGTCCTGCGCGTCCGCGGGCGGCGAAGCGAGCCGTGAGCGGAAGGGCAGTTGCTCGCCCGGACCGAGCGCGTTGCGGTTCGGCACGGCGGTCCAACTGTAGATTTCCGTGCCGGCCGCGTTGCGCACGGCAAATCGGAGCCTGGGCACTTCAACGGTGGCCGACGACCGGCTTCCGATCGTGCCTTCCACGACCAGGATGGGGACGCCGTCCTGGGTGTCGCGCGTGGTCTTGACGCTGTCGAAGACGAGCCCGCGCAAATTCACCGGCAGTCCGATCATCGCGTAGAGCGATGCCGTCTGGGGTGCGATCCGCACGATATGTTCGCGCCAGCCGGCGAGCGCTGCGATGACCGCGATCAGGGCCAGGATTGTTGCGGGCAGGTTCGGCCTCGGGACGCGGCGCTGATTGCGCTTCGCGCGCAAGCGTTCGCGACGGGCGGCAAATGATTCGGTTTCCTCATCCGCATAGGGATCCGGCAAGGCGGTCGGGAGTGCGGCAAGCTGTTCGACCGGCGCGATGGAAGGGGCCGTGTCCTCGTAATCGGCCGCGGGTTCCACCGCCTGGACTTCCGTTGCCGGAGGTTCGGCCGCTTCCACGGCTTCGATCTCGGCCGGGACCTGGTCCGGGACGGTCGGTGCGGTGTCGGTGTCGATGGTTTCCAGGGGCTCGGGCGATGCGGGCATGAGGCTCGCGGGCCGCGCCGCGGGAGCGGAAATGCCTTCGGCCGCATCGACCAGCGCGGTCGCCAGCGCCTCGGATTCCTTGCGGGCCGCGCCGGCCTCGGGCTGCGCGAACCACACGGTGTGGCATCGCACGCACCGGACCGACCGCCCCGCGCCGAGCGCGGGCTGTTCGACGCGATAGGATGTCGCGCAATTGGGACAGACAAGCATCATCGGCGAATCGCGGCAGCGCCTCCTGCGCCTCGACCCTAGCCGCCGTCCGTTAACGGATCGGAAACCATGCTCTTGTTCCCAAAGCCCGATCAGGGCCGCTTTGGCCCGACAGGCGGCTCCTGTAAGAAGCGCCGGGGGCGCCAGATGGTTTTGAGTCTCGCCGGAGCGGGATCCTCGTCGGCGGGACCGGAGACAGGTGTGGTCCGATTCGAAAACGTGGGATTGCGCTATGGGCTTGGGCCGGAGGTGCTGCGCGACATCACGTTCCGGATCGAGCCCAATTCGTTCCAGTTCCTGACCGGGCCGTCCGGCGCGGGCAAGACCTCGCTGCTGCGGCTGCTGTTCCTGTCGATCCGCCCGACTCGCGGGCTGACCACGATGTTCGGCCAGGATATCGCGACGCTCAGCAAGGATTCACTCGCGGCCCTGCGCCGGCGCATCGGCGTCGTATTCCAGGATTTCCGCCTGCTGGACCATCTGACGACCTACGAGAATGTCTGCCTGCCATTTCGGGTGCTCGGGCGCGAAGAGGATAGCTACCGCTACGAGGTGATCGAGCTTTTGCAATGGGTCGGGCTGGGCGACCGCATGGGCGCGCTGCCGCCGGTCCTGTCGGGCGGGGAGAAGCAGCGCGCCGCGATCGCGCGTGCGGTGATCGCGCGGCCGCAGCTCCTGCTTGCCGACGAACCGACCGGCAACGTCGACCCGACGCTTGCGCAGCGGCTTCTTCGCCTGTTCATCGAATTGAACAAGTCGGGCACATCGGTGGTGATCGCGACCCATGATATTGCCCTGATGGATCAGTATGACGCGCGCCGCCTCGTGCTTCACGAAGGCCGGCTGCATATCTACGATTGAGCACGATGAGCGACGACGATTACGATAACGATCCGTTCCCGCCGCAGCGGATGCCGCGCGCACCGATGCCGCGCAATGAGACGCCGATCGTGCCGCCGGAATCCGTCGGAGGAAGCGCGCTGGTTGCGGTCGTGGCGATCATGACATTCCTCGCGACGCTCACGACAGGCGCGGTTCTGCTGCTGCGGGCCAGCGCGGGCGACTGGCAATCCGAAGTCTCGCGCGAGGTCACGATCCAGGTGCGGCCCGCAGCAGGCCGCGTGCTCGATGACGAAGTGCAGAAGGCGGCCGATCTCGCCCGCAGCGTCAAGGGAATTGCCGAAGTCCGTCCGTTCACGCGCGAAGAATCGGCCCGCCTGCTGGAGCCGTGGCTCGGCAGCGGGCTCAGTCTCGAAGACCTGCCGGTGCCGCGCGTGATCGTGCTCAAGCTCGGATCGGGAGAACGCCCCGATCTCGGTGCGCTTCGTCAGGCCCTGTCCGAGCGCGTCCCCGGCGCGAGCCTCGACGACCATCGCGGATGGATCGAGCGCATGCGCGCCATGGCCTCGGCCGCGGTGGTCGGCGGACTCGTCGTGGTCATTCTGGTTCTCGCCGCCACGATCCTGTCGGTGACTTTCGCGACCCGCGGCGCGATGGCGGCCAACCGTCCGATCATCGAGGTGCTGCACTTCATCGGCGCACGCGACAGCTTCATCGCGAAGCAATTCCAGCGTCACTTTCTGCGGCTCGGAATGAGGGGTGGTGCGATCGGGGGAGGCGGCGCGATCGTATTGTTCTTCGCTGCCGGTTATTTGAGAAACTGGTTTCTCGGCAGCGCCGAAGCCGACCAGGCGGCCGCCTTGTTCGGCAGCTTTTCGATCGGGCTCACGGGTTATCTGGTGCTGCTCCTGCAGATCCTTGTCGTGGCGGCGGTGACGGCCGTGGCCTCGCGCCGGACGGTCCACCAGACCCTCGACGCGGTATGAAAGCTGAAAATGCCCCTGCAGGACCCGGATTTCGCGCTATGATTCGCCGGGACTAGATTCCATGTCGGTCGGATCACGCACTCGTCTCCGTGCACGGCGCGCCTTGAGTCTCATGGCGCGCGCGCTCGGCTTTCTGATGGGCCTGTTTGTGCTCGGCCTCGTCCTGTTCGTTGCAGGATTCGGCTGGTTCCTCTGGAATGTCCCGAATGAGGAAATTCCACTGACCCGCAACGCCGACGGCATTGTGGTGCTCACCGGCGGCGCCTCGCGCACCTCGGACGGCATGGAATTGCTGGCGGCGGGCCGCGCCAAGCGCCTGCTGCTCAGCGGCGTGCACCGTTCGACCAATCAGGCTGAGGTCGCGCGCGTCCTGCCTGAATTCGAGAAGGTCATTTCCTGCTGTGTCGATCTCGACCCCTCGGCGCTGAACACCGTCGGCAATGCCACCGGCACGCGCCTGTGGGTCAAGGAGCGCGGATTTCGCTCGCTGATCGTCGTGACGTCGAACTACCACATGCCGCGCGCGATGGCGGAGATTGCGCACCAGTTGCCCGACGTGGAACTGATCCCGTTCCCGGTCATCACCAGCAAGACGGCCGGGTGGACCCAGGCCACGTCCGCGCGGCTGCTCGTGTCGGAATATGTTAAATACATCGTCGCGGTGCTACGCATCGAAATCGTCCAGTCCGCGACCTGAACGCCTCCCGCAATCCCGAGTCTGTGTCCGATGATCCTTGTCCGCTCGGTTGTGTTCAACCTTCTGTTTTATTGTGTTCTCGTCCTCTATCTGCTCGTCGCGATTCCGTACTTTTTCCTGCCCCGGCGCGCGATGATCGCGCTCGCCAGGCATTGGGCGCGCACCAACCTCGCGATGCTGCGCATCATCTGCGCCATCAAGGTGGACTTCGAGGGGATGGAGAAGATTCCGGCCGGGCCACTGATCTGCGCATCCAAGCATCAGTCGCTCTGGGAAACCTTCGCGCTGGTCGCGATCTTCGACGACCCGGCCTACATCATGAAACGCGAACTGATGTGGATTCCGCTCTTCGGCTGGGCGACGTGGAAAGGCGGCATGATAGCGGTCAATCGCGGCGCGCGCTCGGCTGCGCTGGCCGCCATGAACGAGCAGGCCAAAACCGAAATCCGCAAAGGCCGTCAGCTCATCATCTTTCCTGAGGGCACGCGCCGTCCGCCGGGTGCCGAACCGAAATACAAGTTCGGTGTCGCGCACCTTTATTCGGACATCGGCGTGACCTGCCTGCCGGTGGCGCTCAATTCCGGCCTGTTCTGGCCGCGGCGTTCCTTCATGCGCTATCCGGGCACGGTGCGCGTCAGGATGTGCGACCCGATCCTGCCGGGGCTGGACAAGGAAGAGTTTCTTAAAACGCTGCAGCACGAGATCGAGACGGCGACGGGCGAGCTTGTGGAGGACGGCCGGCGCGAGCTGCGCATGGCGGGGGTGAGCCCGCCGCTTTAGGTCAGACCGGCGCCTCGGTGCGCGGCTCGTGCGGTCCCTTCAGGCGCTCCGCGAGGAGATGAAGGTCCTCGTCGCGGCATCCCATTTTTTCCAGCGCCGCGACCGTGGAGAGGACGTAATCCGGATTGGCGCCCGATTGCCCGTGCGCCTGACGGATATGCCGAAGCTGGTCCTCGATCGACAGCCGCCCGGCATATTGAGGGTGACTGCGGTCGACCACGTAGCAGACCGCGTCGACGCGGCGTTCCGGCTGGCCGGAGAGAAGCACGCTGCGGACGGTTTCGCGGTAAACCTTGGTGATCTGCTCGCGTCCGCGCAGGTAGGTGAGGGTGTCGGCCCTGTTCCGGGCGAGAACGCGAAACGCGACGCCGCGGCACGCTCCGCCCCGATCGAGACCGAGCACGAGGCCGGGCCGCTCCGGCGTCCCGCGATGCACGAACGAATAGACGCACAGCGAGCGGTGCAGCCCGATGACGCGCGCGGGCAGTTCTTCTTCGAAGGTGAAGCCCGGCCTCCACATCAGCGAGCCATAGCCGAACACCCAGAGGTCTTCGGGGGCGTGGTCGAAAGAATCCATCGAAAGGATGTGCGGTAGGGGCTGCGGACTGCGTCCGGTTAACAGGCGGCCGAAAATGGTGCAACTCTATGGCGCTTCGGCCGTTGTCGGCACGGCGCCCGCGCAATTGCCGCAATCGCAGTTCATTGACGAATTTTCCGGCGATGACACGCAATGCCCCTTCCCGAATATGACTGGATGACATCGGACCGCATGCATCGCCGCCGGCGCGTCTGGCCGCTCGCGCTGACGCTCGGCGTTCTCGTGCTCGCGGCAGCGGGCTGGTCGGGGTTCTGGTATTCGGCCGCCTCGCGGGCCGACCGCGTTGTCGCCGAATGGATCGAGCGGGAAGGCGGGCTCGGGCGCATCTACACCTGCGGCGAGCGCAGCATCAGTGGATTTCCCTTCCATATCGATCTGCATTGCGACGAAGCACGCGCGCTGCTGAACAACCTCGCTCCCGCATTGACCCTCGAGCTCAGCGACGTCGATGTGTCCGCGCAGCTTTATCAGCCGACGCTCCTGGTCGCGGAATTTTCCGGCCCGCTGTCGATGACGCAGGCGGGGAGCGACGCGCGCATGGTGGCCGACTGGACACTGGCGCGGGCGAGCGTGCGTGGTACGCCGCGCGCGCCGGAACGTTTTTCGGTTCTTCTCGATAAGCCGTTCTTCGAGCGCGTCACGCGTACGGCGCGGGAAAAACTTGTCAGTGGCGAACATATCGAATTTCAGGCGCGGCTCGCTTCAGGGACCCCGTCGGATCGGCCATTGGTCGACGTCAGCGCAAAGGCCGTCGCAACCTCGGCGCCCGGCGTTCATCCGTTCGCGGCGGAGCCGTTCGATGCCGACGTCGACACGCGCCTGCACGGGCTCAAGGACTTCGCGCCGAAATCCTGGCCCGACCGGTTTCGCGAGATTCAGCGGGCCGGCGGACGGATCGAGATCAGGAACCTGCGCGTGCGTCAGGGCGAGTGGCTCGCAACCGGCTCCGGCAGCGTCGGGCTCACGCCGGCCGGGCGGCTGCAGGGCGAGATCAGCGTCGTCGTCGCGGGACTCGACAAGCTGATGAAACAGCTCGGCATCCAATACATGGCGCGCAACGAAAAGGTGAATTCGGCACTCGACGTGCTCAACCAGATCGTGCCGGGACTGGGCGACGCCGCGCGCCAGCATGCGGGCGCGGGTGCCGCGGCCGGACTTGCCATGCTCGGCGAACCGGCCGAGCTCGAGGGGCGCAAGGCGACGCGTCTTCCGCTTCGGTTCGAGGACGGCGCCGTGTCGCTCGGGCCCATTCCGATCACGCAGACCGATCCGCTGTTCTGAGGAGCGATCAGTCCGGCTTCGCTTCCGGCAGGGTCGGGTGTTTGCGCCCGAAATCCGGAGCCGCCGAGTCCTGGCCGATCTGCACGATTCCGCGCCGGATCGCGCGGGTGCGGGTGAAATGCTCGAACAGGGCATCGCCGTCGCCGCTTCGCATCGCGCGGGTGAGCGCCGAGAGGTCTTCATTGAAGCGCCCGAGCATTTCCAGCACCGCATCCTTGTTGGCGAGGAACACGTCGCGCCACATGGTCGGGTCGGATGCAGCGATACGCGTGAAATCGCGGAAGCCGCCGGCGGAGAATTGCAGCACTTCGGATTGCGTGACTTCGCCGAGCTCGTCTGCGGTGCCGACGATGGTGTAGGCGATGAGGTGCGGCACATGGCTCGTGATCGCAAGAACGAGGTCGTGATGCTGCGCCGACATCGTCTCGACCTTGGCGCCAAGCGCGCGCCAGAATTCTGAAAGCCTCGCCACCGCTTCCCGATCCGCGCCCGGCGGCGGCGTGAGGATGCACCAGCGATTGACGAACAGCTCTGCAAATCCCGAGTCAGGTCCGGAATGCTCGGTGCCGGCAACCGGATGCGCCGGGATGAAATGGACATTCTTCGGAAGATAGGGGGCCATGTCGCGCAGCACCGAGCCCTTGACCGATCCGACGTCGGAAACGACGGCTCCCGGTTTCAGGTGCGGACCGATCTCCTTTGCGACCGCACCGCTTTGCCCGACGGGAATGCAGACGATGACAAGATCGGCGTCCTTCACCGCCGCGACGTTGCTGTCGGCGACCTCGTCGGCAAAGCCCAGTTTTTTGACCCGCTGGCGGGTTTTTTCCGAACGTGCGGTTGCAACGATCGTGCGCGCGGCGCCCTGCGCCCGCGCGGCATGCGCGATCGAGGAACCGATCAATCCGCTGCCGATCAGCGCGATCCGCTCAAAAATGGGCTGCTTCTCGTTCACGCCCGCTTGCCCATGAATTCGGCGAGGGCCTTGACCACGAGGCGATTGGCTTCTTCGCTGCCGACGCTCATGCGCAACGCCTGCGGCAGCTTGTAGGACGTGACCTGCCGCAAGATCAGCCCGCGCGACATCAGCAGCGCGTTTGCATCGGACGCCGCTTTCTCATCCGCAAAATGGATCAGCACGAAATTCGCGACGCTCGGCGTGACCCGCAGGCCGAGCTTGCCGATCTCCTCGGTCAGCCAGACCAGCCAGCGATCGTTATGCGCCCGGGCGGCGTCGACGTGCGCCGTGTCGGCTAGCGCGGCGATCCCGGCCGCAATGGCGGGGCCGCTCACGTTGAACGGGCCGCGAATGCGATTGACGGCGTCGACAACGGCGGCGGGCCCGTACATCCAGCCCAGCCGCAGCGAGGCGAGCCCATAAATCTTCGAGAAGGTGCGCGTCATCACGACGTTTTCGCTCGTCGCGACCAGTTCGATCCCGGATTCGTAATCGTTGCGCAGGACGTATTCGGCATAGGCCGCGTCGATCACCAGCAGCACATGCTTGGGCAGCCCGGCATGCAGGCGCTTGACTTCGTCGAACGGAAGGTAAGTGCCGGTCGGATTGTTCGGGTTCGCGAGAAAGACGACCTTGGTCTTCGGCGTGACGGCTTTGAGAATCGCGTCGACGTCGGCCGTCAGGTTCTTTTCCGCCGCGACCACAGGCTTCGCGCCGGCACCCATCGTCGCGATCGGATAGACCAGAAAGCCGTGCGCTGTGTGGATCGCCTCATCGCCATCGGCGAGATAGGCATGCGCCAGGAGATTGAGGATGTCGTCGGAGCCGGCGCCGCAGACGATGCGCGCGGGGTCGAGGCCGTAGGCCTTGCCGATGGCGTTGCGAAGCTCTGTCGCCGAACCGTCCGGATAATCCTGCAGATGACCAGCGACGGAACGATACGCCTCGACCACGTTCGGGCTCGCTCCGAGCGGCGTCTCGTTCGAAGACAGTTTGAACACCTTGGCGACGCCCGGTGCCGAACTTTTTCCCGGCACATAGGGGGAAATGTCGAGCACGCCGGGGCGTGGTTGCGGACGAGGGGCGTTCATCTAATCACTCGGGGTCACGCCGCACAGGAGCGGCAGTCGTTCGTCTGGGTTTAAGGGATCGTCTTGCCGCCAACCGTATAGCGGGTCGCGTGGGTGCCGAC
This sequence comes from uncultured Hyphomicrobiales bacterium, assembly GCA_964584855.1. GTDB lineage: Bacteria > Pseudomonadota > Alphaproteobacteria > Rhizobiales > Xanthobacteraceae > Pseudorhodoplanes. The sequence goes on from CAZPBF010000015.1 coordinate 55,455, forward strand.
GAGGGCCACGGAGCGCACCGAGCTTTCCGCTTTGGCGAGCGCATCGGTGATCTCCTCGATGCGCTGGCCTTGCGGCACGGAAACAAGCAGGGCCGCCCCGTCGAAGGCGCCGGCCGGGACCGCGATCATCTCGGCAAGCGGCGCAACGGCGCGCGCCGCGCCAGCGCCCCAGCCCGACACGCACACGCTGTAGACCTTCACCTCGTCGGCCATCGCGTCCGCGGCGGAACGCGAGACCGCAAAGACCGGCAGCGAGGCGGGGTGATCGGGCCGTTCCACGAAAGGCAGCCGTGCGATGATTTTCGGTGCGCTCTCGGCTTCGAGCGCGGTCCACCAGGCGCCCGCGCCGGCAAGCGCGGTGGCCGGCACGAGGCCGAGATCGCCTTTCGATGCAGCGATCGCGGAGATCACACCGCTCGCACCCATATGCGGCTTGAACGGCACGGTGAAACCGAAATGAAAGCGCACGGTGTCACGCACAGCCGCTTCCCCCGCCGTGAGGTCCGCGTGCACCGAGTAAGGCGACTGCACATGCGTGAATGTCGCGATGATGACACGCCAGATGCTTTCCACCGTGTCGAGCGGAAGCAGCCCGTGATGCCGTTCGACCAGCTTGCGCATCATCGAGGCTTCGCGCGCCGGCCGGAATGCCGAGCCCGTTTCCTGCGAGCGCTTGACCGCGATCAGGCTTTCGATGATTTCGCCCCGCTCCATCAGGAGCCTGTGCATCGCATCGTCGATGCGGTCGATTTCGACGCGCAGTTCGGCAAGCGTGGGGGTGGGCTTGGCTTCGGCCATGGCACAACGCGGAAATGGTTACCCGGGAAGGGGCCTTCGAAAAGGCCGCCCTTGATAGGGTGCAGCATCCCCGAAAGCAAAGAAAACCTGCTTTTGCCGCGGCGCTGACAGGCGATTGTCTTGACGGGTCATGGGGTTGCCCCTATGGTCCCGCGTCATCGTGGTCATTTGAGCCGGCCGGCTTGCAGCCACGTTAAACAACTCGCTAAACAGGCCGGGGACGATCCGATCCCGGCCGAACTGACGTTCAGGCCGGGTTTTTTGTTGCCCGGCGGATTGCCAAGGATGCCGGTGCGCAGATGTCTGTAACCAGTTCGACAACGCCGACGGATCGCGGGCTCGGGGCGGATCAGCCGCACGACTCCCTCGTCGTCCATTTCGGCGAGGACCAGCCGCTGAAGCTCGATGCCGGCGTCGAGCTCGCGCCGTTCCAGATCGCCTACAAGACCTATGGCCGCCTCAACGCGGAGCGGTCCAATGCCGTGCTCGTCTGCCATGCGCTGACGGGCGATCAGCACGTCGCAAGCCGCCATCCGGTGACCGGCAAGTCCGGTTGGTGGGAGACGCTCGTCGGGCCGGGACGTCCGATCGATACCGAGCGATATTTCGTGATCTGCCCGAATGTCGTGGGCGGATGCATGGGCACGTCGGGTCCGTCCTCGACCGACCCGCGAACCGGCAAGCCCTATGGACTGGAGTTTCCGGTCATCACCATTCGCGACATGGTACGCGCGCAGGCGATGCTGCTCGACCATCTCGGGATCGGCACGCTGTTCGCGGTCGCGGGCGGCTCGATGGGAGGCATGCAGGTCCTGCAATGGGCCGCGAGCTATCCCGAACGCGTCTTCGCCGCGTTGCCGATTGCCTGCGCGACACGCCACTCCGCGCAGAACATCGCGTTCCATGAGGTCGGGCGTCAGGCGGTGATGGCCGATCCGGAATGGCGCAGCGGCCGCTACCTGGTGGAAGGCACCAATCCCCGCCGCGGATTGGCGGTGGCGCGCATGGGCGCGCACATCACCTATCTTTCCGACGCGGCATTGCATCGCAAGTTCGGACGGAAATTCCAGGACCGCAGCAATCCGACTTTTTCCTTCGACGCGGATTTCGAGGTGGAAAGCTATCTGCGCCACCAGGGCATCGCGTTCGTCGAAAGGTTCGACGCCAATTCGTATCTCTATCTCACGCGCGCGATGGACTATTTCGATCTCGCGGCCGACCATGACGGCATTCTTGCCAACGCCTTCAAGCATACGCCGACCCGGTTCTGCGTCGTCTCCTTCACCAGCGACTGGCTGTTCCCGACGTCGGATTCGCGCGCGATCGTCCACACGCTGAATGCCGCCGGCGCCCGCGTCTCTTTCGCCGAGATCGTGACCGACAAGGGCCATGACGCTTTCCTGCTCGACGAGCCGGAGTTGTTCGCGATCGTGCGCGGATTCCTCGATGGCGCCGCCAATGCACGCGGCCTGGGACGCGACAAATGACAATGCTGACGCGCCCGCATCGCGACCTGACGCCCGCGCACGGCCGGCATAACGGCCGCCTCGATCTCTTGATGGTGGCCGATATGGTCGAACGCGGTGCCCGCGTTCTCGACGTCGGCTGCGGCGACGGCGAGCTTCTGAAGATCCTGACCGAGACCCGCGACGTCGACGGCCGCGGCATCGAATTGTCGCGCGAGGGCGTCAACCAGTGCGTCGCCAAGGGTCTCGCGGTGATCCAGGGCGACGCCGACACCGACCTTGCCGATTACCCCGACGACGCCTTCGACTACGTAATCCTGTCGCAGACGCTGCAGGCGACGTGGCGTCCGCGCGATGTGCTCGAGCACATGCTGCGGATCGGCCGCTGCGCGATCGTGTCGTTCCCGAATTTCGGCCACTGGAAGATCAGGCTCAATCTGCTGTTCGGCGGCCGCATGCCGCGCACCGATAACCTGCCTGATACCTGGTACGACACGCCGAACATCCATTTCTGCACGATCAAGGACTTCCGCGAATTGTGCGAGGTCGTCGGCGCGGAACTCGACAAGGCGGTCGCGCTCAACGCCTGGGGCCAGCCGCTGCGACTCAACGCGCCGTGGTGGTTCTGGAATTTGTTCGGCGAACAGGCGGTCTTCCTTCTCCGCCGCCGCTGATCTGTTTCAGAAGCTCAACTCTTGTTACAAGTATTGCTGCGCCGTCTGAGCGTATTTCCAAGCATTTTTGAGCTTATCGATGCGACGATAGTCGTATTCGACACATTATCCTCGTGCTCTCGTCACGAAATGATCTTGGATGTGAATCCTGAAATCATGGAACGGCCACATCTGTCCTGAGTTTGCGGCCCGGGCTGCATTGCGAGGAATCGCGATGCGCAATTGGGGGCGCAAAAGAATGGGACAGACTCAATGCACTTCAACTCGATCAAGACCGCCACGCTCGGTGCCTTCGCCATCGTTATGCTCGGCACCTCTGCGATCAGCGGCACAGCGCAAGCTCGACCTTATGAGGGCGATGCCAACTGGAATGGCGGCTGGGGCCGCTACTCGGACTGGGCCGGACAGGGCTCGCCGGCATTCGTCGACAACCGCTTTCCCGATGCGCGTTCGCAATACGCCATGGAAGCCGCTCCGCGCGGCAAGCGCTCCCGCCGCGGCAGGACTTATCGCTCTGCCGCCACTCCGGTCACGGGCGGTGGATTCGGCGGCGATCTCGTTTCGGAAGCGCGCCGCTACATCGGCGGCAATCCCACCGGGCGTTCGAGCCTGTGGTGTGGCGCGTTCATGGATCTGATCCTGCAACGCACGGGACATCGTCCCGGCAGCAATCTCGCGCGCGACTATGCCAATTACGGCGCCCGGATTTCCGGTCCGCAGGTCGGCGCGATCGCGGTGATGGGCCGCAGGGGCGGCGGCCATGTCGGCGTCGTTTCCGGAATCGATGAGAGCGGAAACCCGATCATCATCTCCGGCAATCACGGCCACCGCGTTGCCGAAGCAACCTATTCGCGCGGGCGCGTTTACGCGTACGTGATGCCGTAACGAACAGAATTTTCGTCTCTGTTACCGAAAAGCTGGCTGCGGCGCGCTATGAGGCGTGCCGCAGCCTTTCTTTTGCCTCGCGAAGCAGGGATCGTTTCGGTCGATGGATGAGCCGAAAGCGATGCCATTGCGAAAAATTATAGTCCATGCCGGGTTGCATAAGACCGGTTCGACCTCGATCCAGCATTTTCTTGAGTCGCATCGCGAAAAGTTGCGGGCTCTGGGCATAGATTTTTTCCAGGGCGCGTATCTGCCGCAAAACCACATGGAGCTTCACGCGTCGGCGATGCGCCAGGGGCGGATGTCGCCATTCAAACTGACGTTGAAGGAGCCCATCTCCGACGCGTTCCGCGAGCGGGTGCGGGAACGGGTCGCCGCCTATATCGAAAACTCGCCCTGCGAGCGCATCCTGTTTTCGGCGGAGGGGCTTTCCTATCTGCGCCACCCCGATGAAATGGAGCGGCTTCGCGCTCTGCTTGGAGACGTCCCCGTCGAAATTATCCTCTACCTGCGCAGCAAGGACAAATACCTCGCCTCCTATCTCAGGGAGATGGCTCATTATTCGTCCGGTAAGACCGACGCAGCGGGTTCGCTTCGCGAGATGACGGAAGGGGACTGGCTTGTCGATTACAAAGGCCGCGTTCGGGGATTCGCTGATGCGTTCGGTACGGCGAATGTCGTCACGATCGATTACGACAGGAGCTTCGCGGAGGATGGCAGCGTGATTCCATCGCTGCTACGCCATCTCGGGATCGTCGAGCATTTCGAGCGTTCCGACTGGAGTGGTGTATTTCTGAACAAGCGGCCCAGATGGCCGTGGCTGCAGGCACGCTGGAACGACGTGCGGCGTCTTCTCCGGCCTTTGCGCTTTCTGCGTCGCGCAGTTCCGAGCCCAATTGCTACCGGTGAATCAGCGTTCCCGCACCGTGGTCGGTGAACAATTCCAGCAGCACCGCATGCTGCACCTTGCCGTCGAGAATGACGACGCCTTCCACGCCCTGTTCGAGCGCGGTGATGCAGGTTTCAACCTTGGGGATCATGCCGCCTGAAATCGTGCCGTCGGCGATGAGCTTGCGGACATCGTTGACCGAAAGATCCTCGATCAGCTTTTTCGATTTATCGAGAACGCCCGGTACGTCTGTGAGCAGAAGCAGGCGCTTTGCCTTGAGCGCGCCGGCGATATAGCCGGCGAACGTGTCGGCGTTGACGTTGAATGTTTCGCCGTTCGGTCCCGCGGCAGTCGGTGCGAGCACGGGAATGAGTTCGCGGCCGAGAAGCTGGTCGAGCACGGCGGTATTGATCTTGTCCGGCTCGCCGACGAATCCAAGATCCGGATTGATCTGCTTGGCGATCACCATGTTGCCGTCCTTGCCGGACATGCCGACCGCCTTGCCGCCAGCCTGATTGATGTAGCCGACGATCTGCTTGTTGATCGTGCCTGCGAGCACCATCTCGACGACCTCGACGGTGGCCGCGTCCGTCACCCGCAGGCCGCCGGAGAATTTCGATTCGATGCCGAGACGCTTGAGCATCGTCGCGATCTGCGGTCCGCCGCCATGCACCACGACCGGATTGATCGCGGTCTGCTCAAGCAGAACGATGTCGCGCGCGAAGGTGCGGGCGGCGTCCTCTTCCCCCATGGCGTGGCCGCCGTACTTGATGACGACGGTTTCCTCGTCGTAGCGCTGCATGTGCGGCAGCGCTTCGGAAAGGATGCGGGCCTGATCGTGCGGAGAGACTGTCATCGGCTGACTTTCTGCTGATGCCGCGCCTTTTAGCGGCGCGCGCGCCCGAACGAAAGGGGGGCTTCAGCGCCGTTCGGACATCAGGCGCACGATCGCGGCGCGAAGCTCCGGAATACCGTCGCCGGAGCGTGACGACGTCACGGCGATCTCCGGGAACGCCGCCGGGCGCCGGGCGATGGCGTTGGCGGTCGCGGCAATCCGGTCCTCGAGATCGGCCTTTTTGATCTGGTCGGCCTTGGTCAGCACGATCTGGTGGCTGACGGCGGCCGAGCCAAGCAGATCGAGACCCGGCATGTCGGCGGGCTTGAGGCCGTGTCGCGCGTCGATCAGCACATACACGCGCGCAAGATTGGCGCGTTCCTTCAGGTAGGCGTGGATCAGCGAGGTCCATGCCGCGACCTTCGCCTTCGGCGCCTCGGCATAGCCATATCCCGGCATATCAACGACACGCAGCGTGCCGTCCTTCTCGAAGAAGATCAGTTCCTGGGTGCGGCCCGGCGTATGCGAGGTGCGTGCGAGCGCATTGCGTCCGGTGAGCGCATTGATCAGACTGGATTTACCGACGTTGGAGCGTCCCGCGAAGGCGATCTCCATGCCTTTCGGCGGCGGCAGCGATTCCCGCGAGCTTGCCGCCCAGAAGAAATGCCAGTCCCCGGCGAACAGCTTCCGGCCCGTCTCGATTTCGCCTTTGGTGAAGTCGCTCATGGCCGCATCATATCCCATCGGCGGGTTCGCCGTCGGTCGCCGCAAAAAAATGGCCGGGCGAGCCCGGCCATCATGGATCGAGACAGTCTCAAAAACCGTCAGGTTTCTTTTTTCTTTTTCTTCCACACCGCCTTGAGGTTATCGAACAGTTCGATCTTGGCGCCGTTCTTTTTCATGATGATCGATTGCTGCGCGACCGAGAGCGTGTTGTTCCAGGCCCAATAGATGACGAGTCCGGCCGGGAATGTCGCGAGCATGAAGGTGAAGATCACCGGCATCCAGTTGAAGATCATCGCCTGCGTCGGATCGGGCGGAGTGGGATTGAGCTTCATTTGCACCCACATCGTCACGCCCATGATCAGCGGCCAGGCGCCCAGATGCAGGAAATGTCCGAACAACGGAAGCAGCGTGGGATCGAACGGGATGAGGCCGAACAGGTTGAAGACATTGGTCGGATCCGGCGCGGCGAGGTCGTGGATCCAGCCGAAGAACGGCGCGTGCCGCATTTCGATGGTGACGAACAGCACCTTGTAGAGCGCGAAGAAGACCGGGATCTGCAGCAGGATCGGCAGGCAGCCGGCGAGAGGATTGATCTTCTCCTGCTTGTAAAGCTCCATCAGCGCCTGCTGCTGCTTCACCTTGTCGTCGGCAAAGCGCTCGCGGATCAGCGCCATCTGCGGCTGAACGGCCTTCATTTTCGCCATCGAGGCGTAGGACTTGTTGGCGAGCGGGAAGAACGCCGTCTTGATGATGATGGTCACGGCGAGGATCGCCAGACCGAAATTGTGGAAGAACTTGAACAGCGTGTCGATCAACCAGAACAGCGGCTTGGTGATGAAATAGAACCAGCCCCAGTCGATCAGAAGCTCGAAGCGGTTGAGCTTGAGCCCCTTGTCATAGCCGTCCACCACCGCGACTTCCTTCGCGCCCGCGAATAGCCGAGCGTTGGCCGAACCGGTCGCGTTCGGGGCGATCGTCTGTGCGTCGAGCAGATAATCGGTCTGATAGGTCTTCGTCGTGCCGAGCGTGCCGGCCGAGAAGCGCGCGCGCAGATGCGCGTCCGTGTCGGGCAGAAGCGTCGCGGCCCAATATTTGTCGGTGAAGCCGAGCCAGCCGTTGGTGACGTCGAAGGGGATGTTCTTCTTTTCGTCGATGGTCTTGTAGGTGTCTTCCTTCAGGCCTTCGGATCCCATCACTCCGATCAGGCCTTCGTGCAGGATGTAATAGCCGAGCGTCTGCGGCGTGCCGTGGCGCGAGACGAGCGCGTAAGGAAACAGGGTGACCGCGTTGTCGGTGCGGTTCGTCACTTCGTCCTTGAGCGTGAACAGATATTTGTCGTCCACCGAGATGGTGCGCCGGAACGTCAAGCCTTCGCCGTTGTCGAAGGTGAGCACGACCGGCTTGCCGACGGTCAGCGCGCCGCTTCCTTCCTGCGTCCAGGTCGAATTGGCATCGGGGAGCTTGACCGCGCTGCCCGGGCCGCCGACCCAGCCGAATTCGGCGTAGAAGGGCTGCGGGCTGCCGGACGGGGCGAGCAGCACGATCGGGGGCGAATTCGGATCGACCGTCTCGCGGAATTTCAGGAGCGCGAGGTCGTCGATGCGCCCGCCGCGAAGCGAGATCGATCCCTGCAGCAGCGGCGTGTTGACGGCGACGCGCGGCGACGCGGCGAGAACTTCCTCGCGCGGCTGCGACCCGGGAACCGCAGCACCCGGCGCGCCCGGAGCCTGCGGAACCGCGCCCTGCTGCGCGGGTTTCGCGGCGGGGCTTTGCTGCGCGCCCGGCGCCGGTTGGACGTGCTCCTGTTGCTGCTGCTGAGCGATCTGCTTTTGCTTTTCCATCTGCGGCAAGCCGACGAAGTATTGCCACGCGATGAGCACGACCGCCGACAGGACGACGGCGATGATCGTGTTCTTATGGTCGCTCGATTGCATCTTACTGGCCAATGTTCCGGTGCGGGTCGGTGCTGGATTTCGTCCGTGCCGAATGCACGCGCGTCAGGGCTCCGTGGAGGTCCTGCTGCATGCGGTCGAAAGCAAGGCCGAGCGCGGCGCGCCGGCCGATCACCACATAATCGTAACCCGGCTGCATTCGTCCGCTCGCCGACAGTCTCACTACCTCGCGCAGCCGGCGCCGCACGCGATTGCGCTCGGCTGCATTCCCAACCTTCCTGGATACGGTGAATCCGACACGGGCCGGTCGCGCATCGCCTCGCGGCAGGGCCTGCAGCACGAATGCCGTGGCCGGAGCCTTGAAGCCTGCGGCCGCCGCCAGGAAGTCCGCGCGCCGCCTCAACCGCTCCATATCGGAATGCGGAAGACTGCGCGCCAGCGTCACGCGCTCAGCCGCTTGCGGCCGCGCGAACGACGGGCTGCGACGACCTTGCGGCCGCCCTTGGTTGCCATGCGCGCGCGGAAACCGTGACGCCGCTTGCGTACGAGCTTTGAGGGTTGATAGGTCCGCTTCACGGGTCAGTTCTCCGCCGGTCGCGGCTTTTGGCCGGATGTCTCGGGTAATTCGCACCGGGGCTGGCGTCGAAGCCTGCAATGCCGAGGGGCCCTGGCGCAAGGTTTGGCGGCTTATAAGGGAGGGGGGCCTTCCTCGTCAATCTGAGGCATTTTTCCGTTTCGCGCGCCTGACGATCACGTGCCGGCTCAAGACAAGGTGACGGCTTCCGCCCGCGGTCCTGGGCTATAGATCGGCCCGCCGCCATTCCGGCGGCCATCAGGGACAATGACGTGGCCACGCCTGAGGAACGCCCCCGGCCGGAGGATCATGCCGCCCCGGTTCTCGCCCGGGTGCGAAGGCTATGGCCGCTTGCGGTGCTGCTTTTGGCCGCGGTCGTCGTCTTCGCGGAGGGCTGGCACCGCGCGCTCAGTCTCGAAATGCTGGTTCTTCATCGGATGGCCATCGGCGATTTCGTCGCGGCCCATGGCGCCGCAGCATTCGCAGCGTTCGTCGCTCTCTATATCCTGGTCGTCGCGTTGTCGCTGCCGGGGGCGAGCCCCCTGACAATCGCAGGGGGCGCTTTATTCGGCGGGCTGATGGGGGGAGCCGCAACCGTGGTCGGGGCGACCGCCGGCGCAGCCATCGTGTTTGCGATCGCGCGCAGCGCGTTCGGGGAATTCCTCGCGCGCCGTGCCGGGCACCGGCTCGCGGGGATCGCGGCCGGCTTCCGCGAGGATGCGTTCAATTACCTCCTGTTCCTGCGGCTCGTGCCGGTTTTCCCGTTCTGGCTCGTCAACCTCGCCCCCGCTCTGCTCGATGTGAAATTCCAGACCTTCGTCATCGCGACGTTCATCGGTATCATTCCCGGCACATTTGCGTTTGCCCTGTTCGGGGCCGGGCTCGACAGCGTGCTCGCAGCGCAGGAGGGAAGCTTTCGGGAATGTCTCGCGTCCGGACGGACGGATTGCCGTATTGCCTTCGATCCGTCTGCCGTGCTGACACCGAAGCTACTTGCGGCGCTGATTGCGCTCGGGTTGATTTCGCTTGTTCCCGTTGCATTGAAACGCTGGCGCATGCGCAAGGCGCGTAACTGAAAGAGTCAAAGCATGGCTGAATCGCTGAAGCCGGACATCTGCGTGATCGGCGCCGGATCGGGAGGACTGTCGGTCGCGGCGGCGGCGGCGGCGTTCGGTGTGCCGGTGGTGCTGGTCGAAAAGGCCAGGATGGGAGGCGACTGCCTCAATACCGGCTGCGTTCCGTCGAAGGCGCTGATCGCCGCTGCGGAACGCGCGCACGGGACGCGTCATGCCACGCCATTCGGGGTTTCCGCCAAGGACGTTGGCGTCGACTTCGCAGCGGTGCACGATCACGTGCATCGCGTGATCGCCGCGATCGCGCCGAACGATTCGAAGGAGCGGTTTACCGGCCTCGGCGTGCGCGTGATCGAGGGCGCGGCGGCATTCACCGATCGCAGGACCGTCGCTGTGGGCGACATCGAGATCAAGGCGCGTCGCTTCGTCATCGCCACCGGATCGACTCCTTCGATTCCGCCGATCGCCGGTCTGAGCGCCGTTCCTTTCCTCACCACCGAAACGATCTTCGATCTGCGCGAATGCCCTTCGCATCTGATCGTGATCGGAGCTGGCCCGGTGGGCCTCGAGCTCGGTCAGGCGTTCCGGCGGCTCGGCGCTGCGGTGACGATCGTAGAAGCTGAAAAGCCGCTCGCGCGGGAGGATCCCGAATGCGCCGCCGCCGTCGTCACCGAGCTGACCCGTGAAGGCATATCGATCCGCGACATGAGCGCCGTGAAAGCGGTGGAGAAGATCGAGACCGGCGTGCGGCTCACCCTGCAAGGTCCGGACGGCGAGCAGACGATCGACGGCAGCCACTTGCTTGTCGTGACCGGCCGCGTCGCGGTGGTTGACGGCCTAGGGCTCGACAAGGCGGGAATTGGTTTCGAGAAAAGGGGCATCACGGTGGACCGCGGCATGCGGACCACCAACAGGCGAGTCTACGCCATCGGGGACGCGGCGGGAGGCGCGCAGTTCACGCATCTTGCGAATTATCATGCCGGTCTCGTCATCCGGAGTGCGCTGTTCCGAATTCCGGTCGCCGCAAATGAGGACTCGATCCCTCGCGTGACGTTCACCGAGCCTGAGCTTGCGCAGGTCGGCCTGACCGAAGCGCAGGCGCGCGAGCGCCGGCTCGCGATCCGCATTCTGCGCTGGCCGTTTCATGAAAACGACCGCGCCCAGACCGAAGGTGCGACCGCGGGACATATCAAGCTGATCGCGACCAAGCGGGGAAAGATTCTGGGTGCGACGATTGTCGGCCATGGCGCCGGCGAACTGATTTCGTTCTGGGCTCTCGCCATCGCACAGGGGCTGGACGCGCGGGCGATTGCCAATCTGGTCATACCTTATCCGACGCGCTCGGAGATCGGTAAGCGCGCGGCAATCGACTTTTTCACGCCCAGTTTGACGGGCCGGATGTTGCGGCGCATCATTGCGTTTCTGCGTCTCTTTGGTTGACGAGTAGCGATGGCCGACGCGCCGACCGAAAGCATGCCGACGGACCCAGTGCGCACGCCGCGTTTCGGTCTGTCAGGCAAGTTGCTGCTCCTGACGATCGTCTTCGTGATGATCGCGGAAGTGCTCATCTACGTACCGTCGATCGCGAACTTTCGGCTGAGCTGGCTGAATGACCGGCTTGCGGCGGCGCATACGGCGGCGCTCGTCCTTGAGGCCGCGCCGAGCGGCATGGTTCCGGAAAGTCTCGCCAAGCAGATCCTCGACAGCATCGGCGCGCGCGCGGTCGCGATGAAAATGGGCCAGCAGCGGCGGCTGCTGGCGGTGTCCAACATGCCACCGGAAATCCACCGCACGATCGACATGCGCGAAGTGTCGTGGTGGAGCGCGATCATCGGCGCCTATCAGGCGCTCACCGACCCGGACGATTGCGTGCTGCTGGTCATCGGGCCGGCCCCGATGGGCGGAGAATTCATCGAAATCGTAATCAACAACGCCCCGCTGCAGAAGGCGATGTTGCGCTTCTCCGGGAACATCCTTCTGCTGTCACTGCTGATATCCGCGTTCACCGCGGCGCTTGTCTACATCGCGCTGCATCACATGATCGTGCGGCCGATGCGCCGGATCACCGCGAACATGATGTTGTTTCGCGCCGACCCGGAAAATCCTTCGCGGGTCCTCGCCGCCTCGAAGCGCGTCGACGAGATCGGGATGACCGAGCGCGAGCTGGCCGCGATGCAGCTCGATATCTCCTCGATGCTTCATCAGAAGAACAGGCTCGCGGCGCTCGGGCTCGCGGTGTCGAAGATCAATCACGATCTGCGAAACCTCCTGGCGTCGGCGCAACTCGTTTCCGACCAGCTCGCGACCTTGCCCGATCCGCGCGTGCAGCGGTTCGCCCCGAAACTCATGCGCGCGCTTGAGCGTGCGATTGCGTTTTGTCAGTCGACGCTGTCTTACGGCCGGGTGCAGGAGCCCGTTCCGGACCGGCGTCCCATCGAGCTCGAGCGTCTTGTCGCCGAGGTGCGCGAGACGCTCGGCCTGACCGAGGAATCCGGCATCGGCTGGATCACCGCAATCGAGCGCGGGATGACGGTGGACGCCGATCACGACCAACTGCTGCGCGTCCTGCTCAATCTCGCGCGCAACGCCATGCAGGCGCTCGAGGCGCGTTCGCCGAACGACCCGGTCCGCGACCAGATCCGTTTCACCGGGCGGCGCGAGGGCTCGGTCGCCATGATCGAGGTGTCCGACACCGGACCTGGGCTCTCGGCCAAGGCGCGCCAGCATTTGTTCGAGGCGATTTCCGGCTCGACCCGGACGGGGGCGGCCGGGCTCGGGCTCGCCATCGCGTCGGAACTCGTCCGCGCCCACGGAGGCGAATTGCGCCTGATCGAGGGCACGATGGGCGCGACATTCCAGGTCAATATCCCCGATCGCGCCCTCGATCTGGAGGCGCGCCGCAGCGAACGGGTCCGCGCCTGACCGGCGGAACAAGCGCTTGCCATCCGCGGCCTCGCGCTATAGCTCTAGCCCGCGTTACGCGCCGATCCCTGACTTCGCCGGCGGTGACACGCGCCCGTAGCTCAGCTGGATAGAGCACCAGACTACGAATCTGGGGGTCAGAGGTTCGAATCCTTTCGGGCGCGCCAGTCTCTTTTCGCAGGCGCCGGTAGCTCAGCTGGATAGAGCACCAGACTTCGAATCTGGGGGTCAGGGGTTCGAATCCCTTCCGGCGCGCCACATGCCTCACATTCGCGCACGCTGCGTCCCTCAGGGTCGTATCGCGCTTTGCGTATGGCCCAAAAATTCTGCTAGGACGGCGGCCGCGGCGCGGGGCGGACGGATTTGGGGACCGGAATGCTTGGAATGTTGCGTGGCGTGGCGCGATTCATCGATCAGAAGATCGGGTGGAATCGTGTCGGCTTCGTGCTCAGCGTCACGATCATCGTCGTCGCCGTCACGGTTCTCTATCACATGCTGCGCGATATCGACGTCGAGGAAGTGCTCGACGCGATGAAAGCCACATCACCGCGCCATCTGGTGTTTGCCGGACTTTGCGTGGCCGCGGGCTATTTCACGCTCACCTTCTACGATCTGTTTGCGCTTCGCACGATCGGACGCCCGGAAGTGCCCTACGCCATTGCGGCACTCGCCGGGTTCACGAGCTATTCGGTCGGTCACAATGTCGGGGCGAGTGTCTTCACCGGCGGCGCGGTGCGTTACCGGATCTATTCCGCGTCGGGGTTGAGCGCCGTCGAAGTCGCCAAGATATGCTTCGTCGCCGGACTGACGTTTTGGCTCGGCAACGCGACCGTGCTCGGTCTCGGCATTCTGTACGATCCGAACGCGGCCGGTTCGATCGACCAGCTTCCTGCCTGGTTCAACCGCCTCATCGCGATCGCCGCGATCGGCGTGCTGACATCCTACGTCGTCTGGGTCTGGCGCAAGCCGCGCACGATCGGGCATGCGAACTGGCGCGTGACCTTGCCCGGCGGACCGTTGACGCTCCTGCAGATCGCCATCGGCATCATCGATCTCAGCTGCTGCGCGCTCGCGATGTACATTCTCCTGCCGGTTGACCCCCATATCGGCTTCATCACGCTCGCCGTGATTTTCGTTTCCGCGACGCTGCTTGGCTTTGCGAGCCATTCGCCCGGGGGCATCGGCGTCTTCGACGCCGCGATGCTTGTGGCCCTGTGGCAGTTCGACCGCGAGGAGCTGATCGCGGGGCTGCTGCTGTTCCGGCTTTTCTATTATATCGTTCCCTTCGCGCTGGCGCTGATCGTGCTCGGCATTCGTGAAATCATCGCAAGCGTCACGGCGCCGGATGTGCCGGATGTTGCCGAGATTACGCACGACGTGCTCAAGGACAGGCAAAGAGCCAAGATGAAACCGCACGCCGCGCGCCGATCGCGTAAGGCGTAGCCGGGCGGGCGCGATGGCGGCACAGGACGACACCTCGTCTGCCGCACCCGTCGCGGGAGGGCGTAACCGGATCCGCGCGGTGTGGATCGTCGCCGCAATGACGTCCCTTGCCGTCGTGATGCTTTTGATCGCCGAGGCTTCGCCGCTCGCCATGGCGGCAGCGGCCGTCGCGATCATCGCCGCTGCGGCATTTGTCGCGGATCGATGGACGCGGCTCTCCGCGCCGTCGGCCGAAAGCATCTCGCGACATGCCAATCAGGACGGCAGTCTGCTCGAGACGGTCATCGAGGCGGTCGCCGATCCGGTCGTAGTTCTTGATCGCGCGGAGCGCGTGGTCGCGTTCAATGCGAAGGCGGTCGATATCGCGCCGGGTCTGCGGCGCGGCGAACCGGCATTGCTCGCGCTTCGCGCTCCTGAACTGGTCGACGCGATCCGCAGCGCGATGGCCACGGGCAGGAGCGAACGTGTGGAATTTGCCGAGCGCGTTCATGCCGACCGCCAGTGGGAAGTCTTCATCGTTCCGATGCAGCAGGACCGGGAACGGTCTTCACTCATGCTGACATTTCACGACCTGACCCCGATCCGCCGCGTCGAGGAAATGAGGGCGGACTTCGTCGCCAATGCGAGCCATGAACTGCGTACGCCGCTCGCCGCCTTGTCGGGCTTTATCGAGACCTTGCGGGGCGCCGCGCGCGAAGACCCGGCGGCGCGCGAGCGGTTCCTCGGTATCATGGAACAGCAGGCGCGCCGCATGGCGCGGCTGATCGACGATCTTCTGTCGCTGTCGCGCATCGAGCTGAACGCGCATCTGCGTCCGGACAAGCCGGTCGATCTTGTTCCGATCGTCCGGCAGGTCATCGATTCGCTGCAGATGCTCGCGCGCGAGCGCGGAGTCGAAGTCACGGTTTCCGCGCCGGATACTCCGCTCGTCATCTCGGGCGACCGCGACGAACTGATCCGTGTTTTCGAGAACCTCGTCGAGAACGCACTGAAATACGGCGGCTCGGGCAAGCGCGTCGAGGTGACACTCGCGCGCGAGGGGCCGGATGCGAAGGTCGCGGTGCGCGATTACGGGCCGGGCATTGCCGCGGAACATCTGCCGCGCCTGACCGAGCGCTTCTATCGCGTCGATGTCGCGGGGAGCCGCGCGCAAGGCGGGACCGGTCTTGGTCTCGCGCTGGTCAAACACGTTCTCAACCGGCACCGCGGGCGGCTCTCGGTCGACAGCAAGGTCGGGCAGGGCGCGACTTTCACGGTACGGCTGCCTCTCCGCGATTCCGCGCAGAATTGACGCAAATCATTGATTTGTCGCCGGGAATTCTGTCATCGCGCTGTCACCGATCGATCATAGAACGATGACATGAAACGCGTACCGACGCTTATGGCGCCGCCCGGGACCGAAATATCGGCCGCAGGACGTGCGTCGGGCCAGTGTTCCGCGTTGAAGAACGACAATCACAAACGCCGAAAGTGGAAGCGAGGGGCAGGGCCCCGCGTATTTGCGTTTCGGCTGACAGGAGAGACCGAATGAAACAATTTCGCACAATCATGGCGGCCGGCCTGCTCGCCGCGTCCGCAACTTTGGCGCACGCCGCCGACATTTCCGGCGCCGGCGCGACCTTTCCCTATCCGATCTATGCGAAATGGGCCGACGCCTACAAGAAAGAGACTGGAATTGGATTGAACTACCAGTCCATCGGTTCCGGCGGCGGCATCAAGCAGATCCAGGCCAAGACCGTGACCTTCGGCGCGAGCGATGCTCCGCTCAAGGGTGAAGACCTCGACAAGTTCGGACTTGTGCAATTCCCGATGGTGATGGGCGGCATCGTGCCGGTCGTCAACCTCGAAGGCATCAAGTCGGGTGAGCTTGTCATCGACGGTCCGACGCTCGCCAGGATTTTCATGGGCGAGATCAAGACCTGGAACGACGCCGCGCTCAAGAAGCTCAACCCATCCGTTAAGCTTCCGGCGCAGGACATCGTGGTGGTGCACCGTTCCGACGGTTCGGGCACGACCTACAATTTCGCTTACTACCTCGCCGAGGTGAGCGCGGACTGGAAGACGAAGGTCGGCTTCAACACGTCGGTCGAGTGGCCGGTCGGTATCGGCGCCAAGGGTAACGAAGGCGTCGCCAACAACGTCGCGCAGAGCAAAGGTTCGATCGGTTACGTCGAGTACGCGTATGCCAAGCAGAACAACCTGACCTACACCAAGATGGTCAACAAAGAGGGCAAGACCGTCTCGCCCGAAATGAAAACCTTCCAGGCGGCAGCTGCCAATGCCAAGTGGGACTCTGCGCCGGGCTACGGCGTCATCCTCGCCAATCAGCCGGGTGCGGAGACCTGGCCGATGACCGCCGCGACGTGGATCCTGATCCACAAGCAGCCGCAGGATCCTGCGGCGACGACCGAAGCGCTGAAGTTCTTCGCCTGGGCCTACGACAAGGGCGCCGCGATGGCGGAAGAGCTGATCTATATCCCGATGCCGAAGTCGGTTGCGGCCAGCGTCAAGAAGACCTGGGCGGCAGAGATCAAGGACGCAAGCGGCAAGCCGCTTCTCACGGTCACGAACTAAAGCAGCGTACGCGTAAGGAGAGGGCGCTTCGGCGCCCTCTCCTCCAATTCACAGCATCGACGGCATTCCCCTTGTGCAACGGACGCAGGACCGGTTGAGTTGGTGCCCTGTCAGTCGCTGCCACAAATCAGGAGCCGCCGATGCCTTCCGCCGGGAGGAAGCCCGTGGTTGATGTGGCGTTAAGCGGTCAGGGGTTGTTCACCGAAGAGGTGGCCGACCGCCGGCGCAAGCTCGTGAAGCTGCGCATCAGCGACCGCGTCTTCCACAATCTCACGCGCTCCGCGGCGATCCTGGTTCTGGCCATCCTTGGGGGTGTCATCGTTGCGCTGATACACGGATCGTCTCTCGCGATCACGACCTTTGGGTTCGACTTTCTCGTCACTCAAAGCTGGAATCCGGTCACCGACAAATTCGGCGCGCTCGCGCCGATCTACGGGACGCTCGTGACATCGGCGATTGCGATGCTGATCGCGGTGCCCATTGGGCTCCTCGTCGCGCTGTTTCTGACCGAGCTTTGCCCGATGTGGCTGCGCCGGCCGATCGGTATCGCGATCGAGCTGCTCGCGGGAATCCCCTCGATCATCTACGGCATCTGGGGTCTGTTTGTTTTTGCCCCGTTCCTGCAGAGCTATGTGCAGCCCGCGCTGATCGGCGCATTCGGGAATGTTCCGGTCCTGTCCACGCTGTTTGCGGGTCCGCCCTACGGCATCGGGATGCTGACCGCCGGACTTATTCTTGCGATCATGGTGCTGCCGTTCATCACCTCGATCTCCCGCGACGTGTTCGAGGCGGTGCCCCCGGTCCTGAAGGAGGCGGCTTACGGCCTCGGCTGCACCACATGGGAAGTGTCGCGCCGCGTGGTGCTTCCTTTCGCGCGCGTCGGCGTGATCGGCGGCGTGATGCTCGGGCTTGGCCGCGCGCTCGGCGAGACGATGGCCGTGACCTTCGTGATCGGCAATGCCCACAAGATCAGCGCGTCGATCATCGCGCCGGGCACGACGATTTCGGCGACCATCGCCAACGAATTCACCGAAGCCGTCGGCGATGTGTACACCTCCTCGCTCATCGCGCTCGGCCTCATCCTGTTCGCGATTACCTTCATCGTTCTGGCGATCGCGCGATATCTGCTGCTGCGCGTCGAGCGAAAGCTGGGCTCATGAGCATGACCGCCCGATATTCCTCGCGCCGCCGCCGCAACGCGATTGCGATGTCGCTGTCGATCGCCGCGACCGTGATCGGCCTCGGCTGGCTTGTGCTGATCCTCGGCGTCCTGTTCTGGGAAGGCTTCAGCGGGTTGTCGCTGCGGGTCTTCACCGAGATGACGCCCCCGCCCGGAGCTGCCGGCGGGCTGCTCAATCCGATCATGGGCAGCCTGATGCTGACTTTCTTCGCAGTGCTTGTCGGCACCCCGATCGGCGTGCTCGCCGGAACCTACATGGCGGAATACGGCCGTTATGCGCGGCTGACGCAGATCGTTCGCTTCATCAACGACATCCTGCTGAGCGCGCCGTCGATCGTGGTGGGACTCTTCGTCTACGAGATCATGGTCTACCCGATGGGTCATTTCTCGGGTTATGCGGGCATCGTCGCGCTCGCCCTGATCGTCATTCCCGTCGTCGTGCGCACGACCGAGGACATGCTGATCCTCGTGCCCGCCACCCTGCGCGAAGCCGCTTTCGCGCTCGGCATGCCGCGATATCGCATCATCATGCACATTTCGTATCGCGCCGCGCGCGCGGGCATGCTGACCGGCGTGCTCCTTGCCGTTGCGCGCATCAGCGGCGAAACGGCGCCGCTTCTGTTCACGGCGCTGAACAACCAGTTTTGGAACACCAACCTCAACGCGCCGATATCGAGTCTTCCGGTTGTTATCTTCCAGTTTGCATTGTCGCCCTACAAGGACTGGCAGCAACTGGCCTGGACCGGGGCATTGATCATCACCATCGCCGTTCTGGCGCTGAGCATCGTCGCGCGCGCCCTCGCAGCGTCAGGAAAAAAGATATGAGTATGGCGGCTTTCACCGTTCCGAGCGTTTCTCACGCCGCGGGGTCGGGCAAGGATCTGGTCGAGAAGGTCAGCGTCCGCAATCTCGATTTCTATTACGGACAAAATCGCGCGTTGAAGAACATCAATGTCGCGCTCTACCGCAACAAGGTCACGGCGTTTATCGGCCCGTCGGGCTGCGGCAAGTCGACCCTTCTTCGGATCCTGAACCGGATCTACGACCTGTACCCGAACCAGCGCGCCGAAGGCGAAATCCTGTTCGACGGCGAAAACATTCTCGCGCCGGGGCAGGACGTCAATCTCCTGCGCGCGCGCATCGGCATGGTGTTCCAGAAGCCGACGCCATTCCCGATGACCATCTACGAGAATATCGCGTTCGGCATCCGGCTTTACCACAAGGTGTCGAAGTCGGAGCTCGACGATCGCGTGCGCGAGGCGCTCGAACGCGCCGCGCTGTGGTCCGAGGTCAAGGACAAGCTCGGCGCCAACGGGCTGAGCCTGTCCGGCGGACAGCAGCAGCGGCTGTGCATCGCGCGCACCGTCGCCGTTCGCCCCGAGGTCATCCTGCTCGACGAGCCGTGCTCGGCGCTCGATCCGATCTCGACCGCCAAGATCGAGGAACTGATCGACGAATTGAAGGCCGACTACACCATCGTCATCGTCACCCATAATATGCAGCAAGCCGCGCGCGTCTCCGACTTCACCGCGTTCATGTATCTCGGCGAACTGGTCGAATTCGGCTCGACCACGGACATGTTCACCGCGCCGCGCGACCAGAGAACGCAGGACTACATCACCGGACGCTTCGGCTAGCCCGGGAGAAACAGATCATGGCCACACAGCATACCGCAAAAGCCTTCGACTCCGACCTTCTCGAGCTCGCACGCAAGGTCGCCGAGATGGGCGGCCTCGCCGAGAAGCAGATCGCCGATGCGGTGGATGCGCTGGCGCGGCGCGACCACGATCTTGCCCGGCGGGTGATCGCGCTCGATAAGTCGGTCGACGCGCTGCAGGCCGATATCGAGGAGAAGTCTATTCTCACCATCGCCCGGCGCCAGCCGATGGCGGTCGACCTGCGGGAGATCGTAGGCGCGCTCCGTGTCGCCAACGATCTCGAGCGCATCGGCGACCTCGCCAAGAACATTGCCAAGCGAGTGCTCGATCTTGCCGGAGATTTTCCCTCGCAGAAGGTCATGCGTGGCGTCGAGCACATGTCGGCGCTCGTACTCGCCCAGCTCAAGCAGGTGCTCGACGCGTATCTGACGCGCAACCTCCCGAATGCGCTCGCGGTATGGAAGGGCGACGAGGAAATCGACGCGATGTGCACCTCGCTGTTCCGCGAACTCCTCACCTACATGATGGAGGACCCGCGCAATATCACCTTCTGCATCCATCTGCTGTTCTGCGCCAAGAACATCGAGCGGATGGGCGACCACGCCACCAACATCGCCGAGACCGTGCATTACATGATCGAGGGCCGGCCGATCTCCGAGCAGCGGCCGAAGGGCGACACAACAAGCTTTGCCGCCGCCGCCGGCCACTGATCGGGCAAGTATGACCGGACAAGACGCGCGAGTCCTGATCGTAGAGGATGAGGAGCCGCTTACGCTGCTCCTGCGCTACAATCTCGAGGCCGAAGGCTATCGGGTCGAGACGCTCGCACGCGGCGACGACGCGGATACGCGCCTGAAGGAATTTGTCCCCGACCTCCTGATCCTCGACTGGATGCTGCCGGGCGTATCCGGGATCGAGCTTTGCCGCCGGCTGCGCGCGCGGCCGGAGACGAAAGCCCTGCCCATCATCATGCTGACCGCGCGCGGCGAAGAGAGCGAGCGTGTCCGCGGGCTCGCGACCGGCGCAGACGATTACATCGTCAAGCCGTTCTCGGTGCCCGAATTGCTGGCGCGATTGCGCGCGCTGTTGCGGCGCTCCAAGCCCGAGCGTAGCGCGGAGACCTTCAAGGTTGGCGACATCGAACTCGATCGGGTCCGCCGGCGCGTCTCGCGGTCAGGCCGCGACATCGATCTCGGACCGACCGAATATCGCCTGCTCGAATTCCTGATGGAGCGGCCGGGTCGCGTCTTCACGCGCGAGCAATTGCTCGATGGCGTGTGGGGCAACGAAGTGTATATCGACGAGCGCACGGTCGACGTTCACGTGGGACGGCTGCGCAAGGCGATCAATCGCGCGCGCGAAACCGATCCGATCCGCACCGTGCGCGGATCGGGCTATTCGTTCGACGATCGCTACGGGAAGCCGAACTAGCGCTGCGGACGGCGGTCGCGCCGCGCCGCGGGCGGCTGATAGGCGACGCGCGAGTGGTAACTGCAATACGGCAGGCTCGCGATCGGCTTGCCGCCGCAGAAGAAGAAATCCTGCGTCGCAGGATCGCCGATCGGCCAGCGGCATGTGTCTTCGGTCAGTTCGAGCAACGTCCGGCGCTGTCCGATCGGGATGATGTTCTCGATCGGCTCCGGCTCTGCATCGACATCGACGTCGTAGGCGTAAGCGAGCGCGGTATTGCCGCGCATCGAGGGCCGCGACACGCGCAGCATGTGAGACTGGCGCGCCTTGCGCGGACGTTGCGAGGCCGAAGAGGGGCTCTTGGCGCGTCCCGACAGACCGAGACGGTGGACCTTGCCGATCACCGCGTTGCGGGTGATCCCCCCGAGCTCGGCCGCGATCTGGCTGGCCGAAAGCCCGTCCGCCCAAAGCTTCTTGAGGAGTTCGACCCGTTCGTCCGTCCAGGTGATCGTCATGGAGCCTCCTTGAAATTCCGGCGGAATCCCTCCCCGACGCCCGACAGCCGTGTTTGGCCGCCTGGCGGGAACTCATCCCGGAAATAACCTTAGATTGTGGTCCGCCGCACGAGATGTCGTACCTGACGGCTCGAAAACTACAATATGGCGTGACTCGCGCGCAAGAGTCCGCGTGCGGCTCGTCCCCGCTTTTCCCGCTGAATGTCCACTATTACGTGAGTTCCGCGAGAGAGACGGCAACGCGATACCGTTGCGGATCAGTTGACACCCTAAGGACCGGACTTAGTATGTTGAAAAGTGCCGCCCGGTGAGGCGGCACATTTCATTTTCACATCGTCCGGTTAAGCGAAACGTGCCGTGGCCTCGCATCTTTTGCCCACTTATGCCCGCGTCGACCTCGCCTTTGAGCGGGGCGAGGGCGCTTGGCTGATATCGACGACCGGGGAGCGGTATCTCGACTTCACCTCCGGCGTCGCGGTCAACGCGCTTGGCCACGCCCATCCAAAACTGATCGAGGCGATCACCGAGCAGGCCAAGAAGGTTTCGCACGTCTCGAACCTGTTCCGCATTCCGGAAGGCGAGCGGCTGGCGGACCGGCTGTGCAAGGAAAGCTTCGCCGACACCGTTTTCTTCTGCAATTCCGGGGCGGAGGCAAACGAACTGGCGATCAAGATGGCGCGCAAATACCAGACCGCCATCGGCCAGCCGGAGCGCTACCGGATCATCACGTTCGAGGGCGCCTTCCATGGCCGCACGCTTGCGACGCTCGCGGCGACCGGAAACAAGAAATATCTCGATGGTTTCGGGCCCGTGGTCGAAGGCTTCGATCATTTGCAGGCCGGCGATATCGAGGCGGTCAAGAAAACGATCACCGACAAGACCGCGGGCATCATGATCGAGCCGATCCAGGCCGAGGGTGGCGTCCGCGTCGTCGATCCGCAATTCCTCAAGGGCCTGCGCGAGTTCTGCGACAAGCACGGCCTCTTACTCATATTCGACGAGGTCCAGTGCGGCATGGGCCGGACCGGCGAATTGTTCGCCTACAAGCGCGCGGGCGTCGTTCCCGACATTATGTCGCTCGCCAAGGCGCTCGGCGGCGGCTTTCCGCTCGGCGCGTGCCTTGCGACCAGCAAGGCCGCGCAGGGCATGACCGCCGGCACGCATGGCTCGACCTTCGGCGGGAACCCGCTCGCAATGGCGGCGGGAAACGCCGTGCTCGACGTCATGACTGCGCCGGGCTTCCTCGATCATGTGCGCAAGACTGCGTTGCTGCTGAAGCAAAGGCTCGCCGAGTTGAAGGACCGTTATCCGCGCATCATCACCGAATTGCGCGGCGAAGGACTTCTGATCGGCATCAAGGTTTCGGTGCCGAATACCGAAATGGTCAACGAGCTGCGCCAGGAAAAGATGCTGGTCGCCGGGGCCGGCGACAATGTCGTGCGGCTATTGCCGCCGCTCATCATCGGCGAAGCCGAGATTTCCGAAGCGATCGGCATGATCGACCGGGCCTGCGCGCGCCTTGCGCGCGAGCATTCACGCGCGCCGAAGCAGGGCGTCGCATGAAGACCAACGGGGTGCGCCATTTTCTCGATCTGATCGACATTCCGAAGCCGGAATTGCGCACGATGATCGAGTCCGGCCTTGCGATGAAGGCAAGCCGCAAGCGCGACCGGCTGGCCGCGCGGCAGCCGCTCAAGGGCTATGCGCTTGCGATGATTTTCGACAAGCCTTCGACCCGCACCCGTGTCTCGTTCGACGTGGCGATGCGCCAGCTCGGCGGCGACGCGATCATGCTGACCGGCGCGGAAATGCAGCTCGGCCGCGGCGAAACCATCGCCGACACCGCGCGCGTGATGTCGCGCTATGTCGACGCGATCATGATCCGCACGCTCGATCCGGATACGGTGGCCGAGCTTGCGCGTCATGCCACTATTCCCGTCATCAACGGGCTGACCAAGCGCTCGCATCCCTGCCAGGTGATGGCGGACGTGATGACGTTCGAGGAGCATCGCGGGCCGATCGAGGGCCGTACCGTGGCGTGGACCGGCGACTCCAACAATGTCCTCGTGTCGTGGATGCATGCGGCCGAGCGTTTCGGTTTCCGCCTGAATGTCGCCAATCCCTCCGAGCTGAAGCCCAAGAAATGGCTGCTCGACTGGGTGAAGGATTCCGGCGCCGCGATCGAATTGACCAGCGACCCCGAGGCCGCGGTGAAGGACGCCGATTGTGTCGTCACCGACACGTGGGTTTCGATGGGAGACGAGCAGACCAAGGCCAACCGCCACAACCTGCTCAAGCCCTATCAGGTCAATTCCGGTCTGATGGCCAAGGCGAAGAAAGACGCGATCTTCATGCATTGCCTGCCCGCCCATCGCGGCGAGGAGGTGACCGACGAGGTCATGGACGGCCCGCATTCGGTCGTGTTCGACGAGGCCGAGAACCGCTTGCATGCGCAGAAGGGCATTCTTACGTGGTGCCTGAACGCGGCAGTGTGAATGACCGATATCGAGCTCCCGACCCGGACGCCTGCTGAGCAGTCGGCGGACGACACGATCATGCCTTTCGAGGTGGCTGCGCTCGACCTGCGCGGCCGCGTGGTGCGGCTCGGCCCCGCGGTCGACGAAATCCTTGGCCGCCACGACTATCCCGACCCGGTCGCAAAGCTGCTCGGGGAGGCAATCGTGCTGGCCTCCCTCTTTGGCTCGGCCCTGAAATTCGACGGCCGCTTCATCATGCAGACGCAGACCGACGGTCCGGTGCGCATGCTGGTCGTCGATTATGTCAGTGGCGGGCGGATCCGTGGCTGCGCGCGGTTCGACAAGTCCCGCGTTGCGGATGCGATCCGCGAGGGCCTCGCCTCGCCCGGCGCTCTGCTCGGGCGCGGACACCTTGCGATGACCATCGATCAGGGCGCGGAGATGAGCCGCTATCAGGGTGTGGTGGCGCTCGAAGGCGGAGGCCTCGAAGAAGCCGCGCACGAATATTTCCGCCGTTCCGAACAGATTCCGACGCGCGTGCGGCTCGCGGTCGCCGAGGAATTCCGTGCGGGCGAAGGCGCGAAGCACCGCTGGCGCGCCGGCGGCATCATGCTTCAGTTCCTGCCCAAGTCCGAGGATCGTCACCGTGTCGCCGATCTCGATCCCGGCGACGCGCCGGAAGGCGTGGAACCGCATACGGTCGCCGAAGATGACGCCTGGGTGGAAGGCCGCTCGCTGATCGCGACGGTGGAAGATATCGAACTGATCGACCCGGATGTGTCGGCGGAACGGCTTGTCTATCGGCTGTTCCACGAGCGCGGCGTGCGCGTGTTCCGCCATGCCGGTGTCGTTGCGAAGTGCTCCTGTTCCAGAGACGGAGTCTCGGCGATGCTTCGGAGCTTCCCGCCGGAAGACCGCGCGGACATGGTCGAGAACGGCACGATCTCGGTGACCTGCGAGTTCTGCAACGAGACTTATGTTTTCGACCCGGCGGACGTCGAAAATGCGGAGAAGCCGCTCAATTGATGGTGCGTCCCACTGAGGCGGAATCGAGCGAGAAGGCCGGGATATCGACGTCGAATTGTTCGCCGTCCGCAGTCACCATGCCGTAGCTGCCGCTCATGAAGCCGGAGGCGGTCTGCAGCGGAACGCCGCTGGTGTATTCGAAGGATTCTCCCGGAGCGAGGATGGGTTCCTCCCCGACCACGCCGGCGCCGCGCACTTCCTGTTCCCGGCCCTGCGCGTCGGTGATCTGCCAAATGCGGGTTTTCAGCTGCACGGTTTCGTTGCCGAGGTTTGAGATTTCGATCGTGTAGGCCCAGAAGTAATGTCCGGCTTCAGGCGAGGAGCGGTCCGGCATGAAGCGCGGCGTGACGGCGACCTCGATATTGCGGGTGACCGCCCGGTACATGGACGATGTCTCCAAGGATGCGCTACGCATATAAGACACAATTGAATAGCGTCCTGCAGCGAATTGGCAATGCCTCCACGATTGGCTGAAGCTGAAATGGCGCCCGGAATCGACGGACGAGGATCCATGCCGGACCAATATGCTCCGGCTGCCGGGCCCGGCGCGGACAGTGCAATTGCGCCTGCGGCGGCCGCGACCGGACGCGATCTGCGGCTCGACCTGTTCCGGGGCATCGCGCTGTGGCTGATCTATCTCGACCACATTCCATCGAACATCGTTGCGTGGGTGACGATCCGCAATTACGGCTTCAGCGACGCGACCGAGATCTTCATTTTCATTTCCGGCTACACCGCAGCGTTCGTGTATGGGCGTGCGATGCGCGAGCGCGGCTTCGTGATCGCGGCAGCGCGCATCCTGAAGCGGGCGTGGCAGATTTACGTCGCGCACGTCTTTCTATTCGCCATCTATCTTGCCGAGATCGCCTACGTCGCACGCGGCTTCCAGAACCCGCTTTATGCCGAAGAGATGGGCGTGCTCGATTTCCTGCAGCGGCCTGACGACACGATCATCCAGGCGCTGCTGCTGAAGTTCAAACCCGTCAACATGGACGTGCTGCCGCTTTATATCGTCCTGCTGTTGCTGTTTCCCCCGATCCTGTGGCTCCTGCAGCGAAGCGCGGTGGCCGCACTCGCCGGCGCGACGGCGGTCTACGCGCTGAGCTGGGAATTCGGCTGGAACATCGCCGCCTATCCAAGCGGCGTCTGGTATTTCAACCCCTTCGCCTGGCAGTTGCTGTTCGTGTTCGGGGCATGGTGCGCGCTCGGCGGCGCGGACCAGCTATCGCGCGTGATACGCTCGCGCGTCACCGTGGTCTTGGCTGTCCTCTACATCCTCTTCGCGTTCGGCGTGACAATGACGTGGTATTTCCCGCGCCTTGGCCATCTGGTGCCGCGCTGGTTCGAGGATGTTATCTATCCGATCGACAAGACGAACCTCGATGTCCTGCGCTTTGCCCATTTTCTTGCGCTCGCGGTACTGACCGTCAATTTCGTGCCGCAGAACTGGCCGGCATTGCGCTCGCCGATCCTGCGGCCGGCCATCCTGTGCGGCCAGCATTCGCTGGAGATATTCTGCCTCGGGGTGTTTCTGGCCTTTGCCGCGCATTTCGTCCGGATGGAAATGTCGGGCGGCGTCGCAGCCCAGATCTTCGTGAGCATCGCCGGCATCCTCATCATGATTGCGGTGGCCTGGTTGATCTCGTGGTACAAATCCGCCGAAGGGCGGCGGCCGGGGCGACCGAAAACTCCCGATGCCGATTTCGCGGGAGGCGACGCATGAGAATGCTCGGTGCCGTGACCGCCCTTGCGCTCGTTCTCGTGACGCCTGCGCACGCGGAGGAGCCAGCAGCCTGCGAAGTACCCGCAGCGATCCTGCAAACCGAAAGCGTGCTGAGCCATATCGCGGGCGCGATCCGCGAGCGAAAGAAGCTCGACGTCCTGGTGCTGGGAACCGGTTCCTCAGTGCTGCCGGGGCCGAACGGCGCGGCCAGCGCTTATCCCGCGCGGCTCGAAGCCTCACTGCGCCAGCGGCTTTCGGGGATCGAGGTTAACGTCGCGGCCGAGGCGAAATCCGGCCGCAGCGCCGCGGAGATGGCCAAGGGCCTCGATCGGGTGATCCGGGACCGCAAGCCCGATCTCCTCGTCTGGCAGACCGGTACGTATGAGGCCATGCACGGGCTCGATCCCGACGAATTCCGCGCTGAAGTCGAGGACGGAATCGAGCGGCTCAAGGCTGCCGGTGTGGACACGATCCTGATCAATATGCAATACAGCCCGCGCACCGAAGCGATGCTGGCGCTTGACCCTTATGTCGAAGCCATGCGTCTTGCGGCCCGCGAACAGGACGTGCCCCTGTTTGATCGTCTGGCCATAATGCGATACTGGAATGAAGCAGGTGCCTTCGACCTGAACGCAACGGGCAAAGACCCGGCGATGGCACAACAGGTCCACGATTGCCTCGGACGCGCGCTGGCGTCGGTCGTGATCGACGCCGGTCAACTCAGCGCGTTTACAACGAAGGCATCGCGCTGACTATGTCCCGGTTTGCCGCCCGCCCTTTTCTCGTCGTTTCAGCGCTGGCCTGCGCCGCAGCCGCGGTGCTGAGCCATGGCGCTCTCGCTTCTGACACGACGACGCAGCCGGCTGCTTTGACCGCCGGAAACGCCGTTTGTGCCGCTCCCGCCGATCTCGTCCACCTGACCCAGCCGCTGTCGCGCGTCGGTCGTCGCCTCGCGGCGGGCCTGCCGGTGCGCATCGTCGCGCTCGGATCGTCCTCAACCGCCGGCGCAGGGGCGAGTGCTCCGAACAGGGCCTATCCCGCGCGTCTCGAGGCGGAGCTGCGCGCGCTCATGCCGCGCGCCGACATCACCGTGATCAATCGCGGCGTGAACGGTGAAGAGGCGCCCGACATGCTAGCCCGCTTCGATCAAAGCGTCGCGGTCGAGAAGCCCGACCTCGTGCTGTGGCAGGTCGGCTCCAACGCGATCCTGCGCGACTTTCCGCTCGAGCCGGCGGCCAAGCTGATCAATCAGGGCGTCGAGCGCATGAAGGAGATCGGCGCGGACGTCGTGCTGGTCGATCCGCAATTCGCGCCCAAGGTCCTCGCCAAGATCGAAGTCGACGACATGGTCGAGCTGATCGATGTCTCCGCCAAGCACGCCAACGTCAACGTGTTTCACCGCTTCGCGATGATGCGTTACTGGCGCCAGACGGCCAACATCCCCTACAACGTGATCCTGTCGGAAGACGAACTGCACATGAACGACTGGAGCTATGGCTGCCTCGCCAAGCTTCTGGCGCACTCGATCGTGGAGGCGTCGAGTCGCTCGACGGTGACCGCGACGGCGGCGGCCCCGCGCCGCTGAGGCGGTTCAGGCGCGATCGAGCGCCGTCAGCACATCGTCGATCACGTCCTGGGCATGCTCGAGCCCGGCTGAAAATCGCACGACTCCATCCCCGATGCCCAGTTCGGTACGCTGCGCCGGCGTCAGCCGCTGATGCGTCGTCGTCGCCGGATGGGTGACGAGGCTCTTGGCGTCGCCGAGATTGTTCGAGATGAGGACGAGCTGCAGCGCGTCCTGAAAGCGGAACGCGGCCTCCTTGCCGCCCTTCAGGTCGAACGCGACGAGCGTCGATCCGCCGCTCATCTGCTTCCTGATGACTTCGGCTTGCGGATGATCGGCGCGGCCCGGATAGATCAGCCGTGCAATCTTCGGATGTCCGGCAAGCGCGTCCGCGACCGTGGCGGCCGTCGCCGTCTGGCGCTCCACCCGCACCGCGAGCGTTTCGAGCCCCTTCAGCATCACCCATGCATTGAACGGCGACATCGACGGTCCGGTCTGCCGGATCAGCACCGCGACATTCTTGTCGATGAAATCCTGCGAGCCGAGCACGAGCCCGCCGAGGCAGCGTCCCTGTCCGTCGATATGCTTCGTCGCCGAATAGACAACGCAGTCGGCACCGAGTTCGAGCGGGCGCTGCCACAGCGGCGTGGAGAACACATTGTCGACCACCAGCGTCGCCCCGGCCGCGTGCGCAATTTTCGCGACCGCTTCGATGTCGATCACTTCGAGTGTCGGATTGGTCGGCGATTCGAGGAAGAACGTTTTGGTGTTGGGCCGCACCGCGGCGCGCCATTGCGCAAGATCGGTGCCGTCGACGAGCGTCGAGGCGACGCCATAGCGCGGCAGGAAATCCTCGACGATGTAGCGGCAGGATCCAAACAGCGCCTTCGCCGCGACGACGTGATCGCCCGCGCACACCTGGCCGAGCAGCGCCGTGGTGACGGCAGCCATTCCCGTGGCGGTCGCGCGGCAGGCCTGCGCGCCCTCAAATTCCGCCATCCGCTGTTCCAGCATCGTCACCGTCGGGTTCGCGAAGCGCGAATACTGGTAGCCGGGGCTCTCGTTCTTGAAACGCGCTTCGGCTTCGGCGGAATTGCGGTAGACGAAGCCCTGGGTGAGGAAGATCGCCTCGGACGTTTCGGCGAATTGCGAACGGAAGCTGCCGGAATGCACGAGGCGCGTTTCGGGGCGAAATCGTGTTGTGGACGCGGACATGGTGCGGCTCCTTCAAGCCAACAAAAAACCCGGCCGAGGGAAAAATCCCAAGCCGGGCACACGCGTCCCCGGCCTTTTAGCGACTTGTTTTACGTGGCTGCAAGCCGGCCGGCTCAAATGACCACGGGATAATTTTTGATATCGCCGAAACCTATTGGCGTCAATCGCCGCGATCGGACAAAATGCCGTCGAAACCAGTACCGGAACAATCAATGTCCGCCGTGAGCAAGCGCGCGCCCAGCGATGACGCCTTCCCGCAGGCGACGGGACCGCTCGCCGATTTCGGCGCGAAGTTCGGCATCCTGCCGCGCCAGCGGCTCAAGGCGCTCATCCAGCATCGCAAGCTCGTGCGCTCCTCGGTCGAGATCGAGGAGACGCAGCTACAGCCGGCAAGCCTCGATCTGCGGCTCGGCGCCAAGGCGTATCGCGTGCGCGCGAGCTTCCTCCCCGGCAAGGGCAAGACCGTGGAAGAGCAGCTCGCGGTGCTCAAGGACGACGAAATCAATCTCGATCACGGCGCGGTGCTGGAAAAGGGCTGCGTCTATGTAGTCGAGCTGCTCGAATATCTCAATCTGCCGGAAAGCGTGTCCGGGCTCGCGAACCCGAAAAGCTCGACCGGCCGGCTCGACATCTTCACGCGCCTGATCGCCGACAGGAGCGACGTGTTCGACAGCGTTCACGGCCCCTATGAGGGCAAGATCTACGCCGAGGTGTCGCCGTGCAGCTTCAGCATCCGGGTGCGCAAGGGCACGCGGCTGAACCAGATGCGCTTTCGCCAGCGCCATCCGAAGCAGAACGAGAATCGAAAATTCGGCCTCGACGATACCGAGCTTCGCAAGATTCACGAGACCACGTCGCTGGTCGATGACGACGTCGTGCTGCGCAACGGCCTGATCCTCAGCGTCGACCTCACCGGCGACAAGGACACCGGTCTCGTCGGATATCGCGCGCAGCGCTACGCCGGAGTGGTCGATGTCGATGTCGTCGGCGGCTACGATGCGCGCGACTTCTGGGAGCCGATTTTCGTGCGCGACAATCGCCGCCTGATCCTGGATCCCCACCAGTTCTACATTCTCGCCTCACGCGAGCAGATTCACATTCCGCCCGATCTCGCGGCCGAGATGGTGCCGATCGATCCGATGATGGGCGAATTCCGCGTGCACTATGCCGGCTTCTTCGATCCCGGTTTCGGCTTCACCGATCGCGGGCAGCCGGGCGCGCGCGCGGTGCTCGAAGTGCGCAGCCACGAAGTGCCGTTCGCGCTGGAGCACGGCCAGGCGGTCGGCCGGCTCGATTATGAGAAGATGGCCGACCGGCCCGACATTCTTTACGGCCAGCACAAGACCTCGAATTATCAGGGCCAGGGCCTCAAACTTTCAAAACATTTCCGCTGACGCGCGATGCGCTTGCGGCGCGGGTGCTGCGTTGGCTAAGCTTCATCCTGCGCGGGCGTAGTTCAATGGTAGAACGGCAGCTTCCCAAGCTGCATACGAGGGTTCGATTCCCTTCGCCCGCTCCAACACTTAGCTTTTGTATGTGTCATCGTTAGGCACTCCCTAGGCACTTTCATTTTGAATCTTCATTCGCCGAGTGGCAACGGCTTCGAATCTTCCACCACGTACGCACTCCAGCGCAAGGGCCACCGGTCGTTCGGGAAAAGTGGTCTTCCACTGGAATTTCATCGGGTGGCAGGTCAAAGACTCGCTACACTTTTTTGAAGGCCCAATCTCAACCCAAACCAAAAAATTGGGCCTGATTTTCATCAGGCCCCAAGTCTAGGGAGATTCTCTAGAAAGGTTGGTATTCGGTAGTGTTAGTTTGCCTGCGCAACTATGGGGCTGCCATCTTTGGGCCGCCCCTTCCATGTGAACCAAAGCATTCCGATCCATATCGCCATGGTTATGAGGCCAAGCACGGCAGCAATCGGTCGCTCGACGAACGAAAGTACACTGCCGTTTGCCTTGATCATGCAATTGAAGAAATTGTTTTCCAGCATTGGGCCAAGAACAATACCAAGAATGGCCGGCGCGACGGGAAATCCATTCTCTTCCATGAAAAAGCCCATCACTCCGAAAAACAACATGGTGCTGATCGCGAACGGGCTGTTTGTGATCGCAAAAGCGCCCACGAGGCAGAACATCAGGATGATCGGCATCAAGATCGTTCGTGGTACGCGCAGGATGTGGACGGATGATTTGATGGCCAGCCAGCCGAACGGCACCATGATGATGTTGGAAAGAAAAAAGACGATGAAGATCGCGGTCACGAGCTCCGGCTGGTTCTGAAAGATCATCGGGCCGGGATTCAAATTCTTGAGGTACAGGACCCCGATCACGATCGCGGTGATTGAATCTCCGGGAATTCCAAAAACCAGAGCCGGAATCCATGTACCGCCGACTGCTGCGTTGTTCGCTGCTCCGCTTTCAACGATGCCTTCGACATGGCCGGTGCCGAACTTTTCGGGCTCTTTGGAAAATCGCTTGCTCATGCCATATGAGATCCAGGCTGCAATATCGCACCCGGCGCCCGGCAGCGCGCCGATCAACGTTCCCACCGCCGAGCCCCTGAGAATCTGTTTCGGGTAGCGTTTGCACAGTTCCCATTGCCCTGCGAATACCGAACCTCCAGGAACATGGACCGGAGGCAGATGGACATTGGACTGGCTTGCGAAGCGCAAGATTTCAGCAATGGCAAACAGCCCGATCATGGCCGGGATAAAGTCGATGCCGCCTGACATATCGGTCGAGCCGAACGTGAAGCGCGGATAAGCCGCCGGATTTTCCAGCCCGATGGTCGCGGCCAGAAGTCCGATCAGCAAGGAGATGGCGGCCTTTGCCTGCGAACCGGAGGCGATGAACACGCCACATGTAAGACCCATGCAGACGAGCCAGAAATATTCGAAGGAACTGAAACGCAGCGCCACGTCCGCAAGCGTGGGTGCCGCCGTCACCAGTACGATCGTTCCAAAGATGCCTCCGATTGCCGAAAAAATAACGCCTGCGCCGAGCGCGAGCTGGCCTTGGCCTTTGCAGGTCATTGCATAGGCCTCATCCGCATAGGCTGCGGAAGCGGGGGTGCCCGGGATGCGCAGCAGCGCACCCGGAATATCGCCGGCGAAGATTGCCATGGCGGACGTCGTGACCATCATCGCTAATGCCGGCAATGGCGGCATGAAGAATGTAGCCGGTACCAAAAGCGCGATTGCCATGGCCGCGGTAAGGCCCGGTATCGCTCCTACAAACAGCCCAAACAGCGATGCGACGATAATCAGAAAAATGATATATGGGTCGGCCAGCATTATCAGTGCCGGAATGATATGTTCCATTGCTTCACCAGAGAATGCGGTCGAGCAGTCCGCGCGGCAGCGGCACGCGCAGTACGTCGACGAAGGAAACTTGAATGAATAATGTTGCGAGGACCGCAACGATAACGCTGGTCCGTAACGACACACCCAATCGCCAGAACAGGATCAGCAACATGGCGAGAGACAGCAACACGAAACCTATGCGCTCCGAAACCAGCACGTAGATAACGATCAGCACCATTACCAGACACATGTTCACGACAAGCTTGTGATCGCGGGCCCAGGCGTCGAGTGCGATCAACGGCGTCGTTGCAACACGGCGTTCCTGCCAACCCGTGTAGGCCAGCCGCGCCCCGAAACCGATAAAGCAAATTCCGAGCAAGATCGGGAATAGTCCGGCGCCATAATGTTGGCCCGGCATCGGCGGCAGCGTGAGGCCGTAGGCCAACACGCCGCCGCCGAGAAGCACCAGGAGAACACCGACAAATAGGTCAGAAAACTTCATTGCGTGACGCCTGTTTCTAAGTGCCGTGTAGTGATTATTATTTGCTAAGCCCGGCTTCCTTCATGATGCGGCCAAAGTCGTCGTTGGCTTTATTGATGAAGGCGGTGCCTTGGGCACCAGGCATCCACGTAATTCCAAAGCCGCGATTTTTCATAAAGTCCTGAAATTCGGGGCTGTCGAATGCCTTTTTAAGCGCGTCCGTCATTTTGGTGGTGATGTCGGCAGGGATGCCCGCCGGCCCGAGCACCCCGCGCCAGGTCAGGATGGTCCAGTCGGAGCCGGCCGATTCCTTCAGCGTCGGAACATTGGGATATAGATCGAGGCGTTTGGCGTCCATCTGCGCGAGCGCGCGCGCTTTACCGCCATCGATTAGCGCTCGCCCCTCAGGCAGAGACGCGGTAACGAAATCGACGCCGCCTGCGACTAGGTCCTGCATCGAGGGAGCGGAGCCCTGATTAGGCACCCACAGCACCTTTTTGGGATCGATCTTTTCGGCAATAAGCCATCCGACCATGCCGAGATGCCAAATGCCGCCTTGACCTGTTCCCGACGCTTTAAACGTACCGGCTGGCTTGCCTTTGATGTCGTCGATCAGTTCCTTAGCGGTCTTGTAAGGAGAGTCTGCTTTTACCATCAGACCGCCGGCATCCGCGTTGATGATGGCGGCGACGGTGAAGTCCTTTGGCTGGATTGGCGCAAGGCCTTGCCAGTGCATCATCGTGATTTCGACGGTCGCGAGACCCCACGTGTATCCATCGGGCGTGGATTGCGCCAACGCCGTGTGTCCAACGACGCCGCTGCCGCCGGGACGCAACACAACGTTGACGGGGACCTTGAGGTCCTTCTCCAACAGAGGTGCGAGCGCACGAGAAAGCTGGTCCGCAGCCCCGCCCGCCCCCCACGGCACGAGAATGGTAATCGGCCGGTCCGGCCATGCCGCAGAAGCGGCTTGTGGGAAATTGAAAGCGAGAGCGATTAAGCAAACGAAAAAGTGCACAGCGTTACGG
Source organism: uncultured Hyphomicrobiales bacterium (assembly GCA_964584855.1). Lineage (GTDB taxonomy): Bacteria > Pseudomonadota > Alphaproteobacteria > Rhizobiales > Xanthobacteraceae > Pseudorhodoplanes. Next base: position 89,790 of record CAZPBF010000015.1, read on the forward strand.
AGCGTCATCATTATTTCCTCCCTGGCCTTTTTTCTATAACTTTGGCCTGACCAGTCCGATAATCTATTTAAACTGGTAAGGCTGTCAATCGGGCGCGCACGGATATACCGTCCACAATCGGTGTGCTTCGAAAGTGCAAGGAGCCAAGCGTGGCCCGTTATCCTGCGATCGAACTTCTGAATTTCACGACAGCCCTTTTTGAAAAAGCAGGGCTCGCGACCGATCGCGCCGGCGTTGTCGCCGAAGTCTTGCTCGAAGGCGATCTCATGGGGCACTCGACGCACGGGCTGCAGCTCGCCGACCGTCATTTATCCGGCATCAGAAGCGGAGCAATAGCGCGCGAGGGCGATCCGATCGTGGTGTCCGATCATGGCGCAGCAGTTACGTGGGACGCTGGGTATCTTCCCGGTCCCTGGCTGGTCCGCAAGGCGATGGACGAATCTTTTCGTCGTGCTGCAACGATGCCAGTCGTTACGTTCTGCCTCCGCAAGGCGGGGCATATCGCATGCCTTGGTGCATATCCGCGCCTTGCGGCGGAACGAAATTTGATAATGCTTTTGACATCATCCGATCCTGCGGTCGCGATCGTCGCGCCGTCGGGTGCCGTCGAGGGATGCTACACGCCAAACCCCATTGCCGCGGGTTGGCCGACGGACGGCGCTCCGATCATCGTCGATACCTGCCCGTCAACAACGACAGGGGGAATGGTGGGACGCATCGCGGCGGCTGGAGGCAAGCTCCCCGGTGAGTGGCTGGTCGATGCGAACGGTCACGCAACCGACGATGCATCTCTGCTTGCAGCAGGAAAAGGAGCTATCTTGCCTCTCGGCGGATTGGAGCTAGGTCATAAGGGGTTTGCGCTGGCGCTGATCGTTGAAATGCTTACCTCCGCTTTGGCCGGTTTCGGCCGGGCCGACGGAGTCAGGCAGGATGGTGCCTCTGTCTTCCTCCAAGTAATCAACCCGAATTTGTTCGGCGGGCTTGATCGATTCTGCAAGGAAACCGCGTGGCTCGCTCGTTCATGCGAAGGGGCGAAGACGTCCCCGGGCGGCCTCGGAGTCCGAATGCCGGGGGCGCGTGGACTTGCAATGCGGAAAGACCAATTGCAGAACGGCGTAGCGCTGCATGAGACTACAATTGCGGTGTTAACGAAGTGGGCCAACGAATTTAGGATAGCGTTTCCGGCCACCATCGGAGATTAAGCCATGTTGATGCAGACATCCAATTCGCAGCGGCTTTATCAGCAGGTCGCCAATCAAATTGCCGAATTGATTGAGTCCGGAAAGTTCAGCCCTGGTCGTCGGCTGCCACCCGAGCGCGACCTTGCGATCAAGTACGCTGTCAGCCGTCCGACCGTACGCGAAGCTCTGGTGGCGCTTGAAATTGCCGGCATGGTGGAAGTGCGAACCGGGTCGGGCGCTTATGTCTCGAACACGGGCGTCATATCGAAACATCGCATTAAGGAGCTGGACGCCGGACCAAGCCCCTTCGAACTGATCACCGCGCGCCGGGCTATCGAGCCTGCCTGCGCTGCGCTCGCTGCCCAGACTGCAGGCAAGAAAGACAGGGTGGCAATGCTTGACGCATTTGAGTTGAACGAGCGGCTCTTCGGCGGCTCTCACTGGGAGCGATTGGAAGCGGATCGCGAGTTTCATCTTCGTATTGCGGAAGCTACGCATAATGCCCGGATCGTGCGGATGGTGACCGAGCTTTGGGCGGATATGTTCGGCCCGATTTTCGCCGTGCTGAGCGAGAGAACCGAAGTGGTGCAGAAAAAGGCGCTGACAATGCAGGATCACCGCACGATCCTGCATTGTCTAGACCGCCGCGACCCATCTGGTTCGGAAGCGGCGATGCTGACCCACCTCGTGCACGCTGAGATAAAACTGCTGCGGGTGGATGCGCGTTCCGGGGCATCGAGAAAAAAATAGTAATCGTCCGGCCTGGCTAGACCAGTCTCGTTATTTGCGTTAAACGGTCAGGCCGATCAGAAGGCGGGGGCTTTAACGCAAAGGGAGGAAATCAAATGAAAAAATTCTTTGTTGCCGCGGTAGCGGCAGGACTGCTCGCATCAGCGAGTCCGATTTACGCGCAAGACAAGATCACGGTCTTCTGGAACAAGGGGTTCTATAAGGCCGAGGATGATGCCTTGTTCGCTGCGGTGAAAAAGTTCGAGGACAAGACCAAGGTCAAGGTCGATCTCTCACAATATTCGCCGCAGGACATGATCCCGAAGTCGGTCGCGGCGATGGATTCCGGAACGCCGCCCGATGTGGCTTATGGCGACGTGTATGACTTTCAGGTTGCTGCCAAATGGGCCTATGAAGGCAAGCTCGAAGACATCTCCGATGTCATCGATCCGCTGAAGGCGCAGTTTGCGCCGAATACCGCGGAGACCACTTTCCTCTACAACGACAAAACCAAGAAGAAGGCCTATTACGCATTTCCGCTGAAGCAGCAGACCATGCACATCCAGTACTGGATCGACATGCTGCAGCAGGCGGGGTTCAAGGAAACTGACATCCCGAAGGACTGGAAGGGCTATTGGTCGTTCTGGTGCGACAAGGCGCAGCCGGCGAGCCGCAAGGCGACCGGACAGCGCGTGTTCGGCATCGGTCAGCCTCTGGGCGTGGATTCATCGGACTCGTTCTATTCCTTCCTGACGTTCGTCGATGCGTACAACGTCAAGCTCGTTGACGATAACGGCAAGCTTCTGGTGGACGATCCGAAGGTGAAGCAAGGCCTGATCAGCGCCCTGAACGACTACACCTCGATCTACACCAAGGGCTGCACGCCGCCGTCCTCGACCAATTGGAAGGACCCCGACAATAACGTTGCCTTCCATAACAAGACGACGCTGATGACCCACAACGCGACCATTTCGATTGCGTCGAAATGGCTGGACGACGCCAACAACACGAACGCGACGCCTGAAGTGCGCGCCGCGGGCAAGAAGGCGTATGACGAGCAGATCGCGACGGCAGGTTTCCCGAACAAGCCGGACGGCAAGCCGATGGTTTATCGTTCTGCGGTCAAGGTCGGCGTGATTTTCGCGGACTCGAAGAACAAGAAACTCGCGAAGGAGTTTGTGTCCTTTATGCTGCAGGAAGAAAACTTGACGCCGTACGTCGAGGGCTCGCTCGGACGCTGGTTCCCGGTCACCAAGAAGGGCCAGGAATCGGCCTTCTGGCAGGCCGACCGGCATCGCAAGGCAGTGTACAACCAGTTCAAGGCGGGCACGACTCCGTTCGAGTTCACCAAGAACTACAAGTTCACTGTCCTGAACAATGAGAACGTGTGGATGAAAGCCGCAAACCGCGTTCTCAATGACAAGCTGCCTGTCGACAAGGCGGTGGACGAAATGATTGCCCGCATCAAACAAGTTGCGGGTTAGTTGCAAACCTACCCCGGCCGCGCGAGCGGCCGGGGCCTTCGTCCGGTGTCCAGTACATGACAACGCTTGCCATTCACGACGATGATGCTGTTCAAGGGCGCCCTGAACCGTGGCTCACGCCATGGCAGGCTTGGGGCCTTATTCTCATTGCCCCTTACGTCCTCGTTTTTCTCGCCTTCGTGCTTTATCCGGTGTTGTACGGCTTTTGGCTTGCGCGCCATCCGGCCACCTATGTCCATCTCATCGATGACCCGATCTTTGCGCGCTCCGTCGTCAATACGCTGATCTTTCTAATCGTTGGCATCAACATCAAGATGATGATCGCACTGCTTTTGTCCGGGTTCTTCATGCAGGCGCGTACCTGGATCAAATGGTTGTCGGTGATCTTCATCCTGCCCTGGGCGGTGCCTTCGATCCCGACCATCCTGTCGCTGCGCTTCATGCTCAATCCCGAATGGGGCGTGATCAATCAGCTGATCTTCCGGTTCACCGGAGAGGATGGCCCGAACTGGCTGAACGATCCGACCATCGCACTTTCGATGGCGATCGCGGTGCATATCTGGAAATCGTTGCCGTTCTGGACGTTGATACTTCTGGCTGGAAGGCTCGCCATTTCGGGTGATCTCTACGAGGCGGCGTCGGTGGACGGCGCAACGCGCTGGCAGAAATTCAAGTTCGTCACCTGGCCGTCGATGCAAACACTGTATGTGACCTGCACTCTGTTATCGATGATCTGGACTCTCGGCGATTTCAACAGTGTTTATCTTTTGACAGGCGGCGGACCGGCCGATCTCACGCATGTACTGGCGACGCTCGGTATTCGCTACCTAAGGCTGGATCAGGTCGATCTGTCGATGGCGGCAATCGTTGTCGCCATGCCGTTTGTTCTTCCAATCGTGTTCTTCATGATGAAGCGGCTGTCCCGATGAACCGGGAATCGTTTCGTGCCGTCTCGACGGAGGCCAAGCTGTTGCTGATCGGCATTCCGGTGCTGATCTGGACGCTTCTGCCGATCTACCACATGGTATTGTTCGCGGTATCGCCAAAAGATTCCGCCTTTTCCGGAAAACTTTGGCCGGACCATCCAACCCTGCATAATTTCAAGGTTGTGTTTTATCAGGAGCATTACTACCTGCATCACTTTTGGCTGCAGCTCTGGAATTCGCTGGTGGTCGCGGTGGCCGTTGGCGCGCTCACGCTGCTGATCGCAACAGCCGCTGCTTTCGCCATCAGCCGGCTCAAGGTGAAGGGTGGGCGCGTGGTGATGAATTTTGCGTTGTTTACTTATTTTATTCCAGCCGCATTTCTCGCGGTGCCGATGTATCGCACGATGGGACTTTACGGCCTGCTCAACAATCAGTGGGCATTGATACTTGCGATGGTCACGATTGCTGCCCCGTATTCGATCTGGGTTCTAAAACAAGCGTCGGACAAGCTGCCTTACGAACTCGACGAGGCGGCGGTGATGGACGGCGCATCACCGATGCAGTTGTTTCGGCTCGTCTATATTCCACTAATGATGCCTTCGCTCGTCGCAGTCGGCACCTACGCGCTCCTGCTTGCATGGAACGAATATCTTTACGCCTTCCTGCTGCTGTCTAAGGACACCGATGTCACGTTGCCAGTAGGACTCGGAAACTTCCTTGCGGCCGATGACTCGCCGTGGGAATTGCTGATGACCACCGGCCTAATCTATTCGCTGCCACCAGCGGCGATCTATTATGCTTTCCGCCGCTACATGGTGTCTGGCCTCACCGCAGGCGCGGTGAAGAGCTGACGCGCAACTAACCCAGCTTTCATATCAGGGGCATTTGATGGCTTCCGTGTCGATACACCGTGTTCGGAAATCCTTCGGCTCCACGCCGATCATTCATGGTGTGGATGTAAGAATTAACGACGGCGAGTTCGTCGTTCTGGTCGGCCCGTCGGGCTGCGGCAAGTCGACCTTGCTGCGCATGATCGCGGGACTGGAGAATATCTCCGGCGGCGAAATCCGCATCGGCGATCGCGTGGTCAACAATGTCCCGCCGAAAGAGCGCGACATCGCGATGGTGTTCCAGAATTACGCGCTCTATCCGCATATGACGGTGGCTGCGAATATGGGCTTCTCGCTGAAGCTGCGCAAAGCCAGCAAGGATGAGATCGAGTCGCGGGTGAAGCGCGCCGCAGAGATTCTTGGGCTCCAGCCGTTGCTTCACCGCTATCCGCGCCAGCTTTCCGGCGGCCAGCGCCAGCGCGTCGCGATGGGCCGCGCGATCGTGCGCGATCCGCAGGTGTTTCTGTTCGACGAACCGCTTTCCAACCTCGACGCCAAGCTGCGCGTGCAGATGCGCACCGAAATCAAGGAACTGCATCAGCGGCTCAAGACGACCACTGTTTATGTCACGCATGACCAGATTGAGGCCATGACCATGGCCGACAAGATCGTCGTGATGCACGATGGGCTGGTCGAGCAGATCGGCGCGCCGCTCGAACTCTACGACAAGCCGGACAATCTGTTCGTCGCGGGCTTCATTGGTTCTCCCGCGATGAACTTCCTGAAAGGGAACGTGAAGGCGAACGGCAAGCTCGAATTTGTAGGCCCTGCGAATACGCACCTGCCGCTCGGCGCAGCACCGGCATCATCCGACGGCCGGCCCGCAGTATATGGTGTGCGTCCGGAGCATTTCACCATCGCCGACGACGGTGCTGAAGCCGAAATCCAGGTGGTCGAGCCGACCGGCTCAGAAATTCAGGTCGTCGCCAAGCTCGGCGGCGAAGATGTGATCGCCGTGTTCAGAGAGCGTCACCAGTTTAAACCGGGCGAAAAGATCCGGCTGAAGCCTAACCCGAAACTCGTCCATCTCTTCGATGCGGCGACCGGGAAAAGAATCGTCGCGTAAACCTCGCATTTCTCTTGTCCTTCAGAAATCTCCACAGAATGTGAGATGCCGGATGATGCCGAAGGATATGGCCGAGGCTATCGGAAAAGGTCTGCTGTCTTTTCCCGTGACACCGTTTAACGAGGACTATTCGTTCGACGAGGAGCAATATCGCTCAAATATCGACTTGTTGTGCAGCCACAAGGTGGGAGGCCTATTCGCAGCGGGCGGAACGGGAGAGTTCTTTTCGCTGACGCCGGCGGAAGTGCGAGCGGTGGTCGAAACCGCTGTTACGGAAACTCGCGGTCGCGTTCCCGTAATTGCTGGCGTCGGCTACGGTACCGCCATCGCGCAAGACATGGCCCTCGCCGCCGAAAAGGCCGGTGCCGATGGTGTGCTGCTGCTGCCACCTTACCTCATTCAGCCGGAACAGGAGGGTCTTGAGGCCCATGTCGAAGCCGTGTGCGCGGCGACCGGCCTCGGCGTGATTGTCTACAACCGGGATAACAGCATCCTGACCGAGGATACGCTGGCGAGGTTGTGCGACCGCTGCCCCAATCTCGTAGGATATAAAGACGGCATCGGGGACATTGAATTAATGACCCGTATCCAGACGCGCCTGGGTGAGCGCCTAACCTACGTCGGCGGCCTACCCACAGCCGAGACCTTCGCCCTGCCGTATCTCGAAATGGGCGTAACGACCTATTCGTCCGCCATCTTTAATTTCGTGCCTGAATTCGCAATCTCTTTCTACAACGCCGTTCGCGCTCGCGACCGCGATACTGTCGCCGCGGGCCTGCGGGATTTTGTATTGCCCCTCATTGGCATTCGAGCCCGCAAACGCGGTTATGCTGTCTCTATGATCAAGGCCGGCATGAAGGTCATCGGCCGTGATTCGGGTCCTGTGCGACCGCCGCTGACCGAACTGACAGAGCGGGAGAAATCGGAGCTGGCGCAACTCGTGAGAAGAATTCGGTAGCCTGTCGCATCGGACCGCGGCCGTTCCAAGCTCGCGGAATCCAATTTTTTTCAGACCGCAAAACTGGAACAGCCATTACGAAATTCGATGTTCCATTATCAATTGCTTGCAATGTGCACGGCATGTTCTTCGAGTGACATATTTTGAATGATTTCAATTTGGATGAATTGATCTGCCTGCGAAAAAAGTTAGCGGAAGCAACATCTTATACTTAAACGATCTCGTTCAGTCTTTGAGCGCGCTCGTTCCGTTCTTGGCGCAAATTGGACAACGATTCGCCGGGTCGGAGGTAAAAAAATCACATTTTGTTCGCGTCCCTCCAGAACGCACTGGAGTTCACCAGGCTGAACATTCAACCTAGCCGTATCTCTATCCTGTGAAATAGAGTCGCATTGAACATTATGCTGCTTTCCGCACCTTTCATCGTGTGTACAAAAGAAATGCGGATGGGAATCATCGGTCGTTATTATGAACGTAGTGTGTAGTGTAAGGAGAACAATCGGGCTTTGACCATACCGGATGCGGCCACGACTATAGAACGACGTTTGTCCATCACGACAACCGACACGGGCGTGGCGCGCTCCCATTTCTGCGGAATTGCAGGCGCGCGGTCCTTTGATGTGCGATCGGAGGCCGGCGATTTTGGCTTTGGCGGATTCCTGACCTCATTTAACAGCACTGGATTGGGCTATTGCGAGTTTCGCGGCGAGGTGGACATCGACTTTCCTCCAGCCCCCTTCGTCAGGCAGGTCGTCCACATTCGGGGGCGCGGCCGTTGCACGACATCCACCGCGCATGAGATGAACGAAAGCGCGCCTTATGCGCTGATCCCGGCCGAACAAAAATATCGAATCCAGTCAACCGGTGACTACGCTCACATCGTGCTGCGCCTCGATTCGGCCGCTCTGGCGAAGACCCTGTCTGTATTAGTCGATCGCGATGTTTCGTCGTCGCTATCATTCCATTTGCCCGAAACCTCCCGGTCCCAAGTGTCGCTTCAGTTGAAGTCGATCATCTTGGGTTATCCGTGGCGCGACTATTCCGAACTCGGAATCGCGGCGCTTGAGCATTCCTTGATGACAACCTTTCTGCTTAGCCATTTCCACCGATACAGCCATCTGCTTCTGGATGAACCGGAGCGGATTTCCCATCAGAAGGTGGCTCTCATCGAAGACTATGTCGAGGCGAATTGGGATACGCCTTTGGACATTCAAACTCTTTGCCGCGTCTCGGGTGTTAACGAGCGAAGCATCTTCAGATATTTCTTTTCGTTGCGCGGCCAATCACCATGGGCCGTGGTCAAGATGGCCCGTCTGAAGAAGGCGCGGCATCTTTTGCAGAATTCGGCTTCCCATGATTCCGTTCTTGGCGTCGCCCTCGCATGTCGCTTTCAGAACGCGGGGCATTTTGCGCGAGATTATTTCGCCCTTTTTGGCGAATTGCCCTCCAGCACCCTTACGCGGCGATTGGCGTAAAATATCAGGGCCGATGTAGTCTATTCGGGGCATAAGAAACGTACGCCGATCTCGTCGCCTTGCCGCCACACCACTTTACAAGCCCGTAGCGGATTTTCTGATCCGCTGATGCGTAAATCAAACTCCTCTGGAATAATCCCGCTGGCATCGGTCCGTAAACGGACGCCAGCGCGCGACAGATCGAGGATATTGCATTCGAGAACAAGGCATCCTGCTTCGATGTAAGTCCGGCGAAAGGAGACGTTGCGGCTACGCTCGCGCCTTTCAACGGTGGGGCTTTCGCGCCGATGTTTCTTGTTTTTGTCCGACTGCGGGTTCACGTCATGATTGACGGTGCTAGCCGGAAAGCTCCGAAGAGTACCAAATGCGTCTGCGTTCATGATCGCCCCCGTGTCAAAGTCGCGAAAGTCCATTCACCTTGCCAAATAGGGGCGAGCCAAGACCGTCTTATAGATCGTATCGAACGCGTTCGCGATGGACGTTGAATCCGAAGCTGCGAAATACAGATTTGGTGAAGCACACGCCTGTAACGCCGGTTCGATCTGCGAGGAGATTGGCGCTACAATATCGCGGTAGTTGCCATCTCTGTCATCGGCCAAAGGTATCGTCAAATACGTCGTATAGATGACGGCAATCTGAACTCCCCTGTTCTTTAAGGAGGCACAGACGCTTGACGTAACCGGCTTGCTTTGATGGCCGTTCCAAATCAGCAAGTTCTGAAAATCCTGCACGCCGTCCGTCACCAAAAGCAAATATTTCTTGGACGACGAAGCCGATGAGCCATCTCCCGCCGCAGGGATGATCGCAGTCAAGGCGTTGATTGCGTTGTCGGTGTAGGTATTTCCCGGACCCGTTATAGGCACTGCCGCAAGGTCGATATTCTGAGCCGAGGCGCTAGCCGTCGAAAGGCTGGAAGTGAGTGCTTGGATTGTGCTTACGCTGGAGTTGAATGTATAGGCGGCAAAACGAAAGTTGTTTTGAGAGCTGATTCCCTTGGCGGAATTGATCATGTTGATCCACGAGTTCCGCAGAACGTCAATTCGCATTTCAACGTTGTTGTTCTTCGCAATCTTGTAATTGTCGTTCAAAGCTCCAATGACGTGGCAGCCGAATGCGCATCCTCCGGTGAGGCTTGCCAGTTTATTCTGGCCGGCCGAAGTTGAGGCGAGCCCCATGGACGAGGAATTGTCGAGCAGCGCATACATGTCGATGTAAGTGGCCCGTCCCGACG
>CAZPBF010000016.1:0-28093 GCA_964584855.1 uncultured Hyphomicrobiales bacterium
TCGAAGTCGAGAACCTGAGGACCCACTTCCGTACGCCGGATGGCATTAATCGCGCCGTCGATGGCGTGTCATTTGCGGTCGCGGAAGGCGTGACGCTGGCGGTCGTCGGCGAGAGCGGCTGCGGGAAATCCGTGACCGCAAGCTCGATCCTGCGGCTGATCCCCGAACCTCCAGGCCGGATAGCGGGATCGGTCCGCTTCCAGGGCGTCGACCTGCTGAAGCTCGATGAAGCCGCGATGCGCACGATCCGCGGCAACGAGATCAGCATGATTTTTCAGGAGCCGATGACGAGCCTCAATCCGGTGCTCACCATCGGACGGCAGATCGCCGAGACTCTGCGCCTGCACGAAACACTCGACAGCAAAGCGGCGGAGCATAGGGCTATCGACCTGCTCGCCCTCGTCGGGATCCCGGAGCCTCGCTGGCGCATTCACGAATATCCGCACCGGCTGTCCGGTGGCATGCGCCAGCGCGTGATGATCGCGATGGCGCTCGCCTGCAATCCAAAGCTGCTGATTGCCGACGAGCCGACGACCGCGCTCGATGTGACCATCCAGGCCCAGATTCTCGACCTGATGCGCGATTTGAAGGCGCGTGTGCGCGCGGCGATCGTGTTGATCACGCATGACCTCGGGGTTGTCGCCGAAGTCGCCGAGCGCGTGATGGTGATGTATGCGGGTCACAAGGTCGAGGAGGCGCCGGTCGCACAGCTGTTTCGTTCTCCGCGACACCCCTATACGCGCGGGCTTCTGGGCGCCGTGCCGAAGCTCGGCTCATCGCTGAATGGCCTCCGCACCAAACTTTCGGAAATTCCCGGTCTTGTTCCGAACCTGCACCAGCGCGTGACCGGCTGCATCTTCGCCGGACGCTGTCCGGAAGCGACGGATTTCTGCCGCCGCGCGGCTCCCGCCCTCGAAGCCAAGGCGCCCGGTCACATTGCGGCCTGCCATTACGCGCCGAAGGAGACGGTGCCCGCATGACCGAGCCGCTCCTCGAAGTGAACGATCTCAAGAAGCATTTCGTGATCGGCAGCTTCGGCAACAAGCAGACGATTCGCGCCGTCGACGGCGTGTCGCTTCGCATCGATCGTGCCGAGACGCTCGCCCTAGTCGGCGAATCCGGCTGCGGAAAATCCACTGTCGGCCGCGCCATCCTGCGGCTGTTCGATATCACCGAAGGTGCGATCAGCCTTGACGGCCGGCGCATCGATACTTTGTCGAGCCGCGCGCTGCGCCCGCTGCGCCAGCGCCTGCAGGTCGTGTTTCAGGATCCGTTTTCCAGCCTCAACCCCCGCATGCGCGTCCGCGATATCCTAGCCGAGCCGATCCGCAATTTTTCTCTCGCGCGAAACGCCGTGGAAATCGAGCAGCGCGTCGGCGCGCTGCTCGACAAGGTCAGGCTTCCGCGTACCGCCGCCGACCGTCTGCCGCACGAATTTTCCGGCGGCCAGCGCCAGCGCATCGGAATCGCGCGCGCGCTCGCAGCCGAGCCCGCCCTCATCATCTGCGATGAAGCGGTCTCCGCGCTCGACGTCTCGGTCAAGGCGCAGATCGTCAATCTGTTGCAGGAATTACAGGAAGAACTCGGACTGGCGCTACTGTTCATCAGCCACGATCTCGCGATCGTCGAACATCTCACGCACAGGGTCGCTGTGATGTATCTCGGCCAGATCGTCGAGACCGGACCGAAGCGTGCCATCTTTGGCGCACCGAAACATCCATACACCAAAGCGCTGCTCTCGGCCGTTCCGGTGCCTGAACCGGGCGCCGCGCGCCAGCGCTTGCCCCTTTCCGGCGACGTACCGAGCCCCGCCAATCCGCCGAGCGGTTGCCGGTTTCATACCCGTTGCCCCTACGCTTTCGATCGTTGCCGCACGGAGGAGCCGCTGCTGCGGGAAGTCGCCCATCAGCTTGCGGCATGCCACCTGCACGACCTTCCAGCGCAGCAAAATCCTCTCGCGGATTGAAGCGCGCGTTATTCCTTTGTTTACCATGCAATCCGGTTCGGCGGTTCTGTGGCGCGGTCGGCCCGGATACCGACGAAAAATGGCCCGCAAATGCAGAAAATCGCATCATGGCGGCTATGCACCGTGCTGCCAGGAGCCCTGAATGAACGAAGCTTTTAGGTAAAAGGGGCAGACTGCTCGCCAAATTCTCCTGCGTTTGGCGAGACTTGATGACACGGCCGCAAAAATCGGCTTCTACCCAGAGGGATCTACCGGCGGATATTTATCTGCCGCTGGTCGATTCCCTGTACAAGGAAGGCCGCACTCTTCTCATCGGATCGTTCTTCGTCACGGCGTCGGTCATCGCGACGTATGTCAAGACTGGCGAGATCCTGCTGCTCGTCTGCGCGGTCGCTGTAGCGCTCGTCGCCGCCGCTCGCGGGCTGGTCATGCGCGCGTACGCAAAAGCGCGCGACAAGGTGGACACAAACGAGGTGGCGCGGCGCTGGGAGCAGCGTTACGTCACCGGCGCCGCCACGAGCGTCGGTCTCCTCGGCGTCTGGTGCTATATCGCCTTCGTCAAGACCGACGACCCGTTTGCGCATCTCGTCAGCTTCTCCATGACGATTGCCTACGTGGTTGGAATTTTCGGACGCAATTTCGGAAACGCGCGTTTCGTCATCGTGCAAATCCTGTGCGCGTGGATTCCGATGACCGCGGCGCTGCTGATGCACGGCAGCTTCTATTACTGGATCTTCGCGGGCCTGCTCATTCCTTTCTTCATGGCGGTCAAGCTCATCGCCGAGCGTCTGCGCTCGACGTTGCTGGATGCCGTGATCGCGACACGGGATATGTCGCTCCTCGCAACCCGCTTCGACACAGCGCTGAACAACATGCCGCATGGCCTGTGTATGTTCGACGCCGACCATCGCGTGGTCGTTGCAAACCGCAAATTGAGCGAACATCTGGGCATCGCGCCGATGCTACCGTTGAAAGGGCTGAGCGCGTCGCAACTCTCGGGACTGTGCGCCGAGGCCGGCCTGCTGACCGGGCTGCAGGCGCAGCACTTCACCGACGATCTGGAGTCGCGCCTGTCGCGCCAAGACAAGAACGAGTTCGAAATCGAAACGGAAGCGGGCGTGACGCTGCAATTCACCTTCCAGCCTATGGAAAACGGCGGCATGGTGCTTCTTGTCGAGGACATCACCGAGCGCAAGTCGGCGGAAGCTAAGATCCGGCATCTCGCTCGGTTTGATCCACTGACCGGGCTGCCAAACCGCACCGTGCTGCGCGACCGTATCGAAGCGCTCGCGAAAGACGGCCGCAACCTGCAATACGCCGTTCATTTCATCGATCTGGACCAGTTCAAGCAGGTGAACGACACGCTCGGCCATCACCGTGGCGATCTCTTGCTTCAGGCGGTTGCCGACCGCCTGCGGGAAACCGCGCGCAAGACCGACATGATCGCACGCTTCGGTGGTGACGAGTTCGTCGTGTTGCAGTCGCCGCTGAAGTCCATCGACGAGGCGTCCACGCTCGCCAAGCGAATCCTGGATAGACTGGCGGACACTTATGACATTGACGGCCACCAGGTGGTCGTGAGCGGCAGCATCGGGATTGCTTTCGCTCCGAAGGACGGAAGCGATGCGGATCAGTTGCTGCGCCATGCGGATATGGCGCTGTACCGGGTCAAATCCGAACGGCGCGGTTCATGGCGCTTCTTCCGTTCGGACATGGAAGCTGACGCCCAGGCCCGGCGGAACCTCGAACTCGATCTGCGAGCCGCGCTCGAGAACGAAGCCTTCGACCTGCATTATCAGCCGCTGATCAATCTCAAGACCAAGCGGATCGTCGGTTGCGAGGCGCTCTTGCGTTGGCCGCATGCGGAACGCGGCATGATCTCGCCCGCCGAATTCATCCCTGTCGCAGAAGAAATGGGCCTGATCGTCGAGATCGGACGCCAGGTGCTGCGTAAGGCCTGCCAGGAATGCCGCCATTGGCCGGCCGATACGCGTGTCGCCGTCAATCTGTCGCCGATCCAGTTCAGCCGGAGCAATATCCCGTCACTGGTGCGTGACACGCTCGCGGAAACCGGGCTCCCGGCGAACCGCCTTGAACTGGAGATCACCGAGACCACGCTGTTGCAGGATACCCGCCGCACGCGGGCAGCCCTGCGCCAGTTGCAGGCGATCGGCGTCAGCATTTCGCTCGACGACTTCGGCACCGGCTATTCCAGCCTGAGCTATCTGCACTCCTTCCCTCTCGACAAGGTCAAAATCGACCAGTCCTTCCTGCGCGATCTCGACGGCGACGAGCGCAAGCTCACGCTGCTGCGTGGGATGGCGCGGCTCTCCGCCGAACTCGGCATGCGCGTTGCCATCGAGGGCGTGGAGACCGAAGAACAACTCGCGCTGATCTCTGCCGAGATCGGCGTCGACGAGGCACAGGGCTACCTCTTCAGCCGCCCCGTGCCGAGCGCCGAAGTCCGCAAGCTGCTCTTCATGTTCCCGCCGCGGATCGAGAAGGTCGCGTAGCCGCGCTTTCTCGGCGAGACCGATCTGCGCGCAATCGGTGCCGGCGGTAGCGCCGTAGCGCAATTCACATCATCAATCGGGATTCGGGAACCGGGCCTAAGTAGTCGCCCGTAGCGCATCTCGTCGCGTCATCGTCAATTCTTTCAAGCCCCGACAATTGCTACACGATTTTTGAAACGCGTTACGCGTCAACGCGATGCACAAATTAACCACGAAACTACAGAGTCAAGTTAAGACATTGTTAAGCACTTAACGAACTGTTAACTCTTGGCTGCCGAGGCCAACGGTGAGGTTCGTTATGAGTGCGGTAGCTTACGAGTCGGATTTCCGATCCTCCATTCGCGCTGCGTCCTCCGATCACACTGCATCGACGACGGTTGCGGCCTCTTCGACGACAGTCGCAACTCCTGTTTACGCGGACGCACAGCCAAGCTTCAACGATCGTGTCACGCAGCTTCTCGATCGCATCGATTATCGTCTGGCGGATTCGGACGAGGATCGAGAGGCGATCTTCAAACTGCGCTATCAGGCTTATCTGAACGAAGGGGCGATCGAGCCCAACACGTCGAAGATTTTCGCCGATCCCTACGACGACATGGACAATGTCTGGATATTCGGGCTTTACGTCGACGGCGAACTCGCAAGTTCGATCCGTATTCACGTGGCGAACGAGGAAGAACCGGATTTTCCGAGCCATTCGGTATTCGCCGACCTGCTTGATCCGGAACTCGCGGCCGGCAAGGTGATCGTCGATCCGACGCGCTTCGTCACCGACAAGAAGTTTTCCAAGCTGTTCCCGGGCCTGCCGCACGTCACGCTGCGGCTGTGCTGGATGGCGTCGGAGTATTTCGGCGCCGACCATTTCCTGGTCGCGATCCGCAAGGAACATCAGGCCTTCTACAAGCGCACCTTCAACCACACGCTGATCTGCGGCGAGCGGCCCTACCCGCTGCTGTCGAAGCCGATCAGCCTGATGACGCTGCGTTATCCGGAGGTCGCCGACCTCGTGCACCGGCGCTATCCGTTCTTCCGTTCGACCTATTTCGAGCGGCGGATGCTGTTCGAGCGCTTCCTGCCGGCACCGGGCGTGTCGATCCAGCCGCGGGCGCCCTCGATCGCGCCGGTCCTGCCGAACCTGCGCCGCAAGAACTGAGCGCGGCTACCACATCCCAAAGAGCGCGGCCTTCGCCGCGCTCTTTTCATTCAGGCCCGCTTCAGCAGGTCGTCGATCTTCACCGGCATTCCGTTCTTGGCGGACTCGCCAATGGCGACCGTCGTCGCAAGCGTGCGCGCACCCTCCTCGCCGCTGATCACGGGCTTCTCCTTGCCCTGGATCAGCGCCGTGAAGTGCCGCATCTGCTCGTGATAGGGGTCGGCCTGCCCAAGCGGGATGCGCTTTTGCAGCAACGGGCTGGTCCAGCTTTCCCGGCCGGGCTCGTGCCAGCGATGCTCGAGCGAGGGAACCGCTAGCGAGCCCTTGGTGCCCGCAATGAAGAAGCAGTTCTCCCATTCATGCGGGAAGACCGGGTTTTCCCGCGCCGTCCATTCCCATGTCCACGGCGACGACGCCGTATCTGATACGATCAGCGTACCGAGCGCGCCGCTCTTAAAGCGCAGTACCGCGGCCGCAGTATCCTCGACCGGGAAGCCGCGGATTTTGCTGGCCGACTGGGCCTGCACGGTGTCGACGTCGCCGCACATCATGCGCAGGCAGTCGATGTCGTGGATGGAGTTGATCAGCACCGGGCCGGCGCCGGGTTCGCGCCGCCACTGGATGCTGAAATAGTCATCAGGCTTGTGCCCGAGCCAGAAGGCGCTCGCGGCGACCACCGTCCCGACCCCGCCCTCGCGGATAATCTCGACCGCCTTCCGCATGATCGGGTTGTAGCGGCGGTGATGACCGACGATGAGCGGAACGCCTGCTTTCGCGGCGGCGTCGACAAGCTTGAGCGCCGCGAGAACCGAATCCGCGACCGGCTTCTCCATGATCATCGGCATTTTCCGCGCGACGCAGGCGAGGCCGACCTCGAGATGCAGCTGGTTCGGCACGGCGACGACGACCCCCTCGGGCTTGGCTTTGTCGAACATCTCCTCGTAACTCGAAAAATGCGGCACGCCGTGCTGGCGCGCGATGTCGGCGCTCATCGGAGCAGGGTCCGCGATCGCGCAAAGCGTGTAATCCTTCGAGCCGGAACTGAGCACGCCGATGTGCTTCATCCCGATCATCCCGCCGCCGATAACTCCGATCCGCATGGGCGCCATTTCGATATTCCCCAATTATTCCGTGAAGCAGGCTGCCGGCATGATTCCCGGATCGTTCGGAATCTGCGGCGTGAATTTCATGCGTTCGATGACGTCCTTGCGAACGTCGATGCCCGGCGCAACCTCGGTCAGAGCGATCCCCGTCTCGGTGAGACGAAACACCGCGCGCTCCGTGATGTAGAGCACTTCCTGCTTGCGCTTGAGCGCCTCGCGGCCGGAAAAGGTGATCTGCTCGACCTTTTTGACAAGCTTCGGCACATCGCCATTCCTCCTGATCGTCAGCTTGCCGCCGCCAACCGCGATGTCGGTGCCCTTGGTGTCGAAAGTCCCGCAGAACACCGCCCGTCGCGCGTTTTGCGCAATGTCGATGAAACCGCCGGGCCCGACGGTGACGCCACCAAGTTTGGACACATTGACGTTGCCCATCTCATCCAGTTCGCCAAATCCGAGGAAGCAGAGATCGAGACCGCCGCCGGAATAGAAATCAAATTGTGACGGCCCGTCGATCATCGCGGTGGCGTTTCGGGCATATCCGAACAGCGTACCGTCGAGTAGCGCGCCACCATACGTGCCATGCTCGATGGTCTGATAATAGCGGTCGAGCTCGCCGCGCGACGCGATCAGCTTCGCAACGCCGTCGGGGATACCGAAGCCGTAGTTGAGCACCGCGCCGTCGAAAAGCTCTTCCGCGGCGCGCCGGGCGATGACCTGCCGCACGTTCAATTCGGGCTTCGGCTCCGGCGGCACCGGTCCTTTAATCTCGCCCGACATCGTCGGGTCGTAGGGGATGTCGTAGCTCATCATCTGGCCGGGATCGACCACGACCGCGTCGACGATGGCACCTGGGATGCGCACCGCGCGCGCAGGCAATGCGCCGAACT
Organism: uncultured Hyphomicrobiales bacterium; assembly: GCA_964584855.1. Lineage (GTDB taxonomy): Bacteria > Pseudomonadota > Alphaproteobacteria > Rhizobiales > Xanthobacteraceae > Pseudorhodoplanes. The sequence goes on from CAZPBF010000016.1 coordinate 7,623, forward strand.
CAACGGCGGTACGGACCTGCACGATGACCTTGCCGCCGGAATTATGCGCCGCAAGCGCGACCGCATAGATGTCGAGATTGGCCGGCTCCTGGTCGAGGCTGATATTGCCCTGCGGATCGCCGAACGAGCCCCTCAGCAGCGCGACGTTCACCGGAAACGGCTTGTAGCGAAGGAGTTCCCGTCCATCGATGGTGACGACCTCGGCGAGCGGCTCCTTCAATGCCGACTTGTTCATCGCGCCGCCTTCGACCCGTGGATCCACGAAGGTGCCAAGCCCGACATGCGTGAACAGGCCTGGACGCCCCGCACCAATCTCGCGGAAAAGCTGCATCGCGACGCCGCCGGGAAGCACATAGGCCTCGATCTTTTCGTCCTTGGCGAGCTGCTGCATGCGCGGCGACCACACCCAGTGGCCGCCGACGACGCGCTTCACCATGCCTTCATAGGCAAAGCAGTTCATTCCCTTGCTCTTGCGGTCGCCGATGCCGAGCGAATGGATCACGCGAAGATTGCGCGGGTGGCCAGTTTCGAGAAAGCGCTTCTCGACCGCCTGGTGCAGCGCGGTTGCCTCGACGAGGCCCCCGCCGCCGCCGATCAGCGCGACCGTGTCGCCGTCCTTGATGAGCGCAACGGCATCCGCCGCCGACATGAACTTGTTGATCGCCATATCCCGTTCCGTTTTTTCAAATAATGTCCGCGAACGGACCGGCGCCCTGCTTCAGCATGGAGCGTGCGATGACGGTGCGGTGGATTTCCGAGGTGCCGTCATAGATGCGCGAGATGCGGGCGTCGCGGTAGAACCGCTCGATCGGCAGATCCTTGCAATAGCCCATTCCGCCGAAAACCTGCACCGCACGGTCCGCGACCCGGCCGAGAACCTCCGGCGCGTAGATCTTCACCATCGAGATGCGCTCGCGCGCCTCTTCGCCGCGGTCGATCGCAGCCGCCGTCTGCAGCACCAGCATGCGCGCGGCGTTGATCTCGATGGCGCTGTCGGCGAGCATCTGCTGCACCATCTGGAATTCGCCGATGGTCTTGCCGAACTGCTTTCGCTCGCGGGCGTAATCGGTGGCGAGCGTCAGGATGCGCGTCGCGCGGCCGACCGCACGCGCCCCGATATGGGCGAGGCGGATCCGGCCAAGCGTCTCCAGCGCGTGTTTCAGCCCGGCGCCTTCCCGGCCCAGAACCTGCCGCGGACCGAGCGCGACATTGTCGAAGAACAATTCGACGTGGCTCGTGCCGGCAAGGCCCATCATCGGGATGTCGCGTCCGATCGTGAAGCCGGGCGTCCCCTTGTCGACGATGAACAGCGTGATCCCGCGCGCGCCTGCCGACGAATCGGTGACGGCGGACACGACGAAAAAATCCGAGAACAGGCCGTCGCTGATGAAGGTCTTCTGGCCGTTGAGGACCCAGCCGTCGCCGTTGCGCTCGGCCTTGGTCTTGATGCCAGCCGCGTCCGAACCGGCGCCCGGCTCGGTGAAGCAGACCGAGAACGTGCGGTCGCCGCGCGTCGCCGGCTCGAGATAGGTCTTCACCTGATGCTCGTTCGCGAGCAGCAGCACCTCGTAGACGTTCCCGAAGGCGCGGCGCACGAGAATGTCGAGCGCGTGGCCGAACTGCTCCTCGACCAGACAGGTATCGACCGTGGAGAGGCCCGCACCGCCATGCTTTTCCGGGATGTTCGCCGCATAGAGGCCGAGCGCGCGCGATTTCTCGAAGATCGACTTCGCCTTGGCCGGGTCGAGCTTGCCGGTGCGGTCAATATCCTCTTCGAGCGGCAGCAATTCGTCATAGACGAACTTTCGCGCCGTCCCGATCAGAAGCCGCTGTTCCTCGCTGAGAGAAAAATCCATCGCAATGCGCTTTCCGTCAGCGGGCGTTCTTGACCCATTTCAGGATGTGCTGGGCGACCGCGACCAGCGTGCCGTCCTGATTGGTGATCTTGATATCGCCGGTCGAACGGCGTTTCTCCACGTCGATGGCGCTGATCGTGTAATCGACCGTGATCGTGTCGCCGAAATAGACCGGCGCAAGGAAGCGAACCCGGTCGTAGCCGAGCGATACCGGCGTCTCCTCGGCCCCTTCGCGGCTGTTCGCGATGGCGAGTGTCGAGGCGGTCGACATGTAGCCGACCATGAGCGCGCCGTGCGCCTGCAGCCGGCCGTAGCTCGATTTCTCCATGTAGGCCTTGTTCGTATGATTGGGCGAGAAGTCGCCGGTGATGCCGGCGAACAGATACACGTCGGTCTCGCCGACGGTCTTGGAGAATGACGAGGAGTCGCCAACCTTCACGTAGAAATTCGACATCGTTTCCTCTTTGGATCAGCGGCCGCGCCAGACCGGCGCGCGTTTCTCGGCGAAGGCACGCGGGCCTTCTTTCGCATCCTCGCTTGCCAGCATCTTCACCGCAGCGGGATAGCTCTTGCGGATGGCGGCCTTGAGATCGGGAATGTCGAAGCTCTGCACCATCACCTGCTTTGACGCCTCGATCGCGAGCGGGGCCATTTCGATGATCTGGTTCGCGAGCGCCGTCGTGCGCGCACGCAATTCGGACTTCGGTACGACCTGATTGATGAGTGACATGCCTTTGGCCTCCGCCGCCCCGATCCGGCGGCCGGTCAGGATGAGGTCCATGGCATGCTTCATCGGCATCTGCCGCGCGATCCGCTGCAGCCCGCCGCCGCCCAGTGCCGCAAGGCCGACGCGCGGCTCGGGCAGGGAGAATTCCGCGTGGTCGGCCGCGATCGCGAGATCGCAGGCCGCGACGATCTCGACGCCGCCGCCGAGCGCGAGCCCGTTCACGCACGCAATGACCGGCTTGAACAGATCGAAACGGCAGGTGATGCCGCCGAACCCGGAGGGCGGATATTGCTCGATGCTGGTCAGGATCGGGCCCTTGATGTCGCTGCCGACACAGAAGGCGCGCTCCCCGCTGCCGGTGATGACGGCGACCCGCAGCTTCTCATCGGCGGCATAAAGGTCGAACGCCGCCGCCAGCTCGAAATGGGTATCGGGATCGAGGGAGTTGAGCGCCTTCGGACGGTTGATGGTGATCCACAGGGTCTGCCGCTCGCGCTCGACGAGGATGTTCCTGAACTCGGGCATTGCGTCCTCTCCCCACGCGCGCCGGCTTGGCCGAGCGTCATTCTTGGCCGCACCATAGCAGGGTCCGGCGCGGAATTTCTCGCACTTTCAGGCACATCAATGCCCTGCGCAAACAGCATGGATGCCGCAGGACGGACCGCGCCAGGCGCTTATTTGATGGGCGGTTTCGGCAGCTTCGCCTCGCCCGGCTCCATGACGAAGGTGTAGTCGAGCGAGTACCAAGGCATGTCCACGTCCGCCTCGCGCGGATGCGGCTCGTCGTGGCGGACAAACCGTCCGATGAGCGCACGCGTGACCCCGAACTGGGTGTCGGTTTCGAGATTCTCGTCGTCGTCGGCATAGACCTGCGAGATCAGCGTCTTGAATCCCGGCTTGAAGACGAGCGCATGGATATGGGCCGGCCGGAACGGATGCCTCCGCTGCGCCTTGAGCAGGCGTCCGACCACGCCGTCGGTCGGAATGGGGTAGCCGGCGGGCTTGATCGAGCGCAGCCAGAAATTGCCGGACGCGTCCGTCGTGAACTGCCCGCGCAAATTCATGTCGTCCTGCTTCGGGTCCTGGTTCTCGTAGAGCCCCTCGTCGGAGGCTTGCCAGATGTCGACGCGCGCGTCCGCGACCGGTCGGCCGGATTTGTCCTGCACATGGCCATGGATGAAGAGCGGAGCGCCGGGTGTCGGCGAGCGCAGGATCGATGCGCCGTTGGCCAGTTTCGGCGAATTGAGCCGCCAGAACGGCCCCAATAAGTTCTGCGACGTTTCAGTCTGGCCGTTGTCGCCGTTATTCAGTAGGCAGACGAGCGCCGACACGCCGAGCGAGCCCGCCATCAGGACCATCTCGTTGTGGGTATCGGTTGCGAGCTTGCCGATCTCGTTGAGGATCGCAGTCGCCTCCCGGAACTCCTCCTCGGTCAGCCGCACCTCGCGGACAAATCCGTGAAGATGCTTGACCAGCGACACCATGATCTCGCGCAGCCTCGGATCGGGCGTGCGCTCCATGACTTCGAGCACGGCGTCGGTGAGCTGATCCTGCCGCTCGATAATCATCGGTGCCAGCCATCGGGGACGGGAGGCGCCCCAGATGCGGACTTTTCGCGATCCTGTCAACGATCAGGCGGCCGCGCCGGCATTCGCCTTGCGGTACACCAAAAATTCGGACAGGAGCAGGCTGAACAGCCAGATGAAAAACGCCACGATCGGCCCCGCTCCCATCATGAGAAAGATCAGCCCGATCGGAAGCCCAACGATCAGGGACAGACCGAGGGTGAACAGCGCCGCGACCACGCTCACGAGAATGATGACGATGCCGAGCATCGCGGCACTCGCGCCGAAGAACAGCATGAACAAGCCGAGCAGGATGCCGAGGATGAAGATCGTGCCGACGATCGGCTGGCCGAAATAGATGCTGCCCGCACCAGGCAGAATGAAATTGAGAATATAGGCCGTTTGCGGCGACGGATTCATGGCATTCCTCCCTTTCGTTGGCTTGGCATCGGGCCGATGCTTGGCTGCGCCCGGCGATGGCGCGCGCGCTTCCGGAGTCTGCTGCGGTGCACCCGGCACGGCCTTCGCCGTGATGGCGAAAAACGAGCCGAGAGATCGTCCGATGTCCGACGACGCGGCCGCATATGTCCTCGCCGACCGGGAACGTGCGGTCTGCGGCAGCAATCCGTATGCGATCGAAGCCGCGACGCCGATCTGCCAGACTGCGAACAATGGCAGAATGCTCCCGACATGGATCGGCAATTTCAGGTTCACCGGCGATCCGTTGCATTCAAGCAGGATGCCGGCGACGGTCCCGATCGTGACGGTGCGGCCCCATTTGTCGAACGCGCGATAGGCCGGCGAGATCAGTGCAAGGCCGAATGACAGGATCGCGCTGCCAACAAGCCCTCCGAGCACGCCGCACACGCCGAGAACGAAAGCGACTTGATCAGGTCCGGAGAACAGCCGGTCGGGAATCTTTTCGAACTTGAAGGCCTGCCCGATATAGCCGTATGCCGCCGCAGACGTCCTGAACGCGCAAATCCACGCGACCACGCAGATGATGAAGATGCACGCGGCCTCAAAATATCGTCCTCCGGTCGCTGCCAGCACGACGAGGGCAAGCACGAGTCCGAAAAAAAGCGGTGGCAACAAGGGCGCGTCAAACAGCTCGACCCGGCCCAGATTCACAAAGGTGGATGCGAGCGCCGAGAGCAGCGCGAGCGCGGCGACGATCAGCAGGCGTTCGGCGTCATTGGCTTTGCCGACCCGCGCCAAAATCGCCTGCATGAAAAGACTCTCGGATAATGCGAGCGCAACTTATCCGAGTGTCCCAGGTATGAAAAGTCTGCCGGGCGGGCCAATGATGGGATCTGAAAAAATTCGGCGCGGGACCAGCCCGCGCCGAACGTCACTTAAACCCAAATGCCGGACGCTATACGCGTCCGAGAAGAACCAAGACCAGCACGATCACGAGGATGGTGCCGAGCACGCCCGACGGACCGTAGCCCCAGCCGGCGCTATACGGCCAGGACGGGATCGCGCCGATAAGCGCGAGAACGATGACAATAAGCAGAATGGTGCCGAGGCTCATGGAAAGCTCCTGCTGAAAGCCGCGAATTGCCCTGTTCAACGGCCTCGGGGCGATCCGGTTCCACGCCTTCGCCTCATTTCAGCAAGCTCAGCAAATTGCCCTTGGTCTGCGCCACCTGATCCATTGTGCATTGCCGCGATGCCTTGTCGGGTCGCCAGCGCAGAAGCCGGGTTCCGTGACGAAATCGGCCGCCGGAAAAGTGGTCGTAGCAGACCTCGACCACGAGCTTTGGCTTGAGTGGCTGCCATTGCGCCGACCGCCTGCTGGACCAGCGGCTCGGACCTCCCGGCTTGTCGCCGCTGAAGCCGGGCGGCGCGACAAGTTTTTCCAGCGTCCTTGTCAGCGTGGGCTTGTCGGCGTTCTTGATGGTCGAGGTGAAGCCGACATGGTTGAGCTGTCCTGCATCGTCGTAAAGTCCCAGCAGCAGAGAGCCCACCACCCTCTTGCCTTCGTTGTAACGAAAGCCGCCGACGACGCAGTCGGCGCTGCGGTAATTCTTGACCTTCTGCATACCGTCGCGAGTACCGGATCGATAGGCAAGATCGCGCCGCTTGGCGATGATGCCGTCGAGCGTCGCGCCGACACGCTTCAGCCATCCGCGCGCATCGGAAAGCCGGACGGTTGAGGGCGACAGTCGAACCCGGCCCTTTTTTGGAAAGTACGCCTTTGCGAAGGCGACAAGCGCCTTGCGCCGCACATCAAGCACTTCGCCGGTCAGCGGCTTGCCGTTGGCGCCCGCAAGAATATCGAAGACGATCAACAGGGATGGAGTCTCCTGGGCAAGCTTCTTCACTCTGCTTTCGGCCGGGTGGATACGCTGCAACAGGGCGTCGAACGAGAAGCCACCGCCCTGCGGGACGACGATCTCGCCATCCAGCACGAATTGCTTCGTGCCGAGTGCCAGCAGACTTTCCCTCAACTCGGGAAAATAGCGCGTCAGGCTCTGGCCCGATTTCGATTGCAGCTCAACGCGATCGCCGTCGCGGAAGGCAAGACAACGGAAGCCATCCCATTTCGGCTCATACTGCCATTCCCGCCCGGTCGGTATCTCATCGACCGACAGAGCCTCCATTGGGGGGAACGGAAATTTGAGCGGAAATGCCATGGTCGCGCGCCCGGATGTGCTTTAACGCGCGACATTGGAATTCGCTCCGGCGGCTAACTGAGCGGACGGCCGGGGATCGAGCGCGCGCCGTATTTCTTGTCCCAGCTGTCCTGCACCGCCTGCAGCACGCTCATCGCAGGCAGGATCGACGGACCGGACGCAACCGGCGGACGGTTGTTGCGAACCGCATCGAGGAAATCGGTGATGATGTGGACGCAATTCGCCTGCTCGGCCTCGATCTGCACGATGCCTTCGGCGGTCTTGAGCGTTCCCGCGAGAATATCGAAAAAATAGGTATCCCGATCGGTGACGATCAGCTTGTCGTAGAAGCGATACGCCGCGTGATAGGAGCCGTGGACCAGCAGCGACTGGTCCTTCTCGGTTTCCACGATCACGACGCATTCCATCGGAATGCCGGTCTTCGGGTGCGGCTGGCCCATATAGTTCTGGATCGAGCGGATCGGCGTGCCGTCGAACAGATAGAGCCCGAGATCGACGAAGTGGCAGAAATGGTGCCACAGAATGTTGTCGATCCAGCTGCGCTGATAGCCGGTGGCACCGACATTGACGAGGCGCTTGATGAAGAAGCGCCCCGCAATATGCCGGATATTCTCCTCGCCCGACTTGACGCGCGCGCGCAACGCCTCGCGCTCGCGGCGAAAGCGCATCGGGTGGCTCATGCCAAAAATCTTGCCGCTTTTCCCGGCGGCCGCCACCACCCGTTCGGCGCCCTTCAGGCTGAGCGCCATCGGGATTTCAAGGAGGGTGTGCTTTCCCGCGCCGAGCGAGCGGATCGCCTGCTGCTCGTGCTGCTCGCTCGGCGTCGCAAGGATCACGATGTCGATCTGCGGGTCGGCCAGCGCCTCGTCGAGCGAGGTCGTCCATTTGCGGTAGCCGTACTTGTCGGAAAATTCCTTCGCCGCATCGGGCCGGCGGCCGACCAGCGTGTGCAGGACGGCGTCGGTCTTCAGGAGCGCCTCGGTGTGCCACGCCCCCATCATCCCGTATCCGACCATGCAAATGTTCATGCGGCATCCTTCCCGGCTGGACTTTCAATCCCGTACTTCTGTACACAAAAGGCGGACCGGTTGCAGCATTGGAAGGGACGACATCGATGACCAAACTTCGCATCACGGCCGGGCCGTATACCTTCGACGCGCATTTCGAGGAACAGCTCGCGCCAAAGACCTGCGCGGTCTTCAAGAAAATCCTGCCCTACGAGCAGAAGGTCATCCACGTGCGCTGGAGCGGCGAAGCGGTTTGGATTCCGCTCGGCGAACACGACTTCGGGCTATCTTACGAGAATCATACGAGCTTCCCGGCGCCGGGCCAGCTCATCGTTTATCCGGGCGGGATCAGCGAGACCGAAATCCTGCTCGCCTATGGCGGCGTGCGCTTTGCGAGCAAGGTCGGCCAGCTCGCAGGCAACCATTTCGTCACCATCACATCGCCGCTCGACAAGCTCTACGAGATGGGCCGCATGGTGCTGTGGCAGGGCGCGCAACCCTTCCGCATCGCGCTCGCCTGAAGCGCGGCGCGCCCATGACGAGCCTCGGTCAGCGGGTGATGGACCGGGCCGCGCAGCTCGCCCGGCATTCGGACGAGCCGGGGAAACTGACCAGGCTCTACCTGTCTCCCGCCCACAAGGCCGCGGTTAAGGAATTGTCCGGCTGGATGCAGGAGGCAGGCCTTGCCGTCTCGACGGACGACCTCGGCACCGTCGCCGGCCGCTTCGAAGGAAAAATCAGCAACGCCCCTGCCCTGCTGATCGGTTCGCATATCGATACGGTACGCGATGCCGGACATTATGACGGCCCGCTCGGCGTGCTCGCAGGGCTCGCAGTTGTCGAAGAATTGTCGCGCGCAGGCGAACCGCTTCCCTTTGCGATCGAAATTCTCGCATTCGGCGACGAGGAAGGCGTGCGCTTCCCCGACACATTCGCCGGATCGCGCGCACTTGCCGGGACTTTCAATCCGGACACGCTGGAGGGCCGGGACGCGGACGGCATCAGCCTGCGCCGCGCGCTGAAGGACTTCGGCTGCGATCCGGAGGGGATTTCGACGATCGCACGCAAGCGCTCGGACGTGCTGGCCTATGTCGAGGCGCATATCGAACAGGGGCCGGTGCTCGAGGCGGAAAACCTTCCGGTCGGCGTCGTGAGTGCGATCAACGCGCTGAAGCGCTTTTCCGTGACCGTGACCGGGATCGCGGGCCACGCGGGCACGGTTCCGATGCCGATGCGGCGGGATGCGTTTGCAGCGTGCGCCGAAATGACACTCGCTATCGAGGCGATCGCTGCCGGGGTGAACGACGTCGTCGCGACGGTAGGCCGCGTGGACGTGCGGCCCGGCGCAGTCAACGTCATTCCCGGCAAGGCCGCCTTCACCATCGACCTGCGCGCACCCGACGCCGCGAGGCGCGATGCAGCGGCCGATCAGATTTCGCAAGCCATGCAGTCGATCGCGGCGAGACGGCATGTCCGGCTGGACATGACGCTCATCAACGAGACCGCTCCCGTGGCCTGCTCTCCGCTCGTGATGAAAGGGCTTTCGGACGTCATCGCGAAACACAGGATCGCGGTGCGCACGCTTCCGTCCGGGGCGGGCCACGATGCGATGACGGTCGCTGACCTGTGCCCGGTCGGAATGCTGTTCGTGCGCTGCAAGGGCGGCATCAGCCATAATCCGGCCGAGTCGATCACGGCCGAGGACGCCGACATCTGCGTGCGCGTTCTTCTCGATTTCGTCCGTCATTTCGACATGGCGTCGTTTCCTCGATGATCGCCGCCGCGCAGGGCTACGATCACGAGTGCGACCTGCTCGTGTTCGGCGCGGGGATGGGCGGGATGAGCGCAGCCGTGATCGGCGCGCAGGAAGGCTTAAGCGTCGTTCTCTGCGAAAAGACGGATCAGGTCGGCGGCACCACCGCGACCTCGGCGGGGACCTTGTGGGTACCGGGCGCGATGAAGGAGGGCGAGGCAGCCGCGAACGACATCTCGAAGGCGAGGATCTATCTTGAAGCGGAAACCGGCAACCGCGGCGACCGCGCGCTTCGCGAGGCATTTTTGGAAAGCGGCCCGACGGCGGTCGAATATCTGCAGCAACACACCGACGTGAAGCTTCGTCCCGTCGGCCCGCACCCCGACTATCACCCAAGCCTGCCCGGCTGGAGCATGCAGGGCCGCGCGGTCGCGCCCTTTCCCTTCGACGGACGGAAACTTGGCCGAGATTTCGCGCTGGTGCGTCCGCCGATTGCGCCGTTCATGGTGCTTGGCGGATTGATGATCGGGCGGGACGATATCCCGCATTTTCTTAAGCCCTTCGGTTCGCTGACATCCTTCATGCATGTGACGCGCGTGCTTGCGCGGCATGGATTGGATCGCCTGCGATACCGGCGCGGCGCGCGGCTCATGATGGGAAACGCGCTGGTCGCGAGGTTTCTGTTCAGCCTGCGCCGGAAGAATGTGCCGCTCTGGCTGAATTGCCGGCTGGTGAAAATTCTCGGCGATGCGACACGGGCCAACGGCGCCATCGTGGAGAAGGACGGCAAGGAACTGCGTGTGCGCGCGCGGCGCGGCATCGTGCTGGCGACCGGGGGATTTTCCGGAAGCGAGGCGCTGCGCGCCGAATGGTTCGCCCCTCGCCCGGTCCGTCATACTTCGGCTTTCGCCGGCGACAGCGGGGACGGCATCGCGGCTGCGCGCGCGATCGGGGCAGCGACGGGAGAGCCCGCGGCAAGTCCGGCCTTCTGGTTTCCGGTCTCGGTGCTGCGCGAAAGCGGCAGCGCGACGGTCTTTCCGCACATCGTGCTCGACCGCGCCAAGCCCGGCCTGATCGCCGTGAATTCGCAAGGCTACAGATTCACCAACGAGGCGGATTCCTATCACGACTTTGTCGAGGGCATGTTCCGCGCGCATGCGGCGACGCCGAGCATTCCGGCCTATCTCATTTGCGACCGCTCGTTCATCCGCGATTACGGGCTTGGGCTTGTCCATCCCCGAAGTTCGGATGCCGCCATCGCGCGCTTCGTTCGCTCAGGTTATCTTTTTCAGGGCGCGGATATTGCCGCGCTCGCGCGCGCGATAAGCGTCCCCCCGCAACACCTGAAACGCACAGTGTCGGACCACAATCGCTTTGCGGTGACCGGCACGGATGAGGCATTCGGCAAGGGCTCGAACGCGCTCAACCGTCACAACGGCGATCCCGCCAACCGGCCGAACCCGTGCCTTCGCCCCATCGAGCATCCACCCTATTTCGCGGTCGCAGTGTTTCCGGCCGATCTCGGCACCAGCACCGGGCTTCGCACCGACGCGGATGCGCGCGTTCTCGGCGCGGACGGCGTGGCGGTCCCAGGGCTTTATGCCTGCGGCAACGACATGAATTCGATCATGGCGGGCGCGTATCCGGGGCCCGGCACGACGCTCGGACCGGCACTCGTTTTCGCCTGGCGCGCCGTCATGCATATGCGCGGCGGCTAGCCCGCGGCGAAGCGCAGTTCCGTGACCTGCCGCCACTTTTCGCCCGGCCGCAGGATGCAGGTCGGGAAATGCGGGATGTTCGGGCTGTTCGGGAAAACCTGCGGCTCGAGGCAGAGGCCGCAGCGCGCGCCATAGCGGTGGCCGTGGATGCCCTCGACCGGAATATCGACCTTGTGCGCGTCGTAGAACTGCACGCCCGGCTGGTCGGTCCACACCTCCATCGCAAGGCCGTTGCGCGACGAACGCACGGTCGCAGCCCGCGCGAGGCCTGAGCGAAATCCGCGCGCACAGAAATTGATGTCGTAGGGAAAGGGATTTCCGTCCGAGCCCTTCGACACAACCGTCCGCGCCGAGCGGAAATCGTAAGGGCTGCCGTCGACCTTTGCGATTTCGCCGGTGCAGATGCTTTCATCATCGAGCCGCGTATAGAAATCGGCCTCGAGCTGCAGAGTGTGATGTTCGATCGTCTCGCTGTCGTCGAGATTGTAATAACCGTGCGGCGCGAGGTTGAGCGGCGTCGCCTTGTCGGTCGTCGCGCTGACGGCGATGCTGAGCGTCGCAGGATCCGACAGACGATATTCGCAGGTGAACGACCGGTTGCCCGGAAAGCCCGCCTCGCCGTCCGGCAAATCAGCCGCGAGCGTCACCGCGTCGCGCTCGGCGCGCTGGAGTGTCCACGCGCGCTTGCCGAGCCCGTTGCCTCCGCCATGCAGGCAATGCTTGCCGAGGAAATTGCGCGGCAGGTCGTAGGTTTTTCCATCGAGCGTGAAACGCCCGTCGCGGATGCGGTTCGCGAAGGGACCCGCGATCGCACCCATATGCGGGGAATATTTCACATAATCGTCGAGGCTGCGCAGCCCGAGCAGCACCCGTTGCGCAGCGCCGCGCCAGGGCACTTTCAGATCGGCGAGCGTCGCGCCCCAGGTGAGAACCTGGGCGCTCGCGCCGGAAGGAGAGCGGATCGCAATCCGCTTGATCTCCTGTCCTTCAAATGTACCTGCGATCTCGATGCTCATGGGCCGCCTGTCGTGAGGTCGGCCCTTGTCGCACCGTTCGCGGCGATCGGGAAGGCGTCCAGCCGCGCGTCCGGCATCTATTATTTGCGCTTTGGCACCTTCTTGCCCTTCTTGCGCGCCTTTGAGAGGCCGATTGCAATCGCCTGCTTGCGGCTCTTGACCTTTCCGCCCTTGCCGCCGCGCCCGCTCTTGGCTTTGCCCCGCTTGTAGCGGTGCATCTCGTTTTTCACGTCTTTCTGTGCACTGCGGGAATACTTCCTGCGCTTTTTGGCCATCGACCGGCTCCCGTGTTGCGTGGAACGGCGGCCCTCGCCTCCACGTTCATAGGTCATGACCCGTTATCCGATCAGCCGCCGCATCCGCCGGGCAAGAAAACACTCGTTCGTCCGCTTTGACCTGGACCCGAACGAGATCGACGAAACCTTGCTCATCGGATGCGACACCGAAATCCGAGACATGCCCGCCGATTCAACCGCAACGTCTGGCTCTGGTTCCTGAAATGCCGGCTGGCCGCCGACCGAAGGCTGCCGACGCGAACGCTAGGCCGCGCGAGGCCACAATCCGGGAAGCGACAATCCGAGCCGGTCGATAATCCCGCGCACGGAGGCTTGCGCCTTGGCGAAGGTCGCTACCTCGTCGACGCGCGTCGGATGCCCCTGCCGCAGCACCACGCGGCCGTTCACGACCACGGTGTCGGCATTCGGACCATGCCCGACCGTCACAAGCTGATGCACCGGATCGATGCTCGGCATCAGTTCGGCCGCCTGCGTCGCGCGGATCACGATATCGGCGCGTTTCCCCGCTTCGAGGCTGCCGATCAGGCGCTGGAGGCCTGCGGCCTGCGCGCCGCCGATCGTCATCATCTCGAAGATGTCTTCCGACACCGTCGGATAGCCTGCGCCTCCCGCAAGCTGAAGCGCGAGGAAACCTGCGTCCCCGGCCGAGCTCTGGCGCGCGGAATCCGTCCCCAGAGCGACGTTGACGCCGAGCTTCTTCATCTGCGGAATCCGCGTGTGCTGGCGAAGCGTCGTGCCGCGAGAGACATAAGCGAGCGGGCACCAGATGATCGACAGCCCGGACTTGACGATCGGATCGACCTCGTCGTCGCGGATCAGGTTCATATGCACGAATGTCGTGTTCGGCCCGAGAACTCCGATTTCGGCGAAATGCACAAAGCGCGACTTGCCGTAGGCACGCTCCATCGCCGCAGCGAGGTCCAGATCGAATCCGACGTGATTGTTGAGAATCACGCCCTCGCGGTCGGCGAGTTTCTTGGCCGCGATGTAAAGTTCATCTGACGCCGTGCCCTCGCCGTACAGCGCGACGTGGCCGTGCGAGATCCCGTCCTTGTCGCGATTGCGGAAAAGCTGGCTGCCGAGAAGCTTCATGCTGCGATCGCGCTCCGGTGGCACGCGCGCGAACAGCGAAGGGCTCGCAAGCCCCGGGATAGCATTCATGATCTCGGTGGTGTCCCAAAGATAAGGCTCGGCGAGCGAACAGCGCAGGCCGACCGCCTCCGTCGCCTCCGCGACCGCGTCCGGATCGAATGCGCTGCCCGGTTCGACGAACGTCGTGATTCCGTGGCGCAGCATCTCGATGCAGGCCAGACCCGCAGCCGCGTTCTCATCTTCCGGCGTGAGCGCGGCCTTCCAGTCCGCGTAATTCGGCCCGCGCCCGCCGCCTTTGCTGGCGTCACCGCGGAAGAAGCCGCGACAAGTCTGCGCGTTCACATGCAGATGCGCGTCGACATAGCCTGGATGAACGATCGCGCCCTTGGCGTCGATCGTTTCCTTCGCCTGCCAGTTGCGCAGCACATCCGCCTGCGGACCGACCGCGACGATCGTGTGGCCTTTCACCGCCACTGCCCCATCCGGCAGGATCAGGCGCCGTGCATCCATGGTAATGACGCACGCATTCTTGACGATCAAATCGCAAGTCTCGGGACCCGGCATGGATTGCTGTTCCTATGAAGCAGCGGCCTCGGCCGCCTTGCGCCACTTTTCCAGTATGGCCATGTCGATCTCGACGCCAAGACCGGGGCCTTCCGGCGGATAAGAAAATCCGTTCTCGATCCGCAGCGGCGTTTTGAGCAGATCTTCTTCCTGATAGAGCACGCCGCACGCGTCGCTGTCCGGGCCGAGATTGGTCATCGCGACACCCAGGTGAATTTGCGCAGCAGTACCGATGCCGAATTCAGGCATGCTGCCGATCATGCACGGCTTGTTGGCCGCCTCGAACATGGAAAAGATCTTCGAGGCATTCAGGATGCCGCCCGCCTCGGTGACATAAACGTTTCCGATATCCGCGGCATCGCGCAGGATCACCTGCATCGCGGCTCGGGGACTGCGGACGCTTTCATCGGCCATCAGCGGGACATTGATGCCGCGGCGAACCTCCGCCATGCCGGCCAGATCGTCGGCCGGGAGGGGCTGCTCGACCAGTTCGAGATTGTTCTCCTCCATCTTGCGGATGACCTGGATGGCCTGCTTGGCGGTCTGCCAGCCCATATTGCCGTCCACGCGCAGCTTGATATCCGGGCCGATCGCCTTGCGGATCAGCGCGACCGCCGCGATATCGCGCGCCGAATCTTCGCTGCCGACCTTCACCTTGATGGTGCGATGTCCCCACTTGACGCGCTCGCGTGCAAGCTCGGCCATGTCATCAGGCGCGCCGAACGGAATCGAATAGCTGAGTGGCACGCGATCGCGAACCTTGCCGCCGAGCAGATTGTAGACCGGCGTATCGAGCGCCTTGCCGACAATATCCCACAGCGCCATCTCGATTCCGGCTTTCGCCTCCTCGACCCCGTCGAGCGCGCGATCCATCTTCTGCACGATCCATGAAATACGGAACGGATCTTCTCCGACCACCGCCGGGACGAGCGCCGCGGTGAGATCGTGGCGCAACAGCGCGCCACGCCGCTTGAACACGCTGTCGACCTCGCCGAGACCGGTGATCCCCGCGTCGGTATCTACAAAAACGATCGTGTAATCGGAGACGGCCGCGGTGCCGAGCGCGGTGCGCGTAAAGCCGCCGAAGTTGCGCTTGCGCGGGCACAGCACCGGCACGCAACGGATACCCGTGATTTTCATGGGGAAGAGCTCAATTGACTAAGTGTTCCGAACTCTCTAACACTTGGACCCGGAGGCTGTCCATCGCGATGAACCAGATTTTCCCGAAACCTGTCGCGCAGTCGCTTCCCGATCAGGTCGCGGAATTGATCGTGCAGCGGATCGCAACCGGCGAGCTCGCGACCGGCCACAAGCTTCCGTCCCAGCGCCAGCTCGCGCAGACGATGGGTGTCGGACTGGCGGTTGTGCGCGAGGCCGTGAAGCGGCTCGAGGCGCTCAATATCCTCGACGCGACGCACGGCAGCGGAACGGTGGTGCGCTCATTCCGCTGGATGCCGCTGCTCTACGACCCCGCGTTGTTCCTGCTGGCGCGCAAGCGCATTGGCATTCGCGATCTGTGGGAGACGCGACGGCTGCTCGAGGGACAGATCGTCCGCCTCGCCGCCGAGCGCGCAACCAGGGACAATCTCGAGGAGATACGCTCCATTCTCGATCGCGCGGACCCGCTGCCGCTCGATTACGACGTGTCATCCGACCTTAATCGCGAATTTCATATCGCGCTCGCCCAGGCGTCGCAGAACAGCGTGCTGATCGATCTGCTCACTCCGCTCGTGGATGTGCATTTCGAAGGCATCGCGCATCATTTCACGCAGGACATGTGCCGCCGCACATGGGCCGCGCACACCGCGATCTTTCGCGCCGTCGCAAGGCACAACGTGACCGAGGCCGAAAACGCGATGCGCGATCATTTCACCGTCGGTCCGATCGCGGTCGAGACCGACACCGCCGATGGCCCGGTTCTTGCTGAATCACGCAAGCGGTCGGCGCGCGCAAAAACGAAACCGAAGCGGCGTCGCAAGTAGCCGGATAGTTTGTATGCTTCGCTTTGACACCATCGTTGGCGACATTCCCTACCTGCTCCTTGGCATTCCGCTGACCTTGGCGCTGACTGCGACCGCTTTCGTCGCGGGCATCGCGCTCGGCATGCCGATCGCGGTGATCCGCAACGCCTCGATCCCCGTGGTCAGCCCCCTCGTCCGTCTCGTTGTCGATTTCTTCCGCACCACGCCGCCCCTGATGCACATCGTGTGGGCCTATTATGCGCTTCCGGTGATTGCCAACATCAGGCTCGACGCCTTCACGGTTGTCGCAGGCGCGCTCGCCTGCAGTTCCGGCGCGCAGATGTCGGAGATCTTTCGCGGCGCGATCGCCGCGGTTCCGCGCGGGCAATGGGACGCGGGCCAGGTGATCGGGCTGACATATGGGCAGCGGCTGTGGTGGGTGATCCTTCCGCAATCGCTGCGGCTTGTTTACGCCCCAACCTGCAACGCGCTGGTCAGCCTGCTGAAGCAATCCTCGCTGGCCGCAGTCATTGCGCTGCCTGAGGTGATGAACCGCGGCTGGCTGCTGGCGGCGCAGAATTTTCGCCCGATCGAAGTGCTGACGACGATCGCGCTGATCTATTTCGTTTTGACCTGGCCACTCGTTTTGCTCGCGTCCTTTCTGGAGCGGCGAAGCAGCGTGGCTTTCCAAAGCGAATGATGCCGGAACGGGAGTAACCGGGAGCGCGAGCTTCCATAGCAAACGGAGTAGTACCATGCGCAAAATGGCAATAGGCGGAGCGATCCTGCTGGCCTTGCAGCTCGCACCGACGGTATCGAAGGCCCAGAGCACACTGGATGAAATCAAGCAGCGCGGAGAGCTGCGCGTGGCGGGCGTGCTCTATCGTCCGCTGATCTCGCCGCGGCCGAACGGGGAATATGTCGGGATCGACGTCGAACTGATGAAGATCATGGCGGCCGACCTCGGCGTGAAGCTCAACATCGTCAATTCCGAATGGGCGACCGCCGTCGCCGGCATCGACGCCAAGAAGTGGGACATCGTGCCCGCCTTGTGCATCACCGACAAACGCAAGGAAGTGATCGATTTCAGCCCGAGCTACATCACCATCGGTGCGACGGTCACGACCGCGAGCAACAACCCGAAGAACCTGACGACGATCGAATCCTTCAACAAGCCGGAAGTCGTGTTCGCGGTGCCGTCCGGATCCTGGTCGGAGTCGGTCGCCAAGGAAGTGGCCCCGAACGCCACCATGAAGGGCTTCGGCCAGTCCACGTCGGCCGATCTCATCCAGGAAGTGGTCGCGGGCCGTGCCGACGCGGTCATCCTCGACACACCGATCCAGACCACGGTCGCGCTCGCTGCCTTCGGCGACAAGATCCGCATTATCCCCGGCCACAACAAGCCGCTCGACGTGCGGGCCTGCAAGGTCGGCTACGGCTACAAGAAGGGCGACACCAAGATGGGCCAGTACATCGACGGCTTCGTGTCCAAGATGCGCAGCTCGGGCAAGCTCGACGCGCTCATCACGGAATACATGAAGCCCGACCAGATCAAGGCTGCCAACTGAATCGGCTGACCCGTGGGTGATTTGCAGTTCGCCAAGATCCTCGTCTACCTGCCGGACCTGATCCGTGGCGTGGGCGTCACCTTCCAGCTCGGCGCAATCAGCGCGGGCCTGGGCCTTGTGCTCGGGCTCGCGCTGGCGCTCCTGAAATTCTCGCGGCACCCGGCCGTCTATTGGCCGGTCTACGTCTATATCGAATTCTTCCGCACCACCCCGCCGCTCGTGCAGATCGTCTGGCTCTATTACGGGCTACCGTTGATCACCGGCTATGACCTCGGCGCCTTCGGAGCAGCCGCAGTCGCGCTCGGGTTGAATATCGCGGCGTTTTACGCCGAAATCTTCCGCGCGGGCCTGATCGGCGTTCACCGCACGCAATGGCAGGCCGCGCGCGTGCTCGGCCTCGGGCTGACCGACACGCTGCGTTTCGTCGTCCTGCCACAGGCGATCCGCAACGTCCTGCCGCCAATGGGCACGACGACGATCTATCTGATCAAGGACACGGCGCTTGCCTCCGCCATCGGCACGCCCGAACTCCTGCGCATCGGGCAACTCATTGCGGTCGAGACGTTCCGGCCGGTCGAGACGCTGACGATCGTCGCGCTTCTGTATTTCGTCGTGACCTATCCGGTCGCCCTTCTGGTGGATTGGCTCGAACGCCGGTTCAAAGTTGCGCGAGTTTGAATGATGAGCGAGTCCCTTGTTGTCATCGACAGGCTGGTGAAGCGCTACGGTGCGAATACGATCCTCGACGACATCGCGCTGACCGTCGACGCCGGTCAGGTGCTCGTCGTGATCGGCCCGAGCGGGTCGGGCAAAAGCACGCTGCTGCGCTGTATCGCGGCGCTCGAGCCGATCCAGAAAGGCACGATCCGCCTCGATGGCATTCTCGCCGCCAAGGGCGAAGAGGAGCCGGGCGCTACGCCCGACAAGGCTGCGCTGCGCGAACTTCGCCAGAAAGTCGGCATGGTGTTCCAGCAATTCAATCTTTTCCCGCATCTCACGGTGATGGAGAACATCACGCTTGCCCCGCGGCGCGTGCGCGGGATGTCGCAGGGCGAAGCCGAAGCGCTTGCGATCGATCTCCTGCGTCGCGTCGGGCTCGAGGACAAGCGTGACGTGCACCCTGAGCGCCTGTCCGGCGGACAGCAGCAGCGCGCGGCCATCGCGCGGGCGCTCGCGATGCAGCCCAAGGTGATGCTGTTCGACGAGGTGACTTCGGCGCTCGACCCGGAGCTGGTCGGCGAGGTGCTCCGCACGATGCGTCAACTCGCCGAACAGGGGATGACCATGCTCGTGGTGACGCACGAAATGGCATTCGCGCAGGACGTTGCCGACGACGTGATCTTCATGGACAAGGGCAAGGTGGTGGAACGAGCGTCGCCGGAACAGATTTTCGATCAGCCGAAGGAAGCGCGCACCCGCGCCTTCCTCGAGCGCCTGCTCGACCGGGAGGGACGCAGATGACCAATTCGGACATCCAGTGGTGGAACCTGAAGGCGCCGGAGCTTCGCGATCTCGCCCGGCGCAACGCCATCGTGATCGTGCCGGTCGCTTCCACCGAGCAACACGGCCCGCACCTGCCGACGCAGGTCGATTGCCTGCTGGTCGGCGAGATCGCGCGGCGCACCGCCACGCAGGCGTCCAGGGATATCCCGACGATCGTGACGCCGGTGGTCTGGACCGGGCTCGCCGAGCATCATATGAGCCTCGGCGCGACGATTTCGCTCGACTTCGCGACTTTCTTCGCTGTGCTGCGCGGGGTGTGCCACTCGCTCGTGCGTCACGGCTTTCGCAACATCCTGCTGCTGAACGGTCATGGCGGCAACATCGCAGCGCTCACGGTCGCGGTGAACGAGCTTGCGCCGGAACTCGACGCACCGATCTCCACCACGACCTACTGGCTTCTCGCCCAGCCGGCTTTTGCGAAGATCCTGGAAAAGCAGGCCAACGTGCGCCACGCCTGCGAGGCGGAAACCTCGATGGTGCTCGCACTGAAGCCCGAACTGGTCGACATGACGCAGGCGGCGAATGCGGTCGGGCCGACCGCGCCCGAACTGCCGGATGTGATCGGAACGACCGCGGCGCATCGCTGGCAATCGTTCAAGTCGCGCACCTCGCATGGCGCGATCGGCGATCCACGGGCTGCCACCGCCGAAAAGGGCGAGCTGCTGCTTCGGGCTGCGGCGGATGCGGTTGCAAAACTCATCACCACTCGGGAATTCTGGAAGTTGCCGGCATAGTCAGGATCGAGCCCGATGCCGCCCGCCACACCGCGAATTGGGATGATCGGATGCGGTGCTATGGGACAGGCGCTCAGGGCCGCGCTCCTCGCCTCGCAGCCGAGCATCCCGGTCGGAGCGGTCCTGACGCGCGAGGAAGCCGTACCGGCGGACCCGTCGCTACAGCAGTTCCGCGATATCCGGGATTTCATCCGATGGCGCCCTACGCTCGTCGTCGAATGCGCGGGCCATGAGGCCGTCAAGGAGGCGGTGCCGGAGCTGTTACGGAGCGGCATCGATGTGGTGATGCTGTCGATCGGCGCGCTCGCCGATCAGACTGTCTTCGACCACGTCACGAAATCCGCCGAAGCGGGCAACGCGCGCATGATCGCGGCGACCGGCGCGATCGGCGGGATCGACGCCCTGCGCTCGGCGCGCGCCGCCGGGCTCACACGCGTCAGCTATACCGGGCGCAAGCCGCCGGCCGCCTGGG
>CAZPBF010000017.1:0-4418 GCA_964584855.1 uncultured Hyphomicrobiales bacterium
TTCGACAACGAGATTCAGGTTCAGCACCTGCGCAACATGAAGTGGAATAACATCAAGCCGCAGGTGGACGAGATCACCTTCCCCGATGGCAAGCGCATGATCCTGTTGTCGGAAGGGCGCCTCGTGAATCTTGGAAACGCCATGGGACATCCGAGCTTCGTGATGTCGGCGTCGTTCTCGAACCAGACGCTGGCGCAGATCGAGTTGTGGGCCAATTCCGGCAATTACCAGAAGAAGGTCTATACGCTTCCGAAGCGGCTGGACGAAGCCGTCGCGCGACTGCATCTCGACAAGATCGGGGTGAAGCTTACGAAACTGCGCTCCGACCAGGCCGAGTATATCGGCGTGCCGCAGGAGGGCCCGTTCAAGGCGGATCACTACCGCTACTGATCGCGACGACGCCACAGAGTCTCGATACGGCCGGACATCGCGTCCGGCCGTTTTTATTTCCGCGGCGGCACGACCACGATCAGATAGCGTTCGCGCGGACCCTCGCTGCCCATGAAATGACGGGACAGCTCGACCTCGTGCTGCCGGGAGAGCGGAATCGGCCCGGCAATCTGCGCGACCCGCAGCGCGCAGCGCTTGTTGTCGGAGCAGACGATCGCCATGCCCTTCCGCGCCATCGAATCCGGGATCTTCATCGTACCGTGCGCAAAGCCTGCCAGATCGTCGCACACCGGCGCGCGCGACGCCGAATAGAACGCCGCGCCGAAAGCAAGCTCCGCGTCTCCGCAGATGATGCGCAACGGCTCAGGCGTCGATTGCGCCCAGAACCGGTCGATCTCATTTGCAAGCTGCGCGGTATGGGTCTGCCACGGCTCGACGTTACGGTGAACGATATACGCGATCGCAGGCGCTGCAGCGGTCGCGACCAAAGGAAATGCGATCGCGCATGCAAGAAGCTGCGCAAGAGCGCGCTCAGTGACCGCGACGCGCGGGCTTATCAGCAGCACGACGCCGAACAGCGTCCATGCCGACATCGACCAGATCGAGTTGAGCGCGGTGCCGCCGAGCGGCGCGAGTAATGCCGGAAGCAGCAATGGCAGCCAGAACGCCATCGCAATCATGCGCCGCGGCGTGTCCTGCGGAATTGCCGCGTCGGCCAAAGCCTTGCGATCCATGCGGAGCAGGACCACCGCGAACAATGCCGGACCGATGGCATACCCTGCCGCTCCTGCGAGATAGCCAAGCGAAGCGCTCAACGCCACGCCGAAGGACTTTGCGCCATGCAGCGCTGCAGCGTAGCGGAACGGGGCGTAATCATGCTGATAGAGCCAAACCACGTGCGGAGCGATCACGAGCGCGCCCGCCACGACGGTTAGATAGGGCGCCGCGGACCGGAAATATTCCGCGCGCCTGCGGTCGATCAGTGCGGCACACACGAGGCCGATCAGCAGGAACACCGACCAGTATTTGCCCAGCACGGCTGCACCGGCCGCGATGCCCGCGAGCGCGGCGTAGACGCGGCTCCGTGTCTCGAACGAGATCAGGAACCACAGCGTCGTCACCGCCCAGAGCGGCATCAGCACGGTGTTGGCGTTGAACTTCAGGGCGTGAAAATTAAAGAACGGAATGAAGGTGAGAAGAAGTGTCGCGGCCACCGCCTTGCGCGGATCGAGATAGCGCAGAGCCGCGCGCCACGCGATCCACAGGCTCAATCCCGCGATCGCGACCGCGAACAGGTAGAACGACCAGTCGGCCGACGGAAATATCGTGAACCAGACGCGGGTAAGATAGGGCGCGAGCGGAGGATGCTTGGCATAGCCATGAGCGAGATCGCGCGACCAGTCCGCGATCTCGGTCATGTCGGGGTGCAGGTCCTGCCCGCCCTTGGCGACCACGCCGTACGTCGTCCAGATAGCGACATATCCGAGCAACAGCGCGATCATGGATCGTTCGCGGCGCGCAGGATCGGTCAGCGCGGCGGCGAAGCGCTCCATCATTCCCTGCAAACGGGCGATCATCGCGGCGGCACGGTCGCAATCAGGTATCGCCCGGGCGCGCCGCGCAGCCAGAGCCATTGCGGCACCACTTCGAACTCGCCGCGGCGGCCACCGCGCTGGCGCGCGACCAGTGCATCGAGATGGCGTCCGCAATAAGCCTCGCCGGCCGGGCAGACGATCGCGGCGCCCTGCCGCGCGATCGTTTCGTCACTGATCCACGGCGACAGATAACGCGAGAAATCGGCAAAGGTCGAAGGCTTGTCCTTCAGGTAGAACGCCGTGGTGCTGGCGAGCGCGAACGGTCCGGCGAGGATCGTCAGCGGCTTGTCACTCGTCGCCGCCCATTCGCTTTCGATCCGCGCCGCGACGCCGCGCGCATAGGCGGCATGATTCTCGACGCCCATCAGCAGCGTCACGCCCGCGATCACCGGAGAGAGCAAAAGCGCACCGAGCGCGATCGTCACCGTGGTCGCGGCGATGCGCGCGGCCGCATCGCGGCTGACGCGAATTTGCGGCGAGCCCATCAGCATCACCGGAAGAAGCGCGAGCGCGGGCGTGTTCCAGAGCGAGAGGAGATTCGTTTTAAGCGCGAACGCGAGCGCGATCGGCGACAGCAAAGGAATCCAGAACATGATCGCCGCGCGCCGCCGGTCGCCCTGCGGGGGGATTGCCGATTCGCGCAAGCCCGCGAGCGAGGGCCGCACATAGACCGCAAAGACGATCAGCGCGAGCGCGCAATAGCCGAGCGTTCCGAACGAATATTCCGACAGCGAACCGAGCGCATCGAACAGCGATTGCGATGTGCGCCGCGTGCCGACCCAGGTCAGCGGCGGAAAGTTGTTCTTGAACAGCCAGACGACATGCGGCGCGATCAGCACGGCGCCGACGCCCGTGGTGATCCATGGCGCATTGGATCGGAAATAGGCATTGCGGCGACGGTCGAACAAGGCGGCCGCGATCAACGCCAGGATGAAGAAGCTGGACCAGTATTTGGTCAGCATCGATGCCGCGGCGCCGAGGCCTGCGAGCGCGGCATAACCCGGCGTGCGCGTGTCCAGCGATCGCGTGAATGCCCACGCCGTGCCGGCCCAGAGCGGGATCAGCGCGGAGTTCTGGTCGAATTTCAGCCCGAGAAAATTATAGAAGGGGATGAGCGCGAGCAGGAATGGGGCGAGCGCGTGCTTCTCCCCGTCGAGCCATTCGCCGGCGAGCAGGAAGGAGAGCGCGAGCCCCGAGGCGAGCGTCAGCGCGGCGAGCAAGTGGAACGCCCAATCCTGCGCCGGAAAGATCGCGAACCAGACGGCGAGGATCCAGCCGAGCAGCGGCGGATGCTTCGGATAACCCCAGTCGAGATTGCGGCCCCAGACCACCATCTCGGCCATATCGGCGTTGATGCCCTGGCTCGATTTCGCGATGACCGCGTAGAGCCACCAGCACAGCGCATAGGCGGCCGCCAGCCACAGGATCGCGCGCACCCGCCGCGCCGGATCGCCGAGCGCGTCGATCAGCGTCGCGTATTTTTCCAGCAGCCGGTCGTGGAAGGCGCGCAGGGACATGGGAGCTCGGGCTTGGCCGCGCGAGGTATCGCATGAGCGCATCGGCCGGTCTATCAGGCATCGTCATGCTCGGGCTTGACCCGGCCATCCCGCGGCAGGGACGCACCGCGCCCGCCACAACGGGATGGCCGGGACAAACCCGGCCATGACGGCAATTGAGAGGCGGCCACCGGTTTGCCTTCCACCGAACTGATGCTATCTGCCACCGGATGAGCGCCGTCCCGATCCAGAACATCCGCAATTTCTCCATCGTCGCCCATATCGACCATGGCAAATCGACCCTCGCCGACCGGCTGATCCAGCTCTGCGGCGGGCTCGATGCGCGCGAGATGGCGGGCAAGGAACAGATCCTCGACAACATGGAGATCGAGAAGGAGCGCGGCATCACCATCAAGGCGCAGACCGTGCGCCTGAAATACCGCGCCAAGGACGGCAAGGATTACATCCTCAACCTGATCGACACGCCGGGCCATGTGGATTTCGCCTACGAGGTGAACCGCTCGCTCGCGGCGGTCGAAGGCTCGCTGCTCGTCGTGGATGCTTCGCAGGGGGTGGAAGCGCAGACGCTCGCCAACGTCTATCAGGCGATCGACAACAATCACGAGATCGTCCCCGTCCTGAACAAGGTCGATCTGCCCGCGGCCGAGCCGGAGAAGGTCAAGCAGCAGATCGAGGACGTGATCGGGCTCGACGCCTCGAACGCGATCCCGATTTCCGCCAAGACCGGCGAAGGCGTGCCCGACGTTCTCGAAGCGATCGTCACGCGCCTGCCGCCGCCGAAGGGCGACCGCGATGGAACGCTGAAGGCGCTCCTCGTCGACAGCTGGTACGACGTCTATCTGGGCGTCGTGGTGCTGGTGCGGATCGTGGACGGCGTCCTGAAGAAGGGCGACCGCATCCGCATGATGGGCACGAA
>CAZPBF010000018.1:0-8559 GCA_964584855.1 uncultured Hyphomicrobiales bacterium
GCCGAAGGGCGACCGCGATGGAACGCTGAAGGCGCTCCTCGTCGACAGCTGGTACGACGTCTATC
Organism: uncultured Hyphomicrobiales bacterium; assembly: GCA_964584855.1. Lineage (GTDB taxonomy): Bacteria > Pseudomonadota > Alphaproteobacteria > Rhizobiales > Xanthobacteraceae > Pseudorhodoplanes. Next base: position 66 of record CAZPBF010000018.1, read on the forward strand.
TGGGCGTCGTGGTGCTGGTGCGGATCGTGGACGGCGTCCTGAAGAAGGGCGACCGCATCCGCATGATGGGCACGAATGCCGCCTACGACGTCGACCGCGTCGGCGTGTTCACGCCCAAGCTCACGCCGGTGGACGAACTCGGTCCCGGCGAGATCGGGATGCTCACCGCGTCAATTAAGGAAGTCGCCGACACCCGCGTCGGCGACACCATCACCGACGACAGGAAACCCGTCGCGCAGCCCTTGCCCGGCTTCAAACCCGCGATCCCGGTCGTGTTCTGCGGTCTCTTCCCGGTCGATGCCGCGAATTTCGAGGATCTGCGCGCCGCGATGGGCAAGCTGCGCCTCAACGACGCGAGCTTCTCCTACGAGATGGAGACGTCGGCCGCGCTCGGCTTCGGCTTCCGCTGCGGCTTCTTAGGCCTCCTGCATCTGGAAATCATCCAGGAGCGGCTCGAGCGCGAATTCAATCTCGATCTGATCGCGACCGCGCCGAGCGTCATCTACAAGATGAAGCTGACTGACGGGCAGGAAATTGAAATCCACAATCCCGCCGACATGCCGGAGGTCACGCGCATCGAAGAGATTCAGGAGCCGTGGATCGAGGCGACGATCCTCACGCCGGACGAATATCTCGGCTCGGTGCTGAAGCTCTGCCAGGATAGGCGCGGATCGCAGAAGGAACTCACCTATGTCGGCAACCGCGCGATGGTGAAATACGACCTGCCGCTGAACGAAGTCGTGTTCGATTTCTACGACCGGCTGAAATCGGTGTCGAAGGGCTATGCCTCCTTCGACTATCACCTCACCGATTATCGCCCCTCCGACCTCGTGAAGATGTCGATCCTCGTCAACGCCGAGCCGGTCGACGCGCTGTCCATGCTCGTGCATCGCACGCGCGCGGAATCACGCGGCCGCGCGATGGTGGAGAAGCTGAAGGAGCTCATTCCGCCGCACATGTTCCAGGTGCCGATCCAGGCCGCGATCGGCGGCAAGGTGATCGCGCGCGAAACCGTGCGCGCGCTGCGCAAGGACGTCACGGCCAAGTGCTACGGCGGCGACGCCACGCGCAAGCGCAAGCTTCTGGAGAAGCAGAAGGAAGGCAAGAAGAAGATGCGCCAATACGGGAAGGTCGACATCCCGCAGGAGGCGTTTATTGCGGCGCTGAAGGTGGATGTGTGAGCGCGCCTCTCTCTTTCGCCCTCCTTGCCGGGCTTGATCCGGCAATCCATCAAAAGAATTTCGCGAAGAATGGGCAATCGCGTCAGGCGCTAACGGCCGCGCCGTCATGCCCGGCCTTGTGCCGGACATCCACGCCTTTCGCTTCAGTTACAAAAATCAAGACGCGGATGGCCGGGACATCAGGGCGTTTACGCCCGTCTTCGACGGCTATGCCCGGCCATGACGCATGAGGTGAGACGATGCGCCAGTTCGGGAAGGTCCGATTTAAACTCCGAACCAATTAGATTGAGTTTAAATAGCTTGCGCTGGGAAGCGCTGGCGGCACGCCTTGCAGTCTGACCAGCAAATCCTTCAATACGGCGACGACTGCTTCTTTGTTTTCGCTTCCTTTTTCCCAGACGTAGCCGTGGGCAAGGCTGATGACGATACCGCTGCTAAGGTGCAGCAGAAAGCCGCCCGGAATGACCGTAATGAGCAGGATACTTGCGCCGCTCCGCGACAGACCCTTTAGCGCCGGTGAAATCAAAGTCTGAAGGTCGTCCTGATCGGATTTCTTAAGTAAAAAGTAGGCTCGCCCGAGCGCGATCAAACTTACAAGAGGCGCCACGACGTTGGCGTAAGCAATTCCACTACATTCCGTCGCGGTCGCTGACGCCACGAGTTTGGCTGGATCATTCCAGTTGCAATAGATTGAAATGCCGAAAGCCTCTGCTCCAATGAGTTGAGCCAAATTCACGCAATCCAAATGCTTGAAATACTCACTGGCATTGTCCGCGTGATCAAGAACGATAATTGGCATTCCACGGGTGGTAATGAGATCTTTCCAATATTCATTGGCCCAGACGCCGACTTGGTCCAGGGCGCTGAGGTCGGGCATGGCCTCGCTGACAGCGTTCCAACTGCCCAGAAGAGTGTGTCCGCCGTCATAGAGCCGATGCCATCCGCCACCGATGTGCGTGCGAATGTATTCGGCATCCATAGCCTTACTGGCAATCGTTGGATATTGATTGCTCAGATGGTCTGAAAGCCAGTTGCTGAATTCGCTATTATTTTTCCATGTGAGCGCAGCATTATATGCTTCGTTGGCAGCGGAAACTGCAGCGCCCAATACGCCTTTCGCAGAGTCGCCCACACGTCGCAGAGTAGCGGCGCCGGTCTCTCGCAAGCGCGACTTCTGTTCAGTGGACAACGAGCGCGGCCCCTTTGGGAATTTCATGCGCCGTCCAAATTAATTTGAGTATCCGCTCACGATATTGTTCTTTTTCCCGGACGGCAACCAACATCAGACAAGCCGGGTGCCGCGTCATTGTGGAGCGATGCCTTACCGCCCCCCAATCAATCCGACAATTGCGCGCCGATCTTTCCGGGCTCGCCCGACAGCACCCAGAGAAAATCTGACCTGAACGCCGCGTAGAGCCGCTCGGCGCCGGCGGGGCTCAAGTGCGTCAGGTCGGAGAAGAACAGCGTACGCTCCGCGTTCGGCCGGCATTCCGACGCCGAGCAATAAATGTCGATCGGATCGATCAGCCGCACGCTCTCGAACGGCGCGATTGCGGCGCGCAGAACCGCCATCGTCTCCCTGCGCCGCGCCTCGACGCCCGCGCGCGGAATGCGGCAGGCATCCACGCCGACGCGAATGTCGCGCATCACGCAATAGGGCGCATACCAGGGAAATTCCGGCGACGGCCCGATCACGAGGATGCGGCGGACGCCCGCGCGCCTGGCTTCCGACAGCGTCGCGGCAAGGCCCTTCGCGAGAAGCCCGTAAGGATCGGCGGCCTCGCCCGCGCTCTGTTTATCCGCGAGCCGAAACGAGCGGTAATAGGGATCGGACGGCGGCAGGCCGAGATAGAAATTCCAGCGCGCGACGAGGATCGCGAATTCCGCACCGTCGAACGCGATGCGCTCGAAGAACGGCTCGCAATAGGACGCGACCTGCCCATTGCCTTCCTTCACCACGATGCCGAGCAGCGGCGGGCATCCGGCGCGGGCGATCATCTCCACACGCGCGCCGCTCTGCCGCGCGAGCTGCGCCAGCGAATCCCGCAGCACATAGGCATGCGAGTCGCCGACGAGCGCGCCGCGATGCGCCACGCGCGGATAGTCGCGCGGGGCGGGCTTCTCGGCCTCCAGTCCTCGCAACTCCGGCAGCCAGCGCGGCGCCACATGCAGCGCCCACAGATAGCCGGTGCCGGCGACAAAGAGGCAAGCCGCGAAGCCAAGGCCGACGATGCGCGCAGGCGGATAATGGCGCTTGTGCAGGGCGCGCGTCGGCGTCTCGACATAGCGATAGGTGAGGATCGCAAGGACGAGCGACAGCGCGGCCGCGCCAAACGCGCCGCCCACGCTCAGTTCGCCGAAATTCATCGTGCGGACGAACGAGATCAGCGGCCAGTGCCAGAGATACCAGGAATACGAGACGAGACCGATGCCGACCATCGGCGCGCTCGCGAGCACGCGCGCGACGGCATTGCCGGGATGCACGAGGCCCGCCGCGATGATGAGTGCTGCGCCGACGGCCGGGGCCGCGGCACGATACGAGGGATAGAGCGTGTCGGCGTCGTACAGCACCACGGCGAACACGATCAGGCCTGCGCCTGCCGCAGCGAGAGCCTGCGCGGCAGAGGCGGGAAGCCTGCGCAAGGCGGTTGCGAAAAACGGCGCGCTGCCGCCGAGGATGAACTCCCAGCCGCGCGTCGGCATGATGTAGAACGAAACATTCGGCCGCCCGAGCGGAAACGTGAAGGCGACGCAGGCCGCGAAGGATGCAGCGCCGAGCGCGACCGTGACTATGGTCCACACCCCTCGCCCCCGATTGCGCCCGAGCCTTGCGGTCCACGCGGTCAGCCCCAGCAGCAAAAGCGGCGTGACGAGATAGAACTGCTCCTCCACCGCCAGCGACCACATATGCAGCAGCGGCTTGGTGAAGGCCGCCATGTCGAAATAGCCCTGATGCGACAGGAAATGGTGATTGGCCGCCATCACGGCGGAGAGAAAGAACGAATTGGCGAAGTCCTTGTGCTCGGGCTGCACGAAGATCGTCGTCGAGACGAACAGGCAGGTCACCATCACCAGCAGGAACGCGGGCAGGATGCGGAAGGCGCGGCGGGTGTAGAATTCGAGGATGCTGAACCGTCCGGTCTTCAGGTCCTCGATGATCTGGTTGATGATCAGGTAGCCGGAGATGACGAAAAACACGTCGACGCCGACATAGCCGCCGTAAAAGCCAGGCACGAGCGCGTGCGAGCCGACCACGGTCAGGATCGCGACCGCGCGCAGCCCGTCGATATAGGCGCGATAGGCCCGGACGCGATGGATCTCGTCGGTCGGCGGCGGCATGGCGCGGTTACGCGTGAATGACGATTAAGCCTAGCGGCTGCCGGGCCGCCGTTCGACAAGTTTCTCGGGCTTTATCCAACCGCCGGCGGTCAGTTCCGCTGCGCAAGCCGCCGCCTGCGCATCTCGCGCGGCCGCGACGCCTCGGCGGATTCGACCACGATCCGCGTACTGCCCATGCCGTGCTTCTGCACGATGCCGAACAGCGTCGCGGCGTTGTCCGGATGCAGCCGCACGCAGCCATGCGAGGCGCGAGTGCCAAGCCGCGACACATAGTTCGTGCCGTGGATCGCATAGCCTTCGTGGAAGAAGATCGCATAGGGCATCGGCGACATGCCGTATTTGCGCGAGAACCATTTGCGCTCCATCCGCTGCGGCCGATAGACGCCAGAGCGCGGCCCGCCGCCGGTGCCGGTCGACACCGCCCAGGAATAGGCGCGGCCGCCGTCGACCGTCACCGTCATCTGCTGTGTGGATTTATCGATGCGCACCTCGACGCTTGCGCGCGCGGGCACCATGGCAAAAAGGATGAATGCCGTGACCACGGCCATGACGAGACGCATGAATTCCCCCGAAATCGAACGGCGCCGATCCGGCCGCAGTTTCGGCGAAATATCGGCAACCTGTAAAGACGAGAGCTGACAAGCCTGCGCAGGTTCGTAAGATCGCAAATCATGATGCCGGTTCGACTCGCTGTCTTCTTCGCCCTCTCCGGGGCTTTGCTCGCCTGCGACGCATCGGCGCAGGACAGGGGCAGCGTCAACCCGCAGCCGCTGCCGCCGCTCGTGAACCCCGCCGATCCGAAGACACCCGCCAAGGAATTGTTCGGCCGCAAGACGACGCCGCTGCCCATTCAGGCCCGCTCGATCGGGTTCTATACGGCAGGCTGTCTTGCAGGCGCGGTCGCCCTGCCGATCAACGGGCAGACCTGGCAGGTGATGCGGCTCTCGCGCAATCGGATGTGGGGTCATCCCAAGCTCGTGTCTTTCCTTGAGCGGCTCGCTCCCAAGGCGAAGGCAGCGGGATGGAACGGCCTTCTGGTCGGCGACATGGCGCAGGCGCGCGGCGGGCCGATGCGCACCGGGCATCTCAGCCATCAGGTCGGGCTCGATGCCGATATCTGGCTCACGCCGATGCCGAACCGCGAACTGACGCGTGAAGAGCGCGAGGAGATGTCCGCGACCATGATCGTGCGCGAAGATCGGCTCGACGTCGATCCGAAGGTGTGGACGCCCGCGCATCTCGGCGTCATCCGGACGGCGGCGCAGGATCCCGAGGTCGAGCGCGTGCTGGTCAATGCCGCGATCAAGAAGGCTCTCTGCCGCGATGCGACGGGCGACCGCTCATGGCTGCACAAGGTGCGGCCCTGGTGGGGTCACGACTACCACTTTCATGTGCGCGTCGGCTGCCCGGCGGATTCGCCCGAATGCAAGGCGCAGCCGGAGGCGCCCGCAGGGGACGGTTGCGGCAAGGAACTGGATTTCTGGTTCAAGGATTCCACCTTGCACCCGAAGCCGCCGAAAGTCCCCGCCAAGCCGAAGCCTCCGATGACGCTCGCGCAGCTGCCGCCAGCCTGCCGCCAGATCGTGCTCGAGCCGTAAGCTTTCCGATCGCAATCTGGCGATAAAAGATTCCGGCGGACCATGCTATAATGCGGCATGATTTCCGATCGTCTCGCGCTCCTCCGCGAACTGGAAAAGAAAGTTCTCTGGCTCGCGAGCTGGATGATTCACAACGCCAATCATCTGCGCGAGAGCGACGGGCTGAAGGTCGGCGGACATCAGGCATCGTCCGCCTCGCTCGCGACCATCATGACCGCGCTCTATTTCGATGCGCTGCGCCCGCAGGACCGCGTCGCGGTCAAGCCGCATGCCTCGCCGAATTTTCACGCGATCCAGTATCTGCTCGGCAAGCAGACGCGCGAGAAGATGGAGAATTTCCGGGGCTACAAGGGCGCGCAAAGCTATCCCTCACGCACCAAGGACATCGACGACGTCGATTTTTCCACTGGCTCCGTCGGTCTTGGAGTCGCGCAGACGCTTTTTTCCTCGATCGCGCAGGATTACGTCCACGCGCATGGCTGGGCCGAAGGTAAGCCAGAGGGCCGCATGATCGCACTCGTAGGCGATGCGGAGCTCGACGAAGGAAACATCTTCGAGGCTATTCTCGAAGGCTGGAAGCAGGGCCTGCGCAATTGCTGGTGGGTCATCGACTATAACCGCCAGAGTCTCGATGCGGTCGTGCGCGAGGGATTGTGGGAGCGCTACGAGTCGCTGTTCAGGAATTTCGGATGGGATGTCGTCATCCTGAAATACGGCTCGCTGCTGGAAGAGGCCTTCAAGGAGCCAGGCGGCGACAGGCTGCGCAGCTTCATCGACAATTGCCCGAACCAGCTCTATTCGGCGCTCGTGTTCCAGGGCGGAGCGGCCTGGCGTAAGCATCTGACCGACACCATCGGAGATCAGGGCGACGTCACGAAGCTGATCGACAAGCGCACCGACGACGAACTTGCGCGCCTGATGACCAATCTTGCCGGCCACGACCTGCCAGCCCTCACCGAGGCGTTCCGCAGCATCGACCACGACCGGCCGGTCTGTTTCATCTGCTACACCATCAAGGGCTTCGGCCTGCCGATGGCCGGACACAAGGACAACCATGCCGGTCTGATGACACCCGCACAGATCGAAACCTTCCGTGCTGCGATGAATGTCCGTCCCGGCCATGAATGGGACAAGTTCGAAGGTTTGTCGTCATCGCCCGCGGAATTACAGACCTTTCTCGACAAGGTGCCGTTCGGCAAGCGCGCTGCGCGCGAAACCGTCCCGCAGCTCGGCGTGCCCGACGACCTGAAAGTCGCGATCCAGCCTGTGATGTCCACGCAGACCGGCTTCGGCGCGATCCTGAACGAGATCGGGAGAAGCGATGCGGAATTTGCAAAGCGTATCGTCACCACCTCGCCAGATGTAACCGTCTCAACCAATCTCGGCCCGTGGGTGAACCGGCGCGGGCTCTTCGCGCGCGAGGCGATGGCGGACACATTCAAGAGCGAGCGCATTCCCTCGACCTTCAACTGGGAATTCTCGCCTTCCGGCCAGCATATCGAGCTTGGCATCGCCGAGATGAACCTTTTCATCCTGCTCTCGGCGCTCGGCCTGTCGCATCGGATCAACGGCGAGCGATTGCTGCCGATCGGAACATTGTACGATCCGTTCATCGCGCGCGGGCTCGATGCGCTGAATTACGCCTGCTACCAGGATGCGCGGTTCATTCTCGTAGCCACGCCATCGGGTATCGCGCTCGCCCCGGAAGGCGGCGCGCACCAGTCGATCGGCACGCCGCTGATCGGTCTCGCACAAGACGGGCTCGCTGCCTTCGAGCCCGCCTTCGTTGATGAGCTTGCCGTCATCATGTCCTTCGCGCTCTCCTACATCCAGAAGGATGGCGACGGAGAGCAGTCCGAACGCAACTGGCTGCGCGACGAGACCGGCGGCTCGATCTATCTGCGCCTCTCGACCCGGCCGGTCGAGCAGCCACAACGCACGATGACGCAAGACTTGCGACAGGGCATCGTGGACGGTGCCTACTGGATGCGAAAGCCCGGCCCGAACGCGCAGGTCGTCGTCGCCTATGCGGGCACGGTCGCGCCGGAAGCGATCGAAGCGGTCGGCCTGATGGGCGAGGACCGCCGCGACGTGGGCCTGCTCGCGGTCACATCAGCGGACCGGCTCAACGCCGGCTGGACCGCTGCGCAACGTGCGCGCGAGCGCGGGCTTATCCATGCACGCTCGCATGTCGAGCGCCTGCTGGACGACGTTCCGCCGAATTGCGCGCTGGTCACCGTGCTCGACGGCCATCCGGCGACACTCGCCTGGCTCGGCGCGGTCGCAGGCCATCGCGTGCGGCCTCTGGGCGTCGAGCATTTCGGCCAGACCGGCACGATCGCTGACCTGTTCCGCCATTACGGTATCGACGCCAAT
>CAZPBF010000019.1:0-123501 GCA_964584855.1 uncultured Hyphomicrobiales bacterium
GTCGCGGGCGTCGAGGACAGCGCGCGGCTTTACGGCTACGGCGCGGTGAAGACGGCCGTGACGATGGTGCACGCCGACCGCAACACACCCGGATTCATGCGCTCGCCGCCGGTCGTGCCGTACATCTATGCGCTGGAAAGCGCGATGGACGAACTCGCGGCCAAGCTCGACATGGACCCGATCGAGCTGCGCCGCATCAACGACTCCATGAAAGATGCGACCGGCAAGCAATGGTCGAGCCGCTCGCTGATGGAATGTTACGACCAGGCCGCCGCGCGCTTCGGCTGGGCCAAGCGCAACCGGCAGCCCGGCTCGATGCGCGACGGCGACTGGCTGATCGGCTGGGGTTGCGCCAGTGCGATGTACCCGACGCATATCGGCGCGGCTGCCGCGCGCGTGCAGTTTTCCGCCGATGGACAGGCGAAGGTGCAGGTCGCCGCGCATGAGATTGGCACCGGCGTGATGACGGTCGTCGGCCAGATGGCCGCCGAAAGGCTCGGAATCCCGCTCGAACACGTGCGGGTCGAGCTGGGCGACAGCGCGTTTCCGCCCGTGCCGGTCGCCGGCGGCTCGAACCAGACCGCGAGCTGCTGCTCGGTGGTGATGAAGGCCTGCGACGCCATCATGGCGCGGCTGAACGGCAACGCCGAGACGACCGGGGCCGGCAACAGCGTCGAGGCGAAATTTTCGCGGCTTGGCGTCTCCACCATCGAGGAATACGCCGAGTTCGTTCCCGAGGAAGCAAAACCCAATGCCGTGACCGGGCTGTTCACCAGCCCGATCAAGAAGCTTTACGAGGGCATTCCAACGCTGGTCGGCGGCTCGCACGGCGCAAAGCTGATGTACGCGACGGGCGCGGAATTCGTCGAGGTGCGCGTGCATGAGAAGACGCGCGAAATCCGCGTGCCGCGCATCGTCGGCGCGTTCGCGGCCGGCCGCATCATGAATACGCGGACCGCGCGCAGTCAGCTGATGGGCGGCATGATCTGGGGCATCTCGTCAGCGCTGCACGAGGCAACCGAGATCGACCCGCGCGAGGCGCGCTACATCAACGACAACCTCGCCGATTATCTCGTCCCGGTGAATGCCGATATCCAGCAACTCGAGGTGATCCTCGTTTCGGAGACTGACAACGAGGTCAATCCGGCCGGCGTGAAAGGCATCGGCGAACTGGGCAATGTCGGCACCGCGGCGGCGGTCGCCAATGCGGTCTATCACGCGACCGGCAAGCGCATCCGCGAGTTGCCGATCCGGCTGGAAAAACTTCTCACCGCGTGATCAGCGGCGCTGCACCACGCGTCCCGGCGTCACCTCGAAAATGTCCGCGCGGGCGGCAAGCTCCGCGAAGGGCAGCGGGTCGGCACCGGTCATCCAGACCTGCGCGTCGAGCGCGTCGAGCGCCTCATACAGCGCCGTGCGGCGCACCGGGTCGAGATGCGCCACCACTTCGTCGAGCAGAAGTACGGGAGCAAAGCCGGTCATGTCGGCGAGGAGCGCGCTGTGCGCGAGGACGAGCCGGATCAGCAGCGCCTTCTGTTCGCCGGTCGAGGCGTCGGCGGCCGGAATGCCCTTCGGACCGTGCACCACGGCGAGGTCGGTGAGGTGCGCGCCGTCCAGCGTGCGCCCGGCGGCGGCGTCGCGCGCGCGGGTGTCGCGCAGCGTTGCGCGATATCGGTCCTCGGCTTCGCTCGCGGGATGCTGCTGCAGCAGTGCTTCGATCGTGCCCTGCAGCGCAATTTCGGCGAAGGGAAATGGCGAGCCGTCATCCTTGCTCGCCGCGAGCGCGCCCTGCAGGCGGCGTACCGTTTCCACGCGCAATGCCGCGACCGCGACCGCGAGTTCCGCCGTCTCGTGCTCGATCGCATCGAGCCAGTGCGGGTCCGGCCGCGGGTCTTCGAGCAGCCGGTTGCGCGAGCGCAGCGAACGCTCCAGCGCCGATACCCGGCTTCGGTGTTCGGCATCGACCGCGACCACGAGACGGTCGAGGAAGCGCCGCCGCTCGGAGGCGGGGCCTGCGAACAATCCGTCCATCGCCGGAACGAGCCAGATCACCCGCAGGTGGTCGGCAAACGCCGCCGCCGAACCGACCGGCTCGCGGTCGACGCGGCATTGCCGGGACGTCGCGGTCTGCCCTTCGGCGGGCGGTTCGATGCCTGTGCCGAGTGCCGCGAGGCCGAGCGCGCCTTCGACTTCCGCCGAAACCGCCCAGCCGCCGTCGCCTTCGGCGAAGGCGACCTCGTCAAGCGTGGCGCGCCGCAGGCCGCGGCCGGGCGACAGAAACGAAATCGCCTCGATCAGGTTGGTTTTTCCTGCGCCGTTTGCACCGGTCAACACGACGGCTCCGCCGGCCGTCTCGATCTGGGCGGTGCGATAGCTGCGGAAGTTGTTCAGGCTCAGGCGGCGGATGCGCGCGGCGGTCATGGGGCGAATTTAGTCGCGAATGGTCGCGATGCGAGCGTTCTCTTGGACGCAGAGCGGATGCCGCGGAACGTCCGGCCGGATTACGGCCGGGCGGGTGCGGCGAATTTCTTCACGATCGAATCGACGATGTCGTCCGGCGTCGCATCGATCGGGACGACGATCGTCGGCTCCTCCGGCGCGGGCTCCTGGAGCGCTGCGAACTGGCTGTCGAGCAGCGCCGGGGGCATGAAATGGTCGATGCGCGCGGCGAGCCGGTGGGCGATCAGCTCCTTGGTGCCGCGCAGATAGACGAACCCGACATCGTCGTGTCCGTTCGCGAGCGTCGCGCGATAGGCGCGCTTGAGCGCCGAGCAGGTGACGATGATCGGCTGGCCTGCCCGACGGGCCTCGTCGATGCGCGCGGCGATCGCTTTCAGCCACGGCATGCGGTCCTCGTCGACGAGCGGGGTTCCGCGCGACATCTTCTCGATGTTTTGCGGCGGGTGCATGCTGTCGCCCTCGATCAGCGGGCGTTGCAGCCGCTCGGCCAGCCGCGAGGCGATCGTGCTCTTGCCCGCGCCGGATACGCCCATCACGATGATGGCCGCGGTCCATTCTGCGATCGATGCGTCTTTCGACATGGCCCGTGTCACTTGCTGCTTTTTGCTTCGGCATGCCCGCCGAAGCCGCGGCGCATGGCCGAAATAAGCTGGTCGGCGAAATTCACCTCGCGGCGCGAGCGGAAGCGCGCATAGAGCGCGGCGGTGAGCGTGGTGGCCGGCACCGCGCGTTCGATTGCGGTCTGGATGGTCCAGCGGCCTTCGCCGGTATCGTCGACCTTGCCGGAAAAGTCCTTCAGCGAGGTATCGCCGGCAAGCGCTGCCGCGATCACGTCGAGCAGCTTGGATTCGACGATGCTGCCGTGCCGCCATACTTCCGCGATCTCGCCGATGTTGAGCGGCATCCGCTCGGCCTCCGGCACGGTCGCGTCGTTGGCTTCGCGCAGGATATGGAAGCCCTCGGCATAAGCCTGCATCAGTCCGTATTCGATCCCGTTGTGGATCATCTTCACGAAATGACCGGCCCCGTTCGGTCCGACATGCAGGAAGCCCTGCGGCGCGGTCGATCCGCGCTGCGCCGCGCTGCCGCCGGGAGAAAGTGCCGCAAAAACCGGCGCGAGCCTGGCGACAGCATCCGTGTCGCCGCCCATCATCAGGCAATAGCCGGATTTCGCGCCGAGCACGCCCCCGCTCGTCCCGACATCGATGTGGTGGATGCCGCGTTTGCGCAGCTCCTTCGCCCGCCGCAGGTCGTCTTTCCAGAAGGTGTTGCCGCCGTCGAGGATCGTATCGCCGGCCGAGAGCATTTGTCCGAGCCGCGCGATGGTCGTCTCGGTCGCTTCACCCGCGGGCAGCATCACCCAGACCGCGCGGGCGGGGGAGAGCTGCAGCACGACGTCTTCGAGGCTTGCCGCCGCCACGGCGCCGTCCGCGGCGAGCGCCTGAACCGCGGCGGCCGACTGGTCATTCACGACGACGCTATGCCCGTGCTGCATCAGCCGGCGCGCGAGGTTCGCGCCCATCCGCCCAAGCCCGATCATCCCGATCTGCATGTCGCCATCCTGACCGTGAGTTGAATGCGGCGCGAGGCGGGCTTCAGACCCGCATCGGCATCAGGACGTAGAGCGCGCCCTTGGCGTCCTTGTCCTGGATCAGCGTCGGCGAGCCGGGATCGGCGAGCTTGAGCAAAGCCGTCTCGCCCTCGATCTGCGAGGCAATGTCGAGCAGGTAGCGCGAGTTGAAGCCGATATCGAGCGGATCGGAATCGTATTCGACCTCGATCTCCTCGGTCGCGCTGCCGGAATCCGGATTGGTCACCGACAATGTCAGCTTGCCGCCGGACAGCGCGAGCTTCACCGCGCGCCCGCGTTCGCTCGACACCGTCGAGACGCGATCGACCGCAGCCTCGAATTCCTTCTTGTCGACCTTCATTTCCTTGTCGTTGCCGACCGGGATGACGCGGGCATAATCCGGGAAGGTGCCGTCGATCAGCTTCGAGGTGAGCACGATATCGCCGAGAGTGAAGCGGATCTTCGATTGCGATAGCTCGATCGCCACCTCGCCGTCATTGTCGTCGATCAGGCGGCGGATTTCACCCACGGTCTTGCGCGGCACGATCACGCCGGGCATCCCCTTGGCGCCCTTCGGCAGATCGATCTCGAATTGCGCGAGCCTATGCCCGTCGGTTGCGACCGCGCGCAGCGTTTCTTTCTTTCCGCTCGTCGCGGCGTGCAGATAGATGCCGTTCAGGTAATAGCGCGTTTCTTCAGTCGAGATCGCAAACTGCGTCTTGTCGATCATGCGTTTCAGGTCGGCGCCGGCGAGCGTGAAGCTGTGGGTCATCTCGCCTGCATTCAGGTCGGGGAAGTCGCTTTCCGGCAGGGTCTGCAAGGTGAAGCGTGAGCGCCCGGCGCGGATCGTCATCATCGCGCGGTCGCCCGATGCCTCGAGCACGATCTGCGCGCCCTCGGGAAGCTTGCGCACGATGTCGTAGATCATGTGCGCGGGCACGGTCGCCGATCCGCCTGGCGAAACCTCGGCCGCGATCGTCTCGGTCACTTCCAGGTCGAGATCGGTCGCCTTGAGGCCGAGCTTCGCGCGCTCGGCGCGGATGAGCACGTTGGACAGGATCGGAATCGTATTGCGCCGTTCGACCACGCGGTGGACGTGGCTGAGTGATTTCAGAAGCTGTGCGCGCTCGACGGTGACCTTCATATCCTTATCGCGCTCCACACTGGCGCCCGGTGCCGGCCGGGATGACGACAATCCGGCCGCCCGCTGTTGCGAACCGCCGGATCACCAAATTTGTCGCGCCGGGGGGAAATAGCAAGCCCGTTTGAGGGCATTCACTCCTGCAATTGACGCTTCAATAGCTCGATTTCCTCGGCCAGCGCCACGTCGTTGCCCACGAGCCCTTCGATCTTGCGGACCGCATGCAGCACGGTGGTGTGGTCCCGTCCGCCGAAACGGCGTCCGATTTCCGGCAGGGACCGCAGGGTCAGCGTCTTGGCGAGGTACATCGCGACCTGCCGGGGACGCACGACATTGGCGGTCCGGCGCGACGAGAGCAGGTCGGAGCGGCTCACATTGTATTGCCGCGCGACCACGCGCTGGATGTCCTCGATCTTGACCCGCTTCGGCTCCTGCGGGCGGATCAGGTCGCGCACCTCGCGCTCGGCCATTTCCAGCGTCACCGTCTGTGCGGTGAGCTTGCTGTGCGCGAGCAGGCGGTTGAGCGCGCCTTCAAGATCGCGGCCGTTCTGGGTGACCGACTTGGCGATGTAGGACAGGACCGGCTCCGGCACGTCGAAGCCTGGATGATGCTGGCGCGCGGCTTCGATGCGCGTCTTCAGGATTTCCATCCGCAATTCTTCGCCGAGCGGCCCGATCTCGACCACGAGCCCACCGGCGAGGCGCGACCGGACGCGGTCGTCGAGCGTTTCCAGTTCGGTCGGCGGACGGTCGGCGGCGATCACCACCTGGCGCCCCGCGTCGATCAGCGCGTTCAGCGTGTGGCAGAATTCGGCCTGGATGTTCTTGCCCTGGAGGAATTGCAGGTCGTCGATCACCAGCACGTCGATGCCGCGCAAAGCTTCCTTGAAGGCGATGGCGTTCTGCGCCTTCAGCGCCGACACGAAGCCGTACATGAATTTCTCGGCGGTGAGGTAGAGCACCTTGCGCTCGCCGCGCGCGTTTCCGGCCCAGGTCACGGCATGAAGAAGATGAGTCTTGCCGAGGCCGACCCCCGCATGAATGTAGAGTGGATTGAACATGACGAGGTCGCCGCGGCGCGCTTCCGCAACCTGCCGCGCCGCCGCGTGGGCGAGCGTGTTCGAGCGTCCGACGACAAATGTGTCGAATGACAGCCGCGGATCGAGCGGGGAGCCGCCCAGCGCTTCATGCGCAGCCGACACCGGCGCGTTCGCATGGCGGTGGTCGACGCCGTTCATCGCGATGTTGCGGATCTCGCGCGGCATTTCGATCCGTTCGGCCGCCGCCTGCGCGGCCTTGGGCGCGTTGGTGCGCAGCACGCCGGAGCGCACGCTGATCTCGATGCGCTGGACCGACGTCTCCTCGGCCTGCCAGCAGATCAGCAACCGGTCGCTGTAATGCGAATGGATCCAGCTCTTCAGGAATTTCGTTGGGACCGAAAGGCGCGCAGTCTCATTCTCGACCGCTTCGAGGTTCATGCGCGCGAACCAGCTCGAGAAAATATCTTCGCCGACTTCGGCCTTCAGGCGATCCTGAACCCGTGACCACCGCTCTTGTTCGTTTGTCGCCATATCGGTCGCCTCTCCCGATTGCCGTCTTTTGTTTTGACCGCGGAATGGGACGCGCAGTTCGCGCGGCCGTCCGGGTGCGTTCCGTTTCTGCACTTTCGGAAGTGGCCCGCGCTGTGGCGGGCCGATGCTCTTCACGAAAGCGCGGGAACGGTGCCGCAGCTCAATCGAGGGGAGGAGAAACCGCGCGGTACGATCCGGTCATCGCCCGGCATACAGCGCGGAGACTTTCACGCAGGCGGGAGCGTTCGAAGAACACGAGGGGCGCACTAGTCGGGCCGGTTATCGCCGGACCGTTCCAAGCCGACATCGTCGCGCAAAGCTGCGCGTGGTACCTTATCGTCATAAGTCCCCCTCCCATCCGCGCGCAGGTGCGCGGTGGACAATCACTTGCCCAGTTTGTCGAAGTCAGTACCGGGAGCTTCCATCACGACCGACGCACAATACACTCGCGTCATGAGGAGCAGCGGAAGGTCAACGCAAACTACATTTCAGTCCAGCAACTTTCGCCACCGAGAAATCCAGAGACATGTCGCCAGCTCTCATACCCGATGAGTTCGAATAAGACCGTTTACTGAAAACTTGCGCTTGCGCGGCAAGCCCGAAAAGAAAGCCACACCTTCCGCGGGGCTGCAACGAAATTTCCGGCGCAAATGACGCTCTCGCGTCGTGTTGTGGCGCGCCAACAACACCGATGTCTCAAAAGTGTCATGGCAACGTCTTGAATCCGCGCGCGCTTTTTTCGGGCGACAGGTTGGGCGGCGAGATCGAAAAAATTTTGCGTCGCGCGCTGCTCCCGACGCTCCGAAACGCCCGCAAACTAGCGTTTTTCAAGCCCCGCTGCTGCTTTCCCTATAAGCTATTCAATCGCTTTCTTTTTTCGTGCGCAAAATTTCAATTAGTCCCGGCACGCCTGCGCGGGCTGGCCGGAGCGACCGCGCGATTTTACCGTCTCGCCTGCGCCGAAACGCAGGCCGGACCCGTTTCGGCGTTCTAAACTGGACAGGACATCGTCTGAACGTCTGCGGAGCGCTCTTGCCGCATCACGTCGCGTGCCCCGGGGAACAAAAAGCCCGGCGCAAGGCCGGGCTTTGAAAAAAATTTCTTCCGGACCGGAGCCTATTTTCCGATCTTCGCAACCTGATGCGCGAGCCGCGACACTTTTCGGCTCGCGGTCTTGCGATGGATGACGCCGTTACGCGCCGCACGCATGAGATGCGGCTCGGCGGCGCGCAGTGCGGCGAGTGCCGCGGCACGGTCGCCGCTCTTGATCGCCTCGTCGACGCTGCGCAGTTCGCTGCGCATGCGCGAACGGCGTCCCTTGTTGATCTCGGTACGCCGCGCGATCACGCGCGTCTTCTTTTTGGCGGACTTGGTGTTGGCCATTCGAACGGATCCTGAATGAAAGAAGGGCGGCGGGGTTCCCCGCCGCCACATTTGGCGCGGTTATAGAGAGGGGAGGTGCGGGCGTCAACGCCGTGACGGAGGGCCCGCGACGGGTCAGGCCACCCGTTTCGCCCGAACGGCGTCATGCCCGGCCGTGACCGCCGCGCGGTCCGCAGCGCCGAGCGGGGCCATCGGAGGCTTCACCCGTGCCAGCGCAGGATCGCCATGGATTTGGGCGAGGAGCGCCTTCACGCCGGCCACCAGGGCCTTGCCGTCAAATAGTTTACGGATCGCAACCGCCCGCTCGAGCGCGTCCTGGTCCCCGTCGCGCCACGCCATGCCGCACAGGTCGGGGTTGCAATTTGCGGTCGCCGAGATGCAGCCGGCAAAAGCGCCTGCGCGCGCTTCGATCAGCGTCGCCTCGTTGGACGGAAAGATATGGAACTCGGGCGAGAGCTTCGCCGCCTCGCGCGCATAGGGCATGTCGCCCGAAGAATCCTTCAGCCCCGCGAGCCTTCGGCCGTGCGTGTCGAGAAGCCGGCGCACCAGCGTGAGATGCCACGGCAGTCCCGACAGCGCCGGGAAGTGGTAGAGATAGATCGGGATCGCGCTGTCGGCAGTCGACGACATGATCGCGTCGACATAAGCCGCAAGCCCGTCATCCGGGGCCTGCACGCCTTTATAATAAAAGGGCGGCAGGATGAGCGCGCCGGCGAAGCCAAGCGCGGCGGCATGTTTCGTGAGCGCGACCGCGTCCGACACCGCAGCGGCGCCGGTTCCGACCATCAGCCGGTCCATCGGCATGCCCGCTTCCTTGTAGGCGCTCATCAGCCCCATGCGTTCGGCGGCAGAGAACGACGTCGCTTCGCCGGTGGTCCCGAGCACGTTCAATCCGTTGCATCCGTTGTCGAGGAGGAAGCGCGCCAGTTTCAGCGCGCGCGTCTTGTCCGGCGTGCCATCTTCTGCGACCGGCGTAGCGACGGCGGCGATCACGCCGCGGAGTTTGGTCTCTGCCATCTTGGATCCTCTTATGCGCGGCGCTTCTTACACCGTCATGGCCGGGCCTGTCCCGGCCATCCCGATTAGAGACGCATGAACTTCGCCTTCCTAAGCGGGATGCCCGCGATACGCGCGGGCATGACGACGGAGGGCGCTGCGGCTAGCCGCTGACGTTGAACGCAGCGAGGGCTGCCATGTTCACCAGGTTCGAGTCCTTGGCGCCGAGCTGCACAATCTGCACCGGCCGATCGAGCCCGACCAGCAGCGGGCCGATCACGGTCGCCCCACCGAGTTCCTGCAGCATCTTGGTCGAGATCGAGGCGGAGTGAAACGCGGGCATGACCAGCACGTTGGCGGGCCCGGTGAGGCGGCAGAACGGATAAACCTGCGCGAGTTCCGGATTGAGCGCGACGTCGGCCGCCATCTCGCCGTCATATTCGAAATCGACATGCCGCTGGTCGAGGATGCGGACGGCCTCCTGCACCCGCGCGGAACGCTCACCCGGCGGATGCCCGAAGGTCGAAAAGGCGAGCATGGCGACGCGCGGCTCGTAGCCGAGCCGGCGCGCGACGCCCGCGACCTCGACTGCAATATCGGCGAGGTCTTCCGCACCCGGCATTTCGGTGACGGCGGTATCCGCGACGATCACGGTGCGCCCGCGCGGAGCGAGCACGAGCGACACGCCGATCACGCGATGCCCCGGCTTGGAATCGATCACATGCCGAACGTCGTCGAGCGCGACCGAGAAATTGCGCGTGACGCCGGTCACCATCGCGTCGGCATCGCCGAGCGCGACCATGCAGGCGGCGAAATGGTTGCGGTCCTGGTTCACCATGCGCTGGCAGTCGCGGAACAGGTAGCCCTTGCGCTGGAGTCTTTCGTACAGATAACCCGCATAGTCGGAATTGCGCCGCGACAGCCGCGCGTTGACGATCTCGATATGGTCGCCAAGCTCGATGCCGAGATTTTTCGCGCTCTCGCGGACCCGGTCCTCGCGCGCGCACAGGAGCGCGGTGCCGAGCCCCTGCTGCACGAAGCTCGCCGCGGCGCGGATCACCTGCTCCTCCTCGCCCTCGGCGAACACGACCCGCTTGGGCGAACGGCGCAGCCGCTCGTAGACCCGCTGCAGGACGCCCGCGACCGGATCGCGCCGTGACTGCAATTGCGCCCGGTAATCGTCGAACGACACGATCGGCTTGCGCGCGACGCCGGTATCCATCGCAGCCTTCGCGACCGCTGGCGGCACATACGAGATGAGCCGCGGATCGAACGGCACCGGGATGATGTAGTCCGGGCCGAATTTCGGCCGCGCGCCATAGGCCGCGGCGACCTCGTCCGGCACGTCCTCGCGCGCGAGATCGGCGAGCGCCTTCGCCGCCGCGATCTTCATCTCCATGTTGATGGTGCGCGCGCGGACATCGAGCGCGCCGCGGAAGATGTAGGGAAAGCCGAGCACGTTGTTGACCTGGTTCGGATAGTCCGAGCGTCCCGTCGCCATGATCGCGTCGGAGCGGACCGAGGCCACTTCCTCGACCGTGATCTCGGGGTCGGGATTGGCCATGGCGAACAGGATCGGCTTGGCCGCCATCGACTTGATCATGTCGGCGGTGAACGCGCCTTTCTGCGACAGGCCGAAGGCAACATCCGCGCCTTCAAAGGCTTCCGCGAGCGTGCGCGCCTTGGTGTCGGCGGCATGCGCCGACTTCCACTGGTTCATGCCCTCGCTGCGGCCCTTGTAGATCACGCCCTTGGTGTCGCAGAGCAGCACATTGTTGGGGTGAAGCCCGAGCGCTTTCAGCAATTCCACGCACGCAATGCCCGAGGCGCCCGCGCCGTTGACCACGAGCTTGGTCTGTTTGATGTCGCGCCCGGTCAGGTGCAGCGCATTGATCAGCCCGGCCGCGGCGATGATCGCGGTGCCGTGCTGGTCGTCATGGAAGACCGGGATGTCGAGCAGTTCGCGAAGGCGCTGCTCGATGATGAAGCATTCCGGCGCCTTGATGTCTTCCAGATTGATGCCGCCCCAGCCGGCGCCGAGAAGCTTCACGCAATTGATGATCTCGTCGGGATCCTTCGACGACACTTCGAGGTCGATGGAATCGATGTCGGCGAAGCGCTTGAACAGCACCGCCTTGCCTTCCATGACGGGCTTCGCCGCGAGCGCGCCGCGGTCGCCGAGGCCGAGGATCGCCGTGCCGTTGGTGATGACGGCGACGAAATTGCCTTTGACCGTGTAGTCGTAGGCCTTGCTCGGATCCTCGGCGATGGCGAGGACCGGCACCGCAACGCCCGGAGAATAGGCAAGCGACAGGTCGCGCTGCGTCGCCATCGGCTTGGTGGCGACCACTTCGAGCTTGCCCGGCCGCCCCTGCGAGTGGAAGAGCAAGGCTTCCTGGTCGGTGAAGGTTGGCCGTTTGTTGCGGCCTTGGGCCGGAGCCTTTGTTTTATCGAGCATTTGCACTCCCCACGCGACGCGACTGGCACTTTTGTTATCGGTTCCGCAAACTAGCGGAAACGGGGGGCTTTGCCAAAGCCGCCGCGGCCCGCAGGCATTGCGCAATGCGGTGGGCGGGCCTGCGCTTTTTGCTCCATTGAACCGCGCGCCCGGGAAGAGTAAGCGATTGCGCACACCCCACGACGACCATCGACGACGGGCGCCATGATCCGATTTCTCTTCCGTTTCCTCGGCCTCTGGTTTCTCGCGGCCGGGTTCATCTTCCTGATCTATGACGGGATGAAGTCGATCGCGGACCAGTCAATCTACATCACCAAGACCGGCGATGTGTGGCTCGCGGTGAACCAGACGAGCTACCAGAATGTCGGCCCCGCGCTCGCCAAATACGGCATGCCGTGGCTGTGGGATCCCGCGATGCTGCGCGTGCTCGAACAGCCGACCTGGCTCGTGCTTGCTGTGCTCGGGATTTTTCTGATCCTGATCGGCCGCAAGAAGAAGCCGCTGATCGGGTATGCGAGGTAGGGAACGCGCGCCAGAGCTAACCGACGTCCGCTCGTCCCCGCGTAGGCGGGCAACGTGCGTACCTAAGCGAGATGCCCGGCACAAGGCCGGGCATGACAAAGGACGGCACAAGGCCGGGCATGACGAAATGCGATAGAGCGTCGCGCAAGGTTACTTCGCCACGCCCTCGATGCCGGCGCGCGCGATCTGCGAATTCTGCCCGGACATTCCGCCCGACACGCCGATGGCGCCGACGATCTTGCCGTCGATGATGATCGGCAGTCCGCCTTCCACCGCGAACACGCCCTTCACGCCAATCAGGCGAAGTCCCGGACCGCCCGCGGTCACGGCATCCTCCAGCGCCTTGGACGGCAGCTTGAAGGCGAGCGCGGTCTGCGCCTTCGCGGTCGCGGCGTCGATCGCGGCGAGCTGCGCGTTGTCGAGCTTGTGCAGCATCACCTGGTTGCCGCCGGAATCGATGATCGCGATCGCGACCGCGAAATTGTTCTTGGTCGCCTCGTTCTCGGCCGCGGCCATCGCCCGCTTGGCCTGATCGAGCGTGATCGAGGGGCCGTAGGGCGGGGGCGTGGTCTGGCTAAGGGCAGGGCAGGCGCCGAGCGCCATCACACAAAGCGCAGCGGCAAGCGACTTCAAACGCATCAAGGCCTCCGGGATCGTCCGCACAGGGCCAGCATCCTCCGGCAGGCCCGCATCTTTTTGCAGCATAGGCCGCGCGTTCCGTTCAGGGAAGCGCGCTTCCTCGCGGCGACGTGATCGCATTCCGGCGCGGCTTTTCCAAGACGTGATCGCGCCCGCCGATGCGCGGCCGCACGCGACATCTTATATTGGGCGCACAGAGGGAGATGAAAAACATGTTCATGTTCAAGAAATCCTCCATGCCCGCTCCCGGCGAGGCGCTGCCTGGCCGGTCGAAGGAAATCCCCACCGCCAAGACCCATTTCGTCAACGGCAACCCGCTGAAGGGGCCGTATCCCGCGGGGATTGAAACGGCGATGTTCGGTCTGGGCTGCTTCTGGGGCGCGGAGCGCAAGTTCTGGGAACTGGGCGACGGCATCTACGTCACCGCCGTCGGCTATGCCGGCGGGCAGACGCCGAACCCCACCTATGAGGAGGTCTGCTCAGGCCGCACTGGGCACAATGAAGTCGTGCTCGTGGCCTACGACCCGAAGAAGATTTCCTACGAGGCTCTGCTCAAGACGTTCTGGGAAAGTCACGACCCGACGCAGGGCATGCGCCAGGGCAACGACGTCGGCACGCAATATCGCTCCGGCATCTACGCCTTCACCCCTACGCAGAAGAAGGCCGCCGAAGAATCCAAGGCGATGTTCGGCAAGGCTCTCGCCGCGAAGCGCTACGGCGCGATCACGACCGAGATCCTCGACGCGCCGGACTTCTATTTCGCCGAGGACTATCATCAGCAATATCTGGCGAAGAATCCGCGCGGCTATTGCGGGCTCGGCGGCACCGGCGTCTCCTGCCCGATCGGCACCGGCGTCCATGCCTAGCGGAGTAACCGGAAGACGGTCGTGAATCTCCGAGGGCCGCGTCATTGCCGGGCTTGACCCGGTAATCCATCAAGCGAACAAGATGCATGCGCGGGCTCAAAACCCGCGCATGACCGCATGATGGAGGGCCGGATATGCGCCGCCTGGAATTCCTGATCGAAACGTCGCTGTTCTCGAGCCGCTGGATCCTCGCGCCGTTCTATATCGGGCTCGTCCTCAGTCTCGTCCTGCTGTTCATCCATTTCGTCATTCAGCTCGTCGGCTTTGTCGGTAAGATTCACGTCGCCGACGAGGCCGACGTCATTCTCGGCGTCCTGTCGCTGGTCGATCTCGTGCTGGTCGGCAATCTCGTCCTGATCGTGATCTTTTCCGGTTACGAGAATTTCGTCTCGCGCTTCGAGATCGAGACCAACGACCGGCCGGACTGGATGACCAAGGTCGATTTCGGCGGGCTCAAGCAGAAACTGATGTCCTCGATCGTCGCGATCTCGGCGATCCAGGTGCTCAAGGCATTCATGAACGTCGCGACCTATGACAGCACCAAGCTCGGCTGGCTGGTGGGCATCCACGGCCTGTTCCTGGCGTCCATGCTGGTGGTCGCGCTGTCCGACCGGATCGGCGAGCGGACCGAGCACCCCTCCGAGAGCGGCAAGACCACGCCCTCGCGGCGCAGCGGCGGCCGCAAGGGCCGGTGAGGATTTGTTAACCATACAGGGCGTTAATCGGACTGGTCTTTTGCAATCCGGATTCGCCCATGCGGCCTGGCCGCCTGCTCTGTTTCGTGCTGCTGGCCCTTGCCATCGGCGGCTGCGCGAGCCGTCCCGGTCCGGCCGTCTATACGCCGGCGGCATATGGATACGCCGCGCCCGCCTTCCCGGACGTGCCCTATACCCTCGATGCCGGCGACAAGCTGCGCATCACCGTGTTCGGGCAGGATAACCTCACCAACACCTATCTCGTCGACGCCGCAGGCAACGTGACCCTGTCGCTGATCGGCGCGGTGCGCGCGCGCGGGCTGACCACCGCCCAGCTGTCGCAGGCGATCGCCGAGCGCCTGCGCGCCGGCTATATCCGCAATCCCTCGGTCTCGGTCGAGATCGACACCTACCGGCCGTTCTTCATCCTCGGCGAGGTCACCGCGCCCGGCCAATACCCCTTCGTCGCCAACATGACGGTCGAAACGGCGGTCGCGATCGCCGGCGGATATTCCCCGCGCGCGGAGAAATCGGGCGCGCGGCTGACGCGCAACATCAACGGCGAGGCGATCCGTTCGCGCGTGCCATCGAACTTCCTGGTCCGGCCCGGCGACACCATCACCATCGGCGAGCGCTGGTTCTAAAAAAGAAGACCGCGGGGATCGCTCCACGCGGTCTGAGAGGCGAAGGAGAACCGCCACGTGCTCCGTCGAGGCCCTTGCATGACGATCTATACGCGGTTCGCGTAAAGCAATGATTTCGCCGGATCGGCACCGCGCTACGTAGGAATGCTTAGGCGTTGGGTGAAACCACATGGCATCCGCCTCCGGCAATCCCGCTCTCGAACGCTATCTCGCCAACGGCTACGAGACGGTGCGCGGGATGTCATCGCTGTTTGCAGCGACCATCTGCAGC
Organism: uncultured Hyphomicrobiales bacterium; assembly: GCA_964584855.1. Taxonomy (GTDB): domain Bacteria; phylum Pseudomonadota; class Alphaproteobacteria; order Rhizobiales; family Xanthobacteraceae; genus Pseudorhodoplanes. The sequence continues at coordinate 15,217 of CAZPBF010000019.1, forward strand.
CGCGTGATGCTGCATCAGACCGAACTCGGCATCGCGGGGCATTTCGCTGAAATCGGCACGTTCGAAGGACGCTTTTTCATCGCGATGGCACTCGCGCTTGCGAATGACGAACGCGCGCTCGGGATCGACACATTCGAATGGCCGGACGCGAAACTCTACGACCGGTTCAATGGTCATTGCGCGCGGTTCGGGCTCGACGCCGCGCGCTATTGCGCGCTGAAGGCGGACACGAAAAACCTGTCCGCACACGATCTCCGGAACGCGCTACGGGGTCCGGTCCGGTTCTGGCATATCGACGGCGACCATCGGCGCGACAGCCTGCTTGCCGATCTCGACCTCGCGCACGCGGTGATGCATCCGCAAGGCATTCTCTGCCTCGACGACATGCTGCATCCCGGTTATCCGCTGCTCGTGGTCGCGGTGCATGACTGGCTGAAAGCAAATCCGGACATGCGCCTGCTCGCGATCGTCGATCGCGAAGACATCGTCGCGGCGGCGAAGTTCATGCTCTGCCGCGCCGAGGCGGTGAACCTCTACGAAACCTATCTAATGCAGGCGTTCAAGCCCTATCACTGGCCGCTGGCGTCCGACTGGGAAAGCTATATCGGCGTCGTGCTGACGCCGCATCCGCGTCTCGCCGAGATCGAATAGCGGGCGGCGTCAGTTCGCCGGTGCCGCCACATTGGCCTGCAGGAAGTTCAGCGTTCGCTCCCAGGCAAGCTTCGCGCTCGGCTCGTCATAGCTGCCGCGCTCGTCGCAATTGAATCCGTGTCCGGCCGGGTAGGTATAGATTTCCGCCTTCGGATGCTTCTGACGGATGATGCCGACGTCGGTCTGTGGGATGTGATCGTCCTTCTCGCCGAAATGCAGTTGCATCGGGCATTTTTCCTGCTCGTCCGCGAAGCGGATGATCTGGCCCCCGTAATATCCGACGGCCGCGGACAGTCCTTCGAGGCGCGCGGCGGCGAGGTAGGCAATCGAGCCGCCCATGCAGAAGCCGACGATTCCGATCCTGCCTGCGGGCTTGAGAATATCGAAGGCCGCCGTCGTGTCGCGCATCATCGCGTCCCAGTCGGGCTTGGCGACGAACTGGCGCGCCTTGGCGACTTCGTCCGGCGAATATCCGGACTCGAAATTCCGCACCATCCGGTCGAAAAGCGCAGGAGCGACCGCGCAATAGCCCGCCGCCGCGAGGCGATCGCATATGCTGCGGATGTGGTGATTGACGCCGAAGATTTCCTGCACGACGATCATGCCGCCTTTCGGTTTGCCCTGCGGATCCGCCCGATACGCGCCGAGTTGATGGCCGTCGCCCGCTTTCAGTGAAATATGCTGTCCCACGGTTTTCTCCTTCAGCCTCACGCATCAAGCCTAGCGCGCGGCTTGGGTTCCGTCATCCGGCAACGAGGCCGAAGGCTTCTGCGAGCAATTCATAGGAGCGAACGCGCGCCTCGTGGTCGTAAATCATGCTGGTAATCATGATCTCGTCGGCCTTGGTGTCCCGCGCCATCGTTGCGAGCTGCTCTTTCAGCCGATCCGGCGGGCCGACGAAAAGTCGTGCGCGATTGGCCTTGATCCGGTCGCGGTCGATCGGCGTGTAGGGATAGGCGAGCGCGGTGTCCGGGCTTTCGAGCGGTAGATATTGTCCAGTCGCGCGCCGCACGAAATTCAGATCGATGGTCGCGGCGAGGCGTTCGGCCTCCTGCGCGCTCTCAGCGCAGACCGCCGCGAGCGCGAGGATCGCATACGGTTCGCTGCGATCTGGCGAAGGCCGAAAGCGCGCGCGATAGTCGAGCATCGCTGCGGCGGCATCATGGGTCGCGAAATGATGCGCGAAGGAAAATCCCGCCCCGATCTGGGCGGCGAGCTTCGCGCTGTAATCGCTCGATCCGAGCAGGAAGACAGGCGGCAGCGCGACGTCGGTCGGCATCGCGCGGAGCGTGCGGAAAGGGTGGCCTTCGGGAAATCCGTTCGTCTCGATCAGCATCAATTCCTGAAAACGATCGAGAAAGTCGTCGTTCTCGTCGACATTCTGCCGACGCCGGAGCGCAATCGAGGTGACCGGATCGGTCCCGGGCGCCCGCCCAAGACCGAGATCGATACGGCCGGGAAAAAGCGCCTCCAGCAGCTTGAATCGCTCTGCAACCATCAGCGGCGCGTGGTTCGGCAGCATCACGCCGCCGGATCCGATCCGCATGCGCGAAGTCTGCGCCGCGATCTGGCCGATCATGATGTCGGGCGAGGCGCTTGCGATGTTGGACAGGTTGTGATGCTCGGCGACCCAGTAGCGCGTGAAGCCGAGAGCATCGGCGCGCCGCGAGAGATCGAGCGTATTGCGCAATGCTTGTCCGCCCGTGCCGCCGGCGACGACGGGCGACAGATCCAGGATCGACAGGGGAATTGTCATTGCACACGCCGCAGAATGGCCAGAGAGACGGCCATTCTAAAGGGTCGCGGTTTGGCCCGCTATCGCGTCATGCGCGAGCCGAAGTCGGTGAAGAAGTTGCCCGGATCGCTCGCGGTCGCTTGTCCCGGGCCGTTGTCGGTTCGCAAAATGCGCGAACGCCTCGGCGCGCGCGGCTCTGGCTTCGACCTGCGCACCTTCGGCCGCGCCGGGCTATGTGTCGCCGCCTTCGGAGCGGGGTTGGCCGGCGTGATTTCTGCCGGGTCCGTGCGTGCGGCGAGGTTCTTCTTTTCGGGGGCCGGTTGCTGCGGATCGGCTTTGGCAGGCTCCGTGTTCACAACCGGAGCGGGGGCGGCGTCTGTCTCCGGCTTGACCTCTTGCGCAGCTTCGGGCGCAGCGGGCTTCTCATCGGCCTTTGCGGGGGCGGGATCAGCCGGAATCTCCGGAGCAGCGGCAGGCTCGATTTTCGGCAGAGTGTTGTCGATCGGAGCCGATGCTTCCGTCGCATCACGCCGGATCGCAACGAAATGCAGATCCGGAATCGAGGGCCGCGCCGCGATGTCCTGCCAACTGAGCGCAACGCGGCTGATCGGCGTGTCGCGATCCGGCTGAACCGTCTTGATCGGATCGGGAAGAATATGGATCGAAGCGAACAGGCCAGCGCACACGGTCACGAGGAAAGTCGAGACCGTGGCAAAGGCCAGAATTCGCAGATCGGGAAGCATGAGCCGAATCCGCCACTGTTGCCACCTTGCCGGCGGCACGGCACTCGCAAAGTTACGCGGAGATAAGGGCAGCCCGCGCGGCTTGCCCGATATCGGAAAAAACGGCGACCCCGATGTCTCCGTTCCGGAATCTCGATCAAACAGATTCGCTGATTCGCGCCGTCCGGTCACGCAAGCGCGATGCGTGCAACACGCCGGACGCGAAAAATTCAGAAGTGTGGCTATCGTGCGGCGGCAGCCGCCGCGGCCGCAGAGCCGACGCCCGGTTTGACCACCACGCGTGTCCCGACTTTCACGCGATTATAAAGGTCCTCGACATCCTCATTGAGCAGGCGGATGCAACCGGACGACACGAATTTGCCGATCGTCGATGGCTGGTTGGTGCCGTGAATGCGATACACGGTCTTGCCGAGATAGAGCGCACGCGCTCCGAGCGGATTGCCGGGACCTCCCGCCATGAACCTCGGCAGGTAGGGCTGGCGCTCGATCATCTCGGCGGGCGGATGCCAGTCCGGCCATTCCGCGACCCGAGTAATCTTTTCGGTGCCGGACCAGGTGAAGCCGTCGCGGCCGACGCCGATGCCATAACGCATGGCCTTTCCGTCACCGAGCACGAGGTAGAGATAGGTGGCTGGCGTGTCGATGACGATCGTGCCGGCTGGCTCCTTGGTCAGATACTCGACAACCTGCCGCTTGAATTGCGGCGCCAATTCCTTTGGTTCTCCAACTTCCGGCTGATCGTCGGGAGGAAGGGACGCGACGTTCGCGGGCGGTACGGAAGCTCGCGTGCCGGCCGGTCCGTCGCCGAGCGGCGGGCGGGCGGCTTCAAGAGGCGCTGGAGGCCGCAACGGTTCGGTATCAGGCTGGTGGGCCGGGTCGCTGTAATGACCATAAACCGGACCGCGAGGGTCTTCGGCCTCGATCCGGGGATCGGGCCGGTATGCATTCGGGTCGCCATCCATGCGTGGATCGTACGGGACAGCCCCCGCCTGACGGCCGGCGCGCGGCTGACCCGGAGATCCCTGACGGGCACCGGGAACCGGAGCAACGTCATCCTCGTCATCGGGGTCGACTGCGATCACTTCGTCGTCGTTAGCCATCGGAACCCAGCGCTGTCCGCTATTCGGATAGGCATAGGGAGGCGGCTGGAACTGGGCCTGCGCGGCGCCGGTCAGCATCGAAATACAAAGTGCCGATGCGCACAGAAAGAGAGGTCGTTGGAAGATCATGTTCGGGACCCGAGGAAGGACATAGTGTACGTCGGGGTTGGGGCGGGATGAAGGCATGGCAAGGCCCTGCGGGCCACATTCCATTATGTTGTGGCTACTGGCCCACCCGGCAATAGATACATAGATCGATCTCGGCCAGGCTGACGGCCGCGGGGAGTCTGCTGCATGACGTCTTTAGGGAACGTGAAGGTGCCGCCATCGGTCCAGCCGAAGCCCGCCGATTATGCCTATGACCTCGAAACGGCATTGTCGTCGGTGGTCGGCCTGCGATCCATCGTGCCTGCGGATGCCTTCACCGCGGAGACGCTCGGCACTGAGCGCACCGGCAACGGCGTGATCATTCGCGACAATATCGTCCTGACCATCGGATATCTGATCACCGAAGCGGAATCGATCTGGCTGCATCTGAACGATGGGCGCGCCGTGCCTGGGCACGTGCTCGGCTACGATCAGGAAACAGGCTTTGGACTTGTCCAGGCGCTGGGCCGGCTCGATCTCTCGCCATTCAAAATCGGCCGCGCCAAGGATGCTGCGGTCGGCGAGCGCGTGGTGATCGGCGGCGCCGGCGGGCTGCGCTATTCGGCCGCCGGACGGATCGTCGCGCGACAGGAATTCGCGGGCTATTGGGAATACGCGCTCGACGAGGCGATCTTCACCGCACCGGCGCACCCGCACTGGGGCGGCACGGCGCTGATCGGACCCTCCGGCGATCTTCTCGGCATCGGATCGCTGCAGCTCGAACAGGCCAATGAAAGCGGTGAGGAAGAGCATCTCAACATGGTGGTGCCGATCGACCTTCTTCCGCCGATCATCGATGACCTGCTCACGCTTGGCCGTCCGAACAAGCCGCCGCGCGCGTGGCTCGGACTTTACAGCACCGAAGTGGAAGACCGGATCGTCGTCGTGGGCGTCGCCAAGGATGGACCCGCGCAGCGCGCCAAGCTTCGCACCGGCGACATGATCCTGTCTGTCGACGGTCACGAGGTGAACGATCTTGCCGATTGCTATCGCCGAATTTGGGCACTGGGACCGGCGGGCGCCGAAGTTCCGTTGACGGTCTATCGCGACGGGCGCACCTTCGAGGCCAGTGTCGTCTCGGGCGATCGAAACAGGTATCTGAAAGCTCCCCGCCTGCATTGACCGGCTGTACGGCAATGAATGCATCCGCGTACAATCCGCGTCTTCGTATCGCGCTCGCGGGCGGAATTTTCCTGGCGCTGGCCGCGCTCGCAGTCGCTGCCGTCTATGCCGCTTCGTGGCGCGCGCAGATGCGAGCCAAGGCGCCGCAGGCCGCCGGCGACGGGCGCTACGCGTGGCTTTCGGCGGCACTCGATGCCTGCGAAGCGGAAGCGTCGAAATATCCGCAGAGCCTCTATTTCATGGTCGTCCCGATGGCAGCTGCTTCGAGCGGGGCCGACGCGTTGCGTTCACGCGCGCTCGAGACGATCGGACCGGCAACTTTGCTCGAGTCGAAAGTCGCGCTGCAGGGCTTGGAGAGCGGTGCGCTCCGCATTTCGCGCGAGCAATTCATCCTGCATGCAATCGACGTCGATACGAACGCGATCCACCGCTGGAGCTCGGTCAGCGGTGTTTCCACCCTGAGCGATCGGAACAATACGGCGAAGGGGCCCTTCAAGATCAGACTGCAGACGTCACCCAACGACGGCACGGAATGGAGTGCGGCGACCGCCGACGGCGTCGCGACCTGTCATTGGGTCTTCGCGTTGCTTCAGCGCTAGGCCGGTTCGAGCGCCTGCACCGGGCGCCCGGCCGCCCCAGCCGTCGGCATTTCGCGCTTCGTGCCGCGGCAGATGTAATACGAGCCGAACAGGTAGTCCTCGATCTCGAAGCGGTCGGTCACGGCCGCGAGATGTTCCCACGGCTTGATATGCGGGTTGCCGAGCAGCGTGTGCTTCATCAGCCAGACGCTGAACGGGAGGATGTAACGGTTTCCCGGGCCGCGCGGGAGCTTGGCGTCCATGATGACCACGCGTCCGCCGGGGCGTAATTGCGAGAGCGCGTGCTGGAGCACGGCGCGGTGGTTCGGCATTGTGTTGTAGGACAGCCCGAACAGAATTCCGTCGAGCTGTTGTGGAGCGCGATATTCGAGCGCGTCCGCGTGCGTAAGAGTGACGTTGGTCCAGCCGTTCGCTGCGCACGTTTCGTGTGCACGTTGCAGCATGCCCTTCGAGAGGTCGACGCCATAAACGTGGCCGTTGCGGCCGACGGCGTCATGTAGAAAAGGCAGGTTGCGTCCCGTTCCGCAGCCGATCTCAAGAACGCGGTCGCCCGGCTTGATGGCTGTCATCTCTGCTGCATGCTTGCGGAATTTGGCCGGTACGAACAGCAGCCAGTCAAAAAAGGTGATCATCCCCGCGATACGGTCGTAGCGGCGCGCGACAAAGTCGCGGTCGCAATCCACCCATTGATAGGTCACTTGTCTCCCCCCAGGATGTTTTTCTTGTTCTTTCTTCAGTTTTTATTTTGCGGCACTTCATTCAGCCCCGCCTTGGGACAAGTGTATCGCCCAGCCCGCATAAAGACGGAATTGCATTTCGCGCTCGGCGCACGACAAATTGACGCACCTCGAAATAATCGAATTTCTGCGGCCGCCAAAATGAACCGGTGTTCAGCCCGGAACCGGTTTCGGCGTACCTACGGCGTTTTTGCCACCGTCGGGATTGCTTCGAACTGTGAGGCTGCGATCACCATATTGCCGATCATGCTCGCGATCGACAGCCGGAACGGCGCGAGCAGCGCGGTTCCGGTAACCGGAACAAACCAGATTTCGATCTCGCGCCCCTCGGTCAGGTATTTGGCGAGCGCGCTGTTGGCGCGATGTCCCGCGATCGGCTGAAACGTCGTCGTGCACACCACCGCTGGCCCCGCATAGCCGGTGTGGGTCTTCACCTTGTCCATGCGTTTGAAGGCAAGCTTCAGATCGTAGCGCCGGCGCCCATCGAAGATCGACAACGTGCGCGAACATGCTTGCGCGTCCAGGCTTGCCGGAACGAGCAGCGCGCTGAGCGGATCGATGATCCCTCTGCGATGCGTGTCCGTCACAGGCACGCGATCCTTGTCGGCAGGTTCGGTGGGCGGGACGATGTCTTTCACGACTCCGCCGTCCAGCGTCATGCGCGTTTCGCTCTTGTCCTTGTCGCGCGTGATGACCGATGTGAACGCCGTCGGGATAGGCTTACCGTCGCGGATTGCGCCAAGTGCGGAGATCGTGCCTTCTCCGTCGATCAGCGCCGAAACGAGGCCGCTCGCCCTTCCCGAACCCGCGATCGTGTAGGCGTCCGGACGGATCTCGATGGTCCATTGCCCCTTGCCGATCGGGATGCCGGCGAACGAAATTCCGTAGCGCGCATCGAGCTTCGTCTGTGCTTGCGCGGCGCCAGCAAAAGCGAGCGCGGCCAGCAAAGAAAGTATCGCCCGCGTGCTCGCTGCGAGTAATGCCGTCATTCGTCGCCTCACAAGGATACCCAAAAACGAATCAGTTGGCATGCATGGCGGCATCGGCAAGATGCCGCCGGAATTACCGGGATTTTCGGTTAACGGGTGGCGCGCCCGAGAGGATTCGAACCTCTGACCTCTGCCTTCGGAGGGCAACGCTCTATCCAGCTGAGCTACGGGCGCGTGGGCTCCTCAATAGACGACTGGACGGCCCGCGGCAACGCGGGCCGGACGCCGGGTTCAGCGGGTGAGGATGACGAAGTCGGTGCCTTCGCCGGTCTCCTCGCCGAGACCGCGATCCGAAACGATGAACGAGGCCCCTGCCGTCAACATGTCCTCGATGCGTGCGCGTGCGTCGGCGGGAATGTCGAGCCGTTCCAGCGCCTCGGCTGCGTTCGAGGGCTTTTCGACATCGGCCGGTTTTGCATCCTTGCGGGCGGGCTTTTCGGAGGTCGGCTTGGGATTGTCGGGCACCGTGACCACGAGCCAGCGCAATTTGGCCGGGTCGGGCGTCGCGACCGCCGTGAACACATGCGTGCCAATCGGACGGTCCGCATCGCGGATCGTCAAGGGAATTTCATAGATTGGCAAAAAGGCCTGCCGGATGAACAGACGCTTTTCCTTCAGGCTCGCGAAGACCGAGATCGGTCCGCCCGGCTGCGCCATTTCCTTCTTCGCTTCCTGCCCGTCGAGATCCTTCGTGAGATTGTCAGGTTCGGGCAATGCGGCGGGCGCGGCGTCCGTTGCAATCGCGGGAGCTGCTTCAGCGGTTCGGGTGACCGCAGGCGGCGGCGTCGCGGAATCCGAAAGGACGGGTTTCGGCTTCGGCGTGAACGGAAACGCCTGGGTGAATTCGGACGGCACCACTTCGTTCTGCGAAATGATTACGCGTGCGCCGATCTTGGTTGCGTTCCACATCAGCTGCGCGAAATCGCTGTTCAGCCGGATGCAGCCATGCGAAGCGGGCCGGCCTCCGGGAACGACGCCCAGATGCAAGGCCACGCCGGACCAGGTGATCCGCTGCATGAACGGCATCGGCGCACCGCTGTAGATGTTGGACGCGTGATAGCGTTCCTTGCCGATGACGCTGAAGACGCCGGTCGGCGTCGGATGTCCGGGCACGCCGGTCGCAACGCCGGAGCGCGTGGCGAGCACACCGTCGGAATAAACCGCAACACGCTGCGTCGAGAGCGCGATCACGATGTGCAACTGACCGGGCGGGATCGTCGGCGCTCGCTTTTCCTCGCGCGCTCTTTCCCGCTTTTCGGAGACGTGCTGTTCGCGGTGCTTTCTTGCTTCGGCCGGCTGCGGCAGCGCGAGGCTCGCCACGAGCGCTGCTCCGAGCACGGGCAACGCGGAACGCATCATCGACATTCGTGCGTCATTCACGACGCTTTTGCCGTTCGAATTCGTCACGGATGTATCCCCGCTAGCCCTGATTCTACGGACGTATTTAGCATACCGGCTGCGTCGAGGCGCGGGTTCGCTTGGAACAATGTAAATGGTCCGGTAGTGTTGCTCGTTCGCCTGTTGATAATGGTTAAGCCGACCCGGCAAGGAGTGATCCGATGAGCAACACGGCCGAAAAACGCACAAGTTCCGCGCCGCAGCCGCTCAAGGATTCGGCATTCAACTGGGAAGATCCGCTCGATATCGAAAGCGACCTTTCCGAAGAAGAGCGGATGGTCCGCGACACCGCGCGCGGTTATGCGCAGGACAAGCTGTTCCCCAAAGTCATTCCGGCTTGGCGCGAGGAGCGCGTCGATCGCGCCGTTCTCAAGGAAATGGGCGAACTGGGCCTGCTTGGCCCGACAATCCCTGAGGAATATGGCGGCGCGGGTCTCGGGTATGTTGCCTACGGCTTGATCGCGCGCGAAATCGAGCGGGTCGATTCCGGATACCGCTCCACATTGTCGGTGCAGTCTTCGCTCGTGATGCATCCGATCAACGCCTACGGAACCGAGGCGCAGCGCAAGAAATTTCTTCCGAAGCTCGCCACGGGTGAATTCGTCGGCTGCTTCGGCCTGACCGAGCCGGATCACGGGTCCGATCCGGGGTCGATGGTGACGCGCGCGGAGAAGGTTGCGGGCGGCTACCGGCTCACCGGCGCCAAGATGTGGATTTCTAACGCCCCCATCGCGGACATCGCGGTGGTGTGGGCGAAGCTCGACGACGTGATCCGTGGCTTTATCGTCGAGCGCGGCACGAAGGGATTCGAGACGCCGAAGATCGAAGGCAAGCTAAGCCTGCGCACGTCGGTCACCGGCGAGATCGTTCTCGACGGCGCGATGGTGCCGGAGGAGAACCTGCTGCCGAACGCCAGGGGGCTCGCGGGCCCGTTCGGTTGCCTCAACATGGCGCGTTACGGCATTGCCTGGGGCACGATGGGCGCGGCGGAATTCTGCTGGCACCGTGCGCGGCAATATGTGCTCGACCGCAAACAGTTCGGCCGGCCGCTTGCGGCCAATCAGCTCGTGCAGAAGAAACTCGCCGACATGCAGACCGAGATCGCGCTTGGTCTTGCCGGCGCGCTGCGGCTCGGAAGGCTGCTCGAAGCGGGCCGCGCCGCGCCTCCGTCGATTTCACTGATGAAGCGCAACAATTGCGGCAAGGCCCTCGACATCGCGCGGGTTGCACGCGACATGCACGGCGGAAACGGCATCTCGGATGAGTTCCACATCATGCGGGTGATGGCGAATCTCGAGACCGTCAATACCTACGAAGGCACGCACGACATCCACGCGCTCATTCTCGGCCGTGCGCAGACCGGCATTCAGGCGTTTTTCTGAAATTTCAGCCCGGCGACTTTACCGTCGTGGTGAGCTCGCACATCTCGCAGATGCGCTCGACCATCGGGCTGTGCGGATCGGTCAGCGGATCGATAGCGGTGAAGTGGTTCGCGCCGACGATCTCGCCGTAACGGGTGCGGACGCCTTTCGACGCCCACTCCTCGACGATGGTCCTGCTCTGGCGATGGTACTCGTCGGATTCATCGCTGCCCACAACGGCATCGAATATGGAACCGGTCGGCGCGCTCCATGAGAGCGGCGACAGGGAACGCGCGCTTTTCTCGTCGAGTTTCAGGTCCTGATTGATCGATGTCTGCAGGAACGGCACGAGATCGAACAGGCCGGAAATCGAATAAGCCGCCGGGACGAGATTTTCCGGAGCGGTAGGATCGAAACCACGCCAGTCGGTCGCAAGCATGCAGGCGGCGAGATGCCCGCCTGCGGAATGGCCGGACACCCGGACGCGGCGGCCGTAACGCTCCCACAGGAACAGGCACGCCTTGCGCATCTGCGCGACGATACTGCCGACGGTGACGTCGGGGCACAGGTCGTAGCCCGCGAGCGCGACGACCACCTGCCGCTCGTTCAGTCCAGCCGCGAGATGACTGAATGTCTGCGGTTCGAGGCTTCGCCAATAGCCGCCGTGAATGAACAGCAGCACCGGCGGATCGTCGCCGGAAGCGGGATTGAAGATGTCGATGATCTGGCGTGGCGAATTGCCGTAAATCAGGTCGAGTTCCGCACGGCCCGCCTTGGTCATTGCCTCACGATACTTCGCCGCTTCCTCGCGCCAGCGCGCGAAAATTTGCGGGTGCTCCGGCACACGCGCCCGGTTGTTGTACTCGGCTTCGTAATCGATCGGCATTTAACCTCCGCAGCCATTCACGGTTCGCCCAATTGTTTCACGGCGGTTGCGCTGTGTCATGATCCTCGCCTCAAACGCCGGACAAGCTGCTTTCGTTCGCCTGCGAACGGCGTTATCTCTACTGCCATGAAGATCGGCGGACGGCATATGCGCAGCGTCTGGCTCGAGCCTGACGGCCGGGCGGCCGGGATCATCGACCAGACTTTGTTGCCGCATAAATTTGCAACGCTTCGTCTGGAAAGTTGTGCGGACGCCGCGCACGCCATCCGGATCATGCAGACCCGCGGGGCGCCGCTGATCGGCGCGGTCGCTGCGTTCGGACTCGCGCTCGGCGCGCGCGAGGATGCCTCCGACGATGGGCTCGATCGCGCCTATCGGGAATTGCTCGCGACGCGGCCGACCGCGATCAACCTGAAATGGGCACTCGATGAAATGATCGCGGCGATCCGCAATCGGCCCCATGACGAGCGCGTTGCGGTAGCCTATCGGCGCGCACAGGAGATCGCGGACGAGGACGCCGCGATGAGCCAGGCGATCGGCCGCCATGGGCTGCGTTTGATCGAGGACATCGCGGCAAACAAGCGCGGCGAATCCGTCAACGTGCTGACGCATTGCAATGCCGGCTGGCTCGCGACGGTCGATTACGGTACGGCGACCGCGCCTGTCTACGCCGCGCATGACAAGGGAATCCCGATCCATGTCTGGGTCGACGAAACGCGCCCGCGCAATCAGGGCGCGGCGCTGACCGCTTTCGAACTCGGCCAGCACGGCGTGCCGCACACCGTCATCGCCGACAATACCGGCGGCCATGTGATGCAGCACGGATTGGTGGATCTTGTGATCGTCGGCTCCGACCGCGTCAGCGCGCAGGGGGACGTCTGCAATAAGATCGGCACCTATCTGAAGGCGCTCGCGGCACGCGACAATGGCGTGCCGTTCTATGCCGCGATGCCGTCCTCGACGATCGACTTCGCACTCGACGACGGAGTGGCCGATATCCCGATCGAGCAGCGCGGTGGCGACGAGGTGTCCTGCATCTCGGGGCGCACCGCCGATGGCCGCATCGAAACAGTCAGTGTGGTGCCCGAGGGAACGCCGGTCGCGAATTACGCTTTCGACGTCACCCCGGCGCGGCTGATCACCGGCCTGATCACGGAACGCGGAGTGCTTCCCGCGAACCGGGCCGCGCTCGCCGACGCGTTTCCCGAGCGCACGGGAATGGAAGCAAAAAAAAGAGCCGCGTCATGAGCGGACTCGTCGTTCGTGTCGCGAATGTTCCCGTCGATGGCCGGCAATCGGATGCCGCACTGACGATCGCGCGCGGGACGATGCGGCTGTTGCTGTCGCTCGGATTTTCCTGTGTCAGCGAATTGCCGCTGCCCTCCGGCCGCCGGGCCGATCTGGTGGCGATCGATGGCGCAGGCGAGATCGTGATTGTGGAGATCAAATCGTCGGTTGCGGATTTCCGCGCCGACCAGAAATGGATGGATTACCGGCTTCATTGCGACCGGCTCTTTTTCGCGACGTCGCTCGACGTGCCATGCGAAATCTTTCCGCAGGACACGGGGTTGATCGTCGCCGACGGATTCGGCGGTCAGGTCATATGCGAGGCGCCCGAGCACAGGCTCCCGGCCGCAACCCGGAAAGCCATGATGGTGCGGATCGCGCAATGTGCCTCTTTGCGCCTGCAGGCACTGATCGACCCTCACGGGCCCTACGAAGGCGCCCTTTAAAGGCGAGGTACTCCTAGCGCGGTGCCCGTTTGGCGAGAATTCGCTGCAACGTGCGGCGATGCATGTTGAGCTGGCGCGCGGTTTCGGAGACGTTGCGCTCGCATAGTTCGAAGATGCGCTGGATGTGTTCCCAACGGACGCGATCCGCCGACATGGGATGTTCCGGCGGTTCCGGCCGCCGGCCTTCCTGCGTCAGCAATGCGGCAATGACATCGTCGGCATCCGCCGGTTTCGCGAGATAATCGGCCGCACCGAGCTTCACTGCATTCACCGCGGTGGCGATGTTTCCGTAGCCGGTGAGAACGATGGATCGCGCGTCGGCGCGCTTGGCCTTGAGCGCGGAAATGACATCGAGCCCGTTTCCGTCGCCAAGCCGCATATCGACGACGGCGAATGCCGGCGCCGACCGGTCGACCTCGGCAAGTCCTTCGGCAACCGATTCCGCCGTGCTCACGACGAAGCCCCGCGCTTCCATCGCGCGAGCAAGCCGCTGCAGAAACGATTTGTCGTCATCGACGAGCAGCAGCGAGCGATCGCCGGCGACTGCGGTTCCCGCGGGACGATCCAGGGTCTGTTCCAGCATGGCAGAGGTTCCTGTTGGCACGTAAAGAGAAACTATGCACTCACGGGGCTTTTCTCAAGCTCCGCGCGCGGCAGCCGCTCAAAGACCTCGCGCGGCCAGCGCACGGTGACGACCGCGCCGCGCCAAGGCAACGAGCGGTTCATGAATTGCAATCGTGCTCCCGAGCGCTCAAGCAAAGTCTTCGCAATGAAGAAGCCGAGACCAAGGCCGGTTTCGTCGCTGGCGTAGCGCCTGCGCCGTCGTCGGCTGCGCACATAAGGCTCGCCAAGCCTGCCGATGACTTCGGGTGCAAAACCCGGCCCGTCGTCGCTGATGGTGACGGTCACATCATCGTCGGTCCATTCGCCCTTCACCTCGACGCGCTCGGTGGCAAAGTCGACCGCGTTTTCAACGAGATTTCCGAGACCGTAAAGGATTGCCGGATTGCGCGCTCCGGCGGGCTGCGCCTGCCCGCCGAGCATCACGTCGACCGCGATTCCGAAATCGCGATGCGGCGCCGCGATTTCCTCGAGCAGCGCGGAGATCGGCACGCGATCGAACGGCTCGCCCTCCGAAGACAGTTCGTTCAGTTTCGCCAGGATGTCGCGACAGCGTTGCGCCTGCTCGCGCAAGAGTTTTATGTCATCGGCATGGGGCGAGTCTGAAGGGATCATGCGCTCGAGTTCGCGCGCGATCACTGAGATCGTGGAGAGCGGCGTCCCGAGCGCATGGGCGGCTGCGGAAGCAAGCCCGTCGATCTGCGAGATATGCTGTTCGCGCGCGAGCGCGAGTTCGGTGGCTGCGAGCGCGTTGACGAGCTGACGCGATTCCTCGGCGATCTGCCAGGCATAGATGCCGATGAAAAACGTGGCGAGGACGGTGGATAGCCACATGCCGACGACATAGGCCGGAGGGAAATACGGAGCGTCCTCCTCCGACCATGGCAGCGGATAGTGGTAGACGGCGACCAATGTGATAGCGAGCACCGAAACCGCGCCGAGAATGAGCGTCGTCCGCGGAGGCAGCGCGGTCGCAGAGATGATGACGGGCGCTAGCACAAAGAAAGAGAAAGGATTTTCCAGTCCGCCGGTCAGGAAGATGAGCAAGGTCAGCTCGCCCACGTCGAACGCGAGCAGCCAGGCAACGCGGTCCGGCTCGAGCCGTTGCGGCCGGCGGAATCTCCACTCCAGCGCTACATTGAGCCAGGCTGCGAGGGCGATGACCGCAATGCAGCCCCAGAACGGCAGGTCGAATTCGAAACCATATTGAACGATCAAAACCGCGCCGGTCTGGCCGATAATCGACAGCCAGCGAAGCCGCACCAGCGTGTCGAGGCGTACGTTACGGCTCGGCAGGTTCAACTGATCGAGTTCGGGGGGCATGAGGGCAATCTAACGCGTTCGCGGACGCGGCTGAACAGTCCCAAGGTGCGGCTCTTCATCTCTCCCGAATGCCGGGCTCGAGCCGACGGAACAGGCCGGCTGCCGGCCTGAATCCGACACGTCAATATGGACTTGCGCCGCTGTCCGCGCGGCCTCACATGTCGTCCGCAAATGCCTGCCGCCCCCATGAATCGTGAGCCTGCCATCGCGGTCGAAAGCCTGAGGAAGGCTTACAAGGCCGGTATTGCGGTGGATGGGATCACGTTCGCACTGCGCGCGGGTTCCATCACGGCCCTGCTCGGAGGCAATGGCGCAGGCAAGACCACGACTATCGCGATGATCATGGGACTGGTCGCGCCGACGTCCGGCCGAGTGAGCGTTCTCGGCGCGGACATGTCCCGTAACCGCCACGCCGTCCTGCACCGCATGAATTTCGAAAGCCCGTATGTCGATATGCCGATGCGGCTGACCGTCCGGCAAAATTTGCGTGTCTTCGGCCTTCTCTATGGTGTGAGCGACGTCGAAAAGCGGATTGGCACACTCGCCGAAGAACTCGATCTTGCCGAATTTCTCGATCGTCCCGCCGGAAAGCTGTCCGCCGGACAGAAAACGCGGGTTTCGCTCGCAAAATCTCTTCTGAACGAGCCGGAGGTTCTGCTGCTCGACGAGCCGACCGCTTCACTCGATCCGGACACTGCGGACTGGATCCGCACACGCCTTGAGGATTATCGCGCGGCGCGGGGTGCAACCATCCTGCTCGCGTCCCACAATATGGGCGAGGTCGAGCGCCTGTGCGAACGCGTCATCATGATGAAGCGGGGCCGCATCGAGGACGACGACACGCCGCAAAATCTGCTGGCTCGCTACGGCCGGCAGAATCTCGAAGAAGTCTTCCTCGATATCGCGCGCGGTCGCCGCGAGGCACAGGATGCCGCGCAATGACGATGCAATCTCAGCCGGCCATTGCGTTTTCGCCTCGCCGCATCGGCGCGATGGTGCTGCGCTATTGGTATCTGATGCGCTCGTCGTGGCCGCGGCTTCTGGAGCTGATCTACTGGCCGATGGTGCAAATGCTGATGTGGGGATTTCTGCAGACCTACGTCACGCAAAACGCGAGCTTCTTCGCGCGCGCGGGCGGCACCTTCATCGGCGCGGTGCTGCTGTGGGATTTGCTGTTCCGGGGGCAGCTCGGCTTCTCGATCTCGTTTCTGGAAGAGATGTGGGCGCGCAACATGGGCAATCTCATGATGAGCCCGTTGCGGCCCGGCGAATTTGTCGTGGCGTTGATGGCGATGAGCCTCGTGCGGCTTGCGATCGGCATGGTCCCCGTCACGCTGGTCGCGTTGTGGTTCTTTAATTTCAACGTCTACAGCCTCGGCCTCGCGCTCGCCGCGTTCTTCCTCAATTTGATCCTGACAAGCTGGTCGGTCGGCATCGTCGTCTCAGGAGTCGTCTTGCGGAACGGAATGGGCGCCGAGGGGTTGGCATGGACGATCATGTTCCTGCTGCTGCCGCTCACTTGCGTTTACTATCCGGTCGCGACCCTGCCCTGGGCGCTGCAGATCGTCGCCTGGGCGCTGCCGCCGACCTACGTATTCGAGGGCATGCGGGCGCTTCTTATCGACCACACCTTCCGTGCCGACCTTATGATCTCCGCGCTCGCGCTAAACGCCCTCTATTTTGCCGTCGCCGTTTTCGCCTTTTTGAAGCTGCTCGAAAGTGCCCGCAGGCAGGGGTCTTTGATGCAGACCGGGGAATAGGCCGGTGCATAACGAAGTAGCAAATCCTGCCCTTTATGTTGACGGAGTGACCCAAAACGGCCACCCTGCTGCAGTGCAGCAACAGGCCGGGGGGCTGTAAAGCATGGCTATTGGTGAATTCGGGGAAGCGCCGCCACTGTCGCTCGAAGGCGGCCCAGTTTTGTCCTCCGGACTTTACTGGCTCTATGAGATGAATCAGGCCGCGCTCAATCCTTCGCGCGCGCTCGCCGATGTCACCCGGCTCTACTTCAAGAACCCGCTCAATCCGTTCGCGCACACGACCTTTGGCAAGTCGCTCGCCGCGGGCGCCGAGGTCTTCGAGCGCGCGACGCGTCGCTACGGCAAGCCGGACTGGATGATCGATTCCATTCTGGTCGCCGGTGAACGCGTGCCGGTACGGATTTCGACAGTCTGGGACCGGCCGTTCTGTCAGCTTCTGCATTTCGAGCGAATGTTCACGCATATGCCGCGCAGGCCGCAGCCCAAACTCGTGATCGTCGCTCCGATGTCAGGGCATTACGCCACGCTTCTGCGCGGCACGGTCGAAGCTTTCCTGCCCAATCACGACGTGTACGTCACCGACTGGGTGGACGCGCGCATGGTCCCCGCCGCGGAGGGGCGCTTCGATCTCGATGACTATATCGATTATCTCGTCAGTATCTTTCACAAGCTTGCTTCGCCTTGCCACGTGGTCGCAGTGTGCCAGCCGGCCGTTCCTGTCCTCGCGGCCATCGCGCGCATGGAAGAGATGGGCGATCCCTATGCGCCCGTGTCCATGACATTGATGGGCGGGCCGATCGACACGCGCATCAACCCAACCGCGGTCAATGCGCTTGCCGAACAGCGCGGCATCGACTGGTTCCGCAATCACGTCATAACCAAGGTGCCGTTCCCGCACCCTGGCGTTTTGCGTGACGTCTATCCGGGATTCCTTCAGCTTCACGGCTTCGTCAGCATGAATCTCGACCGCCATCTCGACGCGCACAAGAAGCTGTTCTTCCATCTGGTGCAGGGAGACGGCGATTCTGCGCAGAAACACCGGGAATTCTACGACGAATATCTCGCCGTCATGGATCTCACGGCGGAATTCTATCTGCAGACAGTCGAGACCGTGTTCGTCAGGCACGCGCTGCCGAAAGGCGAGATGACCCATCGCGGCGCGAAGGTCGATCCGGGCAAGATCAGGAATGTCGCTCTGCTGACCGTCGAAGGCGAGAATGACGATATTTCCGGCGTCGGTCAGACCGAGGCGGCACACAAGCTATGTTCCGGCCTCAGCGCGGATCTGAAGGCGCATTATCTCGCGCCGGGTGTCGGTCATTACGGCGTGTTCAATGGCTCGCGTTTCCGGGCGGAGATCGCGCCGCGCATTGGCGATTTTGTGCTATCGCACGAACTGCGCCGTTCGCGCGGCCGGAACAACGTCGAGGCCGCGGAATAACGACGTTTCGCGTTCGCCGGTGTAAGCTACGGTGCTCTCCAAATCGCATGGCCGCATGACGTTACGCGCGCTGTTTTACCGCCGATCGCCCGAGCCGAAGTCGATCGAGATAGACTTCGACCGATCCATTTTCGTTGTGAAATTGAGGCGGCACCGGCAGGCGCGCCGTTATACGCTGCGGATTCAGTCAGTGACGCGTGAAGTGATCCTCACTCTGCCAATGCGAGGCAGCGTGCGGGAGGCGAAGGCGTTCGCACAGAAGCATGGCGGATGGATCGCCGCGCGCCTCAACCGCCTGCCGAAAGCAACCCTTCTGGCGGACGGGACCGTCATTCCCTATCGCGGAGAGCCCCATCGTATTGTGCATCGGCCCGGCGCGCGCGGGACCGTGTGGGCCGAGGCCGGTGACGACGGCTCGCTGTCGCTGTGCGTCGCGGGCGACGAGGCGCATATCGCCCGCCGTGTCGGGGATTTTCTCAAACGCGAGGCCAAGCGCGAATTGCAGAAGGCGAGCGCGGCGGCCGCTGGCCAACTCGGTGTAACGGTCAAGCGCGTCTCGATCCGCGACCAGTCGAGCCGTTGGGGGTCCTGTTCGACGACCGGGGTCCTGTCCTATTCGTGGCGGCTCATCCTCGCCCCGCCGTTCGTGCTCGATTATCTTGCCGTTCATGAGGCTGCCCATCTCGTCGAGATGAACCACTCGCGCCGCTTCTGGAAACTCGTCGAGCGGCTCTGCCCGGATTTCCGCAGGGCCAAGGCATGGCTCGATACGAACGGCGCGGACCTGCACCGCTACGGCGCCTAAGGGGCTTTCCGCCCAAACAGCTTGTCGGCAAGCCATTGATCGATGCCTTGCCGCGCCGGTGCGCCGGGCCGGGCCGCGACCTGTGTTGGCGGCGTCGCCGGCTGGTTCAGAAATCCGGAAAAGAACCCGCCGGGCGCGGGCGGCAGCGCCGCGACCGGGACGCCCTTGTGTGCGGCCTTCATGAAACGGCTCCAGATTTCCACCGGCAGTCCGCCGCCGGTCGCTTTCTTTGTCGGCGAATTGTCGTCGTTGCCGAGCCATATTCCGGCGACGAGATAGCTCGTGTAGCCGATGAACCAGGCGTCGCGGAAATCCTGTGAGGTGCCGGTCTTGCCGGCGGCCTGCCAGCCGGGCAGTTCCGCCTTGCGCGCGGTGCCCATCAGGAGCGTTTCCTGCATCATCGCGTTCATCATCTGCACGTAACGCGGCTCGATCACCTGGCCGAGATTAGGCGCCTCGTGCTTATAAAGAAGCTTGCCTTGTTTGGTGTAGACCTCATCGACCACGTGCGGCGAAATCGCCATGCCGGAATTGGCAAAGGGCGCGTAAGCCGAGACAAGCTCGAGCAGCGACACTTCCGACGTGCCGAGTGCGAGCGAGGCGTTCGGCTCGAGCTTCGATGAAATGCCGAGCCGATAGGCCGTGCGCGCCACCGCGGTCGGGCCGAATTCGAGAGTGAGCCGTACCGACACGGTGTTCAGCGACATGGCGAGCGCCTGCGTCAGCGTCACCGGGCCGAAATATTCGTGGGTGTAGTTTTCCGGCTTCCAGCCCTTGACCGAAATCGGCTTGTCTTCGCGGATCGTGTCCGGCGTAAGCCCGCGCTCGATCGCCGTTAGATAGACGAACGGCTTGAACGCGGAGCCGGGCTGGCGCTTTGCGGATACTGCGCGGTTGAACTGGCTCGCCGCGTAGTCGCGCCCGCCGACCAGGGCGCGCACCGCGCCATCCGGCGTCATGGCGACAAACGCGCCCTGCCCGATCGCGAACTTGTCGCCCTTCTTCGCAAGCTCGTCGTTCAGGATCGTCTCTGCATTCTGCTGCAGCGATGGATCGATCGACGTCTGCACCACGATGTCTTCCTCGACATGGCCGACCAGATCATCGAGCACGTCCATGATCCAGTCGGCAATATAATTGACCGAGCCGGTGGTCACCTGCTTCAGCGCATGCGCGGGCTGTGCGAGCGCTATCTTGGCGCGCTGCGCGTCGAGCAGGCCGGTTTCCCGCATCGCGTTGATGACGACTTCTGCCCGACGGATCGCCCCGTCGGGATTGCGCGTCGGCGCAAGCCGAGACGGAGACTTCACGATGCCCGCGAGCATCGCGGCTTCCGCAACGGTCAGCTGCTTTGCCGATTTCCCGAAATATCGCCCGGCCGCGGCTTCGATGCCGTAGGCGCCCGCTCCGAAATAGACGCGGTTGAGATAGAGATCGAGAATCTCCTGCTTGGAAAACTTCCGTTCGAGCCACAGCGCGAGCGCAAGCTCCTGCACCTTGCGGCCGAGCGTGCGTTCCTGCGTGAGGAAGAGGTTCTTGGCCAGTTGCTGCGTCAGCGTCGAGCCGCCCTGCGATACGCCGCGATGCAGCACGTTGGCAACGAGTGCGCGCGCGATTCCCATTGGATCGACGCCGTGATGCGAATAGAAACGCCGGTCTTCGATTGCGATGAAGGCATTCGGAACGTGCGGGGGCAGATCCTTCAAGGCCGCCGACACGCCGCTATCGCCGCGCGTAACGAGCACGGACCCGTCGAGGCCGGCAATCTGGATCGAGGGCGGGCGCTTGGGCACTTCGAGCGACTGGATCGGCGGCAGATGCGCGCCAACCCAGGCGATCGCGGCGAGGGCCGCGATACCCGCCCACAGGAACAACACGAAGGTCCAGTAGAACCATCGCCGTGGACGTCCGCCGCGACCGCCGCGTCGGCCGCCATTCTTGCTCTTACGTGGCGGGGGCGGATCGGCCGGGTTTCTTTCGCGGCGCGGCTCGTCGGGTGCGGCGCGGTCGCGCGAGCTGAGGCGCAGGTCGAGATTGATGCGCGGAAGGCCGAATGTCGGCTCACGGCGCGCAGACGTCCGCCGTCCCAAAGCCATGTCCGTAACAGCCCATCCCCGGCGCAAAATGCCGTCCGCCGCGACGCTAGCTTCCGCCCTTTAATGCCATGTTAAGTGGCCAAATTCGCCGGTTTGAGGGCATTTTCCGCCCGCCCAGAAACACGGGGAGAGTCCGCCTAGCGTGTCTTTGGCGTCATAGGCACAGCCCGCGTTTTGTGCAAAGAAGGAAACGGCCGGTATCCGGCAGTAACATTTTTGGGGGACTGAAGATGCGCAAACTTGCTCTTATCGTCGCCGTTGCGATGGTCGCCACCGCTCCGACCGCCGCCTTGGCCGCCAAGAAGAAGGCCGGTCCGAAGGTTTATGACACGACCGCCGCAAATCAGAACGAATCCGCCGGACGCTTCATCAAGGACGCGTTCTGGAATATCGGCGTGAAGGGGCCGGCCTGGCAGAAGGCCGAGAAGTAAGCCTTATCGCTTCTTATCGCTCAAACCCCCGTGGCCTCGCCGCGGGGGTTTTTCTTTGGCGATCGTCGTGATCGATAGTGGCTCTTCAGGGCGCCGACATCAGCCGCACGATATTCGTGACATTGCTGCCGGTTGCGCCGATGCGCGCGATGCCTTCCATCGTCGTTTCGATCGCGACCGCCATATGAAAAGCGTTCGCATGGATCATCGTCTCGCGGTCGCGAGCGATCGCGACATGGCCTTTCCAGAAAATCAGGTCGCCGCGCCGCATTTCCGTAGTTCGCGGCAATGGAGCGCCAAGAGCGCGCTCCTGCATGTCGCTGTCGCGGGGGCATAGGATCCCGCACGCGTTGAGCGCAATCTGCACGAGACCGGAGCAGTCGAGTCCCAGACTGGTTTTCCCGCCCCATAGATAGGGCGTGCCGAGAAAGCGTTCGGCAACCGCGACGAAGTCCTTCTCGTGCTCGGCGAGAGGCATCAAATGCAGGGCAGGCACGAATCCCGTCGTGGTCGCCGCGAGCCGTCCCTCCGTGCGCGTGACGGCAAGCGTAGCTCCGAAGGGAAGCGAGTCGAGAGGCGGGTCTTTGATATCCGCCTGCGCAAACAGAAGAGTCCGCAGCGCGCTGACGCGATGCGTCTTCGCCGGTCCGGGGGCGGTCAGCGCGTTCGCAGCAATCCAGCCGACATACCCGTCATTCTCAAGTTGACCCCAGCACCAGCCTTCATCGTCGCTGTCGTAAATTGCGATCCGCTCTCCCTTCAACGCCTCGGTCAAAAGTCGCGCATCGGGCGCGGGTGATCTGCGCAGCGGTGCTACCGCGTCCCGGATTTCGCGCCATTGGCCGGCGACGTAACGCTCTGCCGCGACCTTCCCACGCAAGTGCTCGGCGGCAAGGTCGGGCCGCGCCGGCGTGACGCGCGGATCGAACTCAGCCATAGCGCGCAGCGAGAAGAGAGTAGAGGGCGCGCGCGGCCTGGCATTCGCCGCCCTCGGGGCGCGCGGGTTTCGCCGATGGGTTCCAGCCGTAGACGTCGAAATGCAGCCAGGATTTGACGCTGACGAAACGTCTGAGGAACAGCGCGCAGATGATCGAGCCCGCAAACGCGCCGGTTGCGATGTTGTTGATGTCGGCGACCTTGGACTCGATCAGCGAATCGTAAGGTTGCCACAGCGGCATTCGCCACGTCGGATCGCGCTCGCGGGCGGCGTGTTCTTCGACCGCAAGAGCGAGCGAATCGTCATCGGTGTAAAAGGGCGGCAAGTCTGGGCCGAGTGCCACGCGCGCCGCGCCGGTCAACGTACCGGCGTCTATCAGAATGTCCGGATTGTCCTCGCACGCCAGTGAGAGCGCGTCCGCGAGTACGAGGCGGCCTTCCGCGTCGGTGTTTCCCACCTCCACAGTGGTGCCCCTACGCGAGCGATAGACGTCGAGCGGGCGGAAGGCGGTTCCAGACACCGAGTTTTCGACCGCGGCGATCAGCAGGCGCAGCGAAACTTTCAGCTTTCGGTCCATGATCATGTGCGCCAGTGCGAGCATGATCGCGGCGCCGCCCATGTCCTTCTTCATCAGCAACATCGCGCTCTCAGGCTTCAGGTCGAGCCCGCCGGTATCGAAACAGACCCCTTTGCCGACCAGCGTGACCTTGGGTGCGTTCGCGTCACCCCACCGCAGGTCGATAAGTCGCGGTGCGCGGTCGGACGCGCGGCCGACCGCATGGATCAGGGGAAAGTTGTGTTCGAGGAGATCGTCGCCGGTGATGGCGTTGACCGTCGCGCCGTGGCGCGCGGCAAGCGTGCGCGCCGCGCCCTCAAGTTCCGCCGGTCCCATGTCGTTCGACGGCGTATTGATGAGATCGCGTGCGAGCGTCACTCCTTCGATGACGCGCGTCAGGTCGTCGCCATCGACGCCGTCGGGCACGACAAGACGAACCTGCGGGCTTTCATTCTTTCGGTAGCGCGCGAAACGATATGCGCCGAGCGCGAAAGCGAGAGCACCGAGCTTGACGTCGTGGGGCGCGTTACCGAACCGATATGTGCCCTTGGGCAAAAGATTGGGAAGCAATCCCGGCCGAAAAAGGTCTTTGGCATCGTCCGCGTTCTCGATTCCGAACAGGACGGCGCCGAGCTCGCCTTGTGCGGTCGGCAGGACGAGATGTCGTCCGGGTTTGGGTTCGAAGCCGGCTGCATCCGCAAAGGCGCGGCCCGCGCCGTCGAGTTGCTCGCGTACGGCAGGCCAGGTCGAGGTGCTTGCGAACCAGATGGGGGTCGATGGGCCGCCCGGGGCGGTCAGGGAAGGGTGCATGATGCAATGTCTGCGCTGATGGGCGGCGGCATCCTGCCACGGCCTTGCCCCCCCAAAGAAGCGGTTAACCACTCATTAAGGTTAACGTTTTATTGCTGCAGGCTGCCGGCGGCGTCGTGCCGCCCGGAGGGACCATTATGCGTCCAAGCCCCGCCCGGCGAGGCCTTTTGATCTCTGCAGCGCTCTTCACGGTGCTGTCGGTGGGGCTTGGCGGCTGCAAGACCACGGGCACCGGCGAGACAACCGGCTCTATCGTGCGCGCTTCGACGATCCCGCGCTCCGACGCCGAATGGCGGCGCGAGGTGGAGACGTGGGGCGCGCGCTACGCCACCAACCCGAAGGATGCGACCACGGCGATCAATTACGCGCAGGCATTGCGCGCGACCGGACAACGAGCGCAGGCGGCCGCGGTGCTCGAGCAGGCTTCCATTCACAATCCAATGGACACTGCGGTGCTCGGCGCCTACGGGCGCGCCCTCGCCGATATCGGAAGCAACGCGCAGGCGCTGGAGGTCCTCAGCCGCGCCCATACCCCCGATCGTCCGGACTGGCGCATCCTGTCCGCACAGGGAGCGGTGCTCGACCAGATGGGACGGCACGACGAGGCGCGCCGCCATTACGCTGCGGCGCTGAAGATCGTCCCGGATGAGCCTTCGGTCCTGTCCAATCTCGGGCTGTCCTATGCGCTGTCGAAAAATCTTCCGGAGGCGGAAGAAACGTTGCGGCGTGCCAGCGTGAGTCCCGGAGCGGAGCCGCGCGTGCGGCAAAACCTTGCGCTCGTTGTCGGGCTGCAGGGCCGGTTCGCTGAAGCCGAACAGATCGCAACCGCGGACCTGTCTCCCGACGAAGCGGCCGCCAACGTCGCCTATCTGCGCCAGATGCTCGCGCAGAAGGACTGGAACGCTCCGCGCAAGCCGGAAGCCCCGAAGCGCGCGGGCCGCAGCTAGCGCGTTCTTCGCGCCATCAGGATTTCAGGGCCGACGTGACGGCGACTGCGGCCGCACTGTCACTGCATTCCCATCACTCGGATCGCAGCGGGTCCGAGAATCACGATGAACAGGACCGGCAGGAAGAACAGAATCATCGGCACGGTCAGTTTGGGCGGGAGCGCGGCGGCTTTCTTCTCGGCCTCGGACATGCGCATGTCGCGATTTTCCTGCGCAAGCACGCGCAGTGTCTGAGCGAGCGGGGTTCCATATCGCTCAGCCTGCTGCAACGCGACGCAAACCGATTTCACGCCGTCCAGATCGGTGCGCTGCGCGAGATTTTCATAGGCCTGCCGCCGATCGGGCAGGTAGGACAACTCGGCTGTGGTGAGCGTGAACTCCTCCGCCAGCGCCACCGACTGAGAGCCGATCTCCTCGCTGACCCGGCGAAATGCGGCCTCGATCGACATGCCCGATTCCACGCAGATCAGCAGCAGGTCGAGTGCGTCGGGAAAGGCGCGACGGATTGAAAGCTGGCGCTTCTGAATTCGGTTCTTCAGGAAGAGCCACGGCAGGTGCATTCCGAGATAGGCTGCGACGATGCACGCACCGACCTTTATCGCCGCAGGCTGGTCGAGCTGCAGCACGACGAAAACATAGCTCGCAGTCACCACCAGGGCGATTGCGGGTGTGACCATGCGGAAGAACAGATATGTCACGTAGGGCGCCTGACCGCGATAGCCGGCCTGCACGAGCTTGAGCCGGGCTTCTTCCTGGCCGACCCATTTGTTCAGATTGAACTGCTCGACCGCGCGCTGCATGTATTGCTTCGGCGACGTGCGCAGCGCGACTTTTTCGCCGCGCGCCAGCCGCTCCCGCTCGCGCTGACGGATCTTTTCGCGCTCGAGCGCGACCGCCTTCATGCGTCGTGGCAGCGCATCGCTGACGAGCACCGGCATTGCCAGCGTGATCACCGTCGCCATCGCCGCGATCCCGGCGAGGATCGTCGTGATGAGTTTGGTGTTATGCAGGAGCGCGATGATTGCGTCGACCATGCCGCGTTCCTAGAAATCGAAGTTGATCATTTTCTTCATCACCAGCACGCCCATGCTCATCCACACCGCGCAGCAAAGAATCATCAGCTGACCGAGCGGATGGGTCCAAAGCAGCTCGATGTAGTTCGGGCTAGTGACGTAGACGAGGAAGGCCACCGCAATAGGCAGCGATCCGATAATGATGGCGGATGCTTTCGCTTCCATCGACATCGCCTGAATCTTCGCCTTCATCTTTTTGCGGTCGCGCAGCACGCGCGATAGGTTTCCGAGCGCCTCGGACAGATTGCCGCCTGCCTTCTGCTGGATCGCGATTACGATGCCGAAGAAGTTCGCTTCCGCGAGCGGCATGCGTTCGTAGAGCTTCTGGCAGGCTTCGCCGAGTGGCAGGCCGATGGTCTGGGTCTCGATGATCGACTTGAACTCGCTGCGCACCGGCTCCGGAGCTTCACTCGCGATCACGCGCAGGCTGTCGAGCAGGGGCAAGCCCGCCTTGATGCCGCGCACGATCACGTCAACGGCGTCGGGAAATGTGTTGAGAAAACGCGCCTCGCGACGCTTTTTAAGGAACGAGAGCGCCCAGAATGGCAGGCCGCCCGCCGCGGCAAATCCAAATCCGAGCGAAGGCAGAACGCCGAAGCCTCCGATGAACACGAGGACGAAAATGAAGACACCGAGCCCGGCGGAGATGATGAAGAACTGCCGCTTCGACCAGGTCAGTCCGGCCTGCGTGATCCGGTGTGCGAGCGTCGGCCGCTGATTTTTCTTCTGTTTGGTCTCGATCTGTTTGAGTGTTTCCTCGACCTGCTCGCGGCGGGACTTCTGGGCGGTGCGGCTGTTGCGCGCCACGACAGGTTCTGCACGCGAAACGCTTTCGCGCCGACGTTCGGCTTTGCGTTCGCCTGACAGGATCGGATAGACGAAAACCCACAGCACGCCGCCGAACGCGACCGCGACCAGAAAGAACAGGGAAAGCGACTGTAACTTCATCGTACCTCCGCTGATTACGCGTGCAGCGGTTCGTCCTTGATTTCGGAAGCGTCGAGGGCCGCGGCGAGTCGCTTTTCTTCCCCGTAATACCGCGCGCGGTCCCAGAAACGCGGCCGACCGATTCCGGTGGAGCGGTGTCGGCCGGTCAGATTGCCGTTCGCGTCTTCGCCGAGCATTTCGTAAACGAAGAGATCCTGCGTGATGATGACGTCGCCTTCCATCCCGAGCACTTCGGTGATGTGAGTGATGCGCCGGGAGCCGTCGCGCAGGCGCGCGGCCTGCACGACGACGTCGATCGACGAGCAGATCATTTCGCGGATGGTCCGGGAGGGCAGTGAATAGCCGCCCATGGTGATCATCGATTCGATACGCGACAGGGCCTCGCGCGGGGAGTTGGCGTGCAGCGTGCCCATGGAGCCGTCGTGGCCGGTATTCATGGCCTGCAGCAGGTCGAACGCCTCGGGTCCGCGCACTTCGCCGACGATGATGCGTTCAGGGCGCATACGCAGGCAGTTTTTCACCAGATCGCGCATGGTGATCTGGCCTTCGCCTTCGAGGTTCGGCGGGCGCGTTTCGAGACGCACCACGTGCGGCTGCTGCAGCTGCAATTCGGCGGCGTCTTCGCAGGTGATGATGCGCTCGTCGTCATCGATGTAGCGCGTCAGACAGTTTAGCAGCGTCGTCTTGCCCGAGCCGGTGCCGCCCGAGACGATGGTGTTGACGCGCGAGCGCCCGATGATCTGCAGAATGTCGGCGCCTTGCGGTGTGATCGTTCCGAATTTGACGAGCTGGTCGAGGGTCAGCTTGTCCTTCTTGAATTTGCGGATGGTGAGCGCGGGGCCGTCGATGGCGAGCGGCGGCACGATGGCATTGACGCGCGAGCCGTCGGGGAGACGCGCGTCGCAGATCGGCGAGGATTCATCGACGCGGCGCCCGATCTGGCTGACGATGCGCTGGCAGATGTTGAGCAGTTGCTGGTTGTCGCGAAAGCGGATTCCGGTCTTGTGAATCTTGCCCGCGACTTCAATGTAGACCGTGCCGGAGCCGTTCACCATGATGTCGGCGATGTCGTCGCGCGCGAGCAAAGGCTCGAGCGGTCCGTAGCCGAGAACGTCGTTGCAGATGTCGTCGAGCAGTTCTTCCTGCTCCGAGATCGACATCACGATGTTCTTGATCGCGATGATCTCGTTGACGATATCGCGGATTTCCTCGCGCGCAGCATCGGCATCGAGGCGGGCGAGCTGCGCAAGATCGATTGCCTCGATCAGCGCCCCGAAAATCGTGCCTTTCGTTTCGTAATAGCTTTCGGAGCGGCGCGTATCGGTCGCCTGAATCATGGCATTGGTGCCGCGCGGACCGGCGTTGACCGGCCCGGTTGGCGGCGTGATCAGCGGCGCGCCGAGACCGGCGGACGGAAGCGGTGCGGGAGCGCGCTCGGCGCGCGGCGCCGGCGCCGGTGTCGGGGCCGCCTGAGCCGGACGGGCTGCTGGCGCCGCCGGAGCAGGGGGAGGGGCGCCTCCGACGCGAGGCTCTGAGGTCGCGCTACGCTTTCCAAACACAGTTCGCTACTCCCAACTCAACCCTGACGCTTCACGAGCTTGTGAATAAGCGGCGTCAGCAGGCTGGAACGCACTTTTTTGACTTCCGCGCGGCCGGTCAGGGCCTGCGCAAGATGGCGGAATGTCTCGGCGGTCTTGTGGGACGCCGACACCTCCGCAATCATCTGGCCGTTGTTGGCGGCGGTCCCGAAAATTTGCGGCTCGAACGGGATGATCGCGAGCGGATCGTCTTCCAATGCCTTGGCGAAATCGGACGACTTGATCTCTGGCCGCTTGGGCACGCCGGTCTTGTTCAGCAGATAGAATGGACGATGGTCGTTGGTACGCGCCGTTTTCAGCAGGTCGACCAGGTTTTTGGTGTTGCGCAGATTGGCCAGATCGGGCTCGGCGACTACCAGGATGTCGTCGGCGCTCAGCAGCGTGCGCCGCGTCCAGCCGGTCCATTGATGCGGCATGTCGAGCACAATGCAGGGAATGGTAGCGCGCAACGAATCGAAGATCGCTTCGAATGCGTCCTCACCGAAGTCGTAGACTCGTTCCAGCGTCGCGGGCGCGGCGAGCAGGCTGAGATGATCGGAGCATTTGGACAGGAGGCGGTCGACGAATGCCGTGTCGATGCGCTCCGGCGAGAAAACGGCGTCCGCGACACCCTGCGGAGGATCCTGATTGTAGTCGAGGCCCGCCGTCCCGAACGGCAGATCAAGGTCGGTCACGACCGAATCGAGATTGAGGTCCCGCGCGATCGCCCAGCCGACGTTATGGGCGACGGTCGAGGCGCCGACCCCGCCTTTAGCGCCAATCACGGCCAGAACCCGCCCAACCGGCTTGGCGTCGGGCGATGAAAAGAGGCCGCAGATTGAGCGGACGATGTCGAGCGTGCTGACCGGCGCGATCAGGTAGTCGCTAACGCCGCGGCGAACCAGCTCGCGATACAGGATAACGTCGTTATGACGGCCGATCACGACCACGCGCGTGCCCGCGTCGCAAACCTCAGCGAGGGAATCGAGGCCGGCGAGAATATCCGCAGCCCGCGATTCGAATTCGAGCACGATCACATTCGGGGTCGGCGCGCTCCGATAGGCTTCCGACGCGGCCGTCATCCCGCCCATCTGGATCTTCAAATGCGCCTTGACCAGTCGGCGATCTTCGCCTGCGGCCTGAAGCGAGGCCGCGGTCTCGACCGTCTCGCAGAAAGCCTGGATCGATACGCGCGGCGCGGGCGCGATATGTTCGTCGCGCGCCGGTGCTTCGACCGGGATCGGGTCGAATTCAGCTTGCTGTGTCGCAGTCTTGATCATTTGCCCACGTCGCTGATTTTGGCCTGATTGGTGTTGCGGTAGACCGTGGAGGAATCTTCGCCGCGCTTGTATTTGTCGAGGACAGCCGAGCGGCGCGGCGAATAGCTTGCCGCCTCGCCGCGCGGCTGGACGAGGTCGGCCGGGTTGTCGACCATCGCTGCGAGGTTGCGCTGAGAGGCGCAGCCGAGATTCCAGTAGGGTGAGTTTTCCGCGTAGGAGCGATCCATCGAGGGGCCAAGGTCCTTGGGCCACAGTCCGCAAGGACCAGCCTCGGCGAGGATTTTCGAATAGTTCAGTTTGATGGTCGCAAGCTTGGTCGCTTCAACCGGCCGATAAGGCCTGACGGTCACGCCGTAAGGCGGCACACCCGCGGCCGTGAGGATCGACCCGATCTCGCGCATTGCGTCGTTCGCTGCAACGGAGTTGGATGTGCCGGACGGCAGGTCGATTGCGATGCCGCCGGTCCCTTCGCGCCCCCAGGTCTGGGCAAAAGCCATCACTTCGGCGCGCTGAGCCGGCGTGAGGCCTCCGCGATTTGTTCCGATGAACAGTTCGACCGTTCGTTCGCCTTCGCGGATCGAAATCGGATGGCGCTTGCGGTAATCGGTTGGCACGTTCTCGGACGTCAGTTGCGGCTTTCCTCCGGCGGCATAGCAGCCGGAGAGCATGGTCGCCGTGCCGATCACGAACAGCGCGCGCCGCGCAATCGCAGTCACGCCGCGGCGTGTCGCGATGGCGGATGGAATGAAACTCATCGATCGTCTCCTCGTGCGCTGTGATCAGTCGAGAATGAAGCCGTAGGTGCCGCGATAGGCCTTCTTCTTGTCCGCAACCTGGGCGGTGCCGTAGAGCCGATTGAGTCGGCCCAGAAGGATCGCCGAAGGATCGGAGGTGTCCGCGAAGCCGTCATCCGGCCGCGACAGATCTTTCTGGGCCACCGCGCGCACGACATACGGCGTCACGAGGATCATCAGCTCGGTCTGGCGGTTGATGTAGTCGCGGCTCTTGAACAGCGTTCCGAGGATCGGCAGTTGCATCAGGCCGGGGAGGCCATTGATCGCCTGCTTGGTCTGTTCCTGGATCATACCGGCCATCGCGATCGCCCCGCCGGAGGGGACCTCGACCACGGTGTCGGCGCGCCGCGTGCGGATCGAGGGAATGGTGAGGGTCTGGCTCGTGCCGGGCACGCCGATGGTGATGGCGTTGTCCTGAGAAAGATCCGAGGCCTCGGTCATGACTTTCATGCTGATGCGGCCTTCCGACAGGACGACCGGCGTGAAGGTCAGGCTGATTCCGAATTTTTTGAAGTCGATCTGCTGTTGGCAGACGGGCGGCGATTTGGTGGTGTCGCAGCTCAGCCCGTTCGGGACGGGAAATTCGCCGCCGGCGATGAAGGTCGCGGTTTCACCGGAGATCGCAGTCAGGTTCGGCTCCGCGAGCGTGCGGATCACGCCAGCGCGATCCATCGCGCGCAAGGTCGCGGATATATTCTTGAACGACGAGACGATCGAGCCGTTGGTCGAGAGCGGCTGCCCGTAGGCCGCGAACGGATTGTTGGTGTTGAAGTCGACGACGGCAGTGCCGTAGCCGAGGCTTCCCGAAAGGTCGATGCCGAGCTGCTTAATGATGTCGCGCTGAACTTCTGCGACGGTCACCTTGATCATGACCTGATCGCGGCCGCGCGTCGTGATCGAATTGACCACGCGCGATCCGTCGCCCACCAGGCGAGAGGCGATATCAAAGGCCTGTTGCGCTTCGGCGGGATTGGCAACCGAGCCGCTTAGCACCACACCGTCGCCCACGCCTTCGACACGAATGTCCGCCTCGGGAAGGATCTGCTTGATTGCAGAACGAATGCCGTTGAGGTCGCGCGTAACCGCAAGATCGAAGCCGGCGATCTGCTTTCCTTCGGCGTCGAAGAAGAAGACGTTGGTCTGTCCCACCTTCACGCCGATGATGTAGGCGCGGCGGGCCGATCGAACGACCGCGTTGGCCGTCGTCGGGTCCGCGACGAGAACGTCCTTGATGTCCCGCGGCAGGTCGATCACTACCGATTTGCCGATGCCGAGCGGCACAAACCGCGACGTCGCCTCGCTCGCGGCAACTTCGATGATCGGAGCGCGCGGATCGGAAGCTGGCGCAGCCGCAACGGGGGTGCGCTTGTCGGCGGCGTCAGCGACGTTTGCACCGCCGCTCGCCACGAGGACGAGCAATGCCGCAAGGGACGCTGCGCGGATCATCGACCTTCTCGCCATGGGAATTCGTCCTTTCGTCGGCAAATGCGTCGGCCTTATTTGGGATTGGACATGGTGGAAACGCCGAAGCGCACGGTGTTCACGCCGGTTCGCCGGTTCTCTTCTGCGGGCGCGGTCCGGTCACCGGACGCATCGACCAGCGCACGCAACGCGAGCGACAGCGTGCCGAGCTGACGTGACAGCGCAAGCGTTTCGGCCTGCCGCTGCGTGAGTTCGAGGGTCGCGGTTTTGCCGACCACGACCTTCTGTCCGTTTTTCTCTTCGACCGTCTGGTCGATGGCCAACACGCGCACGTTGTTGAGCACGGTCTCGCTCGTCGCGGCTTCCTCGTCCTTGCTCTTCTTCTTGTCGTCCTTGTCCCTGCGGATCGTGACAATCACGTCCACGCGGTCGCCCGGCAAAATGAATCCGCCTGCGCCCGTTTCCGGGGAGATTTCCGTGGAGACCGCGCGCATGCCGGACGGCAGGATGGCCGCGAGATAACCGGAGCCGTTCGCCTTGATCAGCTTGGCCTCGCGAATTGGCTCACCCGCATAGAAGGGCGCACGCGTAATGGAGCCGGAAATCTGCTCCATCGCATCCGGGCGCTCGCTCTGCTTGATGAAGACGGGGCTCGTGGTAGCGGCAGGCCATTGCTGCCACTGCAGATCCTGAGCCGATACCGATTGCCCCGCGCCAATATCGTTCTTGGCGATCAGGACGTCGACGGTTTCGATATTGACGGTCGGCTTGACGACGACGGGCTTTTCCTCGCCCCCGCTGGCCAGCAAGGCGGCAAGGCCGCCTGCGGCAACAGCCACTCCAAGCACAACAAGACGCGCGGCTTTCATACGCTTCACTTCCCACAAGACGCGACGGCGGGTACCGGCCGTCAGGACGCGATCTGACCATCGAAAGGTCAATTCGTGGTTAATGAGGCGTATCTAAATCGAGTTAATATGGAATTGACGCCGTTCGCTGGCGCGCATTTGCGGGCCAGACGTCAAATCCGATCATACAAGGGCAGTCAGCCGAACAGCTTCATCCAGGGCGTGTGCGGATAGACCATCAGCGCCGCGGCAGCGAGCGCAATGCCGTAGGGGATGCCGGCATTCATGCTGTGCAGCCGCACGAGCCACGCCTGCCTTTCCAGGGACCGCGGCAAAGGCACAAAGCGAAAGCGGATCAACAGAAACGTGAGCACCCCGCCGAACAGCGACGCGTAGAGCGCGTAGTCGAACAGATAGTCGAAGCCGAGCCACAGCGCGGTGGCGGCTGCGAGTTTCGCGTCGCCTCCACCGATCCAACCCTGGCTGAAGAACGTGAAGGTGATTGCGAGCATCAGCAAGGCTGCCCCGCAATGGGACAGGACATCCGTAACCGGCATGCCGGCAATGGCCGCCATCACGAGGAAGCCGCCGACAAGCACCAGCGACACCCGGTTCGAAATCGTCATGGTGAGGAGATCGCTCGACGCGGCGAACGCCATCATGGCGGGAAAGAGCAGGAGGCGGATTGCGTCGGTCAGGACCATGGTCTTGATCTGTGGGCTGCAGCGAGCCCAAATCCTATCAGCCGAGTGCTTGCCGATCGGTTATCGGAAGACGCCGGCCCCGGGCGAGGCCGAGGGCCAGGCGCTTGCCGAAATCCGCTTAGTTCAGTGCGTTCTTCACCGAAGTGAAGGTGGTGTCGAGCTTGGATCCCAATCCCTGGACAACCGCGATAATGGCGACCGAGATTCCCGCGGCGATCAGGCCATATTCGATCGCCGTGGCGCCGGATTCGTCTTTCAGCAATTTCTTAAACGCAACCATTGTGGTTCTCCACTTTTTCTACGACAGAGCGCCGTCATTTCTACCGGGGAGCGGAGTAAGTCCCGTAAGCGAAACCCGTATAAATTGAAGCATTCGGAACTTTTTTCGGGGAGCAATCGTAAAAGACAAAAGGCTCCGGCTTTTGGCCGGAGCCTTCGTCACTGGTCTTCGCGCGGCTGATTAGTTCAGCGCGTTCTTCACCGAGGTGAAGGTCGTGCTCAACTTCGAGCCGAGACCCTGCACAACGGCAATGATCGCGACCGAGATGCCGGCGGCGATGAGACCGTATTCGATGGCAGTCGCGCCGGACTCGTCCGACACAAAACGCGTAACGAGGTTCTTCATAATAGGCTCCATGATCCACACGTGGCTGTCTGAGCTGACCCGGCGCCGCTTGTCACGGTCGATCCAAGTCGTGAGGCAAACTAACAACGCTCGATTGCAGTCCAGTTAATTGGATCGCGGAAAAGCGCGTGAATGGCGGGAAATCCGAGTGTGGTTAAGAATCTGTTGGATCGCCGCAGAATCTTCGCGCACGCTTAAATGCTGCGATATTTGCGACCTTTTCAATTGTAGGCCGGCGTCGCGTTGCATCCGAAGCGCGCCAGCAAGCCGTCGTTGTTTGCACTTCATTCACCTATTTCCAGTGAAGTCCGTTACGTGCGGCGCGCGTAGTCGATGAATGCGTCGGGTCCGGTGAGTTTGTTCGGAGCGTACCGATGGTCAGCGTGATGAAGCGTTTCGGGTCCAGTCTGCCGGCTGTTGCGGTATTCGCGGCCATGTTGTTCGTTCCAGCGAACGCCGATGCACCGGGCGAAGGCAAGACCATCACGGTCGCTCTGGATCAAGCCACCATCATGAAGCTGCCCGAGCGGGTCGCAACACTCGTGATCGGCAATCCGCTGATCGCCGACGCAAGTTTGCAGCCGGGCGGTGTCGTCGTGGTGACCGGAAAAGGCTACGGCGTCACGAATTTCATGGCGCTCGACCGTTCGGGCGCGGTGTTGACCGAGAAGATGATCGAGGTCCAAGGGCCACGCGGCAATCTGGTGGTCGTCTATCGCGGAATGCAGCGGGAATCCTATGACTGCGCGCCGAAATGCCAGCCGCGCATTACGCTCGGCGACGGGCAGACTTATTTCGACAACACCCTCAATCAGACCGCGTCACGGTCGGGTCTCGCGCAAGGTCTATCCTCCGACAGCAACAAATAGCGACCGACAGGGTTCTGGTCGCCTGCGGACAGAGCGGCGATCGTGGTTAGCAGCCGGTAAATGATATCGCCCGTTGTCCGCGCGATTACTGCAACAATTCAACAACGGCTCTTTGCTATTGCTCAACCCTGCAGCGGACGCTGACGCTCTGCATGGATTGGGTGATGGCTATGCTTGGAATTGATCGCAGGACACTCGCACGCCGCGCGCGTCTTCTTTTGAAGATGGGTGCGCTGCGCCGTTTTGGCCGAAAGAATGATGGCGCCGTCGCGATCGAGTTCGCGCTGGTGGCCGCACCGTTCCTCGCGCTTGTTTTCGCGATCATCGAGACCGCTGTCGTGTTTTTCGCCGGACAGGCCCTTGAGACTGCTGTTGCCGATTCCTCGCGTCTCATTATGACCGGCCAGGCGCAGACTGCTGGATATTCCCAGCAGCAATTCAAGGACCAGGTCTGCGCGCGGATCTACGGCTTGTTCAACTGCTCGGCGGGCGTCTACGTCGACGTGAAAACCTACACCTCGTTCAGCAGCATCAACTTAAGCAAGCCGATCGATGCGAACGGCAACATGACCAACAACTTCACCTATACGCCCGGCGGGCCCGGCGACATCGTCGTGGTCAGGCTTTTGTATCAGTGGCCGGTCTACGTCTCGTTGCTCGGACTGAATATCGGAGACCTCTCCGGTAACAAGCGCCTGATTGTTGCGACCGCCGCCTTCCGCAATGAGCCCTATCAGTGAGGCAAGCGATGCGTTCGATGATTGAACGATTTGTCCCGCAACGTCTGCGCCGTCTTGCGCGCGACGAACGCGGCGTGTCAGCGGTCGAGTTCGCGATGCTGCTGCCGCTCATGGTCACGCTCTATCTCGGCAGTGTCGAGGTCTCGCAAGGGATCGCGGCCGACCGCAAGGTGACGATGACCGCGCGCGCGATCGCCGATTTGGTGTCGCAGGTCTCCACCATCAACAACTCAGGCATGACCAGCACGCTCGCCGCCGCGTCCGCGATCTTCTACCCGTACGACGTCACCAAGGGGACCGTGACGGTGTCGCTCGTGACGATCGATGCCAATTCCAAGGCCACCATCACGTGGAGCGACAGCCTGAACGGCACGGCGCGGGCCAAGGGCTCGACTGTGACGCTTCCCAGCGCGCTGCTGATTCCGAACACGTCGCTTGTTTGGGGCGAGGCGACCTACAATTACAAGCCGGTGATCGGATATGTCGTGACCGGGACGCTCAATCTGAAGGATCAGATCTATATGCGGCCACGCCTGTCCGACACGATCACCCGGACCGCGACCTGATTGGTCACGGAATTGGCAGCACCGTTGTCGACTTGATCTTTTCCATTGCGAAACGCGACGTGACGTTCTTCAGCGGCACGGCGGCGATCAGCCGCTTGTAGAAGGCGTCATAGGACTGCATGTCCGCGACGACAACGCGCAGCATGTAGTCCACATCGCCGGCCATCCGGTGGAATTCCATGACTTCCGGCATCGCGCTCACGAGGCTTGCGAAACGGTCCAGCCAGTCCTGCGAATGGTCTCCGGTTTCAATCGAAACAAAGACGGATAGGCCGAGTCCGATCTTGTCGGGATCGACCAATGCCACCCGCTTCTTGATGATCCCTTCCGCTTCGAGCTTCTGGATACGTTTCCAGCAGGGGGTCGAAGACAGGCCGACACGTTGCCCTACCTCGGCGACGGAGAGCGAGGCGTCCTCCTGAAGGGCGACGAGGATCTTGCGGTCGATCGCGTCCATTGCCGCCCCAAAGAACTTTTTTCCAAAAAGGAATAGTGAAAAGGCTCTATAGAGAAAAATGTTTCAACACAAGAGGTGAAGCTCACGAGTTAGCCAGGAAAGCCTCGAGTTCGGCGCGGGTGGGTGCCCCGGCGATCCCGCCAAAGCGGGTGCATTTGAGGGCGGCCGCGCCGGCGGAAAAGCGCCGCGCGCTCTTTGCATCCTGACCTTCGCCAAGCGCGAGCGCGAAAGCACCGTGGTAGACGTCGCCGGCGCCGAGCGTATCGACCGCCGCGATCTTGAAGGCGGGCTCCCGCCGGATTGCTCCCTGTTCGAGCCAAATCGCTCCTGCGCTTCCGGAAGTCACGGAGACATAGGCGTCGGTCAGCGTCGCGACTTGCCGCAAGGCGCGCTCGGGATCGTCATAGGCGACGGTGTCGCGCAGGCCGTGCGCCGAAAAGATGATGTGCGTTGACGCCGCGAAGAGCCGCTCGGTTGCCCGCGTCGGTTCGTCGGCATCCATGACGACCGGAAGTCCGCGCTTTCGCGCCTTCAGCGCGATATCGAGCGAAAATTCGGGGAAGCGGTTGTCGATCAGCACCGCGTCGACCTCTCCGAGCACGCGATCGGCGTGGGTGAGCCGCGCGTCACCGAGATTCTGGCTTCGCCTGCTGACGATCGTCCGTTCACCCGACGCATCGACCACGATCGCGGACAGAGGCGATACCGCGTTCGGGACCAGCACGAAATTCGAGCAGTTGATGTTCTCCGCCTCCAGGCGTTTGCGGATGGCGCTTCCGGTGAGATCGTCAGCCAGGGGCGAGCTCAGCATCACGCGGCCGCCGAGGCGTGCTGCGGCGATGGCCGCGTTGCCGGCATTGCCCCCGCTCACTTCGGTGAAATCGTTTGCGCGCGTCTTCTCTCCGGGGACCGGAAAATGCTCGACCTTGAAAATCTGATCGAGCGTCGACACGCCGACCGAAAGGATTCGCGCGGGCTTCATGAGCTAACCGAAGACCTTGTCGCCGTGTTCGACCCAGGCACGGATGATGTGATGCGCAATCGCGACCGGCGGCGGGGTGATAAGGCCCTGTGGATGCGTGCGCGTGAGCATGCTTGCTGCCTCATCGCGGCTGAACCAGCGCGCATCCTCAAGCTCGGATGTGTCGACCTTGATGTCCTGCGTGATTGCCTCGGCGTGACATCCGATCATCAGCGACGACGGGAAGGGCCACGGCTGCGAACGAAAATAGCGTACGCGGCCGCATCTGATGCCGGCTTCCTCGAGCGTCTCGCGACGCGCTGCTTCCTCGATGCTCTCGCCTGGCTCGATGAAGCCGGCAAGACAGGACCACGAATTCGGCACGAAATGGGCTTGCCGGCCAAGCAGGCATTTCTCGCCCGCGATCGCGAGCATAATGGCGACGGGATCGGTTCGCGGAAAATGTTGGGCCTTGCATTCGGGGCATTCGCGGCGCCAGCCCGCGTTCACCGCGGATGTCGGCGCTCCGCAAACGGAGCAGCGCGTATGGCGTGCATGCCAATGCAGCAGCGCCTTGGCTTCCGCGACCGGCGCGAGTTCCTCGGCCGGAACCAGGCCTTGCACCGCAATGGTGCGCAGGTCGGTGATATGCAGATCGTCGCGCGTCCTGAGGGCTTCGACCGTCGCTGTATCGAGGCCGTATCCGAAGCGTCCAACGCTCCCAGCGAGACCGAGAAACAATGATTCGACCAGGCTGCCGAGCGAGGCAGCCTCGTCCGGCATAAACAGCGAACTGAGTGCTGATCCCGCTTTCTTCAGCACCACCATCTCGCCGCCGACAACATGCGCTCGGGTTTCCGGGAGCCGAGAAAGCGCCGCCAGAAAAACGGCATCGTCACGCTTGTCGGCAGCGCGATCGAGCACGCTTTCTACATAGCCGAGTTGCGGCTGCGGACCGAGATCGTGGCGGGAGGACATTCGATAACTCCGGCGGGGAGGCGAAAGTCGCACGCTCCTGCCGTTCCTGCAACGTCAGTCGACCCAGACCTTGCTTCGCACGGCGTTCTTAAAATCGTCGAGCGCCTGCAGATCGAACGGAAGAACCGGTGCAACACCCCAGACCGGCTTTGGCCACGCCGCGTCGGTTATGCGGCGCCCGATTACATGCACGTGCAATTGCGGCACCGCATTACCGAGCGCAGCGATATTCAGCTTGTCGCACTTCGTGATCTCTTTTAGCGCTCCTGCGACGCGGTTCACCTCGGTCATCAACTGCCCGCGTTCAACGTCGTCGAGATCGACGATTTCGACGATGTCCGGCCGGCGTGGCACGAGGAGCAGCCAAGGATAATTGGCATCCCTGATAATCAGAACGCGGGACAGCGGGAGGTCACCGACGGACAGCGTGTCGCGCTCAAGTTGCGGGTGAAGCGACCAGTGGGATTCTCGGGAATTCATGTGCCTGTCCAAGCCGTTGGGTCGATGGACCTTATCACGCGAGCCGCGCGGCGTGCTTGCTTTCCCGCACCGATGGTCCGATATAGAGAGCGGGAGGTTGGCGGTGGACGAGCCACTCGCCAACCGGGTCAGGTCCGGAAGGAAGCAGCCCTAACGAGCTCCGGTTCGGGTCGCTCGTCAGCCTCCCACCTTTCTCGACGAAGGCGAACCGCGGGTGCGCCGAGGCAATCTCGCTGCAGTGAGCGACGCCGACCCATGAGCGACGCCAAATCCAAGGCTTCATCCAAGGCCGCGCCAGTCCGTGAAGGCGGCGGCTACCGCGTGCTTGCGCGCAAATATCGCCCTTCCACATTCAAGGATCTGATCGGGCAGGACGCGATGGTGCGCACCATCTCGAATGCGTTCGAGACCGGACGCATCCCGCAGGCCTGGATTCTGACCGGGGTGCGCGGTGTCGGCAAAACCACGACCGCCCGGATCATTGCCCGCGCGCTCAACTACGAATTGCCCGATGGATCGGCGAAGGGGCCGACCATCGACATGCCGCAGTCGGGACTTCACGATGAGGCTATCATCGAAAGCCGGCATCCAGACGTACTCGAGATGGATGCGGCTTCGCACAACAGCGTCGATGATGTTCGGCAGATCAACGATGCGATCCGCTACGCGCCGATGAGCGCGCGCTACAAGGTCTACATCCTCGACGAAGTGCACATGCTGTCTGCCGCAGCGTTCAACGCATTGCTCAAGACACTGGAAGAACCGCCGCCGCACGCAAAGTTCATTTTTGCCACCACTGAAATCCGCAAGGTTCCTGTGACGGTGCTGTCGCGCTGTCAGCGATTCGACCTGCGCCGGGTTGAAGCCGGGCTTCTGGTGCAGCATCTCGATGCAATCGCGAAGAAAGAAAAAATCGAAGTCGAGGCGGAGGCCCTGGCGCTGATTGCCCGTGCCGCGGAGGGGTCCGTGCGCGATGCACTGTCACTGTTCGATCAGGCGATCGCGCACGCCGCCGGAACCGTGGCCGCTGCCGATGTCCGCCAGATGCTCGGTCTCGCCGACCGCGCACGTGTGATCGACCTGTTCGAGGCCCTGTTGCGCGGCGATGTCGCATCGGCGCTGAAAGAATTGCGCGATCAATATGACTCCGGGGCTGACCCAGCGATCATGCTGTCCGATCTGGCCGAATTCACTCATTTCGTCACGCGCGTAAAGGCGGTGCCTGCAGTTGCCGAGGACGTGTCACTCAGCGAGGTCGAGCGGACCCGCGGACGCGACTTCGCGTCCAAGCTTTCCATGCGGGTTCTGTCGCGAACATGGCAAATGTTGATGAAAGGCGTGGCCGAAGTGCAGGGCGCGGGACGCCCGATCGCCGCGGCGGAGATGGTTCTGGTGCGTATCGCATATGCGGCGGATTTGCCGACGCCGGATGACGTGATCCGCTCGCTCAACGACCAAAACGGCTCTTCATCCCGCGCGCTCTCAAACGGAGATGGCGCAGGCGCCTCGGCCGGCGGCTTGGCGCCACGATTTGAAGCGCCGCGATCCGCCCCGCGCGCTGCATTGTCCACGGCGCCGGCGGTGCGGATCGCGGAAGCTCCCGCAGGCCAGGCAAGCCTCGAAATCGATAGCTTTGAGCGCCTGATCGCGCTCGCCGCTGAAAAGCGCGACCTGCAGACGAAGATTGCACTCGAACGCGATGTGCGGCTCGTCCGGTTCGAGAGTGGGCGGCTGGAAATCGCGCTTGAGCCGACCGCGCCAAAGACGCTGGTGCACGAATTGCAGCGCAAGCTGGAAGGCTGGACGAAGCGGCGCTGGATGGTCGTGGTGTCCAAGGAAGCAGGCGCACCGACGATCCGCGCACAGGCTGACGCTCAGGAGGCCGCACTCAAGGTCGGTGTTCGCGCCGACCCGCTTGTGCAGGCGGTGCTCGACAGATTTCCCGGCGCTGAAATCGTCGCTGTGCGCAACCGTGAGCCCGATCCTGCGGGCGATGGTCCCGACATGCCTTCAATGGACGATAACGAGACGGATTGAGCCATGGCCGATTTCATGGGGATGATGAAACAGGCCGCGCAGCTGCAGGCAAAGATGCAGGCGCTGCAAAGCGAGCTTGAGACCCTCGAGGTGGAAGGCAGCGCTGGTGGCGGCCTTGTTACCGTGACGCTGACCGGCAAAGGCGATCTTAAGCGCGCGCGCATCGATGATTCCCTCCTCAAGCCGGAAGAAAAGGAAATCCTCGAGGACTTGCTGGTCACCGCGCATGCCGAGGCGCGAAAGAAGTCCGAGACTGCGATGCAGGACAGGATGAAGGCGCTGACCGGAGGATTGCCGCTCCCGCCTGGCCTGAAACTATTTTGATGAGCGATGACGAATACCTGATCAAGCCTGATCCGCACGATACGCGGCTGACCGAACGCGTCAGCGGGGTCGATCAGACCGGGGCGCCGGTCGACACCGTGGTGACGGTGGAGCGGCCCCTCACGATCTATCTCAATTCTCAGGAGATCGTCACCGCGATGACGGTCGGCGACCATCCGGATTTTCTGGCGATCGGATATCTGCTGAACCAGAACATGCTGCGTCAGGACGACGTCGTTACCGGCGTCGATTATGACGAGGATTTGGGGGTCGTCGTCGTGCGCACTGAGCGGCAGACGGACTACGAGCAGAAGTTGAAGAAAAAAGTGCAGACCTCCGGCTGCGCTCAGGGGACTGTGTTCGGCGACTTGATGGAAGCGATCGAAAACGTCAGCCTGCCCAAGACCGAGTTTCGCACGTCGTGGCTCTATGCGTTGACGCAAAAAATCAACACCACGCCGTCGCTATATCTGGAAGCGGGCGCGATCCACGGCTGCGTGCTGGCCGAACGCGACCGTCCGCTGGTGTATATGGAAGACGTCGGGCGGCACAACGCTGTCGACAAGATCGCCGGCTGGATGTTCAAAAATCGTGTCTCTGCACAGGACAAGATTTTTTACACCACCGGCCGCCTCACTTCGGAGATGGTCCTCAAGACGGTGCGCATGGGCATTCCGATTTTGGTGTCGCGATCCGGTTTCACCGCCTGGGGAGTTGAACTGGCGCGCAAGGCCAATCTCACCCTGATCGGCCGGGCGCGCGGCAAGCGCTTTGTCGCTCTCGCCGGGCTCGATCGCATCGTGTTTGACCAGGATTTGCGCTACGTCGAGGACGAAAGCGCAAAGCACCGGCGCAAGGCCGCAATGCATGACGACTGAGGTGCCGCCGACCCTCGGCGTCATTCTCGCAGGCGGCCTGGCGCGCCGCATGGGCGGCGGCGACAAGGCGCTGATCGATATTGCGGG
Organism: uncultured Hyphomicrobiales bacterium; assembly: GCA_964584855.1. Classification (GTDB taxonomy): domain Bacteria; phylum Pseudomonadota; class Alphaproteobacteria; order Rhizobiales; family Xanthobacteraceae; genus Pseudorhodoplanes. Next base: position 57,793 of record CAZPBF010000019.1, read on the forward strand.
AAAGACGATTCTGGAGCGCGCCGTCGTCCGGATCGCGCCGCAATGCCGTGGTCTCATCATCAATGCGAACGGCGACACGAACCGGTTCAGCGCGTTCGGCTTCGCCACGGTCTCCGACGACATTCCCGATTTCGCCGGTCCGCTCGCGGGCATCCTCGCCGCGCTCGACTGGGCCGCGGCGAACGAGCCTTCCCTCGAATGGGTTCTGAGTGTGCCCGGCGATTGTCCGTTTCTGCCGGGCGATCTCGTCAGGCGGCTGCACGCGGCCCGCATCGCGCAGGCAAAGCCGCTCGCCTGCGCGAAATCCGGTGACTGGCGCCATCCGGTTGTCGGACTTTGGGACGTTGCGCTTCGCGCCGACCTTCGACACGCGTTGACCGTCGAACATCTGCACAAGATCGAAATCTGGACCGCGCGGCATGGGGTCGCGATTGCGGAATGGTCCGATCGGCCAGTCGATCCTTTTTTCAATGTCAATTCGCCGGCGGATCGCGATCGCGCGATCGCAATCGCGCGCGCGCAGGGCGCCTAGTTCAGCACGCTGTCGTAAGGCAGGAATTGCACTTCGTCGCCCGGCTGGATCGCGACCGTTTCCTCCGGCACCACGATGAAGCCCGTGCTTTGGGTGATGCTGGTGATGAGGCCAGCACCCTCCTGCGCCTGCTTGTCCGCCTCGAATCCTTGTTCGCCCTTTCGCAGCGTGCCGCGCAGATATTCACGCCGGTCCTTTTTCTTCTTGTGGTGGAAGATGGCGCGGGCGTGGATGGGTGTCAGGATATCCGGCGCGGTTCCCGCAAGACGGAAGATCAGCGGCCGCACGACATTGATGAAGGTCACGAGTGCGGCGACCGGATTTCCCGGAACGCCGACGAAGGCAGCTCCATTCACCACGCCCATCGCCACGGGCCGGCCGGGCTTGATCGCGAGGCGCCAGAACACCAGCCGTCCGAGGCTTTCCACCGCGGCCCGGACGTGGTCGGCGTCACCGGTCGAGACACCGCCGGACGTCAGGACGAGATCGTGATTCTTCGACGCACCCGCTATCGCGTTTGCGATCGTGTCTCGATGGTCCGGCAGGATGCCGAGATCGGTCGTTTGGGCGCCCGCGCGGCCGAGCAGGCTCATCAACAGGAAGCGGTTTGAGTCGTAAAGCGCGGCAGGCCGGAGTGGCTGTCCTTGCGGGAGGATTTCGTCGCCGGTCGAGAACAGCGCGACACGAACTCGCCGTCGCACCTCGATCGTCGCAAGGCCCAGCGCCGCCGCGAGGGCCACATCGGCGGGCTGCAAGCGCCGTCCCCCCAACAGCGCGCGATGGCCGACCGCGATGTCTTCGCCAGCAAGCCTGCGGTTGGCCCCCGCCTTGAGCCCCGCAGGAAGAATCACCGTGTCTTCTTCGGTCCGGCAGTCTTCCTGCATGTAAACGGTATCGGCGCCACTCGGCATCGGCGCGCCGGTGAAGACACGCACGGCCTCATGCGGACCAATCGGCTCTGGAGCCGCGTGCCCTGCGGCGATGCGCCCACGCACGCGCAGGCGGGTTTCGTTTTGTGCGGAGACATCGGTGAAACGTACAGCATAGCCGTCGACGGCGGAATTGTCGAACGGTGGAAGCGATATCGGAGCGATCAGGTCGTTCACGAGAACGCGGCCATCCGCCTGCGTCAGACCGACCGTTTCGATCTCGGCGACTGGCGAAACCTGCTTCGCCATCATCTGCGCAGCCTCTTCGACGTGGAGAAGCGCGCCCCCGAACGCAAAGCAGTCATCCGTGAGCTGGGCCATCCTATTCCTGCTCGGCCGTATCGAGCCGGTCGATCGGCATTGCCTCGATCAGCATGATGTCCGCGATTTTTTCGATATCGTTGAGATCCACCACCGGCACGAGAGCGCGGGGCAGCGGCTCATCGGACGCGATTGCGACGATCCAGTCGTCGTCACCGGAAAGGAGTGGTTTGCCGACTGCAGCGCGGTGAATTTCCACCTTGGGGAATTTTTCGCGCTTGAAGCCCTCGACCAGAACGAGATCGGCAGACGAGAGGTGGGAGAGCAATTCGCGCAGGCCCGGTTCGGGCCGATCACGCAATTCGCTCATGATCGCCCAGCGGCGCGCCGACGAGATCAGAACCTCAGTGGCTCCCGCCGCGCGATGCACATAGGAATCCTTGCCCGGCTGATCGAGATCGAATCCGTGATGCGCGTGCTTGATGGTCGACACGCGCCGGCCGCGCCCGATCAGGCAGGGGATGAGCTTGGACAGCAGCGTCGTCTTGCCGGAGCCGCTCCACCCAGCGAGCCCGATAATGTGCATGCTGTCCGATATTGCGGGATGGTCGCCGTAAAGATCCGGACGCAGGACCGAGCGCCGGACCTGCGTCACCGCTTCCACCTGCAGCACGCGCTCGGCCGGCACGCGCGTCCAGTTGGAGACTGAAGGCTGCGACAGCCCGATGCGGCGTGCCAGTTCGGTTACGCCTCCGGCGGCTTTGATGGCAGCCTCCAGCCCCATATCACGCATCGGTCGCAATTCTCCGCCACGTCGGCGCTTACTTGGTCGCTCCGACATTCAATAGAAATAGGCTATTTCAATTGAGCCTTTGTAGGGCCGGAGATAGCGCTTGGCTATGGGCCGCCGTCAGGCGTCGGACGGATCCATTCCCAGAGCCCGGATTTGGCTCCTGACCCGGTCGTCTTTCAGGGCTTCGAGAAAGGCAGTGATCGCCGGTCGCTCACCCCGGTCGTTGATCAGCAGGAAATCATAATGCTCCGGCGCGATCGGATGAAAGCCGAGACCGTATAATTTGGCGACTGGTTCGATCGCGATGCCCCAATCCGCGCGGCCTTGGGCAATCGCGGCTGCGACGGCGTTGTGCGATTTCGGCTGATTGGAATAGCCCGCCGGCCGCGCGCCGCCGAGCAATTGATCGATCAGAATACGCGTCCCCGCTCCGGCGTTGCGGTTGACCATCAGGCAGGCTTGGTCGGCGAGCGCGGACTTGATCGCTTCGTCCGCACTCATGGCCCGAAAGCGCGGGTCGTCCATGCGATAGAGAAATCCTTGCATCCGGCGCCATCCCCGAACGAGCGACAGCCCGGGCGTAAGCAGGTGAGTATTGTAAGTACCAGTCTTTGGATCGGCCAGGTGCACCGGCGCCAGATCGCATTGCCCGCGCTGCGCGGCGGCGACTCCACCCATGCTGCCGACGGCGATGGTACGCGCGCTGAAGCCGCGATCGCGCAGGGCGCCGAGCACGACATCCAGAGCGATGTCGTGGCTGCCCATCAACACGAGATCAGGCGCGCGCGCCGTCTCGCCGATGAGGGTGATGTCTGCTTCGCTTTCCGCGTCGAGCGAATCCGCCATGGCGTCGATGCGCAGAAATCCGTCCGCCTGTGAAAAGGCGGTAACCGAGCCCGATCCCTTCGACGTAGGAAAGGCAATCGGGCCGTCGATTCCCTGCACAAGAGATACCAGTACGAATTCCTCGCGTCCAAGTTCGGACGGAACGCGCAGCGGGACGGTTGCGGTCAAATGACGCGCAGTATCTGGCGCAAGGCCGGCGCGCGCGCGGATCACGGGCGCAACGAAAGCATGAAAGGTGAAAATCGCCGACGTCGGAAATCCCGGCAAGACCGCGATCGGCTTTTGCTCTGCGACAGCAAGACAGACGGGTTTGCCGGGCCTCAGCGCCACGCCGTGTACGAGAATTCCCGGCTTGCCTAGCCGCTCGACCACGCGATGAGATAGGTCGCCCGCGCCCTTCGACGTTCCGCCGGACAGGACCACCATGTCGCATTCTCCGAGGGCGCGCCGCAATGCACGTTCGAGCTGCACGGAATCGTCGGGGAACGAACCATAGGAGACAGGCTCTCCGCCAACTTCGCTGATGGCCGCAGCGAGGATCGCGCCGTTGCTGTCGTAGACCTGCGCAGGCTCTAACGGAGCGCCCGGCGTCACAAGCTCATCGCCGGTCGACAACACGCCAACCCGCGGCTTTCGGACAACCGGCACCTGCGCCAGTCCGCAGGCCGCGAGCATCCCGATCTCGCGCGAGCCGATCACGGTCCCGCGCCGAAGCAGGGTTTCGCCGCGCGCGATGTCGGATCCGGCATACGCAATGTGCTGGCCCGGCGCGACGATGCGATGCACCTTGATGAACGGACCGTGCTGACGGTCAGTCAGCTCGGTATGCTCGATCATGACGACCGCATCCGCCCCACGCGGCAGCACGCCACCGGTCGCGATGGCTGTCGCTGTTCCGCGAACGGCCTCGATGCGCGGGGCATGCCCGCAGACGATCACCTCCGGGTTCAGCGCGAGCGGCACGGGAGTAGCCTCCGTCGCCGCGCTCACATCGGCCGCGCGAACCGCGAAGCCGTCCACTCCGGACCGGTCGAAAGGCGGCACGTCGAGGGGCGATGCAAGATCGGCAGCCACCACGCGGCCGAGTGTTGCGGCGAGTGGCACAGTCTCCGGAGCGAGCGGGGATAGATCGATGTGGCGTGCAAATCTCGCGCGCGCGTCCTCCGCCGACACGACTTCCAGGAATTGCTCCTGTCGCGCAGCGCGACGTACTGCCGCGATCAGATCCTGGGCCGGGTTGCGTGCCTGCGGTCCACTCATGACAGCGGTCTCACCACAACGGTCGATCCGGCCGCGCAACCCTCGCTATGTGCCGGGATCGCGATCCATCCGTCGGCGCGCGTCATGGCCTGAACCGGCCACGCGCTGGTGGCGAGCGGCTCGACCGAATCGCCGTCACGGCGAACGAGCGCGACATCGACGATGCCAATTGTCGAGGTCACTTTGCGCGTCACCCGGGCGACAAATCCTGCGTCTGGTTTCATCTCTGCCGACAGAGCTGCAATGAGCCAACGCCCGATCAAGAGCCATGCCGACAAGGCAGCATCGATGCGCCCGGGAAGAAGCAAAACGGGGCAGGACCCGGTGAAACCGATCGCGGAGGTGTCGCCCGGCATGATCCCAATGCCGTGAGCCGAAAGGCGCGCGCAACGAATCAGCGATTCGACGGCATGGTCACGGCGGCCACGCCCTGTCCCTCCGATCGCGAAAATCGCGTCGGCACCGTCGGCTTGAAGCGCGTCCTCCAGTTCGCCGCCGTAAAGAACCTCGGCGCCGCTCCTTGTCGCGAGATCGGCAGTGAGGCTGGCCGACGTTCGCGCCGTTTCATTTTTGGTCGCGGGCAGGACACGGATGCGCGGTGCACGAACTTTTACGGTTTCGATGCCACAAGCCGAAAGCGCCGCGACGTCGCTTGCGCGCAGTCGCTGACCGGCCTTGAACAACGGAATTCGCGCGTTGGCGTCCCAGCCCGCAGGAATGACGCCTTCACCCGGGGCCGAAGGAGAGATCGCCTGCGGTTTCCCGGCCTTAACGACGATCGTATCGAAGAGCGCGACTGTGTCGGTGCCCGCCGGAAGCGGGTCGCCGGCATCGATTCTTTCCGGCATGTGCTGCAACGGCAGCGGGCTGTAGGCATTCGCATCGTGGATCGTTTCGGACTTCAGGGCGAACCCGTCGCGCAATGCGACCGGGACGGAGGGCAGGTCGGCGAGAACGGATACGTCGGTAGCGAGCACATGTCCGACAGCGTCCGCGATGGGCAATTCACGCGGACAGACTGGCTTCACGTCGGAGCCGATCATCGCCAGAACGTCGGCAAGCGGCGTCAATCGCGCGATGCGCTGGCCGGGATGAAAATCTGCATTCATGGAAACCGCAACTTGACGCAAAGACCGCACGATGACCAGTGTCCGAGTGGTTTGCGAAACCTGCACCTATGACCGAAAAGACGCTCAATTTGCGCGGGCTGAAATGCCCGCTTCCGGCACTCAAGACCCGCAAGGCGCTTATCGGCCTCGTGGCCGGCGATGTGCTGACCATCGAATGTACCGACCCCCTTGCCGCAATCGATATTCCAAATCTCCTGAACGAAACCGGCGACAGGATGGAATCATCTTCAAGAACCGGCGAGTTGCTCATCTTCAGCATCCGAAAAGTCTGATCGGGCGATTGGATATCTCGATGATGGACATGACCGCCGAGATCGGTGAATGTCGCTGCCGGGCGGCCGGATCTGCGGTCATCCGCCGGACTTAGCGAGAATGCCTTTTCCGCGTGCTTCCCAGGCGCTGTCGCGCTTCACCGTTCTCGATCTCTCGCGCGTTCGAGCGGGGCCGACCTGCGCGCGTCAACTCGCCGATTGGGGCGCAAACGTCGTCAAGATCGAAGCGCCGGAGCGGCTCGAGGGTGGCGACCCGATCGGCGGCGCGCGGCATGCCGGCGATTTTCAAAACCTGCATCGGAACAAGCGCAGCATCACCCTTGATCTGAAAAGTGCCGAGGGCCGCGAAGCGTTCATGCGGCTTGCCGAGAAAGCCGACGTCATCATCGAGAACTTTCGGCCCGACGTGAAGTCGCGCCTGAAGATCGACTATCCGGCGGTGAAGGCGCGCAATCCCCGGATCGTTTACGCCAGCATTTCCGGCTATGGCCAGACGGGCCCATATCGCGACCGCCCGGGCTTCGATCAGATCGCACAGGGCATGGGCGGGCACATGTCGATCACCGGGCTGCCGGGCCAGGGGCCGGTGCGCTCGGGCGCGGCGATCGCGGATGTCAGCGCGGGCCTATTCGCGGCGCTCGGGGTGATGGTGGCGCTGCTCGAACGCGAAGTGTCAGGCGAGGGGCAGCAGGTGGAAAGCTCGCTCCTCGAAGCGCAGATGTTCATCCTCGATTTCCAGGCGGCGCGCTGGCTCATCGACGGCGTCGTCCCGCCGCAATCGGGAAACAACCATCCGACCTCGATCCCGACCGGCGTCTATCCGACCAAGGACAATCCCATCAACATTGCGACTACCGGCGCGCCGACATGGGCGAGATTTTGCAAGGCGCTCGGCGTCGAGGAACTGCACGACAATCCGGATTACAAAACCGCGTCGCTGCGCTCGAAAAACCGCGACGCGCTGAACGAAAAGCTCAATGCGGTGTTCAGAACGCGTACCAGTTCGGAATGGATCGCAGTGCTCAACGCCGCAGGCGTTCCGTGCGGACCGATCTACCGGATTGACGAGATGTTCGAGGATCCGCAGGTGAAGCACCTCGATTTCGTGCGCGAGGTGCAGTCGAAGGCGCTCGGTCCGCTGAAAGTAATGCGCCAGCCGGTGTCGCTGTCGCGGACGCCGCATCGGCCGGTCGCGGCAAGCCCGGAACGGGGCGAACATACCGACGAAGTACTGAAGGAATTCGGGTTCACCGAGGCCGAGATCGCGGCCTTGCGGAAGGCAAACGCGCTATAAGCGCATGACCGGTGCCGACATCTGAGTGGAGCGAACGATGACCGACAAGATGCTTTCGCGCAAGGATGGCAGCGTCGGCTATGTCATTTTCAATAATCCCGAGCGGCACAATGCCGTTTCGCTTGAAATGTGGGAGGCAACGAGCCGGATCCTCGCGGATTTCGCCAAGGACAAGGATGTCCGTATCGTGGTGCTGACCGGTGCCGGAACGAAGGCGTTTGTGTCCGGCGCAGATATCTCGAAATTCGGCGCCGAGCGGTCCTCCGAGGAGGCGGTTGCCCACTACAACAAACTCACCGAGCAGACCTATTCCGATATCCACACTTTTCCGAAACCGACCATCGCGATGATCCGGGGCTACTGCGTCGGCGGCGGCCTCGGGCTTGCGACCTGCTGCGACATCCGGATCGCGGCGGATAATTCGCGTTTCGCCGTGCCGGCGGCGAAGCTCGGTCTTGGTTACGATTATCCCGGCCTGAAGCGGCTCATCGACATCGTCGGCGCATCCTTCGCAAAGGAGATTTTCTTCACCGCGCGGCAATTCGATGCGGAAGAGGCACGCATCATGGGCCTGGTTAATCGGGTCGTTCCGGAAGCGCAGCTCGAATCATATGTGAAGGATTACGCCGCGACGATCGCGGGCCATGCGCCCCTGACGGTCGGCTCGGTCAAGCTGATTGTCGGCGAGGCCTTGAAGGATGAAAGCATCCGCGACAAAGCCGCCATGGCGGAATCCGTGCGTCGGTGCTTCGCAAGCAAGGATTATGTCGAAGGCCGCACCGCCTTTATGGAAAAGAGAAAGCCGGTCTTTACCGGCTCCTGAACCTTGCGCGGGCCGATTGGCGCGTGCCGGCTGAAATGCTAAAGACCCGCACCCCAGCAAATACGACGCGACAGGAAACGCCATGTATAGCGAGCTTCAACTTCATATCGACGGCGAGTGGATCAACGGCGCCGGCCGCAAGAGCGAGGACGTCATCAACCCGGCGACCGGCAAGGCGCTTGCGCCGCTGCCGCACGCCAGCAAGGCCGACCTCGACCGCGCGCTCGCGGCCGCCGAGAAGGGGCTGAAGGTCTGGAGCGCGACCTCGCCGTATGACCGGTCCAAGGTGCTGCGCAAGGCGGCCGACCTGATGCGCGAGCGTGCCGACCAGATCGCGCGCATCATCACGCAGGAACAGGGCAAGATTTTCGCCGAGGCGAAGGGCGAGACCCTGACCACGGCCGACATCATCGACTGGATGGCCGAGGAAGGTCGCCGCGCCTATGGCCGGATCATCCCGGGCCGCGCGCCGAATTCGCGGTTAATGGTGATCCAGGAGCCGGTCGGCGTGGTCGCCGCGTTCACGCCGTGGAATTTCCCGATCCTCACGCCGGTTCGCAAGTTCGTCGCTGCGCTGGCCGCCGGATGTTCGGTCGTCATCAAGGCGTCGGAAGAAACGCCCGGTGGATGCGTGGAAGCCGTGCGCTGCTTCCATGATGCAGGCCTGCCGAAAGGCGTGCTCAACCTCGTATTCGGCATTCCGGCGGAAGTGTCCGAGCATCTCATCGGGGCGGACGCGGTCCGCAAGATTTCTTTCACGGGGTCCGTTCCGGTCGGCAAACTTCTGGCCGGTCTCGCGGCGAAGGGCATGAAGCGGGCGACGATGGAGCTCGGCGGCCATTCGCCCGTCGTCGTCTTCGGCGACGCGGATCCCGAAAAGTCGGCCGATCTGATCGCGGCGGCGAAGTATCGCAATGCCGGTCAGGTCTGTGTGTCGCCCACACGGTTCTACGTGCAGGAAGGTGTCTACGACCGTTTCGTACGGCGGTTCACCGATTATGCGAAGGGTATCAAGCTCGGTGACGGCCTCGACAAGGAAACGACGATGGGACCGCTGGCCAACCCCCGCCGGCTCGATGCGATGGAGGCGATCGTCAACGACGCCAAGAGCCGCGGCGGCAAGGTCATGGCCGGTGGAAAGCGCCACGGCAACCAGGGCTTCTTCTTCGAACCCACCGTCATCACCGACCTGCCGGACGATTCCAAGCTGATGACCGAGGAGCCGTTCGGCCCGATCGCTCCGATCGTGCCGTTTAAGACGTTCGACGAAGTGGTCGAGCGCGCGAATTCGCTGCCGTTCGGGCTTGCGGCCTACGCATTCACGACTTCCTCGCAGAATGCGACGAAGATCGGCGATGCGATCCAGTCCGGCATGATCGCGATCAATTCTGCGGTCGTGTCGATGCCGGAAACGCCGTTCGGCGGCGTGAAGGAATCCGGCTATGGCCACGAGGGCGGAATCGAAGGGCTTGAGGCCTATACGAACAAGAAGTTCGTTTCCCTTTCCTGAGCGAGCTGTAATTTGAATTCCAAGCGGCCGGGCATTGCCCGGCCGTTTTGCTTTCAGGCCACGGTAGCCACGCCGAAAACCTGCCTGGCAAATTGCGGATAGACCTCGGCCAGTTCGGGCGCGACGGTTTCCCGCATGAGTCGCAGCGTCGCCGCATCCGGCGCCTTGGTGATCGGGACAAGATCGGGGCGCTCGAACGAAAAGCCCGTATGCTCGACCACTTCTTCGGCCGTGTGTCCGGGATGCACGCTATCGAGCCGGAATCGCTTGCGCTCCTTGTCGAACGAGAAGACGCAGCGATTGGTCACGAGTGCAATGGGTCCGCCATGGCGATAGATATTTCGCTCGCTCGCGCCTGGCGCGCTGATGAAGCTGACTTTCGGGACGAGCGTCCGGCGCGAATGCTCGGTGCGGAACAGGATGACCTTCGGCACGACGTAATAGAGATAGCCCGAGCCGAACGAGCCGGGGAACCGCACTTTGGGATGATCGTGGTCTCCGATGCTGACCAGATTGATGTTTCCTTCTCTGTCGATCTCACCACCGGAGAGAAAGAACACGTCGATGCGGCCCTGGCCGGCACAATCGAACAATTCGCGGCCGCCGTCGGTGAAGAAGTTGTGCTTGCGGCTCTGCAGCAGCGACACGTAGGGGCGGCCCTTGCCGCGTTCGCGCGCGAGCAGGGCGGCGGTCGCAGGGATCGGCGAGGCGTTGCCGACCGCGACGTGCCGCACATCGCCGATCAGATCGGCGATAACGCTTGCCAGCAGTTCCTCGGATCGAATCTCAGGCTGCGCGGCGTTCATGGACGTTTTCGTCGAGATAGCGTCTGAACCCGTCTTCGCTCGCGGCGAGGCGCGCATATTCGGCGAGATGGGCTCCATCGACACCGTAATGGTCCGGCAGCGGCAAGGGCCACGCACCACGCGGCACGACCGCCACCGCCTCGACATAGAAGCCGGGCAAGGTCCCTGCTGCGAGAACCGGATCGGCAAGCAGATTGGTCTCGCTGATCTGTTCGACGGTCACGATCGTTTGCGCGGATGCATGCGCCATGGTCGCAAGCTCGCGCTGACGGCCGATCCAGACATTGCCTGCGTTGTCCGCCATCGGCGCATGAAACAACGCGACATCCGGCTTGATCGCGGGAAGGAGCACGATCGGATCATTCTCGCCAAACGGGTTCTTGGACACGAGCCAGTCGGGCCGGTGCTTCGGCAGGTCCGACCCAATGAGGCCGCGCAGCGGCATGAAGGGGATGCCCTTTTCCGTCGCTTGAAACGCGGCATGCAGGGCGGGACAGGTCGAGTCCTTCATCCGCAGCGTGCCCGCCGTCATCGCGGCGGTGAAGCGAGGTGCAGGACCGAATTCTCCGAGGCTGACGGCCGAGGTTTCGAGACTGACCACGCAGCCGGCGCCGATCAGCAGATCGGCCTGAAGGCTCGATGTGGGGAGCGCGACGAGTTGAAGATTTTTGACTCCGCGCCGGATGAGCGCGCGCGTCGCCGCCATCGCGACACCGGATGTTTCACGCGGCACCGCAAGCACGCAGCCGTCATGAATTGTATCGAGCGCCTCGTCGATTGTCCCGGCAATCATTGCCATGGTTCGTCCCCGCGTCAGGACGGGCATAGCACCGAACGGGGGCCGGCGTCATCGCGGCACGGAATCCGCGGGGTCAGCCCTTCACCTTGCGGACATTGCGCCTTTCCATCACTCCGCGGCATTCGGCGCTGAGGTTGCGCTTCTCGGTCTTCAGGCAGGCCACGATATTCGGGACGTCGGGAATGTATGCGCTGCACAGACGAAAGACGTCCGGCGTGCATGCGGCGCGCTCGTCCGCGTTGCCGCGGTCCTGGGGCTCTTCGTCACGGGCAGAGGCGATCGTCGACGTGATCGCGAGCAGAATCAAAAGCGGCAGGATCCTTTTCACTTTCATTGGTACTCCCCCTTACACCTCGATCATGTTGCGGCGGCAATCGGCCGCCGACAACAGAAAAAGCCATCCGCCACAATTCGTCCCTGTTGCACCTTGGTCACGCCGGCCGCTGCGATTTGGTGTAGCCTTGAGGCAAGCCTCCCCAAGGTAACCCGGTCCTCTTAGCCGGAACCTTCTTTGCGAGGAACGAAGATGCGCGCTCCAGGCCCATCGACTCTCGCGGCAATCGCGCTGATCGGGTTCGCGCTCGCCGTCAAGCCGGACATCGCGGTGTCGCAGACCCCTCCGCTCGAGCAATTGCTCTCCGGGATCGTGCAGATCAAAACCGTGATGAATCCGGATGCGCGGACGAGCGCCAATCTCGGCCGCGAACGTGAAGGCTCCGGCGTTGTTATCGACAACAACGGGCTGGTGCTGACAATCGGATATCTGATGGTCGAGGCGGATTCCGCGGAGATCCGGACCAATGACGGCCACGTGATCGCGGCGATCGTCGTCGGCTACGATCATGAAACCGGATTCGGGCTGTTGCAGGCAATCGTGCCGCCGAAGGTTCGCCCGGTGGCGCTCGGCCGGTCAGCTGGGCTCAAGCCCGACGACCCGGTCGTGATCGCAAGTTTTGGCGGCGCGCAATCGGCTTCTTCCGCGGTCGTGATCGCGCGCAAGGAATTCGCCGGTTCGTGGGAATACTTGCTTGACGACGCGATCTTCACCGCGCCGCCCTCCATGAACTGGAGCGGTGCCGCGCTGCTCAATCGCGAAGGGAAATTGGTCGGGGTCGGATCGCTGATCCTGAGCGACGCAAACGGCAAGGGCACGCCGGGCAACATGTTCGTTCCGATCGACCGCCTTCCGCCGATCCTGTCCGATCTGATTGCACAGGGGCGCGTCGGCGGACCCGGACGGCCGTGGCTCGGCATGACGACCAATCAGATTGACGACCGGCTCACGCTCAGCCAGGTCACGCCGCAAGGTCCGGCCGAGAAGGCAGGCCTCAAGCGTGGGGACGTTATCGTTGGCGTCGGTGGTGAGCGCGCGACCGGACTTGCTGATTTGTATCGTAAGGTCTGGGCAAAGGGCGCTGCGGGCGCGACCGTTCCACTGGATTTCGAGCGCGAAGGTGAAGTGCGGCATGTCGACGTTCAGTCGATGAACCGGCTCGATCACTTGAAGCTGCGCACGACCTACTAGGAGGTCCGGGCGCATTCCAGCGTGCAGATAAGGCCGTCTTCGCTGAATTCGAGCAAAGATCGCGCACGCAATTGGGCCGGGAAGCCTTCTTCGATCAGGCGTGTTCCAAAGCCCCGCCGCGCGGGCGCTGCCGTTCCGGGTACGCCACGTTCTCGCCAGGTCAGGCGCATTTGGTCCGGCTCTATTGGAGACCACTCGACCTCAACCCTGCCTGCCGGCACCGACAGGGCTCCGTATTTCGTGGCGTTGGTCGCAAGTTCGTGCAAAACCAGCGACACCATGAGTGCGGTGCGTGGCGTGAGGCGGATTTCCGGTCCGGACAGGGCGATCCGGTGCGTGCCGGCAGCCGCAAAGGGTTCGAGCGCATCCTGGACGATTTTGCGCAGCTCGGCGTCCGCCCAGCGCTCCTCGCCCAGCAGATTGTAGACGTTTCCGAGCGCGCTCAGGCGTTCGTCGAACTTGCGCTGCGCTTCCGCGCTGTCGGGCGCATTGCGAAATGTCTGCCCCGCGATCGACTGGACGGTTGCCAGTGTGTTTTTCACGCGGTGATTGAGCTCATTCACCATCAACGTGAGCAACGCTTCGCCGCGCGCGATCCGCGCAGCCATGCCGATTGCGAAAACAAGACCGATCGAGAGCAGGATCAGGCCGATACCCGCCGTTACCGCGAGCACACGCCAGAGCGGCGCGGTCAGTGTCACGACGGGCGTTCCTGCGGCGACGGACCAGCCGGTCACCTGCGATCGGGTAAACGCGGTCAGCAGAGGAACGTCTTCGAGAGATGTCGTGGCCAACTTCCCCTCAGGTTGATCCGAAAGTATGGCCGGCAGCAATGTGGGAGATGCTTTCTGGCCGATCGTCTGGCCGGGATTAGGGACGCGCGCGAAATTCGTGCCGGTGCGGTCGAAGATCGAGATTGTCCAGCCCGGTGGCGCCTGATCGGTGATGATCTCCTGAAACAGCTCCAGCGGTACAGCGAAGCTGAGATCGCCGACGATCGTTCCGTCGCGACGGACCGGCACACCGATCGCGATGAGACGGCGATGTGACACCGAACCGACAAACAGATCAGAGAATGCCGGCTTGCCGGTGCGGAAGATCGTCTCGATCGTCTCCATATTCACGCGGCGCGGCAACGGCTGTCCAGCAGGCACCGAACTGTTGAAGGTCTGGTTTCCCTGGCGGTCGCCCATCGCCATGGATGAGCCCGGATAATTGCGCAAGAACAAGTCCACATTGACCCGGAAAGTATCGAGATCGCCCCGGCGCAGCGCATCGGAATTCCCAAGCACGTCAAGGCCGATCAGCAGCCCCTGCATCTTGGCATCGAGGACAAGCCGCATTCCGCGGACAGTCGTGAGGACGCGATCAAAGGAAGCCTCCCGATCGCGGACGTAATTCAGATAGACAAGAGAGGATGTGAACACGATGAGCGGCAGGCACGTGCCTGCGACGAGCAGGGCAAGCTGCAGCCGGAGCGACCGGCGCGTCCGGCGAACAGACAAATGGGGCAATTCGGGTGTCTTGGCAGGAAACATGCGGCCGGGACCATAGCCTTGAAATCCAAGGCTACAACATCACGCTGCCTTGCAGTCGACGCAACCGGGCAAAAAAATTGGCCCCGGACGGGGCCAATTTTCCGTCGTCGAAAGGAAGCGTTACTTCTGGCCGGTGGTTCCGACCTTCGGCAATTCCAGCTTCACGGTCGAAGAATTGTTACCGAGATTACCGGTGGCGAACAGGAGGCCGCCGCCGATCACGATGACGATCAGGGCGCCAACGAGCACGCCCAAAACGCCCACTCCACCGCCGCTGTTGTCAGCCATAGTGTTCACTCCTCTTCACTTGTTGCGGCAGAGGAAACGCGCAAACAGCAGCTTCGTTCCGTATGTTAACGGCCACTCCATAGCGTCTGGCTTGCGATATCGGCGCCTGCGCGAAGCGCTGCGAGCTTTTGCCACACAACGGGCGCAACGACCCACTCGCGCCCGGTAAAAGTTCCGAAGCCGCAGTCGGTGGACGCGATCACCCGCTCGCGGTCGCCGACCGCCGTGACCGCTTCGAGGAGGCGCTTTGCGACGACCTGCGGATGCTCGACGAAATTCGTCGTCGTGTCGATCACGCCGGGCAGCAAAAGCATGTGCGCAGGAAGCGGGTGTTTCGCCAGGGCCGCGTATTCGTGCTGATGCCTCGGATTGGCGAATTCCAGAGTGAGTGCGCCGACATTGGCCGAATACAGGACCGGCAGGATCGCTTCGAGTTCGATGTCATGAACGTGCGGGCCTTCCCAGTTGCCGAAGCAGCAATGCAGGCGCACACGCTCACGCGGAATTTCGCCAAGGGCGCGATTGATCGCGGCGACATGCAGCTCAGCTATTTTCAGGAAATCCTTTTCCGGCAGATTCTGGAACGTCATGGTGCGCTCCATCGCCAGATCCGGTGCGTCGATCTGCAGGATCATGCCGGCCTCGTGGATCGCCCGGTATTCGACAGTCAGTTCGCGGGCGAGCGCCGTGAGATAGGCTTCATGCGAATCGTAGAAGGCGTTCACCATTGTCGTCGCGATGATCCCAGGCGACGGCGCAGTCATGAATGTTTCAGCGAATGCATGCTGCGGCACGCAACGCCGGAATCGCGCGATCTCGTCCTCGATCTGGGTCTTGTCCTTGTATTTCAGTTCGGCGACGGCCTGCGGAGTGCTTGTGATCTTGCTCCGGTGCGGGAAGCGCTGCAGGAACATCGCGATCAGTTCGGGCGTCTCTGCGAAATCGCGGGCGATCTCGCGTTTGGAAACACCGCCGAAACCGGACATGCGCTCGGGGATATAGGTCTGGAAGCCAACCCGCTGCTGTTCGCCGTCATTGCCGATCTCGATTCCCGCCTGAATCTGGCGGGCAACCACTTCGGAGACCGAACGGTCCTGTTCCGCCGCAAGCGCTGTTTCGCTGATTGTTTCACCGTTCTCCCGGCGGATCAGCAGGTCCGTTAATGACTTGCTGCGGGGTAGGCTGCCGACATGCGTCGTAAGGATGCGGTTTCGGCTCAGCAGCATTGGCAGGCTCCCGGCCGCCGGTTGCGGCTGTTGGGGTCAATCTGCATAATAATTCAGGTTACGGGAACAACACGGCTCCCGGTGCGACATTCGCACATCAACAAAGAACGCCGTGAGCGGGATGGGATATGGCCCAAGGCGCATCCGCCGAAATCGACGCGGAAGGCGATCGCGCGCGCTCAGTGCTCCGCGCCATTCCGCGCCAATACAACTTCGCGGCGGACATTTTCGAGCGCAATCTCGATGCCGGACGTGCGAACAAACCGGCCTTTATCGACGTGCGTGGAAGCTGGACCTATGGCCAGCTCGCCGAGCGCGCCGCGCGCTTCGGAGCGCTTCTGCGGGCCCGCGGCCTCCGGCGTGAAGAACGGGTCTTCATCTGCCTGGTGGACACGATCGATTGGCCGACCGCGTTCCTTGGCTGTCTCAAGGCCGGCGTGGTCGCAGTGCCGGTCAACACGCTGCTCACCGAGGACGATTACCGTTTCATGCTTGCGGATTCCCGGGCGCGCATGCTGGTCGTGTCCGAAGCTCTCTATTCGAAGTTTGAGACGATCATCAAGGACGCGCCCGATCTGAAGTATGTGCTGGTTTCGGGCAACAAGACCTTCGGCCATGACAGTTTCGAAACCGCACTTGGTTCTTCGCCGGCCGAAGACATAACCGCGCCCACCACACGCGACGACATGGCGTTCTGGCTTTACACGTCGGGCTCGACGGGAAAGCCGAAGGGTGCGGTGCATGTTCATGCAAGCCTGCGGCTCACCGACGAGCTCTATGCCGCGCCGACCATCTCCATCAAGGAGAACGATGTCTGCTACTCGGTCGCCAAGCTGTTTTTCGCTTATGGGCTTGGGAACGCCATGACGTTTCCGATGTCGGCGGGCGCAACGACGGTTTTGATGGCCGACCGGCCGACGCCGGACGGAGTAGCCGCGCTCTTGCGCAAGCATCCCGTCACGGTCTTTTACGGTGTGCCGACGTTCTACGCCGCGTTCCTCGCCAGCCCCAATGCGCCAACGAAAGACGAAGTCAAATTTCGCCGCTGCGTTTCCGCGGGCGAAGCCTTGCCGCCGGATGTCGGCCGCCGATGGTCCGAGCGCTACGGCGTCGACATTCTCGATGGGCTCGGCTCAACCGAGATGCTGCACATCTTCCTGTCGAACGCGCCCGGCAGCACGAAATACGGAACCACCGGAAATCCGGTGCCCGGCTATGACATCAAGCTGATCGACGACGAAGGCCGTCCGGCGAAGCCAGGCGAGATGGGTGAATTGCTCGTGCGCGGGCCGACTAGCGCCGTGATGTACTGGAACAATCGCGAGCAGTCGCGATCCACGTTTCTTGGCGAGTGGACGCGCTCTGGCGACAAATACGTTCAGGACGAGCAGGGCTTTTACGTTTATTGCGGGCGGCGCGACGACATGTTGAAGGTCTCGGGTCTCTACGTGTCGCCGTTCGAGGTTGAGGGCGCGCTGCAGACCCATGCAGACGTTCTCGAATGCGCGGTGGTGGCGTGGCAGGACGGTGACGGACTGACCAAACCCAAGGCTTTCGTCGTACTGAAGGTGCCCGACAAGGCCTGCGACGAACTGGCCCGCATGCTGCAGGAGCACGTCAAGACCCAGCTTGCGCCCTTCAAATATCCCCGCTGGATCGAGTTCAGGAGCGATCTACCCAAGACCGCGACCGGCAAGATCCAGCGTTTCAAATTGCGCGCCGAGGATCGTGCGCGGTAAGGTCAGCCACAGATCGGCGAATAACCTGGGAGGAGAACCGATATGAATAAATCCATTATCGTGGCCGGCGTCAGTCTCGCGCTGGCGGCAGGGCCTGCGATGGCCCAGAACAAGACGGTGAAGATCGGCTTTGTCTCGACCTTCAGCGGCCCGACAGCGGTGATCGGCAACGACATGCGCAATTCGTTCGAGCTCGGTCTCGATCATCTGGGCCGAAAGCTCGGCGGACTGCCGGTCGAGGTGATCTACGAAGACGATCAGCAAAAGCCGGAGGTCGGCAAGCAGAAGACCGAGAAGCTGATCGAGAGCGACAAGGTCGATTTCGTCGTCGGCTTCATCTGGTCAAATGTCCTTCTCGCTTCGCTCAAGCCGATTGTCGATTCCAAGACGATGTTCGTCATCACCAATGCCGGCGCGTCGCAGGTCGCGGGGCAGCTCTGCTCGCCCTACGTGTTTTCGACCGCATGGGAGAACGACCAGACGCCCGCCGCGATGGGCCTCTACATGAACCAGAAGGGTGTGAAGACCGCCTTCCTGATTGGCCCGAACTACGCCGCGGGCAAGGACATGCTCAACGGCATGCGCTCGACCTTCAAGGGCCAGGTCGTCGGCGAAGAATTGACCAAGTGGCCTGACCAGCTCGACTTCTCGGCCGAGCTCGCCAAGGTGCGCGCCGCCAATCCGGATGCGGTCTATGTGTTCTATCCCGGTGCCGCGGGCGTGCAGTTCCTGAATCAATGGGTGCAGGCCGGCCTGAAGGACAAGGTCCAGCTCTACACCGCCTTCACCATCGACGCGCTCTCGCTGCCCCGTATGGGCGACAACGCGCTCGGCGTGCCGGGTGTGCAGCAGTGGGTCAACGATTTGCCGAACGACGCGAACAAGAAGTTCGTCGCGGACTTTAAGGCCAAGTACAAGACCTATCCGTCCTTCTATGGCGCGCAGACCTACGATGCCGTGGGTCTGATCAACAGCGGCATCTCGGCGGTGAAAGGCGATCTCAGCAAGAAGGACGAGATGCGTGCTGAAATGAAGAAGGCGAATTTCGCCTCGGTGCGCGGCAAGTTCACGTTCGGCAATAACCAGTATCCGATCCAGAATTTCTATCTGCAGGAGCCGGTGAAGGATGCCGACGGGGTGCTTACGCTGAAGACGGTCGCGACGATCGTCGAGAACGACAAGGACAAGTCGAGCGAAAAGTGCCCGATGAAGTGATGCGGCATTCGACAGCCGCTTCGACGACGAACGAACATTGTCATGCCCCGGTACGCCGGGGCATCCAGGCCGCGTTCCGGTAGCTGGATCGCCCGCGTTTGCGGGCGATGGCATTTGAGGGTGGGGATGCCGTGCTTCTTCTGATCGAGCAAAGCCTGAACGGCGTCCAGCTCGGCCTGCTGCTTTTCCTGCTGGCGGCGGGCCTGACGCTGGTGTTCGGTATCATGGATCTCGTCAATCTGGCGCACGGCTCGCTCTACATGCTCGGAGCCTATTTTGCTGCAACCTTCGCGGTGTTGACCGGAAGCTTCGTGCTGGCCGCAATCCTTGCACTCGGCGCGACGCTGCTTGTCGGAATGGCGGTCGAAGTCATTGCGATGCGGCGCCTCTACGGCCGGGATCATCTCGATCATGTGCTCGCTACCTTCGGACTGATCCTGTTTTTCAATGAGCTCGTGCGTCTCGTATGGGGACCGGCGGGGATGAACCTGCCGTTGCCCGCCTGGCTGAACGGCTCGGTCCAGCTCATTCCCGGCCTGCAATATCCGACCTATCGCATCGCGATCATCGTCGTTTCGCTCTCGGTGGCGTTGTTTCTTTATCTGACGGTGATGCGCACGCGAGTCGGCATGCTGATCCGTGCTGGCGCATCGAATCGCGAGATGGTCTCTGCGCTCGGCGTCAACATCAAGCTCCTCTACACGCTCGTGTTCGGACTTGGCGCGGCGCTCGCGGCGCTGGCGGGGTTGATGCAGGCGCCGATTCTGACTGTTCAGACTGGCATGGGCGAGAACATTCTGATCTTGGCCTTCGTGGTCATCATCATTGGCGGGATAGGTTCGATCCGTGGCGCTCTGGTTGCGGCGATCCTTGTCGGACTGATCGACACGCTCGGCCGCGGCTTTCTGCCCGACGCGTTGCGGCTAGTTCTGTCGTCGCGCAGCGCATCCGCGATCGCGCCTGCTTTGTCGTCGATGCTGATCTATATGCTGATGGCGCTGGTGCTGATCGTGCGGCCCGAAGGGCTGTTTCCGGTGTCGAGCAAATGAACGGCCGGCTGTCGCTGCGCACGGTATTCATCGCCGGGCTCCTCATCGCCTTGGCGCTGCTTCCGGCCTATGTTGCGATAGGTGGAAATCCGTTTCTGCTGACGCTGTTCACCCGCATCCTCATTCTCGCGGTCGCGGCGACGAGCCTCAACCTGATCATGGGTTACGGCGGCATGGTCAGCTTTGGGCACGCCGCTTTCATCGGAACCGGTGGATATGCCGTCGGCATCCTTGCGGAGGAGGGCATCACATCGGGCTTCGTCCAATGGCCGGTCGCTTTGGCCGCGTCTGCCTTCGTGGCTCTGCTGATCGGCGCCCTGTCTCTCCGGACGCGCGGCGTCTATTTCATCATGATCACGCTCGGCTTGGCGCAGGTGCTCTATTATGTCGCCGTCGGCCTCGACCGCTATGGCGGAGACGACGGGCTGACGATCTACACGCGCAGCGAATTCATTCGCGCGATCAACCTGTCGAACAAGACGACTTTCTATTATGTCTGCTTCGTGCTGCTGGTCGCGGTCATCGCGCTGGTGTGGCGGCTGGTGAATTCGCGCTTTGGCCTGGTGATCCAGGGCGCGCGTTCGAACGACCGGCGCATGCAGGCGATAGGGTTCCCGACCTTCCGGTATCGGCTGGTCTGTTTCGTGATCGCGGGTGCGATATGCGGTTTGGCGGGAGCACTTCTGGCCAATCATACCGAATTCATCAGTCCCGCCATGATGCACTGGACGCGCTCGGGCGACCTCATCGTCATGGTCGTGCTGGGCGGGCTCGGGTCGCTGTTTGGCCCGCTTCTCGGTGCGGTGGCTTTGCTGGTATTCGAGGAAACCCTGCCTGTCGTCATCAAGGTGCTCGGAGCGCCGATCTTTGGCGCCGGTGCGGCGCGCGCGTCGGAATACTGGCAGATTATCCTTGGCCCGTTGTTGCTGCTCGTCGTTCTTTATGCGCGCGGCGGCATTGACGGATTGCTGAAGGGAGTGCGCCGTGGCTGACGCTTTGCTGCGCACCGAAGGGATTTCCAAGCATTTTGGCGGCATCGTCGCTGCGGAAAATATCGCGCTCGACGTCCTGCCCGGAGAGTTGCACGCCGTTATTGGCCCGAACGGCGCCGGCAAGACCACGCTGATCGGCCAACTGACCGGGGAGATCGCTCCCGACAGCGGGTGCGTCTTCTTTGCGGGCGAGGACATTACCGGGCTTCCGGTCTATCAGCGCAGCGCGCTCGGACTGGCGCGCTCGTTCCAGATCACTTCGCTGTTTCTCGATTTCACTGCGCTGGACAACGTCGCGCTCGCGGTCCAAGCCCATGCCGGCCATTCGTTCCGCTTCTGGCGCGCCGCGCGCCGCGATCGGAGCCTGCGCGATCCGGCAATGGCCGCGCTTGCGCGCGTCGGATTACAGTCGCGCGCAGACACCGTGGCTTCCCAGCTGAGCCACGGCGAGCACCGGCAGCTTGAAATCGCGATGGCGCTTGCGACCTCGCCGCGGATGCTTTTGCTCGATGAGCCGATGGCGGGGATGGGCCCGGAGGAGTCCGCTCGCATGGTTGCGTTGCTGCGCGAGCTGAAGCGCGACGTCACCATTCTGCTGATTGAGCACGACATGGAGGCTGTATTCGCGCTCGCCGACCGGATAACCGTGCTGGTGTATGGACGCGTGCTCGCGACCGGCTCGCCAGCCGAGATTCGCGCCAATGCCGATGTGCGGCAGGCCTATCTCGGCGAGCAGGAGGCGGTGACGCATGTCTGAGCCGCTTCTCGAACTTTCCCATGTCGAGACCTGTTATGGGCCCAGTCAGGTGCTGTTCGATGTCACCTTGTCTGTTGCGCCCGGCGAGATGGTCACGCTGATGGGCCGCAACGGCATGGGCAAGACCACGACAGTGCGTTCGATCCTTGGCCTCACTCAGGCGAGCGGCGGCACGATCCGCTTTGCCGGCGAGGACGTGGTCGCTTTGCCGTCCTATCGGATCGCCCAGCGCGGGATCGGCCTCGTCCCTGAAGGGCGACAGGTTTTTCCCAATCTCACCACGCGGGAGAATCTGGTCGCGACCGCCGCCAACCGCGGCGGCGCGAAGGATCCGTGGACGCTGGAAAAAATCTGCGCGCTGTTTCCTCGCATCGGAGAACGGCTGTCCAGCATGGCGAGCCAGCTCTCGGGGGGCGAGCAGCAGATGCTCGTGATCGGCCGGGCCCTGATGACAAATCCGCGGCTGCTCATTCTCGATGAGGCGACCGAAGGGCTCGCCCCGCTCATTCGCGCCGAAATCTGGCAATGCCTGACCCGCCTGAAGGCGGCAGGGCAGGCGATCCTCCTGATCGACAAGAATGTCGAGTCGCTGATCCGTATCGCAGACCGGCACTATCTGATCGAGCGCGGCCGCACGGTCTGGTCCGGGACCTCCCAGGCTCTGGCTGCGGAGCCCGACCTGCAGCATCGCTATCTGGGGGTTTGAACCGTCGGCCAACTGCACTATAGTGCATATAGTGCATGAGGCTCCCAAGTGGCGCAAACCCGCGTGAAATCCCAGAAAGTGCCCCCCGGCGCCGCTGACGCGGAGGCATTTGCTTCCGAGGTCGGGCAGCTGGTCCGGCTCGGACGGGCTAAGCGCGGCATCACGCGCCGCCGCTTGGCCGAACAGTCGGGCATTTCCGAGCGCTACCTCGCACAGATCGAAGGCGGCGAAGGCAATCCGTCGATCACGGTGCTGCGTGCGCTCGCCCAGGTCTTCGACATCGCAGTCGCCGATCTCCTGCCGGACGAGGGCCAGCGCGATGCGACACTCGCCTCCATCGCAGAGATGTTGCGGCGACTTCCTGCTGCCGAGCGATCCGACATTGCCGCCTCGATCAAGCAGCGTGTCGAAAAGCATCGTGCATCGGATCGCGGCCGGCGCATCGCTCTCGTCGGGTTGCGCGGCGCGGGCAAGTCAACGCTCGGCCGCATGCTGGCGCAGCACCTTGCCTGCCCCTTCATCGAACTCAATCGCCTGATCGAGCAGGAATACGGTGCAAGCGTGCCGCTTCTGATCGAGATGTCGGGCGTCGGGACCTTTCGTCGCTACGAGCGGGCGTGTCTGGAAAAGGTCATTGTGGAGAATGAGTGCGCGGTCATCGCAACGGCAGGCGGCATCGTCTCCAATCCGGAAAGTTACGAACTTTTGCTGGCGCGCACGCACACCGTATGGGTCAATGCGCAGCCTCAGGAGCACATGACGCGCGTCATGGAGCAGGGCGACTTCCGCCCGATGGCGCAGAACCGCGAGGCAATGGCCGATCTGATCGCGATTCTCGATGCCCGGCGGGATGACTATTCACGCGCGGAAGAACAGCTCGATACGTCGGGTGACACGACCGATGCGAGTTTCGCGAAACTGGTCAGGCTCGTCGACCCAATAGCGAGGAAGAGGTGACGCTTTCGGATTCCGGTTTTATCGATCTCGGCGATCAGCGGCTCGAATACCGCATGATCGGCCTGCGGCCAGACCGCGCGCCAACGCTTGTCCTTTTGCATGAAGGGCAGGGCAGCGTCGACCTGTGGGGCGATTTTCCGGACCGCCTCGCCGAGGCGACGGGCGCGGGCGTGTTCGTCTATTCGCGTGCCGGTTACGGGCAATCGAGCGTGGTCACATTGCCGCGCGCGATTTCCTACATGCACACGGAGGCGCGTGAGACGCTACCTCGCGTGCTGGACGCAATTGGTTTCAGGCGCGGACTGCTGATTGGTCATAGCGATGGCGCCTCGATCGCCGCCATTTACGCCGGCAGCCATCAGGATCACCGTGTTTGTGGTCTGGTGTTGATCGCACCGCATTTTGTGGTCGAAGACGTGACCATCGCTGCGATCCGGCAATTCCGTCGCGATTACGACGAGGGCGATTTGCGCGCAAAGCTCTCACGCTGGCACGCCGACGCGGACGCGACCGCTCGCGGTTGGAGCGATGTCTGGCTGAACGGCGATTTTGCTTCGTGGGATATCTCCACGGAACTCGCCTATATCCGCGTGCCGGTCCTGATCGTTCAGGGGGAGGCCGACCAGTATGGCACGGCCCGGCAAATCGAGATCGCGCAGGACGAATGCTATTGCCCGGTCGAGGTCGCCATGCTGCCGGGCGTGCGGCACGCGCCGCACCGCGAGGCCCCGCAGCGTACGCTCGAACTGACCGCGGAATTTTCCAACCGTCTGCTGCGCGATCACGCCGAGGGAGCGGCCAGCCATGCCGCATGACGCTGTGCGCAAGCTCGCGAATGGTGCCGCGCGGATCGACCATCAGACCGATCCTTCGCGCTATCGGCACTGGACACTCACCGTCGAAGGTCCGGTCGCCACGCTGACGATGGATGTCGATGAGAAGGGCGGGCTCTACGAAGGCTACGAATTGAAGCTCAATTCCTACGACCTCGGCGTCGACATCGAGCTCGCCGACGCGCTCAACCGCGTCCGGTTCGAACATCCGCAGGTGAGCGTGATTTTGCTCCGCTCGGGCAAACCGCGCGTGTTCTGCGCCGGCGCCAATATCCGTATGCTCGCCGGTGCAACGCATGGCGACAAGGTGAATTTCTGTAAGTTCACCAACGAGACCCGCAATTCGTTCGAGGACGCAAGCGAGTGTTCGGGCGTGAAAAGCATCGCCGTTGTGGCCGGCTCGTGCGCGGGCGGCGGGTATGAGCTTGCGCTGGCCGCCGATCACATCATTCTGTCCGATGACGGCTCCTCTACGGTCGCGCTGCCGGAATTGCCGTTGCTCGCGGTGCTGCCGGGCACCGGCGGGCTGACGCGCGTCACGGACAAACGAAAGGTCCGCCGCGACCATGCGGACGTGTTTTGCACGACCGAGGAAGGCATTAAGGGCAAGCGCGCCGCCGAATGGAAGCTCGTCGATGAAGTTGTGCCGAACACGAAACTCGAAGACGCGGTCAAGCGGCAGGCCGCGCAATTCGCAGATGTCTCGCGGGTGAATCGAAAAGGCATCACGCTCGCGCCGCTGGACCGTGTCTTTGTTGCAAGCGGGATCGAGTACGGAACGCTTACGGTTGTGCCCGACCGCCCGGCGCGGCTCGCGACGGTGACGCTGCGCGGCCCGGATGCGCCGCCGCCGGGCGGTGCCGATGCGATGGTCGCGCAGGGCGCGGATTTCTGGCCGCTGAAACTCGTACGCGAACTCGACGACGCAATTCTCGATATCCGCGCCAACGAGCCCGAGATGGCCGTGATCGTGTTCAAGTCGGAGGGCGACCCGACGAAAGTCGTGGCCTATGACGATTTTCTCGACGCCAACAAGGACAACTGGTTGGCGCGCGAGATACGGCTCGCGTGGAAGCGCACGCTCAAGAGGATTGATGTGACCTCCCGCTCGCTGGTGGCATTGATCGAGCCGGGCTCATGCTTTGCCGGCACGCTCGCGGAAGTCACCTTCGCCTGTGACCGTTCCTACATGCTGATCGGACAATTGAACGGCGCGAACGTGCCGCCCGCTTCGCTCTTGTTGCACTCGGTCAATTTCGGCGCGTATCCGATGCCGAACGGGCTGTCGCGCCTGGAAAGCCGATTCCTCGACGATCAGGACGCGCTGGCCGCTGCGCGCTCGGCCATCGGCAAGCCGATCGATGCCGAGGAAGCTGAAGCACTCGGCCTCGTCACATTCGCGTTCGACGACATCGATTGGGAGGACGAGATTCGCATCTTCCTCGAGGAACGCGCGAGCTTCTCGGCCGACGCGCTCACCGGGATGGAGGCAAATCTTCGCTTCGGCGGACCGGAGACGATGGAATCGAAAATCTTCGCGCGCCTCACCGCATGGCAGAACTGGATCTTCCAGCGCGCCAATGCGGTCGGCGAAGAAGGCGCGCTACGCCGCTACGGCACGGGGCAGAAGCCCGTGTTCGACACCAAGAGGGTTTGAGTGTCATGAACATCATCAATGTCGATTACTCGACGCAGATCCCGAACAACGTCGATCTCGCCGCGGACGCGCGCGTGCTCAAGGCTTTGACGACCTGGCATCCGGGCTATCTCGATTGGTGGAACGACATGGGGCCGGAAGGCTTTCAGCAATCGCTCGTTTACCTGCGCACAGCCTATTCGGTCGACCCGCGCGGTTGGGCCAAGTTCGACTATGTGAAGATGCCGGACTACCGCTGGGGGATCCTGCTCGCGCCGCAGGAAGAGAACCGCAAAGTGCCGTTCGGGCAGCATTTCGGTGAACCCGCGTGGCAGGAGGTGCCGGGCGAGCATCGCGCGAACCTGCGCCGCCTCGTCGTCATCCAGGGTGACACGGAGCCCGCCTCGGTCGAGCAGCAACGCCATCTCGGCAAGACCGCGCCGTCGCTCTACGACATGCGCAATCTGTTCCAGGTCAATGTCGAAGAGGGCCGCCATCTCTGGGCGATGGTCTATCTGCTGCAGAAATATTTTGGCCGCGACGGCCGTGAGGAGGCCGACGAACTGCTGCGCCGCCGCTCCGGCAGCGAGGATGCGCCGCGCATGCTCGGCGCGTTCAACGAGGCGACGCCGGACTGGCTGTCATTCTTCATGTTCACCTATTTCACCGACCGCGACGGCAAGATGCAGCTTCATTCGCTCGCGCAGTCCGGTTTCGACCCGCTATCGCGCACCTGCCGCTTCATGCTGACCGAGGAAGCGCATCACATGTTTGTCGGCGAGACCGGCATCACGCGCACGGTGCAGCGTACCTGCGAGGCGATGAATGCGGCGGGCATCGACAACCCATACGCGATCGAAAAGGTCCGGGCGCTCGGTGTGATCGACCTGCCGACCATCCAGAAGAAGCTCAACCTGCACTATTCGCTGTCCCTCGACCTGTTCGGTTCGGAGGTTTCGACCAACGCGGCGAATGCTTTCAATTCGGGGCTCAAGGGACGCTTCCACGAGACGCAGATCAAGGACGATCATCGCCTCGAATCTTCGACGTATCCGGTGCTGAAGCTCGTCGGTGGCGTCATCCAGCGCGTCGACGAGCCGGCGCTGACCGCGCTCAACATGCGGCTGCGCGACGACTACACGCAGGATTGTGTCAAAGGACTGTTGCGCTGGAACAAGGTGATCTCAACTCACGGCATCAAGTACGAACTGAAATTGCCGCATGTCGCGTTCCACCGGCAGATCGGCGAATTCAAGGATGTGCGGGCGACGCCCGACGGCGAGCTACTCGATCAGGCAACATGGGAGAAGCGGAAATTCGAATGGCTGCCGTCGGCCGCCGACGGCGATTTCATCGGGTCCCTGATGAAGCCGGTGGTTGAGGCGGGTCAGTTCGCGAGCTGGATTTCGCCGCCCAGGGTCGGCATCGACAACAAGCCGGGCGACTTCGAATACGTTAAGATCGAGACCTGATGCCTCCCGAAGGAGGGAGATATGGCCATCCGCCTGCGCTCGCTCTGCCCGATGCTTCAAAGCTCCGACCTGGAGCACACCATCGACTGGTATCAATCGGTCCTCGGTTTCAGATGCATCGGACGCGAGGACGAATGGTGTAGGCTCGAGCGCGACGGCGTGTGGCTCATGTTCATGCACAACGCGCATCTGGGCGCGCCGCACGCCACGGCGACGCAATATATCTACGTCGACGATCTCGACGCGCTGTGGGCGTCGATCAAGGATCGCGTGAAGGCGGAATGGGGCCCCGAAGACATGCGCTATGGGATGAAGGAATTCGCGATCAAGGACCCGGACGGGTATCTGCTTTCGTTCGGCGAGGAGCTGGATAAGAGCGTCGTCAAATACTGAGCGCTATTCCGCGGCGGCCTTCGCGCCAGCGCCCTGCGCCGAGGCGAAATAATCCATCGCCGCCTGCACGCCGCCCTTCTTGTGCGGCACGCCCGCGAGCGACAATCCCATCTCCACGCCTGCGAGCGCGCCAAGGATCGTGAGGTCGTTGGTGTCGCCGAGGTGGCCAATGCGGAACACCTTGCCCTGCAGCTTCGACAGGCCGGTGCCGAGCGAGATATCGAAGCTTTCCAGAGCTGCCTTGCGGAAAGCGTCGGCGTCCTGACCGGCCGGCATCATCACCGCGGTGAGCGAGGATGAATAATGTCGCGGTTCCTTGCAGAGGATTTCCAGGCCCCACGCGCGCACGGCGCGCCGTGTCGCTCCGGCGTGGCGGTCATGGCGGGCAAATACGTTGTCGAGGCCTTCCTCATGCAGCATGTCGATCGCTTCGGCCAGCGCGTAGAGCAGGTTGGTCGCGGGGGTATAAGGGAAGAAGCCGTTCTTGTTGTTGGCGATCATTTCCTCCCAGCCCCAGAAAGATTTCGCGAGCTTGGCGTTCTTCGAGGCTGCGAGCGCCTTTTCGCTCAATGCGTTGAATGACAGGCCGGGCGGCAACATCAGGCCCTTTTGCGATCCGCCGACCGTGACATCGACGCCCCATTCGTCATGGCGGTAATCGATCGATGCGAGCGACGAGATCGTATCCACCATCAGCAAGGCGGGATGCCCCGCGGCGTCGATCGCCTTGCGCACCTCGTTGACCATCGTGACACAGCCGGTCGAGGTCTCGTTATGGACGACGCAGACCGCCTTGAATTCCCTGGCCTTGTCTTCGCGCAGTTTCGCTTCGATCAGCTTCGGGTCGGCGCCGGTGCGCCAGTCGGTCGCGATGAATTCCGGATTGAGGCCGAGCTTCATCGCCATCGACTTCCAAAGCGTGGCGAAGTGCCCGGTCTCGACCATCAGCACGCGGTCGCCGGGTGAGAACGTGTTGGAGAGGGCCGCCTCCCACGCGCCGGTGCCGGAGGCGGGATAGATGATGACGGGGTTTGCGGTCTTGAAAATCGTCTTGATGCCGTCGAGCACGCGCTTGCCGAGCCTGCCGAATTCCGGCCCGCGATGATCGATGACGGCCTGGTCCATGGCCCGCAGGATGCGGTCGGGGACGGGGGTCGGTCCTGGAATCTGCAGGAAATGACGACCGGCGATGCGGGACGAGTTCTTCGCCATGCGTGGAGCTCCGTTCGGCTTGCCGCGATCAAGACCGGATGCAAGATTGCGGTCAAGTATTATTCATAATGCCACGTCCCGCCCCGGAGTGTCCCCGTTTGTCCCATCGATTGATGCCTGGTCTCGAACGGCGCCTGAAATCCGAACTAACCGGGGACGTCAATTTCGACCGGTTCACGCGCGGGCGCTATGCGACCGATGCGTCCCATTATCAGATGATGCCGGTCGGCGTTGTTGCGCCGCGCACCATGGACGAGGCCCGGCACGCCATCGTGCTTGCGCGCGACGAGGGCGTCGCCGTCACCCCCCGCGGCGGCGGCACCTCGCAATGCGGTCAGACGGTCAACCATTCGCTCGTGATCGATTGCTCGAAATATCTCAATCGCATCCTCAATGTGGATGCGCCGAACAAGCGATGCGTGGTCGAGCCCGGCATCGTGCTCGACGATCTCAACCGAGCGCTGAAGACGCATGGCCTGTGGTTTCCGGTCGACATTTCGACGGCCTCGCGCGCGACCATCGGTGGAATGACCGGTAACAATTCCTGCGGCGGCAGATCGCTGCGCTACGGCAATACGCGCGAGAACGTGCTTTCGATCGACGCGATTCTGGCGGATGGATCGCACGGGCATTTCGGCCCGATCAATACGGATGCCTCAAACGTCGGCGGGCCCCTCAAGGACATCGCGAAGGACCTGCTCGCACTCGGCGCGCGCGAAGCCGACGAGATCGCCGCACGCTTTCCGAAAGTGCAACGACGAGTGGGTGGCTACAATCTCGACGGCTTCGCGCCCGGCAAGAACAATCTCAACCTCGCGGATATCCTGATCGGCTCGGAAGGGACGCTCGGCTTTACCACGCAGGTCGAGTTGAAACTCTCCCCTGTGCTCGGCCGCCGCGCGGTCGGGGCATGCCACTTCGCGCGCTTCTACGACGCAATGGATGCCGCGCAGCATATCGTCAAGCTTCTTCCGATTGCAGTAGAGCTGGTCGACCGCACCATGATCGAGCTTGCGCGCGAGATTGCCATGTTCCGCCCGACGC
Source organism: uncultured Hyphomicrobiales bacterium (assembly GCA_964584855.1). Lineage (GTDB taxonomy): Bacteria > Pseudomonadota > Alphaproteobacteria > Rhizobiales > Xanthobacteraceae > Pseudorhodoplanes. Next base: position 87,630 of record CAZPBF010000019.1, read on the forward strand.
TCGATCAATTCGTGTGCGGGGAGCCGGACGCGGTGCTGCTGGTCGAATTCGGTGAGGACGACCAGGAGGAAAATCTCCGGCGGCTGAAGCGCCTGCACGAATTGATGGGCGATCTGGGCTTCGATTTCGGCAACAGCGGCGCCAAATGGGGCGGCGTGGTCGATGTCCTTGATCCGGCCCTGCAGTCCGCGATCGCCGATGTGCGAACGTCCGGCCTCAACATCATGATGTCGATGAAGGACGAAGGAAAGCCGGTCTCTTTCGTCGAGGATTGCGCTGTGCCGTTGGAGCATCTGGCGGAATACACCTCGAAGCTCACCGACGTGTTCCACAGGCACGGCACGCGCGGCACCTGGTACGCGCATGCGAGTGTCGGCTGCCTGCATGTGCGGCCGGTGCTCAACCTGCGACTGGAAAAAGACGTCAAGGCGATGCGCGCGATCGCGGAGGAAGCCTTCGCCATGGTGCGCGCCTACAAAGGCTCGCATTCCGGCGAGCACGGCGATGGTATCGTGCGCAGCGAATTTCACGAATTCATGTTCGGGAACAGGCTAGTGGGTGCTTTCGAGCAGGTGAAAGACCGGTTCGATCCAAAGGGCCTGTTCAATCCGGGCAAGATCGTGCGCGCGCCGAAATTCGACGACCGCACGAATTTTCGATACGCGCCGGGCTATCGCGGCGATGATCTGCGCACGCAACTGGACTGGTCTGCCTATAGCGGCTCGGGCGGCGGCTTTCAGGGCGCCGTCGAGATGTGCAACAACAACGGTGCGTGCCGGAAGATCGCGGGCGGCGTGATGTGCCCGAGCTATCGCGTCACGCGTGATGAGCGCGATGTGACACGCGGCCGCGCCAACTCGCTTCGCCTTGCGGTTACCGGCCAGCTCGGCCGCGACGCGCTCACGTCCGACGAGATGGCCGAAACGCTGAAGCTTTGCGTCTCGTGCAAGGCCTGCCGGCGGGAATGCCCCACCGGAATCGACATGGCGCGCATGAAGATCGAGGTCCAGGCTGCGCGCGCGCGGAGACTCGGCTTCTCGCTGCGCGATCGCCTGGTCGGTTGGCTGCCTCGCTACGCACCTTACTCGGCAAAAGTCCCGTGGCTCCCGAATTTGCGGGATGTCGTTCCGGGCGCGGCGGCACTGATGCAGCCGTTCAGCGGATTGTCCGCCAGACGCAGCCTCCCGAAATGGCGCAGCGACATTTTCCAAGATTCCGGCCGATCGAGCCTGCACAAGATCGGGCAGGACGGAAAGGACGTGGCGCTCTTCGCCGACACATTCAATCGCTATTTCGAGCGCGAGAATCTCGATGCCGCGGAACGCGTTCTGGGCGCGGCCGGCTACCGGATACACCGTCCGCATTTCGGCGACGGTGCGTCGCGCCCGCTCTGTTGCGGGCGGACCTTCCTCTCCGTCGGGGCGGTCGATCAGGCGCGGCATGAGGCCGAGCGGACGCTCACCGCGCTCGAGCCCTTCGTCGCGCAGGGGATTCCCATTGTCGGACTCGAACCAAGCTGCCTGATGAGCTTCCGCGATGAAATTCCGGCACTTCTCAACAGCGAGACCGCGAAAAGGGCGTCAACGCTTGCGCTGACGTTTGAGGAATTTCTGGCTCGTGAAGACAAGGCGGGTCGGCTGTCGCTGCCGCTCCATGCGATCGGCAAGCGCGCGCTGGTTCATGGCCATTGTCATCAGAAGGCCTTCGGCGCGTTCGCGCCGGTCAGCGACGTGCTGAAGCTTATTCCAGACCTCACGGTCGAAACGATCGAAACGAGTTGCTGCGGCATGGCTGGCGCCTTCGGCTATGGGGCGGACACGATCGACGTTTCCAAAGCGATGGGTGAACTAGCGTTGCTTCCGGCCGTGCGCGCTGCCGACGCGGACACAATCATCGTGGCGGATGGCACAAGCTGCCGCCACCAGATTCATGACGGTACCTCGCGCGAGGCCCTGCATGTCGCGCGTGTCCTCGCGATGGCGCTTTAGCGTGGCCGTGCGCTACGCTTCGATCAGAATGTGACAGTGCTGCGCGCGCCGACGACGAAAGCGTTGCCGACCGTCAGCAGGGGATTGACCGGATCGGGCACGTTTCCGCCGGGGCGCACGATGTACTGGATGTCCGGCTGAATCGTCCACCATGGCTTGACCTGCCAGGTGTAGCTCGCCTCGAACACGATCTCGGAACTGCGGATCGGATAGGGCGGATTGAGGATGGCCATGTCCTGATCGAGGGCCGCAGCGTCCCGGCTGATATTGTTGTAGGCGACGCCGACAGTGAAGACGTCGTCCGCGCGTCCCAACACGCCCTTCCAACCGATGCCGCCGTCGACGTACCAGGAGATCAGGTTGCGGTCTGACGGAAGCACGCCTCCGCGCGCGAACAAACCGACGCTCGTGCCGTCCTTCTGGCGCAGGACATGCTCGGTCACGCCGTAGAAGCTGCGGTTGCCGCGATGGTAAAGCGGATCGACGCCCAGGGCCTGCGAGACGACGAGGCCGGTCATCGGATCGACGCCGAAGCGCTGATCGGCGAAGGAGCCGGAATGATACCAGGCCCCGACTTTGAAGACGTGGCCCCATCCGACGGATTTTTCGTCGTTGTTGTGCTGGTACTGAAGCTCTCCGATCCAGAATGCGCCGCCATCGAAGCTGAAGGTCGTGCCGTAACGATTGCATGCCTGCGGCAGGTCGTTGCAATTGCGTCCCGCGGGGTCGCCGCTGAACACGGCCGCGCGCGCGAGCCAGTCGCCGGACTTGAGTTCGACGCGGACACCCGGCGTCGCGAGAGGATAGGCCGGTCCGCCGCTCGGCAGGTTTGCTGCGAACATCGAGGCCCATCCGAAGGTGCCGTTGATCAACCCACCTGCGGTGGCGCTGGTGAGGAATTCGTCGTCGGCGGCGAGCTGTCCGATGCGGATCGACCCGATGTCCCCGAACGCCTGCTCGAACCACAGCGTGAACAGGCGCGTCGTCGCGAGCGCGTCAATGTTGCTGGGGTCCGAGATGCTGCCGACATAGTCCGCGGCATTCAGCCCGCGCGCGCTGTGGATCTGATAAGCCTTGCCGAACACCGTGGCGCCGTCCCAGAGAAACGGCTTGCCGCTCCCGCCGCTGATCTGGATCGACGCTTCGAGGCGGCCCTCATAGCTCGTTCCGCGCCGCAGGCCACCCGACAGGATGCTCAGCGTCTCGCCGATATAGATCAGGCCGACTTCGACGCCCTTGTCCTTCAGTTTCTGGCGCGCGCCGCCCCAGTCGCCGGTGAGGTTCTTTTCCCAAGGGTTTTCGTCGTCGGCCCGCGCGGCTTGAGCGGAAAAAAACACCGCTGCCACAACGGCACAGCAGACCGCATATCGCGCGCGCGCAGTCATCGATGCCCCCACGCCCTGCAGTCTAGAAGAGTTTGGCGACCAGCACCAATCCCGCGATGCAGGTCAGCGCACCCGCTGCGCGCACGAGCAGCGCGCCGCGCGCCTCGCCGATGCGGCCAATGAAGAAACCGAGCGCCAGCCCCGCGCCATGCAGGAGCGCGGTGCCAGTCATGAAGCCTAGGCCATAGCTCAGTCCGGGAGCGTCCGTCGGCATCTCTGCGCCGTGGGCGTGGCCGTGAAAGACGGCGAAAACGCCAACGATCGCCATCGCGATCGCGACCGGCGCCTTGATCCCAAGCGCGATAATGGCGCCGAGAACGACGACCGAGACGGCAATTCCCGTCTCGATATAGGGGATTTCAACACCCGCCATTCCGAGCGCGCCGCCTAGCGCCATCACTGAAACGAAGGTGGCAGGGACCAGCCACAGGGCACGACCGCCCAATTGATAGGCAAAGACACCAACCGCGACCATCGCGAGGATATGGTCGATGCCGCTTACAGGATGGAAAAAGCCGTGAACGGCGCCAGAGGCGTCACCGACTCCGGTATGGGCAAAGGCCACGCCGGGCGTGAACGCCAGGAGTGCGGCAACGGAACGGATCAGAACATTCATCATGGGAAATCTCGGATTGAAGGCAATTTGGTCGATACAAGACTCATACCAAGCCGCCGCCCTGTGCAAGAGCCTTTCCAAAACATAAGAGCCGCCCGAGGGCGGCTCCGATGCCGGTTGGTTGTGCATGCGCCGTCAGGCGGCGTGGAGATATTTCATGACGCCGTCCACCATTTCGCAGATCAGGACGTTGCGCTTCGAGATCAGATGTTTGCCTCCGCAATGCGGACACGCAATCGTCGCTTCGAATTGCGGCGTGAGTTCTAGACTGTCGCGGTCGGTCTCGATACCGGTTTCGATTTTCCGCCCGGTCAGCGGACAGGTTGTGATCAAGGCTCCCATTCGGCCCTCGTCGAAATCAAGTTGTAGTGCTTGCCGACAGTCTACCTGGAAATGTGACTGTCAAAAGACGCCGGCACGCCGCTTTGGAGAACAGTGGAAATCAGCCGTTTCCGGATTAAGGCAAATTCGCGGATTATCGAGATGTCGTGTGATGGAACCGGCTTCTGTACATAATGCAGCCGGAACCGTCACAAAGTCTTGATCGTTCGCTTCTGCGGAAAATTGCGGGCAGAACCCGCAAACAAACCGCTCGCATTCAGGAATGCGGAACCGCCTTAGGCCGTGATTCACGAAAGGACGACGGACCCGACTCGCCCGGCCTCCCCGGAAAATCGATCTTTTCGCTGCGATCATTCAGCGCGCGCAGGAATCGTCCGGGCCACGCGCTGATGTCGTTGGACGCGATGATCTCGTACAGCGCCTTTTGCCGTGCCCGCCGTTCGTCAAGCGACATCGACAGCGCGCGATGAATCGCCGCGCCGACCGAATCGGAATCGAATGGATTGACCAGCAGGGCCGGTTTGCATTCCACCGCGGCTCCTGCAAAACGCGACAGGATCAGCACGCCGGGATCTTCCTCGTTCTGCGCGGCGACGTATTCCTTGGCCACGAGGTTCATGCCGTCGCGCAGGGGGGTCACCAGCGCCGCGCGGGCCGCGCGATAGAGTCCGGCGAGCGCCGCACGACGGTGCGCGCGGTTGACGTAGCGGATGGGTGTCCACGCAGCCTCGCCGTAATTGCCGTTGATGCGCCCGACCGTCTCGCTGACCTGGCGTTCCATATCGGCATATTCCCGGATGGAGGAGCGGCTTTTCGGCGTGATCTGCAAATAGGTCACGTTGTTATGCCACTCGGCATTGCGCGCGAGGAAGCGCTCGAACGCTTCAAGGCGGCCGTTGATCCCCTTGGAATAGTCGAGACGATCCACTCCGATGATCATCGCGCGTCCGGACAGGCTCGCCAGCACGCCCGAAACGAAAGGCGACCGAATGGAGCGCCGCGCCAGGCGGCTGAAATGTTCGGTCTCGATGCCGACCGGAAACGCGCCGATACGAACATTTCGATCGCCGGTCGAATAGCCGTCGGCCGTGCGCTCATAACGGCATTCGGTTTCGAGATAGCGCGCGAAATTGGCCGCGTCGATCTCGGTCTGAAAGCCGACTAGATCGTAATTGCACAGCGCCGTCACGATCCGCTCGTGATGCGGCAGCGCCGTAATGATCTCCGGGGGCGGAAACGGGGTGTGCAGGAAAAAGCCGATCCTGTTGGTGAAGCCTCGCTCGCGCAACAGTTTCGCAAAAGGGAAAAGGTGGTAGTCGTGCGCCCAGATCACGTCGTCGGGCCGCAACACCTTCTGCAGCTCGTTTACGAAATGCTCGTTGACCCGCATGTAGCCAGACAGGTCGCGGCGGCTGAACTCCGCGAGGTCCAGCCGATAATGCAAGATCGGCCACAACACGCGATTTGCGAAGCCGTTGTAATATTCGTTGTAATCTTCGCGCTGCAGATCGGTCACGACGTAGGAGATTTTGTCGTGGTCGATGGTACGGGTCTCAAGCTTTGCGGACATGCGCCCGCTCCAGCCGAACCAGATGCCCGGATTCTGCTTGAGCGCCGCGTGTACGGCGACTTCGAGTCCCCCCGCCCGGCTACCCGATTTCGGCACCGCGACACGGTTCGATATGACCACTAGCCGCGCCAATATTTGTCCTCCCAGCTTCGCGACAGGCGCATGGCGGTGAGGATCAGCCCCGCCATCGAATAGGTCTGCGGGAAATTGCCCAGCAATTCCCCGGTCTGCAGATGGATATGCTCGGCGAGCAGGCCGTAGCGATTGCGATGTTGTAGCGCATCGATGAACAGATCGCGTGCTTCCTGCCTGCGACCAAGTGCCCACCACGAATCGATCAACCAGAACCGGCAGATGAGGAAAGCTGCTTCCGGCAGGCCAAAATCGTCTGCCGACGCGTAACGCATCACATGCTTTTCGCGCAGCAGCTCGCGCTCCACGCTTTCGAGCGTGCTGACAAAGCGCGGATCGTCCGGCTCGATCACGCCGAGTTCGGGCAGGAGCAGCACGCTTGCGTCGAGATCGTCCGAACCGAATGCCGCGGTGAACGCCTTTCGCTTCGGATTCCAGGCCCGTTCCATCAGCGCGGCGTGGATCTTGTCGGCGGCATCGTTCCAATGATTGGCGCGGTCGGTGAAGCCGAGCGTCTGCGCGATGGCGGCGAGCCGGTTGCATCCGGCCCAGCACATCGAGACGGAATGCGTGTGCACGCGGCTGCGGCCGCGATATTCCCAGATTCCGGCGTCGGGCTCGAGTGCGAAGCTACGAGCCTTTTCGCCGACGGTCTCGAGCAGATGAAACAGCGACGGGTCGCCCGGCTTCGGGAGACGCTTGTCGAAAAACATCGGCATCGCGGCGAGGATGATGCTGCCGTAGGTGTCGTGTTGCGCTTGACTGACTGCGGCGTTGCCGACGCGCACCGGGCCATCGCCGTTGAAGCCGGCAAGATTTTTCGCTTCCCATTCGTCCATCGGGTCCGAAGGCACGACGCTGTAGACGGGCCGTATCGATTCCTCGGCCCCGGACGCGACGTTCAGCACGAAGAGGATAAAATCCTCCATCGTGCGCGTGGCGCCGATCCGGTTCAGTGCCTTCACGACGAAATAAGCATCTCGGAGCCAGCAATAGCGGTAATCCCAGTTGCGGGTGGTTCCGGGCGCCTCCGGGATCGACGTGGTATGCGCGGCGATGATTCCTCCGGTCTCTTCGAAGTTGGAAAGCTTGAGCGTGATCGCCGCACGGATGATGGCGTCCTGCCAGTCGTAAGACATGTGCAGCCGGCGCACCCAATCCATCCAGAAATCGCGGGTGCGGTCGCGGAAGTCGCGGCAGGTGGATTGGAGCGAACTGGGAAACGGCTCGTCGCTGCCGAACACCATATGGATGGGGCGGGTCAGAACGAATGCTGATTCCTGGTCGATGTAGGAGAGTGGAGCGTCGGTCGTCAGGCGGATCTGCGTTGGCCCGCCCCAATAGCGGATATGCGAACTGCCAATGGAATGATTGACCATCGGCGCGCCGTAATCGTGCGCGGGGCGAAACCGGATCGTGATGCGAGGCGTGCCCGCTATCGGTTCGATCATTCTAACCAGCTGCGGTGGGTAGAAAACGCGATCGAGGTTCTCGAAGCGCGGTGCGAAATCCGTGATTCTGACGGCGGCACCCGCGCGGTCCGTGAGCACGGTCTCAACGATCGCGGTGTTGCGCACGTATTGCGATTTGACGTCCGCGAGATTGTCCAGCTCGACCTCGGTGAATCCCTTCTCCTCCGCGCCGGCGAGCAGGCGACAGAAGACCGGATCGCTGTCGAAGCGGGGAAAGCACCACCACACGATTCGTGAGCCGGGCTCGACCAAGGCCGCGGTGCGTCCGTTGCCGATGACAGCGAGATCCAGACCGTATGCGCTCATCGCGCCTCCGTGCGCGCCTGTTCGGCGAGTTGCTCGAGCCAGACCCGCACATCGTGCGGCGTCTCGAAATTGAAGGATGCGCCGGGCACGATGCCCCCGACCGACAATCCGACCCCGGAAAATTCGGGAAGCACGGCAAAGGCCGCGTCGTCGGTCGTGTCGTCGCCGATGAACACGGGTCTGCGTCCGGCAAAACTGGGATAGCCCATCAATTGTCGAAGCGCCGTGCCTTTGTCGAACCCGCGCTGCTTGATTTCGATCACTGATTTGCCGGGGAGGAGTTCGAGCCGGTGTGCCCCCCACTTTTCGCAAATGGCGGCCACCGAGCGTAGAACGTCGCCGCCGAGCTTGGGCGCGAGGCGATAGTGGATGGCAAGCGAATACGATTTGTCCTCGATCAGGACGCCGGGCCCGAGCTTGGCGATCTTGCTCAGAAGCTGCTTCAGTTTTGGGTCGAGCGGTTGCGCGAGCTGATCGATTATCGCACCGTCCATCGACGGCCTGATCTCCGCGCCGTGGCCTCCAACCGCCGGCAATTTCAGCGGCGCGAAAATGCGATCGATATCCGCGAGCGGGCGTCCGCTGATGAACGACAGCGCACCGTCGAGTTGCTCCCAGAGGCCTTTGAGGATTCCGCGAAGGCGGGAGGGGACTCGCACTTCGTCGGGGCGCGGCGCGATGTCGAGCAGCGTGCCGTCGATGTCGAGCAGAAGGGCAATTTCGTCGAGGTTCGATAATGGCAGTAGCAGCGGACTATCCTGGTTCGAATAACGGGCCTTGAGAATAAATGCTTTCACGGCGGGGCGGTTCGTCCACCCCGGGCGCAAAACGGTTGCAAGCGCGACTGAAAGAGGAATGCCAAAAATCCGGCATTGCTATGTCAGCCGGGTGACGACCCTCGTTACGTATTCGCGAATTCCGCCGACGGAAAGAAGGACTCCGTTCGCAGGCGGCCATTCGCCTCCCAATGCAGGTGAAACATATTGTCGTCCCCCAGCACGACGATCTCCGCGCTGCGTCCACGACGCCGATCGAGGCCCGCCAGGCCGGCCGCAGCCTGGACCGCTTCCTTACGTGTTGCGAATGCATCGGAGTTCTCGCCGCCGGACTGAATCGTCCAGCCGAAGCCGTCCTCCATGACATAGTAGCGAAGTGTATCCATCGGCGTGGTCTCCTCAATCGCAGGACTGGGGAACGATCGCCAACGCCCGCATGCACCAAGGGTTCCATGATCGATTGAGCCCTGAGAATTGGTTTAAAGGGTAAACGACCGATGCACGCTCAAGGCTATGAAACGAAAGTGTTTTCGGGGAAGCCTGCCCCGTTGCCGCGCCAGGCCGGGGCTTGCATGGTGTTTGTTGCATGCGTTAAATCGGCTCCTCTGCCGGGGGCTGGCGGGAGTGTGTATGGATTTCAATGGTCAGCTTTGGTGCGGTCCCGGAAGTGAGCCCAAGCCGTCTCCCGGTGCCACGATGGGAGCCGATGCTTCGGCAGCGCCCGCGGGGCGTGTTCTGATCGTCGAAGATGAACTGTTCGTCGCCTGGCATCTCGAAACACTGGCGCGCGAATTCGGTCTCGATGTCATCGGACTTGTCCCTGATGGCGAAGGTGCAGTCGAGCAATCTGCAGATTCCACACCCGATCTCGTCTTCATGGACATCAACCTCGCAGGTCAGATCGACGGCGTCGAAGCGGCGCGTCGTATCCGCGAACGACACGACGTCCCGATGATCTTCATTACTGCTTTCGTCGACGCGCCGACCATGGGCCGGATCGAGAAGGCTGCCCCGGGGGCGCAGGTTTTGACGAAGCCCGTATCCGCCGACCGGTTGAGCCGGGCGATCACGAAGGCGCTATCCGCGCGACAAAGCTAGGCCGGCTATCGACCGCGGCGCCGCGGTCGGTTATCCTCTGCTTCCCCACCTTTTGGAATCAAGCCGGGATATCCGGCGTCATTTTTCGGACGCCGGAATAGATTGAGCATGGCGCCGCGTGTCATCGTTCGCGATCTCGCGATTACAGAACGGCCGGTCAAGTTTGCGCGGCCATTCCGTTTTGGCGCGGCTACCGTCGAAGCGGTGTCCGAAGCGTTTGTCCACGCGGAGATTGAGCTGGACGGCGGACGCCGCAGCCGCGGCGCGACCGCAGAACTGATCGCACCAAAATGGTTCGACAAGAACCCGGCGCTGACGCTCGACGAAACGGCGGAGCAGTTGCGCAATTCGCTTGCCGCAGCGCGCGCGACGTATCTCGAGCGCGCCAGTGCAGATAGCGCATTCGCGTTGCATGCCGCATGCCACCGGCCGCTGATCGAAGCCGGTGCCGTGCAAGGCCTGCCCCCGCTCGCTGCGGCCTATGGTGGAGCGATGATCGACAAGGCGATCCTCGATGCGCTTCTGCGCGCGCTTGGGATGGATGTATTCACCGGACTCGCCGATAATATCATGGGCCTCGATACGCGCCTGACGCCCGATCTCGACGCCGCGGCTGTTGACGATTTCCTGTCGTCGCGGAATCGACCAGCGACCGTCTTCGTGCGCCACACTGTCGGACTTCTGGATCCGATCGACGCGCTCGTGTCGCAGGCTCGCAGGCAGGGTCTGCGATATTTCAAGATTAAGTTCTGTGGTAACCCTGATGCGGACCGGGCGCGGCTGATCGAGATTACGCAGGCGCTCGATGACGTATCTTCCGACTATCGCATCACCGTCGACGCAAACGAACAATATCGCGACATGCACGCGCTACGCGCGCTCGTCGATGCGTTGCTTCATGACGATGCCTGCGAATCGGCGTGCCAGAGGCTCGTCTATATCGAGCAGCCTTTGCCGCGGGAGGATACGTGGAAGGCGCCGCTCGGCGATGCCGGACGGAGTTTTGCCTTCATCATCGACGAGGCGGATGACGGTTACGACGCCTTTCCGAAGGCGGTTGCGCTTGGCTATCGCGGGGTTTCCTCGAAATCCTGTAAGGGCATCTACAAGTCGCTCCTGAACGGCGCCCGCGCCGCGCACTGGAGCTCTCGAGGTATGCGGGCTTTCATTGCGGCCGAGGACCTGACCTGCCAGGCAGGCCTTGCGGTCCAGCAGGACACCGCATTGGCCGCGATCCACGGAATTGCCCATTGCGAGCGTAATGGCCATCACTACGCCGACGGCTTTGCCGCCGCGCATCCGTGCGAAGCCGAGGCCTTCCTCTTGGCGCATTCTGATCTCTACGAGCGAGCCGACGGCCAGATCAGGATCCGCGTCACGGATGGCCGGATGGCCGTCGGCTCGATACTGGGGGCACCGGGTTTTGCTAGCGCGGTCGATCCCGCCATGATCAATCTCAAGTGCTCCGAATCGGCGCCAACAAAGGAATTTGCCTCGTGACGACAAAGCGTCTCGGCATCATCATGCATGGTGTGACCGGAAGAATGGGCACGAACCAGCATCTGCTTCGTTCTGTGCTTGCGATCCGCAAGCAGGGTGGCGTGGCGCTGAAGGATGGCACGCGCGTCATGCCCGATCCCATTCTGGTCGGGCGCAATGCAAAGAAGATCGAGGAACTCGCCAAGCGCCACGGCGTGGAACGTTGGACCGCCGATCTCGACAAGGCGCTCGCGAACAAGGACGACGCGATCTTTTTCGATTCCGGCACGACGCAGATGCGGCCTGGCCTTCTGACGCGCGCGATCAAGGCCGGCAAGCACATCTATTGCGAGAAGCCGATCGCGACCGATCTTTCTGCGGCGATGAAAGTATGCGCGCTTGCGAAGAAAGCTGGGCTGAAGAACGGCGTCGTTCAGGACAAGCTGTTCTTGCCTGGCCTGCTCAAGCTGAAAGACCTGCGGGAGCAGGGATTCTTCGGCCGGATGCTCAACGTGCAGGGCGACTTCGGCTACTGGGTCTTTACCGGCGACGATCCGGCCCAGCCGCCGCAGCGTCCGTCGTGGAATTATCGCGCCGAGGATGGCGGCGGCATCATTCTCGACATGGTGTGCCACTGGCGCTACGTGCTCGACAACCTGTTCGGCGAAGTGCGCAGCGTGAGCTGCGTCGGGGCGAAGCAGATTCCCTCCCGCGTCGACGAAAGCGGGAAGCGTTACAAGGCGACGGCGGACGACGCGGCTTACGCCACCTTCGAACTCGAAGGTGGCGTCATCGCCCATATCAATATGTCGTGGACCACGCGCGTTTATCGGGACGATCTCGTGACCTTCCAGGTCAACGGCACCGACGGATCGGCGATAGCGGGCCTGACCGAATGCCTCGCGCAGTCGGTCGGGGACACACCGCGGCCGGTCTGGAATCCGGACGAGAAGCAGACCATCGATTTCCGCGCAGGCTGGAAGAAGGTGCCCGACAAGATCTACGATAATGGCTTCAAGGTGCAGTGGGAGATGTTCATTCGGCACGTGATGGAGAACGCGCCGTACAAATATGATCTCGTGGAAGGCGCCAAAGGCGTGCAGCTGGTCGAATGCGCCCTGCGAAGCTGGAAACAGCGCCGTACCATCGACGTGCCGAAGCTTTCGGTGTCGAAAAGTTCGCCGAAGCGCAGCAAGCCCGCGCCGAATAAGAAATCGAAAAAAGCCGTGCGACGCCGTCGATGAGCCGCGATCGGGCCGCGGTGCGACCGATACCTCCCAATCGACTTGCAAACGTGGGAAATAGAGCCGATGCGTGATTTCTCCAAGGACCATCGCTGGCTGTCGATCAACACCGCGACCGTGCGCAAGCAGGGAGACCTCTTGCAGATCATCGATGCCTGCGCGCGGCTCGGAATTCGCGGATTATCCCCCTGGCGCGATCAGGTGGCACATGTTGGCCTCGCCCGCGCCGTCGAAGCCGTGCGCACCGGCGGCTTCGAACTGTCGGGCTATTGCCGTGGCGGCTTCTTTCCCTCGGACGAGGCGCACCATGCAGAAGTACGCGACGACAACCGTCGCGCGGTCGATGAGGCAAAGGCGCTTGGCGCGGCGTGCCTCGTGCTGGTGGTCGGCGGCCTGCCGCAATTCTCGCGACCCGGCAGCGCGCCGACGAAAGACATGCAGGCGACGCATGCGCAGGTCGAGGATCGTCTCGGCGAACTGCTCGAATACGCGCGTCAGGTGAAACAGCCGCTCGGGCTCGAACCGCTGCATCCAATGTATGCGGCTGATCGCGGTTGCGTGAACTCGATGCGGCAGGCGCTCGACATTTGCGATCGTCTTGACCCGGACAAAACCGGTGCGATCGGCATCGCGTTCGACGTCTATCACAATTTCTGGGATTTTGAGGTGCTCGCGCAGATAAAGCGTGCGGGCAAAAAACGGCTGCTCGCATTTCATATCTGCGACTGGCGCGTGCCGACGCGCGATCTGCTCAATGACCGGGCCATGATGGGCGACGGCGCGATCGACATTCCGAAGCTGCGCGCGGCGGTGGAGGCTGAAGGCTTTTCCGGCTACGCCGAAACCGAGATCTTTTCGGAAGACTGGTGGAAGCGGCCTATGGACGAGGTGCTGAAGACCTGCATCGAGCGCTACCGCGCGGTGGTTTAGTCGGAACCATCCGGGCGGGCGCATCATTGGAATGACGCCTCACGAGGATGGTGCGCGATGGCCGACTTGTTCGATCCGGTGGTCCCCGAGGATGTACTGCATATTTCGTCGCTTCGGGCCTTGCGCGAGGCTGAGGCAGCATGCACGCGATGCCCGCTCTACAAGCATGCGACGCAGGTCGTGCCTGGGGAAGGGCCGGCGGACGCGCGTCTCATGATGGTCGGCGAGCAGCCGGGCGATCAGGAGGATTTGCAGGGCCAGCCTTTTGTCGGCCCCGCGGGCCGCGTTCTGGATAAGGCCATCGCCGATGCTGGCCTCGACCGGAAAGAAATCTTCGTCAGCAATGCGGTGAAGCATTTCAAGTTCGAGCCGCGCGGCAAGCGCCGTCTGCACAAGCGGCCGAATGCCCACGAGATCGACCGATGCCACGTCTGGTATGATTTCGAGCGCAAGCTCGTGGAGCCGAAGCTTGTGGTCGCGCTCGGCGCGACTGCGGCGCGTAGCGTCATGGGCCGCCCTGTAACAATCGCGCGGATGCGCGGTACGGTGCACACGCTCGATGACGGAACGCGCGCTCTTGTGACCATTCATCCGTCTTGGCTGCTACGGATGGACGACGACGCGCAGAAGGAAGCCGAGTATCGTCGCTTCGTGGGCGATCTGAAACTGGCCGCGCGAAGCCTGTCGCGCTCTCGCTAGAGGGCCTGGAACCTGCAATGATCTCAAGCGTTTAGCCCTGTTGAGCCCGCAGCGCGGTTGACGAAAATCGCGGACCGACAATGGATTAGCGCGGAAACGAGGGACGCCATGGCGGTACGGCCGATCTGGAAAGGTCATCTCAAGCTCTCCCTCGTGTCGTGCGCGGTCGCCCTTTATTCGGCGACCAGCGCCGCCGACCGCATCCACTTCCACATCATCAACCGTAAAACCGGGAATCGCATCCACAACGAGATCGTGGATGCCGAAACCGGAAAACCCGTGGCCGACGAGGATCAGGTGAAGGGCTACGAAATGCGCAAGGGCCATTACGTCCTGCTCGACGACGACGACTTCGAGAACGTGGCTCTGGAAAGCACACATACAATCGACATTGAAACCTTCGTGCCCCGTGACGAGGTCGACGAGATCTATCTCGACGGCTCCTATTACATGGTGCCGACCGATAATGCTGGCCGTGAGGCGTTCACTGTCATCCGCGAAGCGATGGGGAAGGAGAACGTCGCGGGTTTGGCGCGTGCCGTGATGTATCGCCGTGAAAAGCTTTTGATGCTGCAGCCGCGCGGGAAGGGAATCGTGGCAACCGCGTTGCGTTATCGCGACGAGGTGCGGGAGGATAAATCTTACTTTTCGGATATACCTAAGGAGAAGATACCCGGCGACATGCTCAAGCTCGCGAAGCACATCGTCAGCACGAAGATGGGCCATTTCGATCCGGACAAATTCGAGGACCGTTACGAAACAGCGCTGGCGAAGCTGATCAAGGCGAAGGCTGCGGGCAAGGAGCCTGAAAAGCCCGCGCCCCCACGCCGCGACAACGTGATCAATCTTATGGATGCGCTGCGCAAGAGCGTCGGCGAAGACAAGGCCGGCGGCCGCAAGAAGAAAGCGCGCAAGCGCGCCGCGCCTCACAAGCGGCTGAAGCGGGCAGGCTGATGGCCTTTCTTAAGACCTATCGCGCCAAGCGCGATTTCAAGAAGACCAGTGAGCCGCGCGGCGGCAAGCCGGGCGCAGGCAGCCGTTACGTGATCCAGAAGCATGCCGCGACGCGGCTGCACTACGATTTGCGGCTCGAGCTCGACGGTGTGATGTTGAGCTGGGCGGTGACGCGGGGACCGAGCCTCGTGCCGGGCGACCGGCGGCTCGCGATCCATGTCGAGGACCATCCGGTCGAATACAATACGTTCGAGGGCACGATCCCGAAAGGGCAGTATGGCGGCGGCACCGTGATGGTATGGGATCGCGGGACCTGGGAGCCGGAAGGCGATCCGCACGCCGCGATGAAGAAAGGCCATCTCGATTTCGTCATCCACGGCAAGAAGCTGAATGGGCGCTTCCATCTCGTTCGGATGCGCAGGCGTCCGGGCGAGCGGCAGGAGCCATGGTTGCTGATTAAGTCCGACGATGAGTTCGCCAAAGGCAAAAGCGACCCCGACATCCTCGAAGCGAAGCCCAATTCCATCGTGACCGGACGCTCGATCGACAAGATCGCCGCGGCGGCCGACAGCATCTGGCATTCCAATCGCGCCGCGACCGACCAGCCCGACGCCCGCGCCAGCAAGACCACACGCAAGGCCACCCCGAGCAGAGCGGCAAGGCCGCGTGCGAAAAAAGCCGCGCCCCGGCGCCGCGCGGCGGCGAAGAAATCGATGGCCAAAAAATCGAAAAAGCGCCCGCGCCCGGGAGCCGTCGCCGATATGGCCGGCGCGCGCCAGCGCGCGATGCCAGATTTCGTGCCGCCCGCTCTCGCGACGCTGAATGCCGTCGCTCCCTCCGGGGATGAGTGGCTTCACGAGATCAAATTCGACGGCTATCGGATGCAGGCGCTCATCTCAAAGGGGCGGATCCGGCTCAAGACGCGCACCGGGCTCGACTGGACCGCGCGCTTTCCGAGCATCGCGGATGCGCTGAAGGACATTCCCGCCGAGCAGGCGATCCTCGACGGCGAGATCGTTTCGGAATCCGAAAGCGGCGTCTCGGACTTTTCCGCTCTGCAGACCGATCTCAAGTCCGGCCGCCACGACCGGATGGCCTTCTATGTGTTCGACCTTCTCTACCTCGACGGGCTCGATCTGACCGGAGCCGCTTTGATTGACCGCAAGGACGTCCTCGCCGACCTGCTATCGGATCTTCCGAAAAGCGGCCTGATCAAGCCAAGCGAGCCGTTCCACACGCCGGGGCCCTTGCTCCTGAAACACGCCTGCAAGATGAACCTCGAAGGCATCGTGTCGAAGCGCACCAAGCAGGCCTATCATTCCGGCCGCACTGGCGACTGGCTCAAGACCAAGTGTTCGTCGAACCAGGAATTTGTCATTGGCGGCTATGAGGCATCGTCGACGATGACGCGATCCATCCGGGCGCTGATCCTTGGTTATTTCGAGGGCGGCAAATTCAGATATGCCGGGCGCGTCGGCACCGGCTTCACGATGGCAACCGAGCGCGATCTTCTGAAAAAACTCGATGCGGTAAAAAGCGAGAAGATGCCGTTTGAAACGCTTCC
This sequence comes from uncultured Hyphomicrobiales bacterium, assembly GCA_964584855.1. Taxonomy (GTDB): domain Bacteria; phylum Pseudomonadota; class Alphaproteobacteria; order Rhizobiales; family Xanthobacteraceae; genus Pseudorhodoplanes. The sequence goes on from CAZPBF010000019.1 coordinate 104,185, forward strand.
TCCGGAGGAGGCGCGGCGCAAAGTGAAGTGGGTCAAGCCCACGCTCGTGGCGGAGATCGATTTTCGCGGCTGGACGCATGGCGACGTGCTGCGGCAGGCATCGTTCAAGGGACTGCGCGAGGACAAGGCTGCGAAGGACGTCGTGCGCGAAACGCCACGGCCGAGAGTCGCCGCCGCCGCCCAGAAATCGGCGCGCAAGACTTCCCGGCCCACAGTCCGGACGGGCGCGCCGCGCAGGCTTGAGACCAAGAAGAAAGACAATGTGACAATTGCCGGGGTCACTCTGTCGCATCCCGACCGCATCTATTGGAGCGACGCCGGCGTCACCAAAGCGATGCTCGCGGACTTTTACCGGGATGTCTGGAAATGGATGGCGCCGCATCTCGTCGACCGCCCCATCGCCCTGGTGCGCTGTCCCGACGGAGCGGATTCGCGAAAATGCTTCTTTCAGAAACACATCTCGGCGGGCCTGGAAGGCGACCGTCTCGTCTCCGTTCCGTTGAAGGGCGAAGAACCGGCCATCGCGGTGCATGATCTGTCCGGCCTGATCGCGCTGGCGCAGGCGGGGGTGCTCGAAGTGCATTGCTGGGGCACCCACGCTGACCACGTCGAGAGTTGCGATTTTCTCGTGTTCGATCTCGATCCGGGTCCCGGTATCACCATCAAGCAGCTTGTCGAAGGCGCGCGCGAAGTGCGGGCGCGGCTCGCGAAACTGAAGTTGAAATCCTTCGTCAAAACCACCGGCGGCAAGGGATTGCATGTCGTCCTGCCGATCGCGCCCACGGACTGGGACCAGGCCAAGGAATTCGCGCACGGGATCGCCGACGCGATGGAAGCGGACAATCCGGACCGTTACGTCGCGGCCATGGCGAAGAAGAAGCGGGATCACCGCATTTTTGTCGATTATCTGCGCAACGGCCGCGGTGCGACCGCGATCGCGCCATATTCCACACGGGCACGGCCGGGTGCGCCGGTCGCGACGCCGCTGTCGTGGGAGGAACTCGGCAACCTCAAAGCCGCCAACCAGTATACGGTTCTCAATCTCAGGCAGCGCTTGTCGAAGCAAAAGCGCGATCCGTGGTCGGGAATGAGCCGGATCAGGCAGAAATTGCCGCGGACATGAAGATTGCCGCATCGCGGAACTCTTACGCCGCACGACGCGTTGACCCACATCATCCAAATCAAAATGTGGGAGTTTTCGATGGATTGGAATCGAGTCGAAGGGAACTGGAAGCAGGTGAAGGGCAAGGTGAAGGCGAAGTGGGGAAAGCTCACCGACGACGACCTTGACGTCATCGACGGCAACCGCGAGCAGCTCGAAGGCAAGATCCAGGAGCGCTATGGCGTTGCCCGCGACCAGGCGCGCAAGGACATCGACGATTGGTATGGCGCGCAGTCCTGGTAGCTGCAAAAAAGCGCTGAATGTCGAAAAGGGCCGGGGTTTCCCGGCCTTTTTTGCTGCGCGCGATTGCCGACAATTTTAGCGAATTTTATCAGCCGGCCTTCACCTCGGTCTCAACCTGCACGCGTCCGAAGGCCCGCATTTAACCGCGTAGAAGCGGTACGCGCCGTAAGCCTGCTCCACAAAATTCGGAGCAGGACCGGGATGTCCCGGCCGATCGCTCCGGCGTCAGGGGCGTCGAATGCCGGGTTTTCGGCGAATGCGTATCGGGATTGCGCTCGTCTGTGCGATCCTCGCGGTCGTCCTGTCATGCAGAGCGGTGGCGCATGAGGCGCCGCTGCAGCTTGCTGCGATTCCGACAGCGCTCACGTCCGATCTTCGCCTGCCGCCCAATGCCGGCCTCGATGAGCCTTATGGTTTCGCTGCCGGATTGCGGCCGGATCCAAGGCTCGACGCAAAGTGGCTTGAAGCCGAACAGGGCATCCGTAGTGACGCTGCGCTCGTCGAAGCGTGCCGCGCGTCAGATGGCGTATGCACGTCCGCCGCGCGCAGGTTCATCGCCTTGGCGGACAGCGCGCGCGGATTTTCCGGACGCGCCGCGCTCGGTGTTGTCAACCGCGCGGTCAATCTCGCCATCGCGCCGCTTGCCGATCTCGTGCAGCACGGACGGGAGGATGTGTGGTCTTCGCCACTCTCCACGCTCGCAACCGGCAAGGGCGACTGCGAGGATTATGCGATCGTCAAGGTCGCGCTGCTGCAGGCGCTCGGCGTTGCCGTCGACGATCTGCGGGTTATCGTCGTGCGCGATCCGGCGTCACCGGATAGCCATGCGGTCGCCGCGGCACGGCTCGAGGGCCGCTGGTTCATCCTCGACAATCGCCGCTTCGCGCTCGTCGACGCTGCAAATTCGTTCTACCGGCCGCTTTTCGTGCTTGCCCCGCACAGGGACGAAACGGCTGGCGTCAAGAGCCTGGCTCAGGGCTCGCCGGGCTTTGGCGGATCGCCCCTGCTGCTGTGATCCCCGCTGCCGATTTCAGGTTGTGCCTTCGGCGGCGTCGGCGTTGATCCGCAGCTTGTTCTCTTCGATGATCCGCTCAAGCCGCGCAACGTTCTGCAGCAGCCGTTCGCTCGTGAGCCGCAGGAAGTAGAATCCGAAGGTCGGATTCTGGAAATACAACTCGCGCACCTTGTCGTAGCTGATGGTCAGCACCTCTCCGCTGTCGGTGCATTCGACCGACTGGGTTCGCCGGTTATCCGGCGCGAGCAAGCCCATTTCGCCGAGCAGATGTCCCGGGGCGAGATCGACATTCAACTCGGTGACGCGATATGTGCCGGTGACGATAAAGAACATCTCGTTCGCCGGGTCGCCTTTGCGAAACAGGACGTCTCCCTTGTAGTAGTTGCGCTTGGTCATGAACGGTTTGAGCCAGTCCATCGACAGGTCGCCCTGGGTCGCGGACTTCACCTGCTTCACAAGCTGCAGCATCTGATAGAGGCGCATGCAGTTGATCGGCAGCAGAAGCGTGTAGAGAAAAAAGGTCGGTATGGAATGCGCGAGCAGGCCATAGGCCCCCAGGAAGAAGTTGCTTGCGATCGCGGCCATGCGCAGGGGAACCATGGTCTTCATGACCATCGTTCCGATGTAGAAAATGCCCCCGATAAAACCCATGATATTTGCCACCGAGAGCAAATAGGACAGGGTGAGATATTTCTCGATTTCCATGTTGGGGCCCCACGACGGCTTCAGGTTCGGCAACCATGATTACAGCGGCGGCGGCGTCAACGCCAGTTGACGCGGCGTCATGTCGCTAAGCGGATGACGGACATAAGCCGGCCGGATGGCGGCTACAATTCGATCACGCTGCCTTCTGCAGCGACAATCGTGCCGGGCCGCGCCGCTTTTGCTTCGGCCGCCAGCGCATCCATGAAGACGTCATCGTGCTCCGGGGCATGATGAAACATGCAGAAGGTCTTGATTCCGGCAGCATCGGCGAGGCGCAGGCCGTCGCGCCAGGTCGAATGTCCCCATCCGGTCTTGCTGTGGATCTCATCGTCGGTGAACGTGCAGTCGTAGATTGCGAGGTCCGCGCCGCGGGCGAGCGCGATCAGCGCCGGGCTGAAGTCGCCCGTCTCGTTGTCGGTGAGATACGCGACTGAGCGGCCGGCATAGTCGATCCGGTAGCCCGTCGCCCCGCCGGGATGATCGAGCGGCACGGTGCGCAGCGTCACGCCGGGAGCGGGCGTGAGGGTCTCGCCGGCAGAGAAGTCGCGATAGTCCATGCGCGCACGAAACGCATCGATCGTGATTGGAAAGGTCGGCTGGCTCATGAGGATCCGCATGACGCCTTCCATCCGGTAGGCCGGCTGCAGATTCCCGGCCCAAAGCCGGAAGCGGTTTCTGTCGTCGTAGAAAGGAGCGAAGAACGGCAGGCCGCCGACATGGTCGACGTGGCAATGGCTGAAGAAGATATCCGCGTCGATACTGCGGCCTTCTTTCATTAGCCGGTCGCCGAGCGGCCTGATGCCCGTTCCGCCATCGAAGATGAAAAGGCGCTCGCCGCATCTGACTTCCACGCAAGGCGTATTGCCGCCATAGCGCACCGTGTCGGGGCCGGGGCAAGGAATACTTCCGCGTACGCCCCAGAAGCGCACGCTCAAACGGTCGTTCATGGTTCGCCCCCGTCCCGGCGGCACCAGATACCGGCGCCGGTCTCCCTCGAAAGTCCCGTTTGGATAGTTTTCGAACGATCAGCCTTGTCCCGTCAATGCGGCAGGTGGCGTGGATTGCGCCCTGTGCTGGCCCCTGCGAAGCGCCTCAGCTTCGATCGCCTGCGCGATGAGGGGATGGTGCGCCGTGAAGGTGCGGAAATCCGCTGCCTCGAGAATAAGGAGCGTCGAGGCACGAACCGCCGTCACGGTGGCGTTGCGCTCGTTGCTGCCGAGCAGCACGAGTTCGCCGAAGAATGCCCCGGGGCCAAGTCGGACGGGCGGCGTGATTTCGACCTCGACTTCGCCGGCCGCGACGAAATACATGCAGTCGCCCTCACGCCCGCGCCTGATGATTGTCGTGCCCTCGGATACTTCCCATCGGCGCAGCATGTGCGCGATCTCAATCAGCCCAGCCGGTTCGAGAGATTGGAAGAAAGGTACGTTCTTCACGACGTTCCAATTCTGTACGAAAACCTCACGGCGGCTTTCGTCGACAAAGCCGGTGGCGAGAATGCCGGTCAGCAAACCGAAGACGCCAAGGCCGCAGATCATCACCATGGCGGCGATGACGCGGCCAGCTTCCGTCGTCGGCACCGCATCGCCGTAGCCAGTCGTCGTCAGCGTCGCGACAGCCCACCACAGCGATGCGGGAAGGCTGCCGAAAGCGGTCGGTTGCGCCTCACGCTCGAGCAGGTGCAGGACGATTGCGCTGAAAATCAGCACCATCATGAAGATGACGAGCACACTGATTAGCGGCCCGGCTTCCAGCGTGATGACGCGGCCGAGGCGGGCCAGGCCAGGCGTGATCATCGCGAGCCGGAAGAGCCAGAGCGAGGCGAACAGCCAGGCGGTCGGGCCGGGGATGCTTGCGGCGAGCGCGATCGGAACCGGCAGCACCACGAGCGCATCGACGATCACCGCGCCGCTCGCGAAATATGCCGCGAGCGTCCTGGCGCGAACGAACATGACGATCTGCGCCGCCCATTGAACGGCGAAAAACAGAAGGCAGGCGATCAGGACGGCGCGAACTGCCATCTCGGTCGAGGGTCTCAGTCCCTCGACCGAATAGACGGTCATCGCGACAATACCCGCACCGACAATCCCGATTTGCAGAGCGTGCGACGACCGTGCTCGGCGGAACCAGCCGATCGCCATCTCGAACATGCTCAACGCTTGCTCCGCCATATCCGACCGGTTTGCCTATTTCGTATCGAATGCGAACACGCCGTCCCAATCGTCCGGGGGCGGCGTTTCCTGGAAGGTCTGAATCCGCGCCAGATAAAGCGCGTAAACTTCGTCCAGTCCGAAGACGTTGGGGGAATAGCGTGCGAGCTGCAGGGCGTCGAGAGCGGTGTGCCAATCACGCTTGCGATAGGCTGAAAGCATTTTTTCGTTGAGATCGCGGAGTTTGCAATAATCATCTGCGGCGGCGACGTCGTCTGCGCCCAGTACGGTGTAGATCCGTTCCGGCTCGGTCTTGCCTTTCACGGTGATCAGGTCGATTTCCAGCGTCGCGAACCTGTCGGCCGCCTTCGCTGCGGTGGCCGATCCGACGATGATCGGGGTGCCGTAGGATTTCGAGCGTCCTTCGAGCCGGGAGGCGAGGTTCACCGAGTCCCCAAGGACCGAGTAGTCGAAGCGCAGGTCCGAGCCCATGTTGCCGACCACGCATTGCCCGGTATTGATGCCGACGCCGATATGGATCGGGATGAATCGCTGGCCGGATGCATCGGCCTCGCGCTCGCGCGTTTCGTTCAGCAGGTCGACGTTGCGCAGCATCGCCAGCGCGGCCCGGCACGCATTGATCTCGTGGTCGGCGTCGTCGATCGGTGCGTTCCAGAACGCCATGATCGCGTCGCCCATGTATTTGTCGATAGTGCCTTTCTGCTCGATGATCGCGTTGGTCAGCGGCGTCAGGAAGCGGTTCATCAGGTGAGTGAGGCCCTGCGGATCGTGCTTGAAGCTCTCCGAGATCGTGGTGAAGCCGCGCACGTCGCTGAACATGATCGTCATGTTGCGCGCCTCGCCGCCGAGCACGAGCTTTTCGGGAGACAGTGCAAGCTGTTCCACGAGAGCGGGCGAAAGATATTGGCCGAAGGCTGAGCGGATGCGCTGCCGGTCCTTCTGCTCGCGGAAATAGCTGATGAAGACGACGATGACGTAGATGGCAAAGCTCGACAGGAGCGGAAAGCTCAGGTCCAGCAGGATGCCGCGCTGATCGTAGAAGTACCAGGAACCGGCGGTGAGCGCCGCTCCGACCGCGATACCGAGAACGAGAAGCGGCAGCGCGCCGACCGTGGGAGCGAAGATCAGGATGATGATGCCGAACAGCAGTGCGGCGAGAAGCTCCACCGCGGGCGCGTAGTTCGGATAGGCGAGCACCGACTTGGTCAGCGCGTTTTCCAGGACTTGCGCCTGAATTTCGACGCCCGGGATAGCCGCGTCGAGCGGGGTCGTCTTGATGTCGAGAAGGCCGACCGAGGACGTGCCGATCAGGATCAGCCGGCCGTTGACACGATCGGCCGGAATTTTTCCGTCCAGCACATCCTTTGCCGACACATAACGATCGGGATCGTGGCGCGCGAAATTCACCCACAGCATGCCGTTGCGATCGGTTGGGATCTCCAGCCCGGGCACAGCGACGCTCTGGATTCCGGCAGGATCGGACTTGATGCGGATCGCTCCGGAATTGGTGACCACCCGCAGCATTTCGAGGGTCATTGCAGGCACGAGAATGTCGCCGGCTTTCATCACCAGCGGCACACGCCGCACGATGCCGTCGCGTTCGGAGCGGATGGTGAGGACGCCACGGCCGGCGGCCGCCTGTTCGAGGATCGGGATGTTGCGTAGAAGTCCCGGGAAAGTCACGAAGAACGGCGCCGGGTCGGGTCCGAGCATCGCGAATCCGGTTTGCGGCAGCGGTCCCGGCGGCGGCGGCACGGCGGCCGGCACGCCGGATTGCCCGAGCACGACATGTGCCGGCCGTATCGCTTCCGCCATGACCTGGTCGTTACTCGGGAGCGCGCGGAGCTTGGCGGCGATTTCGGGGTCGACGTTACGGAAAGAATCGACGGCGATCGCAGGCGACATGCGGTCCGGTTCGGCGAAAATGATGTCGAAGGCGATCGCCACGCTGCCCATCTCCTTCAGGCGCGTGACCAGGTCGGAGACGAGCGTGCGCGGCCAGGGCCATTGTCCGAACGCGCTCAGGCTTTTCTCGTCGATGTCGACGATCACCACGGGACGCAGAGCCGCGTCGCGCGGCTTAAGCACCTGATAGAAATCGAAGGTTTTCAGCCGCAGGCTTTCCAGCGGAATTGGATCGGAAATGCGCAGCGCAATGAGGGCGGCGAGCAGAATGCTCCCGACCGTCCGCCGCACGCCAAACCGCTTGGCCAGCCGAAAGAGCGTCTGCATGCCCGACCAGTTGCGTCCCGATACCGCGGCAGAGTTAGGCCCCGCCCGCGGGGTCAGTCTAGCTTATTTCTCGCGGAAGGCGCGGGTGATCTGATCGTAGAGCGGTTTGACGAGGTAGGAGATCACGGTGCGCTCGCCGGTCTGGACGAAGGCTTCCACCGGCATACCGGGCACGAGTTTGACTTCGCCGAGCTTGGCGACCTCTTCTGGCGAAAGGCCGATGCGGACGGTGTAGTAGCTCTGCCCGGTGCGCTGGTCGGTCGAAATATCGGCCGAAATCCTGGTCACGGTGCCGTAGATTTCCGGCGTCGTGCGCTGGTTGAACGTCGTGAAACGAAGCAGCGCCTTGTGTCCGATCTGAAGCTGATCGATGTCCTGCGGATTGACCTTGGCCTCGACCGTGAGTTTGTCGGCATCCGGCACGATCAGCATGATCGCATCGCCCGCCGTGATCACGCCACCCACGGTATGGACGTTGGACTGGAATACGGTGCCGTCCTGCGGTGCGCGAATATCGATACGCTTGAGCTGGTCTTCGGCGGTGACCTTGCGCTCGACGAATTCGCCGATCTTGGCGTCCACCTCGCGCATTTCCTTGGCAACCTCGCTGCTCAGATCCTGATCGATCTGCAGGATCTGCAGTTCGAGTTCGGCGATCTTGCCCTTGGCCTGCGCGATCGAGGCGACGAGTTGCCCGCGCTCGCCTTCGATGCGGGTCGATTCGCGCTCGAGTTGGGTCAGGCGCGTGAGCTGGACCAGGTTCTTCTGATAGAGGTCGCGCACGCCGGTCAGTTCGCGCTCGATCAAGGTGATTTCGCGCGATTTGGCGGCCTGCTGAGCGGTAAGGCCGGCGATTTCCTCCTGAAGCTGCGTGGTACGCTGGCGCAACTGCGCGCGCTGTCCGTTTCGCGCGTTACGGCGAAGCTCGAACAGCTTGCGCTCGCTTGTCATCGCTGCGCCGGCGTCTGGCTCGGCCTGGCGCTTTAGGAGGTCTGCAGGAAACGTGATGGAATCGACGCCATCACGCTCGGCTGCGAGCCGCGCCTTGCGCGCGGCGAGTTCGTCGAGCCCCTTGGTGACGATGGCGAGGTTGGCGCGCGTGACAGTTTCGTCGAGGCGCACCACGATATCGCCCGTCTTGACGCGATCGCCGTCGCGCACCCGCACTTCGCCGACGACGCCGCCGGTGGGGTGCTGCACCTTCTTGACGTTTGAGTCGACCACGATCGAGCCCGGCGCGATCAGTGCGCCCGATAATTCGGTCGTTGCGGCCCAGCCACCGACCCCGCAGACCAGGATGAACACAAGCGCCAGTCCGACGATCACATGGCGGCGGATCGAATCGCGCGCCTGCGCGGCCGCTTCCTTGCTCATGCCGAACTCCCTGCTTCGGGCACAACCTTGAGCGGCCGCGGCAAGGCCGGCCGCTGCAACACCTTGGCCAGCACTTCGTCCTTGGGTCCGAAGGCCTGCTGGCGGCCCTGGTTCATGACCAGAACATAATCGACGCCCGAGATCGCGCTTGGCCGATGCGCGACGACGATCACGATGCCGTTGCGCTCGCGCACCCCGAAGATCGCACGGCTCAAGGCCTCATCGCCTTCGGCGTCGAGATTGGAATTCGGCTCGTCGAGAACGACGAGGAACGGATCGCGGTAGAGGGCGCGTGCAAGCGCAATGCGCTGCGCCTGGCCGGCCGACAGCGCCGCGCCCTGATCGCCGACCTGCGTTTCGTAGCCTTCCGGCAGTTTCACGATCAGGTCGTGCACGCCTGCGGCCTTGGCAGCCCCGACGATCGCTTCCGACGGCGCGTCCGGCTCAAAGCGCGCGATATTCTGCGCGACGCTGCCGCCGAACAATTCGACGTCCTGCGGCAGGTAGCCGATATGCGGTCCAAGCGACTCAGGACTCCATTGATCGAGCGCCGCCCCGTCGAGCCGCACCTTGCCGCGCACCGGCGTCCACACGCCGACGAGGCAGCGCGCGAGGCTCGATTTGCCCGACGCGCTCGGTCCGATGATTCCGACGCCGCTGCCGGCCTGAAGGATGAAGTTGACGTCCTGCACCACGAGCTTCTGCTGGCCGGGGGGCACAGCGCTCACAGCTTCCACCGAAAGTGCGTTCGCGGGCGCTTCGAGCGCGAGCATTTGCGCAGGCTCGGGGAACGCGGTGAGCAGCTTGGTCAGGCGCGCCCAGCTCTGGCGTGCGGCAATGAAGCCTTTCCAGTTCGCGATCGCGAGATCGACCGGGGCGAGCGCCCGCGCGGAGAGGATCGAGCCCGCGATGATGATGCCGGCGGTCGCCTGCTGGTAGATGACGAGATAGGCGCCGACCGCGAGCACGCCGGACTGCAGCATCATGCGCAGCACCTTGCTGATCGCGCCAATACCGCCTGCGACATCGCTCGCCCTGCGCTGGCTCTGCATGTAATTGCGGTTCGCGTCGTTCCAGCGGGCAGCCATGCGGCTGGTCATGCCCATGGCCGACAGCGCCTCGGCGTTGCGCTGGCTCGCTTCGGCGAGACCGTTGCGCGTATGGCCGAAGCGGGTCGTTTCCCGCATCGGGTTGCGGGTACGATTTTCCGTCAGTAGCGTCAGCCCGACCAGGATGATCGCGCCGATCAGCGCGGTCATGCCGATCCAGAAATGGAACGCGAAGCAGATGGCGAGATAGAGCGGCAGCCACGGCAGGTCGCAGAACGCGATCGGCCCCATCCCGGAGAGAAACGAACGGATCGCATCGAGATCGCGCAGCGGCTGTAGCCCGTCGCTGTGGTTGCCCGCGCGCAGCGGCAGCCGGACGAGCGTCTCGTAGACGCGCCCGGAGAGGGATTCATCGAGGCTCGCGCCGATGCGGACAAGGATGCGCCCGCGGATGAGATCGAGCACACCCATCGACAGGAACAGGGCGCCGGCGAGCACGGAGAGGCCGACCAGCGTCGGGACTGAGCGGCTCGGCAGCACGCGGTCATAGACCTCAAGCATGAAGAACGACCCGGTCAGCATGAGGACATTGCTCATGCCGGAGAAGACTGCGATCGAAATGAGGGCCTGACGGCAGGCGGCCAGGGCCGCGCCGAGTTCGGACTGCGCCGGAATTGGGCCAAGACGCGGTTGCGCGCGCTGCATTGTCGATACCTGGCGGGCCGAACCGCGTGCCTCTTTATCAGGACACCTTTATGGCCTGATCGCGGCAGCCGGCATGAATTATGCCACGGAACCCGGAAATTGTCCCTGAATGCAACTGCCGAAGGTTAACGGATCGCGGCTGAGCCGACCGGGCACGTGGCCATGGGCTCTAGCGAGCCCATGGCGCGGGTGCTCCATCACGAAACGAGGGGCTGATGGATAATGAAATTGTAAGCGTGCAGGCTAGAAGGATCGACCCCCGTCAGTCTGATCACATCATCCTGGTCGAACGTGATCAGCGTATCCGCGCCGTCCTGGGAAATATATTGCGACAGGGAATCGAAGTCGGACACCGGCGCGTTCAGGAGCATGATCCGATCCGTCTCGATGCTCGTGTTGTATGGATTGCCGACGTGGAAATCGTCGATCGTGTTCAATCCGACGTCATTGAAAGACTGCTGCCCGAACACGAACGTGTCGTTGCCCGCGCCGCCATGTAGCGTGCTGACCGTCGGCTGACCGCCACCGCCGTCGCCGCCGACGCTGAAGATCAGGTCTTTGCCGGACGTCCCGCTGAGGTCGGGCCGGTCCTCTGCGCCCTGCGAGAAAACGATATGCAGAGTATCGGTCCCACTATGACCGTCATTGACCACCATCTCGATGGAGTCGGTCAGCGGGTTGGCGTCGCCCGTGTAGACGATGCCATGAGAAAGAATGTCGTTGATCTCGGTCGGAGTGCCGGTGATCGAAAGCCCGGCGTCCGGATCGTTGTCGGTGACGCTCTGGTCCAGAGGCGTCAGCTGGATGGTGCTGCCGCTCGCGGCGTTGAACGTCACGGTCAGCGTGTCGTTGTCCTGGTCGGCGACCGTGAGGCCGGACAAGGTGGTGCCGTCCGGGCCGCCGGAAGGAGATGCGTCGTCGATACTGATCACCGGCGCGTGGTTTGGGAAATTCACCGGGAGAACCGTGATCGGGATCGTTTTCGACGCCGTCTGGGCCCCGCCGGTGCCGTTGTGGCCGAGATCGTCGACATTGATCTGGAGTGAATCCGCGCCGGAGAAATAGTCATTGCCCTGATAGACAAGCGTAGCCAGAGCCGCGTTGATGTCGGTCAGGCTGCCCAACAGGTTGATCGTTCCTTCGGAGTTGGAAGCGATCGTCGATCCCCCAAGGTTCAGCTGTAGCGAACCGTGATCGACATGCAGCGAGACGGCGACATCGTCGCTTCCCGCATCGGCGTCGGAGACCGACACATTGTCGATGGACAGTTGCGCCGATTCATTGACCCGGAGACCGATCTGGTAAAGATCGAGGAACGGCGAGGTAGTGCCACCCGGCGTCAGCTCATTGGAGAAATTGTCCGTGTTGCCGACGATATAAAGCGTCGAGCCGTCCGTCGAAATGGCGGTCGCCGTGTCGTTCGCCGGACCGCCGATCGGGTCGACGGCGATCTGCTGGATGATCGATCCGTCGTTCGGGTCGATCTCCACCATGACGGCGTCATGATCTCCGCCGGACACGCTGGTATAGCCGACCGCAAACAGGCGGCCATTCACCGCGACGATGTCTTTGAGCGAATCCTCGCCGCCGCCATCGAACAGCACGCTCCAGACAACGCCGCCCTGGCTATCGTATTTCACGATCAGGCCGTCCTCGCCGGCACCCGTGCCGGCGCCGGCAGCATGGCCCACCGCATAGAGGTAGCCATCCATCGTCGCTGCGGCGAACAGTTCGGCGCCGCCCGCGACCTGCAGCAAGGTACGATCGACGAAATCGAGATTGGCATCATAGTGCCAAAGGGCCGCGGCGTTGTTGCCGTAATTTCCGTCAGCCGTGGATGCGGACGTGCCGACCGCCCAGACGTCGCCGTTCCAGAGCAGGATATCGTCGGCATTCGAGAAGCCCACGCCCTGGGTAAATCCGCCGAAGGTCACGCCGGTCGCGCTGTCGGTAACCGCGTTGACCAGCGAGCCGTTCGAATCGTATTCGGCGATGACGTAAGCGCCGTAGCTGCCGGGCTGGCCGAATCCTGCCGCGTAATAGTTCCCTTGGCCGTCGGCGACGACGGCATTGAAAATCTCGGTGCCGGTGTAGCTGAAGAAATGGTCGGTCGCCTGCCAGTAGCCAATCCCCTGCGCCGGACTGCCGTCCGTTCCCAGCAAGGTCAGGACGGATTTGTCCTCCTGCCCACCGACGTTGTCGGTGGTCAGCCCGTAGGACGGGTGACTGCTGCCAGCGAACACGACGCTGCCGCCATCCGCCGCGATTCCCGGCAACGCGCCATAGGTCCAGACGCCGGTCCAGGATGCGCCGAACCGCGGCGGAGCATCCGCCGTCTCCCACGACATGATCGTGGTAGAGTGGTCGCTCGCCGAATAAAGAGTGAGATAGAGCTGGCCATCCACGACCAGCGCGCCGGTCGCGGTCACGCTGTGATCTTCGTTGAACAGGATGGCGGGCGTGATCAGGCTCGGCGCGCCGATGTTGGCCGAGATCGACGGCGCCTGGTTTTGCGCGTTGCCACTCGTGTCGAAGTAGCTGATCCAGTCGCCGTTATCATCGAAATTCAGGGCGAAATTGTCGATTGTGTAGTTTCCAGGATCGGCAAAGTGCAGCGTATAGGATGTCCCCGGCGCATCGACCTCGAGCACGCCAGTGTTCTGATCGTAACTGAGAACATAGTTGCCGGTACCGATGTGAATCGTGTCGCCATCACCGAAATTGACGATCTCGTTTGCAAATGTCGTCCCCACGCTCAGCCAGTCGGCTGTGCCTGTGGTCATGGTAATGTCGGCGTCCCAGGCGTTGCCCCAGACGTTCAATTTGCCGCCCGCGATGATAACGGCGCCATTGCCATCGATCGTGCCATCGAAATAGCCTTGCTCGTCCACTTCGACGGTGCCGGTGTTATGGATGGTGTAATCGTATCCGGAGATTGCTCCGGCATTGGAAACTTGGATCAGCCCTGCGTTGTTTGCCTCGGCATAAAATTCCACCGCTCCGCCATCGGCTCTTATGACACCGGTGGCCGTATTGGTTGCGTTGCCGTTGAAGCCGATGTCGGCGCCGTTTTGCGAAAGGATCGTGCCGCTGTTGGTCACATCGAAAAACGCAATGTGCGAGACTTCGGGCAGTTGAATGGCGGAGGCGTCGCCGGAAGCAGTGATCGTTGCGCCGAAATCGTTCGTAACGGTGTTGAAGAATGTTGCGCTTGCTCCGCCGAGAACTTCGATTAAATTGGAATTGTGGACCGTCCCGCCCACTTCGAAGCTCAGGTAAGTCACATCCAGCTGGGCAGCGACACCTTCGATCGTCACGGTGCCGGTGTTGGTGAGATTGCCCTGCACATAGGTCATCGCGGAATCATTGTGCAGCACGCCGGAATTGGTCAGCGCGCCGTAAATATTCACTCTGCCCAGACTGTTGGATTCGATGAGTGCCCCATCGTTGTTGACCACGTTCGCAAGCTCGATGTAACCGGCATCGGAGGCAGTGATCTGTCCATCATTGGAGATGTCATTGCCGGTTTGCAGGTGGCTGTTATCCGCAGTGATCGCGCCGGAATTCGATATTTCGCCGTTCACGACGAGATTGCCGTTCGTGAGTGCGAGCGTGCCGTTTGAACCGACAGTGAGATCGTGGACAGTGTCGGACCCGTCTTCCGTCACGGTGACGGGTCCACTGGTGTCGATCGTGACATTGTCCGGACTTGTTGGCGCGCGCGGACTCCAGTTCTGCGCATCCGACCAGTGACCGTCGTCCGGACTCATCCAAGTAATATCTGTCGGATCGTTGCTGCCGTTGATCGTGAAGGTGATCGTGCGCGACGACGTGCCGTCCGCGTGACCGTCGGTCGCTACGATCTGGACCGAGTCGGTGAGGGTTTCGCCCGCGTTGAGGGCATCGACCGTGCTATTGCCGTCGTCGATCGTATAGGTCAGCGCCCCATTTGCTGGGTCGAGAGAAACCGAACCGTAGGTCGTCTGCTTGGTGTACACATTGCCACTTTGCGTCCAACCGGTGAAGTCGAACGCAGGCGTGTCGCCGCTATCCGCATCGCTGAGTGCGATGAGAACCACCGAACTGGCCGCGCCGACCTCACTGCCGTTTTGGTCAATGCCATGTTCAAGGACCGAAGCCGCTGCTGACGATTGCGACGTAGAAGCGATGAAAACCTGCTCGTCGGAGCCATTGTAAGTCACGAACGCGTACTGGCTGAAATCGGCCGAGAGCACATCGTAATCATGACTGCTGACTACGGACAAGACGCCTGTCGCAAGATCCTTGAGATAGTAGTTCACACCCGACACGCCGGAAACGAGATTGTCGGCGTCGGATACGAAGAAAAGTTTCGTGCCGTCCGTGGAAACGGAGAGAAGATAATTTTCGCCATCTGAAGCGGCATCGCTCGCGTCGGTCGAAATGAGGCGGTCGGGTTCGTTACTTCCAGCCAATTGATGGAGGTAAATCTGCTGGTGGCCGGTGGCGGCATCGTATGTCTCATAGGCCACCGCGGTGTCGCCGGCGAGCTTGTAACTCGCAACATTCGAGGCAATGAGCGTGACCGCTCCACTGCCGTCCACGATTGATCCGTTCTGGTCGAGATTGAGAACCTTTTCGAACAGGTCGGGAGCCTGATCGGCGTCTCCGCTCACGAGATTATCGGCGTCCGAAATGAAGAAGATCGAATGACCGTCCGCCGAGAAACTCGACAAATAGCTGCCGAAGTCCGCTTGTTGCCCGGAGGCATCCGTCGACACGCGTACGACCGTGCCCGACGCCGTCTTGATGAAAATATCGGAGCTATCGTTTGAATCGCCGGCGACGAGATTGTTGGCGTTAGATGTGAACGCAACCGACATTCCGTCCGGCGAAAAGACCGGCTCATATGAATCTGCGTTTCCAGAATTTCCTGTGCTGTCCGAAGAAACAAGCGTGCTGGAACTGCCTGCGACGGACCCCAAGTAGATCTGAGTCGGCAGCCAGATATCGTTCACGGTGTCATACGACCCGAGCCCATAGACGAAATGACTGCCATCTGCGGACAGCGCGTGCTCGATGACCCATGATTGATTGCTATCAGGCAGCGAGAGCAGTTCAGTAATCTCGCCCGCGCCGGTGCCCGTGAGCGTTTTGAGATATAGATGCTCGGGAGCGTTGTCGCCGGTCTCGACGGAAGTGAATAGAAGTTGGCTTCCATCCGGAGAGAATACAGGATCGGAATTATACGCATTCAACGGCGTGTTGTCGTCGTCGCTCGAGACAAGCGCCGCGTCGCCAACGACCAGCGGGCCGACGACATCGATCGACGGCGCGTTATTCACCGCCGTGACGTCGATCGTGATCGTGTTCGGGACCAGATCGGTGTCGGCCCCGGCATTGGCGTTGCCGCCGTCGTCTCTCACATTGAAGACGAAGCTCGCGTAGCCGGTGCCGCTGGCGTCTTGGGCGGGAACGAAGGTCAGCTTGCCCGCGGTGATGTCGGCCGCCGACACCTGATAGTCGGCGTCGACCTGTGCCTGCGTGATCGGGGTGCCGTCATATTCGAGCGTACCGTCCGCCGGCAGCGAGCTGATCTTGACCGCGGCCAGCGAATTGCCGTCGGTGTCGTGGAAGCCGAAATCGCCGGTCGTGAAGACGTAAGGCGTGTCTTCGTTGGTCGTGACCGTATTGTCGGTGCCATCCGGCGCTTCATTGACGTCCTGCACGTTGACCGTGATGGTCTGCGTGTCGATCCCGCCGAGGTTGTCGGTGACTTTTACATTGACCACATAGGCGTTGTCGCCCGCGGTGCCGCCGACGTCCGTCGGACTCTCGTAGTTCGGCGCGCTTAGGAAGGTGAGAGCGCCGGTCGAGGAATTGATCGCGAATTTCGCGTAGTCCGTTCCCGCCGTGTTGACGATCGAATAGGTCAGCGCGCCCGCGTCCTGATCCGTCGCCGTGACGGTGGTGACCGCGGTCTGATTCTCGTTGGCATTGACCGACGCGGTCGCGCCGCCGCCGTTCGAGGTGATCACCGGCAGGTTGTTGAAGGTGACCGCAACGCTGTCGATGAACGTCGTCGCATCGCCCGAGGAGTTCTGTCCCGCGAATTGCAGCGTGTGCGTGCCGCTGCTGGCCACGGTGAAGGGGACCAGAACCTGCGTGAAGGAGGTGGTCGGCGGCGTGAAGGCGCCGATCTGGACGCCGTCGAGATAAACTTTGATCGGGTTGGCGCCGGAATAGAGGCCGCGGCTCGCAGCCACGAGACTGAGCGAGTAGGTCCCGGCTTCCATCGCGAACGACTGAGTGATCGTTCCGGTATTCTGGATAAAAGCGTCCTGGTTACCAGGCGCATCCGGGCCGCCGAAAGCGCTTCCATCGGCCTCGACGCCGCTGCCGTTGCCTGCCGCGCCGGAGAAGGTCCAGCTGCCGCCTGTGGGATTGTACTGGTACGCCGCCGCGCCGCCGGACAATGCCGGGGCTTCGAAGCCGGAATTGAGGATGACGGGCGCCTCGTACACATTGCCAACATTGACCGAGATGGCTTGCGTGTCGGTGCCGCCGTTTCCGTCCGACACCTGCACGTTCACGACATAGATGTTGTCGCCTGCAGTGCCGCCGACATCCGTCGGATTCTCATAGTTCGGCGCGGCAAGGAAGGTCAGAGCGCCGGTCGAGGAATCGATCGCGAATTTCGCATAATCCGTGCCGGCGGTGTTGACGATCGAATAGGCGAGCGTGTCTCCGACATTGGCGTCGGTCGCGGTCACCGTCGTCACCGCGGTCTGGTTCTCGTTGACGTTGATCGACGCAGTCGCGCCGCCTCCATTGGAGGTAATCGCCGGCGCAGTGTTATCCGACTCCGCCGTCACGTTGACGACGATCGGGACGCCGGCTGGATTTGCGCCCTTGAAGAAGCTGAGGGTGCCGCCGCCTGAAACGATGACGTCGAGATTTCCATCGCCATCAAGGTCGGCAAAGGCGGGAGAGGACATGCCCCCGACATTGACCGCATTGAAGGGGTTGTCGGCTCCGCTTCTCAGCGTGAAAACAGGAACGGACGCGGTGCCTGTGTTCTCGTAATAGCCGAGCGTCCCGTAATACGACCCGAGCACCAGGTCGAGATCGCCGTCGTGGTCGAGATCGATGAGCGAGGGCGACGAATCGCCGCCCGAATTGAAGGCGTCAAACGGATTGGCGGAACCGGTCTGCTCGGTGAATGACGGGGCCGATGCCGTTCCGGTGTTCGTGAAGTAATGGAGCGATCCGTAGATCTCTCCCGAGACCGCGTCGAGATCGCCGTCGTTGTCGAGGTCGCCGAAGGCGGGCCTGGAGCGGTAGCCCACATCGAGGCCGTTGAAAGGATCGCCGGCGCCGATTTGCTGCACGAAGACCGGCGCCGTGGCGGTTCCGGTATTCTTGAAATAGTTGAGGATGCCGTCCTGATTTCCGGCCACGGCATCGAGATCGCCATCGTGGTCGAGGTCGACGAGGACGGGGGCGGAGCGCGCATAGACCGTGAACCCATTGAACGGATTGGCGCTGCCGGTCTGCTCCACGAAAACCGGAGCGGACGCGGTTCCCGTGTTCTTGTAGTAGATGAAATGTCCGTCGCTCGGCCCGCCGCTCGCCCCGACCACGGCGTCAAGATCGCCGTCGCCATCGATGTCGCCGAGAGCCGGACCGGAGATCACGCCCGCACCGAGGCCGTTGAAGGGATTGGCCGAGCCATTCTGCGCGGTGAAGCTCGGATGCGCGTAATCTGGCGTCACCGCTCCCGCCGCGTCCGTCACCGTCACCGTGAGCGTGCGGCTTGCCGTCGGCGTGTCGGAGGAATTGGCGTAGGTCAGGTTCTCAATCAGCGCATCGATCGCGGCGGAGGTGGCGCTCGCGTTGAACGTCACGGTCAGGCTCGCACCGGCGCCGCCGGTGGCGGCGCCGATCACAACGCCCCCGTAGCTGACATTGCCGCCGGCGAAGCCGATTTGTCCCGCGCCACTGCCCTGATTCCTGATCGAGACGGAGTCCTCGCTCAGCAGCCCGGACACCGTCAGCGAGCCGCCGGCGAAGTTGTTGTCCGGGTCGGTGAAGGTGACACCGCTGTCGATGAGTTGCGGCGCCGCGTTCACAGTGTTCTCGGCGAACGTGACGGACGGGGCCAGGCCGGTCAGGCTCGGCGCTTCGTTGGCGTTCTGCACGTTGACGGTGATCGTTTGCGTATCGGTCAGCGCGCCGTCCGAAACCTGCACGTCCACGACATAGCTGTTGTCGCCGGCGGTGCCGCCGATATCGGTCGGGTTCTCGTAATTGGGCGCGGCAAGGAAAGTCAGAGCCCCGGTCGAGGAATCGATCGCGAATTTCGCGTAGTCCGTGCCCGCCGTGTTGACGATCGAATAGGCCAGCGTTCCGCTATCCACATCGGTCGCGGTGACGGTCGTGACCGCGGTCTGGTTCTCGTTGATGCCGATGGATGCAGTCGCGCCGCCGCCGTTCGAGGTAATGACCGGCGCGTCGTTGACCGCCGTGACGTCGATCGTGATCGTGTTCGGGATCAGATCGGTATCGGCCCCGGCGTTGGCGTTGCCGCCGTCGTCTCTCACATTGAAGACGAAGCTGGCATAGCCCGCACCGTTGGCATCGTCGGCGGGAACGAAGGTCAGCTTGCCCGCGGTGATGTCG
>CAZPBF010000020.1:0-117184 GCA_964584855.1 uncultured Hyphomicrobiales bacterium
CACCCGGGGCGGCGCGCGGCTTTCGTGTTCGACGCCTCCGGCACCGTGTTCGCCGTCCAGGCCGCGTGGGCGCGCCTCCGCGCGGCGTGTGGCCCCGAGGCCGACCGCTTTTCGGAAATGTGGCGGCAGAAACAGCTCGAATACACCTGGACGCTCACGCTCGCCGGCCGATATCTCGATTTCTCCGTCCTGACCACGCGCGCGCTGGACTATTCGCTGGCGCGCTTCCCCGACATCGACAAGTCCGTGCGCCCGCGCCTGCTCGACGCCTATATGACGCTCGACGCCTACCCGGATGCGCGCGCGATGCTGCAGGACCTGAAAGCACGCGGCGAGAGGACCGCCATTCTCTCCAATGGCTCCCCCGCCATGCTGAAGGCGGCAGTCGATGCCGCGCAGATTTCGCCGCTGCTCGATGCGGTGCTGTCGGTCGACAGCGTGCGCGCCTACAAGCCGCGGCCTGAGGTCTACACGCTCGTCACCGAGAAATTCCAGGTCGCGCCCGAGGACGTCCTGTTCGTGTCGTCGAACCGCTGGGACGTGATGGGAGCAACGTCGTTCGGATTCCACTGCGCGTGGATCAATCGCGCAGGTAACCCGGACGAATATGCCGACCATCCTCCCGCAACCGTCCTGTCCGATTTGCGCAGCGTGCCTTCGCTCGCGCGATGAGGCGTCAGTCGCGAAGAAACATCAGATAAGTGCGCACGAATGCCACCGCGGCGTACGACAGGACGTAGACAGTTGCGAGCGCAAGCGCGCCCGGGCCGGGATGAAACGGCATACCAAACAGGTTCATGACGAGCGCCGCGGAGGCCGCGCCGCCAAGGATCGTCATGACATACCACCGGACAGGCAGCTTCTCCCCTGGCGCCGCCCTGACCCGCCTGACAGGATACATGATGAGCCAAGGCACCAGCATCGCCAGCATGATCGCGCTCGACAGCCGCCACACGAGGCTTTCCTCAATCCCGCAGATCGACAGGGTCGGAGCGATCATGGCGAAGCAGCTCGCCATGAGGCCGAGTTCGGCAAACAGGCTGCTGATAAGCGCCTGCAGCGCAGTCATAGGCTTGCCCGTGCCCTGATGCAGCACGACGACGATGGCGGTGAACCCTGCGAAAGCCATCGACAATGCGGCGAGCGCGTAGAAATATCCTGACCCCGGCAATTCCATTTTTCCAACCCCCACGCCGCAAGCAAAAATGATGAAACAGCATCGAGCAACCGGTCAAGATCGCGCCGCGAGTCTGGCGGCACGACGCGCATTCTGCACGATGACGATCTTACTGGGACTTTGCGCCGCTGCAGGCGCCGCAAACGCAGCCGAAATCCACCTCCTGTCCACCGGCGGGGTGAAGGAGGCGCTGGCCGAGCTTCTGCCCGCCTTCGAGCGCTCGTCCGGCCATGCGGTCAGGGTGACGTGGTCGAGCACGGTGAAGATCGCGGGGCAGATCGCGTCCGGCGACGCGTTCGACCTCGTGATCGTGGGTGCGCCCGAGATCGACAGATTCATCGCCGAGGGAAAGTTGGCTGCGGGCACGCGCGTCGATCTGGTGCGCTCCGGAATCGGCGTCGCGGTCAAGGCGGGAGCGCCGAAGCCCGACATCTCGTCGGCCGAGCGGGTGAAGGCGGCGCTGATCGCCGCGAAATCGATTGCCTATTCGACCGGGCCAAGCGGCGCGCATATCCGTGCGCTGTTCGACAGGTTCGGCATCGCCGATCAAATGCTTCCGAAGGCGCGGCAGACCGTTCCCGGCCGGCGCGTCGGCGATTATCTTTCGAGCGGCGAAGCCGAGCTCGGCTTTCAGCAGGTCAGCGAACTGATCCACGAACACGGGATCGACTTCCTCGGCCCCCTGCCTCCCGACATCCAGAACTTCACGGTGTTTTCCAGCGGCGTGATCGCTTCGTCAAAAGAGCGCGCGGCGGCGCAGGCGTTGCAGGGCTATCTCGCCTCGCCCACAGCCGACGCCGTCATCAAGAAGAACGGACTGGAACCCGCCCGCGCCACTCAATAAGCGGACCGCCTAGCTCGCAAGGCTTGCAAGGATGCGCGCCCACGAGCGGATGCCCTTGTGGAAGCTTGTCAGGTCGTATTTCTCGTTCGGCGAATGCACCCGGTCATCGTCGAGCGCGAAGCCGACCAGAAGCGAATCCATGCCGAGCACGCGCTTGAAATCGCCCACGATCGGAATCGATCCGCCCGAACCGACCGTCACGGCCTTCTTGCCCCATTCGTCCTGCAAGGCCGCGCGCGCCTTGACGAGCGCTGGATTGTCGTAAGGCAGTTGCAGCGCAGCGCTGTTGGCGTGCTCCTTGAATTCCACCTCGCAATCGGCGGGCACGCGTGCGCGCACGAACGCGCGGAAGGCGTCGCGGATCTTCTCCGGATTCTGGCTGCCGACCAGCCGGAACGAAATCTTCGCCGAGGCGCGCGAGGCGATCACGGTCTTTGCCCCCTCGCCCTCGTAGCCACCGGAAATGCCGTTCACGTCGCAGGTCGGGCGCGTCGAAATCTGCTCGATCAGCATGCGGTCCTTCTCGCCCGCCGGGATTTTCAATCCGACCTGGCCGAGGAAATCCTCCGGCTTCAGGTCGAGCGATTGCAGATCCGCCTTGATGTCGGCCGGCAATTCCGGGACGCCTTCGTAGAAGCCCGGTATCGTGATCTTGCCGTTATCGTCGTGGATCGCCGCGATGATCTTCGCAAGAATGCGGATCGGGTTCGCGGCCGCGCCTCCGAACAGGCCGGAATGCAGGTCGCGGTCGGCGCAGCGCAGGAGCACTTCCTCGTAGACAAGGCCGCGCAGGGACGTCGTTACCGCCGGGGTCTTGGCGTCCCACATCCCGGTGTCGCAGACGAGCCCGAGATCGAGCTTGAATTCCTCGGCGTGCTCGCGCACGAACGGAAACAAATTCGCCGAGCCGCATTCCTCCTCGCCCTCTATCATCATGGTGATCGGCAGCGGCAGCTTGCCGGTGACCGCCTTGAAAGCGCGGCAGGCCTCCACAAAGGTCATCAGTTGCCCCTTGTCGTCGCAGGCGCCGCGGCCGTGGATGATCTTGCGTCCGCCGGGCAATTCCTCGATGCGCGGATCGAACGGCGGCTGCGTCCAAAGATTCAACGGATCGACCGGCTGCACGTCGTAATGGCCGTAGAACAGAACGCGCGGGCCCGACCCGTTCGGCGAGGTCGCCGTCACCACCGGATGCCCCTTGGTCGGGCGGATCTTCGGGTCGAAGCCGATCCCCTTCAGTTCGCTCGCGACGTGATCGGCGGTCTTTCGGCATTGCTCGGCATAGGCCGGATCGGTGGAAACCGATTGCAGACGGATGAATGCGAACAGCCGATCGAGGCTTTTGTCGATGTCGGCGTCAATGCGGTCGAGAACCTTGGGCAGTGCTTCGGCGGGGGTCATGCAGCCTCATCAAAAACAAGCCCGGCCGAACGCCGGGCATCCCATGCGGCGCATCTAAGCAAGCCTCAGATGGCGGAGACAAGCCCGCTTGAGGATAGGCGCAAACAAAACTGCGAAAGCATCCTGACCGGCCCCGAAATGCCCGCTATCGTTTGAGGCAGCAGGCCGTGCGACTTGCGGCCCGCAACGGAGCTTTATCCCGCTTCCGGCGGCCGACGCGCATCGGCCGCCGGACCTTCAACCCAAATGATTCAGAGACACCGATGAAATACATGATCACATGGAACGAGCGATCGCAGGGGACGCCGATCGAATACGAGAATGCCCAGAAGCGCATTCTGGAAGTCTTCACCCAGTGGAAGGCGCCGGACAATTTCAAGATCGAGATGTTTGTCGTGCGCGTCGGCGACTGGGGCGGCTACATGCTGCTCGACTGCGACGATCCCCTCGCCGTTCACAAATTCTGCTCGATGCTGCCGGCCTTCGTGTTCGAGGCGCGGCCGGTCGTGCCGGTGATGGATGCGGTGCGCGTCGAGCTTGAGGCAATCAAGTTCCGGGATGGGTTGAAGGCGAGTTGATCGCCGCCACCGGACTGCGGGAGCGTGGTTCCGGCCGGTCAGCGCCGGCCGGGCCGCGCTTGCGCAGCATTTCTTGCGATCAGCGCCGCAGGATCCCGCCGAGCGTTCCGCGCACGATCGCGCGGCCGACCGATCCGCCGATCGAGCCGCCGACCGATCGGCCAAGCTCGGACGCAACCTTGCCCGCCACGCGATTGGTCACGCTGCGGGTGACTTCGCGCGCGATCAATTGCCCTGTGCTCAGCCGCTCGCCACGCGCACGGTTGGTGCCGAAGATGCCGCCGATCAGCCCGCCAAGCATTCCGCCAACGCCGCCTCCGCCGCCATCCTGCGGCGCGCCCTTGGTGCCTTCCGGCGCGGCCTCGCCCTTCACGCGCTTGAGCAGGATTTCGTAGGCGGATTCGGAATCGACCGCGGTGTCGTATTTCCCCTTGATCGGGCTCGCCGCGATGATCGCCTTTCGCTCTTGCGGCGTGACCGGGCCGATGCGCCCAGCGGGCGGCCGGATCATCGCGCGCTGCACCAGTGTGGGCGTGCCGTTTCCTTCGAGGAAGGACACCAGTGCCTCGCCCTTGCCGAGCTCGGTGATCGCCTTGAACGTGTCGAGCTTCGGGTTCGGGCGGAAGGTATCGGCCGCGGCCTTCACCGATTTCTGGTCGCGCGGGGTGAAGGCGCGCAGCGCGTGCTGCACGCGGTTGCCGAGCTGGGCCAGCACCTTGTCCGGAACATCGAGCGGGTTCTGGGTGACGAAGTAGACGCCGATCCCCTTCGAACGGATCAGGCGCACGACCTGCTCGATCTTGTCGAGCAAAGCCTTCGGCGCGTCGGTGAACAGAAGATGCGCCTCGTCGAAGAAGAAGACGAGCTTCGGCTTCGGAGGATCGCCCACTTCGGGCATTTCCTCGAACAATTCGGACAGGAGCCACAGCAGGAAAGTCGCGTAAAGACGCGGATTTTCCATCAGTTTGTCGGCTGCCAGAATGTTGATGTACCCGCGTCCGTCGCGGTCCGTCCGCATGAAATCCTTCAATTCCACCGCGGGTTCGCCGAAGAATTTCGTGCCGCCCTGGTTCTCCAGGACGAGGATCTGGCGCTGGATCGTGCCGACGCTCTGCTTTGCGACGTTGCCGTATTGGGTGGTCAGTTCGTCGGCGTGCTCCGCGACGAAGTTCAGGATCGCGCGCAGGTCTTTCAGATCGACCAGCGGCAGACCCTGATCGTCGGCGACACGGAATGCGATGTTGAGGACGCCCTCCTGGACGTCATTGAGGTCCATCATCCGCGACAGAAGGAGCGGACCCATCTCCGAAATCGTCGCACGGATCGGGTGACCCTGGTCACCGAACAGGTCCCAGAACACCGCCGGCGACTGATCGGGCTGGTACTTGAAGCCCATGTCCTTCGCGCGCTGCACGAGTGCATCCTTCGCCTCGCCGAGTGCGGCAATTCCGGACAGATCGCCCTTGATATCGGCTGCGAAGACCGGAACTCCGGCGCGCGAAAAACCTTCCGCCAGAACCTGCAGCGTCACGGTCTTGCCGGTGCCGGTCGCGCCGGCCACCAGTCCATGCCGGTTCGCGAGCGCGAGCGTCAGGTATTCGGGCTTGACGCTCTTGCCGACAAAAATTTTTCCGTCCGGATCGATATCCGCCATGACAGTCCCAAGCTCCGCCCCTGAAAACGCTTTCCGAATCCGCTGCCGTCATTCTGGCCGGGGGGCAAATCCGGTTCAACACCGCCGCGGCCCGGTGCGGCAACGCGCCTTGACCTGCTGCGGCAGATTTCACACACCGCCCGAAAAAACCGAGACTTGCCGGTTTTCCTCGCTCTTATGGTCCATTATGACCCTATTAGAACCCGCCGCCAGTGCGGGGAGGGGCAGGGATCATGGACGAACTGATCGGTCGGCTCGTTGCCGACGTCGGCATCGACCGCGACGTCGCGACGAAAGCGGTCGGCATCATCCTCGCCTTCCTGATCAAGGAAGGGCCACCGGATAAAGTCAAAGCCATCATCGACCAGATGCCCGGCGCGCAAGCGGCGGCGGATGCCGCTCCTGCAGGTTCGTCATTCGGCATGGGGGGCATCATGGGTGCCGGCACGCAGCTGATGGGACTTGGGCTCGGCATGGGTCAGGTCCAGCAAGTCACGCGCGTCGTCATGGCTTATGCGCGCGAGAAGGCCGGAGAAGACGCCATCGGCGAGATCGTCGGCGCAATCCCCGGGCTCGGGCAGTTCACCTAGATGTTTCTGCGATAACGATCGGACCTGCCTGACGTGTCTGCTTCCTATCCCATCAAGAGCCTCGAAGGCGTCAACGCGGACGTCGCCGAAGCCTTGCGCGGCGCGGGCATCCGGACGACCGGAAAATTGCTGGAAGCGGCAAAGGATCCCAAAGGCCGCAAGGCGCTCTCGATCAAGACCGGCCTCGACCAGAAGCGGCTCCTGCGCTGGGCCAACACCGCGGATCGCCTTCGCGTCAGCGGGCTCGGCAAGGAATACGCCGAACTGCTCGGCGAGATCGGTGTCGATACCGTGCGTGACCTGCGTTACCGCAATCCGGCCCACCTCGCAGAACGCATGGCGGAGGCCAACAAAAAGCGAAAACTTGTCCGGCTGGTTCCGTCCGAGAAGGCCATCCGCCGCTGGATCGACTTCGCCAAGAAGCTGCCGCTCAAGATCACGTATTGAGCGTTTTCAGCCTTTGGCCCGCGGCTTGACT
This sequence comes from uncultured Hyphomicrobiales bacterium, assembly GCA_964584855.1. Taxonomy (GTDB): domain Bacteria; phylum Pseudomonadota; class Alphaproteobacteria; order Rhizobiales; family Xanthobacteraceae; genus Pseudorhodoplanes. Next base: position 6,723 of record CAZPBF010000020.1, read on the forward strand.
CGCTCCCGCAGAGCGAGCAAAGCGCCTGAATGAGCGCAACCAGCCGTTCAACGTCGATCGCGGACGCCCGCCCGTCCTGGCAGGCCCTATTGAGGGCGGACCGCACGCTGATCATGGGCGTTCTCAACATCACGCCGGATTCCTTTTCCGACGGCGGCCGCTACCTCGATCCCGGCGCTGCGCTCGATCAGGCGCGGCGCATCGTCGAAGACGGCGCCGACATCATCGACATCGGCGCAGAATCCACGAGGCCTTATGGCGGTGCCGTCGCCGTGTCCGGGGACGAGGAACGCGCGCGCCTCGAGCCTGTGCTGTCGCAGATCGTGACACTCGGCATCCCCGTCTCGATCGACACCATGAAGGCAAAGGTCGCAGCATTCGCACTCGATCGCGGGGCTTCGATCGTCAATGATGTCTGGGGCCTGCAGCGGGATCCGGAAATGGCGCGGGTCGTCGCCGGCCATCGTGTTCCAGTCATCGTCATGCACAATCGCGACAAAGCGGATGCCTCGATCGACATCATCGCGGACATCCGGACATTCTTCGCCCGGTCGATCGAGATCGCACTACGCAGCGGGATCGCAGAGGATCAGATCATGCTCGACCCGGGCATCGGCTTCGGCAAGACGCCGGATCAAAGCATCCAGGCGGTGGCCCGGCTCGCCGAACTGAAATCCTTCGGCCTGCCGCTGCTTGTCGGCTTGTCGCGCAAGCGCTTCATCAGTTCGATCGTGCCATCGGAACCGGGGGAACGGCTGGGCGGCTCGATTGCCGGGCACGTCATCGCCGCGCTCGAAGGCGCTTCGGTCGTGCGCACGCATGATGTGCGCGAGACGGTTCAGGCCCTGCGCGTCGCGGAGGCCATCCGGGGAGCGCGATGAAGGACTACGTGTTCGTGAACGGCCTTGCGCTTCACGCCTATCATGGCGTGATGCCGCATGAGGGCAAGGTCGGGCAGACCTTCAAGCTCGACATCGTCCTCGATATCGATCTTGGGCAGGCATCCCGCAGCGACCGCCTCGCCGACACGATCTCCTACGATCAGGTCGCAAGCGTCGCCCGCGATGCGTTCTGCTCGCAGCGCTATCGGCTGGTCGAGGCGGCGGCCGGCGCTGTGGCCAGGACCGTGCTGGACAAGTTCTCGCGCGTGACCGGGGTTCGCGTTACCGTTCACAAGCCCCACGCTCCGGTCGCCGCGACCTTCGACGACATCGGCATATCGATCTATCGCACGCGCAATGGCTGACGCTCTCGTCGCGTTTGGAGCAAATCTCGGCGACGCACGCGATACGATTGCTCGCGCGATCAGCGCGTTCTGCGGAATCCCTTCGATCCGGCTGGTTGCGCGATCGTCGGATTACCGGACACCGCCCTGGGGCGTCACCGACCAGCCGCCCTTCATCAACGCCTGCATCGAAGTCGCGACCGACCTTACGCCGCGCAAGCTGCTGGACCACGCCCATTCGGTCGAGGCCGCTTTCGGCCGCGACCGGGCAGCCGAGAAACGTTGGGGCCCGCGCAGTCTCGATATCGACCTTCTGACTTACGATTCAATCGAACTGGACGAACCTGGATTGATCCTGCCCCACCCTCGGATGTTCGAACGGGCATTCGTCCTCGTGCCGCTGTCGGACATTGCGCCGGGCCGGGTCGTCGCGGGCCGCAGGATCGCAGACGCCCTGCAAGCGGTCGACCGAACGGGTGTCGAACGGCTGCGCTGAACGGATGCACCAATGTTGCACTGCGATAGCCGGCATGCGATTCAGTGGGTATGAACGAGGACGGGCAGACCCTCACGTTGGCCGGCGAATTCCCCGCCGCGACGCATGAGCAATGGCTGAAGCTCGTGGACGGCGTACTGAAGGGCGCGCCCTTCGAGAAGCTGATCCACCGCGCCCATGGCGGTCTGACGATCAACCCGCTTTATCCGCGCCGCGCTGACGCGACTGCCCTGAGCGGGCGACTCGGCCCATGGGAGATCGTCCAGCGCGTCGACCATCCGGATCCGGCCAAGGCGAACGCCCAGGCGCTCGACGATCTGGAAAACGGCGCAACCACTCTCCTCCTCGCTTTCGCCGGCGGTCCGAGCGCCTATGGTTACGGACTTCCCGGAAGCGAAGGCGCCATCGAACGCGCGCTCGAAGGTGTCTACCTCGACGCGGTGACCATCGAGACCGACCTCGGCCCGCAATCGAAGGACGCCGGCCAGAGCCTTGCAAACCTCGTGAGGAAAAAGGGCCACGCGCCCGAGCAGGTCAGCATCCGCTTCAACTACGATCCGATTTGCGCCAAGGCGGTGGCCGGATCGTCGCCAATGCCGTGGCGCGATCTTGCGCCACTGTTCGCGAGCATCGTTCGCAGCCTGAGCGATCAGGGATTCAAAGGTCCGTTCGCCGTCGCCAACGGCCGGCCCATCCACGCAGCGGGCGGATCGGAATCGCAGGAGCTCGCTTTCGTCCTCGCCGTCGCCCTCGCCTATCTTCGTGCGCTGGAAGCAGGCGGCGTCACGCTCGATGCGGCGCGCGGGATGGTCTATTTCCGGCTCGCCGCCGACGCCCAGCAGTTTCTTACCATGGCCAAGTTTCGCGCCTTGCGGAAGTTATGGGCGCGCGTCGAGCAGGCCTGCGGGCTCACGCCAAAACCTATTTTCATTTCGGCGGAGACGGCGTGGCGGATGATGACGCGGCGCGACGTCAACGTGAACATGTTGCGGACCACGATTGCGACTTCGGCCGCAGGGCTCGGTGGCGCGGACGCGATCAGCGTGCTGCCGCATACCATGGCGCTCGGCCTGCCCGACGCCTTCGCGCGGCGCGTCGCGCGCAACACCCAGTTGATCCTGCTCGAGGAGAGCAATCTTGCGAAGGTCAGTGACCCGGCCGCCGGCTCGGGCGGCATCGAGGATCTGACCGACCAGCTTTGTCATCTGGCGTGGACGCAGTTTCAGGAAATCGAAGCAGCCGGCGGCGCGGCCGAAGCCGTGGAACGCGGGATCGTCCAGGAGAAAGTGGCGGCCGTGCGCGCCGAGCGGCAGGCCGCGGTCGCAAAGCGCAGGGACGCCCTCACCGGCACAAGCGATTTCCCGAACATCCTCGAATTGCCGGGCGAGGTTCTCGACGTTGCGCGGGTCACGGTGCCGCCAATGCCGGCGGCCAGGACCTTTGCAGCGCTTGAGCCGATCCGGCTCGCCGAGCCCTACGAAAAACTGCGCGACGCGTCCGACGCGATGCTCGCCACGTCCGGCAGCCGCCCGGCCATCGCGTTGATCCCTCTTGGGACCGCCGCCGATTTCACCGCCCGGGTCAACTTTGCGAAGAACCTGTTCGAGGCCGGAGGCATCGAAACGATTTTGCTTCAGGCAGAGGGGACGGAGCTTGCAAAAGCCCTCCGGTCCGCGGGAACGGCCCTCGCCTGTCTTTGCTCCTCGGACGAACTCTACGAACGCGACGGCGTTAGCGCGGCAAGAACATTGTCCGAGGCCGGGATGCGCTCCGTCTTGCTGGCCGGCCGGCCGAAAAATGCCGACGCGCTGCGCGCGGCAGGGGTGAGCGACTTCGTCTATGCAGGATGCGATGCGCTGGCGATTCTACAGACGGCTCATGGTATCCTGCAAACAGGTGTGAACAGGTCAGGTTCATGATTCCCGATTTCACCACGATTGGCTTCAGGGATGCGGGGCACGACGACGCCCCGCGCTCCGACACATCGTGGATGACCCCGGAGGGCATCGCGGTAAAGCCCGCCTATGGCGCCGATGACGTGAACGGCCTCGACTTCCTCGAGACCTATCCCGGCATCGTGCCCTATCTGCGCGGCCCCTACCCGACCATGTACGTCAACCAGCCCTGGACGATCCGGCAATATGCCGGCTTCTCCACGGCCGAGGATTCCAACGCCTTCTACCGGCGCAATCTTGCCGCGGGACAAAAGGGGCTTTCGGTCGCCTTCGACCTTGCGACCCACCGCGGATACGATTCCGATCATCCCCGCGTCTCCGGCGACGTCGGCATGGCGGGCGTCGCCATCGATTCCATCTACGACATGCGAACGCTGTTCTCCGGCATCCCGCTCGACCGCATGAGCGTGTCGATGACGATGAACGGCGCGGTGCTGCCAGTACTCGCGCTCTATATTGTCGCGGCGGAAGAACAGGGTGTACCGCCGGAGAAACTTTCAGGAACGATCCAGAACGACATCCTGAAGGAATTCATGGTCCGCAACACCTACATCTATCCGCCCGGGCCGAGCCTTCGCATCATCTCCGACATCTTCGCCTTCACGTCGGCGCACATGCCGAAATTCAACTCCATTTCGATCTCCGGCTATCACATGCAGGAGGCCGGCGCGACGCAGGACCTGGAGCTTGCCTACACGCTTGCCGACGGCGTCGAATATGTCCGGGCCGGACTGAAAGCCGGCCTGACGATCGACCAGTTCGCGCCGCGCCTCTCGTTCTTCTGGGCGATCGGAATGAATTATTTCATGGAGATCGCGAAGCTGCGCGCGGCGCGGCTTCTCTGGGCGAAACTGATCAAGCCGTTCAATCCGAAGGACGTGCGCTCGTTGTCGCTGCGCACCCATTGCCAGACCTCGGGCTGGTCGCTGTCGGCGCAGGACGTGTTCAACAACGTCGCGCGCACGATGATCGAGGCGATGGCGGCGACGCAGGGCCATACCCAGTCGTTACACACGAACGCGCTCGACGAGGCGCTGGCATTGCCGACCGATTTCTCCGCGCGCATCGCGCGAAATACCCAGATCGTGCTGCAGCAGGAAAGCGGCACGACCCGCATCATCGACCCGTGGGGCGGTTCGTTCTACGTCGAGCGGCTGACCTACGAACTCGCCGCCAAGGCCTGGGCGCACATCCAGGAAATCGAGCAGATGGGCGGGATGACCAAGGCGATCGACGCCAACATCCCGAAGCTGCGGATCGAGGAAGCGGCCGCGAAAACGCAGGCGCGCATCGATTCCGGAGAGCAATCGGTGATCGGCGTGAACAAATTCCGCCCGCGCGAGGAAGCGGCGATCGACGTATTGAAGGTCGACAATTCCGCCGTGCGCAGGCTGCAGGTGGACAAACTGTCGCGCCTGCGCAGCGATCGCGATCCGAATACACTCGCGCAGAAGCTCGACGCCCTGTCGAAAGGGGCCGAAGGCGGCGGCAACCTCCTCGCCCTGGCGATCGACGCCGCGCGAGCGAAAGCGACGGTCGGGGAGATTTCTTCGGCGCTGGAAAAGGTTTATGGACGCCACGTCGCGTCGATCAAGACCATCTCCGGGGTCTACAAACGGGAGGCCGGCGCCATGGCCGACACCGTCGAACGCGTCCAGAAGATCATCGCGGAGTTCGAGGCCAACGAGGGCCGCAGGCCCCGCATCCTGGTCGCCAAGATCGGGCAGGACGGCCACGATCGCGGACAGAAGGTGATCGCGTCCGCCTTCGCCGATCTCGGCTTCGACGTCGATATCGGGCCGCTGTTTGCGACCTCGGCCGAGGCCGCACGGCAGGCGGTCGAGAACGACGTGCATATCATCGGCGTGTCCTCGCTCGCCGCCTCGCATCTGACCGCGGTTCCCGAACTCAAGGCCGAGCTGGAAAAACAGGGCCGCCCGGACATCATGATCGTGATCGGGGGCGTCGTTCCGCCGCAGGATTACGATGCCCTGAAAAAGTCGGGAGCGGAGGCGATCTTCCCGCCCGGCACCGTGATCGCGGAGGCCGCGGAAGATCTCGTCCGGAAGCTGAACCAGCGCCTCGGCCACGGCCAGCGCGCCGCCGAATAATCCATTCCCAATTTGAAAGCCTCCAAACGCATGACATTGCCCCGCGCCCGACTGGCGGCCCTGACCGCCATTGCACTGGCATTTCTCCTACCCGGCTGCATCACCTCCAAGGACGCCAAGTTCCCGGCCTCGAGCGCGGTGGCGTTGTTCGGCGAGGGCGGCAAGTACAAGGTCTATGACCATGTCGAGGGCGAACAATATATCGAGAACGATAGCGCCGAGATTCGCAAGCGCGCCGACGGCGGTTACGACTTCGTTCAGCAAGGCAACGATCCGACGACGGTGACCGTGCACAAAATCGAAGGCGACCGTTACGTCGTGCAATCGAAAAAGAAGAACGCCGAAGCCTACGACTATTTGCTTCTTCGCTCGGCCGGTGCGGAATTCTTCACGCACGCCCCGGATTGCTCGAAACTCGACAAGTCGAAGCTCACCGGCGTCGAAATCCGCAAGGACGAATGCCGCATCGACGGTGTGACCGACCCGGCGGCATTTTTCGCGTCCTTGCCGCTGGGCGAGCCCACCGCCAAGCTCGTGAAGGAATAGGCCGCAACGCCATCGGCCGGGTCTGCGGCACCCGCTGTCAACGAAGCGGAGAATCCGGGTAGACTGATCCCATGCTCGCCACCGGGTCATCCTCCGATTTGAAGGCGCTTGCGGCCGGCATCCGCGCCGGCGACCGCGCGATGCTCGCCCGCGCGATCACACTGATCGAAAGCAAGCGAACCGATCATCAGCATAGCGCGCATCGGCTGGTGCAGGAGCTGATCGGGGAAACCGGCAAGGCCGTCCGTGTCGGCATCACCGGGGCTCCGGGCGCCGGAAAATCGACAACGATCGACACGCTCGGCAGCTATCTGACGAGGCACGGCCACAAGGTCGCGGTACTCGCCGTCGATCCCTCCTCCAGCCGTACCGGCGGATCGATCCTCGGCGACAAGACGCGGATGCCAAATCTCGCCAACGATTCGAACGCGTTTATCCGTCCCTCCCCCTCGTCCGGGACGCTCGGCGGGGTCGCCGCGAAAACACGGGAGACGATGCTTCTGTGCGAGGCGGGCGGTTACGACGTGATCCTCGTCGAGACGGTCGGCATCGGGCAGTCGGAGACGGCGGTCGCCGACATGACCGATTTCTTTCTCGTGCTGATGCTGCCGGGCGCCGGTGACGAACTGCAGGGGTTGAAAAAGGGCGTGGTCGAGCTTGCCGACATGATCGCCGTGAACAAGGCCGACGGCGACAACATCCCGCGCGCCAAATCGGCGGCGGCGGAATACCGCGCGGCGCTGCACATCCTGAAAGCCCCGTCCTCGACCTGGTCGCCGCCCGTCGTGACCTATTCGGCGCTGACCGGCGATGGCATCGCCGATCTCTGGAACGCGGTCACGGACCACCGCACCAGGACGACTGCGTCGGGAGAATTTACGGCCAAGCGGCGCGAGCAGCAGGTCAAGTGGATGCGCGCGCTGCTCGAGGAGCGGCTGTTTGCGCGGCTGCGCGGCGACCCGAAGCTGAAGGCACGCGTCACGAAGATCGAGTCGGCCGTGGCCGCCGGAAATCTCTCCCCGATCATGGCGGTGGAAGAGATTGCGGGGATCGCCGATCTATGACGGCAGGTCCTCCTTCCGGCAGGAACCGCTCGGGCTGCGTGCTGATCACGGGGTTCGGACGCTTTCCGGGCGCTGCATTCAATCCGAGCGCGGTCATCGCGCGGCAGCTTGCCCGCAGCCGGCGGCCCGGACTCGCAGACGTGCGCCTCGTCGGACACGTGTTTCCGACAAGCTATGCCGCGGTCGACCGTGAGCTTCGCGTGCTTTTATCTCGATACCGGCCGGACGTGCTGCTGATGTTCGGCGTCGCCCCGCGGTCGAACGCCATCCGGATTGAGACGATCGCGCGCAATATTGTCGCCCGGTTTCCCGACGCGACGAGGTTCTCGCCGGCAGGTCGCGCGATCGTGACGGGCGGGGCCGGTCCGATGCGAAGCCGCATTCCGGCGAGGCGCATGCTTCGGGCGTTGCGCGAACGCGCGCCCTCCTCCGTTCTGTCGCGCAATGCCGGTCGCTATGTGTGCAACTATCTCTACTGGCGCGCGCTCGAAGCCGTGTCGCAGCCGGGCGGGCCCGAGTTCGCGGCCTTCGTCCACGTGCCCCCGGTCCGTGCGTCGGGCCGTCGCCGGATGACGGGCCGCTCGCCCACCCTTCCCGCGCTGGTCGAAGCAGCGCAGCAGATCCTGATGACGCTGGTGAGTTCGAGTCGGAGGAATTCGGCGTCCCAATCCATGCCGCAGAGGCTTTGACGCCTCGATTCCGGCCTAAAGACATCCTACATGGCCTGACGTCATGCCTCTCTCCCGCCCCCGCAGAAAGTTCGTGATCCTTTCAATCCTTGCCCTTTTCCTGCTGCCGGTCGCAGCCCGTGCCGCCATGTTCGCGTTCCAGGATCGTCCGCACAGCTGGCGAGACGCGGACTGGTCGAGCACCGGCAGCTTGCCGCAGGCTTCGGCCTTCGCCGACGCACGCGTTCTCTTCTTCTCGAGCCGCACCGGCGGCTGGAAGGGCGTCGTGGCGGTTCACAGCTGGATCGTCGTGAAGCCGAAGAACGGGCGGCGCTGGACCCGCTACGACGTTGTGGGCTGGGGCAACCCTGTGCGCATCAATGGCTGGCCGCCGGACGGCCGCTGGTATGGCACGCCGCCGACCGTCGTCGCCGACATCAAGGGCGAGGCGGCCGAAGAGATGATTCCGAAAATCGAGGGGGCCGTCCGCAGCTACCAGTACGCCAACGATGGCGACTATCGCGTATGGCCCGGTCCGAACAGCAACACCTTTGTCGCGACCGTGCTGCGCGCAATTCCCGAATTGCAAACGACCTTGCCCGCAAACGCCATCGGCCGCGACTATCGTCCCGACCCTTACGTCGGTTGGAGCGACAGCCGGACCGGATTCGAAGCGAGCCTTTGGGGCGTCCTCGGAGTGAAGGCGGGCTGGGTCGAAGGCTTCGAAGTCAACCTGCTTGGCCTCGTCGCGGGGCTCGACCTGCGACAGCCGGCCATCAAGCTGCCGGGCTTCGGCCGCATTGGCCTGCCGCAGATGACGGCGAGCGCGGAGCCATCGCCGTCACACTGACGTTTCACGGTGAATTGTTAAAGCGAGCCGGCGGTTTCATTTGTCGCCCGGCGCGACGCATGCGAGGTTCGGTGCACGATGCATGAAACCTGGCCACGTCTGTCCAAGATCGCCTTCCCTGCCATCCGGCGCGGAAGGCCCGACACGCTGCAAATCAATGTCGGCTATCGCTGCAACCAGTCATGCGTGCATTGCCACGTCGCGGCAGGCCCCAATCGCAGCGAGGAAATGAGCGGTGACATTGCCGACATTGTCCTCGCGGTCCTCGAGCGCGGACGCATCTCGACGCTCGACATCACGGGCGGCGCGCCCGAGCTCAATCCGCATTTTCGCAGGCTCGTGATCGGCGCGCGCGACTTGGGTCTGCGCGTCATGGATCGCTGCAACCTGACGATCCTGGAGGTCGAGGGACAGGAGGATCTCTGCGACTTCCTCGCCGCGCAGCAGGTCGAGATCGTGGCGTCGATGCCGTGCTACCTGCAGGACAATGTCGAGAAACAGCGTGGAAAGGGAGTGTTCGACGGATCGATCCGCGGCCTTCGACGGTTGAACGCGCTCGGATACGGCCGCGAAGGATCGGGACTGACGCTCAATCTCGTCTACAATCCGCAAGGCCCCTCATTGCCGCCGCCCCAAGCCGCGCTCGAGGCGGATTACCGGCGGGTGCTCGGCAAGGAATACGGCATCGCGTTCAATAATCTCTACGCGCTGGCGAACATGCCGATCCAGCGTTTCGGCTCGACGCTGATCTCCAAGGGAGAATTCGACCGCTATCTTGCGCTCCTCCAGAACGCTCATCTCGACGCCAATCTCGAAACGGTGATGTGCCGCAATCTCATCTCCGTCGATTATCGCGGCTTTCTCTTCGATTGCGACTTCAACCAGATGCTCCAGCTGCCAATGACTGACGACGCTCATAGGCGCCTGCATGTGCGCGACCTCCTCGCGGCAGATGTGACCGGTCTTCCCATTCGCGTCGGCGGTCATTGTTTCGGCTGCACCGCGGGCCAGGGATCGAGCTGCAGCGGCGCCCTGAAGGAAGCGGCGGAGTAGCCGCTCCCGCGCCGTGACCGGGCTGTCGATCATCATTCCCGTTCTGAACGAGGAAGGCGGCATCGAGGCCGCCTTGACCGCGCTCGCACCGCTCCGCCGGCGCGGCGTTGAGATCGTCGTCGTCGACGGCGGCAGCACCGACGCGACGCGAGAGATCGCAAGACCCCTCGCCGACCGGCTGGTCGATTCGCCGCGCGGCCGTGCAGCTCAGATGAACGCAGGCGCAGCCGGGACGCGAGGGACCATTCTCCTCTTCCTGCATGCGGATACGCGCCTCCCCGCGCAGGCCGACGCCACCGTCGAACGGCAGATCGGCGGGCACACGCGGGCATGGGGCCGCTTCGACATCGCGATCCTTGGAAGAAGCCGTCTCCTGCCCGTGATCGCGGGCGCGATGAACCTGCGCTCGCGCCTCACCGGCATCGCGACTGGAGACCAGGCGATGTTCATGACGCGCGCGGCCTTCGACGCCGCAGGCGGCTTCCCCGCTATCGCGCTGATGGAAGATGTCGCGATGTCGACGCGGCTGAAGCGGCTCGCGCCGCCGCTCTGCCTGCGCGAACGGGTCACCACCTCCGGCCGGCGCTGGGACGACAACGGCCCCTTGCGCACCATCCTGCTGATGTGGCGCCTGCGGCTGTCCTATTTTCTCGGCGCGGAGCCCTCGGCGCTCGCCCGCCGCTACGGCTATCGCACCGACGGCTAGAGACGTCCCTCCAGGGCGCGCTTGAAGATCGTGCGCGCCGCGCGCTTGTCGAGCGTCACCGGATTGCCGCCCGCGGTCGGGTCCTTCGGCGCCATCTCCACGATCATCTCGATCTTGTCCTCGCCGACCTTCAGTCCGGCAAGCGTGTTCGGAATTCCGGTCTGCTGGCGCAGCTCCATCACGAAATCCATGAAGGCGCGGAAATTCGGCTTCAGGCCGATATAGGCCGCGAGCCGCTTGATCTTGTCCTCGACCTCTTTCTTGTTGAAGGCGAGCACGTACGGCATGAAAACAGCGTTGGTCAGCCCGTGATGCGTGTCGTAGAGCGATCCGACCGGATGTGACAGCGAGTGGATCGCACCGAGACCCTTCTGGAACGCCGTCGCGCCCGCTGCCGCCGCAGCCATCATGTTGGCGCGCGCCTCGATGTTCTTTCCATCCTTCACGGCGTTCGCGAGGTTCTCCTTCACGAGGCGAATGCCCTCGACCGCAACGCCGTCCGCGAACGGGTGATAGAACGGCGCGCAATAGGCTTCGAGGCAATGCGCGAAGGCATCGAACCCTGTGCCCGCGGTGATGATCGGGGGCATGCCGACCGTCAGCTCCGGATCGCAGATCGTGATCTTCGGCAGCATCAGCGGATGGAAAATGATCTTCTTGGTGTGCGTCGCTTCATGCGTCAGCACCGCCGCGCGGCCGACTTCCGAGCCGGTGCCGGCGGTGGTCGGCACGGCGATGATCGGAGAGATGACGGAGGAATCTGCGCGCGTCCACCAGTCGCCGACATCCTCGAAGTCCCAGACCTGACGCGCCTGGCCGTGCTGGAACGCGATCAGCTTGCCGACGTCGAGCGCAGAGCCGCCGCCGAAGGCGATCACGCCGTCATGCTTGCCGGAGCGGAAGGCCGCGATCCCCTGCGCGAGATTCATGTCGACCGGGTTCGGCTTCATGTCCGAGAACATCTGCACCGAGAGGCCGGCGGCGCTCAGCGACTGCATGGCCGCCGCCGTCATCGGCATTTTCGCGAGCATCGGGTCCGTCACGAAAAGCGGGTTCTTCATCCCCGCAGCCTTCACGGCTTCGGGTAGCTCGCTGATCCGCCCGGCGCCAAATCGCACCGTTGTCGGATAATTCCAGTTGCCGCGAAGCTGCATTCTCAAACATCCCTCAAATGGAAACTCATCGGTCGCGTCAGCGTCTCGTAGCCGATTCGCGACAGCGTCGCGCCGCGGCCGGTATCCTTGACCCCAGTCCAGGCGAGGCCCGGATCGAGATAGTCGCAGCGGTTCATGTACACGGTGCCGGTCTCGATACGGCGCCCGATCCGCTCGGCCGCGTCGCGGTCGGTCGTCCAGATCGAGGCGGTCAGGCCGTAGGGGGAATCGTTCATCAGACGGATCGCCTCGTCGTCGTCCTTCACCCTCATGATGCCGGCGACCGGGCCGAATGTTTCCTCCATCATCAGCTTCATGCCGTGATCGACATTGGTCAGAACCTGCGGAGCGACATAGGTCGAGCCCGGTGCGTCCTTCGCAAATTGTTTGGTGTCGATCAGCGGCTTCGCGCCCTTGTGCAGCGCCTCGTCGATATGCTCGCGCACCGTGGCGGCCGCACGTTTCTGCGCCATCGGCCCAAGCGTGGTCTTTTCATCCAGCGGATTGTCGAGCACGTATTGCTTCGTCAGCGCGACATAGCCCTCGACGAACCTGTCATGGACATCCGCATGCACATAGACGCGCTCGATCCCGCAGCAGCATTGCCCGGAATTGAAATAGACCCCATCCACGATATTTTCGATCGCGTGGTCGAGTTTCGCGTCGGCGCGCACATAGGCCGGATCCTTGCCCCCAAGCTCGAGGCCGACACCGCAGAATGTGCCCGCGGCCGCGCGCTCGATCGCCTTGCCGGCTTCGACCGAGCCGGTGAAACAGACCTGATCGATCTCGCCGGAAGCGATCAGTCTTGTCGTGTCGTCATGCGACAGTGTCAGCGTCCGGAACAGGCCTTTCGGCAACCCGGCCCGGTCAAAGGCCTGCTGGAAACGGTCGCCGGCAAGAATCGTCTGCGCGGCGTGTTTCAGGATCACCGCATTGCCTGCCATCAGCGCGGGAATGATCGAGTTGACCGCCGTCAGATACGGATAGTTCCACGGCGCAATGGTCAGCACGATGCCGACCGGCTCGCGCCGGACGTAACGCTTGAAGCCCGCCTTCGCGGCCGGAACGACGTCCGCGAGTGCTTCCTCGGCGAGGCCGATCATGTAGCGGCCACGCTCCTCGAACCCGTTCAGCTCACCGCCGGCATATTTCACCGGCCGGCCCATCTGCAGCGAGATTTCCGGACCGATCTCCGCGCGCATCGAGAGCATTGCGTCCACCGCGGCGGAGCAGACCTTCGCGCGTTCGGCGATGGAGACGTCGCGCCACGCGGCCTGCGCCTTGCGAGCGGCCGAAACCGCATCGGCGATGTCCCTGGACGACGATGTTGCCTTGCGCGCGACCTCACGGCCGTCGATCGGCGAAACACAAACAATATCCGGCATTTAGACCCTCGGCACTGGCGGCGGCGATCAAGACCGCTCGAAACCGCGCATCAACTCCCAATCGGTGATGCGGCGGTCATATTCGAACTGCTCCCATTTCGCGGTGTGGACATAATGGTCGATCACGCCATCGCCAAAGGCCGCGCGCAGCATTTTTGACTTGCACAGGCTTTCGGTTGCATCGCGTAGCGTCTTCGGCACCTCCGGCAATTTCTCCCCGGAATAGGCGTCTCCCGAATGCGGCGCGCCGAGCGTGAGCTTCTCGTCGATCCCGGCAAGACCCGCCGCGATCAGCCCCGCGAAGGCAAGATACGGATTGAGATCCGCCCCGCCGACCCGGCACTCGATGCGTATCGCCTTGCTCTTCTCGCCGCACAGCCGGAAACCCGCCGTGCGGTTGTCGCGACTCCACACCGTCTTGGTCGGCGCGAAAGTCCCGACCTGAAAGCGCTTGTAGGAGTTGATGTAGGGCGCGAGGAAATAGGTGATGTCGCGCGCATATTTCAACTGTCCGGCGACGAACGAGCGCATCACCGGCGACATGCCGAATTCGGCCTTCTGGTCGAAGAACAGCGGCGACTTGCCGTCCGCGCTCCACAGCGAGCAATGGACATGCGAGCTCGAACCGGCGAGCCCGTAATTCCACTTCGACATGAAGGTGACGGCCTTGCCCTGCAGATGCGCGATCTCCTTCACGCCGTTTTTCAGGATGACGTGATTGTCCGCCATCTCCAGCGCGTCGGCATAGCGTACGTTGATCTCTTCCTGGCCCGGGCCCCATTCCCCCTTGGAATTCTCGACCGGAATTCCCGCGCCCTGCAGCCCCTTGCGGATGGCGCGCATCACGCCCTCCTCCTTGGTGGTCTGCAAGATATGGTAGTCCTCGATATACTGGCCTGCGGTCTTCGGCTGATGGAAGCGCTTCCCCGCGATCGCTTCGTAGCTTTCGTCGAACAGATAGAACTCGAGCTCGGACGCGCAGAACGCGCGCATCTTCGCCTTGTTCAGCCGGGCGATCTGCGACTTGAGCATCGCGCGCGGAGAATGCGAAAGATCGTGGTGATGATGATCGAGCACGTCGGCGAGGACGAGCGCGGTCCCCTCAAGCCACGGCAGGCGGCGCATCGTCTTCATGTCGGGCTTGAGGACGAAGTCGCCGTAACCCTTCTCCCAGCTCGACACGGTGTAGCCGGGGACCGGCTCCATATCGATATCGTTGGCCAGAAGGTAGTCGCAGGCATGCGTCTCTTCGTACGCGCCATCGACGAAATACTCCGCCTGAAAGCGCTTGCCCATCAGGCGGCCCTGCATGTCGACCATCGCGACGACGACGGTGTCGATCGTGCCGGCCTTCACCGCCTTTTTCAGCTCATCGAAACTCAGGTTACTCGGCATTGTCCGCCCCCGGTGCTTTTCAATTCCTGGCCGCAGCGCCGATGCATTCGTCCAGGATGTCAATCGCCCGATCCATCTCGGGCTGCGTGGTCGTCAGCGGCGGCGTCAGCGTCAGCACGTTGCCGAACGACGTCTTGAACGACAGCCCCCGGTCGAGGGCGCCATACATCACCGCTTCCGCAGCCTTGTTGGCCGGCGTTTTCAGTGCGCGATCGGTCACAAGCTCTATGCCGATGAGCAAACCCCGCCCGCGCACATCGCCGATCAGCGGGTGCTTGTCCTTGAGCTTTTCCAGCCGGGTGAGCGCCGCGGCGCCGACGCGGGCGCAATTCTCGACGAGCTTCTCGTCCTCGATAATCTGAATGGTGGTCAGCGCCGCTCGCGCGGTGACTGGATTCTTCTCGTGCGTGTAATGGCCGAAGGCGTAATCCGCCCCGACATCGAGATCGGGTGAGGCGACCACAGCGGCAATCGGCAGGATGCCGCCGCCGAGCGACTTCCCGACCACCATCATGTCCGGCACCACGCCGTCATGCTCGCTCGCGAACATGCGGCCGGTCTTTCCCAGCCCCATCGGGATTTCGTCGAAAACGAGCAGCGTGCCGTGGCGGTCGCAGATCTCGCGCACCTTCTTCCAGAATCCGGCCGGCGGGATATAGGGGATCGCGCGCACCGGCTCGGCGATGAAAGCAGCGACGTCGCCTTCGCGCCCGAGCACATAATCGATCATCCGCGCGCAGGCTTCACCCGATTCTTCGGGCGTCTTCGTGCCGTACGGGCAGCGATAGCTGGAAAACGGCGCGACGTGCTCGGCACCCGGCATGAGCGGGCCGACCGGCCCGGAGCGGAACAGGGCCTCTCCGCCGACCGCTGCCGACCCATAACCGGCGCCGTGGAACGCGTCCCAGAAGGACAATGTCTTGTAGCGCCCGGTCGCGGTGCGCGCGATCTTGATTGCGACCTCGACCGCATCGGACCCGCCGGTGGTGAACAGCACTTTGCTCAAGTTTCCGGGCGAGATCTGGCCCAGTTTCTCGGCCAGCGCGACGGCAGGCTCCGACGCATAGCGCCGCGGCGTGAACGGCAACTCTTCCATCTGCTCGGCGATCGCGCGCTTGAGCCGCGGATGGCCGTAGCCGATGTGGTGCACGTTGTTGCCGTGGAAATCCATGTAGCGGCGCCCGGCGGTGTCTTCGAGATAGATGCCCTCCGCCTTCACGATGGCGTTGAGACAGGGCGTCGACACCGACTGATGCAGGAAGGAACGGGAATCCCGCGCGAGCAGCGCCTTCGCAGCGGTGTCGAGATTTCGCTCCGCCCACGCACGGCGTTGCGGCGATACGTTGGTATCGCTCTCCGAAGGGGCCGGGGGCCGCGAGCCTTCCATCAACGCCGCCGCCACGCCTGCAGGCGCATCAGCACGAGACGGTCGAGCAGCACGTGAAAGAGCTTCGCGCCGAGTGCGGTGAGAACGATCATCGTCGCCATCGCGGCTGCGCCCGCCGAGAACCCGGCTTCGTCCATATGCACGATCGCAACCGAGGCCGGCTTATTCGACGGGCCGTACAGGAAGATCACCGACGACACCGTCGTCAGCGCATTGACGAAGAGATAGATCGCGATGTCGATGATCGCAGGCAGGCAGATCGGCACGGTGACGCGGCGGAAGGTGCGCCACACCGGCACCTTGAGCGAGGCGGATACGGATTCGAATTCGGGGTCGATCTGCTTCAATGCCGTCAGCGCGGTGATGTGCGCCACCGTGTAGAAATGCGCCACGCAGTTCACCACCAAGAGGATCAGCGTGCCGTAAAAGATGTTCACCGGGTTCCACGGCGCGTTGACGAAGAACACATAACCGAGACCGATCACGAGGCCCGGCACCGCCATCGGGAGCATCGCAAGGAAATGGGCAATCGCCCGGCCGGCAGGCGCAAGCTTCGTCTTCTCGATCAGATACGCGCCGGTGAAAACGATCGACGTGCCGATGATCGCGGTAAGCACGCCCATCTTCAGGGAGCTGAAGTAAGGCGACCACGCGCCGGGATCGAGCTCGGCGAAATTGTAGTTCTTCAGCGACAGCGACAGATTGTACGGCCAGTACGTGATGAAGGACGCCCAAACCGCGGTTCCAAGAACGACAAGGATCATGAACCCGATCACGACGACATAGCCGATCAGCGCCCCGTCGCGGAGCCGGTTCATCTTCGGCTCAAGCGGAACCGCCCGGGCCGAGAGGAGCGCGACCTGCCGGCGCTGCACGATGCGGTCTATGGCGAAGGCGAGCGTGGCCGGTACCAGCAGGACCATGCCCACGACGGCCCCCATCGAGAAATTCTGTTGCCCGACGACCTGCTTGTAGGCATCGGTCGCGAGCACGTTGAACTGCCCGCCGATCACCTTGGCGATGCCGAAATCGGTCACCACCAGCGTGAACACCACGAAACACGCATTGATGAGGCCGAATTTCGCACCCGGCAGCGTCACGGTGCGGAAAATGCGCGGCTTGGTGGTGCCGAGCGCATCGGCCACCTCGTAGAGCCGCGCATCGGCAAGCGCGAGCGCAGCCACAAGGATGATGAGCGCCTGAGGGAAACAGTAGAAGATCTGCGCGATCACGATTCCGATCGGGCCGTAAATCGAGGCACCGAACAACCAGGACTTCAGAATCCCCTGGTTGCCGAAGAGATAAATCAGCGAGATCGCCGACAACAGCGAAGGGGCGAACAGCGGAAGCAGCGCGACTGCATAGAACAATCCCTTGCCTGGCATCCGCGTGCGCGTCAGCGCGTAGGCGTAGATGAAAGCCAGCGGGATCACGATCGCGGTCGAGATCAGGGCAACCCAGAGGCTGTTGAAGATCGAACCGACAAGCGTGGGTGTCGAGAAGTATTGGACGTAATTGTCGAGCCCTACAAAATGGCCGTCCTTGTCCTGAAAGCTTTTCGACAGCAGGGACCAGAGCGGGAAGGCAATCGTAAGCAGAAGCCAGCCCACCAACGCGACGATACCCAGCCGGATCACCAGCGCATCGCGCGAAACCCGGCTGTCGGCCGGAGCATCCCGATCGAGAGTCGCAACGGTCACGGCGCTTCCGTCCCTGCGAAGACGCGCAGCGCCTCGGGTGGCAAAGCGACCGTGAGGCTTTGCCCGCGCTCGACATTCAAATCGCGCATCAGGTTTGCGGAAAAGTCCGCAAGGATCGTGACGCCGGGAGCGGCCTCGGGCTTGAGCTGTGCCCGGCAGAACGGGCCGAGAAAATCGAGTTCGGTCACCTTGGTCTCAATCCGGTTTTCTGTCTGCGCGTCGATGTTGCGCACGCGAACCTCCTCGGGACGAAGACCGATGCGAACCGAGGAGCCCTTCACGAAACTCTTGGCATCGGAACAAGACAGGTCGATGCCGCCAAGACGGATTTGGCTCGGGCCCGCCACTTCCGCGTCGAAGAAGGTCATGCTGCCGACGAAATCGGCGACAAAGGCGTTCTGCGGTTTGCGGTAGATCTGCGAGGGCGTGCCGACCTGATCGATGACGCCGGAATTCATCACCACGATCCGATCGGCCATCGACAGCGCTTCCTCCTGGTCATGTGTGACCATGACGGTGGTGACGCCGAGGCGCCGCTGCAGCGCTTTGATCTCGTCGCGCAGGCGCAACCGCACGCGCGCGTCGAGCGCCGACAGCGGCTCATCGAGCAGCAGAAGCCCGGGCGACGTCGCGAGCGCGCGGGCGAGCGCGACGCGCTGCTGCTGCCCGCCCGATAATTGCACGGGATATTTGGCTTCCTGATCGGCGAGGCCGACAAGCTTCAACAGCTCGCGCACGCGGGCGAGGATGACACTGCGCTTCGTGCGCCGGTTGACGAGACCGTATCCTACATTGGCAGCGACAGTCAGATTGGGGAACAGCGCATAGGACTGGAACACGATTCCGAAGTCACGCGCGGATGGCGGCATCCGCGACACGTCCCGC
Organism: uncultured Hyphomicrobiales bacterium; assembly: GCA_964584855.1. Taxonomy (GTDB): domain Bacteria; phylum Pseudomonadota; class Alphaproteobacteria; order Rhizobiales; family Xanthobacteraceae; genus Pseudorhodoplanes. Next base: position 25,306 of record CAZPBF010000020.1, read on the forward strand.
CCGTCGATCTCGATCGTTCCTACGTCCTGCGGATCAAGACCCGCGATGGCGCGCAGAAGCGTCGTTTTCCCGCAGCCGGATGGCCCGAGAAAGCAGACGAATTCGCCTTTCATCACATCGAGCGAAACGTCATTCAGCGCGGTAAAGGCACCGAAGCGTTTGGTGAGGTTACGGATACGCAAAAACGGCGCACCGCCCTTTCCGTCTTTCCCCACATCAGATTTGGCATTCATATTTCAATCGCCCCGCTCCCGGCGCGGCCATGGTCAGCCAAAATCGCCCCCGGGGGCAACCCCCGGAGGCGTCTAGTGTCGCGTTGCAGCGCCTATTTCTTCGGCGCGGCTTTGGACTCGTAGCGCTTGGACCACTCGGCCAGCACCGCCGAGCGCTCGTCGGCCATTTTCTGGATGTTCATTTTGAACATCCGGGCTTCGCCGTCAGCCGGGTAGTTCGGCGGGGCGCTGTGAACGTCCTTGTGGCCGACCACCGCATAATACTGACCGAAAAGCTCGTTTGCGGGCTTCGTCGCCACCCAGTCCATGATCTTCTTGGCGACGGCGAGGTTCTTGCTGCCCTTCACGATTGCGGCGGCTTCCATCTCCCAACCCGTACCCTCCGGCGGAACGACGATATCGATCGGCGCACCCTTGGTCTTTTCGGACGCGCCGCGCATGTCGAAGCCGATGCCGGCAACACGTTCGCCTTTGGCGGCCTGCACGCAAGGCGCGGAGCCCGAGTGCAGATAGGTCGCGATGTTCTTGTGCAGACCATCCATGAACTTCCACCCTTCGGCTTCGCCCATGCCCTGCAGCCACATCTGAACCATGAGATAGCCGGTGCCCGAGGACGCGGGATGCGGCATCACGATCTTGCCCTCGTATTTCGGATCAAGCAGATCCTTCCACGATTTCGGCGCCGTCAGACCGGCCTTCTGGCCTTCCGGGTTGTTGAAGCAAACAACGCCGAGATAGGCGTCCATGCCGACATAAGACGGCGGGTTCGCCGGCTCCTTGAACAGTGGCTTGATCGCATCCGCACCCTTCGGCAGGTAGGGCTCGATCAACCCCTCGGTCTTGAAGATCAGGATGGACGATGCAGAGAGGCCAAGAATCATGTCGGCCTTGGGCGAAGCCTTCTCCGCGAGAAAGCGCGCGGTGATGATGCCGGTGGAATCGCGGACCCACTCGACCTCCGCTTCCGGAACCGCCGCCTCGATCGCGTCCTTGAACGGCTTGAGCTGCTCGTTCTCGATCGCGGTGTAGAGCGTCACTTTGGTTTTCTGCGCGAGCGCCGGAGCGGTCGCAAGGGCGGTGGCCAGACAGGCCGTGCCCCACAATGCAACAACACGTTTGATCATCGTTACTCTCCTCTGGTCCGTTTGCACTTCCCTGTCACGGCAAGTTGCTACAAACGGATGACCCCTGTGTGAACCCTGGCACCAACTCGCAACTTGCGATCCTCATCGTCGACTGCGGCATGTTGCTTCATGCTCTTATTCTCTCGTTCGTCGGATCATACGCACATCTCTCGACGCGAGTCGCAAGACTACGCTGTCCGAACGCTTCGATTTCGATCTTATCACGACCGAAATGCTCTTTGGGGACATATCCAAGCACAAGCATGCGCCCGACCGTGTGCCCAAAATCTCCACTTGTTGTCATGCCGATGACTTTGCCGTCGGCAATCATCGCCTCGCCCCCGAATACCGACAAGGGCTCATCCAGCGCAAAACACTCCAGGCGGCGCGTCAGTCCGCCCTCCTTCTGGGTCATCAGCGCGTCCCGGCCGAGGAAGTCGCCCTTCTTGAACGACACCGCAAAGCCAAGGCCGGCTTCCAGCGGCGTCTCCTCCGGCGTGATATCGGCGCTCCAGTAAAGGTAACGCTTCTCCATGCGCAGGCTGTTGACGGCCTTGTAGCCGACATCGGCGATGTCGAAGCGCGCGCCGGCCGTCCGCAAGGTCTCGTAGACATACGCGACGTATTCCGACGGGACATGCAGCTCCCAGCCGAGTTCGCCCACGTAAGTGACGCGCGACGCCATCACCGGCGCATATCCGATACGGATCCAGCGGCAGGTCATGTAGGGGAAAGCCGCGCTCGACACGTCGTCTTCGCAGACCTCGGCCAGCACGTCGCGCGAGCGCGGTCCGCAGATGTTGATGACGCCGTAGGAACTGGTGACATCGCGGAATTGCACCGATCCATCGCGCGGCATGTGCTTGCGGATCCAGGCCCCGTCGCGAACGCCAAAGCCCGACCCGGTGACGACATAGAAGACGTCCTCGGACGGGCGCATGATCGTCAGATCCGCCTCGATACCGCCCTTGGCATTGAGAAGCTGCGTGTACACGACCGCCCCGACATCGCGATCGATATTGCCGGCAGCGAGCCATTGCAGATAACGCAATGCGCCGCTCCCCGTGATTTCGAATTTCGAGAACGAGCACATGTCGATCAGCGCGACGTTGTCGCGAATGGCGCGGTGCTCGCGCTCGCGCACCGGAGCGATGGCCATGCGATCGAACGTCTCGAAAGCCGGCGCGCGTTCGCCCTTCTTCAGGAAGTAATTGGGTCGCTCGAAGCCGAATTTCTGCCCGTACACCGCGCCGTGGCCGGCGAGCTTCGGGTAAAGCGGCGACCGGCGAAGCGGCCGGCAGGCATCACGCTCCTCGTCCGGCCACGCGATGACGTAATAGCGCGAATAGGCGTCGATCGCCGCGTCGCGCAGATAGGCGAGCCCGGTATGGGGTAAGCCGAAGCGGCGCAGATCGAAGGGCCACAGATCCATTCCAGGATCGCCATGCGCGATCCAGTTCGCCATGGCGAGCCCGGCGCCGCCGGACGCGGCGATCCCCGCCGTGAAGCCGCACGCGATGAAGAAATTGTCGATCTCGCCCGCGATGCCCATCACCGGCTCGCCGTCGGCGGAAACAGGGATCGGACCGTTGATGACGGTGCGGATGCCGACCTCGTTCAGGACGGGGATGCGTTCGGCCGCGGGCCCGACAATCGTTTCGAGCCGGTCGTGATTTTCCTGGAACAGCTCCTGCCCGAACCCGAGCGGCAGCTTCCCCAGCCGCTCGACCGCGACCGTCCCGCGCTCCCAGCCGCCGACCGCGATCGCGCCGGGTTCGGACTTCAGATAAAAATTATAATCCGGATCGCGCAGGGTCGGCAGACGCTCCGGGATGCGGGGAGATTTCTCGGTCACGAGATATTGGTGCTGAACGACCGTGACCGGCAGATCGATGCCCGCCATTTCCCCGACGTGGCGCGCCCACAGCCCTGCGGCATTGACCGCGACCTCGCACGCCACCTCGCCGTGATCCGTCACCACATGGGTGATGCGGCGATTGGCGATCTTGAAGCCGGTGACCGTCGCGCCTTCGACGATCTTGACGCCGCCGATCCGCGCGCCTTTCGCATAAGCCATCGTCAGCGAATAGGGATCGACATATCCATCGGACGCGATCCAGGTCGCGCCGCGCACGTCCTTAAGATCCACGAGCGGGAAGCGGTCCTTCACCTCGTTCGGGCCGACCAGTTCAAGATCGAAGCCGTAGCTCTTGGCCGCCGTCGCCGCGCGCTTCAGCTCGCTCCAGCGCGCATCGCTGCTGGCAAGACGCAGGCTTCCGACATTACGCCAGCCGACATCCTGCCCGACCTCGTCGGCAATCGTCGCGCAGAGCTTCGCGCTGTATTGCATCAGCCGCGTGAGATTGACCTTCGAGCGCATCTGCCCGAGCAGGCCCGCGGCGTGCCAGGTCGAGCCCGCGGTCAGCGCCTTTTTCTCGAGCAAGAGAACGTCGCGCTCGCCTTCCTTGGCGAGATGGTAGGCGATGGAGCAGCCGATGGCCCCTCCTCCGATAATCACGACCCGTGCGCGATCAGGCAACGCTACGCTCACCCACTCGCCCCCACAGTCTTGAGATGTCCGCGCGGTCCGGCGAGCGCGCTCAGATACCAGTCGATGAAATGCTGCACATTGGTTTCGCGGATTTTCGAATACGGTCCGGGCTCGTAGCGCGGCGACAGAACGCCAGCCTGGTTCGCCTGGCAGATGTCCCAGTCCTGCTCGGAGGTGCGCTGCCAGAACGGCATCAGCGTTTCGAGCCGGTAATCGCAGCCTTCGACGGCGTCGCGATGCACGAACCAGTAGACGTCCACCTGGCAATTCAGCGCATCAAGCGGCGTGATGCGGGTGGCGACCGCGTGATCGTCGCTCGCATGCTGCCAGAAATTCGGGAAGATCGTGGTGCGCAGCGTGCCATCGCTCCAGGCATTCCTGTCCCGGAACGTGCCCATCAGCGGCGCGACCGGCTTTCCATCGAGGCTCTGCGTCTTCCAGCCTTCCATCAGCGGCGTACGCGCCGCGCGCCAATAGGCGCCGGTCATTTCCGATGACGCCATCACCCCGTCGATCTCCAGACCGAGATTGCGGAAGCGCGCGAGCGCCTGCCCGGTCTGATGTTCGACCTCCGCTTCAAGGTTCGGCACGAACCGCGCGGTGTCGTAGGTGCCCTTGACGTATTCGGGATGCGCGGTGTTGCAGTGATAGCACTCGCGGTTGTTCTCGAAGATCAGCTTCCAGTTCGCCTTGACGTGGTAGCGCATCGTCCTGGCGAGCTTGGCGTCGGTCAGGCCCTGATGCTTCATCTTCGGTGCGACTTCGGCGACCACGCGCTCGAACGACACCGGGTCGTCGCCGAGCGCGACAAACAAAATCCCGCCGATATCTTTCAGCGGGACCGGATGCAGGCCGAGCTTCGATTGATGCACGCCGAATTCGCGTTCGGTCGGCGTGCGCAGCCGCCCGTCCAGCTCGTAGGTCCAGGCGTGGTAAGGACAGGTGAAGGACCGGCCGTTGCCGTGATCCTCGAGGCAGACTTTCGCTCCGCGATGCCGGCAGGTGTTGTGGAACGCGCGGATCTCGCCGTCCTGCCCCCGCGACACGATGACGGAATCGTACCCGACGTTCCAGGTGATCCAGTCGCCCGGATTGGGCAGCAGGCAGGAATGGCCGGCATAGAGCCAATAGCGCCGCCAGACGCGGTCCATGTCCGCCTTGAAAATTTCGGGCGAGACGTAAAAGGCGCGCGGGAGCGGGCCGCCGGACCGGTAACTGGCGCAGGCCGCCTCCAAGAGAGCGGGGTCGTAGTCGTAAACCTTGCTCGCAGTGCCCCCCATCGTCATCCCCTCGCCGCTGGCACGCTCCTTCAGGACGACCAGGGCAAAGAATACGTTTTCACGTTCGTGAAGCTCTTCATCGCCTCGACGACCCCCTCCTTGTAGCCAAGGCCGGAATCCTTGATGCCGCCGAATGGCGACATCTCAATGCGATAGCCCGGCACCTCCCACACGTTGACGGTGCCGACTTCGAGTTCGCTGATGAAGCGCGTGATGTATTCAAGCTTCGAGGTGCAGACGCCCGACGACAGGCCGTAGGCGGTCGAATTGGAAATGCGGATCACCTCGCCGATGTCGTTCGGGCAGCGGATGATCGGGATCACCGGCCCGAAAGTCTCCTCGTGCACGAGCTCGCAATCGTAGGGCACCTTGTCGACGACCGTCGGCGGGAACAGCGCGCCCTGCCGCGGCTCGCCATGCAGCACGACCGCGCCCTTCGACGTCGCGTCCTTGACGCGCTTTTCGAACAGCATCGCCGCCTTCTCGTTGATGACGGTGCCGATATCGGTTGAAGGATCCATCGGGTCGCCGGCTTTCAGTTTCTTCGCCTTCGCGAGCACGAGTTTCGAAAATTCGTCCGCGACCTTTTCGACCACGAGGATGCGCTTCACCGCCGTGCAGCGCTGGCCGGAATTCTTGGTTGCGCCTTGCACCGCAAGCTCGGCGGCCTTTTCGAGGTCGGCGTCCTCCATCACGATCAGCGGATCGTTGCCGCCGAGTTCGAGCACGATGCGGCGATAGCCCGCCTTCTCCGCGATGTATTTGCCCACCCGCACCGAACCGGTGAAGGTGATGAGGTCGCAATCGGGATCCGTGATCATCGAATCCCCCATGGTCGAGGGATTGCCGGTCACGACCGACAGCATCTCCGGCGGCAGACCCGCCTCGTACAGCACATCGGCGAGCGCGAGCGCGGTCAGCGGCGTCAGTTCGGTCGGCTTCAGCACGACGCGATTGTTGGTCGCGATCGCCGGCGCGATCTTGTGCGACACCATGTTCAGCGGATGATTGAACGGCGTGATCGCCGAGATCACCCCGCGCAGCGGCTGGCGCGTCGTGAAAATCTTGCGCGCCTTGCCCTGCGGAGAGATGTCGCAGGAATAGGTTTCGCCGTCGTCCTTGATCGTGAGCTGGCCCGCGAAGGAATAGACGTCGTAGGCGCGGCCGGCCTCGTAGAGCGAATCCTTCCAGCACAGGCCGGATTCGGCGGTGATGATCCGCGCGAAGTCTTCCTTGCGATCGCGCAGCAATTCGGCGGTTCGCAGCAGGATCTGCTGGCGCTCGTAGCGCGTCAGCTTCGGCTTGTAGGCCGCCGCCTTCGCGAAAGCATCGCGCACATGCGACGGCCGCGCCGCCGGCACCGTGCCGACCACCGCGCCGTTATAGGGATTGAGCACCTCGATCCGCTCGTCCGTCTCCACGCGTTTGCCGGCGATACGCATCGCCTCGTGGCGGATCGCGGCGACCGGTTTCGACTGGACGTTCATGGAAATCCTCAATGCACGCAGTTGAGCGCGATGTCGAACACGTCGAAGTTTCTCAGCTGATGGCCGGCCGGCACGGTGACTTTCCGGTTCGCGATCATCGGCACCATCTGTTCGGTGAGGCCGCCGTGCGAACGTAGCGGTTCGGTCAGACCGGAGAGATCGTGCCGTGCCCGGCTCGTGCCCAGCACCTTGTGGATGGTCGAGACCGCGACGATGTCGCCGATGCGATCCGGGGGAAGCTCGAACCGCGCGCAGGCATCCGCGCGCGGCACCGCCATGTCGATTCCTTCGACGCCCGCGAGCTTCTGCACGAGCGGCGCGGCATCCATGCCCTCGGGCAGATAGACCGTCGCAAACGATCCCAGCGCGCCGTGGTGTTTCACGTAAGGATCGGTGATCGGCAGGATCACCCGCGCCTTGTCCTTCCCGAGCCATGCATCGAACAGGTCCTGCAGGAAGATCACATCCGGCTCGCCATTCGGCAGATGCTTGTCGTTCATGCCGTGATCGGCGGTCAGGACGAGCACGCAGCCGAGCCGATCCAGCGCACCGACATAGCGGTCCATCATCGCGTAGAAAGCGTTCGCGACATCCGATCCGGGCGCGGCCTTGTGTTGGACATAGTCGGTCGTGGACAGATACATGAGGTCGGGCTTTTCGCGCATCGCGATCGAGACGCCCGCCGCCATCACGAATTCGGAAAGATCGGACGAGTAGACTTCCGGCAGCTTCATCCCGACGCGGGCGAGCACGTCGGCGATGCCGTTTTGCGCCATCGTCGCCTGATCGGCTTTTTCCGACGAGAATGCGATGGCGCGTCCGCTCGCCATGTCGAGGCCGTTGCCGAGGAGCGTGCGCAGCTTGTCCTTCGCAGTCACCACCGCGACCTTGGCCCCGGCGTCGTGGAAGGCCTTCATGATGGTCGGCGCGCGCATGAAACGCGCGTCGTTCATCATCACTTCCTGCTTCGTCGCAGGATCGTAGAAATAATTCCCGGCGATGCCGTGCACCGCGGGCGGGCGTCCGGTGATGATCGAAATGTTGTTCGGGTTGGTGAAGCTTGGAATGACGGAATGGGCGAGCAGATTGGCGCCATCCTTCATGAGCCGCGCGAAATTCGGGGCAAGCCCCTTCTCGATGGCGCGCTCGATATAGCCAGGTTCCGAACCGTCAATACAGACCGCAATCGTGGGCGCTTTCGGAAAGCGATAGCTCCGCCCGTTGACCGTGACGTTCGCGCTGTTGCGGCTATAGTTCACCGACGTCTCCTTACGCAGCCTTCGCGGGCTTGGGCGAGGCGACATTCATCTCGTGGAGAATGTCGGCGATCGCGGCGAGCGCGCCGCGCATGTGTTCCGGATACAGGCGCCCGATGCAGCCGATGCGGAACGAATCCGCGACCGTCAGCTTTCCCGGATAGATCACGTAGCCGCGATCCTTGAGGCGGTCGTAGAACGTCTGGAACACGAAATTCGGATCGGCGGGCATCCGGAAGGTCACGATGATCGGCGCCTGGACGCGATCCGGCAGCAGTGGCTCGAAGCCGAGCGTGCGCATCCCGTCGATCAGGATCCTGCAATTCTCGGTGTAGCGCTTGCCCCGCCCGGCGACGCCGCCTTCGGCGTTGAATTCCTGCAGCGCCTGATGGAACGCGACGATCACATGGATCGGCGGCGTAAACCGGTATTGCCCGGTCTTCACGAAATTCGCCCATTGATCCTGCAGGTCGAGGACAAGAGTCGTTGCGTTGCCCTTGGTCTTTTCCAGAACCGATTTGCGGCAGAGCACGAAACCGAGACCCGGCACCCCTTCGATGCATTTGTTCGACGATGCGGCGACGGCATCGAATGGGACGCGCCGTGCGTCGAGCGCGATCGCGCCGAACGCGCTCATCGCGTCGATCAGGAAGCTCTTGCCGTGCCGTTTCGCGATCTCGGCGATCTCGGCGATCGGGTTGAGGATCCCGGATGTGGTTTCGCAGTGAACGCAGAAGACATGCGTGATCGAATTGTCGCTGGCGAGCGTCCGCTCGACCGCCGCGAGATCGGGCAAGCCGTCTTCCGGCGTCTCGAGCACCGCGACGGCGCGGCCGGCGATCTCACAAATTTTCCGGGCGCGCTGCCCATAGGCGCCGTTGATCAGGAGCAGGACCTTGCCGTTCTTCGGAATGAATGTCGTCAGCATGGCTTCGACGGCGAACGTACCGGAGCCCTGCATCGGCACTGTGACGAAGTCGTCTCCGCCGTTGATGATCCCGACGAGCGAGGTCAGCACCGACTGGTTGATCTTGATGAAGGTCGCGTCGCGCGACCCCCAGTCATGGATCATGGCTTCCTTGACGCTGCGCGAGGTGGTGAGGGGACCCGGCGTGAGCAGAAGGGAATCGCCGGTTTCCGAGGCTGCAGCAGTCTTGGACGTCATGTTGCAATGCTCCCTAACTGCTTTGTTTGTAGCGTGTCCCGCGCTATCGATCTAATATGAGTTTTGGATATGAGATATAGATAGCGTCTATATGAACCTCACCCAGCTCCGCGCCTTTCACCTTGTGGCACTGGCGGGCAGCTTTTCGCTCGCCGCCCGCAGCCAGGGCATCAGCCAGCCGACCCTGTCCGCGCAGGTGAAGGCCCTCGAAGCCAAGTACGGCGTGGCTTTGTTCGACCGGCGCGGCCGCGGCGTCCAGCTCACCCCCACCGGGCAATCGCTCTATGCCGTGAGCACGCGGCTCTTCGCAGCTGAGGACGAGGCGGGCGCGCTGCTCGCCGGAAGCCGCGCCCTCACCCGCGGATTCCTGCGCGTCAGCGCCGACGGCCCCTATCACGTCATGCGCATCCTCGCGGAACTCAAACGCCGGCACGCCGGAATCACCTTCACCGTGAAGATCGACAATTCCGCCAACGTCCTGAGCCACGTGCTGGATCATGCCGCCGATATCGCGGTGACCGCCAAGATCACCTCGGACCCGCGCATCCATTCGATGAAACTGCGGGAAGACCGGCTGGTGCTGTTCATCCCGCGCGACCACCCCTGGGCGCGCCGCCGCCGGATCAGGCTCACCGACCTGACCGGACGCGACATCGTGGTGCGGGAGAGAGGGTCGATCACCCGCGAGGCGTTCGAAACCCGCCTCGTGGAAGCCGGAATCGTGCCGGCCTCACTGATCGAGGTGCAGACGCGGGAAGCGGTCCGTGAAGCCGTAGGGGCCGGGTTCGGGCTCGGCGTCGTTTTCGACAGCGAATTCCGCGCCGATCAGCGCTTCCATGCGATCGAGATCGGAGACTGCGACCTGTCGGTCGGGGAATATGTCGTCTGCCTGCAGGAGCACCGGCAGCTTTCGCTCGTCCGCGCTTTCCTCGACGTCGCGCGCGAGGTCGGTCCCGGCTCGACCGGCGAGCCATCCCCCCTGCGCGGTGCGTCCCCAACAAAACCGCTTTCTGAACCGTCATTGGCGGATTAAGGTCGCGCCAAACCAAACCGCACGGGCCCGCTTGTCAGATCGCGCCCGGCTCAGGCCGCAGGAATGTCCGGAACCGAATTGTTCGCCTCGATCATCGGCAGTGTTGCGCTCCTTCTGTGGGGCGTGCGCATGGTGCGCACCGGCATGATGCGGGCGTTCGGTGCCACGTTGCGCCGGATCATCGCGACGCGCACACGGACCCGCTTTTCGGCCTTCCTCGCCGGCATCGGCGTCACCGGAATCCTGCAAAGCTCGACGGCGACCGCCCTCCTGCTCGCCTCGTTCACCGCGCGCGGCCTCGTCGCGCTGCCGATCGCGCTCGCCGTGATGCTTGGCGCCGATGTCGGCTCCTCGATCGCCGCGCAGATCTTCTCCTTCGACATCAAATGGGTCTGGACGCTCCTGGTCGGCATCGGCGTGTTCGTGTTCATGGCGTCCGAGGCCGACAAGGCTCGCGGGATCGCGCGGATCCTGATCGGGCTCGGTTTCATGCTGCTGTCGCTCACCCATCTCGGCGCGGCGGCCATTCCGCTGAAGGAATCGCAGCTGTTCCGCTCGCTGCTGACCGGCCTTGCGGGCGAGCCGCTGCTCGGCTTCTTCGTCGCCATCGGGGTGACCTGGCTCGTGCATTCGAGCCTCTCGATCGTGCTGCTCGTGATGTCGCTTGCGGCCGCTCATGTGTTGCCGCCTCCCCTCGCGCTTGCGCTCGTGCTCGGCGCCAATGTCGGCGGCGCGGTCGCGCCCTTGCTCTCGCTGTCGGGCTCGCCGCCCGCCGGACGGCGTGTTCCGCTCGGAAACCTGATGATGCGCGCGGCTGTCGCGGTACCGCTTCTGCTGTTCGTCGCGCCCATCGCCGACATGCTCGGCCAGATCGAATCCAATCCGGGACGGCTGGCGATCAATTTCCACACCGGCTTCAACGTGCTGGTCGCGATCGTCTTCCTTCCGGCGGTTGCCGCGATCGCGCACCTTTGCAATCGCATCATGCCGGATCAGCCGGAAGCGGCCGATCTCGGCAAGCCGAAACATCTCGATCCGAACGTGTTCGACACGCCGTCCGAGGCGCTGGCCTGCGCCATGCGCGAGACGCTGCATCTCGGCGACCGCGTCGCCGACATGCTGCGCCAGGCGCTCATCGCGCTGGAAAAATCCGACACCAAGGTCGTGCGCGAGGTTGAGAAGGCCGACGACGCGGTCGACCGGCTGCACGAAGCGATCAAGCTCTACCTGGTCAAGGTCTCGAAGGCGGAGATGTCCGACGAGGAGAGCCAGCGCTATGTCGAGATCCTCACCTTCACGACCAATCTCGAGCATGTCGGCGACATCGTCGACAAGAACCTGATGGAACTGGCGACCAAGAAGATCAAGAACCGCTCCACCTTCTCGGCCGAAGGCCTGCAGGAGATCCGCACCTTCCACGCGCGCGTGATGGACAACATGCGCCTGTCGTTCAACGTGTTCGCGACCCGTGACGTCGCGCTGGCGCGGCGGTTGCTGGCGGAAAAGGCCTCGATGCGTTCGGCCGAGCTTGCCGCCTCGGAAAGCCACTTCTCTCGGCTGCGCGAAGGCCGTCCGGAATCGATCGAATCGAGCGCGATCCATCTCGACGTGATCCGCGACCTGAAGCGGATCAACGGGCACCTTACCTCGGTCGCCTATCCGATCCTCGAAGTCGCGGGCGAATTGCACGACAGCCGCCTGCGCGGGCCGCAGCCGGCCGAACAGCCCGCCGCGGCCGGCAAGACCGCCGCCTCCTAGACGTCCTCAGGCGAGCCGGATCAGCACAAGGCCGCCCACGATCATCGCGGCCGCGGCGAGACGTGCCGCGCGCGGCGGCTCCTTCAGGATCACGATTGCGATCGCCGCCGCGAACAGCACGCTCGTTTCGCGCAAGGCGGCGACAAGCGCGATCGGCGCAACCGACATCGCCCAGATCGCGATCCAGTAGGCGGCGAGCGAAAGCCCGCCCGCGATCAGACCGGTGCGCCAGAACGGCAGCACGGTTACGACAACGCCGGTGCCGCGGCGCGCGATTGCGAAGGCGAACATCATCGCTCCGTCGAGAATGAACAGCATGACCGCATAGGCGTGCGCGCTTCCCGCCACCCGCCCTCCCTCGCCGTCGGCGATCGAATATCCGCAGATCGTGACGGCGGTGAAGAACGCAAAGCCGATCGCGTGGCGCTCGACGCGGGCAAGATCGCGACCGCCATGCGTCGACAGAAGAAGAATCCCGCAGGCGAGCACCAGGATCCCGATCCAGCCGTACAATCCGAGATGTTCGCCGACATAGAGCGTGCTGACGCACGCGGTCATCAACGGCGCGGAACCTCGCGCGATCGGATAGACCTGTCCCATATCGCCGGTGCGATAGGCCTCGGTCAGACCGATGTAATAGCCCAGGTGAAAAATCATCGAAGCGACGAGATAGGGCCACGACGCGAGCGCGGGCAATCCGACGACGGGAAGCGCGATGACGGCGAGGAGTGCCGAAGACACCGCGATCAGCGCCGTCATCGAGAAGGGTTCAAGCCCGACCTTGATGAAGGCGTTCCAGCCGGCATGGCAGGCTGCGGCAAAAAGGACGGCAGCGAAGACGAAAGGATCCATTTCAGTCCGGCAAAATTGAAGGCGAGCGCGCTTTAAGCCTTCACTCGCAGATTCGCGGGGTCGTAGGGAGCTTTCAGGCTGGCCCGCACCGCGACGCGCTCGCCGGCGATGTCCAGTTCGAATGGCGCGGCGAGGAAAGCCGCATCCACCTTGTCGCCGCCGGTCGCGACATACCCCATCGCCACCACGCCGCCCACCGTATGGCCATAGGCTGCCGACGTCACTTCGCCCGCCGGCTTGCCGTTGCGCAGGATCAGTTCACCGCCATGCGCGAGCGGGGTATCGGACGCGGTCGCGACGAAGCTGAGAAGCCTGCGCTGCAACGGCCGGTCTTTCGCCGCGGTCAGCGCGGCGCGGCCGATGAAATTTCCCTTGTCGAGGTTTACTGCGAATCCAAGTCCCGCTTCATACGGCGTGTAGTCGGGCGTCAGTTCCCTGCCCCACGCGCGATAGCCTTTTTCGAGCCGCAGCGAATCGATCGCATAGTAACCGGCATCGCGCACGCCGAGTTTTGCCCCCGCCTGCATCAGCGCGTCGTAAACGCCCGCGGCGAGTTCGGTCGGAACGTACAATTCCCAGCCCAGTTCTCCGACATAGGTGCGCCGCACGGCATGAACCGTCGCCGGGCCGATGCCGATTTCGCGCAACGCCCCGAAAGGGAATGACGCATTGTCGAGACTGGCCTTGGTCAGCGAAGCCAGAAGTTCGCGCGAGCGCGGGCCCATGACGGCGATGACGGCGAAGGCCGACGTCACGTCCGTCAGGAAGGCGTGCGCCTCCGGCGGCATGTTGCGGCGGATCCAGTCGGCGTCGCGCGTCGCCTGGGCGGTGCCCGTCACCAGCAGGAAACGGTCCTGCGCAAGGCGGGCAACGGTGAGATCGCTTTCGAACGTGCCGCGCTCGTTCAGGAGGCCTGTATAGACCGTCGTCCCCACCGGCACGGCAACATCGTTCGCGCAAAGATGCTGCAATACCTGCTCCGCGTCGCGGCCCTGAATCAGGAATTTCGCAAACGAGGTGATATCGAGGACGGCAACGCCCTCGCGCGCCGCACGATGTTCCGCCGCGACGAAAGGAAACCAGTTCTGCCGGCCGAAGGAATAGTCGATCTTCACGTCGGCGGCCGAGGGAGCAAAAAAGTTCGGCCGCTCCCAACCCATCTTCGATCCGAACAGCGCGTGCTTGGCGGCAAGCCTGTCGTAGAGCGGCGAACGCCGGAACGGACGCACCGAAGCCAGTTCCCGGTTCGGCCAGGGCATCATGTAATGCAGGCCGAGCACTTCCTTCACCCGGTCGTGCAGGTAATTGTCGTTACCGAAGAAGCGCGCGAAGCGGCGGATATCGACCGGCCAGAGATCGAGCGTCGGCTCGCCTTCGACAATCCATTCCGCGAGCGCGCGCCCCGCGCCGCCGCCGGACGCGATGCCGATGGAGTTGAAGCCCGCGCCGACAAAGAAATTCTTCAGCTCCGGCGCCTCGCCCATGATGAAATTGTTGTCCGGCGTGAAGCTTTCCGGGCCGTTCATGAAGGTTTTGATGTCGGCCTTTTCCAGCGCCGGCAGCCGGATCAGCGCGTTCTCCATCAGGATGGAAAACTGGTCCCAGTCGTCCGGCAGCATGCCGAATTCGAAATTCTCGGGAATGCCGTCCATGCCCCACGGCTTCGCCTCCGGCTCGAAGCCGCCCATCAGCAGGCCACCGACTTCTTCCTTGACGTAAATGTATCCGTCCGGATCGCGAAGTACGGGGAGATCGGGATGCACCCCGTCGATCTTGCCGGTCACGATGTACATGTGTTCGGCCGAATGCAGCGGCACGGTGACGCCGCACATGCGCCCGACCTGCTTCGCCCACTGGCCTGCGCAGTTCACGACAATCTCGGCCTTGATGTCGCCACGGCTGGTCGCGACGCCGGTGACAGCGCCGTTCCTCACGTGAATTGCGTCGACCTTCGTCCGCTCGAAGATGCGTGCGCCGGCCATGCGTGCACCTTTCGCCAGCGCCTGCGTCACGTCGGCGGGATTGACCTTGGCGTCGAGCGGCAGCCACATCGCACCCGCAAGATCGTCGGTGCGCATCACCGGATAGCGCTCCGCGGCCTCCTTGATCGAAATCATCTCGCAAGCGACACCCTGCGCCTTGGCCGCCGAAGCGATGCGCTTGAACAAGGTCACGCGTTCGGGCGTGCGCGCGACGAGAACCGAACCGCACTGCTTCCAGCCCGTCGCCTGTCCGGTTTCGGATTCAAGTTTTGCGTAAAGCTCCGCCGAATACTGCACGAGGCGCGTCATGTTCTGGTGTGCGCGCAACTGACCGACGAGTCCCGCCGCATGCCAGGTCGTGCCGCAGGACAGCCGCCCCTGTTCGAGCAGCACCACGTCGCGCCAGCCTTGCTTCGCGAGATGATAGGCGACCGAACAGCCCATGACGCCTCCGCCGATGATGACGGCGCGGGCCTGATCGGGGAAGACGGGCTGAGCCATGAAAGGTCCGGCGAAACCTATTTCGGGCGCGCAGGCGGCCAGAATTGCGGCCCTGCCCGCAGATATTGATCGGGGCGAGGAACATCCGCGCCGAGCGCTTTCGCCGCGTGCCAGCCCCAATGCGGATTGTCGAGAAAGCCGCGGGCGATTGCAACCTGATCGGCCTGCTGGCCTGCGATGATCTGCTCAGCCTTGAGCGGGTCGGTGATCAGGCCGACCGCGCGCGTCGCGATGCCGGCCTCGCGCCTGATTTTCTCCGACAGCGCGGCGTTGTTGTCCACGTCGTGCGGGGCCCGCGTATCGGCGCGGATGCCGCCCGACGATGTGCAGACGAAGTCGATGCCTTCGGCCTTGAGCGCCCGGCACAGGGTCACGCTGTCGTCCACCGTCCATCCGCCATCGACCCAGTCGACCGCGGAAATGCGCACGCCGAGCGGCAGCGACTTCGGCACCACGGCGCGCACGGCACGGACGACCTCGAGCGGAAAGCGCATCCGGTTTTCCAGCGAGCCTCCGAATTCATCCTTGCGGTGATTGGAGACCGGCGACAGGAATGTGTGCAGCAGATAGCCGTGAGCGAGATGCAATTCGATCGCGTCGAAGCCCGCCCGCACGGCGCGCTTCGCGGAATTCACGAATGCGTCGCGGATGCGCTCCATGTCCGCGCGATTTGCCTCGCGCGGCGCCGGCCATTCGTTGCCGTAGGCGATCGCCGACGGCGCGACCGTTTCCCACGGATCCTCGCCCTCCTTCAGGCCCTTGCCGCCCTGCCACGGGCGCTGCGACGATCCCTTGCGGCCGGAATGCGCAAGCTGAATGCCGAATTTCGCCTTCCCGATCCGCCGGCAATGGTTGAGCACGTGCCGGATCGCATCCTCGTTGGCATCGGAATAAAGGCCATGACAGCCATGCGTGATGCGGCCGTGCCGCTCCACATGCGTCGCCTCGACGACGACGAGCGCGGCGCCGGCATTGGACAGCATCCCGAGATGCGTGAGATGCCAATCGGTCGCGCAGCCGTCTTCCGCGCTGTACTGGCACATCGGCGAGACGACGATGCGGTTCGACAGCTCGAGGCCGGCGAGCGGCACGGGCGAGAACAATGCGCTTGTCATGGATCCTGGATCGCGTGGCGGGTCGGCGCCATCAATGGCACAGCCCGCCGCCGAAACGCAACGTCACGCCCTGACGGCGAGGATCGCCTCGATCTCGACCGGGATGCGGTTGGGCAGCGATCCCATTCCGACCGCCGAACGGGCATGGCGCCCGTGGTCTCCGAGCACCTCGACGAAAAGGTCGGAGCAGCCGTTGATGACTTTCGGATGGTCCGCGAAATCGGGCGTGCCGTTGACCATGCCGAGAAGCTTGACCACAGCCTCGATGCGGTCGAGCGACCCTAGCGCGTCGCGCGCCGCCGCAAGAAGCTGCAGCCCGACGACGCGGGCGTGCTTGTAGGCCTCTTCTGCGGAAATTTCGGTCGGCACTTTTCCGGAGATCGGCTTTCCGGCCGCGTCGCGCGGCCCCTGTCCCGACAGATACAGCATGTTGCCGATCAGCCGGTAAGGCACGTAATTCGCGAGCGGCTTCGGAACTGGCGGAAGAACGATCCCGAGTTCTTTCAGGCGTGCTTCGGCGCTCATCGGCAATCTCCCGACAAAAGGGTTGGGTGTCTAAAGCTTGACGCGGAAGATGTTGGCGATTTCGCCGACAATGCCGCGGCGGAAAAGAAGGACGCAGGCGACGAAGATCACGCCCTGAATGACCGTGACCCATTCGCCGAATGCAGCGAGCTTGTATTGCATCGAGAGAATGACGAAAGCGCCGACCACCGGTCCGAAGATGGTGCCGAGGCCGCCGACCAGCGTCATCAGCACGACTTCGCCGGACATCTGCCACACCACATCGCTGAGCGAGGCGATCTGCATCACCACCGCCTTGGTCGCGCCCGCAATCCCGGCGAACGTGGTCGAGAGCACGAATGCGACGAGCTTGTAGCGATCGGTCTTGTAGCCGAGTGAGATGGCGCGCGCCTCGTTCTCGCGGATCGCCTTCAGCACTTCCCCGAACGGCGAGTGGATGATGCGATAGATGAACAGGAACGAACACAGGAACAGCACCACGACGAAGGTGTACATCGTGTAGGTGTTGGACAGGTCGAAAATCCCGAACAGGTTGCCGCGCGGCACGCCCTGGATGCCGTCCTCGCCGCCGGTGAACTTCGCCTGCAGGGCGAAGAAATACATCATCTGCGCGAGCGCAAGCGTGATCATCGCAAAATAGATGCCCTGCCTGCGGATCGCGAGCGAGCCTGCGACCAGGCCGAGCACGGCCCCTGTCGCCGCGCCCGCGAGAATGCCGATTTCCGGAGTGAGCGGCGGCATCGTGATGACGAGCCAGGACCCTTTCCAGTACGGGATGCTGATCGTGCCGACCTTGATCAGGTGCGCGCAGACATAGCTCGCCCATCCGAAATACAGCGCATGGCCGAACGACAGGAGGCCTACATAACCGATGAGGAGATTGAAGGCGCAGGCAAACAGCGCGAAGCACAAGGCCTGCATCACGAATTGCGGATAGACGTAGAACGGCGCGACTGCGAGCGCGGCGGTCAGCGCTACGAGCGCGATCACGACGCTGCGGTTGCCCGGGCTCTTCTTCTGGGTCAGCGGATCGACCACGCGTTCCATCTACGCCCTCCGCCCGAACAGGCCGGCCGGACGCACCAGCAGAACGATCGCCATGATGACGAAGATCACGGTGTTCGATGCCTCCGGGAAGAACACTTTCGTCAGCCCTTCGACCACGCCGAGGCCGAAGCCGGTGACGATCGCGCCGAGGATCGATCCCATGCCGCCGATCACGACCACGGCGAACACGACGACGATCAGCTCCGATCCCATCTGTGGCGAAACGTTGTAGATCGGCGCGGCCATCACGCCTGCAAAGGCGGCGAGCGCGACGCCGAAGCCATAGGTCAGCGTGATCATGCGGGGCACGTTGACGCCGAATGCGCGCACGAGAGTGGGATTTTCCGTCGCCGCACGCAGGTATGCGCCGAGCTTCGTGCGCTCGATCACGAACCATGTGCCGAGGCAAACGACGAGCGAAACGCAGATCACCCAGGCGCGGTAATTCGGCAGGAACATGAAGCCGAGATTCTGGCCTCCCCGCAAAGCGTCAGGAAGCGTGTAAGGCAGCCCGGCCGATCCGAAATAATGCCGTGCGACGCCCTCGATGATGAGCGCGAGCCCGAACGTCAGCAGGAGACCGTAAAGGTGATCGAGCTTGTACAGCCATTGCAGCATGGTGCGCTCGATGATGATGCCGGTGATCCCGACGATCAACGGCGCAAGGATGAGTGCGGGCCAATAGCCCAGGCCCGTCGTCTGCAGGAGCACGTAGGCCGCGAATGCGCCCATCATGTACTGGGCGCCGTGACTGAAATTGATGATGTTCAGCATGCCGAAGATGACGGCGAGGCCGAGGCTGAGCAACGCATAGAAGGAGCCGTTGATCAGGCCGATCAAAAGCTGGCCGAACAAAGCCGTCGAGGGGATGCCGAATATGTCGAACATGCCGGACGTCTCTTAATTGGTGGGGAGCGGACGGATGCCCGCTCCCCGGTTTCGCATCAGCTCTTGTTAACGAGCGGGCAGCCCGAATCCTTCGGATCGCGGAAAGCTTCCGCGGGCGGGATCGTGGCCTTCACGTTATAGAAGTCACCGGGCTTCTTGGACTCTTCCGGCTTCTTCACTTCCAGCAGATAAGCAGGATGACGCTTGCGGCCGGTCGGGTCGATGTTGCCCTTGCCGAACAATTCGTCGTCCGTCGGCATGGCCTTCATCTGCTCTACGACCGCCTTGCCGTCGTCGAGCTTGCCTTTCAGCGCAACCGCCGCCTTGAGGTAGTGAAGGATGCCCGCATAGACGCCGGCATGGATCATGGTCGGGAACTTGCTCGCCGCTGCTCCCGCCTCATGCCAGCGCTTGGTCCAGTTGCGGTTGGCGTCGTTCATGTCCCAGTACCAGGTTTCGGTCAGGGTCAGGCCCTGCGCCGTCTGCAGACCGAGCGCATTCACGTCGCTTGCGAACACGAGCAGGCCCGCGAGCTTCTGTCCGCCTTTGACGATGCCGAACTCGGACGCCTGCTTGATCGAGTTGATGGTGTCGCCGCCTGCATTGGCAAGACCGACAACCTTCGCCTTCGACGACTGCGCCTGCAGCAGGAAGGACGAGAAGTCGTTGGTGTTGAGCGGATGACGCACGGCACCAAGCACCTTTCCGCCCGCCTTGGTGACGGCGGCCGAGGTGTCACGTTCGAGCGCATGGCCGAACGCGTAGTCCGAGGTCAGGAAGAACCAGGTGTCGCCACCGGTCTTCACCATCGCGGTGCCGGTGCCGTTTGCGAGCATCCAGGTGTCGTAGGTCCAGTGCACCGTGTTGGCGTTGCATTTCGGCCCGGTCAGATCGGACGCCGCGGCGCCCGAAACGATGAACACCTTGTTCTTGTTCGCCGCGACCTGACTGACCGCGAGCGCAACGCCCGAGTTCGGCACGTCGATGATCATGTCGACCTTGTCGACATCGAACCACTGGTTCGCGATGTTGGTGCCGATGTCCGGCTTGTTCTGGTGGTCGCCGCTGACGAGTTCCACCTTCACGTTCGGATTCGACTTGGTGAAATCGGCAACGGCGAGCTTCGCCGCGGCGACAGAGCCCGGTCCGCCGATGTCGGCATAAAGGCTCGACATGTCGCTCAACACACCGATCTTGACGTTGATCTGCTGCGCATGTGCGGTGCCGCATGCGAACGCGGCGGCAAAAGCCGCCACAAGAAGTCGCCCTTTCATCATTATCCTCCGTTTGTGGGGAGCCCGGCGGACCGGGCTCCCGGTTTCGTTACGTTCCTCAGATTTCCGACCCTGGATCAGCCGCTGACCATCGGGCAGTTGCCGTCCTTGAGCGGACGGAAGGCTTCGTCCATCGGAATCGTCGCCCGCAGCTTGTAGAGGTCGCCCGGGTATTTCGATTCCTCGGGCTTCTTGACCTCGAAGAGATAGGCCGGATGCAGCACGCGGCCGTCGGCGCGAACCACGCTCTTGCCGTAGACGGAGTCTTCGGCCGGCAGCTTCTTCATCTCAGCCACCACGGCCTTGCCGTCGGCGGCGCTTTTCAACGCAGCGACCGCCTTGAGATAATGCAGCGTTCCCGAATAGACGCCCGCCATGTTCATGCTCGGCAGTTTGCCCGCGGCGTTGCGTTCCTTGTCCCAGCGCTTGGTCCAGGCACGCGTGCCGTCGTTCAAGTCCCAGTAGAACGTCTCGGTGAAGGTCAGGCCCTGGGCCGTCTTCAGGCCGAGCGCCGCAACGTCCGGCGCGAACACGAGGAGGCCTGCGAATTTCTGGCCGCCCGCCGCGATGCCGAACTCGGCGCCCTGCTTGATCGCGTTGATGGTGTCGCCGCCGGCATTGGCGAGACCGATGATCTTGGCCTTGGACGCCTGCGCCTGCAGCAGGAACGACGAGAAGTCGTTGGTGTTGAGCGGATGGCGCACCTTGCCGACGACCTTGCCGCCATTCGCCTCGACCACCGCCGACGTGTCACGCTCGAGCGCATGTCCGAAGGCATAGTCGGACGTGAGGAAGAACCAGCTGTCGCCGCCAGTCTTGACGATCGCCTTGCCTGTGCCGTTCGCCAGCATCCAGGTGTCGTAGGTCCAGTGCACGGTGTTCGGGCTGCATTTCGGCCCGGTCAAATCCGACGACGCCGGACCCGACGCGACGAACACCTTGTTCTTGTTGCGCGTCACCTCGTTGATGGCCAGCGCGACGCCGGAATTCGGGACGTCCGCGATCATGTCGACATGGTCGACGTCGATCCACTGGTTGGCGATGTTGGTGCCGACGTCGGCCTTGTTCTGGTGGTCGGCGCTGATCACCTCGACCTTCACGTTCGGATTGCTCTTCATGAATTCCTCGGCGGCGAGCTTGGCCGCCGCGACGGAGCCCGGACCGGTGTCGTCGGCATAGAGGCTCGACATGTCGGTCAGGACGCCGATCTTCACGTTGATCTGCTGGGCTGATGCGGTCCCGCACATCAGGACGATGCCGAGAGCCGCCAAACTTGTCTTCGTTTTCATTGGTACGTTCCCTTTCCCTGATTATTGTTGTCGTTTCCCAAGACTGACGATTCTTTTTCAGACTCCAAGATAGTCGTGGAGCTTGTCGACATTGGCGTCGAGTTCGGAATTGGTAAAGCGCTCGACCACGCGCCCGTGTTCCATGATGTAGAACCGGTCGGCCACGGTCGAGGCGAAGCGGAAGTTCTGCTCCACCAGCAGGATGGTGAACCCCTGCGACTTGAGCGTTTTGATCGTCTTGCCGATCTGCTGGATGATCACGGGCGCAAGACCTTCGGTCGGCTCGTCAAGCAGGAGAAGCCGCGCGCCGGTACGCAGGATGCGCCCGATCGCGAGCATCTGCTGTTCGCCGCCGGAGAGCTTCGTGCCCTGGCTCGAGCCAAGCCGCTCGCGCAAATTCGGAAACAACTCGAAGATGCGGTCGAGCGACAATCCATCCGGACCGACCTGCGGCGGCAGCAGGAGATTTTCTTCGACAGTGAGCGTGGAAAAAATGCCGCGCTCTTCCGGGCACAGCGCGATCCCCGCGCGCGCGATCTGGTTCGAGGCGAGCGCGATCAGCTCTCGGCCTTCGAAACGCACCGAGCCGCTGCGCCGTCCGACCATGCCCATGATCGACTTCAGCGTCGTCGTCTTGCCGGCACCGTTGCGCCCGAGCAGCGTCACGACCTCGCCCTGCATCACGTCGAAGGTCGCGCCGTGGAGGATGTGCGACTCGCCATACCAGGCGTGCAAATCCTCGACCGTCAGCAGCGCGTGGCGCGGATCAAGCATGACCCACTCCGAGATAGGCTTCGCGCACGTCGCTGTTGTTCGACACCGTGTCGTAGTTGCCTTCCGCCAGCACCCGCCCACGGGTCAGCACGGTGATCCGGTCGCACAGATTTTCCACCACGCTGAGATTGTGCTCGACCATCAGAACGGTCCGATCCGCGGCCACCGTCTTGATCAACGCGCTGATCCGCTCGATGTCTTCGTGGCCCATGCCGGCCGTCGGCTCGTCGAGCAGCAGCATTTCCGGATCGAGCGCGAGCGTCGTCGCGATTTCGAGGGCGCGCTTACGCCCGTATGGCAGTTCGACCGCCGCCACATCGACGAAACTTGCAAGCCCGACATCGGCGATCAGCGAGATGGCGCGTTCGTTCAGTTCGTCGAGCACGCTGCGTGACCGCCAGAAATCGAACGACCCGCCGCGCTTGCGCTGAAGCGCGACGCGGACATTTTCAAGCACCGTCAGATGCGGGAACACCGCCGAAATCTGGAACGAGCGGACCACGCCGAGCCGCGCGACATCGGCGGGCGCAAGCGTCGTGATGTCCTGACCCTTGAATGAAATTTTGCCGCGCGTCGGGTTGAGAAATTTTGTCAGCAGATTGAAGCAGGTCGTCTTGCCGGCGCCGTTCGGGCCGATCAGCGCGTGAATCGTGCCGCGCTCCACCTGCAGGTTCACGCCGTTCACAGCGACAAACCCGGCAAACTCCTTGGTGAGATCTTCCGTTTTGAGAATGATCTCAGCACTCATCGACGCGGCGTTCCCTCATAGCCGGTCCATCTGTGCCTGTTTCCGTTCAAACCGTCCAGAGCGGAAAAAGTAACATGTCAGACAAGGTTTCCCGGCCCGTCAGTGGGCAAGAGCCGGGTGACCTAATTTGAGGCAGCAGGTTCCTTCTGGAAATAAATGACCCGCCCGGTGGGGACACACCGGGCGGGCCGGCAGACCGGCGCTTGGGGTGGAAGGGGCGTGAGCGCCGATCGCAACGTCAGAACGGCGCGGCGTCACAAACCCGGATCGTGCGGACATTGCCGAACTGATCGAGGCGCTGGATGAAACGGCATTCGCGATAGCTGGACTCGGCGACATAGCCCGGTTCGACGTAGTCCGGTCCGGCGTAATAGGAAGACGCAACGGCGCCTGCGACAATTGCGCCCGCCGCAAGGCCAAGGCCGAAGCCCGGACCCTTCCAGCCTTTCGCTTGCGCATCCGCGGGCATTGCCATCGCAGTGAAGGCGGCAGCCGCGAGCATCGCGGCAACGATCCTGGTCGGGTTCATGACATCTCTCCCTTCGCGGCCTTATTCGGCCTCATGCCCATTGGTCGCGGGGCAGGGAGAAAAGGTTCAAGGCCGCGCGGCCGATTGTTTTGGCCCGGGCCTGCGGCCGGTCAGCGGCTGGCGCTGGTCGCAGAACCGAGCGTCATCAGGGATTGATAGGCGTCCGCGAGGCCAGCTCCGAACTGCGTATCGCGGCCGGGCGGCCCTAGGTCTTTCGCACCGCCAAGGAGAATTGCGCGGACTGCATCCGGCTTCAGCTCTGGACGCCGTTCGAGAATGAGCGCCGCGATCCCGCTGATATGTGCCGCGGCAAAAGAAGTACCCGACAGGATCTGATACGTCCCGCCGGGCGCGAGCACCAGAATATCCACGCCAGGTGCTGCGATCGCGACCTGACTGCCCCGGTTGGAGCCGGCGAAAAGTTTGTCATCCGCATCGGTCGCCGTCACGCCGATGACATTCGGATCGGCAGCCGGATAGAGCGGCGGCGATTTCGGACCGGCATTGCCGACGGCGGCAATCAGCACGATGCCACGCTGATGGGCGGCCGCCATCGCGCGCGCAAGGCTTGGATCCGAAGGCCCCGCAAAGCTCATGTTGAAAATGCGAGCGCCCTTCCCCGCGGCCCAGTCGAGCCCTTTCAGGATGTTGAAGCTTGTCCCCTGCGCGCCGCCGCCGCTTGCGCCGAATGCGCGCACCGCAAGAATCTGCGCCGCGGGCGCGACACCCTGCAATCTCGAATGCGCGGCGATCGCTCCCGCAATCGCGGTGCCGTGCGCGTGCGGCTGGTCGGCCGGCGCGGCATCGAAAGTGCCTGCGATCACGCCCTGCAGATCCGGATGCGACACGTCCACGCCCGAATCGATGACCGCGACAAGGATCTTGTCACCCTTCGTGAGCTGATGCGCCTGCGGCAGATGAAGTTTCGCAAGCGTATATTGCGCAGGATCGCCTTCGGGCGCGGCCGCCGGCAAAGCCGCCGGCACGGCCTGCTGCGTTCCCTCAAACAGGTAATTCGGTTGCGAGAATACCCCGTTCTGCGCGAGGGCCTGGATCACCGTGCGCACGGACCGCCCGTCCGGAATGCGCAGGCGATAAAGCGTTTGCCCGGTCAACTGAACGTCGGTGCGTTCCAGCTGTTCGAGGCGATGACGGCGGGTGAGCGCATCGGCATTGCCCGACAGCAGGACCAGAACCTCGTCCGGCACGAACCGGTTCTCGCCTGTGGGAGGCATACCCGCAGCGTTGACGTTATTACCCCCGCTTCCTCCGCCGCCGGAATTGTTACGGGGCGGCTTCTTCGACGTCGTGCGCTTCGGCGCATCGCCGGAATCCGATTTGGTGTCGGCCGGTCCGGCATCGCGCGTCCGGGGACGGTCGAGGTCGGTGCCGCGCGGGCCGATATTGGTGATGCTCGGGCCGCGCGGCCCCACGCTGAATGACGGATTGACCCGCTGCGCCGAGGAATCACCGATCCCGGCAAGCGTCAGAATGACGAACGTGACAGCGAGCACGAGATGGCGCATCGCGCTGGTCCCTCGGACGGTCATGGTGCGGGCGCCACGAATGTGACCGCCTTGTTATCCTGCAATTGTTTGACGATACGCGCGAGGTCTTCCTTCGGAAGCCCGGTGACGGCGACCCGCACGCGATAGATGCCGCCCGCGCTCGGCCCCGACACGATGCTGGCCTTGCTGTCCTCGAGAAGCTTCGTGATGTCGGCGGCGCTCGCTTCCGGCGCAAACCGGATCAGGGCGAAACTTCCCGGCGCGGCCGGCAATCCCTGCTCCACCGAAACGGTGCGGTAATCCGCGTTGCGATCGTTGAGCAGCACGCCTGCGATGATGCCGGCCTGCAGCAGGATCGCGAGCACAGCGACCGCGCCCGACAGCGCGAGCGTGCGCGGCGACAGGCCTGCGAAGAACTCCAGGACCCGCGTGGTTACGCCAGGCGACACGGAAGCGCGGGCGGCCGGGGCTTCCGCGTCGATCTTCCTGAAAAGCGCCGCCATGGCGCGCGCCGACGGAGCACCGAGGGATTCGTTGAGACGGATGGTTTCGCCAAGCTCCTCGCGCACGAGTTCGAAGCGGCGCGACAATTCCCGGTCGGAGGCAAGCGCCTTCTCCACGCGGGCGGCGTCCTTGCGGCTGAGCGTGCCCGCGGCAAACCACGGCAGCAACTGCTCGATATCCTCGCGTTCGGACAGATCGTTATCGGTCATGGCCAACCTCGTTCAATTCCTGCCGCCTTCAATTGCTCGGCCAGCTTCTTGCGCGCGTAGAACATTCGCGTCTTCACGGTGTTCTCCGGAATTCCAACGATCTCGGCCACCTCTTCCACGGATTTCTCGTGGTAGTAGACGAGATCGATGATCTCCCGATGTTCGGCCGAAAGTGCGCCCAAACACTTCCGGATCACTGCACTCTTGTCCTTCTTCTGCATCGACACTTCGGGATCGTCCGCCTGATCCTCGATCGCCTCTGCCATCTCATCGTCCAGTTCCGCCTCTTTCCGCCCGCGCAGGGCCGACAGAGCCTTGAACCTCGCGATCGCCAGCAGCCAGGTGGAAACGGCGGACCGTCCCTCGAACCGCCCGGCTTGACGCCAGACGTCCAAGAACACCTCGCTGATCAGGTCCTCCGCCGTCGCCTCGTTACGCACCAGGCGGAGCACGAACCGGTAGACCCTCACGTGGTGCCGTGCGAACAGCACCTGCATGGCCAACCGGTCGCCGCCCGCGATACGCTCGATCAGCACCTCATCGGAAGTCGTCTGCGTCGACACGGGTGGCTCACGGTGTTGGTCGCGGCGAAAGCCGCTCCGGTTCATGCCTCAGGACGATAAAGCGCCCCGGACGTCCGGAACGGCTTGATCCCGCTGGAAAATCGGGGTCAAACCCGGCCGGGCGTCCAAATATGGCGGCATCCTATAGCAATGCGCGAATAGCTTGGGCATCCCTTCCTGCTCTCGGTTAACCTTCCCTGCCCCGGAGACCCGCCAGCCATGCCCCAACCGAAGACCGCCCTCGTGGCCGGCGCGACCGGCGCGACGTCGAAGCGCCTGCTGGAGGTTCTGACGGCGGACCCCGATTGGGCGGTGATCGGGATCAGCCGTAATCCCCCGCCCGCCGCCGGCGGGGTCCGCTTCATCGCGGCCGATCTCAGCAACGCCCAATCGTGCCGGGAAGCGCTGCGCAACGAAACCGGGATCACCCACATCTTCTATACGGCGCGCGCCAAGCACGGCGAAGTCGCGGTCGAAAGCGTGGAAGACAACACCGCGATGCTGCGCAACGTGCTCGATGCCGTGGAGCCTGTGGCGAAGAACCTCGCGCATGTGAATTTCGTGCAGGGCGGGAAATATTACGGCCAGCATCTCGGCCCATTCCCGACGCCCGCGCGGGAGGACGATCCCCGCCACATGCCGCCGAACTTCTATTTCAGCCAGCAGGATCTTCTGGTCGAGCGCCAGAAGGGACGAAAATGGACATGGTCGGCGGCGCGTCCCGATTTCGTCTGCGACTTCTCGCCCGGCCGCGGGCGAAACATCGTTTCGATCATCGGCACGTTCGCGGCGATCTGCCAGGAGCTTGACCTGCCGTTCTGCTTCCCCGGTGCGTGGGGATGCTACGACACGCTGAAGCAGGCGACCGACGCGACGCAGCTTGCACGCGCGATGGTCCATGTCGCCTCGCATCCAGCCGGAGCAAACAAGGCGTTCAATGTCACCAACGGCGATGTGTTCCGCTGGAAATACGCATGGCCGAAAATCGCCGCGCATTTCGGGCTTGCGGTCGGCGAACCGCGGACGCTGAAGCTTGCCGAATGGATGGCGGACAAGGAGCCGGTCTGGCAGCAGATCGTGAAGCGCCACGGCTTGAAGCCGCAGAAGCTCGGCGACGTCGCGGTCTGGGGATACGCGGATTCGCAGCTGTCGCAGGACTACGACGTGATCTCGAGCACGACGAGGCTGCGTCAGGCCGGATTTCACGACATCGTCGACACCGAAAACATGTTCATCGCGCATCTGACCAAATATCGCGACGCGAAGATCTTTCCCTGATACGGGCCGATGGCGCGGATCACGCTCGAAGCGCTGAATGCGATGCCGCGCGATGCCGCGGCCGCGGCGCTCGCCGGCATTTTCGAACACGCACCGTGGATCGCGGATGCGGCCTGCGCGGCGCGGCCGTATGCGACGGTCGCCGCTCTGCACGAACGCATGCTGGCCGCTCTCGAAGACTCGGGCGCCGAGCGGCAGCTCGCATTCATTCGCGGTCATCCCGAGCTTGGCAGCAAGGTCGCGCGCAAGGACATCACCGAGGAATCGAAGGCCGAACAGGGAAGCCTCGGCCTCGACCGGCTGAGCGACGAAGAATACGAGCGCTTCTCGCGCCTCAACGCGGCCTTCCGCAGCAAATTCGGATTTCCATTCATCGTCTGTGTGCGGCGGCACACGCGCGATTCGATCCTGCGGCAATTCGAGCGCCGCCTTTCAAACTCTGACGCGCAGGAGCGCGCCGCGGCGCTCGCCGAGATCGCCCACATCACGCGGCTGCGGCTCGTCTCGATCCTCGATGGACCCGGCAAACCTGCAACCGACGGCCGGCTCACCATTCAGGCGATCGATCTTGTCACCGGACGTCCCGCCGCTTCGCTGAAGATCGCGCTCTACGAGGTCGGCGCGAGCGCGCGCGGACTGCTCGCCACCGCGACCACAAATTCGCTCGGGCGCACTGACACGCCGCTCCTTGCCGACGGGCCGCTGCGCATCGGGACCTATGAATTACACGCCTTCGTCGGCGACTATTTCGTACGCGGACAGACAAAGGCGTCCGGCAGCTTTTTCGGCATCCTCCCGGTGCGCTTTTCGATCGCGGAACCGGAGGCCGATTATCACCTGCCGCTCTCGATCAGCCCGTTCAGCTATTGCGCCGGCCGCGGACGCTGAAGTTCCGGTATCGCCACAATACCGCCCGCAGGCCGCACAAATTCCACAAAACAGTCCGGTTCGGCGGGCAAAAGCTGCGCCGCACGGGGAACTGATCCCACAGTCGATGTACCCGCACGATGGCGAAGACGCCGCGGACGGGAGGGGAATTCTCCATCACGACACACTGGATCTCGCGCAGCGCAGGCTTCGCGACGGGGGCATCGTTCGGCATGCGGTGGTTGGTCGCTTTCGCTGTCGTGTGCGCAGCGTGCCTGTCCTCTCCCGCATTCGTCGGGCCGGGCTCGACCCCGATGGCGGTGTGGTCCGCGGGCGACACCCCCGATCCGGCCCTCGCCGCGCTGATCCCGGTTCCGCATGAATCCTCGCCGCAGGGCGAAGAGCGGTCGCGCTGGACCCTGCGCAGGTTCTACCAGGACATCGAAGGCCTGTTCACGCAGGCCGAGCCGCCGATTCCGGACCCCACCCCGGAGGAGATGTGCGAGAAACTCGCCGTCGCAGCCAGCGACACCGGCATTCCCGCACCGTTTTTCGCCCGGCTGATCTGGCAGGAAAGCCGGTTCAACCCGCGTGCGGTCAGCCCGGTCGGCGCGCAGGGCGTCGCGCAATTCATGCCGAAGGTCGCCGCCGCGATGGGTCTTGACGACCCGTTCGATGCGCGCGCGGCGCTGCCGACCTCGGCGCAGCTTCTGCAAACGCTCTATCGCAGCTTCGGCAATCTCGGGCTTGCGGCCGCCGCCTATAACGCGGGCCCGAAGCGGATTCAGGATTGGCTCGCCCGGCGCGGCAAGCTTCCGGAGGAGACGCGCAACTACGTGCGCGCGATCACCGGCCATGCGCCCGAGAAATGGACCGTTGCGAGTTCGATCGACCTGCCGCTCAATCTGCCGGCGCGGGCGCCCTGCGACGGTATCGCCGGCATGTCGCGCTCGGGCGGCGTCGCGACCATTCCTGTCCGTCTCGACGATTCGGTGGTGAAGCTGATCCAGGAAGCGAAGGCCAAGGAAGCCAGAGCCAAAATGGCCAAGGCACGCCGCGCGCTCGCCTCCGCTCACCGCGCGAATGCGGCGAAAGCCGCAAGCCTCGCCAAGGCGACGAAATCGGCGAAAGCGGCGACGTCTTTCAGGCCGGGCGCAAGCAAGGCCGTTCCCGCCCCGAAAATCGCGACCGCCGCGAAATCCGCGCCGGCCCACAAACCGGTCGCCATCGCCGCGGGCAAGATGCAGGATCGCGTCAGGGGCGAGAAGGTTGCCGTCGCGACGGCGCGCTAGCATCAGGGCAGAAAAATCGTTCCTGCGTGTTTCGGTCGCGATCGACCGATTGTCTGCTAGTCTCGCACTCCCCGAACTGACAGCAGGGTCGCGGCATGTTGGAAACGGACAAGGTCTTCGCCGGCTCGGTTCCCGAAAATTACGACCGCTATATGGTCCCGCTGATTTTCGAACCCTACGCGGCGGATCTTGCGCGGCGCGCGGCGTCCCTGTCTCCGAACGCCGTTCTGGAAACCGCCGCCGGCACCGGCGTCGTCACCCGCGCGCTGGCGCCAAAACTGTCTCCCGGCGCACGCTATAGCGTCACCGATCTCAACCAGCCGATGGTCGACTACGCAGCCTCGCAACAGCCGCCCGACACGCGCATCACATGGCGCAAGGCGGATGCTCTCGCGCTGCCGTTTGAGGATGCGACGTTCGATCTCGTCTGCTGCCAGTTCGGCGCGATGTTCTTTCCGGACCGCGCTGCCGGCTACCGCGAGGCAAGGCGCGTTCTGAAGCCCGGCGGACATTTCCTGTTCAACGTCTGGGATCGCATCGAGGAAAACGTATTCGCGGACGACGTGACGAACGCGCTTGCGAAGATTTTCCCGAACGACCCGCCGCGCTTTCTCGCGCGCACGCCGCACGGCTATCACGACAAGGCGCTGATCCGCAGCGACCTCGAGAAGGCCGGGTTCTCGCGCATCGCGATCGAGACGAAGGCCGAGCAAAGCCGCGCATCGTCCCCGCGCATTCCCGCGCTCGCCTATTGTCGGGGAACGGTCCTTCGCAACGAGATCGAGACGAGGGACGCGGGCAAACTTCAGGCCGCGACCGACTACGCCGAATCCGTGCTTGCGGAGAAACATGGGCGCGGCGAGGTCGCCGCGAAGATTCAGGCCCACGTCATCGTGGCTCAGGCCTGAACGCCGAACGCGCGTTCAGCCGCGGATTTTCTCAAGGCCCTTCCAGTCGAACATAATGCCGTGGCCCAGCCGGTCCGGCGCCTGCGCCTTGCCATCCTTCAGCACCAGGGGATCGGCGATGTAGCGATCAAGTCCAAACCCGTGCGCCTCCAGAAAACTCCGGTTCGGACAGGCCGCCAGCAGATGCACGGTCACGTCATGCGCGCCATGCGACGTGACCGGAAGGTTGAACGCCTCGGCAAGATGCGCGACCTTCATGAACGCGGTCACTCCCCCGCAATTCGTGACGTCCGGCTCCGGATAGGTCACGCCGCCTGCCGCGATCAGCTGCTTGAATTCCCAGAGCGTGCGAAGGTTTTCGCCCGCCGCGAGCGGCAAGCCCCCTTCGCGTACGACGCGGACATGTCCCGCGACGTCGTCGGGTATGATCGGCTCTTCCAGCCAGGTCAGATCGTAAGGCTGGAACGCACGCGCCGCGCGGATCGCCTCGTCCGCGGACCATTTCATGTTGGCATCGACCATCAGCGGGAAGCCGTCGCCGAGATGGCGACGCATCGCCGCGACCTTTTCGACATCTTCATGCAAGGCGGGGCGGCCGACCTTCATCTTGATCGCACGAAAGCCCTTTTTCAGGTTTCCGTCGGTCTGTCTGAGGAGTTCGTCAGGCGACAATTCCAGGTCGATGCCGCCCGCATAACAGGGCACCTGCGGGTCGTTGCCGCCAAGAAGCTTCCAGAGCGGAAGCCTCGCGCGCTTCGCCTTAAGGTCCCACAGCGCCATATCGAAGGCCGACAGCGCGAGGACGCTCGGACCTCCGCGCCCGCCATAATGCAGGGCCCACCACACCTTGGTCCAAAGATGCTCGATCAGATCGGCATCTTCGCCCGCGGCCACGTCGGCCACCTCCCGTCGCAGGATTTCGTGGATGCCCGCGCCGTTGCGGCCGGTCGTGTAGGTGTAGCCCACGCCCTCTTGGCCATCGGCGTCCACGACGCGAACGCTAATCAACTCGAACGCCGTCATGATGCCGTGGGTTGAATCCGATAGCGGCGTCTCCAGCGGGATACGATAGAAACCCGGTGTTATCGTCGAGATCCGCGCCATGCTGTGCCTCCCTGCCCCGGCTCGCGTCGCCGTGTTCTGCGAACGCATGCGTGACATGCCGGTTCGGCGCTTTCAATGCGGCATCGCTTCGAACATGAATGCCCGCCGTGCTAAGAGGTTTGCCGGTCAGACCACCGGGACAAAAGGAAATTCGCCGTGATCGATCTTTACACCTGGACGACGCCGAACGGACGCAAAGTCTCGATCGCGCTCGAAGAACTTGGGCTTCCCTACACGACGCACGCGATCGATATTTCGAAGGACGAGCAGTTCGCGCCCGACTTTCTCAAGATCGCCCCGAATAACCGCATTCCCGCGATTGTCGATCGCGATACGAATATCGCGCTGATGGAATCCGGCGCGATCCTGATCTACCTCGCCGACAAGACCGGCAAGCTCCTGCCGAAGGACGGCGAGGCGCGCTATCGCACGATCGAATGGCTGATGTGGCAGATGGGCGGCATCGGCCCGATGATCGGCCAGGCGCATCATTTCCTGCGCGCCGCTCCCGGCAAGGCTCCGTACGCCGAGGAGCGCTATCACAAAGAGACGCAGCGGCTCTATGGCGTGCTCGATCGCAGGCTCGAGGGGCGCGATTACGTCGCGGGCGATTATTCGATCGCCGACATCGCGATCTGGCCGTGGATCGCGCGGTTCGAATGGCACAAGACCGATATGAACCAGTATCCGAACGTCAAGCGCTGGTACGTCTCGATCGCGAAGCGTCCTGCCGTGCAGAAGGGCTATCACGTACCGAAAAATGCCGGCGAAATCGCGATGCCGTGAGAGGCGCGCGCTAGCGCAGGTCAACGACCGGCTTGATGGTCGCAATGATGATGCCCCGCTCCTGCATCTGAAGCTGCTGCGCGGCGGCGAGCGACAGGTCGATGTCGCGCCCGGTCCACAAGGCCGGGCCGCGGTCGTTGATCGTCACGACGACGCTGCGGCCGGTTGCAGCGTCCGTCACCTCGACGCGGGTCCCGAGAGGCAGCGTGCGGTGCGCCGCCGTGAAGCCCATCGGATCATAATTGCCTCCACCGGCGAGCAGCTGAGGCTCATCGTAAAACGAGGCGACCATGAGTTCAGGCACGGCGAGAACGGCCTGCGGCACCTCCGGCACGGGAGGATCGGGCGGGCGCGCGCTGTACCACAGCGGCAGGCAAAGCGTGGCGACGGTAACAAGTCTTTCGAACATCAAGCATCCGGATTTGCCCCTCGCCCGCGTGGTTAACCGAAGACATGTGCCGTAGTTCCTGACAGACGTTGCAACGGTGCGCAAAGCGAAGGTGATTCGTTTTCGAGGCTCGTTTGAGCGGCGAAATGTGTCCTTCGCGTCCCCTCAATGTGACGATTTTGTGCATGGGTGCGCGCGGTTAATTGCAATGCGCGCAGCGAATGCCGGTAAGGTAAGAAGATACGTCCTCAATCATCAACGCCGGAATTTCCATGACCATCTCGATGTACCAGGCTGCCGTTCCTGCCTTTAACCAGACGCTGACCGCGCTCTCCGCCATTCTCGACAAGGCCGCAGCCCATGCCACGGCCCGCAAGATCGATCCGACGGTATTCCTGACGGCGCGGCTCGCCCCCGACATGTTTGCATTCACCCGCCAGGTGCAGATCGCCTGCGACTTCGCGAAGAACACGATGGCGCGACTCTCGGGCGCGGAGCCGCCGAAATTTCCCGATGACGAGGCATCGTTCGATGCGCTGAAGGCGCGCATCGCAAAGACGCTCGACTACGTGAACGGATACAAGGCCGCGCAGATCGACGGCAGCGAGGACCGCGACATCACATTCCCCGTCGGCGGCCAGCCGATGACGTTCAAGGGGCAGGCCTATCTCGTGCACTTCGCGCTGCCGAACTTCTATTTCCACGCGACCGCGGCTTACGCGATCCTGCGCCATAACGGCGTCGAGCTCGGCAAGCGCGATTTCATGGGACGGATCTGATCTCGAGAATTTCGGCTTCGGAATTTCCGGCGGTGACGACATCGCCGACGGATTTTCCGATGAGCGCATGCGCGACCGGCGACACGTAGGACAGCGTGCCGGCGGCGGGATTGGCTTCATCCTCGCCGACGATCCGGAACGTCTGGCGGCGTCCGTCGTCGCGTCCGATCGTGACGGTCGAGCCGAAGCGTACGACATCCGTATCCTCAGGCGGCGGCACGAGTTCGGCGGTCGCGCGCCGCGCGGTCCAGTACCTCAGGTCGCGGGCGGCGCGGGCAAGCGCGGTCTTGTCGTCTGCGGCGAGCGCATCGGCCTGCGCGCGGTGCAGCCGCGTCAGTTCCGCGTCGATTGCGGCAAGCCCCTGCACGGTGACGAGATTGCGGTGGGGCGATACCGGACGGTCGGGAAGGTCTTCGGGTCCGCCGTCCTGCTCCTTGATGAAAGCGCGGCTCATGATGGTTGCGATCATAGCCCATCGCGCCGCACCGGCGCATGCGGCGCGCCGTCTCATGCTACCGCCGCGAGGTTCAGGCCGCGCGCCAAGAATTCCCGAATTTCGCCTTGGCCGCGACACGGCCGAGCCAACCTTGCGACACGCGACGCGGGCGCAATCGCTCGCGCTGAAAGAGAGCGAGGGACATCATGGGTGCAAAGCCACTGCTGGCCGCGGCGGGCGCGATCATCGCTGCAACCGTCGCAACGAACGTCGCGGCGCTCGCCTGCGACAACGACCGTTATCTGTGCGAACCGAAAATCGCAGCGCCCGCGGAATTGAAGCCCGCGCCGGTGAAATCGCCTGCGCCGCAGCGGCCGCACAAATCGGCGAAGAACGAAGCGGTCCGCCCGGCCGCCGCGAAACTTTCCTATTACGAAAAGGCCCCGCCCGACGCTCCGCGGGCTGCGCGAAAAATCGTCCCGGTCTGGAATCCGATCGAACAGCCGTCGCAAACCGTGCTGCCGCCCGACAGCACGGACCTCAGCGCCGATGCCGCCGTTCCCGCGGTGCGCGTCGTGTCGGCCGACGAATTGAACGACATCGACCTTGCCGCGCCTGCCGCGGACAGACCGATAGTGCCGGTGAAGGTGGTCGCGGTGCGCGTCGTGCGTGCGCCGGCGCAGGAAACGACCGGACGCGCCATCGCCACCGAGGCCCCGCCGCCCGCGGCGCCTGCCGACACGACGCTGCTTGAGCGCGTGCTGGTCACGTTCGGCGGCGCCTTCGGCGCGGCCTCCGGCATGCGTCTGTTTTTCGGCTGAGCCGGCTAGCGGGTGAGCGCTTCGAGTTCGGGGAACGGCTGATAGGTCGCGCCTGCGCACTGGTCGCGCCTGACGTCGATCATCGTATCGAGGCGACCTGCGAGGAAATACACGATCCGCTCCCTCACGCCCTCGTATTCGCCATTCGACTTGCGCGCATTGAACTTCAGGCAGACCGCGTAGCGCTGCTGGTCCGCTGCCGTCGGCCGCAAGGCGGGCTCGGAAATCATCGCGCCGCGAATCTTCGTCGGGTCGTTCAGGTAGGTGCGCAGAAAGGCGAGAATGTCGGGCCGGTAATTGGTCGGCATGATGTTCGGCTCGCTCTTCTCCACGCCCTGCAGGTCGACCGCCGAGCACGCGGCGCACGCGGCTATCAGCGCGATGCCGCCGATGGCGCGGATGATGCGCGCATGCAGATGATGGAAAAAGGCGTCGCTCACTCCCCGCCCCCGCCGCTTTTATTTCGCGCGTCCCGCTTTGGCCGAAGACACACGCTTGTCCTTACGCTTTGTAGCAGGCTTTGCGGGCGCTGCCTGTTTTTCCCGCGGCGGCCCCATCAGAGCCGGCTGGAACAACACCGCCGCCGACATCGTGCACGCGAGCGCAAGCGCAAGCAACTTGCCCATGCTCGACGTGCCGGGGTGGCTCGAGAACCACAGGCTGCCGAACGCGGTCGCCGTGGTCAGCGCGCTGAAGAACACCGCGCGCGTCAGACTCGTCTGCAGCAGATTGGTCTGGCCCGCGCGCCACGCCATCACGTAGTAGATCTTGAACGCGACACCAACGCCGAGCAGCAGCGGCAACGCGATGATGTTCGCAAAGTTGAGCCGCAATCCGATCAGAACGCTGATTTCAAGCGTCAGCGCGCCGGCGAGCAAAAGCGGAACGAGCGTCAGCAGAACGTCGCCGAAGCGGCGCAACACGATCCAGAGCAATATCGCGATCGAGCACAGCGCCCAGAACCCGGCCTGAAGGAAGGCCTTCACCACCGTATCGCCGGACTCCAGGATTCCGATCGCCTCGCCGGTCGCCGAAGGCTCCGCCGCGAGCACGGCCCTGGCGAAGGCGCGAAGATTGTCGTTGTCGTTCGGATCGCCCTTCGGCGACACGTCGACCCGGGCGCCGCCATTCTTTCCCATCCAGACGCTGGTGATCTCGGGCGGCAGGGTTTCGATCGTCACCTGCTTGGCCTGGATCAGCTCGCGCAGCTGGTCGAAGTCCGTGCGCATCGGCTCGATAAACGCATTCTCCGCACGGATACGCGTATCGGCATCCGCCGAAGCGAGCTTGACGAGATCGTCCGCGAGGCGTTTCGCGGCGACCGCACCCGGTCCGGTGTCCTGCCCGGCCACGCGATTGAGATTGGCCGCAGTGGCATTGAGCACGTTCACGCGGTCGGCGTCGTTCGGCGCGGGTTTGACGCTGCTCGGCCGCAACGCGAGATTGAGCACGCGCGCCGCATCCGAAATCAGCTTGAGCTTTTCAGCCTGGTCGTCCGGAATGAAATTCTCGATCGTGACGGCGCGCGAGACTTCCGGCAGCGCCGAGAGCTTGGTGGCGATCGCCTTTGCCTGGTCGAGCGACGGCGCGAGGATCTGGACCGTGTGCGCGCTGGTCGCGGGATCGCGGCGCAGTTCGAGATAGGTCGCGATGGATTCGGTGTTCGGATTGCGCAGATTGAGCGGATTGAAGTCGAAGCGCAGGAAATAGAGCAGCGGCAGGCCGCCGATCACCACGAGTCCCGTCAGCGCGATGACCGGAATGCGATAGCGCTCGAAAAACCGGTCGAGCGGGGCCATCGCCGCGTAACCGAGCGGCTCGCTCTCGCCCGACGGATGAAGCACTTTCAGGAAGGCAGGCAAGAGCGTGACGCTCGTTGCGAATGCGATCAGCATGCCCGACCCTGCGATCAATCCGAGTTCGGACAATCCGCTGTAGCTCGTCGGCAGGAACGACCAGAAACCAGCGGCGGTCGCGACCGCCGCAAGGGTCAACGGCGCGCCCGCGCGCTTGCCGGCGCTCACGAGCGCCGCGTCGAGATCCTTGAGTTTGTGCCGCTCCGACCGGTAGCGCACGCTGAACTGGATTCCGAAGTCGACGCCGAGCCCGACAAACAGCACCGCAAAGGCGACCGAGATCGGGTTCAGCGCCGTCACCATCATCAGGCCAAGCGCGGCGGTTATCGCAAGGCCCGCGACCAGCGTCAGGAACACCGCAAGAATGATGCTCGCCGAACGCAGCGCCAGCCAGAGGATCACAAGAACCAGCGCGATTGTGATCGACACATTGAGGAGTGCGTTTTCCTTCAGCGTGGCGAATTCCTCGTCCGAGATGGGAACGGGGCCTGTCAGGCGGACGCTCGCGCCGTATTTGGATTGTAGCTGCAGATCGCTTGCGGCCTGACGGACCGCCCCGATCGGCTTTTGTCCGGGCTCGAGCGCGGAAAAGTCGAGGATCGGCCAGATGTCGATGAAGCGGCGCAGTTCGCTCGGTTCGGGCTCCTTGCCCTTCATCAGCGATTGCCACGAGAAGATCGCCGGGCGGCCGGCAAGCGTCTGCTCCACCGTGTCGGCGGCAAGATTGAGCGTACGGGCCATGTCGTTCAGCGTAATCTGGTTGCGCTGAATGCCCATGAAGCTGACCGACAGGGCCTGGCCCAGTCCGCGAAGACTCGGATCGGAGGCGAGCGTGCCGATCAGCGGCGTTGCCTGCGTGAGCTTGCGCAAGGTCGGTGCAAGCTCCGAGGTCGGCATGAACAGCAATCCGTTACGGCGGAAGAATTCGCCGCCGCCCGCCTCCTGCACCGAGCGGAACATGTCCTTCTCGCCGGAGAGCCGTTCGGCCAATTCGTGACTCGCGGTCGCGGCGAGTTCCGGGGTCGGCGCCTGCACTACCGCAAGGATGCGCTCGAAGGTCTGCGGAAACACCGATTCGAACGCGATCTCGCGCTTACGCCACGGCAGGTCGGGCGAAATGAGCTTGGCGATGTCGGTGTTGATCGCAAAATGCTTGGCCGTGTAGGCGCCCGACACGGCGGTCAGCACGACGGCAAGGCCAATGACGGCCCACGCGAAGCGCGTGCAAAAGGCAACGATGTGACCGATCGCGTTATTTAACATGAGATTTATGTGAGTTCCGCCGGATCGACTTTTGAAATGCTTTGCGCCGGAAATGCAAGGCGAATTGCAACATGATTTGATCGGAGCGGGCCGACGGCCGGGAGCCAGTGCCACCGGACGTTTGGCCTTGGGGAGCCGGGTTCAGTCCGCCTGCTGGGAGTTCCGCCCTGCGCGCACAACTGCCCCGTCAAAGATGTCTCATTCATGGCCTCTTAGACACGATTCGCGGCAGCCGCCCCCCGTGCGGAACGCGCGGCTCTTGCCGGAAGTTGCGCCTCCGGGGCGGGGCGTAGCACCACCGCAACGATAAATTAAGCCTCCGGGGGCCTTCGACCATGTGATAATTCGCCCCGAGTGCCTTGGTCATGTCGATATTTCAATGCTATCAGGACCCCACGACCTCATCGAATTTCCGGCGGCCAGCGCGTATTTCGGGCCCAGTACCCCGCAGCCAGCCAAGCCTTAAAAATAAAAGGACCTGAAATCGTGGCTATTCCGTTCTTCAAGGAAATGCGTATCGGCGCATACCTGCTCAAGCAGAAGCTTCTCGGCCGCAAACGCTATCCGCTCGTGCTGATGCTTGAGCCGCTGTTCAAGTGCAATCTCGCCTGTGCCGGCTGCGGCAAGATCGACTATCCGGATCCCATCCTCGCCAAGCGTCTGACGGTGCAGGAATGCATGGACGCGATCGACGAATGCGGCGCGCCGATGGTTGCGATCCCCGGCGGCGAACCGCTGATCCACAAGGAAATCGGCGAGATCGTGAAGGGCTTCGTCAAGCGCAAGAAGTTCGTCTCGCTCTGCACCAACGCGCTCCTTCTCGAGAAGAAGCTGCATCTGTTCGAGCCGTCCCCGTATCTGTTCTTCTCCGTCCATCTCGACGGCCTGAAGGATCACCACGACAAGTCGGTGTGCCAGGACGGCGTGTTCGACCGCGCGGTCAAGGCGATCAAGGCGGCGAAGGACAAGGGCTTCACGGTCAACGTGAACGCCACGATCTTCGACAATTTCCCGGCCGAAGAGATCGCCAAATTCCTCGATTACACCAACGAGATCGGCGTCGGCGTCTCGATCTCGCCGGGCTATGCCTACGAGCGCGCTCCGGACCAGCAGCACTTCCTCGCCCGCCGCAAGACCAAGGAACTGTTCCGCAAGGTCTTCTCCTACGGCGACGGCGGCAAGAAGTGGAATTTCATCCACTCGAGCATGTTCCTCGACTTCCTCGCCGGCAATCAGGAATATCACTGCACGCCGTGGGGCATGCCGACGCGCAACATCTTCGGCTGGCAGAAGCCCTGCTACCTGATCGGCGAAGGCTACGCGAAGACCTTTGACGAATTGATGGAAACGACCGACTGGGATCTCTACGGGACCGGCCGCTACGAGAAGTGCGCGAACTGCATGGCGCATTGCGGCTACGAGCCGACCGCCGCGATGGCCGCGTTCCAGAATCCGCTCAAGGCGCTCAAGGTCGCGATCCAGGGCGTAAAGACGGAAGGCGATTTCGCTCCGGAAATCTCGCTGGAAAATCAGCGCCCGGCGGAATTCACTTTCCACCGCCGCCACGTCGATCTGAAGATGGCCGAGATCAAGCAGCAGGAAGAGCTCGCGAAGCATCCCGTCGCGGCCGAATAACAAGACGGATTTCGGAAAGCCGGAATGAAAACGAGGGCCGCGGGCCCTCGTTTTTATTTGCCACGCGTGACGTGGATCAGGCGGGCTGGGATTCCGCCGCCGGCAAAGCCGGGATCGCGTCCGCAAGGATCGGCAACGCTTCGGTTGCCGGCGCGGCCAGTTCGGTCAGGCCGAAATTCGCGCCAACAAGCCTGCGGCCGCGCTCAAGGCTTGCCCGGGCGGTCGCGGCGTCGAACGCCGTCATCATCACGCCCTTGATAACCGAAGGCCGTCCCGCGATCCCGCGCAGTACCGCCAGACCGTCGGTGCTGCCATCGGGGCGCATGCCGGCAAGGGCTGCGCTCGGCAGCGCGCGATGCGCCGGATCGCAGACCGCGCGCAGCGCGACGAAGGCGATGCCGTGGCGCGCGGCGAGCCGCGCCGCGAGATGCGATTCCATGTCGACGATCGCCGCGCCGGTTTTCTTGTGCAGCAGCCGCTTCACGGCCGGATGCGCGACCGGTCCTTCGGAGCCCGCGATCGGCGCGTGAACCGCGTCCGGGACCGCCTGAAGAAGTCGCGCCGACCATTGCGGACAGGTTGGCAGAATTTCGCCGGTGACGTCGATCACACTTGAGCCGACCACGAAGGCGCCGGGTTTCAGGCCGTGCAGCAATCCGCCCGCGATGCCGAAGCTGACCACGCCCCGGCAGCCCTTTCGGATCGCCCGCTCGACCGAGGCGAGGAGACCTCCGCGGCCGCCGCGTCCAAGCACGGTGACGCCGGGGCCTGCAGCTATGCGCGCCTCGAAGCCCAGCCCAACGGCAACGACAATAGATTTCGCGTCCCGCAACCCCGCCCCCTCATCGTCGTCGTCACATTCCGTGACCAACGAAGCGGCTGTTGCCGCTTTTGAGGGCACGATAGCGCGCCAGAGCCCAGAGAGGGAAGAATTTCGAGTAGCCGTGATAGCGGAGATAGAAGACGCGTGGAAAACCGGTTGCGGTATACCGCTCTTCCTTCCAAAGCCCATCGTCGCCCTGCGCCCCCGCGAGATAGCCGACGCCCCGTTCAACCGACGGGTGGTCGACCGCGCCCGCCGCCATCAATCCAAGCAAGGCCCATGCCGTTTGCGACGATGTGGAGGGCGCGGATTCGATCCCACGATAGTCGAGCTTGTAACTTGAGCCGTCCTCGCCCCAGCCGCCGTCCTGATTCTGCGCGGAGATCAGCCAGTCGGCGGCCTTGCGGATGACCGGATCCTTGTGGTCGACGCCGACCGCGTTCAGCCCGCACAGCGCCGACCAAGTTCCATAGATGTAATTCATGCCCCAGCGGCCGTACCACGAGCCGTCGGCGAGCTGATCCTTGCGCAGATAGTCGATGCCGCGCGCGATCATCGGGTCGTCGGCGCGAAGCCCGAGCTGGCCGAGCATCGAGAGGCAGCGCCCGGTCAGATCGGGCGACGGGGGGTCGAGCAATGCTCCATGATCCGCAAAAGGAATGTTGTTCAGATACTCGTACATGTTGTCGGCATCGAAGGCCCCCCAGCCGCCGTTCTTGCTTTGCAATCCCTCGATCCATTCGCGCGCCCGCGCGATCGCGTTTCGATATTGCGCGGTGTCGCCCTTGCGCGCGCGCTCCATCGCCATGACCACGACCGCGGTGTCGTCGAGATCGGGATAATGCGGGTTGGCGTACTGGAATGCCCAACCGCCCGGCCGCACGTCCGGCCGGCGGAACGCCCAATCGCCCTTCACGGTCAGCTCCTGAAGCGGCTCGAGCCATTTCAATCCGCGATCGACCGCCCTCGCCGCCTCCTCGTCTCCGCTCTCGAGCAGCGCATGACACACCAGTCCGGTGTCCCAGACCGGCGAGAGGCAGGGCTGCACATAGGCTTCGTGCTCGTGAATTGTGACGAGCTTCTCGACGGACTTGCGTGCGATCGCGCGGTCGGGATGGTCCTTCATCCCGAGCACGTCGAACATCATGACCGAGTTGGCCATCGCCGGATAAATCGCGCCGAGCCCGTCCTCCCCGTTCAGCCGCTCGCGCACGAAGTCCACGGCCTTGTCGTAGGCGCGCTGCCGCGAGGGCAGTTTCGCGAGCATCGGCTCGACCACGCGCAGCAGCGCGTCGACCCCCGCGAAAAAAGCGAACCATCCCCGCTTCTGGTGCGGCGCGCGATGCGGCGGGCCGAGCTCGCGCGGCGGCTGCAGGAACAATTCGTCGATCCCGACGCCGCGCGGATTTTTCGCGAGCGGCTTCTTTGCCTGCAGCACCAGCAGCGGCACGATCACCGTGCGCGCCCAATACGAAATCTTCATCAGGTGGAACGGAAACCAGCCCGGAAGCAGCATGATCTCGACCGGCATCACCGGGACGCTTCGCCACGTCGTGACGCCATAGAGCGAAAGCAGCACGCGCGTGAACACGTTGGAATTGATCGCCCCACCGCGTGACAGGATCGCCTCGCGCGCCCGCTTCATGTGCGGCGCGTCGATGTCGTCGCCGATCATCTTGAGCGCGAAATAGGCCTTCACGCTCGCGCTCATGTCGAACTCGCCTTCGTGGAAAAGCGGCCAGCCGCCATGCGCGCCCTGGATCCGGCGCAGATAGACGCCGATCTTGCGTTCGAGTTCGAGGTCGGCCTCCTCCGCGAAATAATGCACGAACAGCACATACTCGGCCGGGATCGTCGCATCCGCCTCAAGCTCGAAAATCCAGTGCCCATCCGGACGCTGCAATTCGAGCAGCGACTTCGTCGCAAGCCCGATGCGCCGCTCCAGCGCGCCCGCGGTCAGCGGATTGGCACTCGACATCATGTTCGCGACGTCAGTCATTCTGTTGCGTCGTGTCCGTTAGATCTGTTGCGCGGCCTTGAAGCCGGACCGGATCGAGCCTTCGATCGTTGCCGGAAGGCCTGTATCGGTCCAGTCGCCGGCGAGAACGAGATTGTCCCACTCGGTCCGCGGGCCGGGGCGTTTGGCGTCCTCGTCCGGGATCGAGGCAAAGGTCGCGCGCCGTTCGCGCACGATTTGCCATGCGGGCAGCGGGTCGGCAATCCCGGTCGCGGCCTGCACTTCGGCCCAGATTTCCTGCGCGAGCTTGTCGCGCGGCTGCGAGACAAGGCGGTCGGCGTTGCTGATCGTCACCGAGACACGGTCGGGAAACGTGAAGATCCATTCGGTCGTGCCATTGACGAGCCCCATGACCGGCGGCAGTCCTGCCGGCGGAACAAGCCGGAAGTGTCCGTTCACGATGGCGCGCGTCTGCGTCGGCGCGCCGAGGTTTGGCAAAAGGCCGCTTGCGATCCAGAACGGCACCGCGAGCACGATCCGGTCTTTTGGTTCCAGCGTCGTCCCGCCGTCGGCAAAGCCAAGCGCCTCGACCCTGCCGTCGCCGAATTTCAGTGCATGAAGCTGGTGTTCGAAACGGATGTCCGCGCCGAGGCCGCGCAGGAACGCGATCGCCGGATCGATAAAGGCCTCTGTCAGTCCGTCGCGGGCGACCAGCGGACGGCAGGCCGCCCCGCCTGCGAGCAGCGTCTCGCGCACGATCGCGCCCGCGAGCTTCGCGGACCCTTCGGCCGCTCCGACATTGAGGGCCGCCACCATCAGCGGCTCGACCAGCCGCTTGAACAGCGTGCCGCTGCACGTGATCGCCTGCCCTACCGTCCCGTTCTTCGACGCCCAAAGCAATGGCAACAGCTTCAGGTAATCGGACGGCACCGTGTCCGGCACGCGTGCGTCGGGATCGAAAATCCAGGATGGAATGCGTCCCCTGTTGATGCGCAGCGTCCACCGCTGCCCGGTCGCAAGATCGAAGAATGCAAATTCGGCTTCGCGCGGACCGATGAGCTTGTCCTTCGAACCGACCGTTTCCAGAAACGACAGCGCCGCGTGATTTCCGGACAGCAGCAGATGGTTGCCGTTGTCGATCGTCATGCCGAGCGTGTGATCGTAGAACGAGCGGCAACGCCCTCCGGCCTGCGCGGTCGCCTCATGGATGACGATGCGTTCGCCGTTGCCGGCAAGGCGGATCGCCGCGGCGAGGCCGGACAGGCCCGCGCCAATGATGTGCACGGTCCGGGGCATCAGACGATCGCGTGCCGGGCCAGAACCCAGAGCAGATAGAGTTTGTTCAATTTCACCGGCTCGCGCGGCGGCGCAAATCCGCGCGCCTCGAGCGCGCTCAGGATGGATTCGTAAACCTCGCCCATGATGCGCGGAGCCCGCACGGCCGCGCGGGGCGATCGCTTCATGATGCCGTCGGCCTGCCGGAAATGCTCGCGCGCGCGGGCCACGACGGGCGCGCATGCCTGCGCGATGGTCGCGTGTGAGATCGCCTTGGCAGGATCGGTGTCGGAAATACCAGCCGCGGCCAGCGCCTCGCGCGGCAGATAAAGCCGCCCGATCGCGGCGTCCTCATCGATGTCGCGCAGGATATTGCTGAGTTGCAAGGCGCGACCGAGGTGGTGGGCGAGCGCAATCCCGTCTTCTTCGGGCAT
Source organism: uncultured Hyphomicrobiales bacterium (assembly GCA_964584855.1). GTDB lineage: Bacteria > Pseudomonadota > Alphaproteobacteria > Rhizobiales > Xanthobacteraceae > Pseudorhodoplanes. The sequence goes on from CAZPBF010000020.1 coordinate 69,403, forward strand.
GCCGAACACCTTGACCGAGAGCCGCCCGACTGCGCTCGCAACGCGGTCGCAATAAAGGTCGAGCATCGCCTCATCCGGCGCACGAATGTCGTCGAGAACGTCCATTTCCATGCCGTCGATGATGGCGAGGAAATCTTCCTTGCGCATCCCGAATTGCTGCACCGCTTGCGCCAGTTTGGCCAGGCGGCGGGGCGGCGAGCCCGCATAGAGCGCCTCGATATGTGCTCGCCAGGCCTGCAAACGCTCCCGCCGTCCCGCCCGTTCGCCCGGATCGTCGGCGATGTCGTCCACAGCGCGGCAAAACGAATAGATCTCGAACATTGCCTGCCGCTGTTCGCGCGGCAGCACGCGCATGGCCGCGTAGAACGAGCTGCTGGAAGCGCGCGTCGCCGAGTCCTGGCGTTCGTCTTCGGTCACGGTCACGATCAGAGACCTTGCCGCGCGCGGGCTTCCGGCGTTCTGCGGCGGAAGCGGCGCGACGCGCCCTTGATCAGGCCGATCAGGCCGACGGCGGCGAATTGCGCCTTGCTGAAATGGACCGTCTCGCTGAGCGGATCGCGCTGCTGCAGGACGCGGACGAGCCGCTGCGCGAGTTCCTGCACAACCGAAATCCAGAGAGCAGCGCGCATGTTCTTGACCAGATCGGGCAGCGGATCGCCTTCGCGCAGATACGTTTCCGTGCGCTGCGCGAGGCCGTGCAGGCATTTCAGCAGTTCGGGCGAGGCGCGAGGCGCATCCAGCGCGCTGACACTGGTGCCCGCGTCCGCGAGCGCATCCTGCGGGATATAGACGCGGTCGAGATTGCGGAAATCCTTCTGGCAATCCTGCAGGTGATTGATGATCTGCAGGACGGCACAGACAGCGTCGGATGCGGGCCATGCCGCCTGGCTCTCGCCGTGGACGTCCAGCACGTAGCGGCCGACCGGCATCGCGGAATAGGTGCAATAGTCGACCAGGTCGTCCCAGTCGCGATAGCGGCGCTTGGTGACGTCCATCCGGAACGCCTTGAGAAGATCCTGCGCGTGGCGCGTCGGCAGTCCGCGCTCGGCAAGCACGTGACGCAACGCGACGCCTTCGGCGTCGACATCGCTCTTGCCGAGCAGGCTCTTTTCCAGCCGGTCGAGCGCGGAGAGCTTGTCGGGTTCACTTAAGGTCGCATGGTCGGCGATGTCATCTGCGGTGCGGACGAATTCGTAGAAACAAACGATCGGCGCACGGTATTCGGGGCGGAACAGCAGCGAAGCGACGGGAAAATTCTCGTCGCGATGTGTCTTGCCCGAACGGAAGACGGCTGCCTGCGTCATGTCAGATCTTTGAAGCATTGGCCTGCACTCGACCTTTCCAAACGCCGCCGCGGCCGCGCCAATGCTGGTAAGCTGAATCGAGGGTGAAAGCCATGTAGATCGCGGCGATCGCCGGAAGCGCGATCCCCCACAGGGGGGTCAGGCGATAGAGCCGCAGGATCGGCTGGAACGAGAGCGCCATCAGCATCCAGACCGCAATGCCTGCGATCTGGGGCAGCCCGCTCCCGAACAGCGCAAGCGCCGGTGCCGCGAGATAGGTCAGCACCATGCCGATCACGGTGCCGGCGAGCATGAGCGGCGAATAGTGCAACTGGGAATAGGCCGAGCGCACCACCATTTTTCGGATATCGCCGAAATCGGGATAGGGCCTGATGCTGTGAATCCGCTCGGTCAGACCGAGGAAAACAGGGCCCTGCTCTTTCAGCTTCGCGCCGAGCGCGCAATCGTCGATCAGCGCGCCGCGGATCGCTTCGATGCCGCCGGCGCGGCGCAGCGCATCGGGACGCACCAGCATGCAGCCGCCGGCGGCGGCAGCGGCGGCGCGGTCCGCGCTGTTCACCCAGAGGAACGGATAGAGCATCTGGAAGAAGAACACGAAGGCCGGAACAAGCGCGCGTTCGGCGACGCTCTCGCAGCGAAGCTTCACCATCACCGACGTGAGAACGAGGCCGCCTGCTTGCGCGCGCGCGGCGAGACAGGCGAGCGCATCGGGCGCGGAATAGACGATGTCGGCATCGGTGAGCAGGAGATAATCGGCGCTCTTCGGCAAATCCTGCGCGGCGTCGACGCCCTGCTTCACCGCCCATAACTTTCCGGTCCAGCCGGCCGGCAAGGGCCGTCCGCGCACGACCGTGAGCCGGTCGGCGGTGCCGAGTTTCGCGGCCGCCTCACGCGCGATGTCGGCGGTGCCGTCGTTGCTGTCGTCGTCGACCAGAATGACGCGAAAATCGCCCGGATAACGCTGTCGCAAAAGCGAATTGACGGTGTCCCCGATGCTCGCCGCCTCGTCGCGCGCCGGGATGACGGCGACGATTCCCGGCCAGCGGGCAGGCTGCATCGGCTCGTTGCGGTCGTCGCGTTCGCGCGCGAGCCAGAATCCGCCCCGGGCGGCGAGCAGATAGAGCCAGATCGCGATCGCGGCCGAAGCCAGAAATGTCTGCAAAAACAGGCCCAAAACCAGATTTCCTTCCGCTCGCCGGGGGCCGGCCCGATCGTTGGGGCCGGAAAATATGGCGATTGTAGCGCTGCCCGGGCCGGGCCGGGCGCTTAAGCCTTGGAAATACTCAAATAGCCCGATATTGCAACGCCTTGCCTCAACCCGGATCCCCATGAGCAAGCCCGATCAGGTCCTCGTCACCGGCGCCAGCGGTTTCGTCGGTTCCGCCGTCGCGCGCAAGCTCGTCGCGGCGGGCTATGCCGTGCGCGCGCTCGTGCGGCCCTCGAGCCCGCGGGCGCATCTGCATGGATTGCCACTGGAATTTGCCGAGGGCGATCTGCGCGACGCGGCCTCGCTCGCGCGCGCGATGATGGGAGTGCGTTACCTGTTTCACGTCGCCGCCGATTACCGGCTGTGGGCGCGCGACCCCAGCGAAATTCTGCAGAACAACCGTATCGGCACGCAGAACATCATGGAACAGGCGAAAAAGGCCGACGTCGAACGTATTGTGTATACGAGTAGCGTCGCGACACTGGCTTTGACCAAAGGCGGCGATCCGGTGGACGAAACCTCGCCGCTCCTCGAACAGAACGCGATCGGCAACTACAAACGCTCGAAGGTGATCGCCGAGCGGCTGGTCGAGAAAATGATTGCCGAGCAAGGCCTTCCGGCCGTGATCGTGAATCCCTCGACGCCGATCGGGCCCTCCGACGTCAAGCCGACGCCGACCGGGCGGATCATCGTCGAGGCCGCGCGCGGGCGCATTCCCGGATTCGTCGATACCGGGCTCAATCTCGTCCATGTCGACGACGTCGCCGACGGCCACCTCGCCGCGCTGAAGAAGGGAAAGACCGGCGAACGCTACATCCTCGGCGGCGAAAACGTGCTGTTCTCCGACATGCTCGCCGAGATTGCGCGCATCACCGGAAGGAAAGCCCCACGCCTGAAAGTGCCGCGCGCGCCGCTCATCCCGCTCGCCTATGGCGCCGAACTGGTCGCGAAATTCACCGGGAAAGAACCCTTCGTCACGCTCGACGGGCTGAAAATGTCGAAATACCGGATGTTCTTCCGCACCGACAAGGCGGAGCGAGAACTTGGCGTGAAGGCCCGACCCTTCGCACAGGGGCTGGAAGACGCTATCCGCTGGTTTCGCGATTGCGGCTATCTTAATCGCTGAGTTATTCGCCTTAGAACACGCATTACTCCGGCCTGAACATGACATCCGATACCGAATTCCAAGAACTTCTGACCAGCGTCGCCGCCGACACCGAGGCGCTGCTCGGCCGGCTGCTCGGATCCTCCCCGCTTGACCTCGAACGCGCCCGCCCCGACCGGCTGATGGAGGCGATGCGCTACGGCTCGATGGGCGGCGGCAAGCGCTTCCGCCCCTTCCTCGTGGTGGCGAGCGCGAACCTGTTCGCGGTGCCGCGACAGAGCGCGCTGCTTGCCGGCGCGGCGCTCGAATGCATCCACTGCTATTCGCTCGTGCACGACGACCTGCCGGCGATGGACAACGACGACCTGCGCCGCGGCCGCCCGACCACGCACAAGAAATTCGACGACGCGACCGCGATCCTCGCGGGCGATGGGTTGCTCACGCTCGCCTTCGACATCCTGTCGCGCGCCGAGGTGCATCCCTCGCCGCAGGTCCGCATCAAGCTCGTCAGCGCGCTGGCGCGCATGAGCGGCCTTGGCGGCATGGTCGGCGGGCAGATGCTCGATCTCGCGGCGGAAGGCCGCTTCGACGGCGGCAGCATCAAGCAACTCGGCGAGCAGGACGTGCTGACGCTGCAGGCGATGAAGACCGGCGCGCTGATCCGCTTCGCCTGCATCGCCGGCGCGATCCTTGGCGAAGCCGACCCGACGCAGTATGCCGCGCTCGACCGTTACGGCCAGATCGTCGGGCAGGCGTTCCAGATCGCTGACGACCTTCTCGACATCGAGGGCGATGCCGCGACGCTCGGCAAGGCCGCGCAGAAGGATGCCGCCGCCGGCAAGGCGACGATCGCCTCGATCCTCGGGGTCGAGAAGGCGCGCGCGCGGCTGAAGGCGCTGGTCGAGGACGCCGCCACCACGCTCAGCCCCTTCGGCGCGAAGGCCAGCGTCCTGAAAACCGCCGCGCGGTTCGTGGCGGAGCGGAAGGCATGACCTGTCATTGCGCTATGACAATATGAGATGCCGGCCGGCGGTTCATGTATGAAGGCGTCGGGCCGGAACGCGATGCCCCCCATTGCCGAGGAAGGATTTGGTCATGACCCACTATCACGCCGTCGTCTGGATCGACCACCGCGAGGCCCGCGTGTTTCATGTCGGTGCGGCGGATGTGGAGCGCCTGGTGCTGCGTCCGGACCATCCGACCCGGCATATCCACCACAAGGCGAACTCGATCGGGAGCGGACACGCCGGGGCCGATCACGAATTCCTGCATGCGGTCGCCGAGGCGGTGGCCGATGCGGGCGCGATCCTCATCACCGGACCGTCGAACGCGAAGACCGAGCTGCTCAAGCATATCCACGAGCACGATCCGAAGCTTATGAAGGCCATCGCCGGTGTCGAATCCGCCGATCATCCGAGCGACGCGCAGATCGTGGCGCATGCGAAGGCCTATTTCGCCGCGGCGGATCGCCTGCAGAAGCCGTAACGGATACAACTCGGATCGGCACGAACGCAATGGCCGCCTAAGCCCGCCTCAACGAGGCCATTCGCTGGCCGCGCGGGTGATCGTAGTCGTGGAACGACAGGTGAAGCCCCAATTGCGCGGCGGACGCGGCAAAGAATGCCGGCGGATAGCGAAACGCCTTGAACCCGACCTGGCGATAGACCGCGTCCGGATGGAACGTGAAAAAGAATACCGAGTGCCGGTGCAGGACTGCTTCCAGTTCGGCGAGGCATTTCGCGACAAGATAGTCCGGCAAATGCGACAAGACCGATTGCGCAAGAATAAAATCGGATTTGCCGGCGCCGTCGAAGAACCCTTCGTTTGGCAGCCGCCTGATCAGGCGCGGATGCTTTTCCGACAGACCTTCCTGTTGGACAAGCAAGGCGCCCAGTTCGATGGTCTTCGCCGAAATGTCGACGCCGGTATAATTTCCGGCATCCAGAAAGCGAATGAAGTGCCGCCCGCCGCGCAGCGTGCCGCAGCCAAGATCGAACAGCGTGCTCTCGGGGCGAAGGCCGTTTGCAGCCAGAAATTCGAATTGCAATGCACCGATCTCATCCCAGAAGCCGCCAATGCCCGCGTGGGGATCCGCGGCCACGCGCTCGTCCTGAATTCGGGCGTAGGCTTCCAGGAAAGGGTCCGCGCTGGCTGGATCATTCAATTGAATGACTCATCGATCATTGCCAGCAGACACTATCGACCATTTCCCGACGGAAGTCGCGCCCCGAGCGGGACGGAATGCAGCGCATGCGCTAGCGGCTAAATCCGAGGATCGCCGACCGGATCGATTCAAAAGCGTTGGATTGCGGATCGATCAGTTCGAAATGCCCGGCGCCCTCGATCGTGATTTCCTTCACGCGATCGCCGGCCGCCGACGCCGCCACGGCATAGTCGCGGCCGAATATCGCCGGCACGATCGGATCGAGCGCGCCCGAGATGATCGTCTGCGGGACGCCGGCCGGAAGCATCTCGCGCGGCGAGGTATCGGCAAACATCACGCGCGGGTCGCGGGCCGCGGCCCCGACGAGCATCTCGATCACGCGCGGCCCGCCGCACGCCGCCGGTCCGCGATCGCGATAGGCCGCAAGATCGAGGATGCCCGCGAGGCTGACCACGGCTTTGACCGGCAGCGGGTGCTCGCCGCGCAGGCGGCTCGATGCGGCAAGGCGCGGCCGCGCCGCGGCCCACATCGCCAGATGACCGCCGGCGGAATGCCCCACCGCCACGACATTGCGCAGGTCGAGGGCGTAGGTCTTGCCCAGTGTCCGCAACGCGTCGACGGCGCTGGCGATATCCTCGAAGGTGCCGGGATAGCCGCCGCCCGTTTCGCCGATGCGGCGATAGTCGACATTCCAGACCGCGAGGCCGCGCTGGCGCAGGTCGTCCGCCGCGTAGGCCATCAGCTCGACGCCGGGAAGGCTCGCAAGCCAGCAGCCGCCGTGGATCATGACGACGACCGGATGCGGCCCCTTGCCGGCCGGAAGCCAAAGCTCGCCGAATTGATGCGGCGCGGGGCCGTACGCGATGCGCGCCGTCGCCGCCGCGCGCGGCCGCGACAGCAAATCCTGGAACGACAGCGTATCGGCGCGCGCCGTCACTGACGAAACGATCGCGAGCGCGATCCACGCGCCATGGACGGAGAGCATCCGGGCGGCAGCGCGGATCATCGCGTCGTGTGGCAATCGGAGCAACTTGGATTGCCGGCATCGCTGCCCGGCGGAATGTTGTCCGGCGCGCATTCCTTCGGCAACGCGAAATCCGTGCGCGGCACCTCATGGCCCGGCAGCCATTCGTGATAATCGGCCAGCATCGCGCCGACACCCCGCGCGGCTGCTTCCGCGAACAGGAGCGGACGGCCCTTGCTGGTGTACCAGTTCCACATCACGCGCTTGCCTTGCTCCCTGATCGGGCACGCGAAGATCTGGATCGCCTCGTCCGGCCCGAGCGCCGCCTGATGGTCGAGAACGCCCTTGCACCGGCAGCGCGCGGTGCTCGCCCAGTCGGGCCGCACCATGCCGGGATAGATGGCCGGGCAATGGAACGCGCCGGTGGATGCGCGGCCCGGCTGGTAGCCGATGCCCTTGCGCAGCGCGACGACGCCGCGAAAGGCCGGCGACAGGCCCTGCCACAGGATCGCGAATTGCGATTCCGCGTCGGGCCAGTCGTAATAGATCAGCGCGGAATAAGGATCGTCCGAAAAGCTGATCGGCGTGATCACCGCGGTCGCGACGAAGCGCTCCGGCCAGCGCACGGGCGTCATCGCCGAACAGGACTGCCCGCTCAGGCCGGGGACGAGCTGCGCGATGCGCTGCGGCCGCTCCACCTCGGCGGCGGGGTTGCGGATCTCCATCAGGTCGCGCGCGGTCTGGGCGAAGGCGGCCGCGCTGACCGCTGGCGTCGCCGATCGCGCGCACAGGTCGCGCAAGGCGGACAGGTTGGTTTGCGGCGACGGCTGGAAGAGAGGGAAATAGGTCATGGCGTAATCGCCGACGATCGCGGGATCGGCCGCACGGCTGACGAACATGCTGCGCCAGGGCAATCCGTTATCGGCGCGCAGCCAGTGCCAGGTCGCGTGCCCGTCGCGGCCGGGCGACTTCCACCACTGGACCTGAACGGTCCCGAGGTGGGTCTGGCCGACGCAGGCGGAATGCTCCGGAATCCACGACGCCGGCGGCAGCGCGAATTTGCGCCCGAGCGCCATGCAGCCGGTCGGCGCGCCGGATGGACCGGAGAGCAGATAGCTTCCCTCTTTCGTGATGAGCAGATCGGCTGTGCCCGATTCCAGACCGTAGACGGTCGCGCGCGCCGCCGGCAGCGCGCCGTCATATTCAAATTCCCCGACATCGAGCTGGCCGTCGAGAAACGGCATCATCAGGCCGACCGCCCGCCAGCTTTTCGGCAGCGGCGGTGCGGCCCCCGGCGCACAAGCGGAAAAGGCCGGCGGGGGCGTTATCGCGACCTGCGTTTGCCCAGGCCCCACCGCATACAGGGAACAGCCAAGGGATATCGCGACGGTCATCCCGCGCGCGAACCGACGCAAACTCACGTGCGCGCCAAACCCCATTTCGCCGCCCCCGTGATCGCGGCACTGTGTTCGCGCCGCAACGGACCGTTGAAATGCTGTGCGTGGAGAGCCTAACCGGCCTTGCGACGGCAGGAAACAGCCGCGGAACCCTTTATTTCAAGGGTCCTTACGCGCACAATGAGCCGAGCGAGGACGCGCCAAGCGGCCCGCCAGAGGACTAAATCGATTGCCATCGTCGCGGCGGCGGACGCGCCGGCGGATGCGTTCTGGGGGTCGCCGACATGGACATTCCGTTCGAAGGCACGCTGGCCGAACTCGTTGCCGCGTTTTGTCTCGGCGCGGCAGGGCTTGGCTGTCTCTATGTCCTGATGTCCGCGATCCTGTTGCTGTGGAAGACGCGTGGACGCCGCGCCGCCGAAGTCGTTCCGGTCCCGGTTACAATTCTGAAGCCGCTCCATGGTGACGAGCCTGGACTGTTCGCCCGCCTCCTTTCCTTCTGCACGCAGGATTACGGCGCGCCGGTGCAGGTCGTGTTCGGCGTTCAGGATCCGGACGATCCCGCAATCGAGATCGTGCACCGCCTGCAGGCCGCGTTGCCCAACGCCGCGATCGATCTGAAGATCGACGCCCGCGAGCATGGCAGCAACCGCAAGATGTCGAACGTGGTCAACATGGTCACGCTCGCGCGGCATCCAGTCATCGTTCTGGCAGACTCCGATATCGAAGTCGGGCGGGATTACCTGCGGGCCGTCGTCCGCGAGCTTCAACAGCCGGGTGTCGGGCTGGTGACGTGCTTCTATTACGGGCTCTCGGAAAACCGGATCGCCCCGCAACTCGCGCGGCTCGCACTCGACACACATTTCCTGCCCAATGCCGTCACCGCGATCCGCCTCAACCTGACGCGGCCGTGCTTTGGTTCGACCATCGCGCTGCGGCTCGAGACGCTCGACCGTATCGGCGGTTTCCAGGCTTTCGCCGATTGCCTTGCGGACGACAACGCGATTGGCGAGGCAGTAAAAGCGACCGGACAGGCCATCGCGATCCCCTCCTTCGCTGTCGGCCATGCCTGCCGCCAGCGCACGTTCCTGAATGTGCTGCTCGACGACCTGCGCTGCGCGCGCACCATCAAAACCATCGATCCCGTTGGCCATCTCGGATCGATCATTACCCATCCCCTGCCGCTCGCGCTCATCGCGGCGGCGCTCGGGGAGGCCAACGGCCTCTTGATGGTTGCGATTGCGCTGACTGGACGCGCCGCGCTGTGTGTCTGCGCCGAGCGCGCATTCGGTCTGGCGCGCCATCCTTATTGGCTTATCCCGGTGCGCGACGTTCTGTCGTTCGGCATCTATCTCGCGAGTTTCCTTGGTAGCGCGGTGAACTGGCAGGGCCATCGCTACCGCGTGATGACGAACGGACGCATGATCGGTGACGATCCGATAATCCAGGGCAGCCCGCCGGTGCAGACATGATGCGAACCCTTTGCCTACAGGCCCCGTCCTTCGACGGCTTCGATGGCGGCGCCGGCTCGCGCTACCAGGCGCGGCGCGAGATCAAGTCGTTCTGGTATCCGACCTGGCTCGCGCAGGTCGCGGCCGTCGTGCCGGGCGCAAAGCTGATCGACGCCATCCCGCACAAGATGCAATTGCCGGCAATCCTTGCGCAGGCGAAGGATTTCGACCTTGCCGTGCTGCACACGTCCACGCCGTCTTTTTCCTCGGACGTCAAAACCATCGCGAAGCTGAAAGAGGCAAACCCGAAACTGATCGCCGGGTTCGTCGGCGCCAAGGTCGCGGTGGAACCGGAATCGAGCATGCAGGCTTCGCCGCTGATCGATTTCGTCGCCGGCAACGAATACGACTTCACCATCAAGGAGGTTGCCGAAGGCAAGGATTTCGCGGCGATCGACGGGCTGTCCTGGCGTGACCGCAACGGCAGGATCGTGCACAACAAGCCGCGCGCGATGCTCGAAAACATGGACGAATTGCCGTTCGTCACGCCAGTCTATCAGCGCGACCTGACGATCGAGAACTATTTCATCGGCTACCTGAAGCACCCCTATATCTCGCTCTATACCGGGCGCGGCTGCAAATCGCGCTGTACCTTCTGCCTGTGGCCGCAGACGGTCGGCGGGCACCGCTATCGCACGCGCAGCGTGGAAAACGTGGTGGAAGAGATCGCGTGGGCTCAGAAGGCGTTCCCGCAGGTCAAGGAATTCTTCTTCGACGACGACACGTTCACCGACGATGCGCCGCGCACCGAAGCGATCGCGCGGGGCTTGGGCAAGCTCGGGGTGACGTGGTCGTGCAACGCCAAGGCCAACGTCAAGCGCGACACCCTCAAGGTCATGCGCGACAACGGATTGCGGCTTCTGCTCGTCGGCTACGAGAGCGGCAACCAGCAGATCCTGCACAACATCAAGAAGGGCATGCTGGTCGACGTTGCGCGCCGCTTTACCAAGGATTGCCACGAGCTTGGCATCGCGATCCACGGCACGTTCATTCTCGGCCTGCCGGGCGAGACTACGGAAACGATCCAGGAAACGATCAGGTTCGCGACCGAGATCAATCCGCACACGATCCAGGTGTCGCTGGCCGCGCCCTATCCCGGCACATTCCTCTACAAGCAGGCGATGGAAAACGGCTGGCTCGACGAAAAGAACGCCGAGCTCGTCGACGAGCACGGCGTCCAGATGGCCCCATTGCACTACCCGCACCTGAGCCACTCGGAAATCTTCCACTCGCTGGAGGATTTCTATCGCAAGTTCTATTTCCGCGCGCCGAAGATCGCCTCGATCGTTTCGGAAATGGTGATGAGCCCCGACATGATGAAGCGGCGGCTGCGCGAGGGTGTCGAGTTCTTCCACTTCCTTCGGGAGCGCAAGGTGGCGGCGCAATAGCCTCAGCGCCCCTCGCTGTAGACCGTTTCCAGCACGACCTTGATCGAGAGCGCGACAGGCACCGCGAGGATGACCCCCGCGAACCCGAACAGAATTCCGCCCGCCGCAAAGCAGAAGATGATGAGCGTCGGATGGACACGGCCCGCGCGGCCGAGAACGATCGGCGCCAGGAACTGGTCGATCGAAACACGCAGCAGCGTCGCATAGATCGCATAGGCGAAGATGTTCCAGATCCCGGTCGCCTGCTTCAGCGCGACCAGCCCCGCGATCACTGCGGCGGTGATCGGGCCGACGAACGGGATGATTTCGAGAATCCCGGTCATCAGCGCGAGGAACAGCGCATGGCGGATGCCGAGGACGAGGCCTAGTCCGATATAGGCCGCACACACGGCATAAAGCACAACGATCGCGAGACCGATGAAATAGCGCTTCAGCGCGGGGTCGAGTCTAGACCACAGGTGCCCCACGAAAACGCGCTGCTTTGGCGGGATGAGCCAGAACAGTCCTTCTGCGATACGCGGTCCGCTCACGAGGAAATAGAACAATACGACGGTGGTGAGGATCGCGCCGAAGAACACACCGGCGCCTGCGGTCGCGAGTGTCATCAAATTCTCGCTTTGCGCGAGCCAGTCTCGCGCCGCTTCGACGGCCCGGTGGGCGATGCCGGCAGCGTTCATCGTCTGCCCGAACAGCTCGATGCTGCCCGTGCCGACCACCTCCTGCACTGCCTTCTGGATCGCCCCCTGCATGTCGCCAGCCAGCAGGGTCGCCGCCCGGATCAGCGGGGGAAAGCCCATGCGGACGAAGCCGGCGGTCAGCCCGACCAGGACGAAGAACACCAGCACGGCCGCCGGCGTGCGCGGCAGGCCGGTCCTCCGTACGATCCAGTCGATCAATGGCGTCGCGGCATAGGCGGCAATTCCCGCGATGACGAACGGGATCAGAATGGTCTGGATTTCATGCAGGACGACGCCGATCAGGATCAGCGCGAAAATGGCCGCACGGCCCGAAATGCTTTCGACGTGCTCGGCGATCAGGCTACGCTGCAACACCCTGGCCGGCTTTCCAGCCGTCTTACGCTTGACCTGACGCATTGAATCGCTCTGCCCGACCCCTCGCGGGCCAGTATCATCGTGAAGGCCGCCAGCACAAGGGTCCTCCACGGCCTCTTGCGGCGCGCGGCAACTCGACTACAAATCGCGCACCTCATTCCCACGGCGAAATCCCAGACATGACATACGGCATTCAAGGACAGGGCGCGATCGTGACCGGCGGCGCGCGCGGCATCGGGCGCGGCATCGCAGAGCGGCTGATGGCGGAAGGCTGCAAAGTCGCGATCTGGGACCGGGACGTCACGCCCCTGAAGGAGGCCGCGCCGAAAGCCGCCTTCGCCTGCGAGGTCGACCTGACAAGCCTGCCTGCGGTCGAAGCCGCCTTCGCCGAGACCGTCAAGGCGATTGGGCCGGTCTCGATCTTCGTCAACAATGCCGGGATCAACGGGCCGGTGCTGGATTCGGTCGATTATCCCCCCGACGCCTGGGACCGCGTGATCGCGGTGAACCTGACCGCGGTCTTCTATTGCTGCCGTACCGCCGTGCCGCACATGAAGGAGCGCGGCTATGGCCGCATCGTCACGATCGCCTCGATCGCGGGCAAGGAAGGCATGCCGAAAATCTCGGCCTATTCAGCCTCCAAGCACGGCGTGATCGGATACATCAAGGCGCTCTCGCGAGAACTGATCGGCACGGGCGTGCTGGCCAACTGCATCGCGCCCGTCATCACCGAGACGGATTTGTTCAAGGAAATGACGCAAGAGCACATCCAGGGCGCCAAGGCGCGCATCCCGATGGGGCGCTTCCTCAAAATCGAAGAAATCGCGTCGATGGTCGCCTTTATCGCGAGCCCGGAGTGCTCCTTCACGACCGGTTTCGTGTTTGATCTGTCCGGCGGACGCGCCGATTACTGAACGAGGTTTGCATCATGGCTGATCTGAAACGCCTCTCGTTCAACCAGGTGACCTGCTTACCGCAATGGTCCCTGAAGGAATGCATCGCCGGGCTTAAGCGCAACGATGTGCATGGCATCAGCGTGTGGCGCGAGAAGATGCACGAGGCCGGCGTCAAGGAAGCGGCGCGGATGCTCGACGGCGAAGGCATGGCGGTGTCGGGTCTGTGCTTCGCAGGGCTGATCTCCTCACCCAACGAAGGCGAGGCGAGCAAGGCGCTCGATGATGTGCGCCGCGCGATCGAGGAAGCCGCCGCGATCAAGGCGCATTGCCTCGTTTTTGTCGCGGGCGGCGTCGATCCGCGGGACAAGAACGTCCAGCGCACCCGCGAGCGCGTGGTGTCGCGCCTGCCGCGCCTGATCGACGATGCGCGCAAGGCCAAGGTCAGGATCGCGCTCGAACCGCTGCACCCGATGACCTGCGCGACCCGCTCGGTCATCTCGAACGTGAAAATTGCCAACGACTTCTGCGATGCTCTCAAGGCAGAAGATGTCTTCGGCATCGCGGTCGATACCTATGTCGTGTGGTGGGATCCGGAGATCGAGAAGGAGATTGCGCGGGCTGGAAAGCGGATCGTCGCATTCCACGTCAACGACTGGCTGATGCAGACGGAAGACGTCCGCCTCGACCGCGGCATGATGGGCGACGGCGTCATCGACATTCCCTGGCTGCGCAGCCTGATCGACAAAACCGGCTATGACGGACTGATCGAAGTCGAAATCTTCTCGCAGAAGAACTGGTGGAAGAAAGACCCCGACGAGGTGGTGCGTGTGGTGAAGGAGCGCTTCGTCAACGCGGTCTAGGCGACCGCTTCGAGGCCGCCGCCCAGAAAGAGCTGGCCGATACGCTTGTCGTTCAGGATGTTCTGCGCGGTGTCGGCGATGCGGGTGCGGCCGAGCTCCAGCACGATTCCGTAATCGGAGTTTTCCAGAGCGCGCTTGGCGTTCTGCTCGATCATCAGGATGGTGATGCCGCGATCGCGCAATTCCTTCAGGATCGTGAACAATTCGGAAACGAGGATCGGCGAAAGTCCGATCGAGGGCTCGTCGATCAGCATCAGTTTCGGCTCGAGGATCAGTCCGCGCGCGATCTCGAGCATCTTCTGCTCGCCGCCGGACAGCGTGGAGGCTTGATGGTTGGCCTTCCGCCGCAGCACCGGGAAGCGCTGCATCGCCGTTTCCATGCGCCCTTCAAGGTCGAATCCTTTGGGCGCGACCACACCGCCGAATTCGAGGTTATGCTTCACCGACAATTCGGGAAAAATGTTGCGCCCCTGCGGCACGTAGGACAGCCCGCGCGCGATCAGGTCGCGCGGCGTGAGGTTGGTGATGTCCGCGCCATCGAACAGGATCTTGCCGGATTGTGTGCGCAGCATCCCGAAGATCGTCTTGAACGCGGTCGATTTGCCCGCGCCGTTCGGCCCGATCACCGTTGTGATGGAGTTGCGCCGCACGTCGAAGGTCGTGCCGTGCAAAATCGTCATCTTGCCGTAGCCGGCGACGACGTCTTTCAGGGAGAGGATTGCGTCAGTGGCCAAGATACGCCTCGATCACTTTGGGGTTCTTGCGCACGGTTTCCGGATCGCCCTCGGCGATCAGCTTGCCTTCGGCCAGCACGACAATGCGCGTGCACAATGCCATCACGAATTCCATATTGTGTTCGATGACGACGAAGGTCGCGCCCTGCTCCTCGTTCATCGCCTTGAGGCGCTCGCGCAGGCTCTGCAGCATCGTGAGGTTGACGCCACCGGCTGGCTCGTCGAGCAGCACGAGGCGCGGGCCGGCCATGAACGCCATCGCGGCATCGAGCAGCTTCTGCTGGCCGTAAGAAAGCCCGCTCGCCTTCTCGTCGGCGAGATGACCGAGGCGGAAGAATTCAATCATCTTCTCTGCTGCGCCAGACAGGCCGGCATCGCGCGGCCCGAACAGACGGCGCAGCATCGTGCCCTGGTGCTCCTGTCCGGCGAGGATGAGGTTCTCGCGCACGGTGAGCTGGGGGAAGACCTGCAGCAGCTGGAAGGTACGGCTCACGCCGAGCTTGTTCAGGTCGCACGGCCGGATGCCGGTGACCTTTTTTCCCTCAAGATGCACCTCGCCCTCGCTCGGCTGAAGCTGGCCGAGGATGCAGTTGAACAGGGTCGACTTGCCGCTGCCGTTGGGCCCGATGATGCCGAGGATCTCACCCTCATGCACGTCGAAGGAAACGCCATCGACCGCGACGATGCCGCCGAAATGCTTCCGGATATTGCGCACTTCCATGACCGCAGTCATCGCGCCATCTCCGTCGCGGTCTTTGCCGCGATATCCTTATCCGTATCGGCCGCGCCCGGCTGGCCCGTAGGCTTGCGCCGGGTGGAGAAGATGCGGTCGATCAATCCGAGGATTCCGGTCGGGCAATAGACCATCATCACGATCACGAGGATCGCATAGGCCATCAGGTAATAGCCCTGAGCGAAGCGCAGCCATTCCGGCAACAGCACCGCGACCACGGCGCCGAGGAATGGGCCGAAGAAATAGCCGGCGCCTCCGACGACGACCATCAGCAGGACGTTCAGCGATCCGGTCGGCGTCGCGCCGAGCGCAAACGGCGTCGGGTCAATGAACTGGACGAGCGGCGCGTAGAGCGAGCCGGCAAGCCCACCGATCCCCGCGCCGATCGCGAACGCCATAAGGGTGTAGCGGCGCGTGTCGACGCCGAGCGACAGCGCACGGATCGGATTTTCCCTTACCGCGATGAAGGCACGCCCCCATGGCGACTGGATCAGAAGCCAGGTCGCCAGAGAAATCAGAACGAGATGCGCGAGCAGGAAATAATAGAGATTATGAGCGTGGTCCATCGACCAGCCGAAGAAGCTCGGACGCGGGATATTGTTGATGCCGTAGATGCCGCCGGTCAGCCATTCCTCGTTGCGAAACACCAGATAAATGAGCGTGTTGAAGGCGAGCGTCACGAAGGCGAGATAGTGATGCTGCACGCGCAATGCGGGATAGCCAAGCACCCAGCCGACGCAGAAGCACGATACGAAGGCCATGACGTAGGTCGGCCAGAACGGCCATCCGTGCGTCGTGAGATATGCCGTGATGTAGGAGCCGATCCCAACGAACGCGGCCTGCGCGAGGGAAACCTGGCCGGCATATCCGAGCGTCAAGTTCAGCCCGATCGCGGAAATCGACATCACCACCCAGAGGCTCAGGATGAAGACGCCGTAGGGCTTGAACAGGTGCGGTGCGATCAGAAGGAAGATGCCGGCCGCGATCAACGCCACGATCGCCGCGGGCTTGCGGAAGCGTCTCATACCGTACGCTCCTCGACGCGCCCGAGCAGACCCTGCGGCCGGAACAGGATGATCGCGATCAGGAAGAACAGCGGAACCACCAGGCGATATTGCGTGGAGATGTAGGCCGCGGTGAAATTGTCGATCACGCCGAGCAGCAGGCCGCCGACGATCGCGCCACGCATCTGGTTGAAGCCGCCGATGATTGCCGCGATGAAGGCGTAAAGCCCGAGCAGCTCACCGTTGCTGAACTTCGCCAGATAGATCGGCGTGATGAGAAGCGAGGCGATCATCACGAGAGCGGCGTTGAGCACGAACGTGTAGAGGATCATCCGCTCGACCGGGATGCCGAGGATACGAGCGACGTTCACGTTCTGCGCGGTCGCCTGCATCGCACGGCCGGTGCGCGTGCCGCCGAGGAAAACCTGAAGCGCGATCACGGTCGCGACCGAGATCGCAAGCACGACGAGGCTTTGCACCGCGATGCCCGCGCCGAAGACCGTGATGTTGGTCGCGGCAGCGAGCGGGGGAAATGGCCAGGCGTCGGCGCCATAGAATTCGCGTACCGCCTCCTTCATCAGGATCGCAAGCCCGATGGTTGCGATCACGATCGGCAGGACGCCGTGCGAGATCATCGGGTCGATGATGATTTTCTTGAACAGCACGCCAAGCGTCGCCATCGACACGAGGAGCGCCACGATCACGGCGAGCCAGAACGGCAGGCCGAAATAGCCCATGGCGATCAGCACGAAAAAAGCCGGCACCATGACGAATTCGCCCTGGGCGAAATTGATCGTCTGAGAGGTCTGCCACAGGAGCGTGAACCCGACGGCGGTGAGCGCGTAAATGCCCCCGGTCGCCAGCCCCGAAACGAACAGCTGGATAAAATCGGCCATCCCCTCCCTCCCAGGAAGAATCGGCTGGCGCCGGAGCGCCAGCCGTCGTGCGTCGATTGATTGGACGCTATCCGATCACTTGCCGCCGAGTTTCGGCAGGATCTTGGTGATCTTCTGCTTGCCGCCGACGACTTCGGCAAGGAAGCTGATGCGATTGATCTCGCCGGTGTCATCCCAGCTCGTTTCAATCAGGATGTTCGGCTCGTCGTTCGGGGTGATCGTCAGGCCGTGCATCGCGTTGGCGAACCCCTTCTTGTCGAGCTTGCCGCCGAGCTTCTTCTCGACGACGTACTTGATCGCGTAGACGCCAGTGTAGCCCTTGATGCCGTTGTGGTCGGAGACGTAGTTGAAGCGCTTCTGGAAGCGCGCCTTGTACTCTTCGACCGCCTTGATCGGAGCGTCCGAGGTCAGGCCGACATGGCCCTGCACGCCTTCGGCAGCGTCGCCGGCCAGCTCGATGGTCTTCTGGCTGAGCAGCGTCGTGTCGCCGACATACGGACCGTGCAGGCCCTGCTTCTTGGCCTCACGCATGATGCGCGCGCATTCTTCTTCGTTCGAATAAATGAACTGCACGTCGGCATTGGCAGCCTTCAGCTTGACCACGTCCGCGGCGAAATCCACCTGCCCCGGCTCGGTCGAAATGTCGGCGGCAAGCTTCACTCCGACGCCGTTGAGCGCCTTTATCAGCTGATCGCGTCCGGCCTTGCCGAAATCGTTATTCACCCAGATCAGGCCGACCGTTTTGGCCTTGAGGTTGTCGCGGATATGCGCGGCGATCTTGGGCATGCCGACCTGCTGGCCGAACGACGTGCGGAACAGGAACTTGTCGCCGAGCGTGACGATGTCCGCCGCCTCACCACCAATCAGGTGCGGCACTTCCTGCTGCTGCAGCATCTGCATCGTGACCTTCACGTTGCCCGACAGCACCGGGCCGAGAACGGCAAACACGTCACCGTCGAGAGCCTTCTGCATCTGGGCGCGCGCGACGCTCGGGTTGCTCTGCGTATCGTAGAGCTGCAGGTCGATCTTCTTACCGGCGATGCCGCCCTTGGCGTTGATCTCCTCGGTGGCAAGAATAATGCCATCGCGGAAGTTGCCGCCCGACACTGCGAGCTGGCCGGAAATTTCTCCGACATAGGCCAGTTTGACCTGAGCCTGCGCGGCACCCGACACGGCCAGTACGGCCGCAGACAGGAGAAGTCCAAGTCCGAAGCGTTTCATTCGTATTCCTCCCTCGTGAAAAGCGCCCCTATCGGCACGCCTTCTTGTTTCTTTGTGTTGTCGCCCGGGGCGGCTTCACCGCCCCGGGAATTGCCATCGTTCCTATCATGAACTTGATAGGCTTACATGCCAAGCTCCGGAAGGACCTTGGTAATCCTCTGCTGGCCATTGACGACCTCGGCCAGGAAGCTGATCCGGTCGACGTCGCCGTTCTTGTCCCACTTCACGTCCATCAGGATGTTCGGTTCTTCCTTGGTCGTGATCTTGAGACCGTGCAGCTTCTCGGCCAGCGCTTTGCGGTCGAACTTGCCCACCTTTTCGGTGGCGAACTTGACCGCGTAGACCCCAATGTAACCCTTCAACGCATTGTGGTCCGGGATCATCTTGAAGCGGGCCTCATACTTTTTGCGGAAGGCCTCGACGGCGGGGATCGGCGCGTCGGCAGACAGGCCGACATGGCCCTTCACGCCGTTCGCGGCATCGCCGGCAAGCTCGATCACTTTTTGATTGAGCAGCGTCGTCTCGCCGATCAGCGCGGCGGTGATGCCCTGCTTGCGAATTTCGCGAAGCAGCCGGGCATTTTCTTCCTCGTGCAGGTAGATGAACAGCGCGTCCGGATTGGCAGCCTTCGCCTTCACGGCGTCGGCCGCGAAATCAACCTGTCCATTTTCCGATGCCAGGTCTGCGACAATCTCGATACCGCGCTTCTTGGCCTCCGCTATGAACGTATCACGGCCACCCTTGCCGAAATCGTCGTTGCACCAGAGAACCGCAACCTTCTTGAAGCCTTCGGCCTGCATATAGTTCGCGATCTTCGGCATGCTGGCCTGCTGGCCGAACGAGGTGCGGAAGATGTACGGGTTGCCCTGCTGCGTCAGGTTTGCAGCCTCGCCGCCGACGATCTCGGGCACTTCGTATTGCTTGGCGAGCGTCTGCGTGACGATCACCGAGCCCGAATAGACCGGCCCGAAGATGACGTAGGGATCATTGTCCATCGCCTTCTGCACCTGCGCGCGCGCGATGCTCGGCTGGGTCTGGGTGTCGTAATGCGTGACCTCGATCTTGCGGCCGAGAATGCCACCCTTGGCATTGATCTCGTCGACCGCGAGGTCGACAGCGTTCTTCCAGTGGTTACCGACCACGGCGCCGCCACCTGAAATTTCAGCGATGTCGGCAAACTTGACCGTATCCGCGGCGAAGCCGCTGAAGGAGAACGTTCCGACGGCCGCCACGGCGACCGTGGCCGACAGCAGAAATCTGCGATGCAACTTCATAGCGTGTTCCTCCTGGTTTCGTGTTTTTGACTTTTCTTTGTATTCCGCCCGAGCTTTTTGCCCGGGTCGTTTCGCCGGCGTCGTGCCTAGCCCTCCAAGGTTATCCCAGATTCAGCGTAAAGCTCGCTGCCCTTTGTAATATGAGCGCTCAACACCTTGACCAATTTTTCGGCATCTCGCGCCAGCGCAGCATTGAGAATTTCGCGATGCTCCCGGCGCGACTGGTCGCGCGGGAAGTCCTTTACGCGAAATGCCAGCATCCGGTAGCGCAAACTCTGATCGTACATAATCCCGTGGAAGTGGAGGAGCCAGCGCGACCTGCATCCCGAAATCAGCGCAGCGTGGAACTCCCGGTTGTAACGTTCAAGAGGGGCTGCAAACGCCGCAGCATCGGCCTCTACCAGGTCTTCGACCTTCGACAACTTGTGATAGGCCGCGACAAGGCGAGATTCCCATTCAAGATCGGCATTTTCAACCGAGAGACGCGCGGCCTGACACTCAAGGAGCCTCCGCATCTCGGTGATGTCGACAAGATCCGATAGCGAAACTGCGACAACATTGAACCCGCGCTGACCCTCCGCTTCGACAAGGCCGTCCGCAGCGAGCCGCGACAATGTTTCGCGGAGCGTGTTGACGCTGACCTCGTATCGTTCGTGCAGTGCCTCAAGCTTCAGCTTCATGCCGGGCGCGAGCGCTCCGCTCAGGATGTCGCCCCTGATACGCCCATAGACCGTTTCCGCGATCGTCAATGCGCGCGGCTCAGACGGCTCGTCGAATACGACCCCGGGATCGCGCGCAGACACGCCGCGTTGTCGCGCTTCGAACTGCATTCCGGCTGTCCCCCCGGGATAATTCTTCAAAACCCAAGACAGCATACAGACTCCAATGCTATACGCAATATAGGAGATTATGCCGATGATCCGATCTATCGCGACTGTGTCGCTGGGTGGCACGCTCGCTGAAAAGTTGACTGCCATTTCGGCCGCCGGCTTCGACGGAATCGAGATTTTCGAGAACGATCTTTTGTTCTTTGACGGCAGCGCGGCCGACGTGCGGCGCGCCGCGGCCGACCTTGGGCTTCGCATTCTCCTGTTCCAGCCGTTCCGTGATTTCGAAGCGGGTCCGCGCGAGAAGCTCGCGCGCAACCTCGAACGCGCGGAAAAGAAATTCGACCTGATGGAGCAGCTTGGCGCGGACATGATGCTGGTCTGCAGCAGCATCGCGCCGGACTCGGTCAACGACGATGCGGTCGCGGCGGACGATCTGCGCCAGCTCGGCGAGCGCGCGGCGCGACGCGGATTCCGCATTGCCTACGAGGCGCTCGCCTGGGGCAAGAATGTCTCCACCTGGCGTCATGCCTGGAAGATCGTGCAGGCGGCGAACCATCCGGCGGTCGGGCTCGTGGTCGACAGCTTCCATACGCTTGCGAAGGAAGACGACTACAAAGGCATCGCGAGCGTGCCGGGCGACAAAATTTTCTTTGTTCAGCTCGCCGACGCGCCGATCCTGAAATTCGATCTCCTGTCATGGAGCCGGCATTTCCGGTGTTTTCCCGGCCAAGGCGCATTGCCGGTCATGGATTTCGTCCGCAGCGTGGTCGAATCCGGTTATGCCGGACCGCTTTCGCTCGAAATCTTCAATGACGATTTCCGGGCCGCCCCGCCCCGCCCGACCGCCATCGACGGAATGCGCTCGCTGATGCTGATCGAGGAGGAACTATCCGCGGGGGCAGCGCCGAAAACGCCGGCGCGCATGCTGCTGCCGCCGGTCGCGCCGGAGTGCCAGGGATTCGAATTCATCGAATTTGCCGTCGACGCCGATACGCGCCCGCGGCTCGCCGAGTTCTTCGCAGCGATGGGATTCGCCGAGGCCGGCATTCACCGCTCCAAGGACGTCACCCTGTTCAGCCAGGGCGACGTGCATTTCGTCGTCAACGCGGAGAAGGATTCCTTCGCGCATTCGTATTTTCTTGTTCACGGCCCCTCGATCTGCGCGCTCGCTTTCCGGGTCGACGACGCGCAACGGGCGATCGAGCGCGCGATCCGTTACAAGGCCCAGACCTTCCGCGGCCGGGTCGGCCCGAACGAGCTCGTTATCCCGGCCGCGCGAGGCCTCGAGGGCAGCCTGATTTATCTCGTCGATCGCTTCGGCAAGGGCGGCACGATCTACGACGTGGATTTCATGCCACCGCCAAAGGCCGCCGCGCCGAAAGACTGCGGCCTCGCCGCGATCGACCATGTGGCGCAGGTGATGCCGCGCAGCCAGCTCGACGGATCACTCTTGTTCTATCGTTCGGTGTTCGGCTTCGAGGCCGAACCGCTGCACGAGATGGTCGACCCCTACGGGCTGATCCAGAGCCGCGTCGTGGAAAGCGGCAACCGCACCATCCGCATGCCGCTCAACGCCTCGGTCAGCCCAAAGACGACCAGCGCGCGGTTTGTCTCCACCTATAGCGGAGCGGGCGTGCACCACATTGCGATCGCCACCAAGGACATCTTCGCCACGATGCGGCGGATGCGTGCGAACAAGCTCGCCTGCCTCGACATTCCGGACGCCTATTACGACAACCTCGCCGCGATCCACGATCTGCCCGCGGACACGCTCGATGACATGCGACAGCTGTCGATTCTGTATGACCGCACCTCCTCGGGCGAGTTCTTCCACGCCTACACGCAGGCTTTCGATGGCCGCTTTTTCTTCGAAATTGTGGAGCGGCGGGGCGAATATACCGGCTTTGGCGCGGTCAATGCGTCAGTGCGGCTCGCCGCTCAGGTGCTGACCGACCGCGATCCGTTCGCGCTTGGCCAGCTCGACGACATGGCGATTTAGCTTTGGCCGATCGTCCCGCAGGGCGAATTCACCGCGAGACGCAGTCAAACGCGGACTTGTCCTCGCCGTCTCGCGCTTTAATACTCTCTTTCCAAGAACTCGCATGGCCGGGACAAGCCCGGCCATGAGTATGTTGTAGGGGAGCCCGGCCATGCCGCTGCCATTCTGTCCGACACCAGAACAGACCCTTCCTGACGACTGGAAGGATGCGGCCCTTGCCGGCCGCGCCTGGCGGCCAGATGCCGACGGCCCTTCGGTCGTGAAAGTCGAGGATACACATCTCGTCGACATCACCCGCGCTTTCCCGACCATGCGCGACTTGTGCGAGGCGGCCGACCCCGCAAAGGCGATGCGCGAGGCCAAAGGCGAAGCGATCGGCACACTCGCAGACATTCTCGCCAACACGCCGCCAGAACACCGCAACACCAAGAAACCCTGGCTGCTCGCGCCGACCGACCTGCAGGCATTGAAGGCCGCCGGCGTCACCTTCGCCATCTCAACCATCGAGCGGGTGATCGAGGAGCGTGCGCGTGGCGATCTGACCAAGGCCGCACAGGTGCGCGCCGAGATCGTCAAGCTAGTCGGCGACGATTTCGCCAAGCTCAAGCCCGGCTCGCCGCAGGCGATGAAGCTGAAGGACATGCTGATCGCGCAGGGCTCGTGGAGCCAGTATCTCGAAGTCGGCATCGGGCCGGATGCGGAGATTTTCACCAAGGCTCAACCGATGTCCTCGGTCGGCACCGGAATGGATGCAGGACTTCATCCGATCTCGACCTGGAACAATCCGGAGCCAGAAGTCGTGCTCGTGGTCAATTCGCAGGAGAAGATCGTCGGCGCGACGCTCGGCAATGACGTCAACCTGCGCGACGTCGAGGGCCGCTCGGCGCTTTTGCTCTCCAAGGCCAAGGACAACAATGCAAGCTGCTCAATCGGCCCGTTCTTCCGCTTCTTCGATGCCAGGTTCACGCTCGACCACGTTCGCAAAATGACGGTGACGCTGAAGGTCGAGGGCGAGGACAAGTTCGTCCTCAACGGCATGTCAAACATTGACAAGATCAGCCGCGATCCGGCGGACCTCGTCGCCGCGATGAGCGGCAAGAACCATCAATATCCGGACGGGGCGATCCTGTTCCTCGGTACGCTGTTCGCGCCGGTCGAGGATCGTGACGCGCCGGGCAAGGGCTTCACGCACAAGATCGGAGACATCGTCACGATCGCGGCGCCGCAGCTCGGCCGGCTGATCAACCGGATGCAGCATTCGGATAAGTGCGAGCCGTGGACGTTCGGCGCCGGAGCGCTGATGCGCAATCTCGCGAAGCGCGGAGTGCTGAACTAACGAATATGTGGACAAAGAAAGGGCGTGCTCTCGCACGCCCTTTTTTCGTTCACGCCTCAGCGGGCAAATAAAAGCAAAAGCAGCAACAGCGGAATGGGGATGCCAAGCAGCCAAAGCAGAATGATACCCATGATGCGACCTCCTTATCTGACAGTCTGGGATTGATAACCGCGGGCGAAAATCACGCCGCGCCAGCGGCCATCGCGCAATTGCCCGCCCTCGATGGCCGCAGCCGCGGCTGCGAACGCTCCGGCGAAGAGCGAAAGCGTCAGCCACATCGCGACCGCGATGGCGTGCTTGCGTGCGCTATCAAGATATTCTTTTGTCTTGGTCAGCACGTCATTGACGCGCGCCTCGGCGTCGGCCTGGCTGAGCCCGGTTCGCGACGACACGAGCTGGGCAAGGTACGTGCGATCGGCGGCGGGAAACTCCGAGCCCGATGCAAATCCGCGGGTCAGGATCAGACTTACTTCGCGCCGAGACGCCGCACTGTCAGGCTGTGAGGACGAGCCGGCTGCCGGCGCAACGCCCATAGAAGTGCCACTGGGTGCAGTCGTAGACCCACCGGCCGCTCCACCAGGAGCGGGACGAAGCAGGGTATCGACGAAATAGTCGGTCGATGCCGATTGCGCCCCTGCCTGAGCGGCTCCTTGGGCAGCGCCGCTGCCGGTCGCTGCCAGGAAATGCGTCGAGGCTGCGCCCAATACCAGGACGCCGACGACGGTTGCGAAAGCCCAAGCCACGAGGCCATGCGCGGTATCGCGAAATAAGACCTCCTCGCTGTGCGTCGTAGCGGCCCAGCGGGTTCGCAGGCGACCGGCGATATAGCCTCCGATCGCTGAGGAAATGATGGCAGTCAGGAGGAGATAGGCACCCCCCGTCCATTTCAGTGTCGTCGCGGAAGCGCCGGAATTCTCCCAGGGTGACACCATCGCAAACCCCGCACCTGTTCCAAGCGCGATGAAAATGAGAGTAACGCCTGCGGCGGCAAAGCCGCCGGCAAGAATAGCACCCCAGCAAACCGCATGGCCGTCTTCGACCGGCCTCGTCGTATATGCGTCAGACATTGTATTTCTCCGGCTTGGTCGCGATGAATTACTCACCTTCGGCATTGACCACGCTCTCGGCGATCTTTGTTAAGGTCTGGTCGGTCGTTTTCTCCTCGTCGAGCGTGGCCTGCAGCAGGGAGACGGCATCGGCATGGCCGAGTTCTTCGGCCCAGGTGCGCAGCGTCCCGTAGCGGGAGATTTCGTAATGCTCGACGGCCTGGGCGGCCGCGAGCAATCCGGCATCGAGCGCGGGAGAGCCCTTGTAGTCCTTCATGATTTCAGCGCCTTCATCGGCGATGCCGTTGATGGCATCGCAGGTCTTGCCTTTCGCAGGCTTGCCGAGAATGGCGAAGACCTTGTCGAGACGCTTGATCTGGCCCTCGGTCTCGCGGAGGTGCTTTTCAAACGCCTTCCTCAGATCGGCAGACTGCGCGGCCTTGGCCATCTTCGGCAGCGTTTTGACGATCTTGTTTTCGGCGAAATAGATGTCCTTGAGGGTGTCTTCGAACAGGTCGGCGAGAAGCTTTGATTTTTTTGCCATGGGTTGCTCACAATGAAAGGTACCCTGCAAATTGCCGAACCCAGCATTAGTTCCTCGCAACGCGGGCCACGTCTCTGCTTGTTTGAAAGACAGCCGCTTACTCATTGAAGGGTCTGGACTCATTCGTCGCCACGCAGGCCCAGTCGGTCATCACAATAATCGGTATCCGACATGGAACTCTTCAGCGGCGTTGCATCCGATAAAAAAGAAGAGCCCGGCAGGGACCGGGCTTTCGTGCGCGTGCAGGCTCGCGGACTCACATCTTGTAGTTCAAGCCGACTTTCACGCCTCGGAGTGTCCGATCAGCCTTCGGTCTGCACTACCTTCGCCTTCGCAAGCCGCTCGATGTCGGCATCGCCATAGCCGATTTCGCGCAGCACTTCGGCGGTCTGTGCCCCAAGCTTCTGCGGAGGGAATTTGACGTCGCGCCCCTTCCCGTCGAAGCGTAGCGGATGGCGCACAAGTCTGATATCCGCGCCGGTCGCGCCCTTCACTGTCATGAACGCCTCGTTGTGCTTGACCTGCGGATCGGCGAGCACGTCCTCGTAGTCGTTGACCGGCGCGTACCAGACTTCGTTCTTCTCGAAGAGATCGAACAATTCGGCCCGCATCCTTGTGCCGACTTTCTTCTGCACGAGCTCCGCGATCTCTTCGCGCTTCGAAAAGGCGTCGGGCGGAGTCATCGTCTCAAGCTCCGGAATGTCCAAGACCTTCGAGAGCAGCGGAAGGGGAGTGAGCGAGATCACGAGTTCACCGTCCTTCGCCTGATAGATCCCGTAAGGCGACCCATAGTACCAGCCACCCACATGCTTTGGCTGGCGGATCGAATCCGGCTTCGCACCATTCAGGTAACAGGTGAAGGATTCCATCTGCAGGTCGATTGCCGCCTGCAGCAAAGACACATCGACGTGACTGCCCTGCCCGGTGCGCTGCTTGCGCACGATCGCGGCAAGAATACCCATCGCGAGCAGCGCCGCGCCGTGATGGTCGATCGCCGACACGCCGACCGTGCGCGCTCCCTCCTTCGTTCCGGTGATCGCAGCGACACCCGATATCGCTTGAATGAGAAGATCCTGCCCGGGGCGATCGACATACGGACCCGTCTGGCCGTATCCGGACGCCGACGCATAGATGATGTCCGGCTTGATTGCCTTCACCGCTTCGTAATCGAGGCCGAAATTCTTCATTACGCCGGGCCGGTAATTCTCGCTGACGACGTCGGCTGTCTTGATCAGCTTCTTTGCGATCGCAAGTCCGTCGGGCGATTTTAAATTGATCGAGAGGCTCCGCTTGCTGCGGTTTGCGGCAAGGAACAGGACAGTCTGGCCGTCGACGCTGCGCCCGCCCCCGCCCCATTTGCGCTGCCAGGCGCCACCGATCGGCTCGACAGCAATCACATCGGCACCCAGATCGGCCAGATGCTGAATGCCGAACGGCCCCATCAGGAAGTGGTTGAAACTAACGATGCGGATGCCATCAAGCATGAAAGTGCGTCCTTCGGAAAATCCTACGAGTTCAGCGGCGCGGGCGCCGGCACGAACTGGCCGGGCAAGAGCAGCTTGCACAGCGCTTCGACAAAGAAGTAATCGCCGAACATCACCGCGCTGTCGACACCGTCGCGATGCGGCCACGAATAGCAGCCGTGCTTGAGCAGGCCACGATGGCTGTCCTCGCGCGCGAGCGCATCCGTCATCAGGGGCTCCAGCAGCCCGAGCGCATGCCCCCGCCACAGCTCGCGCTGGTGGGCATCCGAATGCAGGGCCGCGACATCGAGGAAGGCGGACGCCATGATGGCCGATGCCGCGCTGTCGAGTGGACGTTTCGGATCCGGGTCGTCGAAATCGTAAGGTGGGATACGCGCGGCCCCGAGCCGCTGCAGGAAACGCTGGCCGAGCGCTTCGGCGAGTTCGAGATATTTGCGCTCGCCGGTCGCAGCAGCAGTCGCGGCATAGCCGTAGACCGCCCAGCACTGGCCCCGCGACCAGAAGGATTCGTCCTGATAGCCCTGAAAGGTATATCCCCTCACGCGCTTACCACTCGCCGGGTCGTATTCGACGGCGTGATAGGTCGAGTTGTCCGGCCGGATAAAATTGCGCGTCATCTCCGCATGCGCGATGGCTGTCAGCGTGAAGCTCGCATCCTCCGACGGCCCGGCCGCCCAATAGAGCAGCGGAATATTTGCCATCGTGTCGATCGCGGACGCTGCGCGCCCGCGTGGGTCCGACAAAGGGCCCCATGAAGCGAGATAAGCGCCGCGCGGCGTCACCACGATGCGGCGGCGAAGCTGGTCCGCGGCCTTCAGCGCGACGTCGCGGTGTTTTGCCGCGCCCGTAATCCGATAGAACGGGATTGCGCTCGACCAGAAGATGAACCCGATGTCGTGGGTGTTGCCGTCCTCGGCGCGCTGGGCGACGAGATTCATCCGCGCTTCGGCGAGCTTCAGATACCGGTCGTCCTTCTTCCACAAATAGGACGCGAGCAGCAGGCCAACCCAGAACCCGCAAAACCAGTTTCCGTGGCTCCACCCCTCCGGGCGATAGCCGGCCGAGAGCGAAGCCGGCATGGTGCGCCAGGCGCCGGACGGATCGGTGACGTACGGAAATTCGTCCCCGATCGTCCTTTCGTCATCGAGAATTTTCCGTGCCAGCAGGTCGAGCGCCTCACCCAGAGGCACCCCCCGTGCATCTTCATCGTCCGCCACGCATTCCGCTCCCGCATGCCGCCCTGCGCGGCTTCTTATCCGAATAGCTTAGACAATCCCGGAAGGGGAGCGTTAGTGTCCCCGCCGCATTCCTGCCTTTCGAGGAGCGTCATGGCCGACTTTTACGTCAAACCCGGCGACAGCGTCACCTTCGCCAAGACCGTCGGCGAATCCGACATTTACGGCTTTGCCGGGATCAGCGGAGACTTCTCGGTGAACCACGTCAACGAGCAATACATGGCGAAGTCGAAATACAAACGCCGCATCGCCCACGGCGCGTTGATGATCGCCTTCATGTCCACTTGCTCGACCATGATCATCGACCAATGCGACGGTACCGCGGGGGACGAGACGCCAGTTTCGCTCGGCTATGACCGCATCCGGTTTCTCGGCCCGGTTTTCATCGGCGACACCGTGACGCTGACCTACACCATCAAGGAGATCGACCCGGCGCGGCGGCGCGCGCTCGGCGAGATCAACGTGATCAACCAGCGCGGCGAGCAGGTCGCGATAGGAACGCACGTTCTGAAATGGGTGAAGGATAGCTGACGCTAGCGCGTCTCGATCCGGTGCGGCAGAACGAACGGCGTGCCGGCCGGGGGTAAGTGTCCGACCGCCGAGCGGATTCCGAATACCCGCTGCAGCATCGGATCGGTGATGGTTTCGGCCGCCCCCCCGTCGGCGGCAATCCGCCCTCGCTCCAGCATCACGATCCGGCGCGCAAAAAAGCTCGCGAGGTTGAGATCGTGCAGCACCGCGATCACCGCAGCGCCGCGCGCCGCGCAATCCTGCGCAAGTTTCAGCAGATCGATCTGGTGGCGCAGGTCGAGGCCTTCGGTCGGCTCGTCGAGCAGGATTACGCCCGGACCATGCTCCCGCTCCCCGCAACGCATCTGGACGAGCAGGCGCGCGAAATGCGCGCGCTGTGCCTCGCCGCCTGACAGAGTGGCAATCACGCGATGCTGTAACGCGGTCAGGTCGACCGCGTCGAGCGCCTCGTCGATCAGGGACGCGACCGCGGCCTCAGGCCGGTCGCCCGCCCCCATCCGCACCACCTCGCGCACGGTGAACGGAAACGAGATCGTGACGCTCTGCGCCATCACGGCACGGTGTCCAGCGAGATCGCGCGGCCTATAATCGGCGACATCGCGGCCGCGCAGCCGGACGCCGCCGGCTTGCGGACGCAGTTCGCCCGACAGCACACGCAAAAGTGTGGACTTGCCCGCTCCGTTCGCGCCGACGAGCGCGACCGTCTCGCCGCCCTCGACCGCGAGCGACACGCCGTCGAGCAGCAGGTTGCCGCCGGCGCGGACCGATACGCCCTGTGCCTCGATCATGCTCACAGCGACACCAGCGACCGCTGGCGCAGTAATAGCGCGAGGAAGAACGGCGCGCCGATCGCCGCGGTGACAATCCCGATCGGCAATTCGGCGGGCGACGCGATGGTCCGCGCCACGGTGTCGGCGCCGAGCATCATCGCCGCGCCGAGCAGCACCGAGCCCGGCAGCAGCGCGCGGTGGCCCGGACCGATCACGAGGCGCAGCAGATGGGGGACCACGATCCCGACAAATCCGATGATCCCCGACACCGACACGGCCGCGCCGATCGCAAGCGCCACGACGACGATCGCGACGCGCTTCAGCCGCTCGACCGCGATGCCCATGTGGAACGCTTCCGCCTCTCCGAGCACCAGCGCATCGAGCCCGCGCGCGAGCAGCGGCAGCGCGGCGAGCGTGACGAGAAGAAACGGCAGGATCGCAAGCGCCTTGCCCCAGGTCGCGCCGCCGAGCGAGCCGAGCATCCAGAAGGTGATGTCGCGCAATTGCCGGTCGTCGGCGAGAAACACGAGCAGGCCGATCGCCGCGTTGACCAGGGCCGCGATGGCAAGCCCGCCGAGCAGAAAGATCGCGATCGACGTGCGGCTATGGTGGGTCGAGATCCGGTAGAGCACGCTGGTCGCCGCGAGCGCGCCGGCGAAAGCCGCCGCGGGCAGCGCCTCGAACGGCACCGATCCGATCCACGCGAGTAGAAATCGGTCGCCAGCGACGATGGTGACGGCCGCGGCCAGCGCGGCACCGCTGGACACTCCGACCAGCGCCGGATCGGCCAGCGGATTGCGGAATACGCCCTGCATGACCGCACCCGCCGCCGCAAGCAGCGCGCCGACCATCGCGGCGAGCGCGACGCGCGGCAGGCGGATCGACCAGAGTACGAGCTGGTCGCGCGCGACGGTCGCGGGCTCGCCCCCGCCGAAGCCGAATCCAAAAGCGGCCGCGAGCCGGGCCAGCGGAATACCGGCAGCCCCGGTCATCGTGGCGGCAAGCACGGCAACGACAAGAAGAGCCACCAGCACTGCGAACACGACCGGCGATGGCGGCCGCGATACGCCGGTGTGCGCGATGCTCATCATTCGCCGCAGGCTGACGCCGATCCCGATGTGTCCGACGGCAGGCGCGTATCCGCGTCCGGATCGAGCGCGTGGGCGAGATCGCGCGCCGCGCGTGCGGTTCGCGGCCCGAATCCGAGGAGATATTGGCCGTCCATCGAAACGAAGGCCTTGTTCGCCGCCGCAGGCGTAAGATTGAAACCGGCAGCCCCGAGAACGTCGGCAGCGTTCAGCTTCATCCCCTCGCGTTCCATTGCGAGCACCGCCTGCGGCTGCGCCGCGACGATCGCTTCCTCGTTGACGGTCTTGTAGCCATCGAAATCAGCGATCGCATTCTGGGCGCCCGCCATCCGGATGATGCCGTCGGCAGCGGTGCCGCGCCCCGCAACCATCGCACGGCCATTCGCGAGCGACAGGATAAACAACACCTTCAACGGCTGCCGGATGCGCGAACGCAATGTGGCAAGCGCGTCGAGATCGGCAAGGACACTTGCGGCAAGGCACTCGCCACGCCGGCCCGCGTCCGTTGCGATGGCGATGAGGCGGATCTTCTCGACAATTCCCTCGCCGGTGAAGTGATCCGGCACGCGCACATACGGCACCGACGCGGTCTCCAGCACCGCGACCGCTTCCTTCGGCCCGGCGCCGTCCGCTGCGAGAACGAGCGTCGGCGACAGCCCGAGCACGCCTTCGGGCGAAAGCTGGCGCAGATAGCCGACATTCGGCTTGGTCTTCAGCGCCTGCGGCGGAAACAGGCTCGTGGTGTCGACCGCGACGATCTGCGGTTCGAGGCCGAGCGCATAAAGAATCTCGGTCACCGCGCCGCCGATCGAAACGATGCGGCTCGTGTCGCGCACGGCGACAATCCGGCCGCCGGCGTCGCGCACTTCGGTCCCGGCGGCGGCTCCGCAGGCGGCAAGCGCCAGCGCCGCCGCGCACAGACTTGTGGACAGCCTTCGCATGCGCGCGGTCATTTCGTCAGGATCAGCTTGTTTTGCGCCGTCAGGCGCAGCCGGTAGATGTCGCCGCGATGGGTGATCGTGATCTCGCGCGTGTCGATGAACAGGTCACGGCTGTCGATCCGGTGGTCCGCGACCGCAACGTGGCGTCCCGGCGCAGCAATCGGCGCAGCAGGCGTGACGCGATTACCTTGCTTTTCTTGATCGCTACGCGGATTCATCGTGCTTTCTACTTAAGTAATCCCAAGTCATTCCTCGCTCGATTACTTAGTTTAGAGCCAATATAAACTGTAATCTTGTAGTTTAGAGTCGTTTTAACGAGGAAAATCAACGACTTGACTGCAGTAATACGGATGAATAACAAAGGCAACATTGATGTTGTGGCGTCGAAAAAAGCTGCACATCGCAGCCAGCTAGCTGTCGCGTCGTTCGCGTCTGCCCGCCAGCCGAACAAGAACAAGCAAACGGTTGGGGGCTTCAATGCTGGTTTCGTCGCGCACGCGTGCGCTGTCTTATGGAATTTCGATCCTTGCGATGACGGCAGGCGGCGCCCTGTCCGCACATGCGCAGTCGACTCAGGTCCTCGATCCGATCACCGTGCTCGCGACCAAAACCGAAGAAAAGGCGATCGACTCGCTCGCTGGCGTCAGCACGGTGCGCTCCGAGCAGCTCGAGCAGATCATGCCGGGCAAAGTGTCCGACGTTTTCATGGGCGCCCCCGGCGTCTGGTTCCAGGAACGCTCCGACGATCCGGGGACCGCGATCAACATTCGCGGCCTGCAGGATTTCGGCCGCGTCGCGGTCGTGATCGACGGCGCGCGGCAGAATTTCCAGCGCACCGGCCACAATGCCGACGGCGTATTCTATCTCGAGCCGGAACTGATCGGCGGCGCGGACGTGGTTCGCGGACCGGTCGTGAACGTGTACGGCTCGGGCGCGATCGGCGGTGTCGTTTCGTTCCGGACCAAGGATGTAGAAGACATTCTCAAGCCGGGCGAACGCTGGGGTGTCCTGTCCCGCGGTGAGGTCGGCTCGAACGCGCTGCAGGGCGTGGGCTCGGTCTTCGCGGCAGGGCGCATCAGCCAGGACGCCGAGATGATGATCGGCGGCACCTTCCGCACCAAGTCCGATTACATGGACGCGGACCGCAATGCGATCACCAATACCGGCAGTGAAACCTGGACCGGAATCGCCAAAGCGACGTTCCGCCCGGCGGATGGCCACCAGGTGAAGTTCGGCTTCACCAACTACGATTCGAAATACGACACTGGCCAGCCGTTCTATTTCAATTTCGGCCCGCCTTTCGGCACGCTCGAAACCACCTCGATCTACGCGACCCATGTGCAGAACCAGATCGCAACCGGCCGTTGGACTTATTCGCGGCCGGATGACAAGTTGTTCGACTTCGATGGCAACGTCTACTGGACGCGCACCATCACCGACCAGAACAAGATCGACGGCCTCGGAACCGACTTCGGAGTAGAAGGCAATATCGGAGATGGCCGCAACTTCACCATCAACACGATCGGCGGCGACCTGCACAACACGTCACGTTTCGAAACGGGTCCCTTCCGTCACGCGGTAACGTTCGGCGTCGACGGCTTTCGTGATCAAGTCAACACGACAGGCTTCGGCACGGTCTTCACCCCGGACGGCGAGCGCACGGTCTCGGGCGCCTTCGCGCAACTGAAGACCAATCTCTCGACCTGGCTCGAAGTGATCGGCGCCGCGCGCTACGACAATTATCGCCTCGAAGGCGGCGGCTACACCTCGTCCGGCGACCGTGTATCGCCGAAGATCACGGTCGGCGTGACCCCGTTCACGGGCTTCCAGCCTTACGTTACTTATGCTGAGGGCTATCGCGCCCCGGCCGTGACCGAGACGCTGGTCGCCGGCGTGCATCCGGTCTTCCCGCAATTCCCGTTCCTGCCGAATCCGGACCTGAAGCCGGAAGTCGGCAAGACCAAGGAAGCAGGCCTGAATCTGAAATACGACAACATCTTTACCACCGGGGACTCGTTCCGCGGCAAGTTCAACGTATTCCGCAATGACGTCGACGACTTCATCGAGCTGACGCTCGTGCCCCATCTCGGCACGGGGCAAAGCGACATGACCTGCGTCGCCCCGATCTTCATCAATCCGTTTGGTCCGCCGATCGCGCCGGGCTTCTGCGAGCAATATCAGAATGTCGCGAAGGCGCGGCTGGAAGGCGCCGAATTCGAAACGATGTACGATACCGGCCTCTGGTTCGCAGGCCTCGCCGGCAGCCATGTGCGCGGCCACAACATCGAAACCGGCGCGCCGCTCGCCAAGGTCGCGCCGGATTCGCTGACCACCACGGTCGGTGGGCGCTTCCTCGACCGGCGACTGACGCTCGCGCTGCGCTGGCAGGCGGTCGCCGCCAAGCACGCCGAGGACATCCCGACCGACGCGTCCGGGTCGCTCGTCTTCCCGGCCACGGGCTCCTACAATCTGATCAACGTCTATCTCGGCTATCAGATCGACCCGAACACGCTCGCTTCGCTTTCGGTGGAGAATCTGCTCAACGAGCAATATACGAAATACATGACCGTCTATCCGAACGAGCTGACGCAGACGATCACCGGATTCCCGCAGCCCGGCATCACGATCAAGGGCGCGCTACGGATCCGCTTCGCGGACGGAGTACGACCGAACGGATGACGGCCCGCAAGCCGCGCAAGGGCGAGATCGCCGCCCGTCGAAACGAAGAAGATCGCGTCGTGGATTTCCTTGGCGCGGTCGTCCCTTTGCGCGCGCGCGAGATTCCGCCACTCTCCGATGCCGCCGACCTGAGCAATGTCGTTCCGATCACGTCGCGCCGGCGCATCGGGCCGGAACGCCGCATTCCCGAACTGCAGATCGACTCCGAAGAGCGTCCTGCGCCGCTGACGCGCAGGCTCGATGGGCGCACCCGGCTGATGCTGCTGGTCGCCGGATCGTTCGCCATCCATGCGAGCCTGTTCGCGGCGTTCAACCGCGAGCCGCCGCCGCTCGCAAGCGTCGGCGAAGTCTCGATCTCGGTCGAGCTCGAACTCGGCACCGACCGCGCGGCAGGCCGTTCGAACAAGCCGAGCGAGAGCGAGGTTTTCAGCGCGCAATCGCCGGAGCCGGACGAACCGGTCGCGGATCGGGCGGAAATCCCGCGCCCGACGGACGAGAAACAGGCTGCCGAAGAGCGCGCGCCTGAGCCGAAGCCCGCCGTCACCGCGGCGCTCTCCCCCGATCCCGCCGCCGAGCTTCCCGCTCCCGCGAAGGAAAAGCTGGACACGACGCCGCCGAAACAGGTCGCGCCGAAGCCGGTCGAGCGCCAGAGCGAACCGGCGAAGAAGCCGGTCCAGCGCAACGACGAGGGCAAGAGCGAGCGCAAGCGCGCCGCTCCCGCCTCAACCGCGTCGGTCGATTCCAACAGCATCGGACGCGGGCATTCCGACGCCGACACGAATTATCGCGGCATCGTTTCCGCGCATTTGGCTCGCTACAAGGAATTTCCCGCCGACGCGCGCAGCCGCGGCGAACAGGGCACCGCGAGCGTGAGCTTCACGCTGGATGGGAGCGGACGTGTCACGTCGGTTCGCCTCGCGCGCGGATCTGGCGTCGCGAGCATCGATCAGGAGACGCAAGCAATGGTGCGCCGCGCCTCCCCCTTCCCGGCCCCGCCGGGCGGCCGCGTCGTAAGCTTTACGGTGCCGGT
The DNA here is from genome assembly GCA_964584855.1 of uncultured Hyphomicrobiales bacterium. Classification (GTDB taxonomy): domain Bacteria; phylum Pseudomonadota; class Alphaproteobacteria; order Rhizobiales; family Xanthobacteraceae; genus Pseudorhodoplanes. The sequence continues at coordinate 104,626 of CAZPBF010000020.1, forward strand.
CAATTTCTATCTTCGCTGAAAACCCGCCCGCCAGCCGCCGCCAGCGAGCCATAGGAGAATGTCATGTACATCGCCATGAATCGCTTTCGCGTGAAAAAAGGCTCGGAACAGGCTTTTGAGCAGGTCTGGGCCAGCCGCGACTCTTATCTGCACCGCATGCCGGGCTTCGTCGAATTCCATCTGTTGAAGGGGCCGGAGGCCGAAGACCACACGCTGTATTCTTCGCACACCACCTGGCGCAGCCAGGACGAATTCGTCGCCTGGACAAATTCGGAGGAATTCCGCAAGGCGCATGCGCGCGCCGGAAGCGAAAGCACCGGCTCGATGTATCTCGAACATCCGAAGTTCGAGGGCTTCGAGGTGCGCCAGACGCTGACACGCGACGGCAAGGCCGCCTGACATGTCCGCGCGACAGGACCTTGTCAGCAAACTCGCCGCCGATCCCGGCGCGATCGTCGAGCAGATCGCAAAAGAGTTCAGCGTCACGACACGCGACGTCGTCGAAGCTCTGCCGGAGGCCATGCGCAGCTTCGCGCCCGGCTCGGCCTTCGTCGAGGCGATGAAGGACATCGGCGGATGGGGCGACGTCACGGTGATCGTGCACACCGACGACGGCATCATGGAATTCACCGGACCGGTGCCCGCGGGCGAGATCGCGCGCGGTTATTACAACATCCCGGGGTCGAGCGGCTTCCACGGGCATCTGCGCCACGAGCGGTGCGCGGGGCTTGCCTTCGTCGAGCGGCCCTTCATGGGCCGTCTTTCGGCGTCGATCCTGTTCCTCAACGTGGACGGCGGGATCATGTTCAAGGTGTTCGTCGGCCGCGACGAGAAACGCGAATTGAAGGCCGACCAGCTCGAGAAATTCCGCGCGCTGGGGAAAAGGCTCGGCGCCTGAAGGCGCCCACGGCCACGCCCTTGAATCGCAACCGGGGATCGGTGACAATTCGCCCCGGGGTTGTGCAATTCAAGGGGGCCGGGGTGCGAGGACGACGGCATATCGGCGCGATCCTTTGCGCGGCGATGATCTGCGCAAGCGGCGCACGCGCGGACGGTCCTGTAGTGCCGCCTCCCCTGCTGCCGTCGCCGTCCCTGCCTTCGGCGTCTTCGTCCACCGCGCTCGTCGGAGTCGGTATCTTCATCGGTGTGGTGGGGGCGATCTGCCTGTTCGACTTCCTGCAGAAAGTCTCAGGCCGCAAACCATGGGTCGATCCGAAGATCGGCGAACCCCACCTGAAGAGAAACTAGCGCGGCGGCGCGATCATGCGCCCGGACGGCTCGGCCTCCGTTTACCGCTTTGCACGATGCAGCACGCCTCGCTTGAGGAAGATCTCGGTGATCTCCTCGGTGACGCGCGTGAACTCAGGCAGCTTGCGCGCCTCGATCCCGCGCGGACGCGGCATCGTGATGCGGATGTCGCGCTCGACCCGGCCGGGGCGCGGCGCCATCACCAGAACGCGGTCGGCGAGCAGCACCGCCTCGTCGATCGAATGCGTGATGAACAACACCGTCTTACGCGTCTGCTGCCAGATATCCTCCAGATCGATGCGCATCTGCTCGCGGGTCAGTGCGTCCAGCGCGCCGAAAGGCTCGTCCATCATCAGGAGGGGTGGATCGTGGATCAGCCCGCGCACGATCGCAGTGCGCTGACGCATGCCGCCGGACAATTCGCGTGGGAGCCGGTCGGAAAATTCCAACAGGCCCACCTTGTCGAGAAGTTCATTAGCGCGCTGGCGATAAGCCTCCGGATCGAGGTTGCGAAGCTCAATCTGGACGAGGACGTTGTCGATAACCGAGCGCCAATCGAGCAGCACCGGACTCTGGAACACGATGCCGAGGTCGGTCTGCGGCCCGCGCACGTCCTTGCCGTTGAGGCGGACATTGCCGGACGAGTATGGCAACAGTCCTGCGATGATGCGCAGGAGCGTGCTCTTGCCGCAGCCGGACGGCCCGACGATCGCGACAAACTCGCCCTGCGGGATCGTCAGGTCGATCCGCTCGAGCGCGCGCGTCGGCGACTTGCCGCGTGGAAAGAAGGTGTGGGTCAGCCCCTCGACCTCGATACAGGGCCGGGACGCCGAAGGAGGCGCGCTCGCACGCGCCTCCTGCATTGCTGACATCGGGTGATGCTCCTTGCGTCCTACTTGGGCAGGAACTCGTTGGTGTGGAAAGCGGTCCAGTCCTTGTCGGTCTGCACGTCGCGATAGTTCTTCAGGAGGCTGAGCGTACCTTCCCAGTCTTCCTTGGCACCCAAGCCGATCTTGCCCTTGGAATATTTCGAATCGAGAAGCTCGATATCGACCTTGAGCTGGTCGAGCGTCGACTGCTTGTTGAGGTCGGGCTTGACCTTCAGGGCGGCATCGACCGCCTCTTCCGGATGCTTCTTGGCCTCTTCCCACGACTTGATCGTGGCGCGGACGAACCGGCGGATCATATCGGGCTTGTTCTTGATGTTCTCTTCCTTGGTGAGGATGGTCATGCCGACGATGTTGGCGCCCCAGTCGGCATAGCGAAGCGCAGACGGCTCCTGACCCTTGTACTTGATGAGAAAGAACTGATCGTCCGCGCCACCGAGCAGCCCGTCGGTCCGCTTTTCGAGCACCGAAACCACCTTCGCCGCCGGATCGACCTGCACGAACTTGATTTTGTCCATGTCAACGTTGTTGACCTTGGCGACCGCGCGCAGGAGCTGACCGAGCGGATCGCCGGCGGTCACCGCGAAGCTCTTGCCTTCGAGATCCTTCGGCGTCTTGATCCCGGCCGACGCCAGCGACACGACCGAATACCCGGTCGAATTCAGAAGCGACATGACGGATTTAACGTCGGCACCCTTCGCGGCCAGCGAGATAAGGCTCGAGGAATCCGCAAGCCCGAAGGTGTCGGACCCGGCCGTCACCACCTGCACGGTGTTGACCGAACCGCGACCCTCATTGAGCGTCAGGTCGATGCCTTCAGCTTTGTAGAAGCCCTTGTCCTTGCCGTAATAGAACGGCACGTGCAGGCCGCCGAGATACCAGTTCATGCGGAACGATACGGCGTCGTCGGCACGCGCGGCCGAGATGCCGGCCGCCGTCAGTGCCGCGATTACGGGAAGCACAAATTTACGCATTGGGTTTTCCTCCGGTCTGTTTTTTGGACGTTGTCAGGTGACAGAAACACCCGGCTGCTGCGAGACATGCCAGGGAATGACGAAGCGCTCCAGGATTTCGACAATGTAATAGACGACGAGGCCGATCAGGCTGAGCAATACGATGACGGCGAACACCATCGGCGTCTCGAGGTTGCCGTTATATTGCAGCAGCAGGTAGCCGAGCCCGCGGTCGGACGCGACGAATTCGGCAACCACCGCAGCCGTTGCCGACAAAGCGGCGCCGACCTTCAGCCCGGTGAAGATATCGGGCAGGGCCTGCGGCAGCCGGATCTTGGCGAACATTTTCCATCCGCTTGCGCCCGTGGTGCGGGCAAAGTCCATGATCTCCGGATCGACGGATTTGAATCCAGCGATGCTCGAGACGACGATGGGAAAGAAACACAGCAGGAATACGACCAGCAATTTCGGCGCGAAGCCAAATCCAAACCAGATGATGAACAGCGGCGCGATCGCGATCTTCGGGATGATCTGCAGGAACACCACCGCAGGGTAGACCGCCTCCTCCATGAAGCGCGAATAGGCGACGGTGAGCGCGAGCGGGATACTGACGACGATTGCGAGCAGATAGCCGGCGATGATCTCACGCGTAGTGACCCAAGCCCCGCCCATGACGATGTCGTAGCGCTTCATGAACTCGCGCCACACCGTCGACGGCGGCGGCAGGAGATATTCCTTCACCCCGAAAATCCACACGCTGCTTTCCCACAGAGCGAACAGCACAACGAACACGACAAGCGCGCCGACGCGCTTGCGCATCCACATGCCGAGCGCAGCCAGACGGCCCGCATAGGGCCGCGACAATTCGATCGACGCCATATCAGGGCTGCGCCGCGTCGAGCGGCGCGTCGAGGTCGGTGGTCGCGAAGTCGGCAGGCATGTTGATCTCGATCAGTTCGAGATCGTCCGAACGCGACACCACGTTGTGCGGCACGCCCGCAGGTTGCGACAGGCAGCCGCCCTGCTCGACCTTTACGTCACCGTTCACGCCCTTGAAGCGGAATTTGATCCAGCCTTTCAGCACGAAGATGAAATGGCCGTTCATGTCGTGCCAGTGCCAGCCGGTCGGCTGCTCGAATGGCCTGATCGCGCGCACGTGCTTTGCGCCGATCCGTCCGCCGGACGCGTTGCTCAGGCCCAGATCGCGGTATTCGACGTCCGCGCGCGGGCCGTCGCGGGTGAAGCTGTCGGGCTTCAGTTCGGACAATTTGAAAAGCGACAGCGCGGTGTCGAGAGTCAGGGGCGCGGGATAGTGCAGTTCCGGCGCGGCGGGTTTATTCATGGCGTATCTCCTCCTGGAGGGCTTCTTGACCGACCCTCACGCGGCCGATGTTAGTTGAGTGTGCGGCGCGGGGCCAGCGCCCACATGTCTCAGAGTCAACGCTCCAAGGCGAAAAACGCAGCACGAAGCAGTCAGCGGGCGCTGCCAAGCTGCGGCCGGTGTTCCCAGCGCCCTGCCGAAGTTTTCACCAGTGCGTCGGAATAGAGATAGGCCGTGGTGCAGGCGTGCATCGGCATGAGCAACACCCGGTCGCCGACCGCGAGGTCGCGCGCCTCCACAACCGTGTGCTCCTCGTTCATCAGGAGAATGCGCCCATTCCACCGGAATCGTTCGGGCATTGGCTTGTCGGGCGAGATCGCCTTCGCGCCCGCGTCAAATGTGACAGTGTTGCCGTGGGTGGACATGACGGTGGTGAGCACGAAGGCCGCGGGATTCCAGCCAAGATCGGCAAGCTCGATGTCGTGCTGTGCACTCGAATACGTCCAGCTTCCGGGCGACACGTACCGGGCGAGGTCATGCGGCCACAGATTGAAAGTGTAGCTGCCTCCCGCCACCGCGTCCGTCGCGATCCCGTCTTTTTGCAAAGCGGCCTGCAGCACGCGCACCTTCGCGGCGATCGCGTCCACCTGCTCCTGCCGTTCCGCGCGGTTGCCCTTCACATGCCCGTCATAGATGTGCCACCCGGCAAGCCGTCCGAGGCCATGGACCGCGCGCGCGAGCTTGACCGCGACGTCGGTCATCGGCGCGCCGGTGCGCCCGAGGCCGGGGTCGAGATCGACGCGCAGATCGACGTTCGACGGGCCGTCGTGCAATTCCGCGCGCCAGATTTCGAGGTTGCGCTCGGAATCGATCATGCCGGTCAGCTTCGCCTCGGGATATCGCCGAGCCGCTTCGACGAAGCGGTGCACATTGACCGGATTGGCAGTCGGGTAAGACCAAGTGACCGCCCGGCCTCCCGCAGCGAGAACCATCTCCACCTCCGCGACCGTCGCACACTTAAATGCGGTCACGCCTTCGGCGATCGACAATTCGGTAATCCACGGCGCGCGATGGGTTTTCACATGCGGCATCAAGCGCCCGATCCCCCCGCAGGCCTGCGCCGTACGCCGCAAATTGTGCCGAACACCGTCCTCGAAAATCACGAAGCACGGCGTCGCAACCGGCTCGTTCGGCAGTTGGGGCAGCATCTGGGTTGAAGTGTCAACCGGACTATCCACGGCTCTCTCCACAAGATTCCATTCGGCGCGGGCGGCCGGATTGGTGCTCCGCCGTCCTGCCCGCTACATTGGAACGCGACATTAGACCAATCGGATGGTGGGGTCATCGTTTGGCATCTGCGGACGGAAGCGACTGATGCAGGGCTTGGGCCCCCTTTCGGAGCAGATCGCGGCCCGTCTGGTCGCGAGCAGGCAAACGCTCGCGATTGCGGAATCTTCGGCGGGCGGGCTCATCTCGGCCGCGCTCCTGGCGGTGCCTGGCGCTTCGGCATTTTTTCTCGGCGGAGCCGTCGTCTATACCCGTCAGTCGCGCGCCATTTTCCTCAACATCCCGGAGTCGGCGATGGGGGCCATTCGACCATCGACCGAAGACTACGCGCTCCTTCTCGCCCGCACGGCGCAGCAAGGCTTCTCCTCGACCTGGGCGCTATCCGAAACCGGCGCCACCGGCCCGACCGGAAATCGTTATGGCGACGCACCCGGGCACGCCTGTTTTGCGGTGGCCGGCCTCCGCGAGCAGACAACAACGTTGGAGACGCGGATCGCAGACCGGCGTGAAAATATGGGCCGTTTCGCACACGGCGCACTGACGCTGCTGTTGGAAAATCTTGCGAGGTGATAACGTGATGTCCATGGCGTGCCGAGAAAGAGCATCATGAGCTACGATCTCATCCTGCGAGGCGGCCGCGTCGTCGACCCATCCCAGAAGCTCGATGCAGTAACCGATGTCGCCTTCTCTGGAGGCAAGGTCGCCGAGATCGGCAACAACCTGTCCGCGCCTTCCGGCTGCGATGTGCGCGACGTCTCCGGACGGATTGTTGCCCCCGGCCTCATCGACCTGCACACGCATGTGTATTGGGGCGGCACGTCGCTTGGCATCGACGCCGAGCAATTCTGCCGCACTTCGGGAGTAACGACCGCGATCGACACCGGCAGCGCCGGTCCCGGTAATTTTTCGGGCTTCAGAAAGCACGTGATCGAGCAGAGCGCGGTGCGCATCCTCGCGTATCTGCATATCTCGTTCGCCGGAATCTACGGATTTTCCAAACGCGTCATGGTCGGCGAGAGCGAGGAATTGCGGCTGATGGCGCCGCTCGACGCAATCGAGGTGGTCAACGCCAACCGCGATCTCATCGTCGGTATCAAGGTGCGGGTCGGGCGCCATGCCGCGGGCAATTCCGGCATCGTGCCGCTCGATATCGCCCTGCAGGTTGCAAACGAAGTGGGCCTGCCGCTCATGGCGCATATCGACTTCCCACCTCCGAGCTATGAGGAAGTGCTGGCGCGCCTGCGGCCGGGGGACGTTTTGACCCACGCGTTCCGCCCCTTCCCGAACTCCCCCGCGACCGGTCAGGGCACCGTCAAACCGGAAGTGATCGAGGCGAGAAAGCGCGGTGTAATATTCGATATTGGCCACGGCATGGGCTCATTCGCATTCAAGACCGCGCGCGCGATGCTGGCCAACGGCTTCAGGCCCGACACCATCTCCTCGGACGTCCACACCCTTTGCATTGAAGGGCCGGCTTTCGACCTCGTCACCACAATGTCGAAATTCCTTTGCCTGGGCATGGACTTCAATGAAGTCCTCGCAGCAGCGACGGCGAATGCGGCCAAGGCGCTCCAGCGCCCCGAACTCGGCAGTCTGAAGCCGGGCAGCGTCGGCGATGCAACATTATTATCGATCCAAAATGGACAATTCGACTATGTGGATGTCGTCGGCGAGCACCTGATTGGAGACCGAAAGATTGCGTCCGAAGGTGTCGTTATCGGCGGTGCCTGGTGGCATCCACGGCCGGGCGCGAACGTGTGATCTTAGGATAATGGACACCCGAAACAGGGCGAGGCATGCTTGACGGTGGCACGGTGCTTGCTCGTTTGAAGACGAGTTGGGTCCGGTTGCTCAATTAAGCGGCGGGCGCGGGCGCTGCTGAGCGGAACGGGCGATGGCTTCGGCCAAACTGGAGGACACCATGAATCGCAGGTCGTTCGTCAAGGGAATGGCGGGTGCAGCCGCCGCAGCGGCATTCGGCGGATTTCCAATGCCGGCAATCTCTCAGGGCGCGGCTGCACGGACGCTGAAATTCGTTCCGCAATCCAATCTCGCCAACTTCGATCCGATCTGGGGCACGCAATATGTCGTGCGCAACGCCTCGCAGCTTGTCTGGGACACGCTGTACGGCATGGATTCAAAGCTCGATGCCAAGCGGCAGATGGTCGACAGCGAAGAAGTGTCGAGCGACGGGCTGACCTGGACGTTCAAGCTGCGCGACGGGCTGAAATTCCACGACGGCGAACCCGTGCGCGCCAAGGATTGCGTGGCTAGCATCGAGCGCTGGGCCAATCGCGACGCTATGGGCCTGATGATCAAGGGCATCCAGAAAGAGCTCACTGCGGTCGACGACAAGACCTTCAAGTGGGTGCTGTCCAAGCCCTATCCAAAAATCCTCCTCGCGCTCGGCAAGGTCGGCACACCGTGCTGCTTCATCATGCCCGAACGCGTCGCCAAGACCGATCCGTTCAAGCAGATCGAGGAATATATCGGGTCCGGTCCGATGAAATTCGTCCGCGGCGACTGGAAGCCGGGCGCGCTGGCCGCATTCGAAAAGTTTGCCGACTACAAGCCGCGTAGCGAACCGGCAGACTGGTGGTCGGGCGGCAAGACGATCGGCTTTGACCGCATCGAATGGGTCATCATGCCGGATCCCGCGACTGCATCGGCCGCGCTGCAGAACGGTGAAGTCGATTGGTGGGAATCTCCGGTGACCGACCTCATTCCGATTCTCCAGCGTAACCGCAACATCAAGGTCGATATCGCGGACCCGCTCGGCAATGTCGGTGCATTCCGGCTGAACCATTTGCATCCGCCGTTCAACAACCAGAAAATAAGGCAGGCGGTGCAGGCGGCGCTCAGCCAGGAAGACTATATGCGCGCCGTTGTCGGCTCCGATCAGAAGCTCTGGAAGGTCAGCGGCAGCTTTTTCACGCCCGGCACTCCGCTTTACACGCAGGAAGGCGGCGAGGTTCTCACCGGCAAGCGCGATCTCGATCACGCCAAGAAGCTTTTGCAGGAAGGCGGCTATAACGGTATGCCGGTCACCTGCCTGATCGGACAGGATCAACCTCCGCTGAAGGCGATGGGCGAAATCACCGCCGACCTTCTGAAGAAGCTCGGCATGACGGTCGACTTCGTCGCGACCGACTGGGGCACCGTCGGCCAGCGCCGCGCCTCGAAAAACCCTCCCGGACAGGGCGGCTGGGGCATGTTCCACACGTGGCACGCCGGATCCGACTGCGCGAGCCCGGTTGGCAATATCGGGATCCGCACCAATGGCGAGAAGGCGTGGTTCGGCTGGCCGGACAATCCCGGCATCGAAAAGGACATCGCTTCCTGGTACGACGCGAAGACCCTCGACGAGGAAAAGGCGATCATTTCGCGCGTCAACAAGGCGGGTATGGAATTCGTCACTTACATCCCGACGGGCTTCTATCTGACGTATCAGGCGTGGCGGACAAACCTCGCGGGCGTGAGCAGCGGGCCGCTGCCCTGGTTCTGGGGGCCAAAGAAGACCTAGCGCGAACGCCCTTCTCCGGTTGAGAAAGGGGAAGACAGGAATCTATGTTCGGCTTCATCGTGCGCCGATTTCTGGCGACGATCCCAGTCATGGCGATCGTCGCCCTCTTCGTTTTCAGCCTGCTCTACATCGCGCCCGGCGACCCGGCCGTCGTCATCGCTGGCGATCAGGCCTCGCTTGAAGATGTCGAGCGCATCCGCCAGAGCCTCGGTCTCGACCGCCCTTTCCTCATTCGCTTTTCGGAATGGTCGCTCCACGTTCTGAGCGGCGACCTCGGCAAGTCGATGTTCACAGGCCTGCCGGTGATTGAACTGATCCGCCAGCGCGTCGAGCCGACCTTATCGCTGATGGCGGTGACGCTCGTCTTCGCAATTCTGGTCGCAGTCCCGATCGGCGTCCTTGCCGCCTGGAAGGCCGGCGGCTGGATCGATCGCGCGGTGATGGCCTTTGCAGTGCTCGGCTTTTCGGTGCCGGTATTCGTGTTCGGCTATCTCCTTGCCTATGTTTTCGCGCTCGAACTCGACTGGTTCCCGGTCCAGGGCTACACGCCGCTCTCGGCGGGCTTCCTGCCGTGGCTGGAAAACCTCGTTCTGCCCTCGATCGCTCTCGGCTTCGTCTATATCGCGCTGATCGCACGCATCACGCGCGCCACCATGATCGAGGTCCTGTCGCAGGATTACATCCGCACCGCCCGCGCCAAGGGACTGAGCGAGAGCGCAATTCTTTTCCTGCATGCGCTGAAGAATGCCGCAGTTCCGATCGTGACCGTGATCGGCATCGGCATCGCGCTCCTGATCGGGGGAGCGGTGGTGACCGAAAGCGTATTCGCGATCCCGGGGCTCGGGCGCCTCACCATCGACGCGATCGTCCGGCGCGACTATCCGGTGATCCAAGGGATCGTCCTGATGTTCTCGTTCGTCTATGTGTTGGTGAATCTTTTGGTCGACATCGTCTACACGCTCATCGATCCGAGGATCCGCTATTGAACGAGCAATCGCCATCGACGGCGGGCGGCGGCTACGCGATTGCCGCCGAACTTCCTGACATCCTGCCGCCGGTGCGCAAGCGGCGCGGCCTTGCCGGCTTCATCTGGCGCAACCCGACGCTTTCGATCGGACTGGGGCTTATCGGGCTGATCCTATTTATCGCGGTGTTCGCGCCGTGGCTCGGCACCGTCGATCCGACCGCCCTCGCCCCGATCAAGCGGATGCGCGAGCCCGGCGCCGAATTCTGGTTCGGCTCCGACGCATACGGGCGAGACGTCTATTCGCGCGTACTGTTCGGAGCGCGGGTATCGCTCGTCATCGGATTCATGGTGGCTATTCTCGCGTCGTTGCTCGGCCTCGCCATCGGCCTGATCTCCGGCTATGTCCGCCGGCTCGACGGCGTCATCATGCGGATCATGGATGGCATCATGTCGGTGCCCCCGATCCTGCTCGCGATTGCGCTGATGGCTTTGACGCGGGCCAGCGTTCAAAACGTCATCATGGCGATCACCATCGCCGAATTTCCGCGCGTTGCGCGCCTCGTGCGCGGTGTCGTGCTGACACTGCGCGATCAGCCCTATGTCGATGCCGCAATCGCCGCCGGCACGCGCACGCCGATGATCATTTTTCGCCACATCCTGCCGAACACGCTCGCGCCGCTGACCGTGCAGGCGACTTACATCTGTGGCAGCGCCATGATCGTCGAGGCGATCCTGTCCTTCATTGGTGCAGGCACGCCGCCGATCATCCCGTCGTGGGGAAACATCATGGCGGATGGCCGCGCACTGTGGCAGATCAAGCCCTACATCATCTTCTTTCCCGCGATCTTCCTGTCGCTCACCGTGCTCGCCGTGAATCTCATGGGCGACGGCCTGCGCGATGCGCTCGACCCGCGCCTCGCCAAGCGTTTGTGACGTCGATGGCCCTGCTCGAAGTCGAGAACCTACAAACGCATTTCCGCACGATAAGCGGAGTGAACCGCGCCGTCGATGGTGTGTCATTTCATATCGACGAAGGCGAAACGCTCGCCATCGTCGGGGAAAGCGGCTGCGGAAAGTCCGTGACTGCGAACTCGATCCTTCGCCTGATCCCCCAGCCGCCCGGGAAGATCGCGGGATCGATCCGGTTCAACGGTGTCGACCTGCTCACCTTGTCCGACCGCGAAATCCGCAATTATCGCGGCAAGGACATCAGCATGATCTTCCAGGAGCCGATGACGAGCCTCAATCCGGTGCTGACCGTCGGCCATCAGATCGCCGAAAGCGTCCGCATCCACACCGGCGCAAGCGCCGCGGCCGCCCGCGCGCGTGCCGCCGAGATGCTGCGGCTGGTGAAGATTCCCGACGCCGAGCGGCGGCTCAACGACTACCCGCACCAGTTCTCCGGCGGCATGCGCCAGCGCGTGATGATCGCGACCGCGCTCGCCTGCAATCCGACGCTGCTCATCGCCGACGAGCCGACGACCGCGCTCGACGTGACCATCCAGGCGCAGATCCTCGACCTCCTCCTCGCGCTGCAGGCGGAGACGGGAATGGCGCTCGTCCTCATCACGCATTCGATGGGCGTCGTGGCGGAGACCGCGCACCGCGTCGTCGTGCAATATGCCGGGAAGCAGGTGGAGCGGCAGCCGGTGCAGGGGCTCTTCGCGGAGCCGCATCATCCCTACACCGTCGCGCTCCTCGACGCCCTCCCCGACCGGGCGACGGGGAACCGCCTGCCGGCGATACCGGGCGTCGTGCCCGGCCAGGGGGACCGCCCGACCGGCTGCCTCTTCAATCCGCGCTGCGGCTTCGCGACCGACATGTGCCGCAAGGTCGCTCCACCGATCCAGCCGGCGGTGCTCGGCAACGCGCTCTGCCACTATCCCCGCCACTCGCGGGTGGAGGCGGCATGAGCGCGGTCGTCGAAGCGGTCAATCTCACGCGGAACTACGCCGTCGGCCGCGGCGCGTTCCGGAAGCCGGCGATCGTCCGCGCGCTCGCCGGCGCGACCTTCTCCGTCGAGGCCGGGAAGACGCTCGCGGTCGTCGGGGAGTCTGGCTGCGGGAAGTCGACGCTCGCCCGCCTCATCACGATGATCGAGCCGGCGAGCGGCGGCAGCCTCGTGATCGACGGCGTCGATGTCGCCGGCGCCGATCAGCGCACGCTGCGGAAGCTCCGCAGCACGGTGCAGATCGTCTTCCAGGATCCCTACGGGTCGCTCAATCCGCGGCAGAAGATCGGCTCGATCCTCGAGGAGCCGCTCGTCATCAACACGTCGCTCGGCTCGGCCGAGCGGCGGGCGAAGGCGCTCGAGATGCTTCGGCGCGTCGGGCTCCGCCCGGAGCATTACGGCCGCTATCCGCACATGTTCTC
>CAZPBF010000021.1:0-34164 GCA_964584855.1 uncultured Hyphomicrobiales bacterium
GGTCAATGGCGAGATCGTCGGCGGCGTCGGCGTGAGCTCGGGCTCGGCCGAGCAGGACCAGCTCTGCGCCGAGGCGGCGATCGAGCATTTCTACGCCAAGACCGGGATGAAGGCCTGAGAAAGCGGCGTCTAGCCGCGATGATAGGGATGCCCGGCGAGGATTTGCTGCGCCCGGTAGAGCTGCTCCAGCAACATGGCGCGCGCCAGAAGATGCGGCCAAGTCATCGCGCCGAAGGATAAGACCAGCCGCGCCTTCTCCAGAACGCCGTCGACCAGACCCTCGGCGCCGCCGATGAGAAAGGCGAGATCGGTGCCGGCGTCGCGCCAGGCGCCGAGACGCTGCGCGAAAGCGGCGCTCGACAGGTCCGTGCCGCGCCGGTCGAGCGCGACGATCGCAGCACCTTTCGGAACCGCATCGAGAAGCAGCGCCGCCTCGCGCCTTTTGAGCTCCGCGGGCGCGCGCTTGCGCCGTTCTTCGACCTCGACGAGCGTCAGCGGCGAGAGGATGCGCGCGGCGTAGAGTTGTTCGATCTCCTTGAGCGGCCCGGCCTTCTGGCGGCCGACCGCGACGACCATAAGCCGCATGGGCCGTCAGGCCTGGCCCACGGCTTCCGAGAGCGCCTCGCCCCACATTTTCTCGAGGTTGTAATAGGCGCGCGTCTCCGGCCGGAACAGATGGATGATGACGTCGCCCGCGTCGATCAGCACCCAGTCGCAATGCGGCACGCCTTCGACGCGCGCGTCTTTCAGGCCCGCCTTGCCGAGTTGTTCCAGAACGTCGTCCGCGACCGCGCCGACATGACGGTTCGAGCGGCCGGAGGCCACTACCATGGTGTCTGCGATCGAGGTTTTTCCGGAAAGATCGATGGTGACGACATCCTCGGCCTTCATCTCATCGAGGCGCTTGAGGACGATGCGCAACGTCTCCTCGGCGTCAGGGCGCAGCTTGGAGACGGGTTCGGGACGACGCGGTCGTGCCCGACTAATCACAGATGCGGTCAGTGGCCCTTTCCTTTCGTCTGGTCCCGCACAGAAGATGCGAGACTCAACAACATTAATGTAGTCACGCCCCCTTAACACTTTCAACCTGTCAGCCGAGGTTCCTCCCCGCCCGCAATTTCGTCGAGGACAAAGCCAGTTTCATGCCATGCAGGAACACCCAGGCCGGCGGGGTCCGGTCGGCGAGCCTGCCCGCCAGTCCTTCGGGGATGCGCGCGCGGGCAAGAGCCTGAGCGGCCGGGCTGCCGAGCATGCTGAGGCCCGTGCCGCCCCGGTCGATAATCGCTATCGGGATGATTGCGGCGATGCCGCGCCAGTTCTTCCAGCGGTGGAAGTCCTTCAAGTTGTCCGCACCCATGATCCAGACGAAGCGCGTCTGCGGGCATTCGTGCTGCAGCTTCACGATTGTATCGTAGCTGTATTTCGTTCCGATGACGGCCTCGATGCCGGTGACGTCGATGCGCGGATGGGCGGCGGTCGCCTGCGCCGCCTGCATGCGTGCCTTCAGCGGCGGCAGCCCGGCATTGTCCTTCAGCGGGTTGCCGGGCGTGACCAGCCACCAGACGCGATCGAGGCACAGCCGTTTCATGGCGTAGAGGCTGACCGCCCGATGCGCCTCGTGCGCGGGATTGAACGAGCCGCCGAACAGCCCGATCCGCATGCCGGGTGCGTTGGGGGGTAGGACGAGACGGGCCGTCATGCGCGTCGCATGAATTTCACGGCCGGATCTGTCCGCTGCCGTGAATCCGGTATTTGAAACTGGTCAGTTGCTCGACGCCGACCGGCCCGCGCGCATGCATCCGCCCGGTGGCAATGCCGATCTCGGCGCCGAAGCCGAATTCGCCGCCGTCGGCGAACTGCGTCGAAGCGTTGTGAAGCACGATGGCCGAATCGACCTCGTTCAGGAATTTCTCGGCCGCCTTCGCGTCTGCGGTAACGATCGCGTCGGTATGGTGCGAGCCGTAGCGTTCGATATGCGCGATTGCGCCGTCGACGCCGTCCACCACCTTCGCCGCGATGATGGCGTCGAGATATTCCGCCGGCCAATCCCGCTCGGTCGCGGGCTTGGCGCGCGTGTCGGCCTGGCGCACCGCTTCGTCGCCGCGCACTTCGCATCCGGCGTCAATCAGCATCGCAACGAGCGGCTTCAAAAAACTCGCCGCCGCGGCGCGATCGACCAGCAGCGTCTCGGCTGCTCCGCAAACTCCGGTGCGGCGCATCTTGGCGTTCAAAACGATCGCCTTCGCCATGTCGAGATCGGCGGCCTTGTCGACATAGACATGGCACACGCCTTCGAGGTGGGCGAAGACCGGAACGCGCGCCTCGCTCTGCACGCGCGCGACAAGACTTTTCCCGCCGCGCGGGACGATGACGTCGATATTGCCGTCGAGTCCGGCAAGCATCATTCCGACCGCGGCGCGATCCCGCGTCGGCACAAGCTGGATCGCATCCTCGGGCAGCCCGGCCTCGCGCAATCCTACCGCAATTGCCGAATGGATCGCTCGCGCGGAGCGGTGGCTGTCCGATCCGCCCCGCAGGATCGCGGCATTGCCTGCCTTAAGGCAGAGTGCGCCGGCATCGGCGGTGACGTTGGGGCGGCTTTCGTAGATGACGCCGACGACGCCGAGCGGGACACGAACCCGTTCGATGGTCATGCCGTTGGGGCGGGTCCAGCGTTCAAGCACGGTGCCGACGGGGTCGGCGAGCCCGCGAACGGTTTCGACCCCTTCCGCCATCGCCTCCACCCGTTTCGGATCGAGTGCGAGACGGTCGAGGAAGGCGGCTGTCGCTCCCTGCTTGAGCGCATCGGCCACGTCCTCGGCGTTGGCCTTGAGGATCTCGCCTGAATCGGCGCGGATCGCCTTCGCGATGGCGCCGAGCGCGCGGTTCTTCTGGTCGGCCGAAGCGAGCGCCAGCACATGACCAGCCGCGCGCGCCCTGCCGCCCATCGCGCGCAGGGTGGCGGCGACGTCGGGAGCCATGTCCACGGACTTCAGCGGTGCGGTCATTATCGGTCCTGTCGCGGGCCTTCTAGCACGGCCCGGCGGAAGCCGGGAGCGGCTTCAATGGCCGACTAGGCCACTGGCCTAGCAGCCAGCCGCGCGTCACGCCGCCGCCGCCAGAGGCCCGTGAGCAGAAGCGCGAGTACCGCAAGCAGGGCGCAAAGCGCCACACCGGCGAAAATACCGGCCGGCGCGCCATGGTCCATCATCAGCCCGAAGGCGGGCGGCGAGATGATCGCCCCGATGTTGAAGCCGGTGGTGACGAAACCGAACACTGTCCCGAACGATCCGGGCGGGGCGACAGCGCGCACGAGCATGTCGCGCGCCGGCATGATCGCCCCGATGAAGAAACCGGACAGCGCCATCATTACGATCATCGCCGTCGGGCCGAGATCCCAAAGCGCGACCGGGACAAGCGCGAGCGCACTCAGCAGCAGACCGACCATGGCGACGAAATCGTGCCGCGCAGACCGTGCGCTGATGAAGCCACCGACGATCACTGCCACCGCGCTCGCACTGAGGTAGGCCGTCAACGCCGTGGTCGCGAGCGGTAGCGGAATGGCCCAGAGCGCCTGCAGCGCGACAATGCCAAATCCCGCGATGCCGGAATTGGCCATCGACAGCAGCATGAAGAAAAGGAGGTTGAGCAGCACCGCGGCGGAGAACAGAAGCCTCCAGTCCGAGCGTTTGGAGGCGCGTGATTCCTGTGTTGCGTGGTGCGCCGGATCACGGCCGCCAAGCGCGTCGCCGAACACGATCAGCGCGGCGCCGATGACAAATCCCATGGCAGCAAGCACCAGCAATGCCCCGCGCCAGCCCACGGTCTCCGCAAGCGCGATGGTCAGGGCGGGCGTGACGGCGGTGCCGACGAAGCCCGCGAAGATATGAGCCGAATAGGCCTGGCTCATACGGCCGGCGGAAATGCGATGCGACAGGATCGCATAATCGGCCGGGTGATAGACCGCGTTGGCGATGCCGAGGAGCGCGACAGCGACGACGAACATCGTAAAGGACGCCATCAACGCGGCGAGCATCAGCGATGCTGCGCCGAAGACCAGTCCCCCGATCAGTACCGCGCGCGCGCTCGTGCGATCGACCAGAAGGCCGGCCGGGGTCTGCAGCGTTCCCGTCAGCACGTTGAAGATCGCGACGACGCCGCCGAGCACCGTGTAGCTCACGCCGAATTCGGCGCGCAGGAATGGAAACAGGATCGGCAGCGCGAAAATGTAGATATGGCTGAGAAAATGCGCCGCCCCGACGAGGGAAATCACGCGGAAATCCGCCGCGCGCGCGGAATCGGCCGCCAAAGTCGATTGTGTCATCAGAGAGAAATCCCGGCTGGGCGACGACCATACCGGAGCCCTGCCGGATCACCTATGCGTGCAGCGAACACGGCCCTTGCGTGGCGAGGGGCCTGAAGCCCCGAATGGATCAGGCCGCCTGGCCCTCAATGGTCTCATCCGCAAAGATGACGAGCGTCTCGAAGCTGTAGCCGCAGCGATAGCAGCACCACAGGTGCCGCTTCCGCGTGCCGCTGAGCTCCTCGGACCATTCGGGCGCCGCGATCGTATGGCCGCATTGGGCACACGGCGCCGCGGGGCGTTCAGCGATGTCGAAGGATCGATGGGCACGGACGTGCATGATCGCACCTCCCGGAACATTTTTGCGTTTGCTGCAAGCGCGAGCGGTCGCGCTCACGTGCATACAAAACGTACTTCATGTCCGCAAAATGACGCGCCGCGCAGTCAGACGAGAATGCCGGTCAAGCCGATTGCTGCGACCACGTTCACGTAAGCCTGTTCCGCTGCAATGCTGTGTGAAGAAACGCAGTGTGGGCACCAGACCGATAATTTCATCGAGCTCATTTTCTTCAATGTCCGGTCGTCTGTCTCGATGCTGGTCTCGACTTCAGCATGGCTCTTCGGACATCGGTACTTCAGGAAACCCATACGCCACCTCCACAACGGCGCGCATCCTTGCATCGCGTACCGACACAGCGCGAAACGAAAATGGGTTATCCACAGCGGGGGCTGTCTGCGCGATGCGCATGACGGAAGTTCCAGGTTCCCTGCCGCGCCGGAAAAATGCTCGACGGGACACGGAACCGTTTTTACTACGGGAAGCTTGCGTCGGTCAGCGCAAGTTGCAGCGCCGGTTCCCATCGCGGTCGCGCCAGCATTCCTTGTAGAAGCGCGGCAAAGTTGGTCCTCCGACCATTCCGCCGACAACTCCGCCCGCGACCGCACCGGCGGGCCCCGCGAGCAGCGCGCCGGTTCCAGCGCCGATCACTGCGCCGGTGAACACGCGTTCGACGAATGCATTTGCGGTTTCAATGCCCGCGAGAAGTGCCGCCAGCGTTACTGCTGCGATCAAAAGCCTGCGCATGGTTCGCCCCTCGTTCACTCGGGCAATGACACGCGAACATGCTTAATAAATCGTAGCCGCTTCAGCCGCCGCCCATAACGAGGTCGTCGCGGTGCACCATCTCGGCGCGGCCTTCGATACCGAGGATATTGAGAATGTCGGCGGACGATTGGCCGACGATCCTCTGCGCATCGACGGCGTCATAAGCGACGAGGCCGCGCGCGATTTCGGTGCCGTCGAGATCGCGGATGATGACGGCGTCGCCGCGCTGGAAATCGCCGTCGACCCGTTTGACGCCCGCGGGCAGCAGGCTCTTGCCGCGGCGGAGCGCGGCCACCGCACCGGCATCGATAAAGACCACACCGCGCGGCTCGAGCGAGCCCGCGATCCATTTCTTTCGAGCAGCGACGGGATTGGCCGGTGTCAGGAACCAGGTACAGCGCGCTCCGTCGAGAATCGCCCTGAGCGGATGCGGGGCCTTTCCGGACGCGATCACCATATGCGTGCCTGCAGAGACCGCGATCTTGCCGGCTTCGATCTTGGTCTGCATTCCGCCGCGCGATAACTCCGAACCTGCGGCGCCCGCCATTGCCTCGATCTGCGGCGTGACGCGTTCGACAATCGGAATAAGCTTCGCATCGCGCCCACCCCCGGGCGGCGCGTCGTACAGCCCGTCGATGTCGGACAGCAGCACGAGGCAATCGGCACTGACCATCGTCGCGACGCGCGCGGCAAGACGGTCGTTGTCGCCGTAGCGGATCTCGGAAGTCGCGACGGTGTCGTTCTCGTTGATCACCGGCACGCATTTCCATTCGAGCAGCTTGTCGATTGTGGAGCGCGCGTTGAGATAGCGTCGCCGTTCTTCAGTATCGCCGAGCGTGACGAGGATCTGTCCCGCGGTCATGCCGTGATGGCCGAGCACTCCGGTCCACAGACGTGCAAGTTCGATCTGCCCGACGGCGGCGGCAGCCTGCGAATCCTCAAGCTTCAACGGCCCGCGCGGAAGCTTGAGGATGCTGCGACCGAGCGCGATTGCGCCTGAGGACACGACGAGGATGTCGCGTTTGTCCCGATGCATGCCGGCGATGTCTTGAACGAGGGCATCGAGCCATGTCTCGCGAACCGCTCCGGCGGCGGAATCGACCAGAAGCGACGAGCCAACCTTGATAACGATGCGGTGGAAATCGGTGAGGGCAGGGCTGCGCGTCATGGTCGTCAACATTCGGTCGGCAAAAACAGTGCGTCTCTTATCGGGATGGCCGGGTCAAGTGCTGCGCCGGGTCACGGCCGCCACGCCTGCGCCGCCGCGGGACTTCGTTCGCCCGCGTCCTCGCGCGCAGTGTCGATGATCTTCAGAAGCGCGCGCAGCACCTGTTCGACCCCTTCTCCCGACTGGGCGGAGAGGACGAGCGGCTTCGATTTTGCGGCGTGCCTGAGCGCCTTGACCTGCGTCTCGATCTGCTCCGGCGTCAGGGCATCGGCTTTCGACAACGCGACGACTTCCGGCTTGTCGGTGAGTTCTTCGCCGTACGCCTCAAGCTCACGTCTCACGGTCTTGTAAGCTGCACCCGCGTCGTCGCCGGTGCCGTCCACGAGATGCAGCAATACGCGGCAGCGCTCGATATGCCCGAGGAAGCGATCGCCCAGTCCCGCGCCTTCGTGCGCGCCCTCGATCAGCCCCGGAATATCGGCGAGCACGAATTCGCGCCCGTCGACCGCGAACACGCCGAGCTGCGGGTGCAATGTCGTGAACGGATAATCCGCGATCTTCGGCCTCGCCGCGCTTACGGCGGCAAGGAAGGTTGATTTTCCGGCGTTCGGCAGCCCGACAACGCCGGCATCCGCGATCAGCTTCAGGCGGAGACGAATGGTGCGCTCTTCCGCGGGCTGGCCCGGATTGGCGTTGCGCGGGGCGCGATTGGTCGACGTCTTGAAATGGGCGTTGCCGAATCCGCCGTTGCCGCCGCGCGCGAGCACGATGCGCTCACCGGCCTTGTCGAGATCGGCGAGCAGCGTCTCGCCGTCTTCCTCGTAAATCTGTGTTCCGAGCGGAACCCGGATCACCTTGTCCGCGCCGTTTGCGCCGTGACGGTCCTTGCCCATGCCGTTACCGCCGCGCTCGGCCTTGAAATGCTGCTGATAGCGGTAATCGATGAGAGTGTTCAGGCCTTGGACCGCCTCGGCAACCACGTCGCCACCCTTGCCGCCGTCGCCGCCATTCGGGCCACCGAACTCGATGAATTTCTCGCGTCGGAACGAGACGCAGCCGTTTCCGCCTGCGCCCGACTGGATGTAGATTTTGGCTTCGTCGAGAAATTTCATCGTCTTTGCCCGGCCGCGGCCTGTCCGCCGTCGGCGCATCCCAATAGCATCCGGAGAGGTTATGTAGTGAGAATTCAGTTCCGCGCGGCCCGTCACGGGGTTTTGACAGGGCCGGGCGGCAAAATGCGGTTAAGGGCAAGGGATGATGCGAACGATCAGGAAACGTGTAGGGCACAAGCTGTTTTGGGCTGCGCTTGTGGCCGTCCTCCTGGTGTTTCCTGCCGCGGGTCGGGCGGAAAACCCGGCGAGCGATCCGGCGATCTGGATCGATTTCGGGCAGCTCGAGCGGGCCCAAAAGGCGCTCCTGGAAAAGCAGTTCGCGCACCTGTCCGAGCGCAAGGGCTCAAGCGACATCTATGTCGTCGGTCTCGCCGGCTGGTCGAATGAGGACGTCTTCGTCAAGGAACTCGACGGCGCGCTGGCCTCGATCGGCAAGACCCTCCCGATCAGCGCGGATCGCACCGTGCGCCTCATCAATAATGTCGCGACGCTCGATACGATACCGGTCGCCAATCCGGAGAATTTCGCGACCGCGATTCATGCGGTCGCCGCCGCGATGGACAAGGAAAAGGATGTCCTGATCGTGTTCATCACCACGCACGGTACGCCGGACGGCGTGGTGTTGAAACTTGGCCGCGCGATCGCGCTGCTCACGCCACGCCAGGTCGCGGAAGCGCTCGATGGCGAGCAGATCAAGAACCGAATCGTGATCGTGTCCGCGTGTTATTCCGGCGTCTATCTCAAGCCGCTCGCCAACGATGACACCATCGTGTTGACCGCCGCGGATTCGCATAATCCGTCCTTCGGATGCGGCGCCAAACGCAGCTGGACCTATTTCGGCGACGCCTTCTTCAATCAGAGCCTGCGGCCGGGCGTCGATTTCCGGGGGGCTTTCGTCAAGGCGACGGCGCTTATCAAGAGATGGGAGGCCGCCGATAAGCTGCGTCCATCGAATCCGCAAAGCTATTTCGGCGCGGCATTGGCGCGAAAGCTTGCGCCGATCTTCAAGGCGGGTGTTCCGCGCTCATAGCGTGTCAGCTGCGCCTCATGGGCGCATCGAATTTCGCACGAGGCGTGCTACAGTCAATCCTTCTTCGCAAGTCAGACAGCCGGTATGACTTCATCACGATTTCGCGCCTTTGCGGCGCCGCATGCTGCTGTTGCCGGCATCGGCTTCATGCTGCTTGGGTGTTTTCTGTCCGCCGGGACGAGCGCTCTGGCGAAAGCCATGCTGCTCGCCTTTCCGCTCGCGCAGGTCCTGCTGATCCGAAATCTCACGGCCGTATCCTTGTGCTCCACGGTCACGCGGTTCCGCGCATTTCGATCGCTGCCGCGACCGCGCATCCAGATTCTGCGCGTTCTGTTGTCGGCCGTCGAGGCGCCGATGTATTTCTTCGCCATCGCGAACCTGCCGCTGGTCGACGTGCTCACCTATTACATGGCCGGGCCGATCTATGTGACAGCGCTGTCGGCGACGCTGTTGCGAGAGCCGGTGGGCCTGCGGCGCTGGAGCGCGGTATTGGTCGGCTTCATTGGCGTCGTGATCGCGCTTCGCCCGTCGTCAGCGATGTTGACCCTGCCGTCGCTGATCGCGCTTTCGGGCAGTCTGCTCTATGCCGGGGTGCTGACCACGACACGGATGTTGCGCGGGACGCCGAACGCCATCCTGACACTGACGCAAACTTTTGCTGTGCTTGTCGTCGCGATAGTCGCGGCACCGCTGGTCTGGATCACCCCCACCGCCGGCCAGGCCATCCTGATGGCGTGCCTTGGGATTGGAACGTTGATCACGACGAGCTGCATCAACCGCGCCCTCACGCTTGCTCCCGCGAGCGTCGTCGTGCCGTATCAATATACATTCATCGTGGGCGGTGCGCTGTTCGGCTATCTGCTGTTCGGTGAGACGCCGAAGATCACGACGGTTGTCGGCGCGGCGATCATCATTGCCGCCGGCGTCTATATCCTGATGCGTGAAGTCAAGGTCGCGCCGAAGCCTCCGGTCGTGGAGGCGCCGTGATGATCGCGCTTCAATCGAGCCGGCCGGTCATGGCCGGTATCGGCCTCATGTTGCTCGGGATATTTCTCTTTTCGGCGAACGACGCGCTGGGGAAATGGATTCTTGCCACGTTTCCGGTCGGAGAAATGCTGCTGATCCGAGGGGTGGCATCGCTGCTCGTGTTGTCGCCGTTCATCTACCGGGAGGGGTGGAATAGTTTCAGGTCTGCGCCGCGGCCTGGCTTGCAGATTTTGCGGCTTCTTCTTTCGACCGCGGAAGTCGTGATGTTCTTCTGGGCGGTCACCTATCTGCCACTCGCCGATACCGTGACATTTTATCTGGCCGGTCCGATCTACGTGACGGCGCTGTCGGCGCTGCTGCTCGGTGAGAAAGTCGGATGGCGCCGCTGGAGCGCCGTTGGCATCGGATTTGTCGGGGTCCTGATCGCGCTGCGTCCATCCGAGGCGACGTTCAGCCTTCCGGCACTGATCGCGCTCACGGGGAGCGTCGCCTATGCCTTTCTGATGGTGGTGACGCGCTATCTGCGCGGTACTTCCGATGTCGTGATGGCCGCAGGACAGGTCGGCACGACGCTTGTCTTCGCAATTGCGACGGCGGCGTTCGGCTGGGTCACGCCATCGGCGATTGATGTGCTGCTGATGGCCTGGCTTGGCGTGATTGCAACCCTGGCGCTGATGTGCGTGAACCGCTCGCTCAAGCTCGCGCCTGCGAGCGTTGTCGTGCCATATCAATATACGCTCATCGTGTGGGCGGTGATTTTCGGCTATGCCGTGTTCGGCGACCGGCCCCAGCCGCACACGCTGATCGGCGCTGTCATCATTATCGCCGCTGGTCTCTATATCTTCTGGCGCGAAGAGCGCGTGGGCGCAAAGCAAGCAGTCGTCAATCCGCCGTGACATCCTCTCCAAGCCTTCCGCGATCCGCCCCGACCGACAATGCGCTCGCGGGCATCGCCAACGTCACGCTCGCCTTCTTTCTTTTTGGGCTGACCAGCGCCCTGGCGAAGATCGTCCTGCCGTCCTATTCGGTCGGGCAGATGATGCTCATCCGCAGCGCGGTTGCGCTGGTCATCTTCCTGCCGTTTATCGTAAGAGCCGGCATCACGCCGTTTCACTTTATGCCGCGCCCAAAGCTGCAGCTCGTGCGAACCACGCTTTCGGTGATCGAAGTCGGAATGTTTTTCTGGTCGGTAAGCTATTTGCCGATCGCCGACACGGTCGCGATCTATCTATCCGGCCCGATCTTCGTGACGCTCTGGTCCACGCTCTTTCTCGGCGAACGGGTCGGATGGCGGCGCTGGAGCGCGATCGTTATCGGCTTTTGCGGTGTTCTGGTCGCGCTGCGGCCGTCGGCAGCGACGATCAGTCTGCCGGCGATGATCGCGGTCGTCGGAACGATGCTCTATGCGATCGGAGTGATTGCAACGCGCACGTTACGCGGCACCGCCGACATCGTGCTGTCGGCCAACCAGATGGCCGGTGCGGTGGTGTTCGGGGCGATCTGGTGCCTGCTGCCGGGTGGTTGGACCACTCCGACGCAGAGCGATCTCGCGCTGCTTCTGTTTCTCGGCGTACCGACGGCGATCGGTTACGTTTGCATGAATCGCGCAATCAAGCTCGCGCCGGCGAGCGTCGTTGCGCCGTTTCAATACACCCTGATCCTGTGGGCGGCGTTGTTCGGCTATCTGTTCTTCGGCGATGTGCCGGCGCTGACAACGATCGCTGGAGCGACAATCATCGTCTGCGCCGGCCTCTACATCTCCTGGCGCGAGCGGGTACTCGGAAAGGAGCCACCGCCCGTCGTCGATCCGGTATGACGCCCGACCGGCTTCATCATGCGACGCGTTTCACCGCGCCCCAGTTCCGCAGCGAGGTCCATAGGCCGCGGTCGAGACGAAAGCGGTCGATCGGCGCGGAGCTCGACAATGCGCGGATGCGGCACAGGCCGACCCCAGTCCACTGGAAGCCGCACTTTTCGAGGATGCGACGCGAGGCCGGATTGGTCACGCGCGCGCCGGCCTGAAGCACATCGTGGCCAAGCTCGGTGAACGCAAAGTCGATCAGCGCCCGAACCGCCTCGGTGGCGAAGCCTCGCCCCCAGTATTTCACACCGAGCCAATAGCCGACGTCCGGCATTCCGTCCTGGTTGGAGATGCCACAGGCACCGATGATTGCATCGTTGGGCTTGGTGATCAGAAACGCGATTTCGCCGCCGGGAATATTCACGGCGCTGATGAAATCGTCGGCGTCCGTCCGCGCGTAAGGATGCGGGATACGGCGCGTGTTCTCTGCGATGCGCTTGTCATTGGCGAGAAGGGCGACCGCTTTTGCGTCCTCAAGACGCGGCGCGCGCAACACGAGCCGTTCGGTCTCAAGGACGGGGATACAGCCTTCCCGGTAGGTTTCTCTCGGTAGTTCCAGACAGGTCATGGCACGTGCTCCAGTTTGAAAAACTTAGAGGGGGAGCCGGTCACCCGATCTCCCCCTCTGAAACTGGAGCCCATGTGGGCCCGCCGGGTTCGATCTGGGAACCGGCGGACCTCATTTGAGATTCGCCGTCTACTCTGCCGCAGCCTCCGCCATCGGATTAACCGATACGTATGTGCGGCCTTTGGTTTTCGTCTTGAACTCCACGCGTCCATCGATAAGTGCAAACAGGGTGTGATCCTTGCCGATTCCGACATTGCGGCCGGCATGCCACTTGGTCCCGCGCTGGCGCGCGAGAATGTTGCCAGCCGTTACCGACTGGCCCCCGAACAGCTTGATGCCAAGGCGGCGGCCGGCCGTATCACGGCCGTTTCGCGAAGATCCGCCTGCTTTCTTGTGAGCCATTGCTCTGTTTCCTTAAACCTGAACTTTTGTACCCCGATTCCGTGACGGAATCATCTCACTTCTTTTGATCGATTGTTACTTCTTGCCTTTGGCCTTGGCCGCCGGCTTCTTCGCCGCAGCTTTGGGCTTCTTGGCGCTCGTTTTCGAGCCGGGCTTGGCCTTCTTCGGCGCCGCGCCTTCAGGCTTCTCGGCCTTCGGCTTGGGCTGCGGACGCGGCTTGGCGGTTTTCGAGGGCGCCTTGCCGTCCGTGAGGATCTCGGTCACCCGGATCAGCGTGTAGCTCGCGCGGTAGCCGCGCTTGCGCCGCGAATTCTTGCGCCGCCGCTTCTTGAACGCGATGACCTTGGGCCCGCGGCCCTGTTCGACCACCTCGGCGGCAACCGAGGCGCCCGAAATCATCGGCGATCCAAGCTGCGGCTTATCCCCGCCCAGCATCATGACGCTGCCGAGCTGGATGATCTCGCCCTTCTCGCCCTTGACCGGGCCGATCTTGAGCACCTGATCCTCGGTGACCCGGTATTGCAGGCCGCCGGTCTTGATGACTGCGAACATCGTTTTGTCCCTAGTGTTCGAAATTCCGGTCTCGGAAATCCGGACCGGCTTTTTCCAGTCTCTATGGAATTTCAACGGCTTGGCGCGCCCTAAAAAGGGCGCAGGGCCCAAAGGCCCTGCCGTTGCGGGGTTTATGGCGATGCCGGCTCTCCAAGTCAAGGAATGCCAGGCTTCCCGGCCGGCAGCCGGATGGGTCTCAGCGGAGGTAGATGCCGGCCACGATCATGGCAAAGCCCAGCGCAAGCGCCGAAGTCAGGGCCAGCGGGATCAGCATTCCAAGCAGCGGCATCGTCGCGGCCGCCGCGTTCCGCCCGTCGCGGGGGCGGAAATAGACCAGCGAGCCCGCCGCCGCCACGATCAGGATAATTCCGATGAGCACCGAGCCCATAATCGTCCGCCTCTCGCCGGGACGCGCGCATCACGCGCGACCCAAGCGAACCCTACCGAGGGACAGCGAGCGGTTGCGAGTAACCAATCCGGCGGGGCGAATAAATTCCACGTAACGGCTAGGCCGGGACCGCCACGTCTTCCATCGCCGCCGATGCGAGGCGATAGCCCACGCCGAGTTCGGTCAGCAGGATCTGCGGCTGCGTGGGATCGGGCTCGATCTTGTGGCGCAGCTTGCGGACGAAGATGCGCAAATAGTGCGGATCGTTGAGGTGTGCCGCGCCCCATACCTCGCGCAGAAGATGCTGATGCGTGACGACATTGCCGGCGTGCTGCGCCAGAACCTGCAGCAGCCGATATTCCTTGGGTGTCAGCGAGAGCCGCGCGTTGTCCCGCAACACCACACGGCGCGCGAGATCGATCGTCAGCGATCCAACCTTGATCACCGGCTCGCCGGAGACGGCGCGCCGCCGCCGCCGCAATGCCGCCCGCGCCCGCGCAAGCAATTCCGCCATGCCGAACGGCTTGACCACATAATCGTCGGCGCCGAGCTCGAGCACGCGGACCTTCTCGTCCTCGCTCGCGCGGACCGACAAGACGATGATCGGGATATCCGACCATGCGCGCAGACGCTCGATCACCTGTGCGCCGTTGCCGTCAGGCAAGCCAAGATCGAGAATGATCAGGTCGTGCACGCGCAGCGTTGCCGAGCGGATCGCTTCGGCGATCGTCTCGGCATGATGCACGACGAATCCTTCAAACTCGAAGCCGGTGCGCAGAAAACGCCGGATTTGAGCTTCGTCGTCTACGATGAGGACGACCGGGGCAACGCTATCCATCGCTATCCTCGATGTTCGTTTCCGCTTTTAGCACCGGAGGGGCCTTTTGGGGAAATGTCATTGTGAATGCCGAGCCCCGTCCGGCGCCTTCGCTTGACGCCGAAACGGTTCCACCATTGGCGGTGACGAAGGCCCGCGCGATCCACAAGCCAAGACCGGATCCGCTGGCGAGCGCCGCGTGCCGTTCGTTCCGCAAGAACCGGTCCCACAGGCGAAGGCGTTCATTATCGGTCAGTCCCGCGCCGCGATCCTGCACGCTGATATCGACCGTATTACCCCTCGCGTGCAGAGAGATGGTGATTGCGGAATCTGGCGGAGAATATTTGCGCGAATTGTCCAGGATCTGCACGAGGGCCTGCTGTACCAGAATACTGTCGACGTGGATGAGCGGCAGGCTCTCGGCCACGTCCAATTCAACTCGGTGCCTTGCAAGCCTCGCGCGGCATCGCTCTACGGCAGAGTTCACGATGTCCGCGGGATCGGCCCAATCGAGGCGCGGATGAATGCCCTCGCTGCCGATACGCGTGGCGTCGAGCAAGTTCTGGATGTCGTTGTTGAGCCGCTCGGCTTCCTCGCGCACCACCAGCGCGAGGTCTTTCAGCTGCGGATTGGCAGCGAGCGCCGGCGCGTCGTGCAACACGGTTGCCGCACCCATAATCGAGACGAGGGGCGTTCGCAATTCGTGCGATACGGAATCGATCAGCGCCTGGCGCAATATTTCCGTTCGGGCGCGTACGCGCGCTTCGCTCAGCTGCGATGCAAGTTCGCTCGTGACCACGGCAATGAAGATGAACAGGGAGAGATCGACGACCTGGTTCGGATTGGAGACCTGGAAGCTGAAGATCGGCGGATAGAAGAAGAAGGCGGATGCCGCGACACCCCCGATCGCCGAAGCAATCCCGGCAACTAGGCCCCACCGGATTGCCGCCACAACCACCGGGATGACGTAGACGATCGAGTCGTGCTTGAGCGGCGTCGTTGTCACGAGCACGAGCATCAGGGCTGTCATCGCGCCGACGAGCCCCATTGCGAACAGAATGTTGCGGGCCTCGACCAGGATTCTGCCGGTGTTCAGGCTCATCGTTTTGCCCGGGGGCTAATGTCGCGTTCTGATGCGCAGATTAGCGCAGCGCGGCCTTGTTTGTCGCAGACGGCTTGGCTAAGTAACGGCGTCCAGCGGGCCCGCCCGTTGCCGGCCGCGGAGAGGTGGCTGAGTGGTTGAAAGCACCGCACTCGAAATGCGGCATACTCGCAAGGGTATCGGGGGTTCGAATCCCTCCCTCTCCGCCATCGCTTCGGGCATCGCACCTCACACGAGGCCGAGCAGCCGCCAATAGGGCATCGATACCAGAAGCCCGAGCAGCGTGATCAGGATGAATCCGAAACAGGCCTTGCGCGCCTGATCGTGGGAGAACATCCGCTCTTCCGAAGCTTCATAGGCGACCACGTAACTCACCGACTGGTTCGGCAGCACCCACAGTGTGAATGTGGCGAGGACGGTGATGACTACGATCCAAGGATGGACATTGAACACCGGCGCGACTGGAATCAGGATGATCGCGAGCAGCAATACGGTCTGTCCGCGCGGGAGCAGGAACCGGATCGCGATATTCGTGAGTGCGGTCGCAAGGACGAATATCGCGGGATGAAGTGAAGTGTTGCCGAGCAGGTGACGCACCGCGTTACTGATTTCGCGGTCGATGCCGAGCGCGGTCATGATCGGCGGCAGGCTGAGCACAACGCCGAAACTCACGAGAAAATCCCAGTTCAGCTCCTGCAGCGATTGCCGTCGCAGGCAGCCGGTCAGAGCCGCCGCGACGACGCTGGCGAGACCGACAATGGCGGGATTGATCCCGAAGCTCGGGCCGACATTCCATCCGACCACGAGCGCGAACAGAATCAGCGCCATCACGATCTCGTTGCCGGTGGTCCTGCCGAGCAGCGATAATTGCAGGTCGACGGAGGCGTGCGATGCCTGTTGCGTCGTGCCGGGCCGCAGGATCAGCCACAACGCCGCGAGCGAACCGATGCTGACGAAGGCGGCGAGGGGGGCTGCGGCGACGAACCAGAAGGCGAGATCGAAACGCGCGCGACTCGGCTCAGGGATCAGGCCGAGGCCGAGGAAGTTCGAACTCGATCCATTGAGGAACGTATAGAGGAGCGGCCCCGCGCCGATGAATGCCGACAGGCCGAGGAAGGCACTCTCCGGGCTGCGGTCCTTGAAGCGCTGAGCCTGCGCGGCCGCGAGCGCAGTCGGCAGCAGGAGGCGGGCGCGGGCCGCACTCGCCGGGACGAGCAGCGTGAGCAACAGGCCTGAACCGAGATAGGCCGCGCCTTGTGCGATTAGCCCTTTCGGCAGTCGGCGGACCAGCAGCAGGCCAAGACGGAACACAAGTCCGGATTCCGCGAGCGCCGCGCCAATTGCAAGAATCGAAAAAATCGAAATCCAGGACGTGCTGCCGAAACCTGCGACCGCCTCGGCGGGCTTCGCAATGCCGAGAAAGACCCACGCCACCACGAGGCCGAGATAGACCACGAATTCGGGAAAGATCGCAGCAACCCAAAGGACGATCGCGGCGGCGAGCAGAAGCACGAACGCAATCGGCTTCGACGACGAACTCGTCACCGCAGCCGCGATCACGAACAGGATGCTGAGCACCCCGGCGGTGAGGCTCGACGGCCGCGCGCGAAGCCTGTCCCACAGCGTCGCCATACGTTCGCGCAGCGGCCGCTCGGGCACGGTTTCGGTGATCGTCTGCGCCTTGCGGAAGGCGTTTCGCCCCGCCGCAAGGACCGGATCGGAATCCGCTTCTTCTTCTGTCAGCCATTGGAGCCAGTGGCCGAGCCGATCGGATGACAAATCGGCGCCGGAGCGCAGGCTGCGGCTGAACAACGCGACGAAGTCCTCCCGCGGCGCAAAGCTTTCTGCGACCCTCAACGCCTCTTCCCAGCATCCGGCGTTGGCGAGCCGCTCGATTGTGTCGAGTGCAAAGCTTGCGACATTCTCCGCGCCGAAAATGCGAAGCTGTGCAGCGCGCAACGCAGCCGATACGGCTGCAGGTCCGCGCCCTTCGCGCCAGCCGAGTTCTGCAAGCTGCGTGCCCACGATCGCCGCTTCGGGCCCGAACACCGCCTGCAGGATGCCGGCATCGGCGCTTTCAAGGACACTCGCACGCAGCAAGCGATTGCGGTCCTCAGGTGTCAGGCCGGCCAACTGCTGCTCGATGCGCGCACGGATCAGCTGTTCCGAATCCTTGATGCTGCGCGACGCGACGCCGAGCCGCCGGCTGAGCGAGGCACTGAGCGCGAGCCCGATATTCGGATCGCGCCGGACGAGCTCGGCAAAGCGCTCGTGGTCGAGCCGCAGCAATTCGCCGTCGCCTTCCGCGAGCACGGTCGCCGAGCGCGGCTCTCCGGTGAGCAGCGCCATCTCGCCGAAGCAGCCGCCACGCTTGAGTTCAGCAACGCGCACAGGAGGCCGGTCGTCTGCGCCGCGCACATAGACGCCGAACGTGCCCTCCGAGACGAGATAAAGGCTGTCGCCCGCCTCGCCCTGATTGCAGGCAGCCTGACCCTTGCGGAAACTCACATGATCGAGATTGGCGGCAAGCTTGGCGAGAGTGACCCGGTCCAGACCGGAAAACAGCTCAGCCGCGGCCAGCAATTCCGCCGCGCGCCTTCTGCGACGAAGGTCGTCATCGTCCGATCTTTTGGATTCAGTGCCGCTCAAGCATCCTGCCCCGATTTCCGGCGGCTTCAGGCTAGTTGAGGTGACCCTGAGAGTCGATTGTCGGGTCCTGGCGGGCTACCACATGCTCCGGCGCGCGCGTTCGGGCCACGCCCGATCGTATGGCTCGCCGCCGATCCGGTCTTGCGACAAGGCTGCGAGGATTTCGCCCGGGCTCGGAATGGAGGCGGGATCGACATGCGCCGCCGGGTTCCAGAGGTCCGCCCGGATCACCGCACGCGCGCACTGGAAATAGACCGCATCGGTCGAGATCACGATGACACTGCGCGGCTTCTTTCCCTCGACCGCGAAAGAGGAGAGCACGTCTTCATTGTCGGTCAGATGCGCGCGGCCATTCACGCGCAGCGTGCTGCCGCTGCCCGGGATCAGAAACAAGAGTGCCACGCGCGGATCGCGCACGATGTTGTGCAGCGAATCCAGGCGGTTATTGCCGCGCCGGTCCGGAATCATCAGCGTCCGCGGGTCATGCACGCGCACGAAGCCGCGGACATCGCCGCGGGGGGAGCAGTCGAGGCCTTCGGGGCCGCTGGTTGCGAGCACCGCGAAGGGCGATGCCTCGATCAGGGTGCGATAATGCGGCGTGATCCCGCCGACTTCCTTGACCAGGGACGTTTCGCCCGGCTGTCCGTAGATCGCTTCGAGCTGTTCGACGGTGGTGATCGTTCCCATTGTGATCCTTCCCGCGGGCGGCCCATCACGGCTTGGAGCTGAATTTCGTCTCGATGTCGTACCATTGCTGCAGCCGCACGGCCTCGCCGAGCACGTCCATCGAATTTTCCCCCGCCGCGCCGTCGAATGCGCCGGGATCGCCGTCCGCGAAACGGCGCAGCCGCTGAAGTCCGGTATCGAGCGCCTTGGCGATGCGGCCCATCAGGATATTCGGATAGGCCACTTGCGAAAATCCCATCGCATGCAGCTCGCGCGGGTTGAGCCACGGCGTCTTGCCGCCTTCGAAGATCGCGGCGCAGTTCCATGCGCCCTTGAAGGCGTCGCCGACGCGCTGGTATTGCGCGGCCGTCTGCAGCCCGGCGACAAACACGCCGTCCGCGCCCGCCTTCAGGAAGCGCTCCGCGCGCCGGATCGCACCGTCGATGCCTTCGAGGCCGAGCGCGTCGGTGCGGCCGATGATGACGAAGTCCTTGTCGCGCCGCGCCGCCTGCGCCGCGCGCAGCTTCTGCTCCATCAACTCGATCGGGATGACGGCGCGGGCCGCGGTCGCGCCCGGAAGCTTGCCCTCGCGCGCCTGATCTTCCAGCAGGCATCCGGCGATACCCAGGGATTCGTAGCTCTGCACGGTGCGGGTGACGCCCTTGACGTCGCCATAGCCGTCGTCGGCATCGACAAGGCAGGGCAGGTCGGTCGCCTCGACGATGTCGCGCAGTCCGGCGACCATCTCGCCGAGCGCGGCGATACCAAGATCCGGCAGCGCATAGCGCATGGCGAACAGCGCCGACCCGCCCACATTGAAGGTCTTGAAGCCTGCCCGTTCGATCATCCGTGCCGAGAACGCGTCATGGGCGAGCGGACAGACGAGCGGCTGATGGTTGCGATGAAGCTCGCGTAGGGATAGCGGCATGGCGGCACATTCCGAAAGAACCGCCGATCGATCAAGCGTCCTCGCTTGTTTCGGACCGGATTTCGTCGGAAAAAGGCCGCGGCCGCGAGCGGCCCCTAGGGAGACAGCGGCGTGACCAGCGGATTGCGGCAGGGTTTGACGAGCTACGGCGATCCGGCCTTCTCGCTGTTCCTGCGCAAGGCCTTCATCAAGGCGATGGGCTATTCCGACGACGCGCTCGACCGGCCGATTGTCGGGATCACAGACACTTATTCCGATTTCAATCCCTGCCATGGCAACGTGCCGCAACTGATCGAGGCAGTGAAGCGCGGCGTCATGCTCGCAGGCGCGATGCCGATGGTGTTCCCGACCGTCTCGATCCACGAGAGTTTCGCGTTTCCGACTTCGATGTTCCTGCGCAACCTGATGGCGATGGACACCGAAGAGATGATCCGCGCGCTGCCGGTCGATTCGGTCGTACTGATCGGCGGCTGCGACAAGACCATCCCCGCGCAGGTGATGGGTGCGGCGAGCGCCGACAAGCCCGCTATCGTGCTGCCCACCGGTCCGATGCTGGTCGGGCATTTCAAGGGAGAGCAGCTCGGCGCGTGCACCGATTGCCGCAGGCTGTGGGGCGAGTTCCGAGGCGGCCGCCTCGCGGAAGAGGACATCGAAGTCGCGAATGCGCGCCTCGTGCCCTCGGTCGGCACCTGCGGCGTGATGGGGACCGCCTCGACCATCGCCTGCATGATCGAAGCGCTCGGGTTGTCGCTTCCGGGCGCGGCCTCCATTCCCGCCCCGCACGCGGATCGTGTCCGCATGGCGGAAGCGACTGGCAAGCAGGCAGCGGCGATGGCCAAAGGCGGCGTGAAGCCGTCGGAGATCCTCACCGGGAAGGCCTTCCGCAACGCCATCGTCGTGCTGCAGGCGATCGGCGGCTCTACCAATGGCGTGGTGCATCTCTCAGCGATTGCGGGGCGCACCAAAAATCCGGTTGCGCTCGATACGTTCGACGAGATCGGACGCAAGACTCCAGTGCTGGTCGATCTCAAGCCGACCGGCTCGCATTACATGGAGCATTTCCATCAGGCCGGCGGCGTTCCGCGGCTGATGCAGGAATTGAAGGACCTGGTCGCGCTCGACGCGAGGCATGTCATGGGCGGCACGCTCGGCGATGCGATCAAGGATTATGAGGATGTGCCCGGACAAACGGTGATCCGGCCGCGGGCCGCGCCATTGAAGCAGGATGGCGGCCTCGTCGTGCTGCGCGGCAATCTGGCTCCGCGTGGTGCGGTGCTGAAACAGGGTGCGGCCTCGCCGAAACTGATGCAGCACGAAGGGCGCGCGATGGTGTTCGACTCTGTTGCCGACATGGCCGCACGGATAGACGATCCCGCGCTCGATGTGACCGCGGACGACGTTCTCGTGCTGCGCAATGCCGGGCCGATCGGCGCACCGGGAATGCCGGAAGCAGGCTATCTGCCGATCCCGAAGAAGCTCGCGCAAGCCGGCGTCAAGGACATGGTGCGGATTTCCGATGCGCGCATGAGCGGCACTGCGTTCGGCACCATCGTCCTGCACATCGCCCCGGAGGCTGCGGCAGGCGGTCCGTTAGGACTTGTGCGCAATGGCGATCGTATCCGCCTCGATGTGGCCGCACGCCGAATCGACCTGTTGGTTGATGAGAAGGAATTGCAGCGCCGCGCGTCCGAATGGAAGGCGCCTCCGCCGCATCCGGGTTCGGAGCGCGGCTATGCGAAGCTTTACCGCGAACATGTCCAGCAGGCCGATCAGGGCTGCGATTTCGATTTCATGGCTGCAACGAAAAAATAGTGGTTGGAGGAAAAACGTGGCTTCACCGAACGTCGCCATCATCGGCGCGGGGCTGATCGGTCGTGCCTGGGCGATGGTCTTTGCCCGCGCCGGCCATCCGGTTGCGATCTACGACAATGCGCCGGGTGCGAGCGCAAAAGCCCTTGAACTGATCCGCGACGGGCTGGAGGAACTTGCGCGCCACGGTCTCGCGAGCGATCCGAAGGGAGCCAGCGCGCGCGTGCGCGCTGCATCGAATATCGCGGATGCGGTCGAAGGAGCGGGCTTCGTACAGGAAAATTCGCCCGAAAAGCTTGAGGTCAAGCAAGCTCTTTTCGCCGAACTCGACCGGCTTGCGGCGCCCGATGCCATTTTTGTCTCGTCCACGTCCACGATCGTCGCGAGCCGTTACACCGAGAATCTCAAAGGCCGGCACCGCTGCCTCGTCGCGCATCCGGTCAACCCGCCGCATCTCGTCCCGATTGTCG
The DNA here is from genome assembly GCA_964584855.1 of uncultured Hyphomicrobiales bacterium. Classification (GTDB taxonomy): domain Bacteria; phylum Pseudomonadota; class Alphaproteobacteria; order Rhizobiales; family Xanthobacteraceae; genus Pseudorhodoplanes. The sequence goes on from CAZPBF010000021.1 coordinate 21,918, forward strand.
AACTGGTCGGCACGCCCTGGACGTCGCCGGATGTCGTCGCGCGCACCAAGGCGCTGTATGAGAGCGTTGGGCAGGTGCCGATCGTCGTTCGCAAGGAAATCGACGGCTTCATCCTCAATCGCCTGCAGGCCGTGCTGCTGTCGGAAGCCTTTCGGCTGGTGGGAGAGGGCTATGTGTCGCCGCAGGATCTCGACAAGACGATCAAGGACGGTCTTGGCCTGCGCTGGGCGTTCATGGGACCGTTCGAGACCATCGAGTTGAACGCACCCGGCGGCATTCCCGATTATTGCGAGCGCTACGGGCCGAGCCTCGCGCGGCTGAGCAAGGCCGACCCGGCGATCTATGCCGGCGACAACCTCAAGCGCGTGCTCGGCGAATGGGGTCACGCCTTGTCGTCCGCGCAGGTCGCCGAAAAGATGGAATGGCGGGACGGGCGCCTCGCCGCGCTGGTCGCGCACAAGAAGGAGCAGCCGCAGCGCTGACGCCAGGGGAGATACACAATGGACCTTCAGCTTTCAGGCCTGCGCGTCCTCGTCACCGCCGGCGCGAGCGGCATCGGGCACGAGATCGCGAAGCGTTTTCTCGACGAGGGCGCGCGCGTGCATGTATGCGACGTCGATGACAAGGCGCTCGGCACGCTTGCGCTCAAGGTGACTGCGAGCAAGGCTGACGTCTCCAATCGTGACGACGTCGACCGCCTGTTCGCTGACGCCGGGCGCGCACTCGGCGGGCTCGACGTGCTCGTGAACAATGCCGGCATTGCGGGGCCGACCGGCCGCGTCGACGAGATCGACCCGGCGGATTGGGACCGCTGCATCGCCATCGATCTGACCGGGTTGTTCAATTGCGCACGCGTCGCGGTGCCGTTGCTCAAGTCGAGCCGCAACGCTTCGATCATCAACCTGTCGTCGGTCGCAGGACGCCTCGCCTTTCCGCTGCGCTCGCCCTATGCCGCGGCCAAGTGGGGCGTGGTCGGTTTCACCAAGGCGCTGGCCGCGGAGCTTGGCGAATACGGCATCCGGGTGAACGCGATCCAGCCTGGTCTGGTTGAGGGCGCTCGGATCCGAAGCGTGATCGAAAACAAGGCACGCGCGCTCAACAAGAGCTACGACGAGGTCGAGCAGATCGCGCTGGAAAAAACCTCGCTCCGCACCATGGTGACCGCCACGCAGCTTGCCGACCAGATCCTGTTTCTGTGTTCGCCGCTCGGGCGGACGATTTCGGGGCAGGCGATCTCGATCTGTGGCGATACACAATCGCTTGTGTGAGACTGAACGAGCTTTTTACAAACAGGTTTGAGGAAATGTCATGGCGAAGTCGCGCAAGGTCATCATCACCTGTGCCATCACCGGCTCGATCCATACTCCTTCGATGTCCCCTCATCTGCCGGTCACCGCGCAGGAGATCGCGGATGCTGCGATCGGTGCCGCGGAAGCGGGCGCGGCGATCGTGCATTTGCACGCGCGCGACCCGAAAGATGGCCGCCCGGACCAATCGCCAGAGGCGTTCGCGCCGTTTCTGAAGGTCATCAAGCAGCGTTCGCCTGTCGTCGTAAACATCACGACCGGTGGCGCGCCGACCATGACCGCGGAGGAGCGCGTGCGGCCGGCGGCGACCTTCAAGCCGGAAGTCGCCTCGCTCAACATGGGCACGATGAATTTCGGGCTCTATCCGATGATCCCGCGCTACAAGGGCCAGTTCAAGCACGACTGGGAGGAGCCGTATCTCGAAGGATCGCGCAAGGGGATGTTCAAGAACACCTTTGCCGACATCGAATACATCCTGAAGACCTGCTCGGGCAACGACACGCGCTTCGAGATCGAGTGCTACGACATCGGCCATCTCTATACGCTCAAGCATTTCCTCGATCGAGGTGTGGTCAAGCCGCCGCTCTTCGTGCAGTCGGTGTTCGGAATCCTCGGCGGCATCGGCGCACATCCGGAAGACGTCATCATGATGAAACGCACGGCCGACCGGCTGTTTGGCCCGGAGAATTATCAATGGTCGGTGCTCGGGGCCGGCGCCAATCAGATGCGGATTGCCGCGCAGGCCGCTGCGATGGGGGGCAACGTGCGCGTCGGCATGGAGGATTCGCTCTGGATCGGTCCGGGCAAGCTCGCCGAGAGCAACGCGCAGCAGGTCACTCAGGTGCGCAAGATCCTCGAAGGGCTCGGGCTGGAGGTCGCCAATCCGAACGAGGCGCGCGAAATCCTCTCGCTCAAGGGCGGAGACAAGGTCGCGTTCTGATCGCCTGCTGCGGCGTCGCGCGCCTCGCCTTCACACAGGCGAGGCGATAAGACTGGGTCATGCCCGGTCATGCCTCGCTGATCTCGACCATCGTCGCTGGACTCGTTCTCGCTTTCATTTTCGGCGCCCTCGCGCAGCGCATGCGCGTGTCGCCGCTCGTCGGCTATCTGCTGGCCGGCGTGGCGCTCGGACCGTTCACGCCGGGATTCGTGGCCGATCAGGCGATCGCCGCCCAGCTCGCCGAGATCGGGGTGATCCTCCTGATGTTCGGCGTCGGTCTGCATTTTTCGCTCGACGATCTGCTCTCGGTCCGCGCCATCGCCGTGCCGGGCGCGATCCTGCAAATCGCCGCGATCACGATGCTTGGCGTCGGGCTTGCGTGGGCGTTCGGGTGGACAACCGGCGCGGGGATCGTGTTCGGGCTCGCGCTTTCCGTCGCAAGCACTGTTGTCGTATTGCGCGCGCTCCAGGAACGGAGGCTTCTTGAGACCGAGCGCGGCCGCATCGCGGTCGGCTGGCTGATCGTAGAAGACCTGGCGATGGTGCTCACGCTCGTCCTGCTGCCGCCGCTTGCCGGAATGCTTCGCGGCGCTCCGGTTGGAGACACGACGGAGCTGCTCATGCCGATTGCATGGACACTCGGCAAGGTGGCCTTGTTCATCGCGCTGATGCTGGTCGTCGGCATCCGGGTGATTCCGTGGGTGCTGCATTACGTCGCTCATACCGGGTCGCGCGAATTGTTCCGGCTTGCCGTGCTTGCCATCGCGCTCGGATTTGCGTTCGGCGCGGCGGAGCTGTTCGACGCGTCCTTCGCGCTTGGGGCGTTTCTTGCGGGCATGGTGCTGAGCGAGTCGCAACTCAGCCAGCGCGCCGCGCAGGAATCGTTGCCGCTGCGCGATGCATTCGCGGTGCTGTTCTTCGTCTCGGTCGGGATGCTGTTCAACCCGCGGATCGTTGTCGAGGCGCCGCTTGCGCTCCTAGCCACGGTGCTGACCATCGTGGTGGTGAAGGCGGCGGCGAGCTACGGCCTCGTGCGGCTGTTTCGCCAGCCCGACGAGACTGCGCTGATGATCGCCGCGAGCCGCGCGCAGATCGGCGAATTTTCATTCATCCTTGGAGGCTTCGGTGTGTCGCTCGCGCTCCTGCCAGAGAAGGGGCGCGATCTCATCCTCGCCGGAGCGATCCTGTCGATACTGCTTAATCCATTGCTGTTCGCGGTGGTCGATCGCTTCTCAGCCAAGCCCAAACCGCAATCCGTGGAGCCGGATCATACGGCGACGCGCGAGCCTCTCCCGGTGACCGCATTGCGCGATCATGTTGTGCTGGTCGGACACGGCCGCGTCGGCAGCTATATCAGCGCGGTGCTGAAGGAAAAGGCGATCCCGTTCATCGTCGTCGAGGACAATCGCGATGCGGTCGCGACCTTGCGCGGGCAGGGGATCGAGGCGATCACCGCGAACGCAGCCGATCCTGAGGTGGTGCACGCCACGAATATCGCGGGCGCGCGTTGTCTGCTCGTTGCCATTCCCGATGCGTTCGAGGGCGGGCAGGCGGTGGAACAGGCGCGCGCCGCGAATGCCGGATTGCCGATCATCGCGCGGGCGCACTCGCTGGCCGAGACCGAGCACCTCAAGCGCCATGGCGCAAGCATCGTGGTAATGGGCGAGCACGAGATCGCAAAGACCATGATCGCCGATATTCCGGCGCGGCCGGACGGTCAGAGCGGCTGACGCACGATCGGCACGGTCGCGCCGTCAAGGTCGATCATCTGTGTCGATACGCCGAAGACCTCGGCGATCCGGCGCTCGGTTAGAACGTCCTTCACTTCGCCCTGCGTGACGATGCGGCCGTCTTGCATCAGCAGGACATCGTCGGCGAAGCGCGCGGCAAGCGACAGGTCGTGCAACACGGCGAGAATCGCCGCGCCATCGCGCGCGGCCCGGCGCAACACCTCCATCACGACGAGCTGATGGCGGGCATCGAGCGACACCGTCGGCTCATCCGCGAGAAGGACTGGAGCTTGGGTCGCGAGAGCACGGGCAAGTGCGACGCGCGCCCGTTCGCCGCCGGAAAGTGACATGACCGGTCGGGAGGCCAATGCTTCCGTCGCCGTCGCGGCCATCGCTGCACGCACGGCGGCCCAATCCTGCTCCGCCGGCGTTGCGAACGGGTCGCTGTGCGGAAGCCGTCCCAGCGCAACAATCGTTTCGACCGGCATCGGCCAGTGAAATACGTTGCCCTGGGGAAGGTAGGCGATGCGCCGCGCGCGCTCCCGCGCCGAGTACGATCCGAGGGAGCGCCCATCGAGCGTGATCGCGCCTTCAGCCGGAAGAAGTCCCGCGAGCGCGCGGATGAACGTCGTCTTGCCGGCACCGTTCGGGCCGACCAGCACGGAGAGCTGGCCCGGACGAAGCTTCACGCGTGCCCGTTCGACGATGGTGCGGCCTGCGAGAGCGATCGAGATATCGTCGGCGCGGAGGATCGGCGCGCTCACGACTGCGTCTCCAGCCTGCGTTCGCTGAAGATCATCGCAAGAAAGACCGGGACGCCGATCAGCGCGGTCACAACGCCGACTTTCAGTTCGTTGGCCGACGGAACGCTGCGCACGGCGATGTCGGCCGCCAGAAGAAGGGCCGCGCCGGCAAGCGCTGCAGGAAGCATCACGCGCGCAGGATCGGATTGCACGTAACGGCGGACAAGATGCGGCGCGACGAGACCGACGAAGCCGATCGAGCCCGCGACCGCGACGCCTGCGCCGACCCCGAGGGCGACGCCGGTCACGACGAGGAGGCGGGTTCTGGTTACATCGACACCGAGCGAGGCGGCCGCGTCTTCGCCGAGCGTCAGTGCGCGAAAGGCCCGCGCCGTCATGGTGAGCACGACAACGCTTGCGAGAAGAAATGGCGCCGCAATGACGAGATGCTCGACCGAACGATCCTCGAGCGATCCGAGCAGCCAGAAAGCGACTTCGAGCGCGATGAAGGGATTGGGCGCGAGGTTGAGGATGAGGGCCGTCACGGCGCCGGCAAAGCTCGCAAGCGCAAGGCCCGCCAGCAGGATCACCGTCAGGCTTGCGCGGCGTCCTGCGATGAGCACCAGTCCGCCGACCGAGATCAATGCGCCCGCAATGCCGGCGACCGGCGCGACCAGTGATGTCGCAGGCACGAAGCCGAATGCGATTGCAAAGGATGCCGCCGCTGCGGCAGCCTGCGGTGCGCCGAACAAGGCGGGTTCGGCGAGCGGATTGCGCAGCAGGCCTTGCAGCGCCGCTCCCGATAGTCCGAGCGTCGCGCCGATCATCGCGGCGAGCAGGGTCCGCGGCAGCCGGATGTCGCGCACGATCAGTCCCGCCACGCCGTCGCCGGACCAGAGCGCAGCGAGCGCCGCACGGGGCGACAGATTCGCAGGCCCGACCATCAGCGAAACCAGCATCAGCACGGCAATCAGGGCCGCGAGTGCGATGGCGAGGCGATAACGCAAGCAGGGCCTTTCGACAGATTGGTCCGGACCGGTCTGCGATGCTTATAATGGGTAATGGCCTCAATGAGGATGAAAAGCTCGTGCCGGTTGATCGCTGCGGCAGCAGCGGTCCTCTTCGCGGGACCCGCCATGGGGGACACCCCCCCGCGCGTGGTCTCGTTCAACCTGTGCACCGACCAGCTCGTGCTCGCGCTGGCAGATCCGAACCAGATCGCGGGGCTGTCGCCCTATGCGGCCGACCCGGCGCTGTCGGTCATGGCCGACCGGGCGCGCGCGTTCCGCCGTCTCGACTGGCAGGCGGAATCGGCGATCCCGCTGAAGCCGGACCTTGTGCTGATCGGATCGTGGGATCGTCCGGCGACTCAGCGCATGTTCTCGCGCGTCGGAATTTCCGTTGAAACTTTCGACCTTGTATCGAACCTCGACGATGCGAAACGGGAGGTCGCTCGCGCCGCCGCGCTGCTCGGTCATCCGGAGCGGGGCGCGACGCTGATCGCTTCGCTCGATGCCGCGCACGATCGTCTTGCCGCCGCAGCGCCGGCCCGGCCGATGACGGCTCTGGTCATCGAGCGCGGCGGGTTTACCGCCGGCCCGGATACCCTTGCGGCAACGCTCCTGCGTGCAGCGGATTTCCGGCCGCCGGCGGGTGCGCCGCCCGGGTTCGGCGGATTTCTTCCTCTCGAAAAGCTGCTCATGCTGCATCCGGATCTGGTGTTCCTGAAGGATCCACCGCGCGCGCCGCAGGATCAGGGCTCGCTCTATTTCACCCATCCTGCGTTGCAGGCGCTTTATCCCGCGCAACGGCGCATCGAATTGCCGACGCGCTATACGATGTGCGGCGGCCCCGCGCTGGTCGCTGCGTTCGATTACCTGGCCGACGAATTGAAGCGGCTGAAATGATCAGGCTCCCGCCTTCGTCCACTCATCGACAATGGCGCAGATCGCGTCGAGGCCATCGGTCAGCGCTGCCGGACCGGGCTGCAGGATGATCGAGGACTTGATCTCGCGCAGCCAGCCACCGCGCACCGCGGGGATGACATCGAAGCCTTGGCGCGCGGCGAATTTCGCAGGCACGAACTTCTTTCCGCACCAAGACCCGATAACGATGTCGGGCGCGGCCTCGATCACCTGAGCCGGGCTTACGATCCGGTCCTTTGCATTCTTGCGCCCGGCCAGCGTGGCGAATACGTCGACACCGCCTGAAATCCCCACAAGCTCCGACACCCAGCCGATTCCGGAAATCATCGGCTCGTCCCATTCCTCGAAATAGATGCGTGGGCGCGCAGGAAGCTTTGTCGCTTGGCGGCGCGTTTGCTCGATTTTCCGTTCGAGCGATCCGACAAGGGCGTCGGCCCTGGTCTCCGCGCCGATCAGGGCGCCGAGCGTGCGGATCATCGCGAGAATCCCCGCAATGTCGCGCTGGTTGAAGGCATGCACGGCGATCCCTTCGCGGATCAGCGCCGCGGCGATCTCGGCCTGCAGATCGGAGAAGGTCAGGACCAGATCGGGCCGGAGCGCGAGGATTTTCGGGATGTCCGCGCTGATGAACGCCGAGACGCGCGGCTTCTCCTTGCGCACGCGCGCGGGCCGCACCGCATAGCCGGACACGCCGGCGATGCGCGCTTCCTCGCCGAGGAGATAGAGCGTTTCGACGGTCTCCTCGGTCAGGCAAACGATGCGTTCGGGCGGAAACACGCTTTCAGAAGACCATGTCCCTGCGTTCGGCATCAAGCAGTTCGATGCCACCCGAAGCGAAAGTTTCGCCGTCGCTCACGCGCACGACCTGCGAAGCGATCTTGATGATCTCGCCGGCCTGATGGCTGACATAGATCATCGGCACTTTCGCTTCGTCCCGAAGCCGCGCAAGGTAGGGAAGGATTTCGAGCTTGCGCTGCCGGTCGAGCGAAGCGAGCGGCTCGTCGAGCAGGAGAAGGCGCGGATTCGACAGGAGCGCACGTCCGATGGCGACGCGCTGGCGTTCGCCGCCGGAAAGATTGCGCGGCCGCCGCTGCAGCAGCGCGCCGATGTCGAGCATCGCCACGACGCGCGCGGTTTCCGCCGGATCTTTCGGCAGACCGTTCATCCATCGGCCGTAGTCGAGGTTCTGCGCGATCGACAAATGCGGAAAGAGGCGGCCGTCCTGAAACACGTATCCGATGCGGCGACGATGCGCGGGTCGGTCGATGCCGCGCCCCGAATCGAACAGCACGATATCGTCCAGCGCGATGCGCCCGCTGTCCGGTTTCAGGAGGCCGGCGATCATGTTCACGATGCTGGTCTTGCCGGCGCCTGAGGGACCATAGAGCGCAGTGACGCCGCCGCGGCTCTCAAACGAAGCGACGATCGTGAGTTCGCCCAGAGTCTTGCGGACGTCGACGGCCAGCACGTCACTCTCCGTGAAGACGCGCCTGAGCGCGCCGCCCGAGCCATTCGGAAGCGATCAGAGCGAGGACCGCGATCACGATGGAGACGATCGCGAGTCGCAGGGCGGCGGCGTCGCCGTTCGGAATCTGCGTATAAGTGTAGATCGCAGCCGAGATGGTCTGCGTCTCTCCCGGAATGTTCGACACGAAAGTGATCGTCGCACCGAATTCGCCGAGTGCCTTGGCGAAGCACAGCACCATTCCGGCGATCACTCCGGGTAGTGCGAGCGGCAGCGAAACGGTGGCAAAGCGCCAGGCCGGCCGCGCACCGAGCGTCGATGCCGCGTCTTCCAGGCGCCGGTCAATCGCTTCGAACGATAGTCGGATCGGGCGCACCAGGAGCGGGAACGCCATGATCCCGCAGGCGAGCGCAGCTCCGGTCCAGCGGAACGAGAAGACGATGCCGAATGTATCGGCGAGAAGCGCGCCGACCGGCCCTTTGCGGCCGAACGTGATCAGCAGGAGATAGCCGGTCACGACCGGCGGCAACACAAGCGGCAGGAACGTCAGCGCATCGAGCAGCGTGCGTCCCGGAAAGCGCTTTCGCGCCAGAAGCCAGGCAACGGCGATTCCGACCGGAAGCGCACAGGCGGTCGCTACCGCAGCGATCCGCAGCGACAGGCGGATCGCGACCCATTCTTCCGGTGTGAGCGAAACGAACCAGTTCACGATGTTGGACGGATCAGGAAGGTAAATCCGTATTTCTCGAAGATCGCCTTGGCCCCTTGGGAGCGCAGATAGGCGAGATACTTCGCGGCGCTGGATTTTGCCGATGCCGTAAGTGCGACCGGATACGTGATGGCCGGATGCGAACTTTCGGGGAGTGCGCCGATGATCCTCACGCCCGGATCGATTTTCGCGTCGGTCTCATAGACAATCCCGAGCGGAGCCTCCCCGCGCGAGACGAGCGCGAGGGCCGCGCGGACGTTCTCCGCCATCGCAATCTTGGGCTCGACCGCGGCCCAGATGCCAAGCGTCTCAAGCGCGGCTTTGGCGTATTTGCCGGCCGGCACTGCGCGCACGTCGGCGACCGCCACGCGCTGGTCGCCCGCAAGTTTTGCCAGATCAAAGCCTGTGCCGATCGCCACGTCGCCGAGTTTGGAATCCTTTGGTGCGATCAGCACGAGCTTGTTGCCCAGAAGGTTGACGCGTGTGTCGTCCTTGATGAGCTTCTTCTGCGCGACATAGTCCATCCATTCGAGATCGGCGGAGGCGAAAACATCGGCCGGCGCGCCCTGCTCGATCTGCTTTGCAAGGGCGGAGCTTGCCGCGTAGCTCGCGGACACCGCGATGCCGGTCGCCTTGGCGAAGGCGGCATTGATGTCATCGACCGCGTTCTTCATCGAGGCGGCGGCAAAGACCGTGAGCGTATTCTGGCCGGCGACGGGGTTCGACGATGCGATGAGGGCGAAGACAATGAGGGAGGCGATCCGGGCGAACATGGCGGTTCTCCTGGGCGCTGAGGCGCCGCGGCTTAAGGTCGAAGGGGGGCCTTTTGAGGGAACCGCCGTTCCCGATTCGGGACATGCGCGCAGCACATTCCGATTCTTGAAGCATGGCGCGAAACGCTGCCTGCGGCAAGGTACGATTGCCAAAATTGGTCGCACACCGCTAAGTAGCGCGCCATGAGGCCGCAATTCCGCAAGCTGAAGCCGCGTTTCGGCAGAGGCGGCGCCGACGCGCCGCTCGACGGTGAATTCGATTACATCGTGGTCGGCGCCGGATCGGCGGGCTGCGTGCTCGCCAATCGCCTCTCCGCCGACCCGCGCAACAAGGTGCTGCTGCTCGAAGCCGGCGGCCGTGACAACTGGATCTGGTTTCACATTCCGGTGGGCTACCTGTTCGCGATCGGCAATCCGCGTTCGGACTGGATGTTCAAGACCGAGCCGGTGCCTGGTCTGAACGGCCGCAGCCTCAACTATCCGCGCGGAAAGGTGCTCGGCGGATCCTCGGCCATCAACGCGATGATCTATATGCGCGGGCAGGCGGCCGATTACGATCACTGGCGCCAGCTCGGGCTGAGCGGCTGGGGCTGGAATGACGTCCTGCCCGTCTTCAAGAAGCATCTGCATCATTTCCTCGGGTCGGGCGAGCATCACGCCGTCGGCGGCGAGTGGCGCGTCGATCATCCGCGCATCCGCTGGGACCTGATGGATGCGTTCGCGAGCGCGGCCGAGCAATACGGCATTCCGCGCGTGAACGATTTCAATACCGGTGACAACGAGGGTGTTGCCTATTTTCACGTGAATCAGCGACGCGGCCGGCGCTGGTCCACGGCGCGCGGCTTCCTGAAGCCTGCGATGGGACGTCGGAACCTGCGCGTCGAGACCGGCTGTCTTGTCGAGAATCTGGTACTCGACGGCAAGCGGGTGACTGGCGTGCGTTTCAAGCAAAACGGAACGACGCGCGTTGCGCGCTGCACCGGCGAGGTGGTGCTTGCCGCGGGCGCGATCGGCTCGCCGCACATTCTCGAATTGTCGGGGATCGGCCGCCCGGCGCAGCTTGGCCAGTATGGTCTCCCGGTGGTGCTCGCGAAGCCCGGTGTCGGTGAAAACCTGCAGGACCATCTGCAGCTCCGCCTGATCTACAAGGTGAGCGGCGTGACGACACTGAACGAGATGTACAAGTCGCTGGTCCGCCGCGCCGGCATGGGCTTCGGCTATGCGCTCTTCCGGCGCGGACCGATGACGATGGCGCCATCGCAGCTCGGCGCGTTCACCCGCTCCGATCCGCATCGTGAACGCGCGAACATCCAGTTCCACGTCCAGCCGCTTTCGCTCGATAAGTTCGGCGATCCGCTGCATCCGTTTCCGGCCTTCACTGTCAGCGTGGCGAATGTGCAGCCAACGAGCCGCGGCAACATCCGGCTGCGGTCGTCGGATCCCGCAGACAAGCCGCTCATCCAGCCGAATTACCTTTCGACCGACGAGGACCGGCGGGTGGCGGCGGATTCCATCCGGGTCGCGCGCCGGATCGTCGCGGAGCCGGCATTGCAGCGCTACCAGCCGAACGAATTTTTGCCCGGACCATCCGTGCGCGACGACGACGAGGCTGCGCTGGTCAAAGCTGCGGGCGACATCGGCACGACGATCTTCCATCCGGTCGGCACGGCGAAGATGGGGCGCGCCGACGATCAGATGGCCGTGGTCGACGAGCGGCTGCGGGTGATCGGCATCGAGGGGCTGCGTGTCGCCGACGCTTCGGTGATGCCGACGATTACGTCGGGCAATACCAATTCGCCGACCATCATGATCGCCGAGAAGGGCGCGGGCATGATGCTGGATGACGCGAAACGCCACTGATCGCGGACGATGAACATACCGGCTCGCATCAGAGGCCTTCTTTTTGCCCCCGCGCGTGAGTGGCGGACGATCGAGCGCGAATCCGGCGAACCGTCCTACCTCTTTGGCCGCTATGTCGCGGTTCTCGCCCTGATTCCGGCAGTTGCCGGCTTCGTGGGCCGATCGGTGATCGGCATTCAGGTTTCGGCGGGGACATTCCGCGTTCCTCTTGTCGCGGGGGCAATCGACGCGACGCTGAGCTACTGCTTCACTTTCGTTATCGTCTATCTGACCGCACTCGCAATCTTTTTGCTGGCGCGCACGTTTCAGGCCGACCGCTATTTTCCGAATGCGCTCAAGCTTGCGGCCTATTCCTTCACGCCGGTTTGGCTGTCTGGGATTTTCCTGCTGCTGCCCGGCCTGCAATTCCTGACGATCTTTGGTCTCTATGGGATTTTCATTCTGTGGGTCGGCATGCCGGTGCTGCTGCGCGCGTCGCTGGAAAGGGCCGTGATCTTTGCGCTGGTCGTTGCGGTCACGGCAATTGCCGTAACTCTGGCGCTCGCTCTCTTGCAGCAGATGATCGTCCCCCCCAGCCTGTAAGCGTCAGGGCAGGGCCTTCAGATGCCGGATCGGGCGGCCCGGCGCGATCGATTGCGCCGCGGCGACGATTGCATTGGCGTCGATACCGTAATGGCGGAACAGGTCAGCGATCGTGCCGGTCTGGCCGAAATGCTCGACGCCCAGAGGCCGCACGCGATGGCCTGCGACCGCGCCGAGCCAGGCGAGTGTCGCCGGATGGCCGTCGAGCACGGT
>CAZPBF010000022.1:0-68037 GCA_964584855.1 uncultured Hyphomicrobiales bacterium
GCATTCTCGACACGGCGCGGCTCGACCGCGTGGTCGTCAATCCGATGCATCCGCTGTCCTTCAAACATGAGAAGGACACGCAGTTCCGCGATACCGTCGTGACGCTCCTCATCGACAATTCGGGCTCGATGCGCGGCCGGCCCATCACCGTCGCTGCGATGAGCGCCGACATCCTGGCGCGCACGCTCGAACGGTGCGGTGTCAAGGTGGAGATCCTGGGATTCACCACCCGGGCCTGGAAGGGCGGACAGTCGCGCGAAGCCTGGCTCGCCCAGGGCAAGCCGGCCAATCCGGGGCGGCTGAACGACTTGCGCCACATCATCTACAAGGCGGCCGACGCCCCTTGGCGGCGCTCGCGCAAGAATCTCGGCCTGATGATGCGCGAGGGCCTGCTCAAGGAGAATATCGACGGCGAGGCGTTGTCCTGGGCATACAAGCGCCTGCTCGCGCGCCCGGAACAGCGCCGCATCCTGATGATGATTTCCGACGGCGCGCCGGTCGACGATTCCACCCTGTCGGTGAATCCCGGCAATTATCTCGAACGGCACCTGCGCTGGGTCATCGAGGAGATCGAGACCCGCTCGCCGATCGAGTTGATCGCCATCGGCATCGGGCATGATGTGACCCGCTATTACCGGCGCGCGGTGACGATCGTGGACGCCGAGGAACTGGGCGGCGCGATGACCGAGAAGCTCGCCGAATTGTTCGACGAGGAGGTGACCGCCGAGCCCCGCCGCGTGCCCCGCCGCAGGCTCGACTCGTGATCCATCGCCGCGGCGCGGCCGCGCTGCTTGCCGCGTCCGTCGCCTTTCTTCTTGCTGCCACGCCAGCGCAGCCGCAGCGCGCGCCGAAGCCGCCCGCGCCGCTGACGATCAGCGCGCGTCCCATTCTGAATTTCAATCCCGCGGAGCCGGACCGGCGGCAGTTCGGTGCGCTGGAATTTCGCGGCGGCCTCGAACTGACGTCGGCTCATCCCGATTTCGGCGGCCTGTCCGGGCTGGTGATTGACCCGGACGGTATGGGCTTCCTCGCGGCTTCCGACAAAAGCGTCTGGGTGCGCGGGCGCATCCAGTACCGCGACGGTGTGCCGGTTGGGATCGAGGGGGCCGAGATCGCGCCGATGCTCGGTCCGGACGGGCAGACGCTCGCTTCGCGCCGCTGGTTCGATACCGAGTCGCTGACGCGCGACGGCGGAACGCTTTATGTCGGCATCGAGCGTGTGCACCAGGTGGTGAAATTCGACTACGGCAGGAACGGATTGCTCGCGCGCGGGGTGCCGATCGCGCTTCCCCCCGAAGTAGGCAAGCTGCCGAGCAACAAGGGGCTGGAATGCCTCGCGATCGTGCCGCAGGGCATGCCGCTCGCGGGCACGCTCGTTGCGATCTCCGAGCGCGGCCTCGACGCCAGCGGCAATGTGCAGGCCTTCCTGATCGGCGGCGCGACGCCGGGACTTTTTTCGCTCAAGCGCAGCGATGATTTCGACATCACCGATTGCGCGGTGACGCCGGATGCAACGCTGCTCGTGCTGGAGCGGCGCTTCACGCTCTTGCGCGGCGTGGCAATGCGGATGCGCCAGATCCCGCTGACGTCACTGGCGCGCGGCGCGCTGGTCGACGGCACGATCCTCGTCGAAGCCGACCGCGGCTACCAGATCGACAACATGGAAGGGCTGGGCATCCACCGGGGCGCCAACGGCGAGACGGTGCTGACGCTCGTCTCCGACGACAATTTCTCGCCGCTGCAGCGGACGATCCTGCTGCAATTCAAGCTGCTGGAACGCGCGCCCGGATAAACGAATGGCCGGGACAGGCCCGGCCATCGGAACAACGCGAAAAGCTTGAATGCCTCAGCTCGCCTCGGCGAGCTTCTTCGACACTTCGCGCTTCAGGCCGAGCGCCTTCTTCGACAGGGTGTCGTCCTTCGCCTTGAGCAGGAAGGCATCGAGCCCGCCGCGGTGATCGACGCTCTTCAGCGCATTGGTCGAGATGCGAAGCTTCACGGAGCGCTTCAGCGAATCCGACAGCATGGTCACGTTGACCAGATTCGGCAGGAAGCGCCGCTTGGTCTTGCGGTTTGAATGGCTCACCTTGTGACCGACCTGGGCGGTCTTGCCGGTGAGGTCGCACTTGCGGGACATGGCCTGAAATCCTCGAATTTAAGCGGCGGCGGGGCCAAAATGGGCCGCGTCAAAGACCGGTCTGGTCGTGAGATGCGGGACGTATAGGGAAGGGGGCGGACAGCGTCAAGCGCCGGCCCCCGAACACATAAAGGACGCATTCAGAACCGACATGGGGATACGCCCTGTCGCCAAAATTTACGCCGCGGATCGGTCGATTTCCCGCGGAATCGTCTATCGTCTGGTGCTCCGCCCGAAACTCCGCCCCGCCGGGAAAGGACCGATCTTGGTCTTCCGTCCATCGACCTTGCTTCGTCTCGCGGTTGCAGCCCCGCTCGTTGTCGGTGCGGCAGCGCCCGGGTTCGCACAGGGCAAGCTCGAAGCGCGCTACACGGTGAGCCTTGCGGGGCTGCCGCTCGGCAAGGGCGCCTGGGTGGTCGATGTCGGCGATGACCAATACACCGCCGCGGCGAGCGGACTCACGACCGGACTGATCCGCGTGTTCGCTCCGGGCGAAGGTTCCGCGGCGGCGCGTGGACAGGTGAATTCGCAGCGTCTCGTTCCGGCGAACTATGTCGCGACCATCAACGCAGACAAGAAGAGCGAGGACGTGCGCATCTCGCTGAGCGCCGGCGCGGTGAAGGAATTTTCCGTCACGCCGCCGACGCCGCCGACGCCCGACCGCATTCCGGTCACCGACGCGCATCGCAAGAACGTCACCGATCCGATGACCGGCTCGCTGGTCTGGGTTCCCGGCAATGGCGATCCGCTGTCGCCCGACGTCTGCCAGCGTCAGTTCTCGGTGTTCGACGGGCGCATGCGCTACGATTTGAATTTCGGCTTCAAGCGCATGGACAAGGTGAAGGCCGACAAGGGCTATGCCGGTCCGGTGGTCGTGTGCGCGGTCTATTTCTCGCCGGTCGCGGGCTATATCCCGGACCGCCCGGCGATCAAGTATCTGACCAAGCTGCGCGACATGGAGGTGTGGCTTGCGCCGATCGCCGGCACGCGCGTGCTGGTGCCATTCCGCTTCTCGCTCCCGACGCCGCTCGGCACGGGCGTCCTCGAGGCGACCGAATTCGTCGCGACCGCGCGCCCGACCAAGACGACGATCAAGACGCAATAGCCCCCGCGCGCGGCTTTGGCGCGAAGTTATCCACACTGCTTCACAAGGCCGGATGACTTGACTCTTCCCCCACGGCGGGACTCGCCGCGCTTAACTCTTTTGGCCCTGCCGCGATGTGCCTGGCACTCCAAAAACACCCGATCTTGTGGGTCAGAAACGCGGGTCGCTAGATGTCGTCGGGAACGAATCCGAACAGGGCCGGAGTCCGCGATTCGGCCGTGATTCGTTCCAGACTCGTTCCACAGCTTAAGCACAGGCCGGATTCACGGGTGAATCCGTCGCGTTGTGGTACAGAATCCCTCGCTCCGGTCGCGGCAACGCGCGAAGGGCATCGTGCCGCGGCGGCGGGTTGAAAGCAGGGCGGCAATCGCCATTTCCGGATCATCGATGACGGTTTCATTCGCTTCGCCGCAGCGCGACGCCACGCTCCGTGGCAGCGGCGTCACCGCGGTGCTCGGCCCCACCAACACCGGCAAGACGCATCTGGCGATCGAGCGGATGCTCGCGCATTCGTCCGGGATGATCGGGCTGCCGCTGCGGCTGCTCGCGCGCGAGGTTTACAACAAGGTCGCCGACCGGGCGGGCGCTGCGAGCGTCGCGCTCGTCACCGGCGAGGAAAAGATCAAGCCGCCCAATCCGCGCTTCTGGGTCTCGACCGTCGAAGCGATGCCGCGCGACCTCGACCCGGCCTTCGTCGCGATCGACGAGGTGCAGCTCGGCACGGATTTCGAGCGCGGCCACGTCTTCACCGACCGCATGCTGCACCGGCGCGGCCGGGAGGAAACGCTCCTGCTCGGGGCGGCGACGATCCGGCCGATGATCGAGAAACTTTTGCCCGGCGCGCAGATCGTGACGCGTCCGCGGCTGTCGCAGCTGACTTTTGCCGGCGACAAGAAGATCACGCGCCTGCCCCGCCGCAGCGCGATCGTGGCGTTCTCGGCCGACGAGGTCTACGCGATCGCGGAACTGATCCGCAGGCAGCGCGGCGGCGCGGCGGTGGTGCTCGGTGCGCTCTCCCCGCGCACGCGAAACGCGCAGGTCGCGCTCTATCAGGCCGGCGACGTGGATTATCTCGTCGCGACCGACGCGATCGGGATGGGGCTCAATCTCGATGTCGATCACGTCGCCTTCGCATCCGACCGGAAATTCGACGGCTACCAGTTCCGCAACCTCAATCCCGCGGAAATGGCGCAGATCGCGGGCCGCGCCGGGCGCGCGATGCGGGATGGCACGTTCGGCACGACCGGGCGCTGCCCGCCTTTCGACGACGAAATGGTGCAGCGGCTCGAATCCCACACCTTCGAGCCGATCCGGATGCTGCAATGGCGAAATTCGGACCTGGATTTTTCCTCGATCGGGGCGCTGCAGGCCTCGCTCGCCGCAGTGCCCTCGGATCAGGGACTGACCCGTGCGCCTGTGGCCGAGGACATCCTCGTGCTCGAACATGCAAGCCGCGACGAGGCGATCCGCAAGGCCGCGACGACGCGCGCCGCCGTCGAATTGCTATGGGATGCCTGTCAGGTCCCCGATTACCGCAAGATCGCGCCGGCCAATCATGCGGAACTCGTCACCACCCTCTATGGATTTCTCTCGCGGGAGGGTAAAATCCCCACCGACTGGTTTGCCCGCCAGGTGGCGCAGGCAGACCGGATCGAAGGTGATATCGACACTCTGTCGACGAGAATTGCGCATGTCAGGACTTGGACTTTCGTCGCCAATCGGCCGGATTGGCTGTCCGATCCGGAGCATTGGCAAGGCGTTGCGCGCAGCGTCGAGGACCGGCTGTCGGATGCCCTGCATGAACGCCTCACGGCGCGTTTCGTGGACCGGCGCACCAGCGTCTTGATGAGACGCCTGCGCGAGAACACCACATTGGAAAGTCAGATTTCAAAAACAGGCGAGGTCACGGTCGAGGGCCATCTGGTCGGCCGCCTCGAAGGATTCCGTTTCGCCGCCGATCCGACCGCCGGCGGTTCGGAGGCCAAGGCGTTGCAGGCTGCCGCGCAGAAGGCGCTCGCAAGCGAGATCGAGACCCGCGCGCAGAAGCTTTCGCAAGGTGACGACGACAAGTTCGTGCTGGCCGCCGACGGCGTGATCCGCTGGACCGGCGACGGCGTCGGCATGCTGGTCGCGGGCGAGGAGATCATGCGCCCGCGCGTGCGCATCCTCGCGGACGAACAGCTGTCGGGATCGGCGCGCGAGGCGGTGCAGGAGCGGCTCGACAAGTGGGCCAAGTCCTACATCGAAAAGCTGCTCGGCCCGCTCAATGCGCTGACCGCAGCGGAAGACGTGACCGGCATCGCGCGCGGGGTGGCGTTCCAGCTTGTCGAGTCGCTCGGCGTTCTCGAGCGGCAGAAGGTCGCCGAAGACGTGAAGGGTCTCGACCAGCCCGCGCGTGCGACGCTGCGGAAATACGGCGTGCGCTTCGGCGCCTATCACATCTATATCCCCGCTCTGCTCAAGCCTGCGCCGCGCGCGCTGGCGACGCAGCTCTTTGCGCTGAAGAACGGACAGGCCGACACCAAGGCGCTGGCCGACATCCAGCATCTCGCCGCGAGCGGGCGCACTTCCATCCCGGTCGACAAGCAGATCGACAAGTCGCTCTATCGTGCTGCCGGCTATCGCGTCTGCGGAGAGCGCGCGGTGCGGGTCGACATTCTCGAACGGCTGGCCGATCTCATCCGCCCTGCGCTGGTCTGGCGCGAGGGCGCGCCCGGTCCGAAGCCGGACGGCGCGATCGAAGGTTTCGGCTTCACCGTGTCGGTCGCGATGACCTCGCTGGTCGGATCCTCGGGCGAGGATTTCGCCTCGATCCTGCGTTCGCTCGGCTACCGGATGGATCGCCGGCCGAAGCCGCCCGAACAGCCGGCGCCGCCCGTTGCGGCCGATACGGCGCAAGGCGATGCGCCGGTCGAAGTCACGACGGAAGCGCCCTCGGTCAGCCCTGCCGAAACAGGGGTTGCCGCCGATGCGGCCGTGCCGGACGCGGAATTGCCGCATGAGCCGGCTCCGTCGTCCGCCCCCTCCGAGGCAGAGATCGCGCAGCCCGCTCCGGATGAAGCCGCCGCGGCTGCCAGCGCAGTCGCTCCCGCCGCGAGCGAGTCCGCCGCTCCGGCCGAACCGCAATTCATCGAGGTGTGGCGGCCCGGCCGTCCGGAAGGCGAAAGGCCGCGCGATCAGCGCCGCCACCGCCGGCCCGAACGAAGGGCTGCGCCGCAGAAATCGGATGCCGCGCCCGCGGTCACTTCGGCCGAAGGCGAAGGCTCCGCGCCTGCTGCTGCCGTCGAGGCCGCTCCCGCCGAAGCGCGGCCTCGCCCCCGCCACGGCGAGCATCGCCGCGGCGGCCAGCGCGAACGTCACGGCAAGCCGGGCGATCGCGGCGAGCGTTTCCGTCCGAACCGCTCGAAAGGCGAAAGGCGCGAGGAGCCTGTGCGCGAGAAGCGCGAACGGGCGCCCGATCCGAATTCTCCCTTCGCCAAACTCGCCGCCCTGAAAGCGCAGCTTGAAGCGGACAAAGACAGCCAGCGCTGACGAAGCGCCTGCGCCCGCCGCCGCGGAGCGCCAGCGCGTCGACAAGTGGCTGTGGCACGCGCGGCTTGTCCGCACGCGCAGCGCGGCGGCGGCGCTCGCCGATCGCGGTTTCGTCCGGGTCAACGGCGCGCGGATCGATGCATCGAGCCGCAGGGTCGCGCGCGGCGACGTGCTCACGGTGTCGCTCGGACGGGTGCGCATCCTGAAGGTGCTGGGCTTTGCCGAGCGGCGCGAGGCCGCCCCGCTCGCAAGCGCGCTTTATGAGGACCTCACGCCGCCGCCCGCGCGGGAACCGGGCGACGATGCATCGCGCGGGGGACCGCGTCCGACCAAGCGCGACCGGCGTGCCCTCGACCGGCTGCGAAACGCGCAGGACATATGAGCTTTCGCACCACCGCACCGGCTTGCGCCCGCGGAACCCGTGCGCTAGGCACCGCTCGCAATCCCCGTCACGATCGACACGACCGGAACGTCCGATGACCTACATCGTCAATGAAAACTGCATCAAATGTAAATTCATGGACTGCGTGGAGGTGTGCCCGGTCGACTGCTTCTATGAAGGCAAGAACATGCTCGTCATCCATCCGGACGAGTGCATCGATTGCGGGGTGTGCGAGCCGGAATGCCCGGTCGAGGCGATCAAGCCGGACACCGAATCAGGCCTGGAGAAATGGCTCACCCTCAACGCGGAATACGCCAAGGTCTGGCCGAATATCACCGCCAAGAAGGAACCCCCGGCCGACGCCAAGGAATGGGAAGGCAAGCCGGGCAAGGAGCAATATTTCGACCCGGAACCGGGCGAAGGTAATTAGGTCGCAGCGGGTTCCCGTAACCCCGTCCGCGATTTCGTTCTCTGCGGATTTTCCGTGAATTTTCATCGGTATCGGCGCATTCCGCTTAACCGAGGGGGCAAAAATGCGCCTCCGGAATGCCTGAATTGCCTCCGTTTGGCCCGCTAACACATTGATTTTTGCGGAAAATGTGATATATTGGCCAAACTGAACGTCATAACCGAACCGCTCCCCGCCGGGGAGCCTATTTGTTTCGGAAAACGTTCCAGAGGAAGCAGTCGCAGAAGGGGCGTGAGTCGCACGCAAGTGCGCACCCACGACAGTAGCAGTGGCAGATAAAACGCGTCAGCGCTCGAAGAAAACGGCCTCCGGCAGCAGCCGCCGGGCCAAAAAGACGTCAACCGGCACGGTCCGGCGGGCGAAGAAAACCGCCGCTCTCGCGCGGCGGACACCCCATGCCTCGCGGCAAGCCAGCCGTGCGGCTCCTGTGGCCAAGGCAATGAGCCGTCCGAAAGCGGGCGGTGAAGGAGCAATCTCTGGAATGACCAGCAAAAAGACGACCCAGCGGCAGGGCTTCAAGACCAACGAGTTCATCGTTTATCCGGCTCACGGTGTCGGCCAGATTCTGGCCATCGAGGAGCAGGAGATTGCCGGCGCCAAGCTGGAGCTGTTCGTCATCAACTTCATCAAGGACAAGATGACGCTGCGTGTCCCGACCGCGAAGATCGCGTCCGTCGGCATGCGCAAGCTCGCCGAGCCGGCCATCGTGAAGCGCGCGCTCGAGACGCTGAAGGGCCGCGCCCGCATCAAGCGCACCATGTGGTCGCGCCGCGCGCAGGAATACGAGGCAAAGATCAATTCCGGCGACATCGTCGCGATCGCGGAAGTGGTCCGCGACCTGTTCCGCTCGGAGAGCCAGCCCGAGCAGTCCTATTCCGAACGGCAGCTTTACGAAGCGGCGCTCGACCGGCTGTCGCGCGAGATTTCCGCAGTCCAGCACATCACCGAGACCGAAGCGGTGAAGGAGATCGAGGCTGCGCTCGCCAAGGGCCCGCGCCGCGGACCGAAGACTGCCGAAGCGGAAGCCGACGCCGAAAGCGGCGAGGCGGTCGAGGAAGAGGCGGCCTGATCCGCCGCTTCACAAAAAACGAAATTGGAAAAGCCCGGCACGAGCCGGGCTTTTTGTTTGCGCCTGCCTCCCGTGAATTCTAGGCAAGGAATTTCTACGCATTCTTCAAAACGAATCCGCTTCGTTTAGTCCGCGTTAGCCAATGCGGCAGTTTCGATGCGCAAAAACGCGCATCCAGGCCGTAAACGGACGGTAACGGTTCGCTGCTTAACCGAAAGGTGAAGCCGACCCGCTAGTCTCTTTCCCAAACGGCCATAGGGCGATCAGCTCGACCCTTCCGTTCAAGCGTGGGGCGTTTTTCGTGACACTGAACACCGATCCGAGAGCCGGCGGCCTGCCGCCGCAGGTCAACACGCCGCCGGCGGGCACGGCAGCAGCTCCGGGCCTTTTGCCGCTCGGCAGCGTTCTTTCGGTCCAGGGCTCGCAGGCGAGGATCGGCCTGACCGGCGCGGCTTTGACGCGGTCCGACCAGGCGCGCGCGACCGTCGGCATGTTCCTCGGCATCCGCAGCGGATCTGCGCTTCTGGTCGCGATGATCACGGAAGTCACTCTCGACACGTCGGCCGCCGCGCGCGAGCAGGGCGCACGCGCGACCGCCAAGGTCGATCTGATGGGCGAGATCAAGGCGCGCATGGATAACGGCGCGGCCGGCTTCCGTCGCGGCGTCACGGCCTATCCCGCGATCGGCGACATGGCGGTGGTCCTGTCCAGCCGCGAACTGCAGCTCATCTACACCACGGCGGCGAACGGCAGCATCGACATCGGCAATCACCAGCAGGACACGGCGACCAGCGCCGCGGTCAATCTCGACGACATGCTGTCGAAGCATTTCGCCGTGCTCGGCACGACCGGCGTCGGCAAGTCGAGCGGCGTTGCCCTCATCCTGCAACAGATTCTGGAAAAGCGCCCGAACCTGCGCGTCTTCCTGCTCGACGGCCACAACGAATATGCGCGCTGCTTCGGCGAGCGCGCCAACGTCCTCAATCCCGGCAACGTCAAGCTGCCGTTCTGGCTGTTCAATTTCGAGGAAACGATCGACATCCTGTATGGCGGCCGCAGCGCGATCGACGAGGAAGTCGAGGTCCTCGCGGAGGTCATCCCGCTCGCGAAAGGCAGCTACACGCAATATCGCGGCGGCACGGAAGTCCGCGCGCTGAAGAAGACCGATCCGCGTGTCACCGGCTACACCGTCGATACGCCCGTGCCCTACCGTCTCGCGGATCTGGTCGCGCTGATCGACGAGCGCATGGGCAAGCTCGAGAACCGTTCCTCGCGCATGAAATTCCATCGCCTGATGCAGCGCATCGAGGCGGTGAGCAACGACCCGCGCTACGCCTTCATGTTCGAGAACGCCAATGTCGGCGGCGACACGATGGCTGAATCGCTCGCCGAATTGTTCCGCCTGCCGCCGAACGGCAAGCCGATGACCATCATGCAACTTGCCGGCTTCCCGACCGAAGTGGTCAACGCGGTGGTCTCGGTGCTGTGCCGCATGGCCTTCGAATTCGGCCTGTGGAGCGACGGCGCGGTGCCGCTTCTGTTCGTCTGCGAGGAGGCGCACCGGTACGCCTCGTCCGATCCCAATGTCGGCTTCGGCCCGACGCGGCGCGCGCTGTCGCGCATCGCCAAGGAAGGCCGCAAATACGGCGTGTTCCTCGGCCTCGTGACGCAGCGTCCGGCCGAGCTTGACGCAACGATCATCTCGCAATGCTCGACGCTGTTCGCGTTGCGCATGGCGAACGAGCGCGATCAGGCGCTGCTGCGCTCGGCGGTCGCCGACGCAGGTTCGAGCCTGCTCGACTTTTTGCCGTCGCTCGGGACCGGCGAGGCGCTCGCCTTCGGCGAAGGCGTGCCGCTGCCGACGCGCTTCAAGTTCAGGACCTTGCCCGCGCATCTCGTTCCGGCGAGCGAGTCGGTGAAGAACTCGCGCATCGAGATCAATCGCGCGGACGATCCCGATTTCCTCGAACAGGTGGTCGAGCGCTGGCGTTCGGCGACGATGAATCACAAGAATGCCGAACTGCCGCCCGCCCCCGACGGGGTGTCGCGGATCGATCCGGCGACGCTTGGTGCGCCGCTCGCGCCCGCGCTCAGCCCGGGCACCCTGCGCCGCCGTGCAAGCGATATCCCGCCCGGTGCGCCCGCGGTCGCTCCGCAATTCAGCACGACACGTCCGACCTGGCCGTCGCGCTAGCCGCGCGCGGCGTTCCACGCCGCGACATGACGATCATCGCCAAAAAACAATGCCCGGCGCGAGGCCGGGCATAATATCTTCGAAACGAGGGGAGCGGACTACGCCGCGACCTTCTTGCGGCGGAGCGGATAGCGCGCGTCGTCGTAAAGACGCCGGATCCCCTGACTGTCGAAGCGCCGCTCATTGACCTCGAGGTGAGTGCCGAGCAGATAGCCCGACGGCATGTCTTCGATCGCGAACTTGATGGCTTCGGCCGCGGTGTTGAAGCGGCGATAGCTCATGCCGCGCTGCTTGCGGTTGCGGGTCGGGAACAACTCGGCCGGAGCCTTGTAGTCGAAGGCCGGAGCAGCCGGAGCCGCGCTTGCCTCATTTCCATTCGCACGCGTCATGACGCTCTCCAAACTATCGCAGCCGTCGGACGCGTATCCTCTGGCTGCGCAATTATCTTTTTCTATCGCGAAGCGGCTTTGCGAGCCACCTTCTTGGGAGAAGGCTTGGCTGCGTCGGCCGCATCGCGGGCCAAGCGCAGGGCGCGAAGTTTCGCTGTGCGCTCGCGTGTGGCGACGATATCGGCCTGATATTGCGCCATCGCCTCGGCACCTTCGCGCCGGGCATTGGCCTGACGTTCGCGCTTGGCTTCGGCAGGTTCCGGAGGCCTGTTTTTCTGATTGTTTGCCACAAAAACCTCCGAAGGCACGAAATCCTCAGCACATATAGTGATGGGAGCGACCGTTCGGGAGTCCCCGGAGGGCCAAAAAAAGCGCCGATTCCGGCCTATTCGACGACAACCTTAACCTTGTCTCCCGGGCTGATATTGCGGGCCGGATCGAGCCCGTTCAGCACCCGGAACCGCTCCACCGCGCGGTCGACCGGCATTCGCGCCGCGAGCCGGCCGATGGTGTCATTGGCTCCAGCCGTGACGATCTTCAGGCGCAGGGGCTTGGCCTGTTTGATCTCCGCGACGGTCATGCGGCGGAAGCTTGCGACCGATTCCCGGAAAATCCGGTCGAGATCGGGATTTTGCGCCTTCGCTGCGAAAATGAGTCGGTACACCTCGCTGCCGAAACGCACCGCGTAAAGACGGAACGCCCAGGGGTCGCCCTTCGCCGTCGCGGTCGCGGCGCGCAGTCCGTTGATCGTGACCTCCTCGACGCTCGCGGGATCGATATTCTCGATCCAGCCGGAGATCAGGTAGTCGGTGAGCGTCTGCTCGGGCGGCACGCGCACGACGTCGAGCCGCAGCGCCTGCTCGCCGCCTTCGCGCACGCCGAAGACCGCCTGCGAGGTGTTGTCGAGGCTGAAGCCTTCCGGCGCCATGAAGGTGAAGCCGAGCTTCGGATGAAGGAAGCGGCGGCCGCGCACGAAGCCTTCGCTCGGGTCCTCGCCGTAGATCATGCCGTCGATCGAAGCGAGATAGGCCTGCTTCTCGCGCGCGCCGGGTCCGGGCGAAACGTATTGCCGCGCATTCAGCTGCGCGTTCTCGATGCGCTCCGGGGTTGCCGGATGCGACGACAGGAATTCGAGCGAATGCGGATCGATCTTCTGCGTCGCCGACTTCATGTCGGCGTTGCGACCCATCGAGGTGAGGAAACGCGTCGCGCCGTAGGGATCGAATCCCGCGCGCGCGGAAATGCCGACGCCGATCCCGTCAGCTTCGAATTCCTGCGCGCGCGAGAAGCTCGCGAGCGCGATCCGCGATTTGGCGAGCGCGAGCGCGCCCATCTGCGGATCGGACAGGACGTCGCTCGCGACGCGGCTGACGATCGCGGCCTGACGCACCTGGTCCTCGCGGATCGAGGCATGCCGCGCGATGACATGCGCCATCTCGTGCGCAAGCACGGATGCAAGCTCGGCGTTATCGTTGGCAAGCGCGATCAGGCCGCGCGTGGCGTAGAGATTTCCGGTCGGCAACGCGAAGGCGTTGACCGCGGGAGAATTGAGGATGGTCACCTTGTATTTCAGGTCGGGCCGTTCCGACGAGGCGACCAGCCGGTCCACGATCCCGGAGATCAGCGCCGCGAGTTTCGGGTCGTCGTAGGCCCCGCCATAGGCGGCGAGAATGCGGTTATGCTCGCGCTGCTCCGGAGTGTCGGGCCTGGCGTGCTGCTTCGGCGCGTCGGGCAGCACGATCGAGCGCTCGGAGATGAGCGATTCCAGGCGCGAGCAGCCCGCGAGCGCCAGCGCGAGCGCGACCAGCGCCGCGGCTTTCGCCGCTCCGCGATCGCGCCCGGCAAGGGCGAAGGGTTTCCGCTTCAGCGCCACAACCATCTTTCTTTCAGTTCGCGTCCGCCAATTCGATCTGACCCGGCTGCGCCGCTTCGATCCGCGGGCCGCCGCGCTGCTCGATCCAGCCGCGCACCCGCACCATCCGGCCTTCGAGCGATTTCGGTGCGAGCCCTGCCGCGGCGAAGGCCCGTTCGTCGCGTTTGCGGATGGTGACGGCAAAGCCCTCGATCCACCGCCGCCCGAAATTCATATAGATCGTCGCGCCGCTGCTGCGTACCGATAATACCTTGCCTTCCACTACGGTGAAATGGCCGCGCCGGGCGGAAAGTCCAGTTGAATCCGCCGGCTGGATGCCGTTTTGGGGGTCGGCCCAGAGCCCAAGCCGCGCCTGCCGGGCGTGGGCTTCCAATGCCAGCAATTCGGGGCGGCAGGGCGCCTCTGCGAGCGGGGAGACGCGAGCCTGCCCCTGCGCGAGCAGCGTGTGCTGGAGCGGGACCTGCGCACCTTCGGGAACCGGGTAGGCCGCGATGCGGCCGTAGCGGTCGATCTCCCGCGTGACGGCCTTCAGCGTCACGTCCCTGTCTCCCGCGAGCGCCTCGAGCGCAACTTTCGCGGATGACGCGGCGCTGCCGCCTTCGTTCGCGACCTCGATGGCGGAGAGGCGGACGGCGCGGCCATCGGTCAGGCGCAAGGTGCGGCCATCGGGGACGCTGGCGACCTTGCCGCTGCCGATGATTTCGAGCGGGCATTGCGCACGCGCGGGGCCGCACCAGACGAGCGCGATCGCCCACACGCCGCACACGATACGCGACAACGCCCACCCCATCGCCGGAATGGGACGGCGCGAATACGGCGGCACCGGGGCATCAGCCGCGCGGCGCATCGAGCATCTGGAACGGATGGGCTTGTTCGTAGGCGCGCGCCGCGCGCAGGACGAGATCGTCGCGCCGCGCCGGGCCGACGATCTGCAGCCCGACCGGCAATCCGTCCGAGGTGAAGCCGCACGGCACCGAGGCGGCGGGCTGCTGGGTGAGATTGAAGGGATAAGTATAGGGCGACCAGTTGATCCATTCCTCGCCGAACGTGCCGTCGGCGGGCGTGACGCGACCGGCCTCAAGCGCGCCGATCGGCATCTGCGGGGTGAGCAGCAGATCATAACGCTCGTGAAACCGCATCATGTGCCGCGCGAGTTCGGTTCGCGCCTGCATCGCTGCGAGATATTGAGCGAGGCTGACCCCGCGGCCGCCATCCGCGACGCGCAGAAATCCCGGATCCATCTTCGCGCGCGTATCGGGAGCGACCGCATCGACGATGCACGCCGACACGCCGCCCCAGATCGTGCGGATCGCATCGAGCGGCTCGGCGAAGCCCGGGTCGGCTTCTTCGACATGCGCGCCGAGGCCGGCGAAGGCGCGCGCGGCTTTCTCCGCGGCGCCCGCGACGTCGGGATGAAGTCCCTTGACGTAACCGAGGCGCGGCGACCACGCGACGCGCAACCCGCGCACGCCGCCGTCGAGTCCGTCGAGAAAATCCGGCGCGGGAGAATTCCACGCGGTCAGGTCGCGGATGTCCGGCTGCGAGATCGCATTCAGCATCAGCGCGGCATCGGCGACAGTGCGCGTCAGCGGCCCCTGGTGCGCGAGCACGGTGAAGGGCGAGGCGGGCCAGGCAGGAACGCGGCCATAGCTCGGCTTGATCCCGAATACGCCGGTGAAGGCCGCGGGGATCCGGATCGAGCCCGCGCCGTCGGTGCCAAGATGCAGCGATCCCATGTTGAGAAGTGCGGCCGCCGCGGCGCCCCCGGAGGAGCCGCCGGTGGTGCGGTCAGGCTTCCACGGATTGCGCGTGATCCCCGTGAGCGGGGAATGGCACGCGCCGATCCAGCCATATTCCGGCAGCGTGGTCTTGCCGAGAAACACCGCGCCCTGTTCGCGCATCCGCGCGACCGCCGGTGCGTCTTCCGCCGCCGGGTTGGTATCGGTCGTGAGCGAGCCTTTGCGCCAGGGCAGGCCTTTCTGCGCGATGTTGTCCTTGATCGTCACCGGCACGCCGTCGAGCGGCCCAAGCGGCTTGCCTTGCGCAAAGCGCGCTTCCGACGCGCGCGCCGCGGCGAGCGCTGCGTCGCCATCCACGATGACGAAGGCATTGATCGCAGGATTAAAGCGCGCGATGCGATCGAGCGCCGAGCGCGTCGCCTCGACCGGCGAAACTTTCCGCGCCCGGTAGAGCGATACGAGGTCTGAGGCGTTCGGCGCGTCGGGAGAGGGCATCGTGGGATCCGCGATGCGAAAGCTTACGATGCTCCGCCGGCGAAGTCGCGCGCTTCAGTAATTTTTTCAGCGGGCCGGGGCGGGCGCTTTCGGACGCGGCTGGGGCACGCCGGTCGCAGGACGCACGGCGTTGGTGCCCGGACGCACGGGTGGATTGGACGCGGCCTGCGTCGGGGTGATGTATTTCGCGATCACCGACGGGTCGAGCTTTGCCATCTCGCTGTCCGGCAGGCGATGCCAGATCTCGTCCATTCCGAGCAGCGGAATGCCGAGATAGCCGCGCACCGTCAGGGTCTGCCCGTCTTCGCTCAGCGTCATCTTGGCGCGATAGATCTTGCCGTCGCGCGGGTCGAGGATATTGCCCCCGTCATAGTCGAGGCCGTCGCGCTTCATGTTGCGGATCAGCGAAAGCCCGAGGATCGGCTGATTCTTGCGGTCGTCCGTGCACTTCGAGCAGACCTGATTGGGCGGATCCTTCGGGCGCAGGAACAGCTTCGCGATCGCGCCCTCGAACATGTTGTTGCCGTGGTCCACGAACAGGAACCAGCTCACCGTCGAGCCGTCGGATTCGTCGATCTTCGTCCACAATCCCGCGACCGTGGGTTCCGCAGCGGACGCTGAATGCGCAAAAAGGGACAACAGGGCCGCGAGAATGATCGTCTTTCGCATCTGAAGGAATGCCTGCCTACAAAGGGTTTCTCGGACTCCAACCGGAGTCGCTATAGATTCACAATATGGCCAATTCATAAACGCCAAGGGAATTTGTTGGGTCGCCGGCCGGTCCTCCAACGGGCCGCGCGGCGTGTGGCCGCGTCCAACGCGCTTGCCGAATCGCGTGACCTGCCATGCTCCGGTTGAGTATACTTTAGGCAGCCGCCGGGGGATTTTCGATCAAAGCCTGCAGTCGCAGGCCGGCGCGCCGGAATGGGCGGTCGTATGTCGGGGGTGAGCCTCGCGCTGAGCAATATGCGGGCGGTCGTGATCCTGCTCGTGCTCTCCTTCCATTCCGTCCTCGCCTATCTCGATTTCCTGCCTGCCCAGCCCTATCGCTTCGATGCGCCGCCCTATCAATGGCAGGCCTTCGCGATCATCGACAGCCGCCGGTTCTTTCCCTTCGACCTGTTCTGCGCGTGGCAGGACGTCTGCCTGATGTCGATTCTGTTTTTCCTCTCAGGGCTGTTCGTGTGGCCAAGCCTGTCGCGCAAGGGCGGCACGAAATTCCTGTCCGACCGGATGATGCGCATCGCGCTGCCCTGCGCCCTCGTCGTGCTGCTGGTGTCGCCGGTGACCTATTACCCGACCTATCGCGTGACCGCGGCCGATCCCTCGCTCGCCGAATACTGGCGCCAGTGGCAGTCGCTGCCGTTCTGGCCCTGCGGCCCGCAATGGTTCCTGTGGCAGCTGATCGCGATGAACCTGATCGTGGGCGGATTGCACGCGCTGAACCCGCGATGGGGCGAGCGTCTTGCTGCGCTGGCGTCGCACGCGCGCGAGCGTCCCTTGCATTTTCTCGGCGGCCTCATGGTCCTCTCGGCCGTGACCTATGTGCCGATGGCCCTGATCTACACGCCGTGGGACTGGACGCATTTCGGCCCGGTGGCATTCCAGATCTGCCGGCCGTTGCACTATTCGGTGTTCTTCTTCGCCGGCATGTCGATCGGAGCCTATGGTCTCGAGCGCGGGATTCTCGCGACCGACGGGCCGCTTGCGCGCCATGCGCCAGCCTGGATCGCCGGAGCCGTGGCCGGGTTTATCGCCTGGATCGTGCCGACCTCCTTCACCTATGGCGACGATCCGGCACCGCTCTGGCTGCAGGCCGTCGCGGGCTTAGGCTTCGTGCTCGCCTGCGCAAGCGGGTGTTTCGCTGCGGTCGCGACCTTCCTGCGGTGGGGACGTACCCCGCGGCGATTTCTCGACAGCCTTTCAGCAAACGCCTATGGCATGTATCTGAACCATTATGTCTTCGTCGTATGGCTGCAATTTGCACTGCTCGGCGCGCCGCTTCCGGGCGCGATCAAGGCCCTCGCGGTGTTCGGCGCGACCCTCGCGATCAGCTGGCCGCTCGCTGCGGGTCTGTCGAATTTTTCCTTCGCCGGACGAACAGTGCGAGCGCAACGATGACCGGCGGCCAGTCGCCAGTGACCTGAAGCGATGTCGCTGATCCAGAAGCTCGCGTTCCGAAACCTTTTTCATGACCGGCTGCGGCTGATCGCGACCGTCATCGGCATCGTATTCTCGATCGTGCTGGTCACCGTGCAGATGGGGCTTTACCTCGGCTTCGGGCGCATGGTCACGACCATGATCGATCATGCGCAGGCCGACCTGTGGATCATGCCGCAGGGGACGAAGTGTTTCGAAGATCCGTCGTTGCTCGACGAGCGCAAGCGCTACCGCGCGATGTCGATCGAGGGCGTGGCCGAAGCGAGCTCGGTCGTGATCGGCTTCGCCGACTGGCGCACTCCCGCCGGCACCTCGACGCCAGTTTTCGTCGTGGGCTCCGACCTGAAATCGGCCGGCCTGCATCCGTGGAATCTCGTGGAAGGACAGCTCGCGGAATTGTCCATTCCGAGCGCAGTTGCGGTCGACCAATCCTATGCGGAGCGGCTCGGCGTGGTCGGCGTGGGATCGAGTGCCGAAATCCGCCAGCAGAAGGTGCGCGTCGCAGCCCTGACCGACGGGATCCGCTCCTTCACCACGACGCCCTATGTGTTCACGACGACCGAGCGCGCGCGCCAATATGCCGGCATCCTGGAAGGCAAGGCGACCTATTTCCTGGTGCGGCTCGCGCCGGGAGCGAACGCGGACACGACGCGCAATCGGATTCTTGCCAATCTCGCCGATGTTGAGGTGCTGACATCGGCCGAGTTCCGCGAGCGCAGCCGCTCGTTCTGGCTGTTCGACACCGGCGCGGGGGCGGCGCTGTTTGCGGGCGCGCTGCTCGGCATCATCGTCGGTACCGTGATCGTCGCGCAGACACTCTATTCCAGCACCAAGGATCACCTCGAGGAATTCGCGACGCTGCGCGCCATCGGCTCGTCAGGCCGCTACATCTATGCCGTGATCATCTGGCAGGCGATGATCAGCGCGGTGATCGGCTATTGCCTTGCGGCGCTGGTGGGCTGGATCATCGTGAAGTTCACCGCCGACAGCGCGCTGCCGATCGTGATGACGCCGGTCCTCTCGTTAAGTCTGTTCGTGCTCACCGTGGTCATGTGCGTTGCCTCCGCGATCGCCGCGATCGTGCAGGTGATGCGCGTCGATCCAGCCATCGTGTTTTCCCGATGAACGGCAATCCGGTCATCGAGGCGGTCGACGTCGTGAAGGTGCTCGGCAGCGGGGCGGGCGAAGTGCGCGCGCTGAAAGGCGTGAACATGTCGCTCGGCGCGGGCGAACTGACCCTGCTGATGGGGCCTTCGGGCAGCGGCAAGACTACGCTGCTCTCGATCCTCGGCTGCATCCTCACGCCGACCGAAGGAAACGTGCGCGTGGGCGGCCGCTCCACCACGGATGCGCAGGCCGAGGAACTCGCCGACCTGCGCCGCCGCCATGTCGGGTTCGTGTTCCAGTCGTATCACCTGTTTCCGACGCTGACGGCGACAGACAATGTCCGGCTCGTGCTCGACGTGCGCGGCGAGTATGGCCGCGGGGCGACGCGGCGCGCGCAGGATGCGCTCGCCAAGGTCGGGCTCGCGCACAAGCTGAAGTCCTATCCGAGCCAGCTCAGCGGCGGCGAGCAGCAGCGCGTTGCGATCGCGCGCGCGATCGTGGGAGACGCGGCCGCGATCCTCGCGGATGAGCCGACCGCCGCGCTGGACAGCGAGAACGGTCATGCCATCATGACCATCCTGTCCGAGATCGCCAGCGATACCGCGCGCGGGGTCCTCGTGGTGACGCACGACCCGCGGCTGCTTGCCTTCGCCGACCGCGTCGTGCGGATCGAGGACGGGCGCATCGTCGGCGAGGAGCGGGGCGTAAAGGCGCGCGCAGGAAAGTCGGGAGTGCAATGACATGCCGGTGACGATCGAATGAGCGCGCCCGGAAAGCGTACGATCCTGGCGATCTGCGCCGGCGGCCTTCTGGTCGCCGCGGCGGTTGCGGCTTTTCTCTTCGCCACCGGGAAATTATCGACCGGTTCGCTGCGCCGCGCCGCGGCGCCTGATGACCGGCGCTGGCAGGCGGTCGCGCCCGGCCGCGTGGAAGCGTGGTCGGGCGAGATCAAATTGACCGCGCAGGGGATCGGGCCGATCGGGGAAGTTCTGGTCAAGGCGAACGAAAGGGTCCTTGCGGGCGAGCCGCTGGTGCGGCTGCAGGACGATGAATTGCTGGCACGGCTTGCCGTCGCCGAAACGCAGGTCGCTCTGCGGCAGCGCGCGCGCAACGATCAGTCGGCGTCCGGCCGCGCCGCCGAGCGCAGGCGCACGGAAGACGGCGTTGCCGATGCGGAAAAAGCGGTCATCGATGCGCGCAATACGCTCGACCGTGGAGCCGTGGAGAAGCGATCCGGCGTAAAGCCGGAGCCCGATATTTCCGCGCTCCGCTCCGCCTGGCTGCAGGCGCAGGAGCGGCTGCGCCAGCGCCGCACGGAACTGCGCAAGCTCGAAGCCGACAAGGACATCCCGCTGCCGACCGCGATCGAAGGGCAACTCACCATCGCACGCAACGAGAAGTCGGGGATCGACGCTGCGATCGAAAAGCTGACGATCCGTGCGCCGATCAACGGCTCGGTGTTGCAGGTCAATGCCAAGGCCGGCGAACTTGCCTCTCCTTCGGCTGCGCAGCCGCTCGTTGTGATGGGCGACGTCTCGGCGCTGCGCGTTCGTGCCGAGGTCGACGAGCGTGATCTTGGCGACGTCAAGGTGGGGCAGGCCGTGACGGTGCGCGCGCTCGCATTCGCGGGCCGCGAGTTTGCCGGAAAGGTTTCGTCGGTCGCTCCGGTGGTGGAACCCGGCCGCGCGGGCGCGCGCGGCGCGCGCAATCTCACGGACGTCGATGTCGCGGACGTTGTGATCGATCTTGCCGAAACCGGATCGCTCGCGGTCGGCATGAAGGTCGACGTTTACTTTTACGGGCCGGTCGGCAAGTAGCCCGGGAACCGGCGGAACCGGCACTTGCTGTCGGCAGTTGTCGTTGGTCCGAAACGATCAACGGTGGCAGTCATGACCGCATCGCGCATCGGCAGTGTTGCTCTGGGCGTCGTGATCGGCGCATTCGTTATCGCGGGAACATTGTTCCTGCTGGCCGACTGGGGCGCTCACAAATTCGAAACCGCGACCCTGATCTCGCCGC
This sequence comes from uncultured Hyphomicrobiales bacterium, assembly GCA_964584855.1. Taxonomy (GTDB): domain Bacteria; phylum Pseudomonadota; class Alphaproteobacteria; order Rhizobiales; family Xanthobacteraceae; genus Pseudorhodoplanes. Next base: position 20,670 of record CAZPBF010000022.1, read on the forward strand.
CGATCCTGTTCGTCCCGAAGTGACACGGCCGTGCACGCGCCTCCACCATGCGCGCGATGGTGCGGAACTTGCGGAGTGTTACTCCGTTGATTTGCACGAAACATTGGAGGCGACCATGAAAAAGCTGATGATGATGGCGCTGCTGAGCGCAGCGGTGTTCACGCTCCCCGCGCCGGCGAGCGCGGAAGATCCTGCGGCGGGTGCCGCGACCGGCGCCGCCGTTGGCGCGGGCGTGGGCTTTGCCGTCGGCGGACCGATCGGTGCCGCGGTGGGTGCGGGCGTCGGCGGAACGGTCGGCGCGGGCGCAGCCGAAGAGCACCGCCGTGAGGAATGGCGCGAGGATCGTCCGGTGGTGCGCGAACGCGAATGCGTGCGCGATTCCTACGGCAACGAGTCCTGCACCGAAGTCCGCCACTGACGCGGCAGAGTCCCAAAAGAAAACCCCGGCCGCGAGGCCGGGGTTTTTTGTCGCCCTGCGGGCCTTTTCAAAAGGCCTAGTCGTCGTCTTCGGCAGGGGACTGCGATCGGGTTTCGGCAAACCGGCCGCGCGCAGAACGGCTTAGAACGACCCGGCGCCGCGTGCCGTCAGGATAGTCGTAGACCAGTTCGCGCCAGCGTTTCACAGGACGGGCGGCCGTGTGCCTGCGCTCGCGCGCGGCCCGTTGCGGCGCGGATCCGGAATCCTGCTCCTCGCTTGCAACGGCGTGCTCGCCTTGATGCTCCTCATTGGCAGCAGCGCGTTCGCGTTCATGGCGGCGCGATGTGCGAGCCTTGCGTTGGTATTGCGCGGGAGCTTTGTCGGCTTCGTTGGCATCCGTATCGGCCGTGGCTGTGGCCGTCGTTTCCGCTTTAGCCGTCTCGGCAGGCTTTGCGTCCGGCGCAGGCTGTTCAATGCGAGCGCTTGCATCGCTCGCGGCGGCGGGAACTGGCGTGTCTGCTGTAGCAGCGGGAGCTGCGGAGGCTGAAGCGACGCTTGCCACCGCGGGCTGCGCGACCGGCAGTTCCTGCCGAGGCGCGGCTTCGGTCAGGCACCGGCGGTCGATATAGGGCCAAGTCTGCTCCGAGCACGGCGTAGCCGTATTCGCCGCCGCGCCGACGATCTTGATCGGTTCCGGACTCGAATTGCGTTCCGCGGCGCGTTCGTCTGCGGAGGCTGCGCCTTGCGTTTCAGTCGTTGCAGTCACCGTCGCTGGATTTGTTCCGGCAGGCTTGCCGTCGCGCGCGAGCGCAACGACGATTGCCGCAAGCGTTACCCCTGCCAGCAATCCGCCGACGCCGATCGCGAATTCGCGCTGTTGCAAAGCCTGAAACCTGCTGCGCGATCCGGCGACGCCGCGGAGCATGCGCTCTCGCCAATGCCGCATACCGGATTTCATCGTGTGCTCCGCATCAAGCCGCCTGTGCGGGGTTAACCGGCAAGCTCAACGCTCGTTCCGAAATCCTTTGCCTTACATCGCGGCATCGGGCGGCCGCGGCCGGATATTGGCGTAAACCAATAGATACGGGCGGTTTGACGTCCTGTTTATGCGAAAACCTTTTGCGCCCCCGCTCGCCCGTCCTTAAAAGGGCCCGACCAAGGAGTGCGCCGGGGGGCTGCTCTCTCTATTATTCCCGAAAGCCTGCGGAACTGCCTCGATGGTATTGTGCGTGGTGAGTGATTCCCGGGCAGGGTCGACGCTTCTGCAAGGGCTTCTGTCACAGCATCCGGACATCGATGCTGCCGGCGAAATCCGTCGGCTGGAGGATATCGTGAAGCTCAACCGGCCGTGCTCCTGCGGCACAGCACTCGCCGATTGCGGGCATTGGCGCGACGTGTTCCGGGAGGCGGGCATCAGCATCGGCGATCTCGTCACCCAGCGGCCGGGGAACCGGCTCCAACAGCGCATCGAAGAAGCCGCAGGACTTCTCAGCGTCGCGTTGCGCACGCGCCATGCGGGACGCTGGCTGCTGCCGCGCGGCCGGCGCGTCGCGGATTGCGTCGGACGGCTGTTGAAGGCCAAGGCGAAGGTCTCCGGGACACCCGCCGTGATCGATTGCAGCAAGGATCCCGGCCATCTCGTCTATCTGCTGCATCAGGACTATTCCAAGGTCCGTCCGCTTTTCCTGGTTCGAGACGGGCGCGCGACGGTGCATTCCAAGATGACGCGCGGCCGGATGTCGGCCGAGGTCGCGACCCGCAACTGGCTACATATCACCCGCGCGATGATATGGCTGCGCCGCCTGATCGGCCCGAAACGTAGCGACTGGATCCGGTATGAGGAGCTTTGCACTGATCCGTCAGGCACGATCGCGCGGATTGCCGCCAATGCCGGACTTTCGCCATCGGCGGCCGATAAGCCTATCGCGCGCCATTACGTCGGAGGCAGCCCGAATTTCTCGATGGATAGCGTGCAGGAAGACCAGCGCTGGCGATCCGGCATGACGCCGGACGATCTCGCGACATTCGAACGCATTGCCGGCAACGTGAACCGTTCGCTTGGCTATTGCGACTGATCTGGACGGGACCCGCGCGATGAACCGCAACGTCTGCAGCATGGCCGGTCGCACCGATGATTGATTTTGGCCGTCCTTCGATCGGGCCCGCAGAGGAGCAGGCGGTGCTGGAGGTGTTGCGTTCCGGCTGGCTGACCTCGGGCAAGAAATGCGAGGCGCTGGAGCGCGAGATGGATCGCGTCACCGGGCGCAAGAGCTTCGCGGTCACGTCGGCGACGCTCGGTTTCCAGTCGCTGTTGCTGTCGCTCGGCGTCGGTCCGGGGTGGAAGGTGTGCTTTCCCGGCGTGACGTTTTCCGGCATCCCGATGCAGGCGCTGCTGACCGGCGCGACCATCCAGCTTGTCGACATCGACGACGACGGCTTCATGGTTTTGCCGCCGGACTGGAAGCCGTCCGAAAAGCAGATGGTCGTGCCGACGCATCTCGCCGGCGCCGTCTGTCCGCTCGAGGATATCCGCGCGCAGGCCGGCAACGCGATCGTGGTCGAGGACTGCGCACATCTGTATCCGGGCTTCCATTCCGGATCCTATGTGTCAGGCGCGTGTGCGGAATCTGATTTCTGCATCTTCTCGTTCTACCCGACGAAATGCGTCGCCGCCGCCGAGGGCGGAGCGGTGACGATGGCGAAGCCTCGCCCGCTCAATACTGTCCGCTTGCATGGCTTCGACCGCGTCGCGAGCGAGCTCTATCGCGCGTCGGGCACCAAATGGCGCTACGACGTGGTCAGCGTCGGAACGAAGGCAAACCTGTCCGACGTCTCGGCCGCGATCGCGCTCACGCAGATGTCGCGGATCGACGAACTGACCCGTCAGCGCCGCGAGGTTTCGTCCTGGTACATGCAGCGGCTCTCCAATTCGCCCGTGCGCGTGCTGCACGAACGGCAGCGCCGCGCGCATCTGCACGCCGAGCACCTGATGGTCGGGGTGTTGCCCGAGTCCGCCGACCGTGACGAAATTTCGTTGACCTTGCGCAACGCAGAGATCGCCTCGTCCATGCACTTTCAGTCGCTCAGCACGCTGTCATTCTGGCGCGAGCAGATCGAGAAGGGGCGTGTGGAAGTGTGCGGTTCGCTGGAAAAATCGGAAGCCTATACGAAGTCGGCCATCAGCCTGCCGTTCTATGCCGATATGACACACGAGCAGGTCGATGAGGTTTGTGATACGCTGCTGAACGCGCTGGGCTGAAACCACGCGCCCTCGAAACATCAAATGGCCGCAAAAGCAAAACGTCAGCTTGTCGTCATGGGGGGCCATGGCAGCGGCACCATCGTTGCGGAGGCTGCGCGAGTCGCCAGTGCGGCGGGCGCATCCTATTCGGTGAAAGGCTTTCTCAACGACGGCGTCGCCGCCGGCCAGAAGATGTTGGGGCTTCCGGTCCTCGGCAAGCTCGAGGACTGGGCGACGCTCCCGAAGAGCACGGTCTTCCTGCCCGCGCTGCATAACGTGCGCGACATGCGCGGCCGTCTCGAACGGGTGATGGCGCTCGGCATCCCCGATGAGCGGTGGGCGACCGTCTGCCACCCGCAGGCGTCGATCGCGCGCGACGTGACGATCGGGCACGGTACGTTCGTCGGTCCGTTTGCGGTGATCGAGCCGGGCGCGAAGGTCGGCAATTTCGTCTGTATCCGGTCCGGTGCTTATGTGAGCCACGAAACGAAGATCGGCGATTTCGCCTTTGTCGGCGCGAACAGCACGATCGCGGGACGCACCGTGATCGGGCAGGGGACGCATGTCGGCCCGAATGCGGCGCTGCGCGACCAGCTCATGATCGCCGACTTCACCATCATCGGTATCGGCTCGGTGGTGGTGAAATCGATCGCCACGTCCTCAGTCGTCGCCGGCAATCCGGCGCGGCGTCTTGGCAGTTGACCTGGGTGGCGCGGGATCGCGACGATAGCTCGATGTCGGTGACGGAGCCGGAGAAGCGGCTTTTCTATTTCCCCCTCGAACGCATGCAGGACGCGTTCAGGAAGGGCAATGTCGAGATCGTGCAGCATTACGAAAGCTATTTCGACCGCATTGATCTCGTCTATTTCTACGGTCACACCGAGCAGCCGGTCGAGCGCGGGCGCGTCACCTGGCGCTCGGTCGGCACGCGCATGCACGCGCTCGATGTCATTCTCGCGCCGTGGCGGATGTACCGCGTCGCGCGGGAGCGCAAGCCAACCCATTACCTGACCTCCGATCTTGTCTTTTCGTGGTGGACGTCATTGCTGCTGCGCCTGTTCTGCGGCGCGCGCGTGGTGGTGATGCCGATTGCGCTGCCCGAGGACATCTACGCCAATACGCGGCGCTCGCTGACCGGCATCCCGATGTGGCTCGAGCGCATGTTCATCCGGCAATCGTTCCGCGCGTCGTGGAAGGTCATCGTCTCGAAAAAGAACCAGGCCTCGATCGCGTGGCTGCGCTCGCAGCCGAGTTCGGCGCGCAAGCTGCAGATCGTCGATGTCATCCCGGAGCAGTTTCCCCCGCCGCGGCTGCTCGACAGCCTGCTGCAGAAGGTGAAGATCGGCGCGCCGCTGCGCGACCCAGTGCGGCTCCTCTATGTCGGGCGCATGCACTGGCAGAAATTGTCGTTCGAATTGATCGACATGATGCGCGCGCTGGCCGATCGCGGCGTGAAGGCGCGCCTCGTCATGGCCGGGGACGGACCGGACCTTGCCAAAATGCGCGAACACGCCGCGGCGCTCGGAGTCGGCGGCGACATCGAATGGCTCGGCTTCGTCGACGAGACGAAACTTGCGGACATCTATCCGCAGTCGGACATCTTCATCTCGACGGTGACGGGAACGGCGTTGCGCGAAGCCGGGTTCTGCGGCCTGCCGGTCGTGGGCTACGATGTGCGCTTCTTCGACGGGCTGCTTGAGCACGAAGGCAACGCCCTGCTTGTTCCGGTGCACGATTCCATCGCTCTGGCGCGTGAGGTCGAGCGCGCGATCGGCGATCCCGCCCTGCGCGAGCGCATCGCGGCGAACCTGCATTCGACCATATGCGCCGGATGGGATCGGAACTATATCCCGGTGTCGCTGAAGGCCGCGTTCGAGCGCTAATATCCGGCCGGGGGAAGGACGCAGATGACGCAGCGCGAACAGCGAGCGCCCGGCGCGGCGATGCCGGTCCGCCGCTCGATCCTTGCCAACGCGTTTTCGATCACGATCGCGCGGGCCTGGCAGGCGCTGCTGCAACTCGTCTGCACGCCGATCTATATCGCGCTGCTTGGCCCGTCGGCCTATGGTCTCGTCGCGTTCAACGCGACGCTCGTTTCGGTTCTGCTGTTCCTCGATCAGTTCGTGACGCCGACCGTGGTCCGCGAACTCGGCCGGTTCGACGGCGAGGCCGGCAAGGCTGCCGACATGCGCAACCTGATGCGCGGGCTCGAGGTCGTGTCATGGGCCACCGCAATTCTCGTCGGCGGCGGCATCATGCTGGTCGCGCCAATTCTCGCGCGCCACTGGTTCACCTCGTCGGCAATCGATGCCGGCGGCATCGAGAGCGCAGTGCGCATCATGGCGCTGTCGGTCGCGTTCCAGTGGCCGAGCTTTCTTTATGGCGGGGCATTCATCGGCCTGCGCCGGCAGGATCTCTACAGCGTGCTGCGGGTATCGATCGCAACGCTCCAGGCGCTCGGATCGATCGCGCTGATGTGGCTCGTCTCGGCCGACGTAATCCTGTTTCTCGGCTGGCAGGCGGCGATGTTCCTGCTGCAATCGTTCCTGTGCCGCGAGACCGTGTGGCGGCTGCTGCCGCATTCCGATGAGCCCACGCGCTTCGATCCGGCGCGGCTGCGTACGATCTGGCGCTTCGCGGCCGGCACGATGGGTGTGAGCCTGACCGCCGCCTTGCTCAATTACGGCGACAAGCTAATCGTTTCGCGCCTCACCGACCTCGATTCGTTTACCGCCTACAGCATCGCGTTCTTTCTGGTCTCCAACATCTACTTCCTCGCGATCTCGCCGGTCTGGAGCTCGCTGCAGCCCTTGTTTGCGCGGCTGATTGCGCGCGGCGAGGAGGAGGCGCTGAAGCGCGAATATCACGGCTGGACGCAGACCATCGCGGTGATCGTCCTTCCCGCGATGGCGCCGCTGATCGTCTATGCACGTCCGGTGATGCAGATCTGGCTCGGCCCATCCTCGCCGCTGGTTGAGCCCGCGGCATCCTATGTGCCGTTCTTCGCCGCGGCCTTCATCTTCAACGGCTTCACCCAGATCGCGTGGCTGCTGCAGCTCGCCTCGGGCTGGGTGCGGCTCAATCTCGCCAGGAACGTGGTCGCGGTCGTGCTGTTTCTGCCCGCGATCTATGCCGCGATCTCGCTCTACGGCCCGTGGGTCGGCTCGGTCGGATTCGCGATCCTGCAGGCGGCCTTCTTTGCAACCCTCGTGCCGCTGATGCACCGGCGCCTGCTGCCCACGGAAATGCGGGCCTGGTATCTGAGGGACACGATCGGGCCGATGCTCCTCACCTGCGCCATTCTCGCTTTGTCGGCGGCGCTGCCGGCCGCGGGGCGCTGGCTCTCGCTCGTCTTCGCGCTCGCAACCAGCGCCGTGATCGCGGCCGCTCTGATCGCGGTGCTGCCGCATGCGCGCGCCAAGGCGCGCGGCCTTTACCGGCGGATCGCGTCGCGTATTCCGGGATTACCGGCCAAATCTGCCTAAGCCCGCTGCGCGATTTGACGGGCTTCCTCGTTCCAGCCTATCCGGTAGGGCGCAACGGGAGCAGCTTTCGTGTGCGGGATCGCGGGCCTTATCGATCGGCGGGCTGAGACCTCGGACGAGGTTTTGGGCGCCGTCGTGCGCGCGATGACGAACGCGCTCAGCCATCGCGGGCCCGACGACGAAGGCTTCTGGATCGACGCGCCCTCCGGCGTCGCGCTCGGCCATCGCAGGCTCGCGATCATCGACCTGTCGCCGACCGGTCATCAGCCGATGTTCTCCGGCGACGGCCGTTACGTCGTGTCTTACAACGGCGAGATTTTCAATTTTCCCGAAGTCCGATTGGAGATTGAGGCGCAGGGCCGGCACCTGCGCGGAACATCCGACACCGAAGTGTTCCTCGAAGCCTGCTCGCTGTGGGGCGTCGAAGGCGCGGTGCAGCGCTGCGTCGGCATGTTCGCGATCGCCTTGTGGGACCGGCAGGCGCGCACGCTCTATCTCATCCGCGACCGGCTCGGCATCAAGCCGGTCTATTATCGCGCCGACGCGTCGTCGCTGATCTTCGGCTCCGAACTGAAGGCGCTGCGCGCCTGGACAGGCTGGCAACCGAGGCTCAACGAGGACGCGCTGCACGCCTATATGCGTCACAGCTACGTCCCGGCCCCGCTGTCGATCTATCGCGAGGTGGAGAAAGTGCCGCCGGGCTCGATGCTCATTCTCGCGCCGGGCGCCGAGCCGCGCATCAAGGCGTATTGGGACTTGCGCGAGGTTGCGCGCCGCGGCGTCGAGGCGGCGAGTCGCGAAACGCGCTCGATCGAGGACGCGACCGATGAACTGGAAAAGGCGATGCGCGCAGCGGTGCTCGCGCGCATGCGCTCCGACGTGCCGCTCGGCGCGTTTTTGTCGGGGGGTATCGATTCCTCAACCGTCGTCGCGCTGATGCAGGCGCAATCGAACCGCCCGGTGAAGACTTTCACCATCGGCTTCGACGAAGCCTCGTTCGACGAGGCGAAATTCGCGCGCGGCGTCGCCGAACATTTGCGCACCGACCATACCGAGCTTTACGTCGAGCCCGGCCACGCGCTCGACATCATCCCGCGCCTGCCGGACCTGTATGACGAACCGTTCGCGGATTCCTCCCAGATCCCGACCTATCTCGTGAGTGAAATGACGCGCAAGCACGTCACCGTCGCACTGTCCGGCGACGGTGGCGACGAATTGTTCGCGGGCTATCGCCGCTACGGCGCGCTGATGCGGCTCGGCGATCGCATCGATCGCTTCCCGCAATGGATGCGAACGAGCGCCGCCTCGATGCTGCGCTCGGCGCCGTCGTCGGCCTGGACGCTCGGCGCGCGTCTCCTGCCGCGCAACAGGCGGCCCGCGCAGCCGGCCGACCTCATGCAGAAGCTCGCCGCGGTGATGGGCGAATACGGCCCCGACGACCGCTATCGCCGCGTCGTGTCGCAATGGGACGATCCGGCGGAAATCCTGACGCGCGGACGCGAGCCGCGCGGGGTGCTATGGGACAAGACCGTGCCGTCGAGTCTGCCGTCGCCCTTGTCGCGCTTCATGTTCTACGACATGGCGACTTATCTTCCAGACGACATCCTGACCAAGGTGGACCGCGCGAGCATGGCCGTCGGTCTCGAGGCCCGCGTGCCGCTGCTCGACCATCGGCTGGTCGAACTGGTGTGGCGTCTGCCCGAGCAGCTGAAGCTGCGCGACGGCACCGGCAAATGGCTGTTGCGGAAAATCCTCGACCGCTACGTGCCGCGCCCGCTGGTCGAACGCACCAAGATGGGATTTGGCATTCCGCTCGGCGCGTGGCTGCGCGGTCCGCTGCGGGACTGGGCGGAGGACTTGCTCAGCGTACCGGCGCTCGCGGCAGGCGGCGTACTTCGCCCGGAGCCCGCGCGAGCGCTGTGGCAAGATCACCTCGCCGGCCGGTCGAGCGATCCTTACCGGCTGTGGACGCTGCTGATGTTCCAGGCCTGGCGCAAGCGCTGGATGGACTGAACACGAAACCGCCTCGCGGCTATTTCCGCTTCACGCGCCTTTTCGACGCTGTGCGGCGAGGCGCCTTTTTCCGCGCGGGTTTCTTGCGCGTGGACGCCTTGCGCGTCGATGTCTTGCGCGTGGAGGTCTTGCGGGCCGCCTTGCCGCGAACGGCTTTCTTGCGTGCGGCGCGCCTGCGCGCGGGCTTCGGCTTGAGGTCCTCTTCGATTGCGCTCTCGATCGTTCCGATGTCGGTCCCGGTGGCGGCATAGCTCACCGCATTGGCCATGTCCTCGACGGTTTCCTCGACCTGGTTCACAAGGGACGTTCGTTTTCTGGCCATGTTCCAATCCGCTTCCATTTCCGATACGCAGCCCACAAGATGCTATTTTGCGATGAAATGCTAGATTGATGAAATTCTCATGCGGTCCCGTAGCTCAGCCGGATAGAGCAGCGGTTTCCTAAACCGAAGGTCGGATGTTCGAGTCATCCCGGGACCGCCAGATTTCCGGACGCCGCGATTTGCAGCAAAGCGCATGGACCAGAGACGACGTTGGCTGTTTCTGAGCGTCGATCCGGCCGTTCCCGCCATTTCGGGGGCAGACCTTCGGACGTCGCAAAACGCGGCGGCGGTTGGCAGACATTACGAGGTGGTGCTCGCGTCTCTGGGTAAGCCAACCCACGACGGGTCGAACGGAACGCAACATGTCCCCGGTGTATCGTCGGCGGAGGTCTGGGCTTCCGATTTTAGCCCGCAATTTCCAACGAATTTCATCGGCAACCTTACAGCACTCTGCGATCGCCTTCGACCTGACGTCGTCGTTCTCGAAACGCTCGCGCTTGCGGGGCTCGCTCCGGCGATCCGGCCGCTGACAAAGGCAATCGTGCTGGATTTGCACAATGTCGAATCGTCGCTTGCGGAAGAAGATGTGCGCTACGCGAATGGCGATGAGGAGGCGAACGCCTTTTCGAGCCGGGTCCGGCGTCTGCGTTCGATTGAGCAGGACGCCATTGCGAACGTCGATGCGGTCTGGGTGTGTTCAAGCGAAGACCGGCACCGCGTGCGGGAACTCGGGGGAAGCCTTTCGAAAATCTGGATCGTCCCGAACACTGTGCCGCGGCCTGAAACAATCCCGGCAATACTTCCGGCGAAGATGAGCGTCGCCCCCAAGTTGTTGTTCCTGGGTCATTTGGGGTACGCCCCCAATATCGAAGCTGCCTCGCTGCTGATCGGTATGATGCCTGCCGTGGTCGAGCGCCTGCCCAACGCGACGCTGACGATAGCGGGCCGTAGTCCTCATCGCACGATACTTGCACGCGTCAATCCGCATGTGCGTGTCGTTGCCAACCCGGACTCGGTTCAGGCGTTGCTGCAGAACGCAGACATCGCGGTTCTCCCGCTTCGCCGCGGCGGGGGTACGCGGATCAAGGCTCTGGAAGCGATGGCGTGGGGCTTGCCGCTTGTCGCCACCGGAAAGTCGGTCGAAGGTCTTGGCCTCCGCGACGGGATCCATGTCACCCTCGCGGAAACTCCGGACAGTTTCATAACGGCGATCTTCGATCTGAGCACAGATGCCGCTCGTTACAATTCGTTTCGGTCTATGGCGCGGGATTTCGTGATCGGACAATTCGGAGAACGCGCTCTCGAAAACGCGGTTGAATCGGCCATGACGTTTCTGGAGCGATAGTTCGCGCAGTCCTATCGCGCAGCGTGAACAACCTCGACATTCGGTAATCCGAACGCCCAAACGCCATGCTCGCGACTCATGCGTGCGAACCCTTCGGTTTCGATCAGGCTGCGATAGGGCTCTTCCGGAAACAGCAATCCTGCGCGGTGCAAGTCGGCGCGCACGAGAAGAACCGTTCCTCCGACGCTATCGAGCGGAACGAGGTCACGATAACGAACGTCCGAAAGATACAGGCGATTGTAACCTGAAGGAGGTTGATAAAGCCCGTCCAGGGTCCAGCGTTCTGAATCTTCTGTCGAAACCGCGCGTTCCGTTATCCACGCGTTTTGATCGATGCTCTGGCCGCCGATGCGGCGAACGGCATTGGGGTGCGCAATGTCCGCCCCGGTTGCAAGAAGCGTATCGATGAGATCGGGGGAAAAGCCAATGATGTCGGAATCGATCCAGAGAAGCCAATCTTCATCCAGCAATGCCCGCGAAACGATGGCGTTGCGCACTCTTGCGATGTTTCCACGCCTGATGCGTTGCGCCGCAGGATTCCATCTCGGCTGGGGAATTTGAATCCCGGAATCTTCCTTGAACACCTGTACGCGCCGAAAGTCTGCGCCATGGGTGTCCTGAAACCGAAGCAGCATCGCATAGGAGTCATCGAGGCTGTCGCCCTCGAAAAATGCCAGGGATAATTTTTGCCGCGGATAATCGAGATGAAGGATACTCGTCAGCAATTGTCCGAGAGTGTCGGCGGCATCCCTGACCGGAACTGCGATCAGGACGTGATTTTCCGATGCTGTCGTTTGGCCTGCGCCACGTGGATTTTTGGTGGAACTGGCAAAAGTGAGTGTCTCGGTGTTTGCCGCGCTCTCCTGGACGGCAGCGCTTTGACTCATTGCCTCGGGCTGCTTCCACCACGTACCCGCCCAATGGTGAATGGCATGCGCAGGCACATCCCCGCGAGCCGCCACGGCGTCGCCGAACTTGTCGCGCGGCGCGAAAACATGCGCGGGCAACAGCGTCGGTGCCTTTGCGGGAGTTGTCTTCTCGATCGCTGCGCTCAGGACAAACGGGCCTGTTGCATCCAGCGGGTTCGAAGCTCGACGGCACCGGACCAGCAGATCGATGAGATCATCCCAGAATGGATGACGGGCTGGGGATATCGCGATTGCATTCGAGACCACACTGCAGAAGCCGCGGTTGCGGACAAATTCCAGTGCGGTGTGCGAGTGAGGTTCGTAGGAGAAGACAGGGTTGGGATTGCCGCAGAACCCATCGAACGGGAGCAGAGCTTCTGAATCCAGATCGGCGTACACGCCCCCAAATTCTCTCAAGATGAGATATCGGCCGAGATCGGCACGCATGATGGCGTGGGGATATTCCTCAAACATGCCGGCAAGGGCAGGGAAGTCAGTCCGGACGAGCGCGAGGAGATCGTCGTCGGTCCAAAGCCGGTATTGCCAGTCTGGGTGCAAGCGCCGCCAGGTTTCAACGTAATCGCGATACCCCGTCGGGATCGCCGCATCCTTCCAGGTCTGATGGATGATTTGTGGTGTGAATGTCATCGAGGTGTTTTGCCTGGGCGTGGCCTCGCGGGCGAAACGCCGCGAGGAGTCAGGCTCGCCAAGACAGAGGCCCCCTTGGCTAACAATTTCCTTGCCGGGTGACTGTCACAAATGTGCAGCAAAAATGCTGGTTAACCAATGGTTAAACCGGGTTCCATAGGCCCCTCTTCCGTACTATAATGCCCACGGGGAATAGGGGGTTGCGACCGAAAAAGGTTTCAATCCGTAAGTTGGGGGACGTCGGAATGAGTAACGCACGTGGCGTGACTGACCGCCTCGGTATTGAGACACGGTCAGCCGGAGGCATGAATTTTCGCCGCACCTTTGCCCTGCGACGTCTTCTATTTGCATCCAGCTCCCTGATGTCGGCCACGGTTTTGGCCGGGCTTGCCGGCTCAAGCCTGCTGGTCACAACGAGCTCGGCCTGGGCCGATGGTGGCGCAGGCGGAGGTGGCTTCACTCTCGGTGATCCGATGAGGGGAGGCGCCGGTGCCGTCGACGGGTCCTCCTTGGCAGGAGGGACCGGAGCGGACGGTTCGTCCGGTAACGGAGGTGCCGGTGGTGGCGGCGGTGCAGCTTCGGTGCCGGACCAGGATGGTAATGGAACCGCAGGCGGCGCCGGGGGCAGCTCCGGTTCATCTTCGGGCGGCATCGGAGGGGTCGGAGGGACGTCTCCCAATGGAAACGGAGGCCAAGGCCACGCTGGCACCGATGCCGGAAGTCCGTCGGATGGCGGCGGTGGCGGCGGCGGCGGTGGTGGTGGTGCCAGCGGCGACGTGAATCTGGCCGTCGGCGGCAGAGGCGGAGACGGCGGCTCGGGCGGCCTGGACGTGTTGACGGGCGCGTCCGGTGGCGGCGGTGGCGGCGGTGCGGGCGGCGCCGGTTTGATGTATTCGTCCGGGGGCTATTTCTACACAAACAACATCACCCCCGGGATGGGCGATTCGATAGCCCAAGGTGGCGACGGCGGAAGAGGCGGGGACGGCTATTTCGGCGGCTCGGGCGGGTCCGGCGGAGCAGGCATCTACTTCAAAGGCACTTCTTCGGATTCTAGTGGTCTGATCGTCCAGTTCGGTCACATCGTCACTGGCGGGGCGGGCGGAGTGGGCGGCGGGGGCGACACGTCCGACAAGGCAGGCGTCGGCGGCAGCGGTGGTGCCGGCATCAACGCCTCGAATGCGTGGATCGCTATTGCAGGGCATGCGCTTGTCAAAGGTGGTAACGGTGGCGCGTCCGCATCCGCTGGAGGCGCGGGTGGCGCTGGCATCGTCGCATCCAGCTCGGCGATTAATGTCACGGGCACCGTCATGGGAGGCGACGGGGGGTCCTCAAAAGGCTCAGGAAAGCCGGGGATCGGCGGGGACGGCATCACTGGGTCCGATCTGACCATCAACAACAGCGGACGTATCGTCGCCGGCTCGGGATCTGGCACATCTGCGGACGGTGCCGCGATCCGGTTCACCGGCGGTACCAATTTCCTCAACATGTATTCTTCGGAAAGCGGACCGATCACCGGGGATATCGCCCTCGCTGGTGGAAAGGCCACGATCGTCGGGTGGGGCCCAACAAAAACCGTCGATACCGTCAGTGGTTGGTCGGGGCTGACGACACAGGGAAGTTTGGATTTTACCGGAACGAGCACGCTCACCGGCAGTGTGACGGTCAATAGCGGCACGTTGTGGGTCAGCGGATCCATCGCGAGCGCAAGCGGCGTGACCGTAGAGAATGGTGCGACGTTGAGCGGTACGGGTACGGTTGCGCCTTTGGAGATCAAATCCGGCGGCACGCTTGCGCCCGGGAAATCCGCCATCGGCACGTTGAATGTCAGCGGCAACGTCACATTCGATTCCGGTTCGAATTACTACGTAAAGGTGTCGCCATCAGACGCCGACAAGACGGCCGCCACAGGATCGGCGAATCTCACCGGCGGCGCAGTGACGGCGACCTACGAGACTGGATCGTACCTTTCCAAGACTTATACGATCCTGACCGCCGACGGGGGTCGCGGCGGAACGCAATTCGCGAGCTTGAAGAACGTCAGTCTTCCGACCGGCTTCACGGCGTCTTTGGCCTACCCCACCGCCAACGATGTGACGCTGGTGCTCGCCTTGGCAAAGTCCGGCCCCACGCTCCCGCCGGGTACGCAGGGCACTTCCGACGTCATCTCCCAATACTTCAACAATGGCGGTTCGTTGCCGCCGGGCTTTGTGACTCTTCAGGGAAGCGGTCCAAATGCTTTCACGCAGGTGACCGGGCAGCCGGGCGCAGGCCAATCGCAATCCGGATTTTCGGCCACGACTGAATTCGTCACGACTGTTTCGGACAACCTGGATTCAGGCGGAACGGCGGGTGGCGGCAGCGGTGCCACGTCGTATGCGTCGGAGCGTCCTTTGTCGCCCGCCGTCGCCGGCGCCTATGCGGCTGTGACGCCGCGCGACCGCGCCGTTGATTTCGGGGAGCGCTGGAGCGTCTGGGCCACGGGATACGGTGGCACAAGCAGCGTGTCCGGCAATGTGACAGCGGGGACCGTAAGAACAACCAGTCAGATCTATGGTGTGGTGGTGGGCGCCGGTTTGCGTCCCGATCCGGATACGCGCATTGGCTTCGCATTAGGTGGAGCCGGGACGAGCTTTGGACTTGATCAGGGACTCGGAAGCGGCCGCAGCGACATGTTCAATGCCGCCATCTATGCAAAACGGAATTTTGGCCCAGCCTATATTTCCGGAGTGTTCGGGTATTCCTGGCAGAGTGCCAGCACGGATCGAACCGTGACGGTATCCGGGACCGATATGCTGCATGCGTCGTTCCAGCCTCAGGCCCTGACGGCGAGGGTTGAGGGTGGATGGCGCGCAGCGACGCCGGTCGGCGACATCATTCCTTACGGAGCATTCCAGTCGGTCACGTTCTTCATGCCTTCTTACGCCGAGAGCGCGACCTTGGGCTCCAATCAATTTGCGCTGTCGTATGCGGGCCAACAGATCACCGCATCGCGGACCGAGTTGGGTGCGCGCTTCGAAAACATTTCATCGATGCCTGACGGAGATGGCATCTGGAAGTGGAAGGGCCGTGTCGCCTGGGCGCACGACTGGAACACCGACCGCACGGCGACCGCGACCTTCCAGGCATTGCCCGGATCGAGCTCGTTCACCGTGAATGGTGCAGAACCCGCAGCCGACGCAGTGCTTGTGTCCTTCGGCGGGGAAATCGCGCGCCGGAGCGGATGGTCCGTTTCGGCCCTCTATGACGGAGAATTTTCCTCGACCACTGCAGTTCATGCGGGGCGAGCGAAAATCCGCTATGGGTGGTAGCCGGCTTGCTCGTCGGTAAGAGTTCCGTTCGACGACTGCACCGAGAAACGTCCTGGAGATAGTCGATGTCGATGCAAACGAATTTGGCCCAGTCTGAAGTCCGCGTGACGGACGAAGAACGGGTGTCGGCGGCGGAAAGGCGCAATCTCGCCGAGAAGTCCGAGCGATATGTCGCCCCGCAATTGCGGCGGTTTTCCCTGCACAGCGCGACGGGTTTCTTTCCGACGTCGATGACCGGCAACTCATAACGTTTGGCGGTGCGGCACCGGCCGCCCCCATGTTATTGCCTCTCGCGTGACTTCAAATGTCGGACCGGAACCGCAGCGAAATCTGATCCTTGTCCATAGCCACGGATGGCAGGCGGTCGAGGATTTTCAGAGGATCAAAAGCCATGTCGAGGCCATCGCCCCCGACATCGCGGTGTTTGTCGCTTCGAACGACATTCCGTCATCCGTGACGCGGAAAAAGGCGGCCCTTCGGCCCACCCTTATTTTTTCTCCGGTGAAATTGCTTCAGTTCCGCCCGGCTCGCGGCAAGGTTTACGCTGGCGCGCCCATGTCGAAGCTCGATGAGATGCGCTTGCTGGCGCAAGCGGGCCTCCCGATTCCCGTCTTCGAGGTCATTAGGCCGGAAACAAAACTCTCCGAGGACATCTATGGCGGCCTGACGATCGTGAAGCCTTCCTACGCGATGGCGTCATACGGTCAGGGAATTGAACTTTGGCGCACGCCTATGGTGCGATATCGGGCGCCGGAGGAATTTCCAGCGGATCATCCCGGGCGAAAGGGGCCGATGATCGCGCAGCGGTTCATCGATTGCGGAAAGCCGATGAGCTGCCGTGTGCTGACCTTTTTCGGAGAGCCGATATTTACCTATTGCCGCCAATCCGTCGATCCGATGAACTTGCCTGCGACGGGCGATGTGTTTGCGCAGGGTGACTACATGCCGGCCCCGCCCAACATCGCCTTTTCGACCCGGGAGCGCGACATACTCGAACTTGCGTCCGAGGCTTACGCAGCAATGCCGGCCATCGCGCTGCACGCCTGCGACATCCTGCGTGAAAAAGACACGGGAAGGCTTTATCTTCTCGAGACCAATCCCGGCGGCGGGACTTGGATGTTCTCCAACCGTGAATCCGCCAATTACCGCAGAAGGCTGGAAGTCGATGACCTCGCGGCCGAATTCGATGCATTCCGGACGATTGCGAGACATCTCGTGGACCGGACAAGAAAGGAAGCATGCTAAAAGCTGCGCCCCTCTCGTGCGTCGCCTGGCGTGCCAAATCTGATATGCCGCTGTCTGAGACCGCGTCGTTCCGTCCCGTGGGTGATTGGGACATTACCGAAGTCGATGGCGGAATCGCGATCTACCAGCCTGCCACCGAAACGCTTTACCATCTCAACGCTACCGCGGCGCGGGTGTTTCAACTTTGTGCAGCAAAGTCCACGTTTGCAGAGATTGGCCGAGACATACAATCGCAATACGGCCTTCCGGAGCCACCCTCGAACGATGTTGCCGATTGCATCAAGACATTGCTCGACAATGGCCTTATTGAGCCACGCGAATGAGCGCGCGTTCAAAGCCTCGTTGGCCGCATCGGGACTAGCCGTGCGATGGGCCGTCTGATGCGTGTCAGCGCTGCCCTGATCGTGCGGGACGAGGAGCATCACCTCCCGCTTTGCCTGGAATCGATTGTTGACGAGGTCGATGAAATCATCGTCGTCGATACGGGATCGCAAGACAGGACGCGTGATGTTGCACGCCAATTTCCGGTCTCGCTTCTCAGCATCCCATGGCCGGGGGACTTCTCGGCGGCGCGAAATTACGCGCTGGATCACGCGCAGGGAGATTGGATTCTCTATATCGATGCAGACGAACGCCTGGTCGTCCCCTCCTCCGGATCGTTAAGGACCGAGATTCAGCGGCCGGACGCAGTGGCGTTAAACGTAGCGTTCCGTCCGCGCGTAAACTTCACTCCGTATCAGGAATTGCGCTTGTTTAGGAACGACAAACGAATTCGGTTTGCCGGTGTTATCCACGAGTCGCTGCGCGCAGGTCTCGCTCAAGTCATTAAATCCGATGGCTTGCGGATTGCCGCGGCGGACATCGGGATCGATCATCTTGGCTATGAAGGGGATCTTACGTCAAAGCATGAGCGCAACTTGCCGCTTCTCAAGCAAGCGGTGAAGGAACATCCAAACCGCGTATTCCTATGGGTCGATCTGGCGGAAGCGCTTGCCGGCACCGGCAACGACGAAGGAGCGAAGGCTGCATGCTGGCGTGCGGTCGAACTTGCCGAAGCGGATTCCGATCAGAAGCAAAAGGCCGACGCCGTGCAGGCGTTCCGTCGTTTGATTGCGATGTGTAATGACGATGCAGGAGAAGCCCTTGGGCTCACCGGACGCGCCGCCTTACTCTATCCGGCCAACTTCAGCATCCTGCTCGACAGGGCGCGCGCGCTGTTCAAGGCGGGGCAGACGAACGAAGCCTTAGAAATTGCGCAGCGCCTGAAATCGATCGACCCCGAGCGAATCATCGATCCGCATACAGCCTACGATAAGCGGATTTTCGGAGAGTGGGCCTACGATCTGATCGGCGCGTGCCACGTGCGGCTTGGCAATCGCGCCGCTGCAGCGGAAGCCTTTATCCGGGCTTCGGAACTGGCCCCGGATAACGGTGCCTATCGGATCAAAGTTGCGACCTTTGCGCCGTAGAAAGTAGGTTGATCGACTGCGTCGACACTCGTCAGGCAGTCCAAGGGCTACTGCCCCGCCACGCAGGCATCGTAGGCCATGCCGCGCGTGGTCATGCTGTAGGTGGAGCCGGGACCGGCCAGGAAGCACTTGAACACCGTCTTGTCCCAATAGGCTCCCACATCCCAGCAGCATTTTTCCTGCTTCGCCACGAGCGAGGCAGGCGCGTCGGGCTTCTTCGCTTTGGTCTTCGCGAGGGCGGCGGTCGAGAGTGCGGCCATCACGATCGCCAGCAATGCCGTCTTGCGCGAAAATTCCATCGTCTTCATTCGGCGTCCCCCCCTTGCCTCGATTTGCATCAGGCCTCAAAGCGGTGCGCGCGACAAGTCTGCCGGCGTCGCACCCGCCGAATCCATACGCTTGTGCGGAGCATGGCCGGTGCGTCACAATCGATCCGGACCATTGAAAGCCCTTCATGAGCCACGTCGAGCGGGCCAAGCAGCTGTTTTTCGAGGCGCTGGCGTTGCTGGACGCCGGAAATGTCCCCGGCGCGGAGGCGAAGCTGCGCCAGGCCCTGCCGTTTGCACCGACGAGCATTTCCATCCTCGGCAATCTCGCGATCGTTCTGATGCAGCAGGACAAGGTCGCCGAAGCAAAATCCTTCGCGGAGCAATCGCTCGCGGTGAAGCCGGATGGGGCTGCGCTGCTCGTGCTCGGGCAGTGCCACGCGCGCGAGGGCCGGCACGACGAGGCGCTTGAAAGCTATCGCAAGAGCATCGCGCTCGATCCCGGCGCGGCCGATGCCTACAACGCAAGCGGAATTTCGCTCGCCAAGCTCGGTCGCCTGGAAGAGGCGCTCGGCGTCCTCGACCGGGCTGTCGCGCTCGATCCCCGGCTTGCCGATGCGCATGTCAATCGCGGCAATACGCTCGGCGCGCTCAAGCGTCCTGCTGAGGCGCTCTCGGCCTTTGACAAGGCGCTGGCGCTTAACCCGCGCCTGACTGACGCGTGGATCGGAAAGGGCATCGTCCAGCACGCGGGGAAACGCTACGAGGAGGCACTGCAGAGCTATTCGCGTGCGATTGCCTGCAAGCCTGATCTCGCTTTCGCGCATTACAATCGCGGCGTCGCGTTCGTTGCCCTGAAGCACCACGAGGAGGCGGCCGCGGCCTTCGCCGAGGCGTTGAAGTTCGATCCCGATCAGCCCTTCACCAAGGGCGTGCTGCTGCACGAAAGGATGCTCTGCTGCGAATGGCGGGACCTCGACACGGCGATCGCCGGTATCGAGGCGGACGTGGCGGCTGGCAAGAAATCGGCCGAGCCGTTCGGGTGGCAAGCGCTGACGTCCTCGCCGCAGAGCCTGAAGCGGTGCGCCGAGATATTCAGTGCAAGCAAAACCGTCGCGATGCCGCCTCCGGTTGCGCCGCCGATCGCGCGTCCCGGCGGCAAAATCCGCGTCGGGTATTCCTCCGGCGAGTTCCGCGAGCAGGCGACCTCGCATCTTGTCGCGGGGCTGCTTGAGCAGCACGACAAAGGCCGCTTCGACATCTATGCCTTCGACAACGGATGGGACGACAACAGCGCGCTGCGCAAGCGCATCCAGGGTGCGGTGTCGGAATTCGTGCCGCTGGGGCATCTGCCGGACGGGCACGCGGCAGGCGCCATCCGCGAGCGGCGCATCGACATCCTCGTCGATCTCAACGGCTATTTCGGGGAATACCGGCTGCAGCTCTTCGCAAGGCGCGCCGCGCCGGTGCAGGTCAACTATCTCGGCTTTCCGGGCACGCTTGGCGCGGCCTACATGGATTACATCGTTGCCGATGCCTGCGTGATCCCCAACGAACATAAGCCGTTCTACACCGAGAAAGTCGTTCACCTGCCGCATTGCTATCAGGCGAACGATCGCAACAAGGCGGTCGGCTCGCTGACCGGCGGACGCGCCCGTTACGGATTGCCGGAGAACGGTTTCGTGTTCTGCTGCTTCAACAACAATTACAAGATCCTGCCCGACACGTTCGATTGCTGGATGCGCCTCCTGAAGGCGGTCGAGGGCGGCGTGCTCTGGCTGATCGGCGACAATGCGCTCGCGATCGCAAACCTGAAGCGCGAGGCGACCGCGCGCAGCGTCGATCCGGCGCGACTCATCTTTGCCGATCGCGTGCCGCTCGCGGAACATCTCGCGCGGCATAGTCTTGCGGACCTGTTCCTCGATACGCTGCCCTACAACGCACACACCACGGCGAGCGACGCGCTATGGAGCGGCCTGCCGCTCGTCACGTGCCTCGGAAGCACGTTTCCCGGCCGCGTCGGCGCGAGCCTTCTTCGCGCCATCGGCATGCCCGAACTGATCGCCGGTTCGATGCAGGAGTATGAGGCGCTCGCCCTCGATCTCGCGCGCAATCCGGACAAGCTGACCGCGCTGCGGAATAAGCTTAAGGGCAACCGCCTGACCACGCCCTTGTTCGACACGGCACAGTTCACGCGCGACCTCGAGACGGCTTACGCGCTCATGCAGGAACGGCGTCTGTCCGGCCTCGCGCCGGATCACATCGTGGTTCCTGCCGGGCGTTCCTAGGGCGCAATCGGCTCCCATCCGCCCGAACGTTCCGAGCGCTTCGCTGCATCGATCACGGCCATGTTGGCGATCGAATCCTCGAGCGTCATCTCGATTGGCGCTTCGCCCCGGATCATCTTCGAGACCGCCTCGCCCTGCTGGTTGAAGAAATTGGCGGCTGGAAATTCCACGATCTCCGCGCCGGTCCCCCAGCTGTCGCGTCCATCGTCGATCCTGATGCGCACCGGACGGTCGTCCGGAATGTTGATCGGGATTTCGACCTCGAGCGAGCCCGTGGTGCCGAAGATCCGTAAACGCTGCGCACGTGCGAGCTGCGTCGAGACGAACAGCGTCGCCTGTCCCTGCGGGTAGTCGAGGATCAGTGAACTCGCCCGGTCGGTTTTCATCGCCGGGTCGCGGTCGATCAGGCTCACAACGCGTCGCGGCTCCGCCCCGAAGATCAGCCGCGAGAACAGGATGACGTAGCAGCCAAGGTCCATCAGCCCGCCGCCACCCATGTCCGGGCGGTTGCGGATGTTCTGCGGATCGAGGTTCGCGTAGGTCGCATGCGCCTGGACCGCGCGGACGTCGCCGAGCCGTTTCTCCGCGAGAATCTTGCGGATGCCGGTCCAGAGCGTCGAATAGCGCACCATGAAGCCTTCGATGACGACCTTGCCGCTGCGGTCGCGCGCGGCAACGAGGCGTGCCGCCTCCTGCGCGCTCATGGCGATCGGCTTCTCGACCAGCACATGCTTGCCGGCGGCCGCAGCCTTCTCCGCCCATTCGACATGCAGGTTGTTCGGTACGGGAATGTAGATCGCCTCGATGGCGCGATCCGCCAGAAGCTCCTCGTAGGAACCATAGGCGCGCGCGATCCCGAATTGCGCGGCCGCGGCCTTCGCCTTGGCGGGATCGCGCGAGGCAATCGCGTCGATGGACAGGTTCGGGGCCTTCTGCATCGGCGCGATGACCCGGTCGAGCCCGATCTTCGCCGTGCTCAGGACGCCCCATGTCACCTTGGCCATACGTGTCTCCAGTCGTTGTTGCCCGCGCTGGCGCGGATGCGTTCTAGCGTTGGCCCGCGACCTGTTCTTGAGGGCCGAAAAAGTCATCCCACGTCCGGTCGAGCCGGGCGATCGCGGCATCGAGCGGCAGGACGGACAGCGTGTCGCCGTCGCGTTTCAGCAGGCCGAGACGCTCCAGCTTGCCGAGCGCGTCATCCACTTCAAATTCGACATCGACGTCAAATGTGTCGTGCAGCCAGGCTTCGATCGAGGAATCGAGCTGGGCCTGCGTCACCGGGTCCTTCGCGGTCAGCAGGAAATGGTAGGCGAGGAACGCCTCCTTGCATTCCTGTTCCTCAGCCATGCCGATCAGGTAATCGAAAATCCCGGCATTGTTGTTGACGTTGCGGAAATAGACGTTGTCGCTGAGGAGTTTCTGATATTTCAGCGACTGGCGCTGATACTTGATCCATTGCTGCAGCAGGAAGCCGCCGAGCGCGACGAGCCCGCTCAGGGCGGCGAGCGCCTTGCGCGTGTCGTCTTCGCCGATCGCGCCGGTCAACCCAAGATAGAAACCGACCAGCAGGAACAGCACGGTCAGCGCCGGAATGAGGTTGAGCACGATCGGCACGCCGCCGGCGATCGCAGGAACCGCAAGCATGAGCCGGTCGAGCGTGCTCATCACGACCTGCACATTCGGAAACAGCGCGTTCAGGTCGGCCGAGGGGATCTTGCGGAAATACTTGATCAGCACCGAGCCGGGACGCAGCTGGTTGCGCACGAAACGCTTGCGGTCGCGCTTCGTCGTGATGTCCTTGTCCGGCTTCATCGCGACGAACAGGATGACATCGTCGTAGACGTCGCATTCGATATCGGTCCGGCGCAGCCCGAACCAGGTCTCGACCTCGAAAATCTCGCGGTGATGGCCGCGGCGGAAAAATCTCACTTCCCGGAAATCGCTGGCCGGAGCCTCTGTGTCCACGCGGATCAGCGCATGCTCCCGATGCGCGCGCTCGATCTCCTCATGCGGGATCTCGATGAAGTTCGCGGCCTTCAGCACATTGTCCAGCGCCTCGCTCAGATCGGCATAGGAGCGCTCAAGCTCCCCCGGATCGCAGCGCGCATGCAGATCGATCTGCGGATTGAAATAATAGTAATCGGTTCGCAGCCGCTCGAGCTGGTCGTAATAGGTGTAGTGATAGATGGCGCCGAGCATCCGGCAGAGCGTGCGGAAGCCCTCCGCGTCCGAAGCCGCGCCGCGCGCTTCGAGCTTTGCGATCAGGTCGCGCTTGCGGACCGGAATGAATTCATCCCGCGCGGCGGTGAGGGCATCTGCCATGCGGGCATGATGCCAAGAGGGGCGATGCCGTTCCAGCGCAATGGCTGCTCCGGCGCCGGACGTCCACGCCTTTCCTGTCGGGCGAGATTTAGGACGCGGCCTTCAGGGCTTCCTGCGCCGCCTTGAAGTCCTGCGCATACTGGCAGTAATGGCCGATGACGGTGTCGATCATCGCGATCTTCGCGGCGTCCAGCGCGGACATCCTGCGGGCCGGATTGCCCGCATACATGAAGCCGCTTTCCAGCACCTGACCGGGCTCGGTCACCGCGCAGGCGGCGAGCAGCACGCGATCCTGCACGATCGTGCCGCGCGTGACGGTCGAGCCGATGCCGATCAGGCACCTGTCGCCGATGATGCAGTCCTCAATCGTCACGTTATGCCCGACGGTCGAATCCTGCCCGATCCGCATGCCCTGCGCGGTCGAGCAGCGGATCGTGGTGTTGTCCTGGATGTTGGTGCGCAGCCCGATCGCGATCTCGCCGGGTCCGGCATCGAGCTGGTTGGAGAACCAGACGCTGGTATTGGCCGCAGCGCGGATCTTGCCGCGCACGGTTGCCGTCTCGGCAATGAACACGGTCGGGTGGATGTCCGAGCCGGGCGCAGGCGCATGGAGCGGGGCGGGGGCGTCCATTCGGTTATCGCGCGCCTTGATGATCGCGGCACGGCGCTCGGCGATCTCGCCTTGTGCTACCGGACGCACGGCCCTGGCTGGCGCCCCGGCATAGACGAAGCCTCCGGCGAGGCGCTTGCCGGGAAAGACCGCCGTGCCGGATTCCAGAACGGTGTTATTCTCGATCACCGCCCCGTCCAGCACGACCACCCGGTCGCCGATGACCACGTCGTCGCCGACGGTGCAGGCATGGACGCAACTATCCTCTCCGATCGCCACGCGATCGCCGATCAGGTCGGCGAAAATCTCGTGCGCGATGTGCAGCGTCGAGCGTGCCCCGATGTGAAAATCGTCGCCTGCGCGCACAACATGGCCGTCGGCGCGGATCAGCACCAGCGGGCCGATCCATGCATCGCGCCCGAGCGTCGCGCGGCCGAGGATGGCCGAACCGGTTCCCGCATGGGCGAGCGGCGTTGCAAATTGCGGGACGATATCGGCGTAGGGAAGGATCAGGGGCGCGGTCATGGACCGTTAGCTAGACGCCCCCGCGGAATTTCGCAATTCGTCGCGAGGCGGCCGGCAAAACCCCGGCCGCCTGCGCGCGATCGTCAGGCCATCTTGTTCTTGATGAGCCCGATCACTGCCGTCACCACAGCGCCGGCGACGCCTCCGCCGACCGCGTTGCTTGCGATCGCGGCGATGTCGACGTTGTTGGCAGCCGTCGCCAGCATCGGCAGGAGCGCCGCGAGAAGCTGGCCGCCGACTCCGCCGCCGACCGCGCCGGCAATCGTGTTGCCGAGCGTGCCGAGGCTGAGATCCTTGGACGCGGCGCCGGCCGCGTTGCCGCCGATGGCGCCCGCAATAAGCTGGACGATGATGTTGATCAGTGCTGCTGACATGAAATGCCTCCTTCGCCCTCCCCGAAATGCCGGACCGCGGGGCGTCGGCGGTCCGCATTTCGATTTTACGTCTTTCGGGAGGTGGCGTCCCCAGCCGCAGGCCGCGCAGTTGACGATTCCGCGCTGCACCCGGCAGGCATCGTCTTACCGCCGCTTCAGCAAGTCCCGGGCGAGCGAATAGGGGTCGGCGGTGCGGTCGAGCAGGCGCGCGGCAAGCGGCGCGCCCGCCTGCGCAAAGGTTTCTCCAAATTGTTCGAGCAGGAGATTTTCGGCCGTCTTGCGCAGGCGAAATTGCGCGATGGCGAGCTGGCGCGCGCGTCCGGATTCGGTGTCGAAGGCGAATGTGCGATGCTTGCCGATCGCGGTCACGAGATCGTCGAGCCCCTGGCCCGACATCGCGCTGGTGCCGATCACGGGCGTCTGCCAGACCGGAGTGTCCGCATCGCGCATGCCGAGCGTCAGCATCTGCTTGAGGTCGGTGAGCGTGCGCGGTGCGTCGCTGCGGTCGCATTTCGAGACCACATGGATATCGGCGATTTCGAGGACGCCGGCCTTGATCGCCTGGATCTCGTCTCCCAGTCCCGGCGCGGAGACGACGATTGTCGTGTGCGAGGCGCGCACGATCTCGACCTCGTCTTGCCCCACGCCGACCGTCTCGAGAATGACCGTGCCGTATCCCGCGACATCGAGGATATCGACCGCGTCGAGCGCCGCGCGCGCCATGCCCCCGGTCGCGCCGCGCGTTGCCATCGAGCGGATATAGATGCCCGGATCGGTCGCCATCTCGGACATGCGGATGCGGTCGCCGAGGATCGCGCCGCCCGAATAGGGGCTCGACGGATCGATCGCCACGATGCCGACCTTGCCGCCCTGCGCGCGCAGTCTTTCCGCGAGCTTGCCGACGAGCGTTGACTTGCCCGAGCCGGGCACGCCGGTGATGCCGATGACATGGGCGCGGCCGGCGAGCTTGTAGATTTCGGCAAGCGCGTCGCGCGCTTCCACAGCGCCGCTCTCGGCGCGCGAGATGAGGCGCGCCACCGCAGCAGGCTCGCCGGATTTGACGCGGTCAACCAGCGCGAGCGAGGGGATATTGTGCCGCATCAGCGCGGCCCGCGGCGTACGACGAGCGCCTTCAGCGTGGCGATGAGCGGCCCCGGCGCAGTGTCCTGTGTCATCACATCCATCACGCCGAGTGCCTTGAGCGCGGATACCTCATCAGCGGGAATGTCGCCACCGGCGACCACGATCATGTCACCGGCGCCTTCGTCGCGCAGCCGGCCGAATATCGTCCGAATTAAAGCCGTTGGCGCCCCCGACAGAAGGCTGACGCCGAGAATGTCCACGTCCTCCTGGATCGCAGCGACGACGACGTCCTCCGACGAGGAATGCGCGCCGGTATAGATCACGTCCATCCCGGCATCGCGCAGCGCGCGGGCGACGAGCTTGAGGCCATCGTCGTGGCCATTGAGCCCGATCCCGGCAAGCAGGACGCGGATAGGCGTATCCATCGGCGTCCTATAGCAATTTCCCTTCCTGGGTACGATTCGCGCGGCACGCGCCTTCCGCGCGGAGATTGCCGGACCGCCATTGCAAAGCTGCTAAAATTTCCTCGATGCCGATTCGCCTTATCCGGCTTGCCCGCCTTTTCGCCCTGCTCGCCTGCCTGCTCGGCGGCGGCCTTGCGCATGCGCAGCAGCAGCCTGGTTCGCCCGCCGCTCCCGGCACGCCAGCCGCGTCATCGGCGCTCACGCGGCTTGAGCCGATCCGGTTGCAGCTCGAACAGATCGAGCTTTCGGCACGGCGCGACAGCGGCAACGACGACGCGCTCGCCACGTTGCGCGGCAGCCTCGATCCCTTGCGCGAAAGTCTGCGCGCGGAAAACGTCCTGCTGCAGCAGGAGCTCACCGACACCGACGCGCGGCTCGCCCAGCTCGGCGCCGCGCCCGCGACCGGCGCGGCGCCGGAAAACGACACGATCGCGGCCGAGCGCAAGCGCCTCGGCGACCGCCGCAGCGATATCGACGCCGCGCTGAAGCAGGCGCGCCTCCTCGCGGTGCGCGCCGATGCGCTGATCGAAAGAATCACCGAGCACCGCCGCTCCCTCTTCACGCGGCAGCTTTTCGTGCGCACGGCGAGCGCGTTCGATCCGGGTTTCTGGGAGCAGACGTTCCAGGCGGTGCCGGGACAGTGGCGAGGCTTGCTGTTTCTGCTGCGGTCGTGGGCAAACTACGCGCTCGATACCGGGGGGATCGGGGCGATTGCGGGCGCGATCCTCACGCTCGTCGTGCTGTTTGGCGCAGGCATGCTCGGGCTGCGCTGGGTGCAAAAGCACCAACTCCGTCCTCTGGTCAGCGGCACGCGCTTTGCCAACGCATTCTACGCGCTCGTCGCGCTCATCCGGATCGCCGCCTTCGCGCCGCTCGTCGCGATCGTCATCCTGCTGGTGTTCGATTCGTTCTCGCTCATGCGGCCGCAAATCCTTGAGCTTGGACTGGGTCTCGTGGGAGCGGTCGCGATTGCGAGTTTCAGCCGCGGCGTGTCTGTCGCGCTGTTTGCTCCCGATGAGCCGCAGCGCCGGCTGCCGCGGCTCGACGATCCGCGCGCGGGCCTCCTTGCCGACCATCTGACGATCGCGGGACGTATTCTCGGCGTCATCATTTTCCTCAACATGCTGCATCGGGCGGTCGTGGCGCCGGTCATCTCGACCGTCGCGACCAGCGCGCTGATGGCCGCGGCGTTGTTCCTCCTGCTCATTCACCTGCTGCTGCGGCTTGCGAAGTTCGAGACCGTGGCGGAGGCGCGCGGACAATGGCTGCGGGGCGCGGGATGGATTGTCGCGGCCGCGATCATCATTGCGCTCGCGACCGGCTATGTGGGCTTCGCCGCCTTCATCTCGGCGCGCCTCGCGATCATCCTCGCCGCGCTCGGCGCGCTCTACGTTCTTCTTGCCTTCGTCGACTCGCTGTTCAGCGAGGTCCTCACCGGAGACACGGCGCGCGGCCGCGCGGTCGCCTCCTTCTTCGGGATGAAGCCGCGCAGCATCGAACTGATCGGAACGCTGCTTTCCGCGACAATCCGCGTGCTCCTCATACTGATCGTCATTTTTCCGCTGCTCGGCCCGTGGGGCATTTTCGCGGCCGATTTCATGGACGTGCTGCGCGAGGCGGTGTTCGGCTTCCGCGTCGGCGACATCACGATCTCGCTCGGCGCAATCGTTGCGGCTTTCCTCCTCGTTCTCGTCGGTGTCTTCGTCACACGCGCCGCGCAGCGCTGGCTGCAAACGCGCTTCCTGCCGCGCACGAGTCTCGAGCCGAGCCTGCAGCATTCGGTGTCGGTGATCTTCGGCTATGTCGGCGTGGTCGTGGCGCTCGGCGTCGCGCTCGGGGTGCTCGGGATCGACCTGCAGAAGATCACCCTCGTCGCCGGCGCGCTGTCCATCGGCATCGGCTTCGGCCTGCAATCGGTGGTGTCGAATTTCGTGTCCGGCCTCATTCTGCTGACGGAACGGCCGATCCGGGTCGGCGACATGATCGTGGTGAAGGGCGAAGAAGGCTTCGTGCGCCGCATTCGCGTGCGCGCGACCGAGATCGAGACGTTCGAGCGCGCGAGCGTGATCGTGCCGAATTCCGAACTGATCACCGGCGTGGTCAAGAACTGGACCCACGCCAATACGCTCGGCCGCATCATCATCAACGTGAATGTCTCCTACGACAGCGACGCCGAAGCCGCGCGCGACATCCTGCTTGCAATCGCGCGCGAGCATTCGCAGGTGCTGCAGAGCCCGCCGCCGGTCGCGCTGGTCGCGGGCTTTGGCGATTATGCGATCAAATTCGAGCTGATCGGGGTCGTCGGCAATGTGACCCAGGCCGGATCGGTGAAAAGCGACATCTATTTCTCGATCCTGCGGCGTTTCCGCGAGGCCGGGGTCGAAATCCCCTATCCGCAGCAGGAGGTGCGCTCGCGCGAGGCGCCGGCCGGGCCACCGTCCTGAATGCGTTCACCCTTCAGCCATCTTTTTGCGATCAAGGTGCCGCCGAGGACGGTCGATTCGGGGGCGGACACGTGATGCGTTGTTCCTTGTGGGTTACGCTGCTGGCGGCGGTGTCGCTGGCGGCTTGCGCGGACCAGCCGCCGCCCGAACAGCCGAGCTTTTATCGCAGCCTCGCCGCGCCCGGCGCGGAGGTCGACGCCAATGCCGCGCAATCGATGATTTCCGGCTATCGGCAGAATAACGGCCTCGACGCGCTGACGCTCGATCCCGAACTGATGCGACTTGCCAGCGTTCAGGCCGAGGCGATGGCCAAGCGCGACAAGCTCGACCACAATATCGCGGGCGCGTTCAAGGACCGCATGCGCAGGTCCGGCTTCGACGCCAAGCTCGGCGCTGAGAATATCTCGGCCGGCTATCACACGCTGGCGGAAGCCTTTTCCGGGTGGCGCGACTCCCCGCCGCACAAGGCCAACATGCTGCTCAAGGGCGCGACCCGCATGGGCATCGCCGCTGTCTATGCGCCGACCTCGAAATATAAGGTCTATTGGACGCTGATCGTCGCCGCGCCGGACGAGAAGAAGGGCTGACGCTCAAGGCCGCGTCCGGGGTTGAGATCGCTGCCGTCCCTGACTAGTGTCCGCCCCGCCGGACATGCTTCCCCTCATCAAAGATTACGACGAGCTTTATCGCCAATTCCGCTGGCAGATTCCGGCGGATTACAACATCGGCGTCGACGTCTGCGACAAGTGGGCGGATCGCGATCCCGGCCGCGCGGCGATTATCCACGTCCGTCCCGACGGCGCCGCCGACATCAAGACCTTCAGCTGGCTGAAGGAAACATCGAACCGGCTGGCCAACGTGCTGCGTGCGCACGGCGTCGCGCGCGGCGACCGCGTCGCGATACTGATGCCGCAGCTGCCGGAAGTGGCCGCCGCGCATGTCGCGATCTACAAGCTCGCCGCCATTGCGCTGCCGACCGCAATCCTGTTCGGACCGGACGCGATTTCCTATCGCCTGCAGAATTCCGGCGCCAAGGCGCTGATCACCAACGCGCAGGGGCTTGGCAAGATTTCGACGATCCGGGCGCAGATGCCGGATCTGAAGCTTGTCATCTCGATCGACGGAGCGGAGGAGGGCGCGCTCGATTTCAGCGCGCTCCTGTCGCGTGCCTCTCCGGATTTCACGCCGGAAGCGACCACACCCGATACGCCCGGCATGATGATCTACACCTCGGGCACGACCGGTAATCCAAAGGGTGCCCTGCACGGCCACCGCGTCGTGTTGGGCCATGTGCCGGGCGTGGAAATGCCGCACGATTTCTTCCCGCAGCCCGGCGACCGGTTCTGGACACCGGCGGACTGGGCCTGGGCCGGGGGCCTGCTCGACGCGCTTCTTCCATCGCTGCACCACGGCGTTGCCGTTGTCGCGCGGCCGATCACCAAATTCGATCCGGAGGAAGCCTATGCGCTGATGGCTCGCCACGACGTGCGTAACGTGTTCATCCCGCCGACGGCGCTTCGCATGCTGCGTTCGGCCAAGAGCCCGAAGGGACGCCACGACGTGCGGTTGCGCACGCTCGGCTCGGGCGGGGAGTCGCTCGGCGCGGAAACCTACGAATGGGGCAAGGAAGCGTTCGGCCTGACGATCAACGAGTTCTACGGTCAGACCGAATGCAATCTCGTGCTCGCCTCCTGCGCAATGATCGGTGTGTCGCGGCCGGGCGCGATCGGCAAGCCGGTGCCGGGGCATATCGTCGCCGTGATCGACGCGGAGGGCCAGGTGGTGAAGCCCGGCACGCTCGGGCAGATCGCGGTGAAGCGGCCCGATCCGGTGATGTTCCTCGAATACTGGGGCAAGCCAGATGCGACGCGGGAAAAATTCGTCGGCGACTGGATGCTGACTGGCGATCAGGGCGTTTGCGATGATGACGGCTATGTCCATTTCGTCGGACGCGACGACGACGTGATCACCTCGTCGGGCTACCGGATCGGACCGGGCGAAATCGAGGATTGCCTGATCCGTCATCCGGCCGTTGCGCTGGCCGCCGTGATCGGCAAGCCCGATGCGGTGCGAACCGAGATCGTGAAAGCCTTCGTCGTTGTGAAGCCCGGTCACCAGGCGGGCGATGCGCTCGCCGCGGAGCTGCAGGATTTCGTGAAGACGCGGCTTGCCGCGCACGAATATCCGCGCGAGATCGCTTTCATCGAACAGATGCCGATGACGACGACCGGCAAGATCATCCGCAGGATGCTGCGCGAGAAGGCCTAGCGCGGCCGCAGCTGTCGTAGCGCGGATTTGGCGACGGCGCGCGCCGCGCGGCGGATCGACTCCGCGACGCGATACAATCCGAAAGTCATCGCGCGGCCCGGATGCAGGCCGATCAGCCGGTCGGAGATCGCGAGCCGCTCGTGCCACAGATGATCGATCATCGGAAGGTCGGGCGGGGTGCAGGAATCGGTGCTGACGATGTCGGAATCGGCGAGCAGCGTGCGGGTCGCGTCGAGCGCGACCTGAATGCCGGGGGAAAAGCGAGCATAGTCTTCGTCATAAGCGATCTTCCACGCCCAAGCATTGCGGCCGCTGCGGAACATGATCGTAACGGCGATGGTCTTGCCGTCGAGCGCGAGCATCTCGCCATACGCCTTGCCGTCGCGCGCAAGCGACAGGATCGCCTCCTGGAGGAACCGGGACAGCGCGGCATTGCCGCGCGCGGCTGTGCCCGCGCGGCCCTTCCAGCCCGAGGCCTCGATCTTGAGGAAATCCGCGACCACCCCCCGCATGCCATCGGCGTCGCGCACGGTCCGATGCGACAGCGCTCCCATCTCGGCGAGACGGCGGCGGCGGCGGTCGGTTTCCTTGCGGCTCTTTGATTTACTGCCGTCATCGTAGTTGGAGCGTTCAATGCCCGGCCGCAGGATCGCGCGGCGATGGCTCGCGAACGGCGCGGTTTCAAGTCCACGCGCCGCGCAGGTCCTTGAAATCGCATCGGCGATCCGTCCCTTGTCGGGCAGAAGCGGCAGCATCACGACGCGGCTTTGCGTCGCGAGATAGTTGAGCCAGGCGCCGATCACGGCATCCGGATCATCGCGATCGACCAGCGGCGTGCCGAGCGGCGCGTAGGGGTGGACGTATCCGCAGATCGATCCGAAGCGCGGCTGTCGCATCGGAAACAGGCCTACAAGACGCCCGGTCATGGACCGGACCACGATCGCACCGGCGTCGCGTCCGAACACAGGCGCCGCCGGCAATGCGAAGTCCGGCTCATAGAAGATGTTTGGCTCGACGGCGCGCGCGGCGAGATCGCGCCATTCCCCCGCGAGCGGGGTCAGCGCCGCGAAGCTGCGCCATTCCGTGGTGAAGTTCGCGGCGAGCGGGGCGTGCATGGCCTTACGCCCTGCCTCCGCCCCACACGAACAGGTGGTAGCCGAGGCGCTTTCGCGCGAGCACGAAAAGGAGCGCGGATTCGACGACAATCGCGCTGCTGGTCGCGATCGCCGCTCCTTCGATGCCCATCGTCGGAATAAGCACGACACAGAGCGCGAGATTCACCGCAACTGCGACTGCGACGACGACCATGCAGGCGCGCTGCTCGCCGAGCATATTGATGAAGCGTTCGCCCGGCCCGATGGCGGAGCGCGCCAGCATTCCGATCGCGAGGATGAACATGAGCTTGTAGCCGGTGACGAATTGCTCGCCGAACAGCCACAGCATCGGCCAGCCGCAGGCGAGGATGAGCAATGTCGCCGCGAGCGAAGGCCAGAAGGTCCAGCGGATCGAGCTTGCGAGGAAGCGGCGCAATTTATCGCGGTCGCCGGACACGTGATACTCCGTGTATTTGTGCGCGGTCGCTGCGGCCACCGCGAAATGCACGAAGGCCACGAACGAGAGCGTCTTGGTGGCGGCGTAATAGACCGCGATCTCTTCCGGGCTGCGGAACTGCTTCAGCACGAGGATGTCGGTGTAGAGCAGCATGAGATACAGGCTGTCGACGATGAACATCGGCAGCGCGACGACGATCCAGCGCGCGGGCTCGTAGCGGCGATCACTGGCGACTTCGACGGTCGCGAGCTTGCGGTTGAGCAGAATGAGCTGAATGAAACCGGTCAGCCATAGCGTCAGCCCGGCCGCGGCGATCGCGGTTGAGGCATTCGCGGCAAAACCGGCCAGGACCGCGGCTGCCATCACGACGATCAGCAGAATCTGGCGCAGGATGTAGGAGGGGATCAGCGCGATGTTCACCCAGTTGAAGGACCGTGCGATCCCGTCCTGGCAATGCATCACGCCATAGATCGGAAGCATGGCGCAGCCGAGATAAAGCGGAACGATGGTGTAATCGTCGAGCCACGGCTCGAGTAGGCTGATGCCGTAGACGCTTGCAACCGAGAAGACCGTTGCGACACCGAATGCGATCCACCGGCTGCCGTAGATGAAGCCGCGCACATGCGCGAGCGTGCCGCGCTCGGTGTAATCGGGGATGAAGCGCTGGCTCGCCGACGCGAGACCGAGATCGACCAGCCCGCCGACCAGCATCACCCAGGTCAGCACGTAGGCGTAGACGCCGAATTCGAACGTGCCCATCCAGCGCGCGAGCAGGACCTGGACGAGATAGGCGAGCCCCGCGCTCGCGACACGGATCAGGAAGGCCGCGCTCGCCATGCGCTGCGCGAGCGCGTTATCGGCGCGGTCGGTCAGCCATGCGCGCAGGCGGGCGGTCAGGGCCTCGCGCCGGGACGCCAAATCGTGCGGGGCGGATTCGGTAACGGCCAAATGCGGCTCCGGGTAAGCGGGGGAGCCTTCTGGCTATCAAGGAAGCGTTAACATTCAGTTCGGCGCCACGAATAACCCCGCAATTGCGGGGGGTATCGGAGGGGCCGGCTAGAAGACCCACAGCGCATCGGGCGGGAACTCGACATAATGCTGGCCGGGCTGGCGCGGCTCGGTGGCATAGGCGCGGACCATCAGGTCGCCGTGCGCGAAAACCAGCTCCCATCGTTCGCCGAGATACATCGGGGCCTTGAGCTCCATCTTCAGTCGGTTCGGCCCGGCGCTGTCGGCGACCCGCACGCGCTCAAGACGGATGATGCTGGTGGCCTTGCCACCGGGCGCGGTTTTGGTGCGCGCGATACCAGCGAGGCGTTCGCCCGCGACCTCGATCAAGGCACGGCCGCCGGAATTTTCGCGCAGCGTGCCTTCGAGCCGGTTGTTGCTTCCCATGAATTCTGCCGCGAACAGCGAAGCCGGTTCGGTATAAAGCTGCGTCGGGCTGCCTTCCTGCTCCACACTGCCGGCGTTGAGCAGCGTGATCCGGTCGGCAATCGCCATGGCCTCGACCTGGTCGTGGGTGACGCAAATCGCCGACAGTCCGAGCGTGACGATCAGCGCGCGCAGCCAGGCGCGCGCCTCCTCGCGTAATTTGGCATCGAGGTTGGACAATGGCTCGTCGAGCAGGATCACCGGCGGCTCGTAGACGAGCGCGCGCGCGATCGCGACGCGCTGCTGCTGCCCGCCGGACAACTGGTGCGGAAATCGCGCGCCGAGATGTCCGAGCCCGATCTGGCCGAGCGCGCGCTCGACGCGCGTCTTGATCTGCGCGCTGTCGATGCCGCGCAGCGTCAAGCCGTAGGCGACGTTGTCGAACACGGTGCGATGCGGCCAGAGCGCGTAGGACTGGAATACCAGACCGAGCCCGCGCTTCTCGACCGGCAGCTCGATCTTGCGCGCCGCGTCGAACAGCACGGTGTCGCCGATGCGGATCGAGCCCGCATGCGGCACTTCCAGCCCGGCGACGGCGCGCAGGAGCGTGGTCTTGCCGCTTCCCGACGGGCCGAGCAGCGCCGCGACCTGTCCGGGCGGGACGGTCAGCGACACGTTCTTCAGGATGTCGGCGCCGCCGAGGCGCAAATCGAGATCCTTGACGATGAGATCAGCCATGCAGGCGAACTCCAAGCCGCAGCGCGACCGCAAGGCCGACGCCGATCATGACGACATTGACGACGGAGAGGGCGGAGACGAGATCGACCGCGCCCGTGCCCCACAGCGATACGAGCAGCGAGCCGATCACTTCGGTGCCGGGACCGAGCAGATAGATGCCGGTGGAATATTCGCGCACGAAGATCAGGAACACGAGCAGCCAGCTCGCGATCATGCCGTAGCGGATCAGCGGCACGGTGACGTCTCGCATGGCGCGCATCGGAGCCGCGCCGGTGGTGCGCGCGGCCTCTTCCAGTTCGGGGCCGACTTGCAGCAGCGTTCCGGTGATGAGCCGCATGCCGTAGGCAAGCCAGACGATGGTGTAGGCGAACCAGATCGAGACGAGGGTCGATTTCAGCGGGCTGAGCGGTTTGACGAACAGGAACAGCCACAGCATCGCAAGGCCTGCGACGAGACCCGGCATGGCGCGCGGCATCATGACGAGATAGTCGACCACGCGCGTCCAGCCGGACGGCCATCGATGGATCGCCAGCGCGATCGCGGTGTAGCAAAAGACCGAGACGGCACCGCCGACCAGCCCGATGCCGAAGGTGTTGACCATGCCGCGGACGACGTTCGGATAATCGAGCAGCTCGCGGTAATGATCGAGCGTCAGCACGTCGGCGAGATTGACGCCTTCGCCCCAGCTGATGACGAAGGATCGCAGGGTGATCCCGGCAAGCGGGACGATCACGGTGAAGGCGAACCAGAGCGCGATCACCGCAAAAGCCGGCCAGCGCCATACGCCGAGGCGGAGCGGGGCGACCTTCTGCCCCTTGCCGCGGACCGAGACATAGCGCTGGGCCTGCCGCAACAGGCGGCGCTGCATGTACACGAGCGGCGCTGTGATCGCGACGATGACCACGACGACGACCGCCATCAACTGGTAGGACGGGACACCGAGCTTGTTGGTGAGCTTGTAGAGATAGGTCGAGAGAACGAGCAGCCCCTGCGGATCGCCGAGCACGAGCGGCAGGCCGAACAGCTCGAAGCCGAGGAAAAAGACCAGCACGCCCGCGAACAGGATCGCCGGCAGCACGACCGGAAGGCTCACATCAAGCGCGATGCGCAATGGATTGGCCCCGCCGACGCGGGCGGCCTCCTCCAGATCGCTGCTCAGCCCGCGCAGCGCCGCCGCGGTGTAGAGATAGACGTGCGGAACATGCGTCAGTCCCGCGATCAGGATCAGCGAGACGAGGGAATAGAGATTCCACGGCGCGACGCCGATCAGCGACTTGACCGTGGTCGTGAGGATTCCGACCGGGCCGAGCGCGACGACGTAACCGAACGCAATCACCACGGCGGATACGAAGATCGGCACGAGGAGGAGCGGTTCGAGCACGCGGCGGCCGGGTACGTCGGTGCGCACCATCAGGAAGGCGAGGATCGCTCCGAGCGGAACCGCAATCACGGTCATGCCGCCGGCCACGATCAGCGTGGTGCGGAGCGCGAGCCAGAAATCGTCGTCGGAAAACACGAACCGGAACGCATCGAACGACAGACGCGCGGACGAATCGAAGAACGGGGCGGTGAGGAAGGCCTGATAGAAAACGAGCGATAGGGGGGCGATCACGGCCAGCGCGGTGAGGCCGATGACGACGAAGCGGTACAGGGCGAGCGTCATGGCTTTGGGCCTCGCCATCCCGGGACGGCCATTGCGGCCGTCCCGGAATGCCGGCTGTTACTGGCCCTTCATCGCGGCTTGCCATTTTTTAAGGAAATCAAGCCGCTTGGTCTGATCGAGCCCTTCGAGGAGCTTTGCGTCGATCGCGACCGGACGCGCCTTGTCGCCGATCAGCTTCTCGACGCCTTTCAGCGTGGCCTCGCCCTCGACATCCGAGCGCAGCGAATACAGGTCGGCCTTGTTCGCGATGATGTCCTGACCGCGCTTCGACAGCAGGTAGTCGAGGAAGAGCTTGGCTGCGTTCGGATTCTTCGCGCCCTTGGAGATGAACGCGATGCGCGAGGTGACGAGCGTATAGTCCTTCGGCGTGACGATCCCGAGATTGGGATCCTTCTTCGAACGTCCGAGCGCATAGGAGCCGAAGATGCCGTAGGCGATGTAATGCTCGCCCGAGGTGACGCGCTCCATCATCGCGCCGGCGCTGGTGTAAAGCTTGATGGAGGCCTTGCCGAACGCCTTGAACAGGTCCCAGGCCTGCGGGAAATATTTCAGGTCCTCGTTGCAGAAGAAGTAGCCGACACCGGACCGCTCGGGATCGTAGGCGGTGATCTTGCCCTTGTAGAAATCGGACTTCGATTCGAGGAGCTTCAGCAGCGTCGCGTGATCCTGCGGGACGTCGCCGGCGGGAACGAGACGCTTGTTGTAGACGAACGTGATCGGCTCATAGGTCGTGCCGTAAGCCTGGTTCTGGAACACCGCCCATTTCGGCAGGTTCGGAATTTCCGGCGAAGCGTAAGTCTCGGCCTTGCCTTCGGAGGCGAGCTTGACCTGCAGGTCCATCGCCGACGACCACATCACGTCGCCCGTGCCCGATCCGGCCGCGGCTTCGGCGATGAAGCGGTTATAGAGTTCGGTCGAGTTCAGGTCGGAATACTCGACCTGTACGCCGGGATAGAGCGACTGGAAGTCGCGCACCAGCGGATTGGCCGCGACGGCATCGGTGGTCGCATAGACCACGACCTTGCCTTCCTTCTTCGCCGCTTCGACGATCTTGGAATAGTCGGCAGGATAGCCCTGCGGGACCTGCGCCCTGACGGCGTAGCCAGTCGAAACAAAAGCAGCCGCGGCCAGCGCGGCAGTTACAAGACGACGCATCATTCCTCCCTTAGCGGCCGGTTTTTCCAGCCGATTTTCGCGCCCCCCGAGGCATTTCGCCGCACAGGTTAGCGTAATCGCGCGGAGGACCGCCAGAGCGGAATTCAGCCTGCAAAACCGCCCGCATCGAGGAAGGCGCGCTCCTCGGCCGTGGTCTCGCGCCCGAGCACCGCGTTGCGGTGAGGGAAGCGGCCAAAGCGGCGGATGATGTCGGCGTGGATTTCCGCCCATTTCAGACCGTCGGTGTCGTCCGCCGCCCGGTAGAGCGCGATGCCACGCTCCTGATCGGCGAAGTTCTCCGAATGCTCGTACGGCAAATAGAAGAACGCACGCAGTTTCGGATCGACGTCCTTGTCGAAACCGCGCGCAATGGCGCTCGCGACGATCCGGCGCGCGATCGGATCGGTCGCGAATGCACGCTTGTCATTGCGGAACATGTTGCGCGGAAACTGGTCGAGCAAAATGGCGAGCGCGAGCGATCCTTCCGCGGACGCCTCCCAGTCCGTCAGCCGGCCCGCCGCAGCCGCTTCGTAGGTCGACAGAAAATTGGCGCGGATGTCCGCGTCGAACGCCTCGTCTTTCTTGAACCACTTGTCCGGGCCGGCGCCGGCCCAGAATGCGATCACCGCGTGTGACGTCGCAATGTCATTCATACCCTGATCCTGCCGCTGCAGATTTCGTCGTACAGAGCCCGGTCGAGCGGCACAAAGGCGCGGGCCCTGGTGTCGTTGAAAAAGAGCGGATCGCGCACTTTCGCCGGATTGAATCCATCGGCCGCAAGATCGATCTTCTTCTGCTTGAAGGTCGAGGTGACTTCGATAGCCGTGCGCATGCGCAGGAACAGCGGCCGTGCATAGTCGGGCAATGCATTTTCGATATGGCGGTAAAGTCCTTTGAGATCGCACGCCTCGCACACGATCGCGGCCATGCCGGCGCGGCCGTCGCGGTCGGGAACATGCACGCCATACACGGTCGTGTCCGCAATTCCCGGGAATGCGTTGATCGCCTCGGCAACTTCGGTGGTCGAGACATTCTCGCCGCGCCAGCGGAAGGTGTCGCCGACCCGGTCGACGAAATAGAAATAATCGTCGGCGTCCTTGCGCATCAGGTCGCCGGTGCGGAACCAGGCGTCGCCGTCCTCGAATACATTCCGCAGGATCTTGCGCTCGTCGTCCTGCTTGTTGGCATAGCCCTCGAAGCGTCCGCTCGGCCGCGACGGATCGACCACGATCTTGCCGATCGCTTCGCCCGGTTCGTTGGGCGCGCAAGGGATGCAATGACCCTGCGCGTCGCGCAACGGCTGCTCGGCCTCGACGTCGAATTTCACGATCTCCACCGGGAAACGCCACGCGAGATACCAAGGCAGGCGGCCGATCGCGCCGCTCTTGCCTTCGAAGTTGAACAGCAGCACGTTGCCTTCGGTCGCCGCATAGAATTCAAGAATGAGCGGGATGCGGAAGCGTGACTTGAATTCATCCCAGATATCCGGCCGCAGGCCGTTGCCGCATGCAAGCCGCAGGCGGTGCCGCGTCTCGTTCGGATGCGGCGGGGAGTTGACGAGATAGCGGCACAGCTCGCCGATATACTGAAAGAGGGTGCACTCGTGGCGCACGACGTCGTCCCAGAATTCGCGCGCGGAGAATTTCTCGCGGATGACCGTCGAGCCGCCGACGACCAGCAACGGACCGATCGCCACCAGCCCGCCGACGGTGTGATACATCGGCAGGCAATCGTACATGCGATCGCTCGCGCGCGTATTCATCACGCCGGCAAAGCCGAAGCAGGCGAGCATGATCCGGTAATGGTTGACGTTGGCGGCCTTCGGCATGCCGGTCGTGCCGGAGGTGTAAATATAAAGCGCGCGGTCTTCGGTGGTGAGCGCGGGCCGATCACCCGGCGCGAGCGCCGCGCCGGAGAGCGCCTCCAGCTCGCGGTCGATCCGCGGGGCGTCCTCGCCTCCGCCATGCAGCCAAAGCTTCGGCGTGGATTTCAGCAGCGATTTCGCGCGCTCGTACGCGTCGCGCAATTCGGCCGCGACGACGATGTGGCTTGCGCCGGCAATGTCGATGCAATGGGCAAGCGATGCTCCGGTGAGATTGGTATTCAGGAGCGCCATGATCCCGCCGACGCGCGTGACGCCGAGCCATGCGGCGAAATAGTCGGGACGGTTTGGCATCAGGAGGCAGACCGTGTCGCCCTTGCGGATGCCTTCGCGCAGGGCCCAGCGTGAATAGCGGTTCGAGCGCGCGAATAATTCCGCGTATGTGAAGTTCTCGCGATCCGAGAGCAAGGCGGGCGCGTCGCCGAAACGGGCGGCCAGTTCCTCGACCACGTTCGGAAAGATCCGCGTCGGGTTCTTTCCGATATGCATCGTCATGCGTAGCGAACGCCACGCCCCGCGCAGCGAAATCACATGGCTCATCAGGCGGTGAAGGAACTGCATCAGCTCGCGCCGGCGTCGGTCAGGGCCGGCCGCTACAATCGAAGAGTCGCATCAGCGTGGCAAGGCGGCTCAGCGGTCGAGCCCGCCGAAAGGAACAAGCGGATTGTCGGCGAGCGCGGCTCGATCCGGCTGATCGGGCATCACCGTTTCGGACAGGAACGCGTCGAACAACTCGCGGATCACGCGCGGCTCGATGTCGCGCACGATGAACACGATGCGGGAGCGGTGATCCGCGTCGGGCCATGCGGGAAGCTGCGCGGTCGGGTGCATCACGTGCTGGACGCCGTGAATGACGACCGGGCGGTCGGGGGACTCGGCGAGTTTCACGATTCCCTTCATCCGCAGAAGGTTCGGCCCATGCAGCGAACGCAGGAGCTCGATGAACAATTCGAGCGCGGACGCGGGGACGGCGCGGTCGGTCGCAAGGCAGAAGGAACGGATGTGGTCGTCGTGCCGGTTCACGTCGTGGTGGTGATGGCCGTGTTCGTGGTCATTGCCATGGCCGTGCGCGTGGCCGGCCTCTTCATAGGCCTCCTGCGCGAGCCAGCGTTTGACGTCCGGCGTCTTTCCCTCGGGATCGTAAAGACCGCAATTCAGCAGCCGGTCTGGCGTCGCCTCACCCTGGGCTGCGTCGAGGATCGGGGCTGCGGGATTGAGTCCCCGCAATCGCGCGACGAGTTGCTCGCGCGCGGCGTTGCGTCCAGGCGTGTCGAGCAGATCGGTCTTGGTCAGTACGATGCGGTCGGCGACCGCGGCCTGCTTCACGGACTCCACATGCGCATCGAGCGTGGCGAGGCCGTTCACGGCGTCCACCATTGTCACGACACCGTCGAGACGCAAGCGCATCACAAGATAAGGATGCGACATCAGCGTCTGCAGCACCGGCGCCGGATCGGCGAGACCGGTGGTCTCGATCATGACGCGGTTGAATGTGATGCGCCCGTTGTCGAGATCGCGCAAAAGTTTTTCCAGCGCGTCCACCAGATCGCCGCGGACGGTACAGCACAGGCATCCGCTCGACAGGATCATCACGCCGTCGTCGATATATTCGACCAGGAGATGATCGATGCCGATCTCACCGAACTCGTTGATGATGACGGCGGTGCCCGCGAGTGCGGGATCCTTCACCAGGCGGTTGAGCAGCGTGGTTTTACCTGCGCCGAGAAATCCGGTGAGCACCGTCAGCGGGATCGGCGCGCCGGGCTTGCGGGGAGAGGCCGGCTCCGCCGCGGTCACGGCTTGGCCGGATTCCGGGGACGAGGCCGCGGCAT
Organism: uncultured Hyphomicrobiales bacterium; assembly: GCA_964584855.1. Taxonomy (GTDB): domain Bacteria; phylum Pseudomonadota; class Alphaproteobacteria; order Rhizobiales; family Xanthobacteraceae; genus Pseudorhodoplanes. Next base: position 61,911 of record CAZPBF010000022.1, read on the forward strand.
CGGGACATTGGCGACCCGGGTGGGCGCGGCCGGCGTAAAGGTGCCGACCGGCGGGCCGGCAGGCGCTGTGGCGGCGAAAGCCGGTGCGCTCACCGTGGAAGGCGCTGCAGGCGCGACATCGACGGCGCCGGCGGACGCGACCGCGGTGGGCTTGGTATATTTGATCGAGGCCGCGCCGACCTGGCTCGGGTCCTTCGCCGGGCCGATGAACACCGGGACGGGCTCCATCGCGGGCGGCAGATCGGACAGAAGCTGCGAGGGTTTGATCAGCGGGCCGCGCAGGCTCGATAGCATCACCGAATGCGCCGAGCCCGGCTCAGCGTTGCCGGCGACCGGTTCGTCGTCATCGTCCTCGTCTTCGGCGGGCCTGCGCTTGCGCTTCTTGCCGCAGATCTCGTCACGCAGGTTCGGCGGCGGCGCATCGAGCGTCGCGAGGTCGTTGACGTTACCGAGCGACGGCGTGAGCCAGGAGATCGAGCCGCCGTTGAATCCGCGCTCGAGCATCGAGGCGGCCTTGGTCGCGCGCTCCGACGAGGAATAGGCGCCGAGCACGACCGCGATCAGGCGCCGTCCGTTGCGCGTCGCCGAGGCAACAAGATTGAATCCCGACGCGCAGATAAATCCGGTCTTCATGCCGTCGGCGCCGGGATAACGGTCGATCAGCTTGTTGAAGTTGCGCGTCACCCGCTTGCCGAAGCGGATCGCGGAGAGGTGCCAGTAGAAATCGTATTCCGGCAATTCGCGGATCATCGCGCGGGCAAGGATCGCAAGATCGCGCGCCGAGGTGATCTGGCCGTCCGCGGGCAGGCCGTTCGGATTGACGTAGCTCGTCTGCGTCATGCCGAGCCGCTGCGCGGCCTTGTTCATGTCGTTCGCGAAAAGCTCGATCGAGCCGGACACGCCCTCGGCGAGCACGACGGCGATGTCGTTCGCCGACTTGACCAGCAGCATCTTCAGCGCGTTGTCGACCGTGACCTGGGTGCCGGCCTTGAAGCCCATCTTGGAGGGCTGCTGGGCGACCGCATTCGGCGACACGGTGAGAAGCGTGTCGAGCGACAGCCGGCGGTCCTTCACGGCGCGAAGGGTGACATAGGCCGTCATCAGCTTGGTGACGGAGGCGGGATACCAGGCTTGCCCGGCATTATCGGCGTGCAGGACCTTGCCGGTATCGGCTTCGATCAGGAGCGTTGCTTCGGCACGCGCATCGCGCGGCGCGACGCCGCACAAGAGGGCAGCGGACAGGACGGCGCAGAAGGCGGGGGCCGAAAAGAGCTTTCCTACAAACGGCACTGATCCGGTCCGGTGACTGTTGCGGGCCTTCGGAACTTCCATTGACAATGGAGGACCTTATCTAACCGAAGGGTGGAGGGAAGGCAAAACCGGGTCTGCCCCTGATCCACTGCGCGGATCGGTTCGGATGTGGTATTTCCGCAAGAAAGCGACCAAAGTTCGGCAATAGCCAGGGAACTCACCATGACTGCATGCATCGTCGGCTGGTCCCACACTCCCTTCGGCAAGCTCGACACCGAGACCGTTGAGAGCCTGATTGTGCGGGCTGCGACGGGCGCGCTTGCCGACGCAGGCATCGCGCCGGGTGACGTCGATGAGATCGTGCTCGGGCATTTCAACGCCGGCTTCTCCGCGCAGGATTTCACCGCTGCGCTTGTGCTGCAGGCTTCTCCCGATCTGCGATTCAAGCGCGCCACCCGCGTGGAGAATGCATGCGCCACCGGGTCTGCCGCGATCCATCAGGGGATCAAGGCGATCGCCGCCCGCAGCGCGCGGATCGTGCTCGTGGTCGGCGTCGAGCAGATGACGACGACGCCCGGGCCGGAGATCGGCCGGAACCTGTTGAAGGCGTCCTACGTGCGCGAGGAGGCAGACATCGAAGGCGGCTTCGCAGGGATCTTCGGAAAGATCGCGGGGCTCTATTTTCAGAAATACGGCGATCAGTCCGACGCCCTCGCGATGATCGCGGCGAAGAACCACAAGAACGGGGTGGGCAATCCCTATGCGCAGATGCGCAAGGATCTCGGCTTCGAATTTTGTCGCACTGAAAGCGCGAAGAACCCGTTCGTCGCTGGCCCGCTGAAGCGCACGGATTGTTCGCTCGTGTCGGATGGCGCGGCCGCGATCGTGCTCGCCGATGTCGAGACCGCGCTGCGGCTGAAGAAGGCGGTCGCCTTCCGCGCGGCCGAACACGTGCAGGATTTCCTGCCGATGTCGAAGCGCGACATCCTGAAATTCGAGGGCTGCGCCGTCGCATGGAAGAAGGCGCTGGCGAATTCCGGCGTGTCGCTCCCGGATCTGTCTTTCGTCGAGACGCACGACTGCTTCACCATTGCCGAGCTGATCGAATACGAGGCGATGGGTCTCGTGCCGGAAGGACAGGGCGCGCGGGCGATCAAGGAAGGCTGGACCGAAAAATCCGGACGGCTCCCGGTCAATCCTTCGGGCGGGCTGAAGGCGAAGGGCCATCCGGTCGGTGCGACCGGGGTGTCGATGCATGCCCTGACCGCGATGCAGCTCACCGGCAGCGCGGGCGACATCCAGGTGAAGGACGCGCGCCTCGGCGGCATCTTCAACATGGGCGGCGCGGCCGTCGCGAACTACGTCAGCATCCTCGAGCGGATCAAGTAAGCCCGCCGCCTAGTGGGCGTGCGCGGGCTGCGCAGGCAGCAGGAATTGCGCGCGGGCAAGCTGCGCGAAGTGGCCATCGTGCCGGACCAGTTCGTCGAAGCGGCCCATCTCGGCGATCCGGCTGTTCTGGAACACGAGGATCCGCGTGGCGTTGCGGATGGTCGCAAGGCGGTGCGCGATCACGAAGGTGGTGCGGTCCTTCATCACTTCATCGAGCGCGGCCTGCACTTTGACCTCGGTCGCCGCATCGAGGGCGCTGGTCGCCTCGTCGAGGATCAGGACCGGCGGATTCTTCAATAGCGCGCGCGCGATCGAGAGCCGCTGGCGCTCACCGCCGGACAGGAAACGGCCGCGTTCGCCGACCTGGGCCTGTAAGCCTTCGGGATTGCGTTCGACGAAATCCAGCGCCTGCGCGCGGCGCAGCGCCTCGCGCATTTCCTCTTCGGTCGCATCCGGCTTGCCGAGCAGCAGGTTCTCCGCGATCGAACGGTTCAGCAGCAGCATCTCCTGAAAGACGACGCCGATGTTGCGGCGGAGCGCCGACAGCTTCAGGTCGCGCAGGTCGTGGCCGTCGATCCGGATCGAGCCCGATTGCGGATCGAACACGCGATGCAGGAGTGCGAGCGCCGTGGTCTTTCCCGCTCCGGTCGGGCCGACCAGCGCAACGGTCTCGCCGGGCTGTGCCTCAAAGCTCAGGTCCGCGACCGCCGGGCGCTTGCCGTCGTAGGAATAGGAGACATCCCTGAATTCGACCCGGCCCTGCAGCCGGCCGGGATCAATCGCGTTCGGCCGGTCGGCGACGACCGGCGTCGTGTCGAGCACCTCGAAGAACTCGCGCAGCCGCGGCGCGTCCATGAACACGCGGTTGACGAAGCCGACGGCCTGGTCGAGGCGTCCGATCAGCATGGTCGCGAAGCTCATGAACATCACGATCTCGCCGATGGTCGCGAGATTCTGGAAATGCAGGTAGGTGCCGACGAGGAAGATCGCGAGCAGCGTCAGCGTCGTTGCCGAGCGCGTGAGCACGGAGACGGCCGCCCACCACGACAGCACCGGCATCTGCGCTCCGAGGAGCCGATCGACGACCGATTTCAATCCGATCACTTCCGCTTCGATGCGGGTGTAGCTCTGCACCAGCGCGACGTTTCCGAGCGCGTCCGAGGCGCGCTCGGCGAGATCGGAGAAATGCTCCTCGACGGCGTTCTGCATGGTCATCGTGTTGTGCAGCACGATTGCGGTCACGATCGCGAATACGATGCACAGGAAGATCAGCAGGATCGCGAGGCGCCAGTTCAGGAAGACCGAGAGCGGAAGCAGGACCAGCAATGCGACGAAGGCCGCGAAATGCTCCCGGAAAAAACTGAGCCACAATCCCCACAGCGCATCGGTGCCCGAGAGCATGACCTTCATCAGCCGGCCGGAATGCGCGCCGCCATGGTAGGAGAGCGGCAGCTGCAGAACGTGCTCGAAATAGCTGGTCAGCACCGCGTGACGGCGCCGATGTGCAAGGCGGTCCGCATGCAGGGCGACAAAGACACTGCAGGCGATGATGAATAGTCCGAATGACGACCATGCGAGCAGCAGCGGCAGCAAGGTCGTCCAGTCTCCGGGCGTGCCGGTCTGCGCGCGGGTCAGCGCATCGATGATGCGCCCGAACAAAACCGGCTCGGCAAACTGCGCGATGGCGAGCGCCACGTTGGCCAAAGCGAGCAGCCAGCCGAGGCGGATCTCACTGCCGAGAAGTCCGAGGACGCGGACGTAAAGTGCCACGAGCTTCATGCGCGGTATCCAATCACCATCCATTTGGCACTACTGCAGCACCGCCGACTTGAAGGCCCATAAACAAGAGCGATCCAGCCGTCGCACAATAAACCAATTGTGATCCAGTTCCGCCGCAAACCACAGATGCACCATGCAAGAATAGGATCGTTCTAAATTGCGCGGCCCTCATGGTTAATATTCCGACCGAACTGTTGCGGACCCTGATCGCGGTCGTCGACCTGCGCAGTTTTACAAAGGCAGCCCAATCGCTGGGCATCACGCAGCCCGCCGTCAGCGCGCAGATCAAGCGCCTGCAATATCTCCTTGGCACGGACTTACTCGACAAGAGCGCGCCCGGCGTGAGCCTGACGTCGGCGGGCGAAATGGTCGTCAATTACGCGCGGCGGCTGTTGTCCATCAACGATCAGATTCTCGATCTTGCGACCCCGCGGCCGTCGAAGCAGATCTTGCGAGTCGGCATGGGCGGAGACTTCGCGATCGGTCCCGTTTCGCGTGCGGCCGCGCAATTTCGCGAACGGCACGCCGACGTGAGCTTCATCATGCGCGCCGGATCGCTCGATGCGATGATGCGCGATCTACGCGAGGGCGACCTCGACATGCTGGTCGGGCTGTCGGCAACGGGAGGCGTCCGGGACGCGCGGCACCACTGGATCGAGCCGCTGGTGTGGGTGGGAATTCCTTCGCTGCAGCTCAACCCCGCGCAACCCGTTCCGATCGCCACCTATGGCGAAGACTGCATCCTCCATCGGGTCGCGCTCGGCGCGCTCAACGAGGCGCAATTCCAGCACACGCTGATCTATGTCGGGCCAAGTATTTTCGGCATCGCCTCTTATGTGACGGGAGGGACCGCGTTGTCCGTGTTGCCGCGGGGGCGGGCTCGCGACTTTCCAAACCTCGTGATCCGGGAGGACGAGAGCCTGCCGCGCCTGCCGAGCGTGAATTGCGGAATCTATCTGCGCGAGGGCACCGGCAGCTATCTGCGGGAGCAATTCGCCGATCTCGTGGCGCAGACGCTCGCGCCGAACCAGGATTCGGCCGGACGATCCGCCGCCTGAGTCAGCTCTGCGCGAAGCCGGAGCGCTGCGCCCATCCGGTCATGCGCCGCTCGAGCAAAGCCATCGCCCAATACATCACGATGCCTTCGACCGCGAGCGCGACGAGCCCCGCGAACACGAGCGGCACCTGGAACTGCGCCTGCGCCTGTAGCATCAGGTTGCCGATGCCATGGTTCGACGCGATGCTCTCCGAAATCACCGAACCCACGAAGGCGAGTGTGATCGCAATCTTCAGCGAGCCGAAGAAATACGGCAGCGCGCGCGGAATTCCGATCTTGCGCATGATGTCGAGTTTCGAGGCGCCGAGCGCCTTGAGGACGTCTTCCAGCTCCGGCTCGATCGTCGCAAGTCCCGTCGCGACATTCACGACGATCGGAAAGAACGAGATCAGGAATGCTGTGAGCACCGCGGGCACAAAGCCGATGCCGAACCACAGGACAAGGATCGGCACAACCGCGACTTTCGGGATAGCGTTAAAGCCGATCATCAGTGGATAGAGACCGGCGTAGATGGCGCGCGACCAGCCGACCACGAGGCCGAGCAGCAGTCCGAATCCGACGGCCATGCCAAAGCCGATCAAGGTGGACCACAGCGTGATCAGCGAGTTGCGATAGATTGCCGGCCAGAACTCCACAGTCGCCTTCGCGATC
>CAZPBF010000023.1:0-41298 GCA_964584855.1 uncultured Hyphomicrobiales bacterium
AATTGCGGCTGCCGGAGCCTGCCGCATGACCACACGCGTCATCTACAATCTTTTCTTGGCCGGAATCTTGGCGGCGCTTCTCGTGCCGCAGGCTGCGCTTGCGCAAAAGCCGCAGGCCAAGCAGGCCCCTCCTCCACCAACTGCCGCTCCGCCTGCACCGACGCCACCGGCGCCCGACCTCGCCTACGGCGCCTACCAGAGCGGCCATTACCTGCAATCGTTCTCGTTCGCCACCAAGCGCGCGGAAGCAGGCGACCCGATTGCCATGACGCTGCTTGGCGAACTCTACGCCAACGGACTTGGCGTGCCGAACAACGACGCCAAAGCCATCGACTGGTACAAGCTCGCGGCCGATCGCGGCGACCGCAACGCGATCTTTGCCCTTGCGATGATGCGCATGGCGGGCCGCGGCGGGCCGAAGGATCGCGACGAAGCGGCGCGGCTGCTCGCCTCGGCAGCGAAACTCGGGCACGCTGCCGCAGCATACAATCTTGCCCTGCTTTATCTTGAAGGTCAGGTCTTCCCGCAGGACTTCGCGCACGCCGCCGAACTTTTCCGCGCCGCAGCCGACGCCGGTAATCCGGAAGCCCAATACGCGCTCGCCACGCTCTACAAGGACGGCCGCGGCGTCGACAAAAATCTTCCGGAGGCCGCGAAGCTTCTGGCCGCCGCATCGCTTGCCGACAATGTCGACGCCCAGGTCGAATTTGCCATCATGCTCTACAACGGCACCGGCGTGATCAAGGACGAGGCCAAGGCGTCCGAGATCATGCGCAAGGCGGCGCAGCGCGGCAATCCGATCGCCCAGAACCGGCTCGCGCGCGTGCTCGCGACCGGCAAAGGGCTGCCCAAGGACCCGGTACAGGCGATCAAATGGCACCTGATCTCGAAGGCCGGCGGCACGACCGACCTGTGGCTCGATGAATTTGCCATTCAGCAGACCGAGCAGGTGCGTGCGGACGCGGAAAAAGCCGCGAAACCTTGGCTCGACGCGCTCGCAGCCTCGCGCACTTGACGGCGGCGGCACCGCCGGGGCACACCACCCCGCGAAAGCTTCCATCCTCACAAGCGGCGGACATCCATGGCCAAGATCAATGGCAACGAAATCCGTCCGGGCATGGTCATCGAATATCAGGACTCGCTCTGGGTCTCGGTGAAGACGATGGCGGTGAAACCGGGCAAGGGACCAGCATACAACCAGGTCGAGCTGAAGAACCTGATCGACGGGCGCAAGCTCAACAATCGCTTCGGGTCGGATGAGCGCGTCGAGCGCGCGCGGCTTGAGCAGAAGGATTTTCAATATCTCTACAAGCAGGGTGATGCGCTCGTGTTCATGGATAAGGACACCTACGAGCAACTCGAATTGCAGGAGGAATTCGTCGGCGAGCGCGCCGCGTTCCTGCAGGACGGCATGGAAGTGACGCTCGAGATGCATGAGGAGCGCCCGATCAGCATCAAACTGCCCGATCAAGTGACGCTTGAGGTCGTGGAAGCCGATCCGGTCGTGAAGGGACAGACTGCCGCCTCGTCCTACAAGCCGGCGAAGCTCGAGAACGGCCTGCGCGTCATGGTGCCGCCCTTCATCACCACCGGCGAAAAGATCATCGTCGACACCAACGAAGTCTCCTACATCCGCCGCGCGGAGTGACCTTCCTTCGCTGTCCCCGCTTCCGGGGACACGCGCAAGCGTGGTGACAGGATCACGATGCTCCGCTCCGCAATCCTCAACGTCATGATGAAGGCCGCGCAGAAGGCCGCGCGTGGGCTGAAGCGCGACTTCGGTGAGGTCGAGAACCTCCAGGTCTCGATGAAGGGACCTGCGGATTTCGTGTCGGCCGCCGATCATCGCGCCGAGAAGATTCTGAAAGAGGAATTGGCTGCGGCGCGGCCGGGCTATTCGTTCCTCGGCGAAGAAGGCGGCCTGACGGAAGGAACGGACCAGACGCATGTCTGGTACGTCGACCCGCTCGACGGCACGACGAATTTCCTGCACGGCATTCCGCAATTCGCGATCTCGATCGGACTCGCACGCGAGGGCGTTCTGGTCGCGGGCCTCGTCTACAATCCGATCAGCGACGAGATGTTCACGGCCGAGCGCGGCAAGGGCGCGTTCCTTAACGACCGGCGCCTGCGCGTCGCCGGACGAAAGAAGCTGACCGAGGCGGTCGTTGCATGCGGCCTGCCGCATCACGGACGCGGCGATCTCGAACTCTTCCGCCGGGAATTTTCGGTCGTGCAGGAGCAGGTCGCGGGCCTGCGCCGTTTCGGGGCGGCCGCGCTCGATCTTGCCTATGTCGCCGCCGGCCGTTTCGACGCCTATTGGGAGCGCGGCCTTTCGCCCTGGGACATGGCGGCCGGCACATTGCTCGTCCGGGAGGCAGGGGGCTACGTCACGGATCTTGACGGAAAAGATGCCATGTTCGCATCGCGCGGCATCGTCGCCGGGAACGAAACAATGCACGGCGCCATTCTGCGGATGGTGAAACAGGCGGCCTGAGCGCGATCCGGCGCTCCCGATTTCCGACCGCGCTGTTTCATTTCGCCCGGCCTATGCCATATTGAGGGTATTGCATTGCCGTCGAAACGGAAGACGCAGGACGCTCCAAAGGACGCCTCATGGCCCGCGACCTCGACCCATTCAAATTGTCGTCCCCGCGCATCTTTCTGGTGCGCATGCTGGTCTTCCTGATTCTCTGCAGCCTCCTCGTCGTCGTCCTCTACAAACAGATCCTGGTCGCCTTCCTCGCCAATCCGGGCCTGAACGCCGTCATCATCGGGGTGCTGGTGATCGGCATCCTGATGTCGTTCCGGCAGGTGATCCGTCTATTTCCTGAAGTCTCGTGGGTGAACGGCTTTCGGCTCGCCGACCCGGGGATCGCGGTCGAGCGGCCGCCGGTCCTGCTCGCGCCGATGGCCTCGATCCTCGGCGACCGTCTCGGGCGAATGGGCATGTCCGCGCAGTTGATGCGCAGCATTCTCGACTCCATTGCCGCCCGTCTCGACGAAGCGCGCGATCTCCTGCGCTACATGACGGCGCTGCTGGTCTTTCTCGGACTGCTCGGCACCTTCTGGGGCCTCATTGAGACGGTCGGCTCGGTCGGCCGCGTGATCGAGACGCTTCGACCGGGCGGCGACGCAAGTTCGGTCTTCGATACCCTGCGAGAAGGTCTCGCCGCTCCCCTCGGCGGCATGGGCATTTCGTTTTCATCATCGCTGTTCGGCCTTGCCGGATCGCTGGTGCTCGGCTTCCTCGATCTGCAGACGAGCCAGGCGCAGAACCGCTTCTACACCGACCTCGAGGACTGGCTGTCCACGACCGTGCGCGACATCGGGACCGACCCGCAGGCGTCGGCGCAGGCCGCGGCATTGCCGGGCGACCTTCGCGTCGCCATCGACCGGCTGAAAGAAGTGATCACGGATACCGGCTCGAACCGCGCGGCCACGGCCGCCATGGCGAACCTCGCCGAAGCAATCCAGGGCCTCGTGCAGCACATGCGCACCGAACAGCAGATGATCCGGGACTGGGCGGATTCGCAGGCCGACCTGCATCAGGACCTGCGCCGCGTGCTCGATCAGCTCGCTCGCGAGAAGACCTAAATGGCTCTTGCGCGTTTTCGCCGCGAGCGCGGCATCGACTATTGGCCGGGCTTCGTCGACGCGCTCTCGACGCTGATCCTCGGCATCATCTTCATGCTGACCGTTTTCGCGGTCGTCCAGTTCTATCTGACGCAGGAAATGAGCGGCAAGGATACGGCGCTGACCCGCCTCAATGCCCAGATCGCGCAGCTGACCGATCTTCTCTCGCTGGAAAAGACCAACAAATCCAGCCTTGAGGATACCATCGCGACGCTACGCTCGACGCTTGCCGCGACCGAAGGCGAACGCGACCGCTACAAGGGGCTTTACGAAGGCGCGGGAAGCGGCGCGGCGAGCGCACAGAGCCAGGTCGGCGAACTCAACACCAAACTCGACAACGAACGGCAGGTTTCCGCACGCGCGCTGGCCCAGGTTGAATCGCTCAGCCAGCAGATCGCTGCGCTGCGCCGCCAGCTTGCCTCGCTCGAGACCGCGCTCGATGCTTCGGAAAATCGCGAGAAGGAATCGCAGGGGCGCATTGCCGATCTCGGTCAGCGCCTGAACGTCGCGCTCGCCCAGCGCGTGCAGGAATTGTCGCGCTTCCGCTCCGACTTCTTCGGGCGGCTGCGCACGATCCTCGGCGACCGTCCCGATATCCGTATCGTCGGCGACCGATTCGTATTCCAGTCCGAAGTGTTCTTCGATGCAGGCCAGTCGGTGCTCAAGCCCGAGGGCCGGGTCGAAATCGACAAGATCGCGACCGGTCTCCTGGAGCTGGAAAAGCGCATCCCCTCCGACATCGCGTGGGTGATGCGCGTGGACGGTCACACCGATATCCGCCCTATCGCGAGCCCGCAATTTCCCTCAAACTGGGAATTGTCCGCCGCGCGCGCGATCGCGGTGGTGCAGTATCTTATGAGCAAGGGCGTCTCGCCGCAGCATCTCGTCGCGGCAGGCTTCGGCGAATTCCAGCCGCTCGATCCGGACCGGAACGAAGAAGCCTACCGGCGCAATCGCCGCATCGAATTGAAGATCACGGAACGCTGATGGCGTCCGCGCCGCAGGGCGTGACGCTGCGCTCCATGCAACCTGCGGACCGCGCAGGCGTCCTCGATCTTTGGGTCGCCTCGTGGCAGGCCGCCTACCCGGCCATCGACTTTGCGTCACGCCGCGAATGGATGGCGAGCCGCCTCGATCATCTCCAGGCCAGCGGAGCGCAGGCGCTCGTAGCCGTGCATGACGGCCGGATCGTCGGCCTTGCGACAATCGATCCGGCGACCGGCTATCTCGACCAGCTGGTCGTCGCGGTCGATCGCCAGCGCCGCGGCATCGCCGGACTGTTGCTCGAGGAAGTGCGGCGGCTTTCGCCTGCGCGCATCGAATTGCATGTGAACGAGGATAACAGCCCGGCAATCCGCTTCTACAAGCGGAATGGATTTGTCGTCACCGGATCGGACGTCAATGCCCGCTCCGGCGCGCCGGTTCACAAGATGAGCTGGAAGCCCTGAGCCGCCTTTCGCACAGGTGCGAAAGGCGGCAGGACCTTTCCTGTCACTTCGCCAGATAGCTGCGCTGTACCCAGGCGTCGGCCCGGCTCGTTTCAGAATAAAACGCCTTGTCGCTGTCGCGTGTCTGCAGGCGCACGTCGCCGTTCACGGTACGCTCGTCGCGGTCGCCCTGCTCGGCAGCGTCGAGGAACGCGACCACGTCGGCCGCGGTTGCAGGCGAAGCAGCCTGCGGATCGTCCCTCTTCGCCATCGCCTCGACCGCCGCGGCCTTCAGTTGCTTCGGCCACATCTTCCGGAACAGCCCGTTCGATGCGTAGATGTCCGCACCGTTCAGCCGGCCGTTGACCAGCGTGACATATCCGACGACGTCGCCGGCCTTCTCCGCCGCCGCGCGCAACGCACCGACATACGCTTCCTGCGCGGCCACGAGTTTCTCGTTCTCCAACGCAAGCTGCAGGCTCGACGAGGATTGCATTGCCTCAACCGGCGCGCCGAGCGAGCCGTTGAGCCTGTCTTGTGCGACCTTCACCCCGTTCCACACCGCGTTCTGGCGCTGGCGCGTCTCACTGGTTGGATTCGCCCGTCCCGGAGTGCCTGGCTGCGCGGGAGGCTTCGGCAGCGGTGCCATCATGGCGAGCTTCATCTCACGAAACGGCACTGCGGCGCTGGCGCTCGAAAAGCGCTGCACGTCCTCGCGCCCACGCATCGACCAGCGGCCTTGCTCGACACAGAACGACGCAATCGAGACGCGTCCGGAATGCGCCGGCAGCACGAGACTGACCATCAGCGCGCGATCCTGCTTCCCGCCTTTGACGATGTCGCCGGACTGCACGAAGACATCGGTATCGCCGCTATTCTCGATGGCGAGCTGATTGACGTCGCCGGTCTCGTGAACCTGCACGACACCGCGCGTCATTGCTTCCTCGAGCGACAGCGGCACCGGGCCGGCCGCAGAGCGTCCGTGCACCAGATAGATGGCAAGATTGTCGTGGATGAGCGGGCCGGACAGTTGCGGCCTTGCGGCGGCAGGCGCCGCCATCAGCCCCAAGACAACGCACGCGGCAAACCATCGAAACGATCGGCGCATGAAACCCTCCCTCCTGAACGATTTCAGGGTGGCGCAGGCTTCCATTGCTCCGTGGCCGGCTTTGGGATGCGGAGAGGCGGAATTCCGGCCGCGCCGTGGCGCGATCAGTCCGCGCGGAATTGCAGACGAGCAAGACGCGCGTAAAGGCCGTTCGCGGCGACGAGCCGTTCGTGGTTACCTTCCTCCACGATGCGTCCGCCGTCCATCACCAGAATCCGGCTGCATGCCAATACCGTCGCAAGCCGATGCGCGATGACGAGCGTCGTGCGCCCTTTCATCAGGCGTTCGAGGGCGGCCTGCACCAGAGTTTCGCTTTCCGCATCGAGCGAGGATGTGGCTTCGTCCAGCAGCAGCAACGGCGCCTCGCGCAGAATTGCGCGCGCGATCGCGATGCGCTGGCGCTGCCCGCCCGACAACGTCACACCGCGTTCGCCGACGGGGGTGTCATAGCCCTGCGGCAGACGGCGAATGAATTCGTCGGCCGCTGCCATTTCTGCCGCCCGCACGACATCGTCATCGCTCGCGCCAGGCCGGCCGAAACGGATGTTGTCGCTGATCGATGCGCCGAACACCGCCGTTTCCTGCGGCACCAGCGCGATCTGGTGGCGCAGGATTTGCGGATCGAGTTCGCGGATCGGAACGCCGTCGAATGTGATCGTCCCGGAGACGGGATCGTAGAAGCGCAACAGCAGATGAAAGATCGTGCTCTTGCCCGCCCCCGAAGGACCGACAATCGCCACCTGCTCGCCCGCTGCAACGCTGAACGAGACATTGTCGAGCGTCGCGCCCTGGGGACGCGTCGGATAGGAAAAAGTGACATTGGAAAAGGCGATCTCTCCACGCGACGGCGCGGGCAGGGGCCGCGGGTTCGAAGGCGCCGTGATGGCAGGCTTCAATTGCAGGATCTCGAACAGCCGCTCGGCCGCTCCGGCGGCTTGCGATACTTCGCCCCACATCTGGCTGAGTTCGCCCAGTCCGCCTGCCGCGAACACGGCATAGAGCACGAACTGGCCGAGCTGCCCCGCCGTCATGCGCTGCGCGATCACGTCCTGCGCGCCGATCCAGAGCACGAAAACGACGCTCGCGAATACAAGAAAGATCGCGACGGCCGTCAGGATCGCGCGCGCCTTGGTCGAGCGCAGCGCCGCGTCGAAGGCTGCGTCGACCGCCGCGCTGTAGCGATTGCGGACCAATGACTCGTTGGTGAAGGCCTGCAGCACCCGCACTGCGCCGATCAGTTCGGCGGCGTATGCGGATGCATCCGCGAGCGAATCCTGCGCCTCGCGCGAGCGGCGGCGGACCGCGCGCCCGAAGGCGACAAGCGGCAGGACGATGATTGGAATCGCGACCAGCACGAACGTCGAGAGACGCGGGCTCGTCACCACCATCATCGCGCCGGCCCCGATGAACAGGACCAGATTGCGAAGCGCGACCGAGATCGACGAACCGACGGCCGCCTTCACCTGGGTCGTATCGGCGGTGAGCCGCGACATCATCTCGCCCGTCTGGGCCGAATCGAAGAATGCCGGCGACAGCCGCGTCAGATGCGCAAAGACTTCCGACCGCAGATCCGCGACGATGCGTTCGCCGAGCGTGGTGACGAGATAGAAGCGCAACGCACTCGCAGCGGCGAGCACAGTGACAACGCCGAGCATCGCGAGGAAATACTTGTCGATCAGCGCGCGCTCGCCGCCGAAACCGAAATCGATCATGCGGCGGACGGCGACCGGCACCGCAAGGGTCGCGAGTGCAGCCGTCACCAGTGCCGCGAGCGCGGCAAGCCCCCTGCCCCAATATCGGGTGACGTAGGGGATCAAAAGGATCATGGGGCGCAGCGCGCGTCCGCGCGCCTGCGGCACGGTTGGTTCCTGCGCGGTCACGCTATCCTTCATCGAACCTTCAAAAACCTGGCATTTCCGCGCGCCCGCAATGTCCTCCATGCCGTGCGGGTGGCAGGAAGGCAAGGCTCGTCCGGCTTGTGCCCCCAGCCCGCCTTTGTTATAGACCCCGCGAATTCTCCCTATTCCCGGCAGGAACGCGGCCTCGGCCGCAGGAAGACACGATCATGAAGTCCGACATCCATCCGAATTACCACACCATTAAGGTCATCATGACCGATGGCACCGAATTCTCCACCCGCAGCACCTGGGGCAAGGAAGGCGACGCGATGCACCTCGACATCGACCCGAAGTCGCATCCCGCCTGGACCGGCGGCAACCAGCAGATCCTCGACCGCGGCGGCCGCGTGTCGCGCTTCCAGAAGAAGTTCTCGGGCTTCCTCAAGGAAGGCAAGGACGGCAAGTAGTTTCCGCACCGTTGCGGACAGCAAAACCCCCGCTCGCGCGGGGGTTTTTTGTCTGAGCGAGCCGAAAAGGATCAGGCGCCGCGCTGCTCGAAGGCCGCGCGCAACAGGCCGAGTTGCCGTCCGACCGGATTGCCGCTTTCGGACGCTGTTTCACCCGGCTTGTGAATGGTGGCGTCGAGCCGGATGACGTGTTCGTGCAGCTTGCGCGAACGCACGATCAGGTCGGACAGGGTTGCCGGCAGCAATTCGAGCGTTTCGGCGCTGACCGGCGCGCCGACCGATAGCTTGACCTTGGTCTTTTCCTGATTGACCTGCGCGAGCGACATCTCGCCTTCTTTGACCGCGCGATGGAGCAGAAGCCAGGACGCGAGCTGCATCAGCCGGGTGGTCAGCCGCATGCTTTCCGTGGCGTAAGCGAGCGCCGCCGACCGGTTGAGGGCCTTGGATTCCTGCCGTCCCTTGCCGTCGAGATAGGCCGCGGTCTCCTCGACCAGGGCCATGCCGTCACGGAATAAAGCAGCAAAGGCCTGCGAGCCCGCGAGCTTTGCCTGAAAGGATACCGGCTCGGTATCCTGAACTGAACGCTCTGACATGTACGCCTCACCCTACTGCTCCCAAGGATAGGCCCGGTGGCGGCGCGGCGTAAAGCGCACGGTGCCGAAAGCTGTCGGCATAGTTGCCAGCCGTGGCGCGGCTGCATCGCGGAGCCAAAAACTGCTCCGATTTGGGACAGCGCGCGCGCGCAAAAAAAGAGCCGCCGTTGCCGGCGGCTCAAGTGATAACAGGGAGGCGTCAAACAGAGTGGACAGGAGCCACTCGATGTCCAGAAGATGGACGACGCCAGTAATGACTGAGAAAGCTTAACTTTATGTAAATTGAGAAATAAATTCGCCCGTCAACGGACAGCCGCCGATGCAACAATGTCGTCTTAGTCCCGCCGGTTCGTCACGCGCCTGGCTCGCATTGCTGGCCGGACTTGCCGTCCTCGCGCTGGGATCCTGCGGAACCAAAACCGAAGCGCCGGTCGATCCGAACATGATGCCGGCGAGCTACAAATCCGACATTCTCTCCTCGCTGCAAAACACACTCGACGATCCGACGGGTATTCGGGATGCATATATCGCCGAGCCCGCGCTCAAGCCGAGCGGCACCGAACAACGTTACATCGTCTGTCTGCGTTATAACGCAAAGAACGCCGACGGCAGCTATGCCGGGGTGAGAGAGCGCGCGGCTTATTTCTATGCCGGACGGCTGACCACGATTGCGGACGCAACGAAGGAGCAATGCGGCTCCGCTCCCTACCAGCACTTTCCGGAACTGGAAAAGCTTTGCCGGATCAGCGGCTGCCCGCCGGTGCGTTCCTGATCTGCGGGCCCTTGCTATTTCTTGAAGAACTGATCCGCCGACTTGCGGGACGATTGCTTCTTCAGGATGTCCGCTTCGAGGCGGGCAATTTCTTCCTTAAGCAGAGCGATGCGCTCGTGTAACTCGGCGACCGACAGCAGCGTCAGATCCTGTCCGATTTCGTGTGCGATCTTCTTCTTCGGACGGTCGTCGTCCATCATCGACATGGCCAGTCTCCTCATTCCAATCTAGTCGCACCGTGCCGGGTTGTCACACGCGCGAGTGCCGCCTAAAACGCCCGACATACAGCCCCTTCTTTGAACGACCCGGAGGCCCCATGGCGGACATTCCCTCGCGCATGACCGCGATCGGCATCAAGGCGCCCGGCGACGCGCAGATGCTCGTCCCCGAAGAGCGCGCAATGCCCGCGCCGGGGCCTGGAGAAATCCTGGTCAAGGTGCAGGCGGCCGGCGTCAATCGTCCCGACGTCATGCAGCGCCGCGGACTGTATCCTCCACCCAAGGGCGCTCCCGATATTCCGGGCCTCGAGATTGCGGGCGAAGTTGCGGCGCTCGGCGCCGGTGTCACGCGCTGGACGGTCGGATCGAAAATCATGGCGCTTGTCGTCGGCGGCGGCTACGCCGAATATTGCCTCGCGCACGAAAGCCACGCGCTCCCGATTCCCGCCGGATTGTCGATGGTCGAGGCGGGCGCGATCCCGGAAACCTTTTTTACAGTCTGGCATAACGTCTTCGACCGTGGCGCGCTGAAGGCCGGCGAGACACTCCTTCTCCACGGCGGATCGTCCGGCATCGGCACGACCGCGATCCAGCTCGCGAAGGCGTTCGGGTCGAGCGTCATCACGACGGCGGGTTCCGAGGAGAAATGCGACGCTTGCCGCAAGCTCGGCGCCGACGTCGCCGTTAACTATAAATCGGAGGACTTCGTGGCGGCGACCAAAAGCGCCACCGGCGGCAAGGGCGCAGATGTTATCCTCGACATGGTCGGGGGCGATTACATCGATCGCAATTACGAGGCCGCCGCCGTCGAGGGACGGATTGTCCAGATCGCGTTTCAGGGCAGTTCCAAGGCCAACGTCGATTTTCGCCGCATCATGCTCAAGCGCCTGCATCATACCGGCTCGACGTTGCGCTCGCGCTCGATAGAGGACAAAGGCCGGATCGCACGCGCCGTCGAGGACAAGGTGCTGCCCCTGCTCGCGTCCGGGCAGGTCAAGCCCGTGATCGACTCCACCTTTCCCCTCAGGCAGGCCGCCGACGCGCATGCCCGGATCGAGGCCAGCGCCCATATCGGCAAGATCGTCCTGACAGGCTGACCGAAATGCCGTGCCCCTGCCGTCAAATCGGCGCAAAGCTGCTCCGTTGGTGAAGCCCGTGGGGTGGACAAGGCGCGGCAGGAAGCCT
Source organism: uncultured Hyphomicrobiales bacterium (assembly GCA_964584855.1). Lineage (GTDB taxonomy): Bacteria > Pseudomonadota > Alphaproteobacteria > Rhizobiales > Xanthobacteraceae > Pseudorhodoplanes. The sequence continues at coordinate 11,245 of CAZPBF010000023.1, forward strand.
CAGGTTGCGGCTCGCACCGCCGGAGGGACCTGTTTGCGTGCATTTCGCCTTTCCGCGCTTCTGGCGGTCCTGATCGCAGGATTCGCCGGCTTGGTCGCGACGCCCGCCCGGGCGGTCGATGCGATCAACGTGCGCGTGGACGCGCCCGCGATCGATCTGGCGGATGTGGTCGAATTTCAGCACACCGAGACCGACCGTATCCAGGTATCGACCGCTCCCGGACCCGACGGGATCGTCCGCCGCATCGAGGTGCGCGGACGGGAGGGCCGAACGAACTGGGCGGTGTTTGCACTCGCCAATAATGGCGACGAGCAGATCGACCGCCTGATCGTCATCCCGCATTACCGCATGGTCGGATCGGGCATGTTCTGGCCGGACCTCGGCCTCTCCCGAGTCGTCGGCATCACACCAAGCTCGGGCGAACGGCCCGAGCGGCAGGACTCGCCCGCAGCCGACATCTTCCGCATCACGCTCGATCCTGGCACGGTCATCACCTACGTCGCGGAATTGCGATCCGGCAACCTGCCGCAGATCTATCTGTGGGAGCCGGACGCCTACAAGGACAAGATCAATTCCTTCACGCTCTACTACGGCATCGTGATCGGCATCGCGGGCCTGCTTGCGCTGTTCCTGACAATCCTGTTCGTCGTGAAGGGCAGCGTGATGTTTCCGGCCGCGGCGGCGCTCGGCTGGGCCGTTCTCGTCTATATCGGCATCGATTTCGGATTCTGGGGCAAGGTCTTCGACATGTCAGCCGGGGCCGAGCGCATCTGGCGCGCTTCGGGCGAGGCGATCCTCGCGGCGACGCTGCTCGTGTTCCTGTTCGCCTATCTCAATCTCGGGCGCTGGCATGTCCGCTATGCGCATATCACGGTCGCCTGGCTCGGCGTCCTGGTCGCGCTGGTCGGCCTCGCGCTGTTCAATCCCGCCATCGCCTCCGGCATTTCCCGCTTCTCGCTCGCGGCGGTGGCGTTCGTCGGATTTGGCCTTGTCGTCTATCTCTCGACGCAGGGATACGACCGCGCGGTGCTGCTGATACCGACATGGCTCCTGTTTGTCGTCTGGTCGGTCACGGCTGGCCTGACCGTCGCCGGGTTCCTGACGAACGACATTGTCGGCCCTGCCCTCCTCGGCGGCCTCGTGCTGATCGTGATGCTGATCGGATTTACCGTCATGCAGCACGCATTCGCCGGCAGCATCACGCATGGCATTGTTTCCGACGTGGAACGCCGCGCGCTTGCGCTCACCGGCGCCGGCGACATGATCTGGGATTGGGATGTCTCCGCAGACAAGGTCTTCACCAGCGCCGAAACCGAGCATCTGCTTGGGCTCAAGCGCGGCGCGCTAGAAGGTCCCGCGTCCGGCTGGCTTGAATTCCTGCACCCGCTCGACCGCGACCGTTTTCGCGCTTCACTCGACAATGTGATCGAGCAGCGCCGCGGGCGGCTGGTTCAGGATTTCCGGCTACGCACGCCGGACGGCCATTTTCTGTGGTTTGCGCTCAAGGCGCGGCCGGTGGTGGGCTCCGACGGCGAGGTGGTGCGCCTCGTCGGCACGCTGACCGATGTCACCGAATTCAAGACCGCCGAGGAGCGGCTGCTGCACGATGCCGTGCACGACAACCTGACCGGATTGCCGAACCGCCAGCTGTTCCTCGACAGGTTCGAGGCGATGCTCGCCTTCGCCAAGTCCGATCCCGCGATGCGCCCGACCGTGATGGTGATCGATCTCGACCGCTTCAAGCAGGTCAACGATTCGGTCGGAATCGCTGTTGGAGACTCGATCCTGCTCACGCTGGCACGACGCCTGTCGCGGCTGCTCAAGCCGCAGGACACGCTCGCACGTCTCTCCGGCGATCAGTTCGCGCTGATCCTCGTCTCGGAGCGCGATCCGAGCCGCATCATCGCATTCGCCGAAACGATACGCCGCACGCTGCGCGCGCCGATCACGTTCAACGATCGCGAGCTGTTCCTCTCGGCCTCGATCGGGCTGGCGCTCGCCGACAACCAGACCGCGCGCACCGAGGAAATCCTGAAAGACGCCGAACTCGCAATGTACCATGCCAAGCGCATCGGCGGCGACCGTATCGAGGTATTCAAAGCCGCGATGCGCGAACGTAAAACCGACCGCCTCTCGCTCGGCTCGGAATTGCGGCGCGCGCTGGAGCGCGAAGAGCTTACAATGATGTATCAGCCGATCATCCGGCTGGAAGATCGAACGATCGCGGGCTTCGAAGCGCTGGCACGCTGGAACCACCCGCGCATGGGCCGCATGTCTCCGGCGGAATTCATCTCGATCGCCGAAGAGAACGGGCTGATCGTCGATCTCGGCCTGTTCGCGCTCGAACGCACCGCACGCCAGCTGAGCACGTGGCAGCGCGCGACGCGGACGCCCACGCCGGTCTTCGTCAGCGTGAACGTGTCCTCGCGCCAGTTGCTGCGGCAGGACCTGATCCAGGACCTGCGCACCGTGCTGTCGCGCTCGGCCGTGCTGCGCGGCACGCTGAAGCTGGAACTGACCGAATCGCTCGTCATGGACAATCCCGAACTCGCCGCGCAGATGCTATTGCGCCTGCGCGAGCTTGGCGTGGGGCTCGCGCTGGACGATTTCGGCACCGGTCATTCCTCGTTGGCCTACCTGCAGCGCTTTCCGTTCGACACGCTCAAGATCGATCAGTCGTTCGTGCGCACGACCAACAAAGGCAAGCGGCCGATCATCCTGCGCTCGATCATCGCGCTCGCGCACGATCTCGGGATGGAAGTCGTCGCCGAAGGCGCGGAAAGCGATTCCGACGCGGTCGAGCTCTACCAGATGGGCTGCGAATACGCGCAGGGCTACGCGTTCGGAGAGCCGATGAGCGCCGACGCGGCGGGCAAGCTGTTGGCCGGCGATCGGATGGAAATGGCGCGCTAGCGACTACGAACAACGACGTCAGGCGTGCCCGACGTCGCTCGACAGCATCCCGATATTGATGCCGATCTTGCGCAGCGCCCTGTCGTATTTGCGCGAGGCATCGTCGCCAAAGATCAGTTCGGAATCGGCAGGGCAATGCAGCCATCCATTGCCCTGGATTTCGGTTTCCAGTTGTCCCGGCGCCCAGCCCGCATAGCCGAGCGCGAGGATGGCGTTCGCCGGACCGGTTCCGCGCGCGATCGCCTTGAGGATATCGAGCGTCGCGGTGAGGCAGATGCCTTCGTCGATCGGCAGCGTCGAATTCTCGATAAAAAAGTCCGCCGAGTGCAGGACGAAACCGCGCCCGGTTTCGACCGGCCCACCCTTGAGAACCCTGATCTCGTCCCCGCGCGCGCCGATGTCGATCAGGTCCTCTTTCGGCAGCACTTCGAGCTGAACCAGAAGATCGGGAAACTTGATGTTCGAGGCGGGCTGATTGACGATGATGCCCATCGCACCCTCGGACGAATGCGCGCAAACGTAAATCAGGCTTCGCGCGAAACGCTCGTCGCTCATCGTCGGCGTCGCGATCAGCATCTGGCCGTCGAGATAACCGCGCCCTGCTGCCTTTTTCTGCAAAGTCTTGCGCGAAATCTTCATGCGCAAAGGTTACCCCGAACCCGGCAGCTTGCAAACGACCGCTGCGAACACTTCACGACCATTTCAGTGGTCTGTGGCCCCGTGTGCCGCTAAACGAAGCCCATGTTTACAGCATCACGCCTCACATCGTGGCCCGGTTTTGCCACAATTGCACTTGCGCTCGTCATTTTGGTGCGTCCCGGTGCCGCCGCCGACACATCCGCGTGGGACGGCGATTCGCGAAGCGCGATGCGGCTTCTGGCAGGCACGTCGCGAGACAAGTCCGAGTTGCGCGCGGGCGTCGAGATCCGCCTCGCGCCCGGCTGGAAAACATACTGGCGCTATCCGGGCGACGCGGGCGTTCCGCCGCAATTCGATTTTTCCGCTTCGGACAATGTGCAAGCCGCGCAGGTGGAATGGCCCGCGCCGATCCGTTTCTCCGACGGCGAGGGCAATACGATCGGATACAAGGATGATGTGATCTTGCCCCTGCGCATCGTGCCAAAGGATCCGGCTCGCGCGGTCTTGCTGCGGCTGAAGCTCTCCTACGCGATCTGCGAGAAGCTCTGCGTGCCGGTCGACGCAGCATCCGAGTTGTCGCTCACCGATTCATCGGCGTCGAGCGAGCAGGCAATCGCGCAAGCGGAGCGGCGCGTGCCGGAGAAGATACCGTTCGGGGCACATCGCGCACTCGCGATCACAGCGGTCATGCGCGAGGCCGGATCGCCTGCGCGCGTCAGCGTCGAGGTCGCGGCGCCCTTGGGATCACCGGTCACGCTCTTCGCCGAAGGGCCGAGCGCCGATTGGGCGCTGCCCCTGCCCGAGCCAAAGGAGGGGGCCACGCCCGGTCATCGACGCTTTGTGTTCGCACTCGACGGGATTCCACCCGGCGCGAAGGCAGACGGCGCCGCGATCACGCTGACGGCCGTCTCCGGCGACCAGGCGACCGAGACCACCTTCCATCTCGACTAATCCCGGCTTTGCGCTATTTTGTCGCCGATTGCGCACCGCATTCACATCAAAAACCCCCAAGCGGAGAGGAATTTTCCATGCCCATCAAAGTTGGCGACCGCCTGCCCAACGCCACGTTCCGCGTGATGACGCCGGACGGACCCAAGCCGAAAACCACCGACGAGGTCTTCAAGGGAAAAAAGGTCGTGCTGTTCGCCGTTCCCGGCGCCTTCACTCCCACCTGCCATAAAAATCACATGCCGGGTTTCGTGAAGAACGCCGACGCGATCAAGGGCAAGGGCATCGACTCAATCCTCGTGACCGCGGTCAACGACGTGTTCGTCATGGACGCCTGGACGAAAGCCTCGGGCGCGGACGGCAAGGTTGAATTCCTGTCCGACGGCAACGCCGACTTCGCCAAGGCGATCGGGCTCGACCTCGACGCATCCGGGAACGGACTCGGGATGCGCTCGAAGCGCTATTCGATGGTCGTGGAGGACGGCGTCGTGAAATCGCTCAACATCGAGGACGCTCCCGGAAAGGCCGAAATTTCGGGCGCCGACAATCTGATGAAGCAGCTCTGATCGCACGCTGATAATTGCCGATGGCCGGGCCTGATGCCCGGCCATTTTCTTTTCAGCGGTCGAGCGCGCCGATCACACCGGCTTTCACCGCGATGATTCCCTCGCGCGCAAGTTCATCCGCGCGCTCGTTCAGATCGTGGCCAGCATGTCCCTTGACCCAATGCCAGCGCACGGTATGGCGCGCGAGCGCGGCGTCGAGCCGCTGCCACAGGTCGACATTCTTCACCGGCTTCTTCTCGGCGGTCTTCCAGCCGTTGACCTTCCATTTCTTGATCCACGACATGATGCCGTCGCGCAGATATTTGCTGTCGGTATGCAGATCGACCTCGCAGGGCCGCGTCAGCGCCTCGAGCGCCGCAATCGCGCCCATCAGTTCCATGCGATTGTTGGTCGTGTGCGCCTCGCCGCCCTTCAGCTCCTTCTTTTGATCGCCGAACTCAAGGATTGCGCCCCAGCCGCCCGGACCGGGATTTCCGGAACAGGCGCCATCGGTGTGGATCGTGACGCGCGGCGTGCTCACGTGGTCACTTCCTTCTCGATGCCGTAGTCACGCACGCTCGAGACGCTCTGGTGAAAGCGAAGCTTGCGCAGGTATTCCTGCGGACTCTTCGGGCGGACCAGCGCACCCGGCGGCACGTTCAGCCAGTCCACAAGACGGGTCAGCAGGAAGCGCAACGCCGCGCCGCGCGACAGCAGCGGCAGCGCATCGAGCTCTGCCGCCCCAAGCGGGCGCACACGGGCATAAGCCTGCAGCAGGTTGCGCCCCTTGGTGACGTTGTAAGAAAGATCCGGCTCGAAGCACCAGGCGTTGAGGCAGATCGCGACGTCATAGGCAAGCGTGTCGGTGCAGGCGAAATAGAAGTCGATCAGGCCGGACAACCGCTGGCCGAGAAAGAACACGTTGTCCGGAAACAGGTCGGCATGGATCACGCCTTGCGGCAGGTCGCGCGGCCAGGACTTCTCCAGGACATCGAGCTCCTTCTCGATCGTGCCGCACATGCCAGCCTGCACGCTATCTCCGCGTTCGGCGCAGTTCTGGAACAAAGGCCGCCAGCCGGAGACCGAAAGCGCGTTCGCGCGCTTCATCGAAAAATCCGCGCCGGCGAGATGCAATTGCGCGAGCGCCTCGCCGACCGCCGCGCAATGTTTTGCGTCCGGCCGCCTGATCCACATCCCGTCGAGAAAGGTGACGATCGCTGCGGGCCGGCCGGCCAGCGTGCCCAGAGTCTTGCCGCTGCGGGTCTTCACCGGCTGCGGGCAATTCAGTCCGCGCGCCGCGAGGTGCTCCATCAGCCCGAGAAAGAACGGCAGGTCGCCGGCAGCGACGCGCTTTTCGTAGAGGGTGAGGATGAAGTGTCCGCGGCTTGTATGCAGGAGGAAGTTGGAATTCTCCACGCCTTCCGCGATGCCCTTGTAGGACAGCACTTCGCCCAGGTCGTAATCGGCAACGAACGCGGAGAGGTCTTCGACCGAGACGTCGGTGTAGACGGCCACGCGCAGGCGCTCCAGCAAGTGCCGCGCGGCGGGCGCGCGGTCCCCAAGACTTATTCTGCCGCTTCGCTCGGACGCAGGACGCGCGGCAGCGGGAAGAACATGTCCTCCTCCACCGCAGACACGGTTTCCACCTTGATCGTGTAGCGTGCGGCAAAGGCGTCGATGATCTCCTCGACCAGCACTTCCGGCGCTGACGCGCCCGCGGTGATGCCGAGCGAGGTGATGCCTTCGAACTTGTCCCAGTCGATCTCGGAGGCGCGCTGCATCAGGACCGAATAACGGCAGCCCTCGCGCTCGGCGACCTCGCGCAGGCGCTGCGAGTTCGATGAGTTGGTCGCGCCGACGACGATCATTGCGTCGACATTCGGGGCGACCTTCTTCACCGCGACCTGACGGTTGGTCGTGGCGTAGCAGATGTCTTCCTTGTGCGGACCGACGATCGCGGGAAACCGCTTCTGCAGGTGCTCGACCATTTCGCGCACCTCGTCGAGCGAGAGCGTGGTCTGCGTCACGTAAGCAAGGCTGTTGGGATCCTTCGGCTCGAAGGCGTCGACGTCCGCGACGGTCTGCACGAGCTTCACCGCGCCTTCCGGCAGTTGGCCCATGGTGCCGACGACTTCGGGGTGGCCGGCGTGGCCGATCAGGACGACCTCGCGGCCGCGCTTGTTATGGATCTGCGCCTCGCGATGCACCTTGGTCACCAGCGGACAGGTCGCATCAAGGGTGAAGAAATTGCGTTGGCGCGCTTCCATCGGGACCGAGCGCGGCACCCCGTGCGCGGACAGAATCACTGGAGCGTCGGTATCGGGGATTTCGTCGAGTTCCTCGACGAACACGGCGCCCTTGGCCTTCAGGCTTTCGACCACATAACGGTTATGGACGATTTCGTGACGCACATAGACCGGAGGGCCGTACATCGAGAGAGCACGCTCGACCGAATCGATGGCGCGCACCACGCCCGCGCAGAAGCCGCGAGGCGAGCACAACACGACCCTGAGCGGGGGCTTTTCGCCGGTTGAGGGCGTCGCAGTCGAAGTCATAAGGGATGCCTGTTCCTGGCCCAATTCGGGGCAAAATCTATGCTGAAATGGGGGTTTGACACCCATTCTGTCAAGCCGAGAGCCTTTCAAGGTTGCCCCGGCAACCCGCCTTCCCTATATTCCGGCCACTTTCCGCTCATCGCCGATGACGAAAAGGCTTCGCCCCGACGGGCGGGCGGAGCTTAAGAAAAATTTGTCCGGAGGACCCCCATGGCAACCGCACCGCTGATGCCGAAAGCCACCGCCGTCTGGCTCGTGGAGAACACCGCGCTGACCTTCGATCAGGTCGCCGATTTCTGCAATCTGCATCCACTCGAGGTGCGCGCGATCGCCGACGGGGATTCGGCGCAGGGCATCAAGGGCCTCGATCCGATCCAGACCGGGCAGCTCACCCGCGAGGACATCGAAAAGGCCGAGAAGGATCCGAACCTGCGGCTGAAGCTTGCCGACCGCAAGGTCCGCGTTCCGGAGCAGAAGACCAAGCGCGGCCCCCGCTATACCCCCGTTTCGCGCCGCCAGGACCGGCCCAACGCCATCCTGTGGTTGATCCGCAATCATCCCGAACTGCGCGACAGCCAGATCATGCGCCTCGTCGGCACGACCAAATCGACCATCCAGGGCATCCGCGACCGTACCCACTGGAATGCCGCCAACCTGCAGCCGCTCGATCCGGTCACGCTCGGCCTTTGCTCGCAGATCGATCTCGATATTGAAGTCAGCCGCGCGGCGAAGGAAAAGCCCACGCCCTCCGACGCCGGACAGGTCACGTTGTTGCCGGCTTCGGTCACGACCGCGCCGGCCGCGCCCGAGGAAGAGGTCGTTCCGACCGGGCAGAAGCCGAAGGACGACATGGACGTCAGCGCCGTCTTCGCCAAGCTGAAGCAGATCGGCGGCAAGGATAAGGGCGAAGACGAATAGCGAGTGCCCCAATGTCCGCGAAATCCTATACCGGCGTCTTTCCGATCGCGCCGACGCCGTTCACGGACAGTCAGGACGTCGACCGCGAGGGCCAGAAGCGCGTTCTCGACTGCATGATCGACCAGAAGGTCGACGGCATCTGCATCCTGGCAAATTATTCGGAGCAATTCCTGCTCTCCGACGCCGAGCGGGAAATGCTCACCGAGCTGTGCCTGTCGCATGTGGGCGGCCGCGTGCCGGTGATTGTCACCTGCAGCCATTTCTCGACCCGCATCGCCGCCCAGCGTGCCAAAGACGCCGCGCAAAAAGGCGCGACGATGCTGATGATGATGCCGCCCTATCACGGCACCGGTTTGCGCGCGAGCGAGGACGAAATGATCGTCCATTTCGCCCGCGTGGCGGACGCCGCCCGCATCCCGATCATGTTTCAGGATGCGCCGCTCAGCGGTGTGAACGTCTCGCCTGCTTTCCTTGTGCGGCTCGCGCGCGAGGTGCCGCTCGTGTCCTATTTCAAGATCGAGATGCCGGGCACCGCGGCCAAGCTGCGCGCGCTGATCGCGCAGGGCGGACAGGCGATTGCGGGCCCCTTCGACGGCGAGGAATCGATCACGTTGATGGCGGACCTCGATGCCGGCGCGACCGGAACCATGCCGAGCGCGCTGATGCCCGACCTGATCAAGCCGGTCGTCACGGATCATCTCGCCGGCCGCCGCGCGCAGGCCGCGGAAGGCTATGCGCGCATCCTGCCGCTGATCAACTACGAGAACCGTCAGTGCGGATTGCGAGCGACCAAGACCGTGATGGCCGCGGGCAACGTCATCAAATCAGACGCCGTGCGTCATCCGCTCGAAGCGCTGCACCCCCAGACCAAGGCCGGGCTTCTGGAACTCGCGCAGGCCGCAATGCCCCTCGCGTTGCGTTGGGGGCGTTAGAGTTTGTGAGTGATAAAACGCGCGAATGGAACTTCGCCGCGCGGACATGAACGAACGCTCATCAACAGGGCGAAGTTGCGATTTCTTCAATGCGCGCGGACCCTTGTGCGCTCCTGCGCGTTTCTTCCTCTAGCGGGAATGAATCCCGAGGAGGAACTTTCATGAAGAAAACTTTGATTGCGTTTGCGGCAGCGACAGCACTTGCCAGCGTGGCGAGCGTGTCCATGCCGACAAAGGCGGATGCGCAGGTCTTCGTCTATCAAGACGCGCGCTACTGCTTCTACTTCGATGGCTGGCACGGGCCCGGCTGGTATCGTTGCGGCTATAGCTGGCGCGACGGTCTCGGCTGGGGCGGCGTCTATGGCTGGCATGGCTGGCGCAACTATTCCTGGGAGCGGCGCGGCCATCGCCACCACGAACACGCCAACGTCCAGCGCTTCCACCCGAGGACCGGCATGTCGATCCATAACGGCAACAGGAACGGCATGACGGCACGCGGCAGCACGACGCTCCGCAGCGGAACGACGGGCATGGGCCCCGCCCGAATCCATTCCGGCCCGAGCGCCCACTTCAGTGGCGGAGCCGGACGCTCCGGCGGCGGCGCGATCGGCGGTGGCGGCGGACGTGGTCCGCGCCACTAACATTCGTCCATCAAACGTCAGGAGGCCGCCGCGAGGCGGCCTCCTTCGTTTTTTGCGTTGGTTTTACCCGGACGATATTGACTTATTTTTACCCGGACATAAATAGGGACTCAAAGGAGATGACCCCATGACCGGATCCACTCATACTCTCTGCACTGCCTTCGCCGGACCGCGCCGCATTGCATCGGGTGCGCTGGCCGAGGTCGCGCTGAAAGCCAAGAGGATCGTCGATCAGGGCGAGGATGTGCTGATTTTCGACGACGCGACCTCGCAACCGATCGAGATCGATTTCCGCGGCAGCCCGAGGGACGTGCGCGAACGCATCGAAGCAGGAAATCCCGCGCCGCAGCCCGGACCGGAGGGGCCGTCCGGCCCCGGCCGCCCGAAGCTTGGCGTGATCGCACGTGAAGTGACACTGCTGCCGCGCCACTGGGACTGGCTGAACAGCCAGCCTGGCGGCGCGTCGGTTGCGCTGCGCAAGCTCGTCGACGAGGCGCGGCATCTGAAAAAGGGCGCCGACCGCATGCGTGCCGCGCAGGAGCGCGCCTACCGCTTCATGTACGTGGTGGCGGGCGACATGCGCGGCTTCAAGGACGCCACGCGCGCCCTGTTCGCAAAGGACGCCGATGCGTTCGGCGCGGCCACGGCCAAATGGCCGAAGGACGTGCGCGAGCATGCGATGAGCCTCGCCGAAGGTGCATTCGAATAACGCCCGTGCGGCAGGTGGGAACTTCGCGTCCACCTGCCGCATTGCTTATTTCTGCAAAGGAGTCGCTTCGATGAAAACCTTTCCCTTCCTGCTCGCTGCGGCAGTCGCGCTTGTTGCAATGACCGCAACCGCCGACGCCGCAAAGAAAAAGCACCGCTACCGCCCCGCGCCGATGGCGCAATGCGTCGATTCCGGATGGAACACGGGCGGCTATTTCGGCTACGGACCCTGCGGCAACGACTATTCCGGCCGGCGCGACCCGCTGACCTGGGAAGGCCCGCTGAACGCGTGGGACAAGGCGCGGCGCGACGACGCCAATCTCGGACGGTGGTGAGCATCGGACAGTCGGGGTGCGGGGGCTAGGCTCCCACACCCTTTCCCTTCAGTGCGCCGCCGATTTCGTCGAGGATCACCGGATCGTCAATGGTCGCCGGCATGTTGAAGGGATCGCCGTCAGCGATCTTCTTCATCGTGCCGCGCAAGATCTTTCCCGAGCGCGTCTTGGGCAGGCGCGGTACCGTGATCGCGATCTTGAAGGCCGCAACCGGCCCGATCTTCTCGCGCACGAGCGCGACGATTTCCTTCTCGATCTCGTCATGCGGCCGGTTCACGCCGGCCTTCAGCACGATGAAGCCGCATGGCACCTCGCCCTTCAGATCGTCCTTCATGCCGATCACGGCGCATTCGGCGACGTCCTTGTGCGAGGCGAGTACTTCTTCCATGCCGCCGGTCGAGAGCCTGTGCCCCGCGACATTGATGATGTCGTCGGTGCGTCCCATGACGTAGATGTAGCCATCGTCGTCGATGAAGCCCGCATCCGCAGTCGAGTAATAGCCGGGGAATTGCGAGAGGTAGCTTTCCCTGAAGCGATCGTCCTGCTGCCATAGCGTCGGAAAATTGGAGGGCGGGAGCGGCAGCTTCACCGCGATCGCGCCGGTCTTGTTCGCCGGCAGTTTCTTTCCGCCCTCGTCGAGGATGTCGATCTGGTAGCCCGGCATCGGCACGGTCGCCGACCCGTGCTTCACCGGAAGCAAGCCCAAGCCCACCGGGTTGCCGGCGATGCACCAGCCGGTCTCCGTCTGCCACCAGTGATCGACGATCGGGACCTTCAGGGTGTCCTCGGCCCATTTCACCGTGTCGGGGTCGGCGCGCTCGCCCGCGAGGAAGAGCGTGCGGAATTTCGACATATCGTATTGCGCGAGGAGCTTCGCGTTTGGGTCTTCCTTCTTGATCGCCCGGAACGCGGTCGGCGCGGTGAACATCGCGACCGCTTTGTGTTCGGAGATGACGCGCCAGAACGCGCCGGCGTCCGGCGTGCCGACCGGCTTGCCCTCGTAGACGATCGTGGTGCAGCCGTGGAACAGCGGCGCATAGACGATGTAGGAATGCCCAACCACCCAGCCCACGTCGGACGCCGACCACCACACTTCGCCCGGCTCGATGCCGTAAAGGTTCTTCATCGACCATTTCAGCGCGACGAGATGCCCGCCGTTGTCGCGCACGACGCCCTTCGGGATGCCGGTCGTGCCGGATGTATAGAGGATGTAGAGCGGATCGGTCGCAAGCACCGGCAAACAATCTGCGGACTTCTTCGCCGCAATCGCCTTCTCGCGCGTCGCGGCCCAATCGTGGTCGCGGCCGGGCGTCAACGCGCAAGTCTCCTGCGGACGTTGCAGGATCAGAACGTGCGGCGGCTTGTGCTTTGCCAGATCGATCGCGGCGTCAAGGAGCGGCTTGTATTTGACGATCCGGCCCGGCTCGATGCCGCAGCTCGCCGACAGGATCAGCTTTGGCTTCGCATCGTCGATGCGGGTCGCAAGCTCCTTCGCCGCGAAGCCGCCGAACACGACCGAATGGATCGCCCCGATGCGCGCGCAGGCGAGCATGCCGATCAGCGCCTCCGGCACCATCGGCATGTAGAGGATGACGCGATCGCCCTTCCCGACGCCGAAATCGGAAAGCATCGCCGCGAGCGTCTTCACCTCGAAGAGAAGCTCGTCGTAGGTCAGCGTCCGTTTTGAATTGGTGATCGGGGAATCGTAGATCACCGCCGTCTGGGGACCACGCCCGGCGTTCACATGGCGGTCGACCGCGTTGAAACAGGTATTGACCACTCCGCCCGAGAACCAGCGTCCGTAAACGCCTGCGGCCTTGTCGAAGACCTTTTTCGGAGTCTCGATCCAGTCGATCTCGCGCGCCGCCTCTCCCCAGAATCCCTCCGGGTCGCGCTGCCAGCGGGCATAGGTCTCATGATAACGGCTTGCGCGGGCGTCCATGGGTTGCGCTCCTCTGCGCTTTTTCTCAATTCTCGCGTTGCGGCGCACTTTTGCAAGCGTCGCGCGCATGGCTCTATTCGGAAATAGGTCTGGCGGGGAGCGGGCGGCTGGGCTTTGATCCGGCGCAAATTGCCCCACGTCCTGCCGGATTTTTCATGCACCCCATCGTGACCGAGCCGCTGTTCTATGTCTTCGCCGTGCCGGCGGTGATCATTCTGGGGTTATCCAAGGGAGGCTTCGCGGGATTGGGCACGGCGTCGACGCCGATGCTCGCGCTTTATATGCCGCCGCTTGAAGCCGCGGCGCTGATCCTGCCGGTGCTGATGATCCAGGACGGCATCGCCGTGTGGTGGTACCGGCACGACTGGGATGCTTGGAATCTGAAGGTGATGCTGCCCGGAGCGCTCGCCGGGATGGGGCTCGCCTGGCTGCTCGCGGCCTACATCACCGAGGCCCATGTCCGTCTTCTCGTCGGCGTCATCGGAATCGTCTTCTGCATTCACGCCTTCTTCCGCCGGGCGCTGACCGACCCGCAGAAAAAGACAGCCCTGAGCGGCGTCTTCTGGGGCGGCCTGTCCGGTTTCACGTCATTCATGTCGCAGGCCGGCGGGCCGCCCTTCCAGGTGCATATCCTGCCGCAGCGGCTGCCAAAGCTCATCCTGGTCGGCACAACCACCATCTTCTTCGCGGTCGTGAATGCGATGAAGATCGTTCCTTATTTCGCGCTCGGGCAATTCTCGACCAAGAACTTCACCACGTCGATGCTGCTTCTCCCGGTGGCGATCGTCGCGAATTTCGCGGGGATCTGGCTTGTGCAGCGCACGCCGACCGACTGGTTCTACAAAATCGCCTATACGCTGGTGTTCCTGATCTCGCTCGCGTTGTTATGGAGGGCGCTGCATCAGTTGCTTTGAGGCGCCGGATCGAGCGACGATTGTTGCCTGCCGGCCGTTCCCTTCGCTAGGCTTGCCGCCAAGAGGGGAACGTCCAATGGCGAAAACGCCTTACGATACCGATCTCGACCGCAATCCTGCGAATTTTCAGCCGCTCACGCCGCTCACCTTCCTGCAGCGCTCGGCCGAAACCTTTCCGGATCACACCGCGATCGTCCACGGCAAGCTTAGGCGCAATTACCGCGATTTCTACGCGCGGGCGCGCAAGCTCGCCTCGGCGCTGTCAACGCACGGGATCAAGCGCGGCGACACCGTGTCCGTCGTGCTCGCCAACACACCCGCAATGCTTGAATGCCATTACGGCGTGCCGATGACCGGCGCCGTGCTGAACACGATCAACACCCGCCTCGACGCCACGGTGAACGCATTCACGCTCGATCACGCCGAAAGCAAGGTGCTGATCGTCGACCGCGAATTTTCCAAGGTCATGAAAGACGCACTCGCCAAGTGCAAAGCGAAACCGCTGGTCATCGACTACGACGACCCGGAATACACCGGCAGCGGCGAGCGGCTCGGTGCGATCGAATATGAGGATTTCATCAAGGACGGCGATCCGAATTTCGTGTGGGCCATGCCGGGCGACGAATGGGACGCGATTTCGCTCAATTATACCTCGGGGACGACGGGCGACCCCAAAGGCGTCGTCTATCACCATCGCGGCGCGGCCCTGCTCGCTGTAGGCAACGTCGTGACCTGCGGTATGGGCAAGCATCCGGTCTATCTCTGGACGCTGCCGATGTTTCACTGCAATGGCTGGTGTTTCCCCTGGTCGATCTGTGTGGTCGCGGGGACGCATGTCTGCCTGCGCGCGGTGCGTGCGCCGCTGATGTACGACCTGATCGCGGCTCATAAGGTCACGCATCTGTGCGGCGCGCCGATCGTGATGGCGACCTTGCTCAACGCGCCGGCGAACGAGAAGAAGCCCCTGCCACATGTGGTGGAGTTTTTCACCGCGGCCGCGCCGCCGCCCGAGGCCGTGCTCGCCGCGATGAAGGAGGCGGGCTTCAACGTCACGCACCTTTACGGACTGACCGAAACCTACGGGCCTGCCGTCGTGAACGACTGGCATTCGGATTGGAATTCGCTCGACAAGGCCGGCCAGGCCCAGAAGAAGGCGCGTCAGGGCGTGCGCTACGTGCCGCTCGAAGCTCTCGATGTCATGGATCCCGATACGATGAAACCCGTGCCGCGTGACGGCGAGACGCTCGGCGAGGTCATGTTTCGCGGCAATGTGGTGATGAAGGGCTATCTCAAGAACAAGGCCGCAAGCGACAAGGCGTTCGCCGGCGGCTGGTTTCACTCCGGCGATCTCGGCGTGATGCACCCCGACGGCTACATCCAGTTGAAGGACCGTTCCAAGGACATCATCATCTCCGGTGGCGAGAACATCTCGTCCATCGAGGTCGAAGACGCGCTCTATAAGCACCCCGCCGTGCAGGCGGCGGCTGTCGTCGCCAAACCAGACGACAAATGGGGCGAAACGCCCTGTGCCTTCGTGGAGATCAAGCCCGGTCAGGCCGCAACGGCTGACGAACTCGTGAAATGGTGCCGCGACAATCTCGCGGGTTACAAATGCCCGCGCTTCGTCGTTTTCACGGAATTGCCAAAGACCAGCACCGGCAAGATCCAGAAATTCAAGTTGCGCGAAATGGCGAAAGCCGTTTGATACGCCAGCCTCGTAGATCCATTTCAACCTCACACCGCGAGACCCGATGGCAATGAGTGAAGATGGCGTCACAGTCCTTGTCGGCACGACCAAGGGTGCGTTCCTCGTGTCCGGCGGGCGCGACAGAAAGGGATGGGCGGTCAAGGGACCGTTCAGCGGCGGCTGGCCCGTCAACCACGTGATCGGCGATCCGCAAACCGGCACGCTCTGGGCGGGCGGCGGCGGCGACTTCTTCGGCGCGGGCGTGTGGCGCTCGGAAGACGGCGGCAAGACATGGCAGGTCGCACGACTGACCAAGGGCCAAATCGACGACTGGGCCGCCAACGACCCGGACATGGCGAAGATGATGAACTGGACAAATGAACCGCTGCCGTTCGCGGATGAGTTTTCGCAAATCTGGTCGCTCCACTATGCCCACGGCACGCTGTATGCCGGGACAAAACCGGCGCGGCTTTTGTCGAGTCGAGATGGCGGCAAAACCTGGAATGAAGTTCGCGGCCTGCGAGATCATCCATCTGCCGACAGCTGGAATCCGGGCGCTGCCGGACTAGTTCTTCATACCATTATGTCAGACCCCACGAATCCCAAGAAGCTTTGGGTGGGAATTTCGGCGGCCGGCGTTTTCGCCACCGAGGACGGCGGCAAAACGTGGGAGCGCCGCAACCGCCTCTCGAACAATCAGCCGACGACGAAGCATTCTCACCCGGCAGCGCCACGCGACGGCGACATCGGGCATTGCGTGCACAACATGATGCGCGCGCCCGGCAACACCGATCTCATCTATCAGCAGAATCACCATGGGGTCTGGCGATCGGCCGACGGCGGCCGGAGTTGGGACGACGTCACAAACGGCCTGCCCTCGACGTTCGGGTTTCCGATTTGCGCGCACCCGCGCGACCCAAAGACGATCTGGACCCTGCCACTGAACGGCGATACAGCAGGCCGTTTTCCGCCCGGTGCCGCCGCGGCCGTCTGGCGTTCGCGCGATGGCGGCGAGAGCTGGCAGGCCATGCGGAACGGATTGCCCCAGCAGTCCTGCTTCTTCACCGTTCTGCGTCAGGCGATGGGGCGCGACGAGCACGATCCGGCGGGCGTCTATTTCGGGACCAATAGCGGTTCGGTCTTCGCCAGTCTGGATGAGGGCGAGAGCTGGCAGGAAATCGCGCGGCATCTGCCGACAATTCTCAGTGTCGAAGCTTTGGACCGGGGCGCCTGATGCGCGGCGTGGTCTTCCCCGGCGATCGCAAGGTCGAATTCGCCGAATTTCCCGACCCCACGCCCGGTCCCGGCGAGGTCGTGCTCGAGATCAAGGCTTCGGGCATGTGCGGGAGCGACCTGAAATTCTACCGCGCGTCCGGCGGACCGGCGGCGCTCGGCTTCAAGACCGCGGGCGGCCCGGTGATTGCAGGGCACGAGCCGTGCGGCGTGGTGGTCGGGGTGGGCGCGGGTGTGACCGAGAAGCAGGCGCATATCGGTATGCGCGTCATGCAACACCATTATCGCGGCTGCGGCGTCTGCCCCCATTGCTCGACCGGCTGGATGCAGCTCTGCGTCGAAGGCGTCGCGGAGGTCTACGGCATCACCGGCAATGGCGCGCACGCGAAATACATGAAATGTCCGGCGCGCACGCTCGTCCCCCTGCCCGATGAATTGTCGTTCGAGACCGGCGCGGCAATATCATGCGGCACTGGCACGGCTTGGGGCGCGCTGCAGCGGCTTGGGCTGCAGGGCGACCATACAATCGCGATTTTCGGACAGGGCCCGGTTGGGCTTTCCGCGACACAGCTCGCCGTGGCCATGGGCGCCCAAGTGATCGCGCTGGACACCAGCGCCGATCGGCTTGCCCGCGCTAGAGAGTTCGGAGCGCATCACACCATCGACCCTTCGAAAGCAAACGATGTCGTCGGGGCGATCCGGGATCTCACCCATGGACGTGGCGCACATGCCTCGCTCGACGCCTCTTCGTCGCCGCAGGCGCGCGCACAGGCAGTGAAATGCGTGCGGACCTGGGGCAAGGCCTGTTTTGTCGGCGAAGGCGGAGACGTGACGCTCGATGTCAGCAATGACCTTCTCCGTCGTCAGGTCACGCTCATCGGATCGTGGACTTTCTCCACCGTCGGGCAGGCGGAATGTGCGCGCTACATCGCCGATCGCGGCATCGATGTCGACGCGCTGTTCACGCATCGATGGAAGCTCGATCAGGCGGCCGAAGCCTACGAACTGTTCGACCGGCAATCGTCCGGCAAGGGCGTATTGTTTCCGTCCTGACCCTGCATCAATCAGCTCGCCGCAGGCTTTCGGCCGTGAGACACGTCCGGCGTGCCGCGAAAGAGCGACATATGCGTGTGCGTCGCCACCCAGGGTTCGCCGACATTTGCGCGCGCGAAGGACACGGTCGCCCGGCCCTTGCGGTCGAATTTTGTGCCGTCCGGGCGATACCCCGTCGAATCCCAGATCGCGAGCCCCACCGCGAACAACCGATCCGGCGACACCAGCGCCTGTACATCGTCGAGCCGCCAGCGGAAATCGTCGATGGTCGGCCAGACCTGCCGCCACTGATTTTTTTCGGCATGCTCGCGGCCGGTAACGAAATTGGAAAATGTCCCGAACGCCAGAAAGTCCTCGGCGAAGAGGTGCCGCGCTGAGGCGAAGTCGACGCTACGCACGTGAACGGCCAGTTCCTCGAACCAGCTCCGGACTTTGTCCCGGTCGTCGTTTGCTGGCTGTCCCATCGCGGCTCCGGGCATGAAGTTCGGCGAGCGATTCCATCAAATTACCCGCTGGAGGCTTTGCGTGTGAAGCCCGCGTCGATGCAGCGATTTGCCCCCTCTGTCACGCTCCCCGCGGAAGCTATCAATGCGGGAAGACGAGGCGCGTCGACATCCCCGGTCCGCCGAATGTCACTTCACCACCGAGCTGGGTCGCAAGCCCGCGCATGATCTTGAAACCGAGGCTCGGGCTGTTTTCAATCGTGAATCCCTGCGGCAGGCCGGGCCCGTTATCCTGCACGGTCACGCTATAGTCTTTGGCGCCCTGCTCGAACTGAATCGATATCGTTCCCTGCTCGTCGCCCTTGAAGGCGTGCTTGACCGAGTTGGTGATCGCCTCGGTGACCAGAAGCGAGAGCGTGAGCATGCGTTGCGGGTCGAGGTCGGCATGGGTCGCGTTGACCACGCAAATGACGTTCTTCGCACCGCTCGCGTCCAGTACGTCGACGCACAACTCCTGGAAATATTGGGTCAGCGGCACCGAAAAGCCAGCAGGGTCGTACAGCCTACGGTGAATGCGCGCCATCGTCTCGAAACGCTTGCGAATCTCGCCGAGAAGTTCGGCGCCCGCACTTGGATTCGCCTCGATCGCGCGTTCCTGAAGGCGCAGCAGCGACGCGACGAACTGCATGTTGTTGGCGACCCGGTGCTGCAATTCCTGGAACATCACCGTCGAGCGGTCGCGCGCCGTCGCGGCTTCGTCCATCGCGCGGTTGAGAATGTCGATCACATAAAGCTGGATCGCTGAGGTCGCGAAGAAGAAGATCATCGTCACGACGCCCGCCGGCCACGTCACCGCGAAAGAATGATACGGCGGCAAGAACCAGAACATGGCAGCGATGCCGGACAACAGCGTCATGGTGACGCCGACCCACAATCCGCCAATGAGCGCAGTTACCAGTATCGCCGGGAAAAGCGTGACGAACGGCACGTTCTCAAGCGTGTCACCGAATGCGAAGCGCAATGCGAATGCAATCGCGAAGATACCCATCGAAATGACGAGCGCCAGAACGTAATTTTTGCGCAGATCGCGTATCTTGGAAATCAGATGCATCCGTTCACCATCGTTTTTTCCCATCGAGGGAACAACGATCATGTCGGAACTCGGTTGCGCGAATAAAATCGCGAAATCGCGCAGTTCAAGCGGAACCGGCGTGGTTCCACCGAAGACAAAACTTTTCGTGATCAGGCTGCCCGTGCGCCGCGCGTTGCTCGCGCGTCCTGCAACGTCATGTGTGCGCACTTCTCGCCGATCATGACAATGGCAGCGTTGGTATTGCCCGACACGACCGTTGGCATGATCGAGCCGTCGGCAACGCGCAGCCTTTCGATGCCGCGCACCCGCAGACGTTCATCGACCACGGCCTTCGGATCCCCGCCCATGCGGCATGTGGAGGTCGGATGAAAGATGGTCGTTCCGGTCTGGCGAAGATAGCCGAGCAGGTCCGCATCGCTCGTACAATGCGGGCCGGGATTGCGCTCCTCCGCGACGTATCGCCGAATGGCCGGCTGCGCCATGATTGCGCGCATGAGTTTCATGCCCGCAACCATCGTGTCGCGATCGAGCTGTGACGACAGGTAGTGCGGCTGGATCGCCGGGGCAGTCCGCGGATCGGACGATTTGATGAGGACCGTGCCGCGGCTCTCCGGCCGCAACTGGCAGACCGACATGGTGAAGCCCGGGAAGGGGTGCAGGCCCGCGCCGAGCTTCTCGGCACTGAAGATGATCAGATGAACCTGGATATCCGGTGAGGCGAGCGAAGGATCCGTGCGCAGGAACGCGCCCGCGTAGCCCGCGCCGATCGCAAGAATGCCCTTGCGCATCACGGCGTAGCGCAGCCCGTGCAGGATCGAACGGCCCCAGCTGTTCACCGTGTCGTTCATGGTGATCGGCTCGGTGCAGCGATACTGGATGCGACCCTGAAAGTGGTCCTGCAGGTCGGCCCCGACGCCGGGCATGTCGGCAATGACGGCGATGCCGTGCGAACGCAGCAGCTCGGCCGGGCCGACACCGGACAATTGAAGCAATTGAGGCGAGTTGAATGCCCCGCCGCTCAGGATCACCTCGCCGGCCGATTTCGCGGTGACCGTTCGCCCGTCCTGCAGATATTCAATCCCCGTCGCACGCCGGCCCTCGAACAGGATGCGGGTCGCGAGCGCCTCGGAAGCAACAAAGAGATTCGGCCGCTTGCGCGCCGGGCGCAGATAGCCGACCGCGGTCGAACAGCGCCGCCCATTGCGCGCGGTCAACTGAAAATAGCCCGCCCCTTCCTGCGTCGCGCCGTTGAAATCGTCGTTGCGCGGATAGCCCGCCTGTTGCGCAGCCTCTATGAACGCTTCGCATAGCGGATGCGGGTCGCGCACATCCGTGACCGCGAGCGGCCCGCCGGCGCCATGCAGGTCGTCCGCACCGCGCTCCTGATCCTCGGCGCGGCGGAAATACGGCAGCACGTCTTCGAAGCTCCACCCGGCATTGCCGAGCTGGCGCCAGTGATCGAAGTCCTCGCGCTGGCCGCGAATGTAGAGGAGCCCGTTGATGGAGCTAGAACCGCCGAGCACCTTGCCGCGCGGCTGGATGATCTGCCTGTTGTTGAGTTCGGCTTCCGGCTCGGAATTGTAGAGCCAGTTGACGCGCGCGTCGGTGAACAGCTTGCCATAGCCGAGCGGAATATGAATCCAGGGATTGCGGTCGCGACCGCCGGCCTCCAGCAGGAGAACGCGATACTCGCCCGAGGCGCTGAGACGGTTGGCGAGAACGCAACCCGCGCTCCCTGCGCCGACGACAATGTAATCGAATGACTGGACTTCGGGCATGTAAGCGAAGATTACCGCTTCTGCATGCGCATGATGACCGCAAAGGGCCGCTTGATCTTGCCGGAGCAAGTGCGCGTGTACGCCTTGCCTTCATGCGTCCAGATCTGCGTGCCCGACAGCCTCACGGTCCGCCGCACGATCGCGCCGGAATAGGTCGCCTCGATGCTGTCGCTGTCGCCCCGCCACATGCCGGTGAGTTTGACCTGAGTGCCATCGACGGTGCCGCTGCCGGTCTCCCAACCGATCAGGGTCCCTTTTTCAGCGTTGATGACCGGTTGGCGATATTCGGCGCTTGGCCCCTTGATGGTGAGGTCCATCAGCCCGCGCAGATATCCCTTCAGGAAGGGCAGCGGGCTACAGACCAGCGTGCCCCGATAGAGCGCGTCCTTCACCTGTGCATCCGCCGGCATGGCCGTCGCAGCAATCGCGAACGCAACAAGCGCGAGCGTTACCGACTTGCGGAGCATCGTACTGTTCCCCCCGAAGGCACCTTTGCGGCGCTCGAACCTTTTCTCGACAACAGGCCGCCGATCTCCGCTTGGAGAGCCGGCGGCCCGATCCAACCCAACCCTGCGCGGCGTGCTAATGCAACCTGTGGCGTAACCGCGCGATCTCGTCCTTCACATGCAATTTGCGACGCTTCAACTCCACGATGATAGAATCATCCGTCGAGGGGTGCGCCAAGGCATCGGAGATTTCCTGTTCCAGGGCCCGGTGCTGCGCCTCGAGTTCCGAAAGGTTCGCTATTTGGGACATGGGTTAAAGGCCTCCTTCGATTGGTTGGAGCCCGACACACAAAGTTTGACATGACGAATGTGGCAAGTCGATTGCAGCCTTTTGTGCATTGCGAGAAATCCCCGTGATCAACCGCGATAGCGGCTTGCTTGAACGCTTTCCTGGAACTGGGGATAATTCGATCACGACAGGGCTGCGATGGCGGACCGCAGCCCCCGGACGCGCAATCGACTCGAAACGATATGATTTTCAACAAGTTGGAGAAATCGTGCCGCGCCCTTCGGGGCCCGAGGACGCGATCCTGAAACGGTATAGATGACGAAAGAGGAGGAGGCCGAACTTCGCATGCAGCTCGCCAAGCTGCAGCAGGAGCACCGTGACCTCGACGCGGCGATCGAAGCACTGGGCGGTCAACGCAGCGCCGACCTCATCCAGCTTCAACGGCTCAAAAAGCGAAAACTCGTGCTGCGCGACCGCATCGCCTTCGTCGAGGACCAACTCACCCCCGATATCATCGCGTGATCGCTTCGCCTGGCGGGCTTTCGCCTTGCCCGCGAGACGCGCAACCCTATAATGCGCCGCTTCCTTTCGCGGGCTGGACAAAAGCGGGCCTCGATGGCGGCAAAATCCATTGCGATTATCATGGGCAGTCAGTCGGACTGGGCCACCATGAAGCATGCCGGCGAGACGCTGGATGCGCTCAAGATTCCCTATGATTCCCTCATCGTGTCCGCGCACCGCACGCCGGACCGGCTTTATCAGTTTGCAAAGTCCGCGCGCAAAAAGGGCTTCAAGGTCATCATCGCGGGCGCGGGGGGCGCAGCTCATCTGCCGGGCATGACCGCCTCGATGACCACCCTGCCGGTTCTCGGCGTCCCGATGAACGTCAATGCGCTCGAAGGCAAGGATTCGCTCCTGTCGATCATGCAGATGCCGGGCGGCATTCCGGTCGGCACGCTCGCCATCGGAAAACCCGGCGCCATCAATGCCGCGCTCCTCGCCGCCTCGATCCTGTCCTTGTCCGATGCTGCGGTCGCCAAGCGTCTCGACGCGTGGCGCATGAAGCAGACCAAATCTGTCGCCAAGCGTCCGGAGTAGCGTGTGGCCGACTTCACCGCGCTGAAGCCGGGCGCAACCATCGGCATTCTAGGCGGCGGGCAGCTTGCCCGCATGCTCGCGCTCGCGGCCGCACGGCTTGGATTGAAATGCCACGTGTTCGCCCCCGAGCCGGATTCCTGTGCGTTCGCCGTGGTGCGTCGTGCGACGCTTGCCGAATACGACGATGAGGCCGCCCTCGCCCGCTTCGCCGAGGAAGTCGACGTCATCACCTATGAGTTCGAGAATGTGCCGGCCGATACGGCGGCATTCCTGTCGAGCCGCAAGCCGGTTCTGCCTGATCCGGCGGTGCTCGCCACGACCCAGGATCGCCTGACCGAAAAGGATTTCGTCACCTCGCTCGGAATAGAAACCGCGCCCTATGCCGGCATCGCCTCGGCGGGCGAAATCAAATCGGCGGTCGACAAAGTCGGGCTTCCCGCCGTGCTCAAGACACGGCGCTTCGGGTATGACGGCAAGGGACAGGCGAAGATCGGTCCGAAGGATGACGCCGCGCGCGCCTGGCGCTCGCTCGGCGAGGCCCCCTGCATTTTCGAAGGCTTCGTGCCTTTCACCCGCGAGGTGTCCGTCG
The DNA here is from genome assembly GCA_964584855.1 of uncultured Hyphomicrobiales bacterium. Taxonomy (GTDB): domain Bacteria; phylum Pseudomonadota; class Alphaproteobacteria; order Rhizobiales; family Xanthobacteraceae; genus Pseudorhodoplanes. The sequence goes on from CAZPBF010000023.1 coordinate 34,944, forward strand.
TCGCGGCACGGTCGCGCGATGGCGAGGTCGTCGCCTTCGACATCACTGAGAACGAGCACCGCGACCATATCCTGAAGGTGTCGCGCGTGCCGGCGAAAGTTTCCGCGGCCCTTGCCAAGGATGGACGGCGGATCGCCAAGGCGATCGCCGAGGCGCTGGATTATGTCGGCGTGCTGGCGGTCGAATTGTTCGTGGTCAAAGACGGCAAGGACGAACGGCTCCTGGTCAACGAAATCGCTCCGCGCGTGCACAATTCCGGCCACTGGACCATAGACGGCGCGTCGGTTTCGCAATTCGAGCAGCATATCCGCGCGGTGGCCGGTTGGCCGCTCGGAAAGCCTATGCGGCGCGGCCGGGTCGAGATGATCAACCTGATCGGCGCGGAGATTGACGACTACGCAAAATACCTCGAAATGCCCAACGCCTACCTGCACAATTACGGCAAGCCGAGCGCGCGGCCCGGGCGCAAGATGGGGCACGTGACGCGCATCATGAACGACAAGAAGTAGAATGCGCCGGGTCTGCTTGAGGCACCGCCCCGGTCTCTCCAAAGCCGGTCTGTGCTATCGTGACACGATGAGCGCGATTGCCGGCCGGGTGCTGACGCTGATTTTGCTGTTCGCCATGTGCGCCGCGGCGGGCGCGGCGGAACGCAGAGGTGGTTTTTCTCCCGGCGAGCCTGAAGTCCTGTCTGCCCCGGTCTCGCCCCATCGTAACGGTCAGGCGCAATCGGTCGCCGCCTCCCGCGAATGCTGGCGGGGCTGTGAGATGCAGTGCAAGGCTGACTTCCTCGCCTGTGGCTACCAGTTTTCCGGGGCCGAATGCCTCGCCGCCACCGACCGCTGCGACCGGGCCTGCCAGCGCCGGTGCCGTTCCACCGGGGACCCCCTGCTCGACTGGCCGTGGCCCATCGATTAGGCACCGACGGACACGGCGGCCCGCAACCAATGGACTTCTGAATTCGTTTCTGGTACACGCGCGCAACTCGGAAGCCCTGAAAACAGGGGCCCTTCCGGCATTTCCGACACCCGTTAGACCGAAGGAACACGATCCGGTGCAGGTTCTCGTCCGCGACAACAACGTCGATCAGGCCCTCAAGGCGCTCAAGAAGAAGATGCAGCGCGAGGGGATTTTCCGCGAGATGAAACTTCGCGGCCATTACGAAAAGCCCTCCGAAAAGAAGGCCCGTCAGAAGGCGGAAGCGGTTCGCCGCGCCCGCAAGCTCGCGCGCAAGAAGATGCAGCGCGAAGGTCTTCTGCCGATGAAGCCGAAGGTGATGCCCGGCGCCGGTGGTCCCGGTGGCGGCGGCCGCGGGGGACGCGGCGGCGGCTTCGGCGGCGGCGGCGGTTTTGGCGGCGGTGGCGGTGGCGGCTTTGGAGGCCGCGGCTAAGGCCACTGTCCCGATCTTTCGGAAATGACGCAATCGCCGGGCTCGCCCGGCGATTTTCGTTTCGGTACCCGCCGCCACTGCGTGGTTGATACTTCCTTAAGCGGGAACCCATAGGCTGCGCGCGCCATGCGTATCGTGTTCCGCGCGTCCATCGCCGCCTGCGTCTGTGTGCTCGCCGCCTGCTCGACTTCGGGCGACGACGCGACAGGCTCGATCAGTCCGCGCGCGGAGCGCCTTTCCGCCTCGCCGGAAAACGTCGCCTCCCTGTCGGACGTCATCCAGCGCAATCCGAACGACCCGCAGGCCTACAACATGCGCGGCACCGCCTTCGGCCAGTCGGGCCGCTCGCAGGAGGCGATCGCCGACTTCTCCAAGGCCATCAGCCTCGATCCCAGATACGCCCCGCCCTATGCCAACCGCGCGCTGGTCTACCGCCAGACCGGCCGCCCGGACCTTGCCCTTGCCGATTACAACAAGGCAATCGCGGCCGATCCGAAATATGCAGCGGCCTATATCGGGCGCGGAATTCTCTATCGCGACCGCAAGGACGCGCGCTCGGCCCTTGCCGATTTCAACCGTGCCGCAGCGATCGCCCCGGACAATGCACAGGCCTATTACAATCGCGGCCTGCTCTATCAAAGCCAGAACCAGCACCAGTTCGCCGCCAACGATTTCGCGACCGCGATCGGGCTCGCGCCGCGCGAGGCCGAGCCGCATGTCGCACGCGCGCTCAGCCTGCTCGCGCTGAAGGACAACAAGGGCGCGACTGAACATCTCGATCAGGCGGTCGGGCTAGAGCCGCAGAATATCGCGGCATGGACCAGCCGCGGGCTCGCCTACGAGCGGCTCGGCGACCGCGAGAAATCGGCCGGCTCGTATGCCAAGGCGATCCAGATCGACCAGAATTACCAGCCGGCCAAGGCCGGCTTCGCCCGCGTCGGCGGACAATACGGCCAGACCTATCAGGCGTTCTAATCGTTTTCCTGCTCGTCGATCTCGATTGAAACTGCTTCGGTCTCTAAGGGCAGGTTGGCGACATCGAGAATTTCGATATTGGCTTCACGATATCTCTGTTCCGGGTCCCCCTTCTCTCTCAGACCGAGTTCATTCAGCCGATCATTTTCTTTTCTAGTAATAATAATCATGGGAAATTCTTTAAAGCGATCGAGAACCTTGTCGGAATTCAACTCGTCCTTTTTGGTCAAGATCCAATTCCAAATTAACTTAAGTGGCTCTTGATGCTCGTTGATAGTGTTTCTCGCCCATTCGTTGAACGGCAAGGTTCTTTTCAAATCAAATGCACTTCGGCTAATACGTTGGTTCGCGCGTTTGATTTGGCTGGAACCAGCGTCCTTTCCGATGGAGCAATAGTTCGAGATGACTCGCATTGCGTAGGTCACAGTCTGATCACGCAATGGTTTGGGGCTTCGCGCTTCGTTCAAGAGAAAGTCAGCCCTCCGAAGAATCATTGCGTGAATTTGTTCGGCGCTAGGCGCGTCTCGCTTGGTCGGCATGACCGATCTCTCCTATTAAAATCTATGAATCGAACACATGCGGTAGCAAGAAAGGGGTGCGACTATTTCAAGCCCCCCAAAAATCCCTTCGCCGTATCCAGCGCACCGTGATCATCGAGATCGTTGTGCTGTCCGCGCGCGAAGCGCACAAACCGTTTGGGTTCGTTGGCGAGCGAGAACAACCGCTCGCCGAGCGCCACCGGCACGGTGCGGTCGAGCGCACCATGCATGATCAGGAGCGGGGCCTTCACCTGCCCGATGCGCAGGTCGGAGCGGAACTGGTCCTTCATGAGGAGCCGCACCGGCACGAAGGGATAGGCACCCGCCCCGACATCCGCCGCCGAGGTGAAGGGAGCTTCGAGGATCAGCGCTGCAACCGGCTTCTGTGCCGCGACAGCGACCGCCACGCCGCTGCCGATGGATTCCCCCCACAGGACGATGCGGGGATAGCGCGCGGCGGCGAAATCGTATGCCGCCAGGGCGTCGGCGATGAAGCCGTCTTCGCTCGGGCTGCCCTGCGAGCCGCCATAGCCGCGATAGGACAAGGCAACGAGCCCGAACCCTTCCGCCACCAGCGGCCGGAAACGCGCCACTCGATGCCGCAGCGCCCCGCCATTACCATGGAAATAGAGGATCACAGGCTGGCCGCCGCGCGGGGCCGCATGCCAGGCGAGGACGCGCGTGCCATCGGACGCCGTCAGCGTGACCTCTTCGGCTTCGGGAAGGCCCGCGTCGGCCGGCGCGACACGCGCGCGCTCGGGAAAATACATCATGGCGCGCTGCGCGACATACATCAGCACAACGAGTCCGCCATAACCTATAAGCGCGACCAGGACGAGCCACTTCACGGTGTTCATGCCCGGCGCTCCAAATGACAATGGCCGGAAAATTCTCCGGCCATTGTGACAGTAAGACGAATATGCGCGCTATTTGCGCTTGGCCTTGCGCTTCTTTTTCTTCTTCATCACGGTGCCCATCAGGTAGGCGCCGACCTTCTTCGAAGAATGGCCGACGGCAGCCACGGCGGCCTTGAGCTTCGCGGGCGTGACCTTGAACTTCTTCGACCAGTAGCGGACCTCGTAAGGCTGGCTCACGGCGATCAACGCCTTGTCGCGCGCCTTGTGCTTCTGCTCCTTGATGTAGGCCTCGACCTTCTTTGACGAATGGCCGACCTTTTTCACCGCGTATTTCAGCTTCGCCGGTGTGACCTTGAACTTCTTGGACCAGTAACGGACCTCGTACGGCTCGCTCAGCGCGATCAGAGCGCGATCCGCCTTGCCCCGTTTTGCCTTGCTGTCGGCCATGGATTAACTCCTGTCGCAATTGTGTGGTGTGCCAATACGCAGGTCCGGTCCGGGACCGGCTACAGAATCAATCGCTATGGTGCGATGAAATAGCGCATTCCGGCGGTTGTCAAAACGAAACGCAGGCCTGGCGGATCACGACGCCCACGGAATCCTGATGGAATCGCCGCTTGTAGGAGCCAGCAATGGCGTCGATCTTCTCCTGCAGGGTGTCCTGCGGCGCCACCACCACGACCATCTTGCTCGGCTCGCGGACAAGCTGCCCGGTCTTTACGTCGCGCCACTGGCCGGCCGCATCGATCACGGTGAAGCCGTCGGGGAATCGCGGCGCGATCTCACGCTGCACGAACTTCGACCATCGGCTTTCGGTCACGCCGAGCGTGCGGCCGATGTTGCGGCCGAACATAAGCTGTGCCTCGACCATCGGCTTCTGTGGCAATCGGCATTGCTGAGCCGTTGCGCGTTCGACGGGACAAGCCACCAATATGACAAACGCTAACAGCAAAGCGCGCGATATCATGGCGTCACCTCATAGAAAGTCGTTCTATAAAATCGACGTAAATTCGATCATGCGCGGGCCCTTTCATCAATCGACTTAACCAACCCGTAGGACCCGGCGGCAATAGTCGCGCGTCATGGGCGACCTTGTGAGAGTTGCGTCATGAAAAATATTATCGTGCGTTTCGCGGAAGACCCGATGCTGTCGTTGTTCGTCCAGGACACATCGGGTGCGACCGCCATCGAATACGGCCTGATCGCGGCGGGAATTGCCGTCGCCATCATCGCCGTGGTGCAGGGTCTCGGCTCGAAGCTGCAGACGACGTTCACGTCGGTGCAGAACGCGCTGAACTGAAAAACGACAATGCCGATCTTCGCCCGGCGTGCGAGCGCCGGGCGAGGGCTACATCGCCTTCACGATGCTTTCAGTCATCTTCTTGGCGTCGCCAAGAAGCATCATGGTGTTGTCGCGATAGAACAGCGGATTGTCGATGCCGGCATAGCCTGATGCGAGGCTGCGCTTGATGAACATCACCGTGCCCGCCTTCCACACCTGCAGCACCGGCATGCCGTAAATGGGAGAGGTCTTGTCCTCTTCGGCGGCCGGATTGGTCACGTCGTTCGCCCCGATCACGAAGGCGATGTCGGCCTGCGCGAATTCGGAATTGATGTCCTCAAGCTCGAACACCTCGTCGTAGGGCACGTTCGCTTCCGCCAGAAGCACGTTCATGTGGCCGGGCATTCGGCCCGCGACCGGGTGGATCGCGTATTTCACCTCGACGCCTTCCTTCTTCAGGTGGTCGGCCATTTCCCGCAGGGCGTGCTGGGCCTGCGCCACCGCCATGCCGTAACCCGGCACGATGATGACCTTCGAGGCGTTCTTCATGATGAAGGCGGCGTCATCCGCCGATCCCGTCTTGACCGGGCGCGTTTCGACCTTGCCGCCGGCGGCTGCCGTCTCACCGCCGAAGCCACCCATGATGACGCTGAAGAAGTTGCGGTTCATCGCCTTGCACATGATGTACGACAGGATGGCGCCGGACGAACCGACCAGGGCGCCTGTGATGATCAGGGCGATGTTTTCCAGGGTGAAACCGAGCGCCGCCGCGGCCCAGCCCGAATAGGAGTTGAGCATCGACACCACGACCGGCATGTCCGCCCCGCCGATCGGGATGATCAGCGTGATGCCCAGGATCAGCGACAGCAGGAAGATGCCCCAGAACGCCCACTGCGCCTGGCCGTCGGTCATGATCAGCACGATGATCAGGCCGATGATCACGAAGCCCAGCACCACATTGAGCAGGTGGCGCATCGGCAGGATGATCGGCGCGCCCGACATGTTGCCGTTCAGCTTGGCGAAGGCGATCACCGAGCCGGTGAAGGTGATGGCGCCGATGGCCAGGCCCACCGAGAGCTCGATCAGGGATTCCAGCCGCACGGACCCGTCCGGCAGGGCGATGCCGTAGGCCGCCGGGGTGTAGAGCGCCGCCACCGCGACCAGGCAGGCGGACAGGCCCACCAGCGAGTGGAAGGCCGCCACCAGCTGCGGCATCTGCGTCATCTGGACCTTCTGCGCCACCGTGGTGCCGACGATACCGCCGACCGATATGCCGCACAGGACCAAGACAATGGTGGTGATATCGAGCTCG
>CAZPBF010000024.1:0-63877 GCA_964584855.1 uncultured Hyphomicrobiales bacterium
GATGGACAAGCCTCGTCGGTAACCCGTCGCTGGCGGTGGAAGGCCAGCAGAGACCAAAGAAGCCCGCTCCGTCGTTGCTTTAAGCCGCGTCCCCTGCTGAGAGCAGAGTGCGCCGGTTTCGCCTCCGGCTGCCGATCAGAATTCTTGGAGGCGCTTATCTCTCTCGTGAGAGAGGCTCGCTTCCCCCAGGCGGCTGGCCGGCCTCTTGTCCGGCTACCTACCGATCGACACACGGCCACAGGCACGTGCGAAATTGGGCAGGACGCACATAATATATTTGTGACCGACGTGCAAGAGTTTCTGCGCGCGCGACGAAGTTGAACTCGCGACGCGCTCTCTGTCGATCCGTTAACGTCGGCTTAAGACGCGAGCGCCGCGCGCGAGCAGCGTCAGTCGCTCGCGGTGAAGGGCTCGATGCGCCGCGCGAAGCGCACGAATTGCGCCATCACGACGAGTCCGCAAGCGAACAGGATCACGTCGAGGATCCGCGCGCCGATCGCGCCGATGCCGAACAGGTTGGCGATCGCCCAGCTGCCGGCGAAAGCCGCACCGAACACCTCTGCGCCGATCAGGATCGCCGCGCTCCCGACGGTGAGCACGTGAAGCCAGATGATTCGGCGGCCGGTCTTGGGCTGGTCCATGGGTCGGGTCCTCGAAACGGCGGCAATGTGGTCGATACGGCAGCGCCGATCAAGCGCCGGGAGGTCAAAAAATGCCGCACTTTTGGCCCGGCGGCGCGGTTGCCGTGGCCGCCAGCCTCGTCGATATAGACGGGATGAACAGTCAAACAGCCAAATCCGGGCCCGCTCCCGAGGCCAACCCCCTTCTGACCGAATGGAAGACCCCGTTCGGAGTGCCGCCTTTCGAGTCGGTCATGCCCGAGCACTTTCCGCAGGCTTTCGACCGGGCGCTGGCCGCGCACGATGCCGAAATCGAGGCGATCGCCGCCAATCCCGCGGAGCCGACCTTCGACAATACGGTCGGGGCTCTCGAATTGAGCGGCCGCGAGCTGTCCCGTGTATCCGACGTCTTCGACTGTCTCGCCAGCGCCAATACCGGGGACGCCATCGAGGCGATCGAGCGGGATGTCTCGCCGAAGCTCGCCGCCCATTTCAGCCGGATTTACCTTCACGAGACGCTGTTCGGCCGGGTCGAGGCGCTGTGGCAGAAGCGCGCCGGGCTTGGCCTGTCGCAGGAGCAGACGCGAGTGCTGGAGCGTTATCGCACCGGCTTTCGCCGTGCCGGCGCGCATCTCGACCAGGCCGCCCGGACCCGCCTGAAAGCGATCAGTGAGCGCCTGGCCTCGCTCGGCACCGCCTTCAGCCAGAACGTGCTCGCCGACGAGCGCGATTATGCCCTGACCCTCGAGACCGAGGACGATCTCGCCGGTTTGCCCGATTTTGTCCGGGCCGATGCGCGGGAGGCTGCGGAAGCGCGAAAGCTTCCCGGCAAGCACGTCATCACGCTGTCCCGGTCGAGCGTCGAGCCGTTCCTGCAGTTCTCCACGCGACGCGACCTGCGCGAGACGCTGTTCCGGGCCTTCATCGCCCGGGGCGATGGCGGGGGTAAGACCGACAACAAGGCCATTATCGCCGAGACGGTGCAGCTTCGCGCCGAGCGCGCGAGGCTTCTCGGGTTTTCCAGCTTCGCCGATTACCGGCTGGAAGACTCGATGGCCAAGACCCCGCGCGCGGTCCGCGACCTGCTCGGCAAGGTCTGGCCGCTCGCCCGAACCCGCGCCCTGGCCGATCGCGACTCCATGCAGGCCCTGATCGCGGAAGAGGGAGGCGATTTCAGCCTCGCTCCGTGGGATTGGCGCTATTACGCCGAGAAGCTGCGCAAGCGCCGCCACGACATCGACGAAGAGGCTTTGAAGCCGTATTTCCAGCTCGACAACATCATCGAAGCGTCATTCGACACGGCGCACCGGCTGTTCGGGCTGTCCTTCAAGGAGCGCAGGGACGTTCCGGTCTGGCATCCGGACGTGCGTGTGTGGGAAGTGACCGGGGAGGGTGGCCGCTTCATGGGGCTGTTCTTCGGCGACTATTTTGCGCGAGCTTCGAAGCATAGCGGCGCGTGGATGACGAACCTGCGGGAGCAGCAGAAGCTTCTGGCGGACATCCGGCCCCTGATCGTGAACGTGATGAACTTCTCGAAGGCGGCCGATGGCGAGCCGTCGCTGCTGTCCTACGACGACGCGCGCACGCTGTTCCACGAATTCGGGCACGCGCTCCACGGGCTTCTCTCGGACGTGACCTATCCCCGTATTTCCGGAACGAGCGTGTTCACCGATTTCGTCGAATTGCCCTCCCAGCTCTATGAACATTGGTTCGAGCGGCCGGAGGTGCTGCGCAAGTTCGCGCTGCACTCGCGCACCGGCGAGCCTATCCCCGAGGATCTTTTGAAGAAGCTTCTGGCGGCGCGGACGTTCGATCAGGGCTGCGCGACCGTTGAATATGTGTCGTCGGCTTTGGTCGACCTCGAATTCCACTCACTTAACTCGGCGAGCAATCTCAATGTCGCCGAGTTCGAGCGGGACGAGCTTGCGCATATCGACATGCCGGCGGAAATCGTGATGCGCCACCGGCCTCCCCATTTCGGGCATATCTTCGCGGGCGGCGGCTACGCGGCCGGGTATTACAGCTACATGTGGTCCGAAGTCCTCGATGCCGACGCGTTCCGGGCCTTCGAAGAGGCCGGCGATATTTTCGATCCGGCGACGGCGAGGAAATTGCGCGACTACATTTATGCGGCGGGCGGTTCGCGTGACCCGGAAGAACTCTACATCGCTTTCCGCGGCAGGCTGCCGACGCCTGATGCGCTGCTTGAGCGCCGTGGGCTGGTCGACGCCGTCCCTGCCGGCGGAGCTTAGTCCGGACGCGCGTGATGACCCTGCATTCGGCCGGCCACCGGCGCGGCGTCGTTGCGGCGCCGCATCGTGCGGCGGCGCAGGCCGGCCGCGACATCCTCGCCGAAGGCGGCAATGCGCTGGAGGCGATGGTCGCGATGGCGGCGTCGATCGCCGCAGTCTATCCGCACATGAATCATGTTGGCGGCGATGGGTTCTGGCTCGTGCGCGAACCCTCAGGTCGTGTGCGCGCTCTGATGGCGGCAGGCCCCGCCGGATCGCGCGCGACACCCGCGCTTTATCGCGACGCCGGTCACGACACGATCCCGGCGCGCGGGCCGCTCGCGGCGCTGACAATTCCCGGTGCCATCGGCGGCTGGATGCTCGCGCTCGACGCGGCGAAATCCTGCGGGGGAAGGGTTCCGCTCGATGTCCTGCTGGCGCCTGCGATCCGATCGGCAAAGGATGGCTACGCGGTCACTCGCAGCCAAGCGCAACTGACGGCGGGAAAACTCCAGGAGCTGAAAGATGCTCCTGGATTTGCCGCTGCGTTTCTCGTCAACGGCAAGCCGCCGGAGGCCGGCGCGATCCTGACCCAGAAGGCGCTGGGCGAAACGCTCGCCCATCTCGCGCATGCCGGTCTCGACGATTTCTATCGCGGTGATGTCGGGCGCGAGATCGCGTCGGATCTTGAGCGCATCGGTTCGCCCGTGACGAGACAAGACCTTGAACGATACCGTGCGAATGTCGCCGAGCCGTTGTCGGCCGTCGTCGCGCCCGGCACGCTCTACAACGCGCCGCCGCCGACCCAGGGACTGGCGTCGCTCATCATCCTTGCGTTGTTCGAGCGGCTGCGCGTTGCGGAGCCCGAGAGTTTCGATTTCGTGCACGGACTGGTGGAGGCCACCAAGCGGGCGTTTCGGGTTCGCGATCGCTTCGTCACCGATCCGCGGCGGATGACCCTCAACGCATCACAATTTCTGATTTCAAAATTTCTCGATGAACAGGCGGCGCGGATCGACCGGAAGAGGGCTGCGCCGTGGCCTTCGGCCTGGAGTGAAGGCGACACCATCTGGATGGGCGCGGCGGACGCGTCGGGACTGGTCGTGTCCTATATCCAGTCGCTTTATTGGGAGTTCGGCTCGGGCTGCGTGCTTCCGCGCACCGGCGTGCTGATGCAAAACCGCGGCGCGAGTTTCTCGCTCGAGCGGGGTGCCGCCAATCCGCTCGAGCCTGGTCGCCTGCCGATCCACACGCTCAACCCTGCCTTTGCCGAACTGAAAGACGGTCGGCGGATCGCTTATGGGACGATGGGCGGCGACGGGCAGCCGCAGACTCAGGCGATGATTTTTTCGCGCCATGTGCGGTTCGGGCAACCGCTCGATCGGGCTATCGACGCGCCGCGTTGGCTGCTGGGCCGCACCTGGGGCTCGTCACATACCAATCTGCGGCTGGAAAGCCGCTTCGATGGCGAATTGGTCGATCGGCTGATGTCGGCCGGGCACGACGTTGAAATCTTGAACGAACCTTATTCGGACACGATGGGTCATGCCGGCGCCGTTGTCCTGCATCCGGACGGCACCCTCGAAGGGGCGCACGATCCGCGCGCCGATTCCGGCGTGTTCGGTGTCTGACAAGCCACCTTTCCGCCGCACTCCGTGCTAATCTCCTGCGTCTGTCGGAATAGTCCATGCCCAAATTGATCTTCGCGCTTTTCGCCGCGTCTTTCGCGTTCATGGCGTCGTTTCAGCCCGCACGCGCGCACCCACACGTCTGGGTGACAATGAAGAGCGAGATCGTCTACGACGCGAGCGGTGCGGTGACTGGCATCCGCCATGCCTGGACGTTCGACGACATGTTCTCCGCCTTTGCGATCCAGGGGATTGAGAGCAAGGAGAAGGATTCCTTCACGCGCGAGGAACTGGCGCCGCTTGCGGAGGTCAACGTCTCCTCGCTCAAAGAATATGACTATTTCACCTACGCGAAGGTGTCGGGGAAGAAGGCCGAGATCGGCGACGCGTCCGATTACTGGCTCGACTACACCGACTCGGTTTTGACGCTGCATTTCACGTTGCCGTTCAAGACACCCGCTCAGGCGAAGTCGGTCGATCTTGAAGTTTACGACCCGACCTATTTTGTCGATTTTGCCTTCGCGGAGAACAACCCGGCGACGCTCTCCGGAGCGCCGGCGGATTGCAAGATCACCATCGGCAAGCCGCAGGAACTGACGGCCGAGATGGCGCGGCGGCTCGCCGAGATTCCGCCGGACCAGCAGATTCCGTCGAACAGTTATGGCGCGCAATTCGCCAACCGCATTTCGGTGAAATGTCCGTGAGCGCCATGGCGCGCCGTGTCCTTCTGCTCGCTGGCGCGGTATTCGCCTGTGCGATCCTTGCCGGTGCCGTCGACGCTTTCGCGCAATCGGGGCCGTTTGGCGCAGGGCGTCCGCCGACGCAGCCCACGGCCGACGGGTTCTTCGGGTGGCTTCTCTTGAAGCAGGCCGAATTCTACAGAAGTCTCTCGTCGGCCATCAGGAGCGCGAAGGCCGACGGCAGCGCCGTTTGGGGGCTGCTTGGAATTTCGTTCGCCTACGGCATTTTTCATGCAGCCGGCCCGGGACACGGCAAAGGCGTGATTTCGTCGTATCTCGTTGCGAACGATGAGACCTGGCGGCGCGGCGTGGTGCTGTCTTTCGCCTCGGCCCTGCTGCAGGCACTTGTCGCGGTTGCGCTTGTCGGGGTCGCTGCCGTGCTCTTGAACGCGACTGCGAACACGATGGCGCAGGCGGTGCGCTATATCGAGATCGTCAGCTACGCGCTGATCGTCCTGCTCGGGCTGCGGCTGTTGTGGACCAAGGCTCGCGCCTTTCTGACCGCATGGCGCGAGCGGTCGGCCGAGGCCGAACATGGTCGGGATCATGCACATCACCATGACCATGGCCACGGGCATCTTGGACACGCGCACGATCATCACCACGATCACGGCCACTCGCACAACCGTGGCCATGCGCATCATCACGATCACGCTCATGCGCACCACCATCACCACGATGACGGCCATGTGCATGACGAGCATTGCGGGCATTCGCACGGCCCGGAGCCGGCCGAGCTTGCCGGCCCGAAAGGCTGGCAGCGTGGTCTGACGGCGGTGATTGCCGTGGGCGCGCGACCCTGTTCCGGCGCGATCATCGTTCTTGTCTTTGCGCTGGCGCAGGGATTGTTCTGGGCCGGTGTCGCCGCGACCTTCATCATGGGGCTCGGCACCGCGATCACGGTTGCCGCCATCGCGACCTTCGCCGTGGCCGCGCGCGGGGTCGCGAAAAAGCTTGCCGACACCCGTCCTGGCGGCGGCATGCTGTTCTTGCGCGGAATCGAAGTGGCCGCGGCGGTGATGGTGATCCTGTTCGGCGCTGGCCTGCTGACGGGCTACATCATCAGCGAGCGCATCATGGGCTTCGCCTGAGCCGTCAGCGGAAATCGTCCGGCGTGAGTTCGATCGGCTTGCCGTGAGGCGTGCGATCGGCCGCGTGATCCCAGGCGTCACGGTAGCGATGAAGCGTGTCGATCGTCGTGACGTTCTTGGCCGCGATCATGCCTTCGAGCGCCGCGAGCCAATGTCGGTAATAGGTGTCGCCGCTATCCGCGTCGCCCGCAGCCTCCGCCCGCTTTATTTCGCTGGCGAGTGCGGCCGCCCATTCCGTCCAGGTGAACAATCCGCGCTCATGCAGCGCGACCACCATCGCGAAGGCGTGCGCTTCCCACGGTTCGCGAAAGACCGGTCCCTCGCTGTCGACCGGCAGGCCGGGCACATGTTGCGCGACGCGGCGCGCTGCTTCGGAATCGAGCGTGGTCATGCGGGATCGAGATAGGGCTCCCAGGCGTCAACCGACACCTTGATGGTCGGATCGCAATCCGCGCCCCATAATTCGGTGCCGACAAAGGTCACCGTGTAGAGCCATTGCGGGTTTTCACCGGCGCCGGTTGCGTTGGTGTCGGGAAAAACGTGACAGCCACGCACGGCTTCGATGGTGCCGGCGTGACCGCGGACGTAGCGTGGCAGCCGCGTATGCGTCTGCGGATGGATGTTCTTTGCGCGCACGCGATCCCCGGTCTCAAAGCGCGCGGGTGTCGAGGCCGGCCGTTCGGTCGGGCCGCCGCGGCGCAGGACCTTTTCGACATCGCTTGCGGCGAGGGTGCGCGGCACGGCCTTCGGAGGATAAAGGAGGTGCCCGGCGTCCACTTCCTCCGGCAGCACGAGATCGCGCGCCGCCATCAGCTTTTCCAGACCGGCGAGCCAGATTTCATAATAGCTCTTGGAGAGATAGTCGCCCGGCGGGATGCTTTCGCGCGCCGAACGCGACATGTCGATATTCCATCCGCCCGCCGGACCCATCGCGAGCGTGAGCGCGAGAACGCGCTTTTCCCAATCGCCGTGAAAGGGCGGTTCGTTCGGCTCCGGCTCAACCGGGCCGAATCCGTGGACACCGCCCATGTCCTGCGCGCCATTCATCGCGCGATCTCGTCGGCGCGTTTTGGCAGGCCGGTGCCGATCATGCTGTCGCGCGTGACAAGTTCGGCGAGCTTTTCCTCGCTCCAGCCCTGCGTCCCCTCCGGCCGCATCGGCAGGACGAGATAGCGTATCTCGGCCGTCGAATCCCACACACGGATCTGCATGTCCTTCGGCAGCGATACGCCGAAATCGGACAGGACACCGCGCGGATCGGCGACGGCGCGCGAGCGATATGGCGCCGACTTGTACCAGACCGGCGGCAAGCCGAGGACCGGCCAAGGATAGCAGGAGCACAGCGTGCACACGACCATGTTGTGCAGCGTCGGCGTATTCTCGACCGCCACCATGTGCTCGCCCTGCCGGCCTTCATAGCCGAGCGAGTTGATCGCGGCGGTGGCGTCGGTGGTCAGCCATTGCCGGTATTGCGAATCCGCCCAGGCCTTGGCCACGACGCGCGCGCCGTTGCGTGGGCCGATCTTGGTCTCGTAGGTCTCGATCAGGATGTCGAGCGCCTTCGGGTCGACATAGCCTTTCTCGGTCAGAATCGTCTCCAGCGCGCGCACGCGCAGCTCGGTCTCCGAAAGCTCGGAATGATCGTGGTGGTGATGATGATCGTGGGGCATGATGCGAGTATAAGCGCAACCTCATTGTGTCACCAGCCGCGAAAGCGGATGATCCTTAGATGCGCCGCTTCGCCGATACGATCGATCGGGTCAATGCCGCCGTGGGGCGCGCCGCGGCGTGGCTCGCCGCCGTGATCGTTGTGCTGCAATTCACGGTGGTCGTGATGCGTTACCTCTTCGATCAGGGTTCGATCTGGATGACGGAATCGATCCTCTACGCTCACGCCGCGCTTTTTCTTCTCGCCGCGGCGTGGACGCTGAGCGAGGGCGGACATGTGCGGGTCGATATCTTCTATGCATCGGCGGAGCCCCGGACCCGCGCCAGGATCGACCTTGCAGGCTCGCTCCTTTTGCTCCTGCCGTTCATGGGCGTCCTGCTCTATTTCGCGTTTCCCTACACCGCGCGCTCCTGGGCCATTCTCGAGACCTCGCGCGAAACCAGCGGATTGCCGGCGGTCTTCCTGCTGAAAACCCTGATCCCGATCTTTGCAGCGATGCTCGCTCTGCAGGGAGCCGCGCAGGCGGTCCGCGCCTATGACGCGTTGCGTTCGAAGCGATGACCGCGGAACTCGTCTCGATCCTCTTGGTCGCGGCCGTCATTCTGGCGCTGATGGCGGGGTACCCCGTCGCGTTCACGCTCGGCGGTGTCTCGTTCGTATTCGCGGCGGGCGGGGCGGCCTTGGGCCTGTTCGATTTCGGATTTCTTGCCGCGCTGCCGCAGCGGATTTTCGGGATCATGACGAATGAGGTGCTGCTCGCCATTCCGCTTTTCATTTTCATGGGCGTGATGCTGGAACGCTCGCGCGTTGCAGAAGAATTGCTGGAGGCGATGGGGCGCCTGTTCGGCTCGCTGCGCGGCGGGCTCGGGCTTTCGGTGGTGATCGTCGGCGTCCTGCTCGCCGCGGCGAAAGGCGTCGTCGGTGCGACGACGGTGACAATGGGGCTGATCGTCCTGCCGACCATGCTGCGCTTCGGCTACGATCCACGGCTCGCTGCAGGCACGGTCGCGGCGACCGCGACGCTCGCCCAAGTCTTCCCGCCGGCGACGGTCCTCGTCCTTCTCGGCGACCAGCTCGGCAATGCCTACCAGGCCGCGCAATTATCCAAAGGCATTTTCGCGCCGCGCTCGGTGAATGTCAGCGACCTCTTTGCTGGAGCGATCCTTCCGGGGCTGATCCTTGTCGCGCTGTACATGCTGTTCCTGATCGCGGTCGCGGTTTTCTTTCCACGGACGTCGCCGGCAATGCCGCGGGAGGCGATCACTCTCCATGGCTTCGACGCCGCGCGTCGGCTCGTCCGGGCGCTGCTTGCGCCGCTTCTGCTCATACTTGCAGTGCTGGGTTCGATCCTCGGCGGCGTCGCCACGCCGACTGAAGCAGCTTCGATCGGCGCCGTGGGTGCGACATTGCTCGCGCTGGTCAAGGGCGGCGACCCGATCCATTCGCTGGTGCACGGCGTCGCGCTGAAGACTGCGCAGATCGTTGCGATGATTTTCGTCATCCTGATCGGCGCGACCATGTTCAGCCTCGTTTTCCGCGGCTTCGGCGGTGACGAACTCGTCAATCGTCTGCTGGGCGGTTTGCCGGGCGGTCCTGCGGCTGCCGTCATCACCGTGATGCTGGCGATGTTCCTGCTTGGCTTCGTGATGGACGCTTTCGAGATTATTTTTGTGGTGGTGCCGATCGTCGCGCCGGCCTTGCTCGCCATGCCGGGCGTCGATCCGGTCTGGCTCGGGGTGATGATGGCGGTGAACCTGCAGACCTCCTACATGCATCCGCCCCTCGGACCGACCCTGTTCTATCTGCGCGGGGTCGCGCCGCCGGAAATTACGACGCGGCATATTTATGTCGGCGTCATTCCGTTCATCGCCATCCAGATCGCGCTTCTTCTCCTGCTGTGGTATCTGCCCTCGCTCGCGACGGCTTTGCCGTACGCGCTGTACGGATCGGAATAGTCGATGAATTCGGCCGCGCTGTTTGATCTCAAAGGCGAGGTGGCTTTGGTCACCGGCGCGTCGAGCGGTCTGGGCCGCCGCTTCGCGCAAATCCTTGCGGCGAATGGCGCGAAAGTCGTGCTGGTGGCGCGGCGCGCTGAGCGTCTCTCGGAGCTTCGGGCGCGTATCGCGTCGGATGGCGGGAGCGCCGTTGCGATCGAGGCCGATGTCAACGATCGGGCCGCGATGACGCGCGCCTTCGACGCGGCTGAAAGCGAGTTCGGCACCGTCACGGTTCTCGTGAACAACGCCGGGATCGCGCATTCCGGTCGTGCCGTCGATCTTTCGGAAGACGAATGGCGGCGGATTCTCTCGACCGATCTCGATGCCGTTTTCTTCTGGGCGCAGGAGGCGGCGCGCCGCATGCTGGCGCAGAAGAAGCATGGCGCCATCGTCAACATCGCGTCGGTCCTCGGCTTCGGCGTTTCGAAAGGCGTTGCGGCCTATGCGACTGCGAAGGCGGGCGTGGTTCAGCTCACCAAGGCGCTCGCGCTAGAATGGGCGTTTCGAGGTATTCGCGTGAACGCGATTGCGCCCGGCTGGTTCGTCACCGAGATCAACGAGGATTATCTGACGAGCGACGAAGGCAAGGCGATGACGCGCAGCATTCCGATGGGGCGCTTCGGCGCGGAAGGCGACCTCGACGGAACGCTGCTTCTGCTGACCTCGAAGGCGGGCGCGTATCTTACCGGCGCGACCATCGTAGTCGATGGCGGGCAGGTAATCGCTCTTGCCGGCTAGCCGTCCGGTGCCGTGCCCTTCGCGGCGCGCTGCCGCATCGGCTTCGTTGCGAGCCATTGCTGCCAGAGTTTCTCAAGCACCATGCCGAGCGCCATCGCGGCGACGAACAAGATCACCTGGGGCGACAGCGTCGCGAGATTGGTCAGCGCGGGGCCGGGGCACAATCCAGCCAACCCCCAGCCGACGCCGAACATCACCGCTCCGCCGATAAGGGGCCGGTCGATTGCCCGGCGTGTCGGCCAGGAACTCTTCGGTGCGAGCCACGGTCTGCCGTGCCGGTGAGCGAAAGCGAATCCTGCGGCTGTCACGATCAGGGCCGCGACCATCACGAAGGCGAGCGTCGGATCCCACGGCCCGAGGACGTTGAGAAATCCGAGCACGCGCGTGGGATCGGTCATGCCGGACAGGATCAGGCCGCATCCGAAGATCAGCCCGCAAGCAAAACTCGCTGCCACAGTTTTCATTTCAAGCCCGCTGCGTGATGCGTGAGAGCGACAACGAACGCGGCAACGGCCATGAACACGATTGTCGCGGCGATCGAGCGCGGCGACAGGCGCGCGATCCCGCACACCCCATGACCCGACGTGCAGCCACTGCCGAGCCGGCTGCCGAACCCGACCAGCAATCCTGCGACTGCTATGAGAGATGGACTTTCCGGAAGTTCGGGGAATGGCAATGGATGTCCTGCCAGCGCGAACAGAACCGGTGCGGCGACAAGCCCCGCAACAAAGGCTATCCGCCAGCCTCGATCGGGAGCCGCCGGGTCAATGGCACCTGCCATGATGCCGCTGATACCCGCGATGTTGCCGAGCGCCACCATAAGGAGCACGGCGGCAAGCCCGATAAGCGCACCGCCGGCCAGCGCCGAAACCGGATCGAACGACACCATTCCGTTACCCCTGCTTGCGAAATCGCAATGGCGGTTTTCCCGCCGCCGGATCAATATGGGCCAGCCCTGCCGCCGAATGGAAGCCCCATGGATTTTTCGATCTCGCCCGGACTCGAGGACTTGCGCCGCCGCACGCGGGCCTTTGTCGAACAGCACGTGTTGCCGCTCGAATCCGATCCGCAGGGCTTTTCCGAACACGAGAACATCCCCGACTCGATGCTTGCGCCGGTTCGCGCCAAGGCGCGCGCCGCGGGGCTATGGGCGCCGCAGTCGCCGAAGGAATTCGGCGGCATGGCGCTGCCGATCGTCAGCTGGGCGGTGATGTACGAAGAGGCGGCGCGTTCGCTGTTCGGGCCGCTCGCCTTCAATTGCATGGCGCCGGACGACGGCAACATGAATGTGCTCAGCCGCGTCGGTACGCCGGAGCAGAAGGAGAAGTGGCTTCGCCCAATCGTCGAGGGAAAGGTCCGCTCATCTTTCGCGATGACCGAGCCCGCGCCCGGCGGCGGATCGGACCCGAGCATGATCATGACGCGGGCGACGAAGAAGGGCGACAAATGGGTCATCACCGGCCGCAAATGGTTCATCACCGGAGCGGACGGTGCCGCGCATTTCATCCTGATCGCGCGCACTTCGGATGACGCACGTAAGGGCCTCACGGCATTCCTGTTTCACAAGGATCAACCCGGCTGGAAAATCCTGCGCCGCATCGAGATCATGGGTCCCGAGGAGCATGGCGGCCATTGCGAGCTTGAGTTCGACGGACTTGAGGTGTCCGACAAGGACATTCTGCTCGGCGTCGGCGACGGCCTGAAGGTCACCCAGATCAGGCTAGGGCCGGCGCGGCTGACGCATTGCATGCGCTGGCTCGGATGGTCCAAACGCTGCGTCGAGATCGCACAGGAATATGTCTCGCGCCGGACCGGCTTCGGCGTCCGTCTCGCCGATCGCGAAAGCGTGCAGATCAAGCTCGGCGATATCGCGCATCGCATCCAGGTCGGCCGTCTGCTGACGATGCACGCGGCGTGGAAGCTCGATCAGGGCGACCGCGCGCGCAAGGAAATCTCGATGGCGAAAATTCACGTCGCCGACACGTTGCACCAGGCCGCCGACACGGCGATCCAGCTCAACGGCGCGCGAGGCTATTCAAAGGATACGATCGCGGAATGGGTCTATCGGGCTGCGCGCGCTGCTCGCCTGGTCGATGGCGCGGACGAAGTGCACAAGATGGTGCTCGCCAGATTCCTGCGCGACGAGGGCAGCGATTTTTGGAGTTGGAGCGCGGGCAATAAAGTGTAATAAGACACCGCCGACCGATACCAAGGCCCGCGCCATGCGCGGGCTTTGCTGTCCCTGCGACCTATCAATCCGATAGATGATTTTGCAGCGCATCCGTGATGAGTGAAGCATGACGTCACCGACGCCGATCAATGTCATCGATTCCCCGCTTGCGTGGCGGCGACTCTTCATCTCGTTCATTCTCGCGACGGTGAGCAATGTCGGATTGTGGTCGTTCGTGGTCGCGCTTCCCTACGTGCAATCCGAATTCGGCGTGACGCGCGCGGAAGCATCCTTGCCCTACACTTTGTTGTCTCTCGGGTTCGCCGCCGGCGGCCTGCTGATGGGCAGGCTCTCCGACCGCACCGGCATCGTGATTCCGATCCTGCTCGGCGTGGCCCTCGAGGCGTCGGGCTATGTCATCTCGTCAATTTCAGGAAACCTGTGGCAATTTGCGCTGGCGCATTGCCTGCTGATCGGGGTCGGCGCATCCGCTGCGTTTGGTCCGCTGATGGCCGAAGTGTCCCATTGGTTCAGGCGCCGTCGCGGCATCGCGGTCGCGATCGCGGCATGCGGAAATTATCTTGCCGGCACGGTCTGGCCTCCGGTCGTGCAAGGTCTGACGGCCGCATACGGCTGGCGGCAGTCGCATCTTGTCGTTGCCATTATTCTTGTCGTGGTCATTCCGGCGCTGGCGATGCTTTTGCGTCAGCGAGCCCCGGAAGGCCACGCCACGGAGTCGAATGTGATCGCGTCCAACCGTCTCGACGCGCTCGGCATCTCCGCGAACATGTTGACGCTGCTTCTTGGGCTCGCGGCGATGCTGTGCTGCCTCGCGATGGCGATGCCGCAGGTGCATATTGTCGCCTATTGCGGCGATCTTGGTTACGGGCCGGCGCGCGGCGCTGAAATGTTGTCGCTGATGCTTGGATTCGGAATCATCAGCCGCGTCGGATCCGGTTTTGTCGCAGACCGTATCGGCGGCGTGCGGACGCTGCTGGTCGGCTCGGTGATGCAGGCGGCCGCCCTGCTCCTGTACGTGTTCTTCGACAGCCTGGTGTCGCTCTACGTCATTTCCGCGGTGTTCGGCCTGTTCCAGGGCGGGATCATTCCGAGCTATGCGATTATTATCCGCGAATATCTGCCGGCGAAGGAAGCGGCGACCCGCGTCGGGCTCGTCCTGATGGCGAGCCTGTTCGGCATGGCGCTCGGCGGGTTGCTGTCCGGTCTGGTGTTCGACCTGACCGGCTCCTACCGCGCCGCCTTTGCGAGCGGTTTCTTCTGGAATTTGCTCAACATCATGATAGCGCTCTGGCTGCTGATGCGTTCAGGCGCGCCGCACGCCCCGCGGGTCGCCCACGCATAGGCGCACGGCCGCCTCGCTCGCACGCGCGACGTTGCTGCGATGCGCCAAATGTCGTGGCGAGAACCCATCCTGCAATTTCATTGTTCTGGATACGCCTGCAACGAAATTGACCGGATGGGGTGGAACTGTCAGCATTGCTTACTTATTGTTCGAACACCACATTTCGGTTGTGGCGCCGCAGCCTCTGGCGGCAGCCCCCGGGGCGACGCACATTAGGTGTGGAGAGAAATACCCATGGCTCTGCGCCCGGTCAGCCTCGACGACAAATATGATCTGACGAAAAGCACGATTTTCGTCACCGGCTACCAAGCGCTGATCCGCCTCTGTCTGATGCAGAAGGAGCGCGACCGCCGCGCCGGGCTTAATACTGCGGGCTACATCACCGGTTATCGCGGCTCGCCGCTTGGAAACCTCGATTCGCAATTCATCCGCGCCGCCCGGCAGCTCGTCCCGAACGACATCAAATTTCAGTCCGGTCTGAACGAAGACCTCGCCGCCACGGCATTGTGGGGCTCGCAGCAATCCGAACTGCGCGGCGAAGGCCGTTTCGATGGCGTGTTTGGCATGTGGTACGGTAAGGGACCGGGCGTCGATCGCACCGGGGACGTCTTCCGCCACGCCAATCTCGCCGGCACCTCTCCGCATGGCGGCGTGCTCGCTTTGATGGGCGACGATCACACGGCTGAATCCTCGACCACGGCGCACCAGTCGGAATTTCATTTCGTCGACGTAATGATCCCGATCCTCAATCCGGCGGGCGCGCAGGAATTTCTCGATTACGGCCTTTACGGCTGGGCGATGTCGCGTTTCTGCGGCACCTGGGTCGCGCTGAAATGCATGCACGAGACGGTGGAGTCGACCGCGATCGTCGACGGTAGCCTCGACCGCGTGAACATCGTGCTCCCGACGGATTTCACGCCGCCCGAAGGCGGACTGAACATTCGTCTGCGCGACACTTTTCTCGGACAGGAAGCGCGCCTGCACGATTACAAGCGCGACGCCATGCTGGCTTTCATTCGCGCGAACAAACTCAACAAGACGATCACGTCGGGAGGCCCCAATCCGAAGATTGGCATCATCACGACCGGCAAAGCCTATCTCGATGTGCGCCAGGCCTTCGACGAACTCGGCATCGACGAGGTCAAGTCCAACGAACTCGGCATACGGCTGTTCAAGGTCGCTTGTCCCTGGCCGATCGGGCGCGAGGAGTTACTCAATTTCGCCAAAGGGCTCGAACTCATCATCGTTGTCGAGGAGAAGCGCTCGCTAATCGAAGTTCAGGTTCGCGAGGAGCTTTACGGTACCGCGAACCAGCCGGTCTGCATCGGCAAGAAGGATGAGCGCGGCAGCTGGCTGTTTCCGGTGAAGGGTGCGCTCGATCCAAACGAGATCGCGATCTGCATCGGCGACCGCATCCTGAATTACGCGCAAAATGACGCGATCGCGACCAAGGTGTCGCGCCTGAAGCAGGCGCAGCACGCGCTCGGCGAGCTGCAGGAGGTCGCGAGCCGCACTCCCTATTTCTGCTCGGGCTGTCCGCACAACACGTCGACCGTCGTGCCGGAAGGCATGCGCGCCTATGCCGGTATCGGATGCCATTTCATGGCGCAGTGGATGGATCGTTCAACGCTCGGCTATACGCAGATGGGAGGCGAGGGGGCCAACTGGATCGGCGAGGCCCCGTTCTCGAAAACCGAACACGTTTTCCAGAATCTCGGCGACGGCACCTATAATCACTCCGGCTATCTTGCGATCCGTGCCGCGGTCGCGTCTGGCGTCAACATCACCTACAAAATTCTCTACAACGATGCGGTCGCGATGACCGGAGGCCAGTCGAACGAAGGCGGCCTGAACGTGCCGCAGATCGCGCGTCAGGTTGCCGCCGAAGGCGTCAAACGCGTCGTCGTCGTGACCGACGAGCCATGGAAATACCCCGACACGGTCGAATGGCCGCGAGGCTTGACGGTCCATCATCGTGAGGAGCTCGATTCAATCCAGCGGGAGCTCGCGAAAGTCCCGGGCACGACGGTGCTGATCTACGACCAGACCTGCGCCGCCGAGAAGCGCCGTCGTCGCAAGCGCGGCACGTTTCCCGATCCCGACAAGCGCGTCATCATCAACGAGCTGGTCTGCGAGGGCTGCGGCGATTGCGGCGTGAAATCGAACTGCGTGTCGGTCCAGCCGCTCGAGACCGAATGGGGCCGCAAGCGCCGAATCGACCAGTCGAGCTGCAACAAGGATTATTCCTGCCTCAAGGGTTTTTGCCCGTCATTCGTCACCGTGCATGGCGCGAAGCCAAAGCGCGGTACGGCGGTCGCCGAAGACAATGCAACGGTATTGCCCGATCCGGTCTTGCCGGAGATCGGTACGCCTTATGGCATCATCGTCACTGGCGTCGGCGGGACTGGTATCGTGACAATCGGTGGCGTGCTTGGCATGGCCGCACACCTGGAGGGCAAGGGGGTCGGCATCATCGACATGGCCGGGCTCGCGCAGAAGGGCGGCGCGGTCTACAGCCACATCCGCATCGCCAACCGGCCGGAGGACATTCATGCGATCCGAATGGCCGCGGGTGGATGCAATCTCGTGCTCGGCGGCGACATTGTCGTGGCGGCCAACAAAAAGGTCCTTGCGACCGTCAAGCACGGCATCTCCCGCATCATCGCCAACACGGCCGAATTCCTGCCCGGCGACTTCACCCGCAATGCCGATTTCTCGCTTCCGACCGAACGGCTGAAGCGCGCACTGACCAGCGCCGCGGGCCGCGAGAATGTCGATTTCGTCGATGCGTCGCGCCTTGCGGTCGCACTCCTCGGTAATTCCATTGCGTCCAACATCTTTCTCGTAGGCTACGCCTATCAAAAAGGCGGGATTCCGCTGACCGCGGAATCGATCGAGAAGGCGATCGAATTGAACGGGGAAGCGGTCGCGATGAATCAGGCGGCGTTCCGATGGGGCCGCCGCGCCGCGATCGATGCGGCCGCGATCGAGGCGCTGATCGTTCCGCCTCGCGATCAGCAGGACGACAATCGCCGCCTGTCGCAGTCGCTCGACGAAGTGATCGAGCGCCGCGCGGCTTTCCTGACCGAGTATCAGAACGCACGCTATGCGCGGCGCTACCGCGATCTCGTCGCCCGGGTCCGCGCAGCGGAATCCGACAAGGTGCCGGGCCAGCAATCGCTGTCGGAGGCTGTCGCCCGCTATCTCTTCAAACTCATGGCCTACAAGGACGAGTACGAGGTTGCCCGTCTCTACACGGACGGCACATTCCGCAAGCAGATCGCCAACGCATTCGAAGGAGACAATCTGCGCTTCGAATTCCATCTTGCGCCGCCCCTTCTCGCGCGAACCGAGGAAGCGACCGGCGAGCCGCGCAAGATGAGCTTCGGGCCATGGATGCTGTCGCTGTTCGGCGTTCTCAGGCATTTCAAATTCCTGCGAGGCACGCCGTTCGATCCGTTCGGCTATTCCGCGGAGCGCAGGACCGAGCGAAAGCTGATCGAGGATTACGATGCGCTCGTTTCGGAAATCATCGGCGCGCTTACGGAGCAGAACCATCCTGTTGCGGTCGGCCTCGCGGTGATCCCGGAAAAGATTCGTGGCTTCGGCCCGGTGAAGGCGCGCCATCTGCAGGCAGCCAAGGCGGACGAGGCGTCGCTGCGCGAACAATTCCGTTCCGGCAGTGCCTCCCTGCTGAAGGCCGCGGAATAGCGGTCCGTCGATCGGCGACTGGATGCCGCGCCTGGCGTTCCTGCCTCTTTATTGCCGCCCCGTGACCTGAGCTGATCGTCCGGTTGCCGGGCTTGCCCACGTCACCACGGCCGGGACACTTCGACTAAATATGCAGGCGTGCGAGGCGCGGGGACAAACTGCCCCGGTGCTTTCGGCGAAAATTGCTATATAAATGGCGTGTCCAGGGAAACGACCGCCAAAAAGGCGGCGGGAAACCAAGGCGCAAAAAGCGCGCAGCGATCAGGGAGGACGGCGACGTGGCGAAAGACGCCCCCGCTGAAGCCGATACATTTCCAAAGCTGCTGATCCATAACGCGCGCGTGCGGGGCGACCGTCCGGCTATGCGTCATAAAGACCTTGGCATCTGGCAGACCTGGACCTGGGCGCAGGTGCTCGACGAGGTACGGGCCTTTTCGGTGGGGCTGGCCGAGCTGGGGCTCGAGCGCGGCGACAAGCTCGCGATCATCGGAGCGAACAAGCCGCGTCTTTATTGGGCGATGTGCGCGGCGCAGGCGCTCGGCGCCGTTCCGGTTCCGCTCTATGCGGATTCCGTCGCGGATGAGATGGCTTATGTGCTCGAACACGCCGAGGTTACGATCGCGGTCGCCGAAAATCAGGAGCAGGTCGACAAGCTTATCTCGGTGTCCGAACGGCTGCCGAAGCTTGCGCATATTGTTTACGACGAACCGCGCGGTTTGCGCGACTACGACGCCAGCCGGTTAACCTGGATCGATGAAGTTCAGAAGACCGGCCGCAAGAAGCTGGAAGACCCGGCGCGGCGCAAAGCCTGGGACGACATGGTCGCAGCCGGAAAAGGCAGCGACCTCGCCATCATCCTCTATACGTCCGGCACGACCGGACGCCCGAAGGGCGTGATGCTCAGCCATACCAATGTGCTGGTCTCCGCCCGCAACGGCAACCTGTTCGACGATCTGCGCGATAACGAGGAGATTATCGCCTATCTGCCGCTCGCCTGGGTCGGCGACCACATCTTTTCCTACGCGCAGTCTTACGCCGCAGGTTACTGCGTCAGCTGCCCGGAGGCGGCTGAGACGGTGGTCGAAGATCGCCGCGAGATCGGCACCACCTACGCCTTCGCTCCGCCGCGCATCTATGAAAATCTGCTCACCCTCACAATGGTGCGGATGGAAGATGCCGGCGCCCTGAAGCGCAAGGTCTTCCATTTCTTCATCGGCTTCGCGCGCAAGTGGGGTGAAAAGATCCTGAACCGGGACAAGGTCCCGCTGTACGCGCGGCTGATCTACAAGCTCGGCGACATTCTGGTCTACGGCCCGCTGAAGAACCGGTTCGGCCTGTCCCGCATTCGAGTCGCCTATACGGCAGGCGAGGCGATCGGCCCGGAGATATTCCGCTTCTATCGCGCGCTTGGCGTGAACCTGAAGCAGCTCTATGGATCGACCGAAGCGTCCGTATACGTCACGGCGCAGCCGGACGGTGAAATCTACGCCGACACGGTCGGCAAGCCCAATCTCGACGTCGAGCTTCGCATCGCCGACAACGGCGAAGTCATGTTCAAATCGCCCGGAGTGTTCCAGGGTTATTACAAGGACCCGGACCGCACCAACGAGACGAAGACTCCGGATGGCTGGGTCCATACCGGTGACGCCGGGTTCATCGATGCCAGGACCGGTCATCTGAAGATCATCGACCGCGCCAAGGACGTCGGCCGGCTGAAGGACGGCACGCTGTTCGCGCCGAAATATCTCGAGAACAAGCTGAAGTTTTATCCGAACATCCGGGAAGCGGTCGCCTATGGCGACGGGCGCGACTTCGCCTGCGTCATGCTCAACATCGATCTGGTTGCGGTGGGGAGCTGGGCGGAACGCAACAATGTGATCTACGGCTCCTATCAGGAGCTCGCCGCCCATCCGCAAGTCTACGACATGGTCGCAAAGCACGTCGAAGAAGTGAACCGTTCGCTGGCCGATGAGGGGCCGTTGGCCGGGGCGCAGATCCGGCGTTTCCTCATTCTGCCGAAAGAACTGGATGCCGACGACGGCGAGCTGACGCGCACGCAGAAAGTCCGCCGCGGGTTCATCGCGGAACGATACGCTTCGCTGGTGCGCGCGCTCTATGACGGATCGAAAGAAGCCGACATCTCCACGGAAGTTACCTTCGAGGACGGCCGGAAAGGCCGCATCGATGCGCGGGTCAAGATCCGCGACGTCGCGACTTTCCCGGCTGAGCCGATGAAGGAGGCGGCATGAGAGCGCCGACCGAGTCCAAGATCGCGGCTGGCGACGTCCTGCTCGCAGTCGAGAATGTCTCGCTATCGTTCGGCGGCGTGAAGGCGATCCGCGATGTCTCTTTCGACATCCGCAAGGGCGAGATCCGCGCGATCATCGGGCCGAACGGTGCGGGCAAGACGTCGATGCTCAACGTCATCAACGGGTTCTACACGCCTCAGGCCGGGCGCATCACCTTCAAGGGCAAGACCCGCCAGAAAATGCGACCGCACGATGCCGCCGCCGGCGGTATCGCGCGCACATTCCAGAATGTCGCGCTGTTTCGCGGGATGACCGCTCTCGACAACATCATGGCCGGCCGCACGCTGAGCATGAAGCGTGGATTGTTCTGGCAATTGTTGCGGTTCGGTCCCGCAATGAAGGAGGAGGTCGAGCACCGCCGCTACGCGGAAGAGATCATCGATTTCCTCCACATCGCGCATATCCGCAAGGTTCAGGTCGGTCGTTTGCCGTATGGCCTGCAGAAGCGCGTCGAGCTTGGCCGCGCGCTCGCGATGGAGCCGGACCTGCTCCTGCTCGACGAGCCGATGGCGGGGATGAATCTCGAGGAGAAGGAGGACATGTCGCGCTTCATCCTCGACGTGAACCAGCATTTCGGCACGACGATCGCGCTGATCGAGCACGACATGGGCGTGGTCATGGATTTGTCCGACCGTGTCGTCGTGCTCGATTATGGGGTCAAGATCGCCGACGGCACGCCGAACGAGATCAGGAGCAATCAGGACGTGATCGACGCCTATCTCGGCGTCGCGCACTAGGATCGAGTGATGGACCTCCTCTACAAGATATTCCTCGATCCTTTCGTGCAGATGGGACAGGCGCCCGATCTGCTGGTGCAGACCCTGTGGGAAGGTCTGGTCGGAGGCGTCCTCTACGCATTGATCGCGCTCGGTTTCGTGCTGATCTTCAAGGCTTCCGGTGTGTTCAACTTCGCGCAGGGCATCATGGTGGTGTTCGCGGCGCTGACTCTCGTCGGCCTGTATGAGCACGGCGTCCCGGCTTTTGCGGCGCTCGCCATCACGATCCTCATTATGTTTTTGCTCGCGGTAGCGGTGGAACGGCTCGTGCTGCGTCCGCTCGTAAATCAGCCCGACATCATTCTTTTCATGGCGACGTTCGGGCTCACCTATTTCCTGATCGGGTTCGGCGAGCTGGTATTTGGCGGCGATCCCAAGGTGATGATTTCGGACCAGCTCTGGCTGCCGCGTGGCGCCTACGACATCAAAATGGCGGGCGGTTTCGTGTCGATCCAGAAGATCGACATCGCGGCTGCGGTGATTGCCTCACTGATGGTGGCGGCACTTGCGGTTTTCTTCCAGAAGACCCGCATCGGCCGCGCGCTGCGCGCTGTGGCCGATAGCCACAAGGCGGCTTTGTCTGTCGGAATCTCACTCGAGCAGATTTGGGTGATTGTTTGGTTCGCTGCAGGCCTCGTGGCGCTGACAACGGGAATCATGTGGGGAGCGCGCTCGGACGTTTCGTTCGCGCTGGAGGTCATCGCGCTGAAGGCCCTGCCGGTGCTGATCCTCGGTGGATTCACTTCAATCCCGGGTGCCATCGTCGGCGGTCTGATCATCGGGATCGGGGAGAAGCTTGGAGAATTCTACTGGGGGCCGCTTCTCGGCAGCGGGATTGAAAGCTGGCTTGCCTATGTGATTGCGCTGATTTTCCTGCTGTTCCGCCCGCAGGGATTGTTCGGCGACCGATTGATCGAGCGGATTTGAGTCATGCTGTATCGCGAATCAGGTCAATACAAGACGAGCTACGCCGCCGACATGGCGGTCTTCCCGATCCTGCAGGATCGCATCGGTCTCGGCTTCATCCTTTTCATTGCCGCCGTGATCATTCCCGCTTTCGGTTCTTCGTTTCTGCTGCAGGCGGTGATGATCCCGTTCCTGATCTTCTCGCTCGCGGCGATCGGGCTTAATCTGCTCACCGGCTATACCGGTCTGCTCTCGCTCGGTACCGGCGCGTTCATGGGAGTCGGCGCTTACGCCTGCTACAAGCTGACCACCTATTTTCCCGGCGTGAACATTCTTGTCTGGGTAATCGCGTCCGGCTTTTTCGCGGCCGCAGTGGGTGTCGTATTCGGTCTGCCGTCGCTGCGCATTAAAGGCTTCTATCTGGCGGTCGCCACGCTTGCCGCGCAATTCTTTTTGTCGTGGTGCTTCATCCGGCAACCGTGGTTCTACAATTATAACGCCTCGGGCGCGATCGAGGTGCCGACGCGCACTTTCTTTGGCATTCCGGTTACCGGCGCGACCGCCACGCAAACCACGCGCTATTATGTCGTGCTTGCGATCGTCGTCGCGATGACATGGCTCGCGTCGAACCTCGTGCATGGACGGATCGGGCGGATGTGGATGGCAGTGCGCGACATGGATCTCGCGGCCGAACTCATCGGCATCCGGCTGCTGCGGACCAAGCTCCTCGCGTTCGCGATCTCGTCATTCTATTGCGGCGTGGCCGGCGCGCTGCTGGTGTTCCTGTGGTATGGCGGCGCGGAACCCTCTGTGTTTGACGTGAATTTGAGCTTCTTCATCCTGTTCATGATCATCATCGGGGGTCTTGGCAGCCTGGTCGGATCGTTCTTCGGCGCAGCCCTGATCTTCATGCTGCCGATCCTGATGCGCTATATCCCGCCGCATTTCGGCATTCCTGTTCATCCGGCAACCGTCGACCACATCCAGTACATGGTGATCGGCATGCTGATCGTGTTGTTTCTGATCGCCGAGCCGGCCGGCCTCGCCCGGCTGTGGCAGATCGGAAAGCAGAAATTGAGGGTGTGGCCTTTCCCTTATTAACCGGGCACACTCTCGGTCAGCCCCGGCAAGGGGAAACGGCTCGCGGCAGGCCGCTGCGGGCTGAAAAAAAGGGGCGCCTCTATGCGCCGAGAACGCAACAGGGAGGACTTGGAGAATGAAGTTGCATCGTCATTTGCTCGGAGCGGCATGCGTTGCCGCCGCCGTGCTGACGCTCGCGCCTGCTCCCGCGAGCGCCCAGGAGGGAATTTACATCCCTCTCTTCGCTTACCGCACCGGACCCTTTGCTGGCTCCGGCATCCCGATCGTCAACGGCATGGCCGACTACCTCAATATGCTCAACGAGCGTGACGGCGGTATCGGCGGCGTGAAGCTGATCGTCGAAGAATGCGAGACGAGCTACGACACCAAGAAGGGCGTCGAGTGCTACGAGCAGGTCAAGTCGAAGAAGCCCGTAGTCATCAATCCGTATTCGACCGGCATCACGCTTCAGCTCATCCCGAAGGCGGCTGTCGACAAGATCCCGCTTCTGTCGCTGGCCTACGGCCTGTCGGCGTCCGCCGACGGCACCACATTCCCGTGGATTTTCAATCCGCCGGCCACCTACTGGGACGGCGCCTCCATGTTCGTGCGCTACGTCGCGGGCAAGGAAGGCGGGATGGACAAGCTGAAGGGCAAGACACTCGCGCTGCTCTATCTCGACGCGCCGTACGGCAAGGAGCCAATCCCGGTGCTTGAGGCGCTCGCCAAGGACTACGGGTTCGAGCTGAAGCTCTATCCGGTGCCCGCGGCCGAGATGCAGAACCAGTCGGCGCAGTGGCTGAACATTCGCCGTGACCGTCCGACCTGGATCTACATCCAGGGCTTCGGCACGATGAACCCGACGGCCGTGAAGGAAGCGGCCAAGAACAACTTCCCGATGGACCATCTGATCGGCAACTGGTGGGCCGGCGGCGACGACGACGCGCGTCCCGCGGGCGCTGCCAGCACCGGCTATCTCTCGCTGAACTTTGTTCAGGCCGGCGCGGACTTCCCGGTCATGAAGGACATCGAGAAGTATGTCATCGACAAGGGCAAGAGCCAGACCGAGAAGAGCAAGGTCGGCGAGAACTTCTACAATCGCGGCGTGCTCAACTCGATGTACATAGCGGAGGCCATCCGCAACGCGCAGAAGGTGACCGGCAAGAAGATGATCACCGGCGAGGATATGCGCCGCGGGATCGAGACGATGTCGATCACCGAAGCGCGCTTCAAGGAGCTCGGCGCTCCTGGTTTCGCAGCCCCCATGCAGGTGACCTGCACCGACCACAACGGCCACAACTCGGCCTACATGGCGCGGTGGGACGGCACCAAGTGGACCAAGGGTTCGGACTGGATTACGCCGATGAAAGACAAGGTCCAGCCGCTGATCGAAAAGTCGGCGGCCGAATATGCCGGCGCAAATGCCGGATGGCCGAAGCGCACCGAAGCTTGCGACAAGTCGTCCTAAGCTAGAGTGAGAAAGGCAGCGCGGGGCGACGCTCCCCGCGCTGCCGATTTTTCCTAATCGCGGAGTACCGCCATGTCCGTCGCTGAACGCACCGCGCCGGAAAGTGCCGCTGACAACATCCTGTCGGTGAACAACGTCGAGGTGATCTACGATCACGTCATCCTCGTGCTGAAAGGGGTTTCGCTCGACGTACCGCGCGGCGGCATCGTGGCCTTGCTCGGCGCGAACGGCGCGGGCAAGACCACGACGCTGAAGGCAATATCGAATCTCCTTCATTCCGAACGCGGCGAGGTCACCAAGGGAGCGATCCTGTTCGCGGGCGAGGAGGTGCAATCGCTGTCCCCGAGCGAACTCGTGCGGCGCGGTTGTATTCAGGTGATGGAAGGCCGCCATTGTTTCGGCCATCTCACCATGGAAGAGAATCTGCTCACCGGTGCTTTCACGCGGCGGGACGGCAAGGCCGCGATCGCGCGCGATATCGAGCTCGTGTACGAATATTTCCCCCGCCTCAAGGAACGCCGCAAAGCGATGGCCGGCTATACTTCGGGCGGCGAGCAGCAGATGTGCGCGATCGGCCGCGCGCTGATGTCGCGCCCCAAGATGATCCTGCTCGACGAGCCCTCGATGGGGCTCGCACCGCAGGTCGTTGAGGAGATTTTTGGGATCGTGAAGACGCTGAACGAGAGGGAGGGCGTCTCGTTTCTGCTTGCCGAGCAGAATACGTCTATGGCGCTGAAATATTCGCGCTACGGCTATATCCTGGAGAATGGACGCGTCGTCATGGACGGGGAGGCCAAAGCGCTCGCCGAGAACGAGGATGTGAAGGAATTTTATCTCGGCATTGCCGAGGGCAAGCGTAAGTCCTTCCGCGACGGCAAGCATTACAAGCGGCGCAAGCGCTGGCTGGCCTAAAAGCGCAGCGCCATGGCCGCCGCCATCGACCAGCAGCGTGTGAAAGCCTTTGCCGATCGTGTGTTCGCCGACATGGCGGGCGCGATGACCGCCGGCATGGGCTATCTCGGCATCAAGACCGGACTGTTCCGCGCCATGGCGGGCAAGGGCCCGATGACGGCCGCACAGGTGGCAGACGCCAGCGGTCTACAGCCGCGCTATGTCGAGGAATGGCTGAAGGGAATGGCGAGCGCCGGCTATCTCGATTATGCGCCGTCAAACGAGACATTCTCTCTGCCCGAGGAGCACGCCTATCTGCTCGCCTCCGAAGGAACGGACCATTTTCTCGCCGGCCTGTTCGTGATGCCGCCGGTGCTGCTGCGCGTCGCCCCGCAGGTCGCCGAAGCGTTCCAGCATGGCGGTGGCGTCCACTTCCATGACATCGGAACCGAAGGGGTCGCCGCACTCGATACGATCAATCGCGGTGCTTACGAGAACCGGCTGGCGAGCTATTGGCTGAAGGCGGTGCCGGAGGTCGTCCCAAGGCTGGAACAGGGCGGCCGCGTGCTCGATGTCGGCTGCGGCGCGGGGCGCGTCTGCATCGCGCTCGCCAAAGCATTCCCCGACGCCGAGATTGTCGGGATCGACCTCGATAAGGAATCGATCCGTCAGGCCAAATCCGCCGCGGCCGAAATCGGTGCCAGCCGCGTGCGATTCATGGCGCAGACGGCTGCCCAGACCGATCCGGATGGCGGATTCGATCTCGTCACGCTGTTCGACTGCCTGCACGATTTCGCCGCGCCGGAAAAAACCTTGGGCGATATCCGGCGCCTGCTCAAGCCGGATGGCACGCTGTTCGTCGCCGAACCGAAAGTCGCGGACCGCCTGGAAGACAATCTCAATCCGATCGCGACGATGTTTTACGGCTTCAGCCTGTTTCACTGCATGACGCAATCGCTGGCCAGTGGCGGGCCGGGGCTCGGCACCTGCATGGGGCCGCAACGCACGAAGGAACTGCTCGGCCGCGCGGGGTTCACGAGCGTCGAACTTCTCCCGATCAAGAGTCAGGTGAATCTGTTCTACGCGGCGCGACAGTCATGACGGGCGAATTCTACGACTCTCTCGAAACCCGTGCGATGGCGCCGCGCGAGCAGGATCAATTCGCCCGCTTGCGGGGTCTTCTGGTGGCCGCGATGGGCACGCCCGGCTGGGCGGCCCAGCTCAAGGGCGTCGATCCAAAATCGGTCACGTCGCGCGCCACGCTTGCCGCGCTGCCGATCCTGCGCAAATCGGATTTGCCCGCGCTGCAGAAAGCCAGCCCTCCGTTCGGCGGCCTGAACATCGTGAAGCCCGGACGAGCGCGGCGCCTGCTTGTATCGCCCGGACCGATTTTTGAACCGGAAGGCCACACTGCTGATTTTGCGGGTGTCGCACGCGCGATGTTCGCCGCAGGGATCCGTCCCGGCGACATCGTGCATAATTCATTTTCCTATCATCTGACTCCGGGCGGCTGGATGTTTGACTCTGCCGCGGAAGCAATGGGTTGCGCCATCATTCCCGGCGGCGTCGGAAACACCGAGCAGCAGGTGGACGCGATTTCCCATTTTCGCGCATCGGCTTATGTCGGCACGCCGGATTTTTTGAAAATCCTGCTCGATAGCGCGGACAAATCGGGAAAAGATCTTTCGTCCCTCAAGCGGGGCCTCGTTTCCGGTGCGGCATTGCCGGCGTCGCTCCGTCAGGAATTGTCAGGGCGCGGCATCGCAGTCCTGCAATGCTACGCTAATGCCGAAGCGGGCGTGATCGCCTACGAGACCGCGGCGCGCGAAGGCCTCGTCGTCAATGAATCCGTGATGGCCGAAATCGTACGCCCCGGCACCGGCGATCCGGTTCCCGAGGGTGACGTGGGCGAAGTCGTCGTGACCTCGTTCAGTCCCGACTATCCGATGATCCGGCTTGCGACTGGCGACCTGTCCTCGATCATGCCCGGCGCCTCACCGTGCGGACGGACCAATATGCGGATCAAGGGCTGGCTCGGCCGCGCGGACCAGACCGCCAAGGTGAAGGGCATGTTCGTCCATCCCTCGCAGATCGCCGAGATCGGCAAGCGTCATCCGCAACTGGCGCGGTTGCGTCTCGTCGTCGGCCGGCAGAACGAGCAGGATTCGATGATCCTGCAAGCCGAATGCGGCGATTCGAGTGCCGATCTTGCCGCCGCCGTCGCCGCCACGCTTCAGTCGCTGACCAAGGTGCGCGGCGACGTCAAGCTTGTCGCGCCGGGCAGTCTGCCCAATGATGGCAAAGTGATCGCCGACGAGCGCCCCGTCGGCTAAAGAGCTAACTGCAACAACAGGATCGCATGCCCGACACGCTTAAACCGCGCGACGCCAAGGACGTTCAGGATTCCATCGCCTGGGCGCTCGCGGAAACCAAGACGCTCGAAATCGTCGGGCGGGGCAGCAAGCGGGCGCTCGGACGGCCGAGCCAGTCCGATCTGACGCTCGATCTGTCCGGCCTGTCCGGAGTCACGCTCTACGAGCCGCAGGAACTCGTCCTGTCGGCACGCGCCGGGACACCGATTGCCGAGATCGAAAAGCTGGTCGCTGACAGTGGTCAGGAACTTGCGTTCGAGCCGATGGATTACGGTCCGCTGCTCGGCACGCCACCGGATGGCGGCACAATCGGGGGCGTACTCGCCGCGAACCTGTCCGGTCCGCGGCGAATCAAGGCGGGAGCCGCGCGCGATCATTTTCTAGGCTTCGGCGCGGTGTCGGGCCGCGGGGAGACGTTCAAGTCGGGCGGACGCGTGGTGAAGAACGTCACCGGCTACGATCTCTGCAAGGTCATGGCAGGGTCGTACGGCACGCTCGGGGCTATGACCGATGTCACGATCAAGACGTTGCCTGCCGCGGAGACCGAACAGACGGTCATCCTGCATGGGCTCGACGATGCGACCGCTGCGGCGGCCATGGCCGCAGCAATGGGTTCGTCCTGTGATGTCTCGGGCGCCGCGCATGTGCCGGCTCATCTGACCAATCGTTTCGAGGCTTTGTCGGGAAGCGACGGCGCGACCCTGTTCCGGCTTGAGGGCGTTGCGCCTTCGGTCTCCCACCGCAAGGACGCCCTGACGGGCCTGCTGAAACGTCATGGCGAGGCAAGCTTGCTCGATGCCGTTGCCTCAAAGCAGCTTTGGCGCAGTCTGCGCGACGCGCGTCCTTTCGCCGCCGATGGTCCGGCGAAGGATAGAACCGTCTGGCGCATTTCGACCGCGCCGGCTCGCGGCTTCGAGATCGCCGAGATGATCTCGACATCGGCGCAGATGTTCTACGATTGGGCCGGCGGACTCATCTGGGTCGCGCTTCTGCCGTCCGACGACGGCGGGGCGGCGGCGATCAGGCGCGCGGTTGCCAAAGTGGGCGGCCACGCGACGCTCGTGCGGGCACCCGCAGCGATACGGGCAAAAGTCGACGTGTTCCAGCCGCAGGACGCTGGCACCTCGGTGCTGTCGCGCAGGATCAAGGACAGTTTCGACCCGAAAGGCATTATCAATCCGGGCCGGATGTGGGCGGGCGTATAGATGCAAACATCGTTTTCTCTCGCCCAGCTTGCGGATCCCGACATCGCCGAATCGGAAAAGATTCTGCGCGCCTGCGTGCATTGCGGCTTCTGCACCGCGACCTGCCCGACTTATGTGCTGCTCGGAGACGAACTCGATTCACCGCGCGGCCGCATCTATCTCATCAAGGACATGCTGGAGCATGACCGGCCCGCGTCCCGGGATGTGGTCAAGCACATCGACCGCTGTCTCTCTTGCCTCGCCTGCATGACGACCTGTCCGTCCGGCGTCCATTACATGCACTTGGTCGATCACGCGCGCGCGCACATCGAAAAGACTTATCGCCGGCCGTTGGTCGACCGGGCGCTGCGTGCGTTCCTCGCGACGGTACTGCCAAATCGCACTCTTCTGCGCATCTTCGCGCTTGCCGGTGTCGCAGCAAAGCCGCTGGCGCCGGTTTTTGCCGGCATCGGGCTCAAGCCGATTGCAGCGATGCTGCGGCTGGCGAGGCTTCCCTCGAAACCCGATCCGCGCGAACGGCGCGTCTATCAGGCGATCGGACCCCGCAAGGGCCGTGTGGCTATGCTTGCGGGCTGTGCCAATCCAGTCCTGACACCCTCGGTCAACGAGGCGACCGTTCGCGTTCTCAATCGGCTCGGGATCGAGGTCGTCGTGCCGAAAGAGGAGGGCTGCTGCGGGTCGCTCGTTCACCACATGGGATGGGAAGATCGCTCCCATGCGCAGGCGAGGCAGAATATCGACGCCTGGATCGCGGAAGCGGACGGCGAGGGGATCGACGCGATCGTCGTGAATGCGTCCGGCTGCGGCACGACCGTCAAGGATTACGGCTTCATGTTCCGTGACGATTCGGCCTATGCCGACAAGGCCCGCAGGGTGTCGGCGCTCGCCCGCGACGTCTGCGAATATCTCGCGACCCTCGACATCCCCCCAAAGGCCGTTCCGAACGGCCTCACAGTGGCCTATCACGCCGCCTGCTCGCTGCAGCATGGCCAGCGAATCGTGCGTCAGCCCAAGGAGTTACTCACCACGCTCGGATACGCGGTCAAAGATGTCCCGGAAGGTCATCTGTGCTGCGGGTCGGCCGGCACCTACAACATTCTGCACAGTGACATTGCGCAGAAATTGCGAGCCCGTAAGATTGCCAATATCGACCGGCTGACGCCCGATGTGATTGCCGCAGGAAATGTCGGCTGCATCACGCAAATCGCGGCGGGGACGGAAATACCCGTGGTGCATCCAGTCGAGCTGATCGACTGGGCGACGGGGGGTCCAAGACCCGTGGGGGTCAAGGACCGTGCCCGTGAGGAGCCGGCCGCGAGGCGCGTCGGCTCCAGGGCGGCCGCGACTTGAGTATCGAGGAATTGGCGGACACAACGAAAATCCGGAGGATGGTCATGGCGAAGAAGTCGAAGAAGGCCAGGAAGGCCAAAAAGACAAAAGGCAAAAAGGCACGCAAAGCATCGCCCGCCCGCAAGAAGAAAGGCGCGCGCAAAGTCGCCAAGCGTAGCAAGGCGAAGAAATCCGCCCGCAAAATGAGCAAGCCGAAAGCGAAGGCAAAGCCGGCGCCCGCTCCGAAGCCGATGATGGCGCCGAAGCCCGCTATGACGCCTTCGCCCGCGCCGGCGCCGAAGCCGGCCATGCCGTCCGGCGGTGGAATGGGTTCCTCATCGTCGGGAATGCCGTCGTCCAGCCCGGGTTTCGGCGGGACCTATCGCCCGTTCGGTTCGGGCGGCGGCGATGGCAATAACGGAAATCGCTGAAGCGTGGCACGCAAGCGGACCGGATCGCCCAAGGCGGCCGGAAAAAATACGCGCGCCCGGGCCGTGAAGGTCCGGGGCGCGAAATCCCCAAAACGAAAATCAAAAACCCGCAAGAAGCGCACTCCGCGGCGGCGGACGAAGCCTGCTTCCGGGAAACTTCAAGGTGCAGCAACGCCGCCTTTTGTTCGGGCCGGGTTCGGACCGGGCTTTATGGTCCCGCTTGACGACGCTTCGGACAGCGCTTCCGACGGCGCGAATCACAAAATCAAAAGCTGACGCTGTTTTTTTGCGAAAGCAGATCGGTTTTGGCGCCGACGCGCGATCGAGAGTCATTCCAATTTGTGACCTCGCAGCAACACCGAATTGCAATGTGTTTCAGCCTGTGAATCTAAGGCTTTCCAGCGGCCGTTTCGCTCAAAAAAGCGGCAATTGCTTTCCCTTTTGCCTTTTAGAACAAGGGTTTCCATGGGTTAACTAGCGCCAATTCGTGTGGACAGGGGTGGCGTTGGGGGACGCAGGCGACCAAACGACCTGCAAATCTCAAAGCCCGCTGACGTCAAAAAAGAAGGGGCTATCCATGAAGAAAATCGTTCTCCCGACGCTCGTGGCGTTGGCCGTTTCCGCTTCCGGCGCATTCGGCGCCGATCTCGGCGGCAAGATGGTGACCAAGGCGCCGCCGCCGCCACCCTCGCCATGGGACATCGCTTTTGGCGGCGGTATCGCCAGCGATTACAACTTCCGCGGCATCAGCCAGTCGGACAAGGGCGCTTCGCCGTTCGCTTACTTCGAGCCGCGCTACAATGTCTCGAAGGACCTGCAGCTTTATGCCGGTATCGCGGGCTACGGCACGAAGCTGCCGACGCAGCCGACCGCTGAAATCGATCTCTACGGCGGTATCCGTCCCACCTTCGGAGCACTCGCGCTCGATTTCGGCGGTATCTACTACTACTACCCTCGCGAACAGCAGCTCTTCTCCGATGGCGCGGTGACTTTCACCACCACGAGTCCGCTGCCTGGCCTGTTCCCATACACCGTGGCTGACACGGATTTCTGGGAAGTCTACGCCAAGGCCACTTACACCGTGAACGACACGTTCAGCTTCGGCGGTTCGGTCTATTACTCGCCGAACGTGCTGCGCTCGGGCGCCGAGGGCACCTTCGCCGCCGGCAACGTAAAGTGGGTCACGCCGTTGGCCGTCAACGGTGTCGGAGCCTACATCTCGGCAGACGTCGGCCATTACTGGCTCGGCACGTTTGACGCGCTCGGTGTTTCGGTTCCGCTGCCCGATTACACCACCTGGGACGTCGGCATCGCCTTCACCTACAAGGTGTTCACCCTCGACCTTCGCTACTACGACACCGACCTGTCGACTGCGAACTGCTACACGCTCACGGGTGACGTGCGCGGCGTGAACGATCAGACCTTCACCTCGAAGTGGTGCTCGTCGACGTTCATCGCGAAGCTCAGCTTCGACATGACCCTCGACAGCTTGAAATAAGCGTCGCAGGCATCCAAAAGGGGGGCGGCAGCCGCAAGGCTGCCGCCCTTTTCATTTGTGCCGGCCGCGATGTTCAGACACCGCCGAGGATTCGCCGTCTTTGCTGCTGCGGTCGGAGGCACGCTCGCGATCGGCGTGATGGAATTCCTATCGGTGCGGACGGCGTTTCCGCTCGCCTCGATACCGTTCGCGACCTCGATCGTTCTCGTGATCGGCGCGCCTGATGCGCCGCCCGCACAACCGCGGCCACTGGTCGGCGGTCACCTTGTCTCCGCCATCGTCGGACTGATCGTCGTCAAGCTCGCGGGGCCAGCTCCGTGGGCGGCGGCCATGGCCGTGGGTCTGGCAATCGCCGCGATGCAACTGACCGAGACCTTTCACCCGCCCGCCGGAATCAATCCGCTGCTGATCGTTCTCAACGACGCGTCCTGGCAATTTCTTTTTGTTCCAGTCGTCGTCGGCGCGCTGATGCTCTTCGCCTTTGCGTGGCTCTGGCATACGCTAACGCACCGCGAGCGATGGCCGCAGCGCTGGCTTTAGCTCGAAGCCTGCGCGGCCGGCGCCCGGGCCGTCAGGCGGTGCGCCGAACCCTCCGGCACCAGCGTAAGCTGCTTGTCGTGGAACGCATTGAGCGTCGATCGGTGGCCGATCGACACGATGGTCGTGTCTTTCAGCCGGGTCCGCAGCAGCTGATAAAGTCCGGCTTCCGCCGGCTCGTCGAGCGATGCCGTCGCCTCGTCAAGAAACAGGAAGTCCGGTGCGTGGAGAAGCGCGCGGGCGATTGCAAGGCGTTGCTGCTCGCCGACCGATAGCATCCGGTTCCAGTGCGCCTCTTCGTCGAGGCGAGGGGCAAGCTCGGGAAGTCCGACCGCGGCCAGCGTCTCGGCGATCGTCGCATTGCTGAATGTGCCGGGCTCGGCCGGATAGACGATTGCGGAAGCCAGCGTCGCAATCGGAAAATAAGGCCGCTGCGGCAGGATCATGATCTTGGCGTCGCGCGGCAGCACGATGCGGCCGCGCCCGAACGGCCAGATCCCGGCGATCGCGCGGAAAAGCGTCGATTTTCCCGCTCCCGAAGGCCCGGTGAGAAGGACGCCCTTGTCCGCGGCAAAGCCGACCGCGTCCGCGGTCACGAGAGTCGCGCCATCTGGCAACTTAAGCTCGAGATTTTCGGCGGCAATCCCGGTTGCTTTCGTATCGCGGTCCACTCCGATCTGCGCCGACTGCGTCAACGCGTCGGCGGCGCGAACCGCGGCATTGAACCCGGCCAGCCGCTGGATCACCGCGGTCCATTCGGCAAGCTGGTTGTAGGTCAGGACGAAAAAGGACAATGCGCCCTGGACGCTGCTGAACGCCGACGCGGTCTGCATGAGCGCGCCGAGCTGGACAGCACCGGCGAAATAGGCCGGCGCCACCATGAAATAGGGCAGGACCACGGAAGCCTGGTCGAAGCCCGCGGTGAAGAACGTCAGCTTTTTTTGCCGCCGCATGATCGAGAACCAGTTATCGACCACCCGCGCAAAACGCTGGCCAAGCCGCGCGCGCTCGGCTTCTTCCCCGTCCAGTAATGCAACCTGCTCGGCATTTTCGCGCGCCCGGACGAGGTTGAAGCGGAAGTCCGCTTCGTATCGCTGCTGGCTGAACATCAGCCCGATCAGCGGCCTGCCGATGTAGTGGGTGATCAGCGTGCCGGCGATCGAATAGATCAGCGCGGCCCAGACCAGATAACCGGGAATGCTCCAGGGCGCGCCGAACAGGTGCAGCGGCGCATCCTGGGACAATCCCCACAGGATCACCACAAACGAGAGCAGGGTCACGGCCGAATTCAGGAAACCGAGGCCGATCCGGAGCGTGCGGTCGATGAAAAGCTGAATGTCTTCGGCGATGCGTTGGTCCGGATTGTCGGCGGCGTCGCCGACGAGCTGCATGCGATAGTGGTTGGCGTCATTCAGCCATAGCCCGAGATAGGCGTGCGTCATCCATCGCCGCCATCGGATCTGGAGCCATTGATTGAGGTAGAGCTGATAAACGCGCAACACGATGAAGATCGCGGCGAGCATGCAGAAATAGGTCATCTGCCAGACGAAGGTGTCCCAGTCGCGTTCCTGCAGCGCGTTGTAGAAGGCATTGTTCCAGCGATTGATCAGAACCGTGACGGCGACGACGCACAATTCGATCGCGACCACTGCCGCGAGCAGGATGCGTCCGCGCAGCGCTTCCTCGGACCGGAAATAGGGCACCGCAAGACGCCAGATTGTGGACAGGGTTTTAGCGAGGCCGCTCACAGGCTTCTCCTGATCGTGGAAGGACGTCGTCAGTCCTGAATTGCCTCGGGCGGGCAGTGGCCCATCCAATTGCGAGGACGGAATAAAGGGCGAAAATCGAGTGCTCTGTTGCGCCGCCCAAAAATCCCGGCGCCGCCGAGCCTGCGGCCTTTCTAGCCTTGTGGAACCGGTTGATCCCGTCCAAACTATGGCACCACCGTTGGAATACCAAGGTAGCCCGACGGTTAATAACGCAAAGAACAGACACGTTCAGTGTCGAAATCACAGCTAGGGAGAAGCCTTATGACCGACCATAAGTCCGAAAGGACTAAATTTGCCTCGCGTCGCAAGTTCCTGGTCGCGGGTGCTGCCGGCGCCGCTACCATTGCCATGCCGCAGGTCTCGCGTGCCCAGACTGTCACCCTCAAGATGCAGAGCGGGTTCGGCCCGACCGACATCCTGAGCGACTATGGCCGCGACTACGTGACCAAGGTCAACGAGATGGGCGGCGGCCGTCTGAAGATCGACTTCCTGAACGCCGGTTCGGTGGTGAAGCCGTTCTCGGTGATGGATGCGACTTCGAGCGGCGTCCTCGACGCCAACTGGAGCGTTCCGGCTTATTGGTACGGCAAACACCGTGCCGCCTCGCTGTTCGGCACCGGCCCGGTCTATGGGACCAACGCCGACCAGTACATGAGCTGGTTCTATTATGGCGGCGGCGACGCCCTGTATAAGGAACTGACTCAGGACGTCCTCAAGCTCAACGTCGTCGGCTTCTTCGCTTTCGCCATGCCGACGCAGCCGCTCGGCTGGTTCAAGAAGGAAGTCGCCGGTCCGGAATCGTTCCAGGGCATGAAGTATCGCACCGTCGGCCTCGCCTCCAACGTCATGCAGGCGATGGGTGCGAGCGTCGCCCAGTTGCCTGGGCCGGAAATCCTGCCGGCGATGGAGAAGGGCGTCATCGACGCGTTCGAGTTCAACAACCCGACCTCGGACAGCCGCTTCGGCGCTCAGGACGTCGCCAAGTACTACTACCTCGGCTCCTACCACCAGGCTTCGGAAGCGATCGAAGTCGTCTACAACAAGGCCAAGTGGGACGGTCTCGCCAAGGAACAGCAGTCGATCCTCAAGCTCGCCGCGCAGGCGACCTCCGCTGACGGCGGCTGGAAGGCTTGGGACATCTACTCCAAGGATCTCGAGACGCTGATCACGAAGCACAACGTCAACGTGAAGCGCACTCCGGTTTCGGTCTTCAAAGCGCAACTCGATGCGTGGGACAAGGTCGTGACGGAGATCAGCGGGGATTCTGCGCAAGGCCCGCTCATCAAGAAGATCCTGGACAGCCAGAAGGCCTGGGGCAAGCGCGTCGCCTTCTACGCGATCAACAACGAGGCCGACTTCAAGTCCGCCTACGAACATTATTTCGGTCCGATGAAAGTCTGACCGGCCAACTTAAGGACTCGCCGGGGCGGTTATTCGCCCCGGCGAATTTGCATCCAGAAGCAAAACCGCGAGATTTCCTTTGACAAACCTGCTGCTTTTCATTGACCGCCTGAGTGCAGGCGTCGGCAAGGCGTTCGGCTGGTGCATCATCATCATGACGTTCGGGACCAGTTACGAGGTCTTCGTGCGCTACGTCTTGGGTGCCCCGACAAACTGGGCTTTCGATCTCAGCTATTTCATGTATGGCGCGCTGTTCATGATGGCCGGCGCCTATACCTTGTCGCGCAACGGCCATGTCCGCGGCGATTTCGTCTATCGGATGTGGCCCAGCCGGGTTCAGGCGGCGATCGATCTCGCTCTTTATTTCGCTTTCATGCTGCCGGCCTTCGGTGCGCTGCTCTATTACGGAATTCCTTACGCTTCGATCTCGTGGCAAATCCACGAAGTCAGCATCTACAGCCCGACGGGCGCGCCGGTCTATCCGCACAAGACGCTTATTCCCATCGCCGCCTTTCTCATGCTGATCCAATGTTTCGCCGAGATGGTCCGTTGCGTGATCTGCCTGCGCGATGGCGCTTGGCCGCAACGATTGCACGACGTTGAGGAAATGGAATCGGCGATCCTGGCCGAGGCGGAGGACCGCCGCCGCATCGAACAGGAAATGCATGTCGGGGGCGCGCGATGATGATGTTCACCAATCCGGAGGTTGGGATCATCCAGCTTACCTCCTTCATCGTCATCATCCTGCTCGGTTTTCCGATTGCATTTACCCTTGTGGCGATGGGAGTTTTCTTCGGCTATTACGCGATGGGACCGCGTGTCTTCGATCTTCTCGTCACGAATACCTATGACGTGATGTCGAATGACGTGCTCACAGCCGTGCCGTTGTTTCTGTTCATGGGCTACGTGGTCGAACGCTCGAACATTCTTGACCGGCTGTTCTATTCGTTGCAAATGGCGATGCGGCGCGTGCCGGGGGCGCTCGCAGTTGCGACGCTGATCACATGCGCCTTGTTCGCGACGGCCACCGGAATTGTCGGCGCGGTGGTCACATTGATGGGCCTGCTGGCGTTTCCAGCCATGCTGCGGGCCGGATACAACACCGAGCTCGCGGCCGGTGTGGTGTGTGCCGGCGGCTGTCTCGGAATCATGATTCCGCCGAGCGTTCTGCTGATCCTGTACGGCGCGACGACGTCGGTTTCTGTCGTTCAGCTTTACGCGGCGGCCTTCCTTCCGGGCTTCCTGCTGGCCGGGCTTTATGTCGTCTATGTGATCATCCGCGCGCTGATCAATCCAAGCCTGTGCCCAAGACCGCAGGAACTCGAACGGCACATTCCGTTCGGTGAGGTGTTCTGGGCGCTCCTGACCTCCTTCTTTCCGCTTGCGGTGCTGATCCTGTCGGTGCTCGGGGCCATCCTGTTCGGCCTCGCGACGCCGACGGAAGCCGCCGCTATCGGATCCGCAGGGTCGATGCTGATCGCCGCCTGCTATGGCGCGCTGACCTTTCAGCGCGTCAAAGAGGCCGTTTATCTCACGGCGCGTGCCTCGGCGATGGTCTGCTATCTGTTTATCGGCTCGTGGACCTTCTCGTCGGTATTCTCTTATCTCGGCGGCCACGAAGTGATCGAACACTGGGTGCTGGCCGCGAACCTGAACGCAACGACGTTCCTGATCCTTGCCCAGTTCATCATCTTTCTCCTGGGCTGGCCGCTCGAATGGACCGAAATCATCATCATTTTCGTTCCGATCTTTCTGCCGCTGGTCAAACTCTTCAACATCGACCCGACTTTGTTCGGCATTCTCGTTGCGCTCAATATCCAGACATCGTTCAACACCCCGCCGATGGCGATGGCGGCCTATTATCTGAAAGGTGTCGCGCCTCCGATGGTGAGACTGAATCAGATATTTGCCGGCGCGTTGCCGTTCGTCTTCATGGTCTTTCTGACGATGACGCTGGTCTATATCTTCCCCGGCATCGCCCTCTGGCTGCCTAGCAGGATATATGCGAACTGATGGCGATCTGATCGCGCTCACCGCGATCGAAGCCGCCGAGATGATCGGCGGCGGAGAAGTGAGTTCGGAAGAGTACGTGGGTGCGTGCCTCGATCGCATCGCTGCGATCGAAGGCGACGTGCACGCTTTCGCCCATCTCGACCCGAAC
Organism: uncultured Hyphomicrobiales bacterium; assembly: GCA_964584855.1. Classification (GTDB taxonomy): domain Bacteria; phylum Pseudomonadota; class Alphaproteobacteria; order Rhizobiales; family Xanthobacteraceae; genus Pseudorhodoplanes. Next base: position 38,092 of record CAZPBF010000024.1, read on the forward strand.
GACGCCCTGACGCAGGCGCGGGCACTCGACGAACGCCGTAGAAGCGGCAACGCGATCGGGCCGCTGCACGGCATCCCGGTTGCGGTGAAGGATATCTTCGACACCGCCGACTATCCGACCGAATGCGGATCTCCCTTGCTCAAGGGAAGGCGCCCGATGCGAGACAGCACGGTAGTCGCGAAGCTGCGCTCGGCGGGCGCCGTGATCATCGGAAAATCGGTCACGACCGAGTTCGCCTATTTCTCGCCCGGCCCCACTCGCAACCCGCACGATCCGGAACGCACGCCGGGCGGATCGTCGTCCGGCTCGGCCGCAGCGGTCGCTGCGGGAATGGTGCCTCTTGCGGTCGGCTCGCAGACGAACGGGTCGGTGATCCGGCCTGCATCTTTCTGCGGAGTGTACGGAGTGAAGCCGACGCACGGCACGATCTCCCGTCACGGCGCGCTCATCCTGTCGGAAGCGCTCGATCATGTCGGGGTATTCGGCCGCACGCTCGCCGACACCGCGCTTATCCTCGAAGTGCTGGCAGGCTACGATCCCGCCGATCGCGACAGCCGTCCCGTCGCCGCGCCTGATTTTCTCGACCGGCTGGGCGAAGAGCCTCCCCTGCCGCCGCGCTTTGCCTTCGTGCGCACGCCGGTCTGGGACAAGGCCGACGCCGCAACGCGATCTTCATTCGAGGGTCTCGCCGCGCGGCTCGGCGAGTTTGCCGCTCCGGTCGACCTGCCGGCGAGCTACGCGACCGGGTGGGACGATCAACGTGCGATCATGGCGGCGGACATGGCGCATCATCTCGGCGCACTGGTTGAGCGGGGCGGTGATGCCTCGAGCCAAGTGCTGCGGGATCTGCTGGACGAAGGGCGCAACGTGACCGCGCTGCGCTATCGCGCGGCCCGCGCATCGGCGGACCGTTATCGGGCCGGACTGGACGAGGTGTTCCGCGAATTCGACGCGATCCTGACGCCGGCCACGATCGGTGTGGCCCCCAAGGGCACCGCGACCGGCAACCCGGCCTTCTGCACGTTCTGGAGTCTGGTCGGGCTGCCTGCGGTTTCGCTGCCGCTGCTGAGCGGCGAGGGCGGAATGCCGCTTGGCGTCCAGCTCATCGGTCCCGCGGGCGACGACGCTCGGCTCTTGCGGACCGCAAACTGGCTGGTGGGCCGACTGTCGAATTGAAACTTGTCGGAAGCGTCAGTCTTTTCCGCGCCGGAATAGCGGCGACCAGTCGTCTTTCCAGAATGCCCAAGCCATCAGGCCCAGTCCGATCAGGCTGACGATCCAGAGCGGCGGCGCGGCAAGCTTCGCCGCAATCAGCAGGATATATCCAGCCATGATAATGGCGCCGATCAGCGCCGTGACTGCGTCTGCCATCTTTTCATCCTCCCGGTGACGGCGAAGCCACCACCGTCATTATTATCCTGGTGATTATCCTAGCGCGGTCCATGTTCGCGCACCACCGCTTATTGCCCTCAATCAGGCGCGCCGCGGTGTCCCGAGATTCTCTTTGAGGAAGGCGATGGTGCGCCCCCAGGCAAGGTCGGCGGCCTCCTTGTTGTATCGCGGGCCGGCGGTGTCGTTGTTGAAGGCGTGATTGACGTTTGGGTACATGTACAGCGTGTATTTCTTTCCGTTCGCCTTCAGCGCCGCCTCGAAATCCGGAATTTTCGGATTCACGTTGTTGTCGAGGCCCGCATAGTGCAGCAGCAGCGGCGCCTTGATCTTGGCGACGTTGTCGAGCGGAGGGATCGTTCCGTAATAGGCGACGACCGCTTTCAGGTCCGGACTGAGGATCGCGACTCGGTCGGCCATGCCGCCGCCCCAGCAGAATCCGACGGCACCGACGTTTCCGGTCGACTCGGCATGCGTCTCCATGAATGGCACGGCAGGCGCGATGCGCGCCGCCGTTTCGTCCGGCTTGATGTTCTGCGCAAAGATTTCCCGAGCCTTGTCCTCGTCGGCCGGCGTGCCGCCGAAGGGCGTCAGCAGGTCGACCGCAAGCACCAGAAATCCTTCGAGCGCAATCCTCCGCGCGACGTCCCGAATGTGCGGCGTCAGGCCACGGTTTTCGTGGATCACGATGACGGCGGGACGCTTTGCCTTTTCTTTCAGCCGCACGAGCTGGCCGGAAATTTTGGTGCCGTTCGCGTCGTATGATGTCGTCTCGATGACGAGCCGCGGGTCGTTGGGGGATACGGTCTCGGCTTTGGCGACGTCGCTTGTGAGGGTCGAGAGCAGGGTGCCGGCAACCGCGGCGGATCCGACGATCGCGGTCGCGCGATCCATGAAATCGCGCCGGCTGATGCGGCTGTGGGTGTAGTCGTCGTAAAGGTCGATGATACGCTGGTCCATGGGCTGGCTCTTTGTTTCCTCAAACACAATAAACCAGACAGGTCTTTCTATTCCTTGCCTGCGGCCATCTGTCGCCGGACACTCGGTCCGTTCCTGAAAATGATTCGTGGGGACGGACCAATGTGGAATCAGCGGCTTGGCGAGTTCGTCACCCTCTTTCTGGTGATCAATCCGTTCGGCGTCATTCCTGTCTATCTCGCCCTCGTGGCCAGTATTAAAAAAACTGCGGTGCAGCGCGAAATCGCCCTCAACGCGGTGATCGTGTCCTTTGTCGTGCTGGCGTTTTTTCTGTTCGCCGGCGGATTTCTTCTGGAGCATCTCAAGGTTCCGCTGCGCGCATTCCAGATCGCGGGCGGCATTGTGCTCTTTCTGGTCGCGCTCGAAATGGTACGCGGTGACGATCATGCGCCGGACCTGAAGCGTGGCGGTGCGCTGGCGGTCGCGATCTTTCCCCTGGCGATCCCGAAGATCGCGGGACCTGCCGCGATGCTCACGATCGTTCTTATCAGCGACGACGATCGCTACAATCTGGCCGGCCAGCTCGGCACGCTCTCGATGCTGGCGGCGGTGCTGGTTATACAGCTGGCCTTGCTCCTGATCGCGGCGCCGGTAACGCGCGTGATCGGGCTTGCCGGCGCAGGCGTGATCAGCCGGATCATGGGCATGCTGCTGGCCGCTCTCGCGGTGTCGACCGTCCTCGGCGCGCTGGCGGAATGGCTCAACCTGCCGAAGCTCTAGCGCCCAATTCTTCATCAAGCTGAGGAAAGGCGAGGCACCCGGGCAGAATATCGTCCCTGGCGTACAAAATTACGGCTGGCCCGGTGCTTGCTTCATGCAGGCCGGGTTCAATCGCTTGGGAGAGTGATATGCGACGTCGTGAATTCACGAAACTGGCCTTGGCTGGAACGGCCGCCACAATTGCCGCGCCTGCAATCGTCAAGGCGCAGACGACTTTCAACTGGAAGATGACGAGCTTCTACGGCCCAAACGCATTTTTCTATTCCACCGGACCGGGCAGCGCGAAAGACCTCTGCAAGCGCATGGACGAAATGTCCGGCGGGCGCATCAAGGTTCAGTTTTATGGCGCCGGCGAGCTGATCCCGGCCAATGCCGGCTTCGACGCCGTGTCCTCCGGCACGGTCGAGATGAACTACGCCAATTCGTATTTCTGGACCGGCAAGAGCTTCGCCGCGCAGTATTTCACTGCCGTGCCGTTCGGCCTGAATTTCGTGGGCTTCAACGGATGGCTTTATGACGGCGGCGGTATCGAATTGTGGCGCGAGATTTATGCGCCGTTCAATCTGGTGCCGATCGCCTGCGGCAATACCGGCGTGCAGATGACCGGCTGGTTCCGCAAGCCGATCGAGAAGGTGGAAGACCTCAAGGGTCTGAAGATGCGCATCCCGGGTCTTGCGGGGCGCGTCTACAAGGAACTCGGCGTCGATGCGATGCTGCTCGCGCCGGGCGATATCTTTCCCTCGCTCGAACGCGGCGTGATCGATGCCGCCGAATTCGTCGGGCCCTATCTCGACAGGCAGCTCGGCCTGCACAAGGTTGCGAAATATTACTACAGCACCGGCTGGCACGAGATGGCGACGACGAGCGAACTCATCGTCAACAAGGCGGCGTGGGACAAGCTGCCGCCCGACTTGCAGGCCATCGTCGAAAATGCCTGCATGGCCTGCAACACGCGCGGCGAAGCGTGGCTGCAGAAGGTCAACGGCGAGGCGATGGATGACCTGATCAAGAATCAGGGTGTCCATGTTCAGCCGCTGCCGGATCCGGTCGTGGATGCGCTGCGTGCGGCGAACGAAAAGATCCTCGCAGAGGCCGTCGCCAAGGATCCGGTCACCAAGAAGGTGCACGATTCCTACATGGCGTACATGACGACGTATAAGCAGTGGGCGAACTACAGCGAAAAGCCCTATTACGACAAGATCCTCGGGATCTGACGTGACGGCTGCCGAGAAACTCGCCGGCGGGATCGATACGTTCGTCGATCTCGTCGGCCGGACGGTGTCCTGGCTGGCGCTCGCGGTCGCGCTCGTAATGGGCACCAATGTTTTCCTGCGCTACGCGCTGTCTGTCGGGGAAATCTGGGCGCAGGAGCTGGAATGGCATCTGCTCATTCCGCTGACTCTCATCGGCATGTCCTATGCGCTCAATCACGGCGAACACGTGCGCGTCGACGTGCTGTTCGCGCGGTTCAGTGATCGCAACAAGCATCTGGTCGATTTCATCTCGGCGCTCATCGCCATCGCGTTCTGCCTGTTGGTGGTTTGGCTATCGCTCGCTTATGTCACGCAGTCGTGGCGAATGGGCGAAGGCTCGCCCAATCCGGGCGGAATCCCCGCGCTTTATCTGATGAAGGCGATGATCCCGCTCGGCTTCGGGCTTCTTTTCCTGCAATCGCTCGCGCAGGCGATCAAGTCAGCAATCGCCTGGAAGGCGGCGTAACGCATGAGCTACGAGCTTCTCGCCAGTCTGATGCTGGTGGCGTTCTTTGTGCTGCTCATGCTCGGCGTTCCGGTCGGGCTGACGCTTGCAACAACGGGGTTCGTGTTCGGCTGGCTAGGCTTCGGATTCCCGCTGTTCAATCTCTTGCCGCACAGGATCTTCGGCGTCGTCACCAATGCAACTCTGCTCGCCATCCCGCTCTTCGTCTTCATGGGGGTGATGCTGGAGAAATCCAAGCTCGCCGAAGAGTTGATGGATGTCATCGGCCTCGCGTCCGGCTCGCTGCGCGGCGGCATGGGCATCGGGATCATCCTGGTCGGTGTGCTGATGGGCGCGACCACCGGCATCGTCGGCGCAACCGTCGTCACGCTCGGCCTGCTGACCCTGCCCGGCATGCTGCGCCGTGGCTACGACAAGGGACTGGCCTGCGGAATCATCTGCGCCTCCGGAACGCTCGGCCAGATCATTCCGCCGAGCCTCATTCTCATCCTGCTCGCCGACATCACCAATCAGTCGGTCGGAACGCTGTTCGCCGCGGCTATGATCCCGGGCCTGGTCCTTTCCGGAATCTATGTCGTGTATCTGCTGGTGCTCGGCGTCACCCGCCCGGAAATGGTGCCCGCCGTTCCGGCGAGCGAACGTGCGGCGATTTCCGGCGCGACGCTTGCGGGGAAGGTGGTGCGGGTCGTCGCGCCGCCGATCGGACTGGTCGCGGCCGTGCTCGGCTCGATCATTGCCGGCATCGCGGCTCCGTCCGAAGCGGCGGCGATGGGCGCGCTCGGTTCCATCCTGGTCGCAGCGATCGGCCAGAGACTGAGCTGGCGGGTGCTGCGCGAGACGTGTCAGGCGACGACGCGCATCAGCGCGATGGTGCTGTTCATCCTGATCTGCGCGCAGGCCTTCTCGCTCGCGTTCCGCGGGCTGCACGGCGAAGACCTCGTGCAGGACGCGTTCAGGCTTTTGCCCGGCGGCATCAATGCCAGCATCTGGTTCCTGATGGCCCTGATCTTCGTGCTCGGCTTCTTCATCGAGTGGATCGAGATTTCATACATCGCGGTGCCGCTGTTCCTGCCGATCTTCATCAACGCCAATACCGACCTCGTCTGGCTGTCGACGCTGATCTGCGTCAACCTGCAGACCTCGTTCCTCACGCCTCCCTTCGGATGGTCGCTGTTCTTCCTGCGCGGCGTGGCGCCGCCTGAAGTCACGACTAACGACATCTATCGCGGCATCGTTCCGTTCGTTGGGCTTCAGCTGATGGCGCTGGTGCTGGTCTTTGCGTTTCCCGGGCTTGCGACATGGCTGCCCCGCGCGATCGGCTGGTAAGCGCTATTTCTTCTCGCCCGCGGCGGCCAGCGCATTCACGTTGGTGTCGAACATCGCGATATAGTCTTCGGTGTTCGGCAGCGCGCCGACCGATCCGGCAAGCTCGACGAGGGGAATGTTGGTCCGGCTCGCAAGCCGCGCGGCGTGGCGCTCCGGCTGCTTCGCCTCGCTCACGATGAAGCGGATGCCGCGCTCCGGAATGAGCTTTTCCAGCGCCGCGAGCTTGCCCCGGCGCGGCGGAGCGCGATCGCGGGTCGCGATGAAGTCGACGAAGTTCAGGCCGAACCGCCGCGAGAAGAATTCCCAGTCGTCATGGAAAGCGATCAGCGGCACGCCCTGCAGCGGTGCGAGGCGCGCGCTCCATTCCCTGATCTTCGCCGTCAGGCGCTGCAGGAATGCCTGCCGGTTCGAGGCGTAATAGGCCTTGTTCGGCGGATCGAGCTCGCCGAATGTCTCGGCCATCTGCGCGGTGATCGCCTCGGCGGATTTCGGATCGAGCCAGTAATGCGGCGCTGAGCCTTCGCGCGAGCCGCGCCGCGTGCGGGCAAAGCCTGCGCTGACGGCAAGCGCATCGAGCTTGGAGACGGCGATCGAAGCGTCGAGATGACCCGGCTCGCCGCGCTCAATTCCGGTTCGCCCGTTCTTCAGCGCCGCACGTGCGAGCAGCTTGTCGAACCATGGATCGATCCCCGATCCCGCGCGCACGATGACGCGTGCGCCTTTCAGGATCGAGACGTCCTGCAGGCGCGGCTGATATTCTTCGACCCGCTCGTCGGCCGGCACGAGGCTCGACACGATGATCTGCTCGACTCCGACTGCCTTGGCGAGGCTGCGCAGGTCGGTTGTCGTCGTGACGACACGCAGGCGTTCTTGCCCCTGCGCCGCGGAAATGAGCGCAAGCGAAAAACCGAGGAAAAAGGCTGCCCTTGTCATTGCTCCGCCCATTTTCCCAGTATAGGTCCTAATCGCTATCCCTTCCAGAATTCCCCGTCGCAGCCGCAACCGGAGTTTGAGTGAATGCGCCCCCTTGCTTTGGCGTTCTCTTGGTGCCGTCCGCAGGTCCTTGTCGCGCTCGCGGCTGTTTCCTTGATGTCAGGCATGCCTGCAGTGAATGCAGCCGATTCAGGCTTTCCTTTCGATCATGAATTGCGGCTGGACACTGCGCCGAAGCGTGGCTCGAAACGCATCCCGGTGATCCAGGTCCAGGCGAACGGCGCGATGGACATCGATCTGTGGTGCGTTAGCGGGAAAGGCACGGCGGTGCTGGCCGACAGCACGATCGCAATCGTGCCGACCTCGATGCGCGACAACCAATGTTCGGCGGATCAGCTTGCCCAGGATGAGAGCCTGCTCGGCGATCTCACCGAGATGACGTCGTGGAAGCGGGAAGGTGAAGTCGTCGTGCTGACCGGTTCGAAGACACTGCGCTTCCGCGTCTCCACGAACTGATAGGGGCGGCCTCAACCGGCCGGCCCGCACGATCAAGGGCGCGACGAGGCACGCCCTTGAACTGAAATCATGCCCGCGCCGCCGAAGATCAGGCGATCACGCCCATGATGTCGGACTCCTTCATGATCAGGAGTTCCTCGCCATCGAGCTTGACCTCGGTGCCGGACCACTTTCCGAACAGCACCCGGTTCCCCGCCTTCACGTCGAGTGGAACCAGCTTGCCGGATTCGTCGCGACCGCCGGGACCGACGGCGACAACTTCGCCTTCCTGCGGCTTTTCCTTCGCGGTGTCCGGAATGATGATGCCGCCTTTGGTCTTCTCGCTTGCCTCGATGCGACGCACGACCACGCGATCGTGCAGGGGGCGGAATTTGGTCTTGGCCATGGGGAATCCCTCGTGCGCTTGGAAATGTTTTGTTATCAGGTGTTTAGCAGTCTATCCGTGGAGTGCCAAACTTGCGCCGGGAAATAGGGGTTGGTGCAGAAGCTGTCAACCTGAGCGCAACGCAGGTGCAGCAACGGGTCGTCAATCCATGGCGAATAAACTTGCGCGGTCGGCGATCCACCCTCAGATTGCCGCGTCCATGATGTCGGGAGGCCGGATGGCGGCAGCTCAAGCGAAGTGGGGCCGTTGGGTCGCAGTGACTGGCGCGCTTCTTCTGTGCGGCTGCGCGAGCCCGATGACGCCGCTCACATCCACGCCCGAGCCGGTTGCGGTTCCCGAGATTCCGCCCGCGATCAAGCCCGCCGAAATTATCGGCCGCTGGGGCCTCGCGGCCTTCCACCGGCAGGAAGACCGGGCGCGGACCGAAGTCGCCGCGCGTGGCCAGTGCAAGCAGCCGGTCAATATCGGCGCCGGGCCGACCGGTGGCGTGATGATGTATCTCGCCGATTCCGACAAGCTTGAGGAACTTCGCCTCAAGGGCGCCCCCGGCAACAAGACCTTCGTCGGGCCGGCAGGCGAAGCGGGCGCAATCCAGGACCGCGAGATTACCTCCTTCGACGGCCGCGTGATGATCATGCGCTTCGTCGATCCGGAAGTGGCGGGCCGTTACGGCACCTCAGTGTACGTGCGCTGCGGCCCGAAGGCCTGAGTCTGAGGATTTCCCCGGCCGTCTGGAAGCCCAGCTGAGATTTTCGTTCGGCATCGCAGCAATCTCTCGTCGATGGGACGGGTAGATTGTCCGGCGTGCTAGTATTGACGCACCCGCCGATGCCGCATCTCCGAGAATTCATCGTTGGACCATGGCGCGCCGTCCCCGTTCTCGGGGTGACGCAGATTCTTGCTTGGGGCGCGTTGTTCTACCCGCCGGTCCTGCTGATGCCGCTGATCGCGGCCGAGCGAGGCTGGTCGCTCGCTTTCGCGATGAGCGGATTTTCCGCGGGCCTTCTGATGGCGGGGCTCGTCGCGCCGACCGTCGGAGGCGCAATCGATCGTTATGGCGGCCATGTGGTGATGCCGATCGGATCGCTGCTCGGCGCGCTCGGGCTGTTCCTGCTCGTTCACGCCGCAAATCCGGTCGCCTATATGGCCGTATGGCTTCTCCTCGGCGTCGCGATCGCGGCAAGCCTGTACGACCCGGCCTTCGCGACGCTCGGCCGTATCTTCGGAAGCTCCGCGCGGCGTGCCATCACCGCACTCACTCTGATCGGCGGTTTCGCCTCGACCGTGAGCTGGCCGGCCACCCAACTCCTGCTTGGGCGGACCGACTGGCGCGGAACGTATCTCGTATTCGCTCTGCTGCTCGCCTTCGTCGCCGCGCCGCTGCACGCTTTCCTTTTGCCGCGCCATCATGCCGGCCATCGATCGCATGCCGATCCGAACGCCGAGCTGCCATCAGCGCCGTTGCCGGCGAAGGGATTGCCGTTCTTCCTCGTTGCCGCGGGCTTTGCGATCTATGCTTTCGTCCCGTCCGGACTTGCGGCGCATCTGCTCGCGATCTTTCACCGTCAGGGGATCGATCCCGGCACCGTCGTCCTGGTCGGCGCGCTGTTCGGGCCAGCGCAAGTCGGCGCGCGGCTTTGCGAGATGATCTTCGCGCGCAATGTCCATCCGCTCAACATCGCGCGCGGCGCGCTGGCGCTGATGCTGTCCGGATTCATCATGCTCGCCGTGCTCGGCTTCTCCATTCCCGTGGCGATGATCTTTGCCGTTCTGTTCGGCGCGGCGAATGGGCTGATCACGATCACGCGCGGGGCGGTGCCGCTCGCCTTGTTCGGGGCTGCCGGCTATGGGCGCGTGCTGGGCCGTATCGCAAAGCCGTTCCAGGTGATGCAGGCGGTCTCGCCGCTCGTGCTCGCCTTTGTGGTCGAACGTTCATCCGATGCGGCGGCTCTGGCGATGGCCGCAGCATTCACGCTGCTCGCGCTACTCTGCCTCGCGGCGCTCAGACAGCCGCGTGGCTAGTCTTTGAAGTCAGTGAAAAAGTGCGTCTATTTCCTCTTGCGAGGAATGACCGGCTTCGCCTTCGAGCTTCGGCCCATTGAGCAAGCCTTGCTCGTCCCGGTCGCGGGCCTCGTCGGCGCCGAACCGCTCGACCACGGACCAGATTTCGGTCATGCGCGCGATGTGATCCTCGACGAGCTTGAGCGTGGCGCCGACCTTGGCGATGCGCTGGCCTGTCAGGTCGTGGAAATTGCACGCCTCGAACACTTGCGTGACGCGATCCTGGATGTCTTCGGCGAGCGAGCTCTCGTGCGGATTCTTCAGCGCGGCGCAAAGATTTGCGGCGATTTCGTCGATCGCTTCGGCCGCGCGCAGAATCTGATCGGTCGCCTTTTCCGTTCCCTTCACGACTGCGTCGAGTTCGTGCGCCACGCGCGCCACCCGCGCGCCGTCGAAGCCCTGGTCTTGCAGGCTCGAAATCTCGGTTCGAGTCTGACGGATCGCGTCGCCGATCACGTCGAGCTCGATCTTGAGCTTGCGGGCTTCGCCGCCGTCGGGCTTCGGCGCTTCGGCCGGCGCTACCGGCGCCCCGTGCTGTGAAAGAACCAGATCCCGCAGCGATCGGATCTCGCGCATCAGCTCGGTTTGGAGTTGCATGTCGGCGCCGGGCGCAGCGATTGCAGGCGCGCCGCGCAGCATTTCCTCGATGCGAAAGACCTTGCGCTGGACCGCCATGTCCCGAACCCAAATCCCCGTGTTTCTTTTAGGAGGCTTCGCTTAACGGGCGGTTGATCGCGCGCTGTCACTGGCGACGTTTGGTTAACCATGACGCGCCGGCTTAAACGAAAAATAAACGCTAATCGGAGGTAAACCGCCTTGCACAAGGCGCAAAGGCGCCCCGGGCCCCCGGTTTTTACCAATCAGCAGATTTTTCACCATGTAGTGGTGTGCGAGCGCGCCGCCGTCGCGGCGCTCTCAACAGTCGAGTTGAGTAGAGAGTCCGTCGATGCAGCGTATCGCGATTGTTGCGTTTGCCATGACCGCCCTCGGCGCGAGCATGGCAGCAGCCCAGCCCATTCCGTTGTACCCCGCTACTTACGCCGTTCCGGCCCAGCCACCGGCCGTGATCCAGGCGCCGCAGCCGCAGCAGGTTCAATACGCCTATCGCGACCGGCCCGATCTCGGCGGCGGGTTCATCGAGTTCCTGTTCGGCGGCGGCGATGGCCGTGCGCAGCGTCAGCAGCCGGAGCCGGTTATGCGGCCGATGGCACAGCCGCCGGTCCTGCAGGAGCAGGCCGTCGAGCAGCAGCCCTTGCTGCAGGAACCGCCGGCGCAGCGGTCATCCTCCTATGCCTATGGCGATCCCGCGCCCGCGCCGTCTGCGCCTTCGCGTCCGGCGATGGACCCGCGCTATTTCAAGCAGGTCGTCTCTTACGACGGTCCGGAAAAGCCCGGCACCATTATCATCGACACGCCGAAGCGCTTTCTTTTCCTGGTTCAGCCGGGCGGCAAGGCCATCCGCTACGGCATCGGGGTCGGCCGCCCCGGATTCACCTGGGCCGGCGTGAAGACCATCTCGATGAAGCGCGAGTGGCCGGATTGGCGTCCCCCGGATGAAATGCTGGAGCGCCGCCCTGATCTGCCGCGCTATATGGCGGGCGGTCCGGAAAATCCGCTCGGCGCGCGCGCAATGTATCTCGGTTCTTCGCTTTACCGCATCCACGGCTCGAACGAGCCATGGACGATCGGACACGCGGTTTCGTCAGGCTGCATCCGGATGCGCAACGAGGACGTCACCGATCTGTATGAGAAGGTGAAAGTCGGCACGCGCGTCATCGTGATCTGATTTTTTCGCGCGCAAACAAGAAGGTCGCCGTTTCCCCGGCGGCCTTTCGCTTTTCAGGAGACGTCAGGCGAGGTCGGAATCGCCGCCGTCGAAATCCGCATCGAAATCGTCCGGCTCGTCGGCATCGTCCATATCGACATCCGCATTGTCGAACAGTCCGGCGCGCTCGCCGCCTCCCAGGTCGGCCCAGCGGCCGCTTCCGCCGATGTCGTTGATCCCGGCGTCCCGCGCGAGATCGCTCCGGGATGCGCTGTCGCCGCCGCCCCAGGGCGAGCGCCCTGCGCCGGGATCGATCATGCCGTGCCCGCCGCCGCCGAACATCCCGCGAAACGAATTGAGCAGGAGTGCGCCGCCGATCATGCCCGCAGCCGAAGCGGCAGCTGTACCGAGAAACGATCCGCCTTGCTGCGGAGGATAACCGCCGCCTTGGAACGCCGCGCTTTCGCCCGGCCGCACCGTCGGGACCGAACCGCGCGCGCCCTCGCGGCGTCCGAAGACCGCGTCCCGCATATTGTCGAGAAATCCGCCCTGTCCCTGCGGCTCGCCCTCGTATTCGCGCAGCCGCTCGTCGGCCGCGCGCAAGGCTTCGTCCTGCACCAGCACCGTCTGCACCAGCGCGTAAACCGCATGCGGAGCGCGCCGCAATTCCTCGGCGATCGCCCGTTCGGCCTCGGGATCGCGCTTTGCGCTTTCGAGGGTTGCGAGACGGTCGAAAAGCTCGGTGACGTGCTGACGTTCCTGCGGGGTCATGTGGTTGCCTCCCATATCTTCCGGCTGAAGACAGCGCAGGATGTGGGCACGGCAGGGGCGCGGCGGAATGGCCGCGACAAAAAATACCGGTTCAGCCCAGTGTCAGGCCATGTGCCTGCAGGAGCTTCGGAAATTCGTCGCCGGCGAAATACGCATATTCTTCCTCGCGAGGGGTCGTCACCCAGTCGAGCCTCCGCAACTCGTCGTCCACATGGCCGGGGTGACACATGACGACGCTCCCGGCCGGAAGGTTTTCAAGAAAAGCCGGGAAGAGTGCCGCATAATCGCTGCCGGGCGCGAAATCGTAAGTTCCAGCGAATGCCGGGTTGGTGGCGATGCCGAGCCGTGCGGCCCGGCGGCGGAAAGCCCTGCTGACCAAATCGAGAACCACCCCTTTGGGATCGGACAATCGTTTCACGAACGGTCCGACGCGGCCGCACTGGCGCACCCAGGCGCCCGGCGCGTTGTCCTTCGTCGCGTTGAGCACGGCGTCGCGAATTTGCGGGAAGACATGCATGTGCTGATGGCCGTCGACGTAATCCGGCGGCCGTCCAAATGCGGCGTGGAAGGCCTTGAATTGTGCCTGCAGCTCGCGCTCGAGCGAGTCCTGATCCAGACGCCGCAAGACCGCGTTGCCGCCGGTGTCGGTCAGCGACAGGAAGGTGCCATTCCGCAGCGGCCGGTAATTTTCGCTCAGCGGCTTGAACGGCGCGGTCAGTGTGACGTGCAATCCAATCGCCACGCGTGGACCGGCCGCGTTCAGCATCGACAGAGAAACCGCCTCGGAATGATCGAAGCTCGGCGTCCCGACCATCACAGAAGTCGCGTTCAGCCGGCCGCGCGCAATCAGTTCGCGAATTGCGGCATTGACTGCAGGCGAGATGCCGTAGTCGTCCGCGCAAAGCCAGATGCGCCGGAGTGCCGTCATTCCGCCGCGGTCTGGCGGGTCGGGGCAACGGTATCGTCGGCGGTCTTCACCGAATGCTCGGCGACGAAATAGACCGGCCGCGCCTTCTGCTCCGACAGGATCTTGCCGACATATTCGCCCACTATGCCGATCATGATGAGCTGCACGCTGCCGAGCACCATCAGGCCGACGACGAGGGAGGGATAGCCGGGCACGGACTTGCCGTAGAACAGCGTCTCCCACAGGATCGACGCGCCGAAGAACAGTGCAACGCCGGCCATCGCAAGCCCGATCAGGCTCGCGAGCCGAAGCGGGGCGACCGAAAACGACGTCAGCCCTTCGATCGACAATCCGATCAGTGAGGAAAGATTCCATGTCGAGCGGCCATGCGCGCGCGGCGCGGGCTCGTAGTCGACGCGCACCTGCTTGAAGCCGATCCAGCTCGCCAACCCCTTGAAGAAGCGATTGCGCTCTGGCAACTGGCGCAGCGCGTGCGCGGCACGCGGGGAGACCAGACGGAAATCGCCGGCGTCTTCCGGGATTTTCTGGCGCGCACGCCAGTTGATCAGCTTGTAGAACGTTTTGACCCCGAAGCGATGCACCAGCGGCTCGGATTCGCGGTGCGCTTTCGCGGTATAGATGACGTCGTAGCCGTCCTCGAGCCAGTGGGCGACCAGTCGATCAATCAGGTGCGGCGGATGCTGGCCGTCGCCGTCCATGAAAAGGACCGCGCCGAACCGCGCATGATTGAGGCCCGCCATCAAGGCGGCCTCCTTGCCGAAATTGCGTGACAGGCCGACGACCTGCACGTCAGTCCCTCTGGCGGGCAGCGCGCTCGCGACTGCGTAAGTGTCGTCGCGCGAGCCGTCGTCCACATAAATGATTTCGCTGTGCAGGCCGCGTGCCGCCCGGATCTTCGCCAGCGCCTCGCTCAGGCGCTCGTGGAAGAGAGGCAGGCCCACCGCTTCGTTGAAGCAGGGCACGACCACGGACAGCCCCGAGGCTGCCGAATTCCGCGACCCACCCGATTTCACGCTCGTACCGTTCACAACTTTCTCGCTCCTAAGGGCGATCTATAGCCCAACAGGCCCGCGCTGTCCCGGAATCGAAAGGCTCGGCGGCCTGCAGCGAACGTGCTAACCAGACGCCCGATGAACGATCAGTCCCGTCCCGGCCACGCGGCCCGCGCCATCGAGGCGCTGAAAAAGCAGGTTCTTGTCCTCAAAGCGGTCAGTTTTGCGGCCATCGGCGTGCTCAACGCGCTGGTGGACCTCGGGGTGTTTCTCTTGACCCTGCGCCATGTCGTTCCGCTGGCGAGCGTATCGTCCGGCGTCGATGCCCTGTCGCGGATGACCGGCTTTGCCGAGGGCGACATTGCGCTGGTGATCGCGAATGGTGCGGCGTGGCTCGTCGCCGTGACCGGCTCCTATGTGATGAACAGCTACGTGACGTTCGCCGCGGAATCCGGCCGCAAACTCACATGGCGGGCCTACCTCGCCTTCGCCGCATCGGGTGTGCTCGGCTGGCTTGCCAATACCGCAACGGTCCTGCTCGGCTCGCGGTTCCTGCCGGTCGTTGCCGCGAAGATCCTCGCCATCGGCGCTGGTTTCGTCGTCAACTTCTCGATGTCGCACTTCGTGGTGTTCCGGGCGCGGCCCGGCGCGCGCTAGAGCCCGGCTTTCAGCTTTTCGAACAGCGGATTGTCGAGCGAGAAGACGTAATCGAGCTCGATCACCGAGATCGCCTGGCCGCCTTTCTCGCGCAGGAAATTCGACAGCGCGTGCACCTGATCCGGCGGGCAATGCAGCGTCAGCATGCCGGAGGAGGTCGGCCCGCCGAACGGCGCCACCACGCCGAACCGGTCCTTGGCCTGCGTCAGCAGCGCGTCGTTGCAGGCGGCGAAGCGGGTGCGCACTTCGCGGTAGGAGCGGGCGCGCTGCTGCGCGGCGATGCGATCGAACATCAGGCGCGCAATTTCGAGCTCGCGATCCGACCATTGCGCCGCACGCGACGCCACGAGATTGGCCTGCGAACGCAGCATTACCCCGTCGTCGATCACCTTAAGCGCGTTTGCGGAAAGCGTCGCGCCTGTGGTGGTGATGTCGACGATGAGTTCGGCGGTTCCGGCAGCGGGTGCGCCTTCGGTCGCGCCGAGGCTTTCCACGATCCGGTAATCGGCGATCCCGTGCGCGGCAAAGAATTGCCGCGTCAGATTGATGTATTTTGTTGCGACCCGGAGTTTGCGGTTATGGCGCAGCCGGAACGCGGTCGCGACATCGTCGAGATCGGCCATGGTGCGCACGTCGATCCAGGCCTGCGGCACTGCGACGACGACGCTCGCAAATCCAAAGCCTAACCCTGCAAGCAGGATAACGCGTCGGTCCGCGTCCGGGATCATCTCACGCACGAGATCCTCGCCGGTCACGCCGAGATGCGCCATGCCCTGCGCAAGCTGCGTGGTGATGTCTCCGGCCGAGAGATACGCCACCTCGACACCGTCGAAGCCCGCAATCGTACCGCGATATTCGCGCGCTCCGCGCGGTTTGACGAGCGCGAGCCCCGAGCGTGCGAAAAAGGCGTCGGCGTTCTCCTGCAGCCGGCCCTTCGCGGGCACGGCGATGACGAAGGGTCCGCTCATCGCGCGCCTCCGGCCTCGACGAGGCGTTCGATCCACGCGCCGAGCCCGACCGCAGGAATGGGCGTCGCGCTGCCAAGGCGGGTCAGAAGGTTGTCGTAGCGCCCACCGGCCGCGAGCGGCGCGTCCACGCGGCCGTTCGGATCGTGCAGGCGGAATTCAAAGCCGGTGTAATAGTCGAGGCCGTTGCTGAATGCGGCCGAGAAGTCGATGCTGGCGGTCTTGACGCCGCGCGCGGCGATGAAGCCGACGCGGCTCTCGAACAGGTCGAGGGCTGCGGCAAGATCGATCCTTGCGTCCTTGGCGAGCGCGCGCAGTTCGGCCGCGCATTCATCCGGATCTCCCGCGACGGCGAGGAAGCGTTCGATCAGCGTACGCATCTCCTTCGGCAGCGAAGCGGTGCCCCCGAGCGACGCCTGTTCCAGGAATCGGTCGGCGATTTCGCCGACGCTGCGTCCGCCCACGGCGGAGATTCCAGCGATCGAGAGGAGGTCGGTGACGAGCGCAT
Source organism: uncultured Hyphomicrobiales bacterium (assembly GCA_964584855.1). GTDB lineage: Bacteria > Pseudomonadota > Alphaproteobacteria > Rhizobiales > Xanthobacteraceae > Pseudorhodoplanes. The sequence continues at coordinate 54,705 of CAZPBF010000024.1, forward strand.
GCGCCGCCTTCGGATTGGAGCCGGCCATCGCCGCGAGAACGCCCTGATATTCGGGACGGTCGTTCATCGTACCGAGCGTCAATTGATCGAGATCGCGGCCGAGATCGGACTTGCGGTTGAAGTCCTTCACCAGACGGCGCTTCCAGGCCGGAGCAAGCTCCATTGCCGCGATCATTGCCGCGAACAGCCCGACATCACCCATCCGGATGATCGGCGTCTCGATGCCATAGACTGCGACGGCCTCAAGCGCGAGCGAAAGACATTCGGCGTCCGCGGCCGCGATGTCGCGCCGGCCGAAGGATTCGATTCCCGCCTGCAGCACTTCGCCCGGCCGGTCGCCGAGCTGGCGGAAGATCGGGCCGCTGTAGCAATAGGCCGCGGGCTTCCCGGCATCGGCGGAGGCGAGATAATCGCGCGACACGGCGATGGTGAAATCCGGCCGCAGGCAGAGTTCGCGTCCATTCGCATCAGTCGTGAGATACATACGGCTGCGGATGTCTTCGCCGGACAGGTCGAGGAACGGCTCGGCCGGCTGGAGCACGGCAGGCTCGGCGCGCCGATAGCCCGCACGCTCATAGGCTGCGACCAGCGCCTGCGCGCGGTCGGCCTTCTGGATCGCATCGGACATGTCGGACATCGCAAACGCCAATTTTTCTCAATTGCGCGCGCCCTTTAGCACGGCTTGTTTAAGGATTCGACGCCGGGGGTGAAGCCGCCCTCCCGCGCAAGGCGCCGGAGAGCGCGCATAGGCGCGTTAACCGGGCGTTAACGACAATAGAAAAAATTAAGAAATCGGTGGCCATATTCGGGGACACGGAGGGACACCGTACGCCCATGGCGCAGCCGGTTTCGAAAAGCATCGTGCAGGCCTTCTACCTTGCCTATGTGTCGCGGGATGCCGCGCGCATGGCTGCCTTCTTGGACGATGATGTGGAATGGCTCGTGACCGGGCCGGTCGACCTGCTGGAATATTGCGGGTATCGGCGCGGCAAGGAGGCCGTCATCGATCTCTATGCGCGCATCCTGCCGGAGCTGTTCGAGTTCAAGGGGTTCGACCCGCGCGACTTTTTGATCGACGGCGACCGCGCGGCGGTGTTCGGGCGCATCTCGGCGGTCCAGCGTAGCAGCGGCCGGCTGATCAGCTACATGTGCGCGCATTTCGTCCGGTTCCGGAACGAGAAGGTGATTTCTTTTTCGTCGCTGACCGATTCCTTCGATGCCGCCGAGCAGGTTCTCGGCCATCCGATTGCGCAGAGCGAGCGCGAGCGCGCGACGTTCCAGGATTTCGGAGTGATCGCGGTCTAGTCCGTCTCCGCGCTGACGCTTACCGAGACTTCCATCCCGAGAATATCCTGCGGGGATCCCGAAAAGGTGCCCGAGATCGGCAGCGCCTGCGACGGATCGCGCGTGACGGCGACCCGGATCAGGTTTTCGCCGGCGATCAGCCCATTGGTCGGGTCGTACTCGACCCAGCCCGCTCCCGGCAGGTAGATGTCCGCCCAGGCATGTGTGGCGCCCGCGCCCTGCATGGCGACACCGCCATCGAGCGAGGGATCGTAGAGATAGCCGGTGACGAAGCGCGCGCCGAAACCGAGGCTGCGCACGGCTTCGATCAGCAGCAGCGCGAAATCGCGGCAGGTGCCGCTTCGCCTTTCGAGTGTCTCGACGGGCGTTTGCGTGCCTTCCTCGTATCGCTCGCGATAGGCGAATTGCTGGCGGACCGCAGAATTCATCGTCTGCAGAAGCGCAAGTGTCGGCATCGGCCGGCCCGTGACGAAGCTTGCGGCCCACGCATCCAGACTTCCGCCCGGATCCGGATAATGACGCTCGATCAGGCGGCCAAGGTCGGTGCGGTCGTTCGCCGAATAGATGAAAGGATAGCTTTCGGCTTCGGGCGAGATCGGAAAAACCGGCCGCGCAAGGGCAAATCGTTCGAGCTTCAGTGCGCTGGTGATGGACAATTCGGAGGCGGGTCCGGCGAAATCGGCGAGCGCGACCGAATTTCCGAAAACGTCATGGACCCAGCGCAGGTCCGCCGGCGGCGACAGCCGCAGTTCGGCCTCCACCAGCCGCAGATCATGGCTGTCGCGCGGGCGCAGCATCAGGCGATGCTCGCCGAAGGCGACGGGCCGGGCATAGCGGTAGGTCGTCGCGTGACGGACGGTGAGGAGCTTCATGGAGGGAACCGGAAAATCGAAGGTGCTGGAAAATCGGGTGCCGGGCGCCCGGATTCAATCCCCGGCCGGCGGCTTGTGGGAAGCCTTTTCCGGCGGCAGCCCAACGCGGGAGGCGAGAGGACGTTCCATTCGCTGTCTTTGCGCGACGCGCCTCGGCCGCGAACCCGGAATGAAGACGAGCGGATTGGGCAACAGAAAATTTGCTGTCATGGCCGGGCTTGTCCCGGCCATCCACGCCTTGGCGATAAAAACAGAAAGACGTGGATGCCCGGCACAAGGCCGGGCATGACGAGGAAGGTGGTTACGCGCTCGCGGTCTTCACCCCGTGGCGTGCGAGCACCTCGCGCACGCGCGCGACGAGATCGTCTTCCTTGCAGGCGAACTGCGCTTCGGACTGGCGCTTCAGATATTCCTCGCGGTCCTTGATGTCCGAAAGGCCGGCGCCGAGGACCAGATCCTTGATCTGCACTTCGCCTTTCGCCCTTTCGTCCGGGCCCTGGACGATGGCGCAGGGGGAGTTTCGCTTGTCGGCATATTTCATTTGCTGGCCCAGGTTGTTCTTCGGGTTTCCGAGATAGAGCTCGGCGCGGATCTTGGCGTCGCGAAGCTTTGCGACGATTTTTTGATAGTCCGCGATTCGCTCCCGATCGAACAAGCCTGGAAGGGATTACTTCGATTTTTGAGTAGTGCCGCGTACGCTTTTTTTTTCCTTTCTTTTTGGAGCGGACTTCTTGGGCTTGTTTAGGTTGTTTGCGGAGTTTTTCGAAGTGGACTTCGCTGGCTTTGCCGCAATTCCATGGTCCACAAGAAGCTTACGAACAGCCCGGATCAGCCCTTTTTCTGAAACCAATCTTTGAGATTTTCTTTGTTGCTTTAGATATTCCTCGCGGTCCGCAGACTCGGTGAAGTGCGTAAGTTGTGTCCCAAGGATTAGGTTTTTGATCTGTATTTGAGCTCGGCTTTTTTCCTCACTCCCTTGTATCACGGCGCACGGCGCTTTGCGTTTGTCTGCGTACTTAAGCTGCTGACCAATTGGGTGGTTAGCGCTCCCGAGATAAAGTTCTGCCCGGATATTGGCGTTGCGAAGCGTAGTAACCATTTGCTGGTAGTCACCAATTCTCGCCTTATCCAGCACGGTCACCAGTACCGGTCCGTAATTCATTTGGTTTCTAGTTTTCTTGCTGATGGTTTCGAGTGCGGCCTGTAAACGAGAGACACCTATGGAAAATCCAGTTGCTGGTACGGGCTGGCCCATAAAGCGAGAAACGAGGCCGTCGTAGCGTCCCCCTCCGCCGACCGAGCCGAAACGGACCGGCCGATCTTTCTCGTCTTTGGTCTCGATAAGCAGTTCAACTTCGAAGACAGGGCCGGTGTAATATTCGAGGCCGCGAACGACAGAGGGATCAATGAGAATGCGGTCGCTGTTGTAACCCGCACTACGAACGATCTTGCTTATCTCTTCGAGTTCCTCTGCTCCTTTTTTCCCAATAGTGCTGTCGCGCAATCGAATATCGATTTGCGCGATTTTATCATCAGCGTCCTTAACCGGCTCAAATACGCTCAAGATCGTTTCAATGTCTGCTGACGAAAGACCGGCACCTTTGGTGATGTCGCCTGATTCGTCTTTGCGCCCCTCCCCTAGCAATTGGCTAACACCAGTAACTCCAAGGCGGTCGTATTTATCCATCGCGCGAAGTACCGTGAGCCTTTGCGCTTCCTTTCCTTCCCCACCAATACCAATGGTTTCCAGCAAACCATCGAGCACCTTGCGGTTATTCACCTTCACGACATATTCGCCGCGCTTGAAGCCGAGCGCCTCCATTGTGTCGGCGGCCATCATGCAAATTTCGGCGTCGGCGGCCATTGAGGCCGCGCCCACCGTGTCAGCATCGAATTGCATGAATTGCCGGTAGCGTCCCGGCCCCGGCTTCTCATTGCGGAACACCCAGCCCTCGCGATAGCTGCGATAGGGCAAAGCGAGGTTCTGGTAATTCTCCGCGACATAACGTGCCAGAGGCGCGGTCAGGTCGTAGCGCAGCGAGAGCCACTGCTCGTCGTCGTCCTGGAACGAGAACACACCCTCGTTCGGCCGGTCCTGGTCGGGCAGGAATTTGCCGAGCGCGTCGGTGTATTCGATCGCGGGTGTCTCGACCGGGTCGAAGCCGTAGCGCTCGTAGACCTCGCGGATTTTTTCCAGCATCGCGCGGGTCGCGGCAATGTCGGCCGGGCCGCGGTCGGCCAATCCGCGCGGCAGGCGCGCTTTCAGTTTTTGGGGCTTGGCCAAGGCTGCGACGGTCCACAATCGGGGAATGTTGCGAAGTGTGGACGATTAGCGGTTACGCCCAAAGGCAGCAACTCTGTTTGTCATGGCCGGGCTCGTCCCGGCCATCCCGCTTAGGCAGGGCAGCGTCCCTAAACGAGATGCCCGGCACAAGGCCGGGCATGACGAAAGTCGGAAAGCTGCCTCTTGCCCCTCTGCGCTGCCGGGTTCAATGTCCGCCCACAACCCGGAGATTTTCCCATGTCCCGCGCCACCAACACGGCGGAAAACATCGCCGTTCCGAACGATTTGCAGGCCTTCTGGATGCCGTTTACGGCGAATCGCTCGTTCAAGAGCCGTCCGCGCATGGTCGCGCGCGCCAAGGACATGCACTATTACACGCCCGAGGGTAAGGCGATCCTGGACTCCTCGGCGGGCCTGTGGTGCGCCAATGCCGGGCACAACCGCGATCAGGTGGTCGCCGCGATCCAGAAGCAGGCGGCCGAACTCGACTTCGCGCCGACCTTCCAGTTCGGCCATCCGCGCGCGTTCGAGCTCGCAAGCCGCATTGCCGCGCTCGCTCCGGGCGATCTCGACCACGTGTTCTTCTGCAATTCCGGTTCTGAAGCCGCCGACACCGCGATGAAGATCGCGCTCGCCTATTTCGTGGCGAAAGGGCAGGGCACGCGCACGCGCTTCATCGGCCGCGAGCGCGGCTATCACGGCGTCGGCTTCGGCGGCATGTCGGTCGGTGGCCTGCCGAACAACCGCAAGGCCTTCGGCCCGATGCTTCCGGGCGTCGATCATCTGCCGCACACCTACAATCGCGAGCAGCAGGCCTTCTCCAAGGGCGAGCCGGAATGGGGCGCGCACCTTGCAGACGATCTCGAGCGTCTCGTCGGGCTGCACGGCGACACGACGATCGCCGCGGTCATCGTCGAGCCGATGGCGGGATCGACCGCGGTTCTTCCCGCGCCGCAGGGCTATCTGAAGCGGCTGCGCCAGATCTGCGACAAGTACGGCATCCTTTTGATCTTCGACGAGGTCATCACCGGCTTTGGTCGCCTCGGCCATCCCTTCGCCGCCGAGCGCTACGGCGTCGTGCCGGACATGATCACCTTCGCCAAGGGCGTCACCTCGGGCTCCGTGCCGATGGGGGGCGTGATCGTGCGCAAGGGCATCCATGACGCCTTCATGAACGGGCCGGAGCATGTCGTGGAATTCTTCCACGGCTACACCTATTCGGCGCATCCGCTCGCCTGCGCCGCCGGCCTCGCGACGCTCGACGTCTATCGCGACGAAAAGCTGTTCGAGCGCGCCAAGGCGATCGAGCCGAAATGGTACGAGGCGGTGATGAGCCTGAAGGGCCTGCCGCGCGTGCTCGACATCCGCTGCGTCGGTCTCACCTGCGGCATCGATCTGGCGTCGAAGCCGGACGCGGTCGGCAAGCTCGGCTTCGAGGCGATGGATCGCGGCTTCCACGAGCAGGGAATCATGTTCCGTGCGGTCGGCGACTCGCTCGCCTTCTCGCCGCCGCTGATCGTCAGCGAGGCGCAGATCGACGAGATCGTCGACAAGGTCGGCAAGGTCATCAAGGCGGTAGGCTGAGCTATCGCTGAGCGAAATGCGGCTGTGGCGGCACGATCGCCCAGCCGACGCCGAGATTACGCTCGCCGTTGCGGAACGGCACTTCGAACGGCTCCTGAATGAGCGCGTGCTCGGCGAAGCTTCGATAGAGCAACGGCAGCCTGTGCAGGTCGCCGTCGGTCCAGACAATCACGGCGCCCTTGCTGCGCAGATCCGCAAGATCGATCCATGGCGCGCGCACCGGGCGTCCGTCGATCAGCACGCGCGGCCGTTCCGGCGCGTAATGGCCGATATTGCCGCCGTCCCACATCGTGCCGATCACATAGACGAGTGGCCGGTGCGCGGTCGCGCGATAGCGTTGTGAGATCTCGCGCGCCATCGCTTCGCCCGGAAAGAATGCGGCCCGATAGCGATGATCGAGGCGCGGCAGCACTGCGTAATTGACGACGAAGGCCACGGCGAGGCCGGCAAAGACGATCGCCCATGTTCCGGCGATGCGGGGCAGCCGCGCCACGGCCATCGCGCGGCCCGCGGCCATCACGATCCACAATCCGAGAAACAGCCAGAGCGGATAGCCCCACATCGCAATCGTGCCGCGTCCGCTAATCGCTGACAATGCGAGCACCGTCGCCATCGGGCCGAATGCGAGCATCGTCACGGTCCGGAAATCGAGCGACGCCATGGTCGCCCCGCTGTCCATCGCCATCTTGTTGCGCGGCCAGAACATCGGCGCTGCGATCAGGAGCGAAGGCAACAGGAACGCAGCCTGCCCGATCGCAAAGGTAGCCGGATGTAGAAAGTGATCGATCAATCCACGCGAAGGCGCCGCGCGGGCTTCGGCGTAGGCGAAGGGCAGAAAATCGTTGCGCACGAGCCAGACAATGTGCGGCGCCATGATCGCAAGCGCGATTGCAGCGGCAAGCCAGGGCCCCGGTGTTGCGAGCGAGCGCCTGGCATCGCGATCCAGCAGCAGGAACAGGGCGATCGGCACCGCCAGTACGACTACGAAATATTTCGCCCAGAGCGACAGGCCGATCGCGACCCCGAGCAGGGCCCAATGAATGATGCCGCCGCCGCGGATTGCGCGATGCAGCGACACGCCGGCGAGCGCCCAGAACGGAAGCTGGATCACGTCGTGATTGAACTTGGCGCTGGTGTAATTGAAGTAATGCAGGCCGTCGACAATCAGCACCGAGGCCAGCGCGCCTTGCGGGCCGACGATCTGCCGCGCGGCGGCCCAGATGAGTGCGAAGGCCGACAGGACCGCGACCTGCGCGAGAGCGTAATAGGCGAAATCATGCCCGACGAGCCGGTAGGTCACTTCGACCAGCCACCAGGGCAGGGGCGGAAGCTTGTCGTAGCCGAGTTGCCATTCGCGCCCGTAGGTGAGCGCCTCGATCAGGTCGAGCGGCAGGTTCGGATAGAGGATGGTGGGCAGCGCGGTCCACACCACGAGGTGAATCAGGGCAAAGGCGGCAAAGGCGTTGCACGGCTCGCGGCCGATCCAGCCGGAAACGGCCGGAAACAACCCCGTCTGGCGCGGGTGGGTCACGGTGGAGGTCAATCTTTACCCTCGTCCAAGGTGTGCGCTTGCGTGGCGCGCGCCGCTCATGGAGAGTGTAGCGTGGGCTGGCGAATCATCGCTACCGCCGGTCCGGCTGGACGGGGACATGCTGCGCATCGCTGCCATATTCGTTGCGGTTTGCGTGGTTTTCATCGCGGCGTCGGTTGGCGCGGTGGTCTACCTCATCTTTGGGCTGAGCGGGGCGGAGTCTTCGATCGTTGCGCTCGCGGTGCTGCTCACGCTCGCCATTTTCAACATGATTTCGTCGCGGATGCGCGATCGCGCCATCATCGACGACCAGATCGCGGACCTGTCGCGGGGAACCGCGGACCTCTCCCGCCAGTTCGCGGAACTCGGACGGCGCCTGGCCATGGTCGAGAGCGACCGCTTCGGAGCCGGCCGCGCCAAGGCCCCGAACGATCCGCTGGCCGCCGAGATCGGGGAACTCGGAACGCTGATCAAGCAGCTCGCCGAGACGGTTGCCGCGCATGAGAGCGCGCTGGCGTCCGGAGCGAAGCCGCGCGAGGCTGATCTGTCTACCCTGGGAGCAGACACTCCGACCTTCAATCCCGGAACGCCGGTTGTGGCGCCGGGCGGGGGGCCGTTCCGCGACAAGAGCCGCGACGAGATGCTCGCGCTGATCCGCGAGGCGGTCGATGCCAACCGCATCGACCTCTACCTGCAACCGATCCTGACGCTGCCCCAGCGCAAGGTTCGCTACTACGAGGGGATGACGCGCCTTCGGACCGCCGAAGGCGATCTGATGCTGCCGTCCGACTTCCTGCAGATCGCGGAATCTGAGGGCCTGATGCCGCGGATCGACAACCTGCTGTTGTTCCGCTGCGTGCAGGTGCTGCGCCGCCTGCTGTCGAAAAATCGCGAGATCGGATTGTTCTGCAACATCTCGGCGTCCACGCTCACTGACCCGAAATTCTTTCCCCAGTTCTCGCAATTCATGGAAGCGAACCGCGTTCTCGCGCCTTCGCTCATGCTGGAATTCTCGCAAGGTGCGATCAACGGCTTCGGTCCCATCGAGCAGGAAAACATGTCGGCGCTGGCCGAGCGCGGCTTCCGCTTCTCGATGGATCAGGTCACGGATCTTCGCATGGAGCCGCGCAATCTCGCCGAGCGCGGCGTACGGTTCGTCAAGGTGCCGGCGAATCTCCTGCTCAATCGCAGCGCCGCGTCCCCCGACATTCATACTGCGGATTTGTCCGATCTTCTCGGCCGCCATGGCATCAGTCTGATCGCGGAAAAGATCGAAACTGAGGCGGTGGTGGTCGACCTGCTCGATTACGACGTGCGCTTCGGCCAGGGCTTCCTGTTCTCGGCGCCGCGTCCGGTGCGCCCCGAGGCGCTCAGCGCCGGCGATGTGCGCCCGGAGCTGGCCACCGCCACGCCGGCGGCCTGACTTTCGCCGCCGCGCGTTTGATGGCATAGGTCCGGCCACCATGCCGCCGCTGATCCCGCATTTCTCCGCGCTCGCCGCCGACTACGACCTCTTGCTCTGCGACGTCTGGGGCGTCGTGCACAACGGCGTCGCCGCCTTTCCGTCCGCCTGCGACGCGCTGATGCGGGCGCGGGC
>CAZPBF010000025.1:0-111553 GCA_964584855.1 uncultured Hyphomicrobiales bacterium
CGTTTGCGGCAATGAGACCGGCGGGTCCGCCATAGGCTGTTGCGTTAAAGCCGCCGTCGCCCACGACCGAAAACGGCTGATCGCCCCATCCATAGCCGATGTGCCCGCCCGCATAGAAACCAGTCCACGATGGCGCGGCCATGACGGGCGCCTTTGTCGGCATGTCCGCTCCCTGTGCAGGGAGCGCAAATCCCAACAGCACGGCGACAGACGCAGCCAAAAGCCGGTTTGGCGGAGCGACGACGAAACTCGAAAGAAAAGTGTTCATCCCATCCCCCGTGCAATTCAGGCGTTTCGAATCGCCCGCCTACACGTTGGCACGGATGGAAAAATTCGTGGATATGTTGCGTTACCGCTTGCCCTCTGTCATCGCGCGTCAGCGATTCGCGCGCGATCGGCCGGATCGGCCTCTCGTTGAGGCGTGGCCCCCGCGCTTTTCCCTCGATTGGAAGTTGGGTCCAATCGCGCTAAATTCACCGGGTGCCATATCTGTCGTGCTTGGGGGCGGAACAACTTTTACGGATGTTTGGAGGACTTGCATGGTCGCCGTCATATTCAACCGCCGTAGCTTTCTTGTCGCTGGGGGTACCGTGCTGGCTGCCGGAACGTCCGGCCTGCTCTTGCCCGCGGGCGCGGAAGGCGTTGCGGCTACGGAGTCGATGCCGGGCGGTTCCAACAATTACCGCAAGGGCGCGCCGGTCGTGTCCCGGATCGGCAAGGGGGGCTTCCTGATGAGCGGCACGGTTCGCCGCGCGGGCGACGGAGCGCCGCTGGAAGGACAGCGCATCCAGATCTGGGCGCACACCGTCGAAGGTCAGGAGCACGAGCCGCAGAGTCATGGGGCCACGCTCACCGACAAGGACGGCAAGTTCCGTCTCGAAATGCCGCAGATCATTCCGATCTTCGGCCAGCCGCACGGGCATCTGGCCTACGACAGCGGCCAATTCAAAACCGTCTTCCTGCGTCCCGTGATGCGGAGCGCCAAAGAGACCAGCCTCGAGGCGCACTTCGTCCTTCAGCCCGCCTGATCGAACTGGAAACACTGTGATGAGACTGGCGAAGGCGACCCTGATCTGGGCCGCCCTTGCAATCGCCGTCTGTGTGCCGATCGCTGCCGCGGCGGCGAGCCCTCTGCTCGAGTGGCGCGGTGCAATTTATATCCTCGCGGGCTTCGCCGGAATTGTCGCGCTCGATCTTGCCCTCATTCAGCCGTTGCTCATCGGCGGATACTTGCCGGGGCTCGCGGCTCCTCGCGGACGGCGAGTGCATCACTGGCTTGGCGCCGCGCTCGTCGTGGCGCTGCTCATCCATGTCGGGGGCCTCTGGATCACCAGTCCGCCGGACATGATCGACGCGCTGACCTTCACGTCGCCGACGCCGTTCTCGCCGTTCGGCGTGATCGGGATGTGGGCGATCTTCGCCGTCGCGCTTCTGGCGATTGTCCGCCGGCGAATGCGGCCGCGAATCTGGCGCAACGCTCACATGATGCTCGCGGCCGTGATCGTCGCATGCGGCGTGATCCACGCCATGCTGGTCGAGGGAACGATGGAAACGATCTCGAAGGCGGTGCTGTGTGTGCTCGTTACCGGCGCGACCGTAAAAGTCATGGCTGACGTGCTGGGCTGGAGAAAGCTAGCGGCGTCACGCGTCCGATAAGCTGGTCAGCGAGGTGGTGTTAAGGCGAAGAGACACGCGCTTCGGATTGCGAAAGCTCGCCCGAGTGGGTTTTGATCAATTGAAATGGAAATTAAGAGCGCTGCGCCAGATGTGCTCGCGCACGTGCGTGACGAATGTTCGATCGAAGTAGTTAGTGTAGCTGCCAGCCGTCGACCCCAGATCGACGAGCATGTACTCCGTCTTGATCGTCCAGTTCGGTCCGAACATGCCGAAGAATTCGAATGGCCGTTCGATGCCCCCGCCCGCGGCCCAGCCTGTTTTCATGTCCGAGAACGAAGCGAGGAACCCGCCATTGAACGTCTCAGACACGTCTGTTTTGACTCGGCCAAATGCAAGGCCTCCGGTGCCGTAGAACAGGCTCGACCCGACCGAATAGCCGAGGCGGCCGCGAACTGTTCCGAACCACTGCAGTCTCTGGTCGGCATTGAACAAACCGTCAGGTGTGTAGCAATTATTCAGGCAATTCCGATCATCGCGCATCGTCGAGACTTGGAGATCGGTTTCAAAGCCAAACAGCCAGTTTCCATTTTGCCAATTGTAGCCGAACTGGCCGCCACCGATAAAACCGCGCGGCACCAGATCGAATTGTTCTGAAGAACCGATTTGTGACCACGACGATTCATTCCGCGCAACGCCGTATCCGGCACTGAGGCCAGCGTAAAAGCCGCGCCAGTCGGCAATCTGAAGAGGCGCTGGCGACCCCATGCCGCCGACACGATAATTTACTCCCGCGCGAAACAGATGCTGGCGGTTCTCGAATGTCGCAAGTTTGAGAGGGGATGGTGCGTCGGTAAGACTTTGCTCGCCAAGATCCAGATAAAGGTATTCGATCTTCGCGCTCCAATTGCCCCCAAGCGCGGCTTCGACGCCGCTGCCTACAGCCCAACCAAGCTTGGTGTCACTGGTGCCGACAGGAAGAGCGTTGATTCCGGTCACGTAGTCGGCTCTATGCTCGACGCCGCCATACGCGAGACCGCCCGTGATGTACGAAACGGCCGGCCCCGTCACGAGCCCGATGCGAATGCGGGCGGTGCCAAACCAGTCGATCGTCTGCCGCGCGCGCAGCGCTTGCTTGGCCGCGCACGCGAACGTGCAGTCGCGTTCGCGCAAATCCGCCGCTTGCAGATCAGTTTCGACACCGAGAAGCAAGTTAGCGCGCTGCCAATTGTAGCCGAGTTGACCGCCGAAAAATCCGCCCGCCGGGCTAATGATCGCCGATGGATTGTTGAGGCCCACGCCAAAGGTGGCGGCCGTTGGACTTTCGCCGACGCCGTATCCTGCATTCACGCCGACGTAGAAGCCGGCCCAGGCATAGAGTTGAGCAATCGTGTCCGCGCTGCGCTGGCCCCGATCGGCCGCGCTCGCAGGCGACATTGCCGCGAGCAAAGCAGCGCACACCAAAATCTGGCGTTGCAAGGAGTCCCCCCAAAAAGGCCTAGGTTAGATTAAACGATTGCTCCCTCGTAGCGAAGCAGCAACATCCCACGCCAAAGACGAGTGTAGAACCATCATTCTACACTTATCCAGAGGGGTCGGAGCGTGGTTCGAACGCCGTCCTACTTTACGACGACGGTCGTGCCGATCGCCACGCGGGCGTAGAGATCGGCTACGTCCGGGTTTCTCATTCTGAAACAGCCTGACGATTCCGCCTCGCCGACCGAGTCCGCGTCGGGCGAACCGTGGATCCGGTAGAGCGTGCTGCCGAGATACATCGCGTGCGAGCCGAGCGGATTCATGGGATCGCCGCCTTTCATGTGCCGTGGCACGTCCGGTTGCCGTGCAATCATCTCCGCGGGCGGCGTCCAATCCGGCGCCACCTTTTTCGCGGTGATCTTGTGCGTGCCCTTCCACTGGAAGCCGGTCTTGCCCACACCGATGCCGTAGCGGAGCGCGGTGCCGCCTGCCTGAACGAGATAGAGCCGCCGCGCCGCGGTATCGACCACGATGGTGCCCACGGGATACTTGCTTTGATAGCTCACGGTCGCCCGGCCGAGGTCAGTGCCGTCCAGGCCGAGGATGTTGTAGACGCCGTTCTTTGACGCGCCACCGCGCAGCATGTCCTGCTGCTCCCTGCTCGACTGGGCCTGCGCGAGACAGACGGTGCCGAGCAGGGCTACAATGGCAGCCGCCGTCGCAACAAAACGTATCGCCATTTTTGCCCCCCGGCTTTCAATAAACACCGGCCGCAAAGCTACGGTTTTCGCCGATCGGACGCAATTGCCGATGCGCGAGGCCGCGCTTGCGCTTCTAGTTCGGCTGCGCGGTCGGCCGGATCAGCATCTCGTTGATATCGACATTTTTCGGCTGGCCGATGGCGTAGGCGATCGCTTCCGCAATGGCTTTCGCCGGAATCTGAATCTTCGCGCGGTAATCGTCCATCTGCTTCTTGAGCGCAGGATCGGAGATCGTCTCGGCGAGTTCGGATTCCACGGCACCGGGAGAAATGATCGTGACGCGGAACAGGTCGCCGGCTTCCTCGCGCAGGCCTTCGGACAGCGCGCGCACGGCGAACTTGGTCGCCGAATAGACCGCGCCGCCGGGCCTGATCTTGTGGCCCGCGACCGACGAGATATTGATGACATGCCCGCTCTTCTGCGCGCGGAAGATCGGCACGACGGCGGCGATCCCGTACAGCGTCCCTTTGATGTTGACGTCGATCATCCGATCCCATTCGTCGGTCTTGAGCAGTTCGAGCAGGGACAGCGGCATGAGGCCCGCGTTGTTCACGATCACGTCGACCCGGCCGTAGGCCTTCACCGCGTAGTCGACCAGCGCCTTCACCTCGTCGCGCCTGGTGACGTCGACGGCCTGATAAACCGCGCGCCCGCCTTTCTTCTGGATGTCGGCGCAAATCATCTTGAGCCGATCGGTCCGGCGGGCGCCGATCACGATATCGGCTCCCTGCTCGGCCAGAAGCCGCGCGGTGGCTTCGCCGATGCCGCTGCTTCCGCCGGTGATGACAACTACTTTTCCCTTGATGTCGGCCATGTCCTAGTTCCCGCCAATGAATGCGGAAAAGAGTTAGGGTCCCGAGGCATCCAGGGCAATGCGCGGCGGTGCGGGTCCGTATTGCGTTTTGCGAGAGTCTGGGCCAAACGGCGACATCATGCCGCCAAGCGACCGCTTGAGTTGCAGGTCGCCCAGCCCAAAAATCCGACGAATTCCGTCTGATCCGGACTAACCCGACCGTGGCCGTGAAGCTCGATTTTTCCACTCTGCCGTTCCGGGACAATGCGTTTTCGCAGCGCCCGACGGCTGTTCTCGACGCGGCAGCGCCGAAGGGGCTGCTGCTTTCGATCATGGAGATTGTGCTCCTGGAAACCGGGAGCAGGGTCGCACGGGAAAAATGGCAGCGCGCACAGCTTCGCAACCTGTTGCAGTTCGTGAGCGAACGCTCGCCATTGTGGCGCGGTCGCATCGGGAGTTCGAAGCATTCGGACATGGCGCCTGCTGATCTTCCGGTCCAGTCGCGTCGCGATGTGGTCGAACAGGTCGCGAAGGAAGGCGCGCTCATCCGCCCGCAGGACCGCATCTCGGTCCATGAGCACACGACGTCCGGATCGTCGGGCGTGCCGGTGAAGTTCTTTTTCTCGGCGGTCAACAGCCAGTACAATTACTGCCGTTCGCTTGCGGAGTTTTTCCTGCAGGACTGGGACCTGTCGGCGAATTACACGCGCGTGCTGGCAGCGAAAGGCGAGGTGACCGGAGGCCTTTCAGTCCAGAATCATGAATCATGGATTGGCGACCTGCACACCTTGATGGAAGGTGGCCGGCACAAGCACATCGACTATTTCAATCCCGACATCGACGAACTCGTTCGCGAACTCGAACGGGACGAGATCGGATATCTGGTCAGCAGCACGCGCATTCTGGATGCGATCTTTTCGGTCCGGCCGCTCGACTTTCTCAAGGACGGCGGGGCGCTCGTGTGGATGCCGCAGGGGGAAAGCGTCGGCTCCGACCTCGTTGACGAATTCGCCCGGCTGAACATCCCGATCCGCGCGACCTATTCGTCGGAAGAAAACGGCATGATCGGTTTTGCCTGCCCAACCTGTGCCGGCCATTATCACGTCGCCACCAGCAACGTGCTGGTCGAGACAACGGACGAGACGCTCGATGTCGACGGCACGCGGCTTGGGCGCATCCTGGTCACGTCGCTGCATTCCTACGCGACGCCGTTCATCCGCTACGACGTGGGCGATCTCGGATCGCTGCGAGAGACCTGCCCGTGCGGCCACGACGGTCCGACGATCTACAACCTGCAAGGCCGCGCCAGCAGCGTGCTCAGGCGTCGCGACGGCCGCATGACCTCGTTTCATATCCGCGGCAAGGATTTGCTGTCGCGCGTCAAGCTCACCGAATTCCGGATCCGGCAGACCGCGTTCGACCGGCTCGTGGTCGAGATTGGGGGGCGGACCGAACTATCCGTCGAGGAGACATCCGCGTTGCGCGCCTTCTTTCTGGAAAACGCCGGTCCCGAATTCGAAATCGAAATCCGCGCGGTTCCGGAAATCGCATGGGGTGCGAGCCGCAAGCGGCCAGGATTCCTTTGCGAAATCCCCTGAGGGCGATCGGATTGCACACCCGCGTCTCGTGAGTTAGGGAGGGTCGGCTCATCCTTCTCGTTCTCGGTCAGAGCGCAGCGTACCGGCGGCAATCCCTTGAAACTGGATTTTTCCTCGCTCCCACTCCGCGATACCGGCTTCTCCACGCGTCCGACGACCATCCTCGACGCGCAGCCGCCGAAGGGCGCGCTGACGGCGATCGTCGAGATGGCGATGCTCGAGACCGGCCCCCAGCCCGCGCGCGATAGCTGGCAAAAGGGTCAATTGCGCAATCTGCTGCGGCACGCGAGCGACCGCTCCGGCTTCTGGCGCGCCCGTATCGGGGGCCAGCGGCATGTCGACATTCCGCTGCAGGCGCTCCCGGTGCTGACCCGTACCGAACTGCAGCAGCAGGTCTCGTCGGAAGGCTCGCTGTTGCATCCGCGGGATCGCATCCCGATCCATCAGAGCAGCACGTCCGGTTCTTCCGGAACGCCGGTGCGGTTCTTCACATCGGAAGTCAACCGCCAGTACACCGGCCTTCGATCGGTCGCGCAATTTTTCCTGGAGGGCGCGGACTTCTCGCTGAACTGCACGCGCGCCTATCGTGCGGCCAAGGATATCAAGAAGGAGATCATCGTTCAGCGCAGCGAGAGCTGGGTCGGAGATCTTGCGCCGCTGGTGAAATCCGGCGCTTACAAGAATATCGATTATGTATCGCCCGATCCGGATGAACTGGTCGCCGAGTTGAAGAAGGACGCGGTCGGTTATCTGGTGGGAATGCCGAATTTCGCCGAGATCATCATTGCCTCGCACGGCCCTGAAATCCTGCGCGACATCAAGGTCAAACAATTCGTTCCGCGCGGCGAAGGCTTAAGCCGCGGACTGCTGAAGATATTTTCCGATCTCGATATTCCGGTGCGCGACACCTATTCGTGCGAGGAGATGGGCCCCCTGGCCTTCGAGTGCATGACCTGCCGCGGCCATTACCACGTTGCCACGAGCAACGTGATCATCGAGCAGGGCGAGGAATCCTACGGGACCGACGGCAAGCCGCTGCACCGGCTGCTCGTCACGCATCTTCATTCCTACGCGACGCCGATGATCCGCTACGATCTCGGCGACCTCGGCGACGTGCTGGAATCCTGCCCATGCGGCCATGGCGGACCGACGGTGGCGCGCCTCTATGGACGCGTGATTGCGGTGCTGAAACATGCCGACGGCCGGGTGTCGCAGGTGCATATCCGCGGCCCGGAATTGCAGCCGCTCGTCAAATTCACTGACTACCGGATCCGCCAGACCGCGATCGACAAGCTCGTGATCGAGATCGGCGGGCGCACTGAGCTTTCGCCGGAGGAAACCACGGCGTTGACGGCGCATCTGCGCAGCCTGAGCGGGCCGGATTTCACGATCGAGATCAGGGCGACGCCGCAGATCGACTGGGGACCGGGACTGAAACGGCTCGCCTTCAAGAGCGAGATCGCCTGACGCGTCAGCGCGGCGTGCCGAAGCGGTAATTCACACCGAGACGCACGACGTCGTTGTTCGCGTGGCTGCGCGTCGTCGTGCTGCCGGACGGCAGCGAGAAGTCGATGCTGTCGAAATGCAGGTACTCGATTTTGGCCGTCCAGTTCGTGGCCCATAAAGCGGTTTCGATGCCGCCGCCGAGCACCCACCCGGCCTGCGGCTCGGAGAAGTTCAGCGCGACCGGCGTGCCGCCGAGCGTGGCGTTGCCCGTCGTCTTCATTTGCGTGAAGGCGAGCCCGCCGGTGCCGTAAACCAGCCATTGGTCGACCACGATGCCCGCGCGGCCGCGCAAGGTCGCAAACCAGGGCAGGCGGTTGAAGCCGGATGCCGTCACGCCCGGCGCGGCATAGGCGAAATCCTTTTCCTGCGAGGTGAGCTGGAAGTCGCCCTCGATGCCGAGAAGCCCGATCCCTGATTGCCAGTTCACGCCGCCCTGCAGGCCGCCGGCGGCGCCGGTCAGCTTCTGCGTGGCGTCCAGCGATAGCCCGCCGACGCTCGCACTGGCATTTGCCTCGCCCCATGCGTAGCCAAGGTTTCCGCCGATATAGAAGCCGCTCCAGTCATAGGCCGGCGAGGGCGCGTAATACGGCGCGCGCGAATAGGGCGCACGCATGTCCGCGGCGTTGGCAGGAACGGCGAGGCAAGCGCCGATCAAGGCGGCGCAATAACGAAATCGCGGCATCAAGTCCTTCCAGAGGCTTATGCGCCGATGAAAGCCGCGATTTCGGACGGATTGATTAAACTTGGAGGCAATCCGGTCGGAAACGAGAAACTATCGCTAACGGATGGTGAACGTCCGTTGCGGGGCGGGTCGGGGTCTGGTAAGAACAAACAAAGAACATATATTCAGAGCCGAGCCGTAAAGCCGCTGTGGGTAAAGGGTATGCCGCCTTGCGGGGCGGGCGACCGGGCTTAGGGTGGCTCTTCAATCGGAGATGGAGCGCGTCATGGCAGGCAGCGTCAACAAGGTCATCCTGGTGGGCAATCTCGGGAAAGATCCGGAAATCCGCCGCACGCAGGACGGGCGGCCGATCGCCAATCTGAGCGTGGCGACGTCGGAGACCTGGCGCGACAAGACGACAGGCGAACGCAAGGAAAAGACCGAGTGGCACCGTGTCGTCATCTTCAACGAGGGCCTGTGCAAGATCGTCGAGCAATATCTGAAGAAGGGCTCGAAGATTTATCTCGAAGGCTCGCTGCAGACGCGCAAATGGACCGATAAGGACGGCAACGACAAGTATTCGACGGAGGTCGTGCTGCAGGGGTTCAACTCGGCGCTCACCATGCTCGACGGGCGTGGCGGCGGAGGTTCGGAATTCTCCGGCGGAGGCGGCAGCGACTTCGGTGCTTCCGGCCCGACCGGTGGTGCGCGCAAGCCCGCGATGGCGGGCGGCGGCCGCCGCGACGACATGGATGACGAAATTCCGTTCTGATCGCGGAGCTTCTTCGGGGCTGGTCAACGACGCAATGAGATAGGGCGGCCAGCGAAGGCCGATCGTTGATACGATGTCGCTCGCGCCGTTGCTGAACGCTTCGCCCGCGATTCAAATTCATGCCGCCGCCGCGACGACGGCATTTGCTCTCGGGCTTGTACAGCTTGCGGCGCCCAAGGGCACGCTTCCGCATCGCACGATCGGGTGGATCTGGATCGCGCTGATGACGGCCGTCGGTGCCAGCGCCTTCTTCATTCACGAATTGCGGATCTGGGGTCCGTGGAGCCCGATCCATCTGCTTGCGATCTTCACGTTGGTCATGCTGCCGCTCGGTGTGTGGAGTGCGCATCGTCATCGTGTTCCGCGTCACCGCTCGATCATGACCGGCATCTTTTTCGGCGGCCTTGTCGTCGCCGGGCTGTTCACGTTTGTCCCCGGCCGCATCATGCACGCGGTGCTGTTCGGCGGGTGATGCGCTTACTGCGCAGCGACAATTCGCCTGTACATTGAACACATCGAATCCGTGGATATCAGGCGTCTCGTATTGCGTTTATAAAGAATCAGTTAAGAGCCGTCATGGTCTAGCCATGAGGGCGGCGATGAACAGGCTGGTCTTCGCGTGCGTTAGCGTGACCTTCTCTAGTTTCTCTGCCGGCGCCGCCGATATGCCGGTCAAGGCTCCGCCGCCAAGTGAATCTGCGCCGGTCTGGACGACCACGTTCGCAACCGAATTTCGCTACTTCACCTGGCAAAGCAGCCGCGGCGTTCCAACCGGGATCAATCGGGAGCCGGGCGGCGGGTCGGAATTCTACAATCCGTTCGCGCTGCAACTCGTCGGACGTCCGAGCGAAAATGTGAAATTGGAAATGCTCGTGCGCGGCGGCTATGTCTGGGCGCGCCAATCCACCAACGGCTTGACCGGCGAAGTGTCGACGACGACCGACACGCAGTTGACGACCAAAGCGACCTATTACGGCATCAACGGCATTCAGCCTTTCGCCTCGGTGAGCCTCAATCTGCCGACCGGGATGTCAGCGCTCTACGGGTCGGCCGCGAACGCGCGCATGGATTCCGATCTGGTCGGCCTTGCCGGTTTCGGCGAAGGATTCAATGTCGGGCCGAGTGTCGGATTTAATCTGCCGATCACCTCGTCGCTCATCCTGACAATGAGCGGCGGATACACGTGGCGCGGCGATTACGAGCGCGAAAATTCGATGAGCGCGACGGGCCTGCAGCTTACCAGGCAGGTGCAGACTGAGGCGAGCCCGGGCGACGTGCGGACCCTGACATCCGTGCTGGGGTACAAGGTCGACCGCTGGACCTCGACGCTGACCGGATCAGTCGCGACCGAAACCGATACTTACGAGAACGACCGGGCCTTGTTCCGCGCCGGGACCAAATACAACGCCGCGGTGACAGTGTCCTATAACTGGCAGGATATTGGGCAGACGACGCTGACAGGGGGCTACACCCATACCAACCGCAATCAGGTGTTGTTCCAGGGAATTCCAACGCTGCTCACCGAGCTGATGAACACGAATTCGGATGTCTATCGGGTCGGGCTCCAACATCTGTTCCCGGTCGGCGGCCTGTGGGTAGGGCCGGCCGGCTCCTATCTGCACCGCGAGCACAACGGCTACGATTCCGACACGCTGCAGTACGTGCCGCCCAAGGACCGGTGGTCCGGGGGGCTGGTTGCGCGCTACGCAGCCAGCGAGAAGGTGACGTTCAATTCACGAGTGGAATACGTTGTCACCCATGAGGACGACAATCCTGCACCGGGCGGGCTCAAGTTGAGCGCGTTGAATGGATACGGTGCATCCATCGCCCTCCCGGTTCCCGCTGTGTCGAGCACGGGCTGGCAGTTTTCCGGAGGCGTCAATGCCAAGTTCTAAGCCAACGCTAGTCCTGTTCCTGACGACCTTTGCCGCGCTCTTCCTGATATCGGTCCCGCTCATACCGGGTGTGGCGCTCGCACAGACGCCGCAAACGAAATGCCTGGAAGGGCGGACTGCGACGGGACAATGTGTTGACGCGGCGCTTGCAGCGACCGTCAGCCAGATCGCGACGATCTTCTCACAGCAAGCGATCTCCACCACTGCCTATCCGGTGCTGCCCTCCGACGACATCAATTTTCGTTATCCCGATCAGCTGATTCCGACGCAGAACAAGCCTTCCGGAAGCCAGTTCAACTTCAACTACTAGGAACCGGCCGCGACCGCCGGAACTTGTCCGCGTGGCAAGTCATTATCTCCGATGAAGCGGCTTAGGCCGCATCTAGATCGGAGTCGGTTCCATGAAGAAAATTGTACTGCTCGCGGCCGCCTGCGCACTCATGGCAGCGCCGGCCTCGGCACAAACCCTGAAGGATCGCGCCAAGCACGCCGCGGAGACGACGGGCGTGGCTTCGGCATTGGGCATCAGCCCCACCACGCAGGATTTCGTGAACACTGTCGCGATCAGCGACATGTTCGAGATCCAGTCGAGCGAACTCGCTCAGAGCAAGGCGACAGACGACAGCAAATCCTTCGCCAGTCACATGGTGAGCGATCACACCAAGACGTCGGGCGAACTGAAGGCCATGGTGACGAGCGGAAAGGTGAAGGCCCAGCTGCCCGGCGCGCTCGACGCCTCGCACCAGAGCAAACTCGACAAGCTGAAATCGCTCAACGGCAAGGATTTCGATTCAAATTACGACTCGATGCAGCAATCCGCCCACAAGGATGCGGTGTCTCTGTTCGAGCGCTACGCCAAGAATGGTGACAATCCCTCGCTGAAGGCATGGGCGAAGAAGACGCTGCCGGCCCTGAAGCAGCATCTGGCGATGGCTGAAAAATTGAAATAGCGAGCCATCGCGAACGAAAGCCGGCGTCCCGTGGCGCCGGCTTTTTTTACGCCCGCAGCAGGACGCGCACGCCATCGATCACGAACTGAACAGCCATTGCCGCGAGCAGCACGCCGAGGAGTCGTGACAACACGATGTTGCCGGTGTTGCCGATAATCCGTCCGATGCGCTCGGCAGAGACGAACGCGGCGAGGCAGATCAGCCCGACCAGCACGATGACCCCGATCAGCATCGCAAGCGCGGTCACGTCATGGTCGGTGCGTCCCGCCAGCAGGACGACGGCGCTGATCGCTCCCGGGCCAGCCATCAGCGGAATGGCGAGAGGAAAGGCCGCGATGTTGCTCGCATGCTCCTCGACCGCTTTCTCCGCGGTGCGCGACTGTCGCGCGATGCGCACGCCGAACACCATTTCGGAGGCAATCGAAAAGAGAAGGAGTCCGCCGGCGATGCGGAAGGCCGGCAATCCGATCGCGAGCTTGCGCAAAAGCCATTCGCCGCCGATCGCAAATCCGGCAAGGATCGCGGTCGCGATCAGCGCGGCCCAGCAGGCGACCATGCGGCGCGTTTTGGCCGGCAGCCCGTCGGTGACGGCAATGAAGGTCGGGACGAGGCCGATCGGATCGACCACGATGATGAGGGTCACCAGGGCAGAGACAAGGAATTCGACCGGCATGATGACGGACTAGAACGCCGCTTCAGCCGGGTCAATCGAGCCGGCCACTCACCAGCGATAGCGCACGGTCCCGTTGCCGGCGAAGGTCTTTGAATGCTCCGCGAGCTCGCTATCGAACTTCGTCCCGACCGACCAGCCGCCGGCGAGGCGAAGTTCGCTTCCGAACGACACCAGCAGCGCGTTCGGATCCGAGGCCGTGCCGGTCACGACGAAGTTGGAGTTCGGCAAAGCAGGGAAGGCGGCGTCGATGGTGGGCGAGGTGCGAAACTCGTGGAGCCATGCCATCCGTCCGCGCAACAGCAACGGACCGGAATCGGTTTCGACGCGGCGGTCAGCCCACAGACCGACCTCGGTGCGTGTCTCGTTCGCCTTGCGGGCATCAACCGCCACCGCAAAATCATTCGACCCTGAGACCGCCGCCTCTGTATAGGCCGGCAGCCGCCAGGTCTGGATTTGCGCAGCGACATAGGGCGTCAGGCCCGTGCCGTAATATTCGAAACGGTTGCCGGCTTCCGCGCGCGCGCCGAAGCCCTTGGCCGAGAAGCCGCCATGCAATTGGTCCGAGCCGGAGATCGTTACGGTGCGGTCGGTTGAAACCTGCTGCCAGCCGAATGCCATGGCGGCGGAGAGATAGGCGGAGTTGACGCGCTGCGAAGCATAGGCGCCGACCTGGAAGGAGTCGCTGCGTCCGCCGCCGAGATTGTCCGACAAGCCCCACCAGGTCGTGCCGGCCGCAACCGCGGCGCCGACGACCCCGCCCGGACCGTAGCGATAGTCGAGACCCGAAATCATGCCGCCGCTTTTGACCGTCGTGTCGTGGCTGCCCATCCATTGGTTGCCGGCCATGGTGTTGTAGGCGCCATAAGGCGTGGCCCAGATGCTCCAACAGGGCTGGGTCCTTCCGTCCGGAACGGGCGAGCAATTCGCGTTGAACCCGCGCGGCGCGGGACGCGCATTGGCGGCATTGGGATTTGTATTCTGCGACTGTCCGTAGGGAGAGTTTCCGTATGGCGAATTCCCATAGGGAGAATTTCCATAAGGCGAATTGCCGTACTGCGAATTCCCGTAGGGCGAGTTGCCATAGGGAGAATTTCCGTACGGCGAACTGCCGTAAGGCGCGTTTCCATACGGTGCATTCCCATAGGGGGAATTGCCATAAGGCGATGTCCCGTAGGGCGCCGTTCCGTACGGCGCATTGGAATAGAGGGAAGACGGATCACCCGGCGCGATCCCGCCGCCGGGAAACCCGAAAGCACCGAAATCCCCGCCTCGCGGATCCATGCCGCCGGCGCCGCTCCACGGATCGAGCATCGTCGCGAGGAATGCGTTCATGCTCTGGAATCCGGCCTGCGCGGTCTGGGTCAGAGGCTCTGCCGACAATTGCGTCAGCGCGTTCGGAAGCTGCGATGCGGGGAGGGCGGCAATGTCGAAGAATTTCTGGTTGAAGCCGCCGCCGCTGATCGAGGTGTCCATTCCGTTGGCGACCGAACGCTGGTTCTGCGTCTTGGAATAGGGCGTGAAACCAGTGATCCCGAGCACGTCCGCCATGGTCAGCGTGAAGGAATTCGTGCGGATGACGTCGTTGATCGGGTGCCACTCGACCGTAGGAATGGCGAGCGGATTGTAGGTGAAGGTATAGGTGCCGACGCGCAGTCCGGTGAAGCGCGCGCCCTGCCAGTTCAGGATCGAATCCGTTGTGGGATCGAAATGTCCGCCCGAACCGTCGGTGGAATTGACAAGTTGCGGCACGCCCACGAGCGCGGTGCCCGCGGTGTTGGAATAGAAATTGTTGACGCCATCGACGAGACCAGTCGGCTTGGTCGCGCTCAGGAGCGTGTAGATGACAGTGTTGTTGTAGCTTGGTCCGACGAGCTGGACGTCGGCTTCGTTGAAGGTGGCGTCATCATGGTAAGAGCCATACCAGAGTGTAACCGCGCCGGGGCCGGAGAAGGCGTAGCCGATCGACACCGTGTGCGCTCGCGCATGTTCGCTGCCGAGTGCGCAGGCGATCGCAAGCGAAGAAACGCAGGCAAGCAACTTCGTGGCGCGAAAGCCGCGCATGACCAATCTCCAGCCCAAAAGCGGATTGTGAGAGTGAAATTCCCGGCGCCGCGAGTTGCGGCGAAGACGTCACATGAGACTCGATCTCTCCCGACCCCTGCATGCATTAGAGATCGGTATGGTTAATGTCGGGTGAACTACGCACTTACCGTCGCGACGCAGGGTTATTTTGCCGATTGCGCCACACGCTGTGAGGCTCACAGCTCACGACCAGCGCCGAATCGAGCGTTGGCGGACGCCAAACAGGCTGGTTTGGACGTGTCCCTGACACGATCCGGGAGGGTACGACGAGCGGACCGATTGGCGGGGGCTAATGTATTGAAATATTTCAATAAAATACCATATTCGCGGGGCAATTTGCGGTGGCTTCGAACCCCTGAATCGTCTATCAAAAACGAGGCTGGATTCGCCCAGGAACATCTCAATTGGCCGACACTGACAGTCCCAATCCGGGGGACGGCGCTCCTTCGGACATCCGCCCCGTTTCGATCACGGAGGAGATGAAGCGCAGCTATCTCGATTACGCGATGAGCGTGATCGTGTCGCGTGCGCTGCCGGATGCGCGTGACGGCCTGAAGCCGGTGCATCGGCGCATCCTCTACTCGATGTACGAGCAGGGGCACACGCCGGACAAGAAATACGTGAAGTCGGCGCGCATCGTCGGCGACGTGATGGGCAAATATCACCCGCACGGCGACCAGGCGATCTACGATTCACTCGTTCGCATGGCGCAGGATTTTTCCATGCGCCTGATGCTGATCGACGGACAGGGCAATTTCGGCTCGGTCGACGGCGATCCTCCGGCGGCGATGCGCTACACGGAGTCGCGTCTGGCCAAGCCGGCGATGGCATTGCTTGAGGATATTGACAAGGACACGGTCGACTTCCAGGCGAATTACGACGGCAACGAAAAAGAGCCGGTCGTCCTTCCGGCGCGCTTTCCCAATTTGTTGGTCAACGGCGCGGGCGGCATCGCGGTCGGCATGGCGACCAACATTCCTCCGCACAATCTCGGCGAGGTGATCGATGCCTGCGTCGCGCTGATCGGCGATCCGTCGCTCTCGATCGATCAACTGACCGAGATCGTGCCCGGTCCGGATTTCCCCACCGGCGGCATCATTCTCGGACGCGCGGGCATTCGGTCCGCCTACCAGACCGGCCGCGGATCCGTCGTGATGCGCGGCAAGGTCGATTTCGAAACGATCCGCAAGGAGCGCGAGGCGATCGTCATCACCGAAATTCCCTATCAGGTGAACAAGGCGACGATGGTGGAGCGCATCGCCGAACTGGTGCGCGACAAGAAGATCGACGGAGTTGCCGACCTTCGCGACGAGAGCGATCGCGACGGCTATCGCGTCGTGATCGAGCTGAAGCGCGAAGCCGTGCCCGATATCGTTCTCAACCAGCTCTACCGGTTTACCCCGCTCCAATCGTCATTCGGCGCCAACATGGTCGCGCTCGACGGCGGGCGTCCGCTGGTGATGAACCTGAAGGACCTGCTCACGTCCTTCATCAATTTCCGCGAGGAGGTCGTCTCCCGCCGCACCAAGTTCCTGCTCAACAAGGCCCGTGACCGTGCCCATGTGTTAGTCGGTCTTGCGATCGCGGTCGCCAATATCGACGAGATCATCAAGCTCATCCGCGGCTCGAAGGACGCCAACGAAGCGCGAGAAGGATTGATGAAGCGCGACTGGCCGGCGCGCGACGTCGAGGCGATGCTGACGCTGATCGACGATCCGCGCCACCGGATCTCGGACAAGGGCACCTACAAGCTGTCGGATGCGCAGGCGCGCGCCATCCTCGATCTGCGGCTGCAGCGCCTCACGGCGCTCGGCCGCGACGAGATCAAGGACGAACTCGACAAGCTCGCCGCGGAAATCTCCGATTATCTCGAAATTCTGCGCTCGCGTGCGCGCATCCAGACCATCGTCAAGGATGAGCTCGCGGCGGTGAAGAAGGATTTCGCCACGCCGCGGCGCACCGTGATCGCCGAGCAGACCGACGAGGTCGAAGAAGAGGACCTGATCCACCGCGAGGAGATGGTGGTGACGGTTTCGCATCAGGGCTACATCAAGCGCGTGCCGCTTTCGACCTATCGGGCGCAGCGCCGCGGCGGCAAAGGCCGCGCCGGGATGCAGACGCGCGAGGAGGATTTCGTCTCGCGCCTGTTCGTCGCCTCGACGCACGCGCCGGTGCTGTATTTCTCGTCTCGCGGCAAGGTCTACAAGCAGAAGGTCTGGAAGCTGCCGCTCGCGGCTCCCCAGGCACGCGGCAAGGCGATGATCAACATCCTGCCGCTGGAGCAGGGCGAGACCATCAACACCATCATGCCGCTGCCCGAGGACGAGAAGACCTGGGACACGCTCGATGTGATGTTCGCGACCACGCGCGGCACCGTCCGCCGCAACAAGCTGTCCGACTTCGCGGACGTGCGCCCCTCCGGCATCATCGCGATGAAGCTCGACGAGGGCGAGGCCATCGTCGGGGTGCAGATCTGCACCGAGAAGGACGACGTGCTGCTGACCGCGAACGGCGGACAATGCATCCGTTTTCCGGTGACCGATGTGCGCGTGTTCCAGGGGCGCACGTCGATGGGCGTGCGCGGGATATCGCTCGAGGAGGGCGACCGGGTGATTTCGCTCACCATCCTGCGCCACGTCGAGGCGTCGTCCGGGGAGCGCGTCGCGTATCTGAAGCGCGCCAATGCGGTGCGCCGCGGAGCGGACGAGCCGGAGGATGCCGGCAAGGATGCCGAGGAAGCAGCGGATGCGATCGAGCTGGGCGAGAAGCGCTATGTCGAGATGTCGGCCGCCGAACAGTTCATCCTGACCGTCTCGGAGCGCGGCTACGGCAAGCGCTCGTCCTCGTTTGAATACCGGATCACCGGCCGCGGCGGCAAAGGCATCGTCGCGATGGATATCTGGGAAGGAAAGAAGGGCGCTGAGAAGATCAAGGACAAGATCGGCAGGCTTGTTGCGTCCTTCCCGGTCGAGGAGAGCGACCAGATCATGCTCGTCACCAATGCGGGCAAGCTCATTCGCACCAAGGTCGAGGGTATCCGCATCGCGGGGCGCTCCACGCAGGGGGTGATCGTGTTCGACACGGCCGAAGACGAGCGTTGCGTATCGGTCGAGCGGATCTCCGAAGAGGACGACGCCGAGGGCTAGGCGCGCTGCGCCATGCGAGTTTGCCTACAATTTTAACGACCCTGCTAACCGTCGTTCAGCCCGGATGGGATAGGGTCCGCCGTTTTCCGGCGCAAACCTGTCTGATGACCCAGCCCAGTCCCCTCCAGAGACACCTCAGCTCCCCGTTCGCGGGGGTGGCGCTGATTACGCTCACGACGATGATCGTGTCGATCGTCGTGGCACAGTTCTTCGCGAGCGCAATGGACCACCCGACCAACTGGCAACACTACGTGTTTGCGATCGGTGTGCCGGCGATCACAACGCCCCTCTGGGCGGTGCCGGTGGTGCGGGCGAACCGCCAGCTCGCGCGGATGCGCTCGGAGCTGGAGCGGCTCGCCAAGACCGACGCTTTGTGCGGCCTGCCGAACCGGCGCGCCTTCTTCGAAAAGGCCGGCCACATCATCGCAAATAGCGGCGCGCAACCCGTCGTCGCCATGATGATCGATGTCGATCTGTTCAAGCGCATCAACGACACCTTCGGTCATGACGCCGGTGATGCCGTGCTGCGCCAGATCGGCACCAGGATCGACGAAACCGTCGCGGCCGCGGCAGGCCCGGACCGCGCCGTGACCGCGCGGGTCGGAGGCGAGGAATTTGCGGTGCTGGTCGGGAAAACGTCCGAAGACAGGGGCTTCGCGCTTGCCGAATCCATCCGCCGGGCGGTTGGTGACAAGGCGTGCATGCATTGCGGACGGCCCATTCCGGTGACGATCAGCATCGGGCTCGCGCTAAGGACCCGGGACGAGCCGGTGGACGAGGTCCTGAAATCGGCCGACCTTGCCGTCTACGAAGCCAAGCGGGCCGGGCGCAATCGCTGCGAACTCTTCCGGGGAGAAGCGCGGCGGTCGCAGGCGGCCTGACGCAAGCCGGTTCGGCGAGAGGCATCCGGCTTTCAAGCAGGCCGATTTCGGCTAGATTGGCAGTCGCGCCACCGTGGCGCGGGAGCGCGCCGATGAACTACGAATTGTTTGCAGCCTTCGTCCTGATCTCGATCCTGCTCCTGCTGACGCCCGGCCCGATCGTGACGCTCGTGATCGCGACCGGAGCGACCCAAGGGGTGCGCGCCGCGCTGATCACCGTTGCGGGGACTACAGTCGGCAACGTCGTCCTCATCGCAACCATCGCGTTCGGTTTGAGTGTGGTGCTGCAATTCGCGTCCGAATTGTTCGAGATCATGCGCTGGGCGGGCGCAGCCTATCTGGTGTGGCTTGGCATTCAGGCGTGGCGCAACGCCGGCGCGCCCACGGGGCCTGTGCCGCGCCACCGTGTGCACTTTTCACGCGGGGTCGTGGTCGCGCTGACCAATCCCAAGACCATCGCGTTCTTCACTGCCTTTCTTCCGCAATTCGTCGATCCGAACTTGCCGGCGTGGCGGCAGCTTGCGGTCATGTGCCTTGCTTGGTTTGTGCTCGCGGGGATCACGGATTCGATCTATGCCTGCGCGGCCGGATGGGCGCGCGGCTGGTTTCTGGAGCCGGCGCGCCAGAAGCTCCTGGGCCGGCTCTCCGGTCTGGCGCTGATCGGCGGCGGAATCTGGCTGTCGCTCGTGCGGCGGCCGGGCTGACTAGCGGCCACCGGCCGCGCGAAGGATGCTCACCATCGCGGCAAAGCCGCGGCCCTGCGCGAGTTGCAGCGGCGTCGTGCCGGAACGGTCGGCGAGATTGACGTTCGCGCCGGCCCGCACCAGCGCTTGGAGCGTGTCGGTGTGATCCTTGCCGCCGTCGCCGAGCACGATCGACTCGATCAACGCGGTCCAGCCGAGATTGTTGACGTGATCGAGCGGCGCATGGGCTGCGATCAGCATGCGGACCACGTCCGCGTGGCCGAGATGGGCGGCCGCGATCAGCGCGGTGCCGTCATAGCGGCTTGTGATCGCGCGTGCATTGCCGCCACCTTCGATTGCGAGCCTGAGCATCTCGATATCGTCGGCGACGGAAGCGATGGTGATGATGTCGTAGCGGTCGATGTCCTGCTTGTCCGGATCGGCGCCGAGCCTGATCAGGGCGCGCGCGGCGTCGTGCTTCTTCTCGAAGGCCGCGACGATCAGGGGAGTGCGCAGATGAGCGTCGACGGCGTCGCGATCTTCGCCGGCAGCGACCCTTCTTTCGATCTCGGCCACATTGCCGTCAGCTGCCGCGCGGTGCAGACCGGAATAGCTGCGCAATTCGGATTCGGTCGGGCCCACCTGCGCCCGCGTTGCGCAGGCCATGGCGAGCACGAGGGTGGCCGCGATCAGAGCGATTCTCATCAGATCACCTTGCTCCGCAGCAGCGTCGTGAAAATTTCGGCCACGATCACGACCGCGAATATGACGAGCAGGACAAGTCCTGCCTGATCCCAGTAGAGGTTCGACAATGCGGTATCGAGGGCCATCCCAAGCCCGCCGCCGCCGACGAGGCCGAGCACGGCGCTCTCGCGCACATTGATGTCCCAGCGGAAGATCGCGATCGACAGGAAGGCGGGCTTTACCTGCGGCCAATATCCCTTGATCAGCACCGCCATCGGCGACGCTCCGGTCGCGATTAAGGCCTCGATCGGTCCGCGTCGCGCCTCCTCGATCGCTTCGGACAGGAACTTTCCGGTGAAGCCGATCGAGTGCATGGCGATCGCAAGCGTGCCCGCGAGTGCGCCCGGGCCGAATACCGCGACGAAGAACAGCGCCCAGACGACCGAATGGACCGAGCGGGTCGCGACGAGGATAAATCGCCCCGCGAAGTTCACCATTGGCCACGGTGAAATGTTGCGCGCGACCATCAGCGCCACACCCGAAGCCATGGCGACCGCGAGGATGGTGCCGAGCGTCGCGATATGCAGCGTTTCCACGAGCGCGGGATGAACGACCGCCGGATACCAGCTCCAGTCGATCGGCCACATGCGCGCGAACAGGTCGACCGTCTGCTGCGGCGCGTCGTAGAGAAATTCCGGAATGATCTCGATGGTCTTGAACGACCACACGACCGCGATCAGCGCGATCACGTAAAACAGCGTGCGCAGGAGGCGCTCGGTCAGCGTGAAGCGCCGCCAGCGGCGCTGTGTGTGCGGGATTTCGGGGATGGCCTCGACGCTCATTGGAACAGGCGCCGCATGAAGCCGGACAGGATCTCGCCGATCATGACGATGACGATGATCGCGATCACGATGGTCAGCACGAAGTCGAAGTCGAAACGCTGGAACGCGGTGAAAAGCGTCGCCCCAATGCCGCCGCCCCCGACAAGACCCACCAGCGCGGAATTGCGCAGGTTGGAATCGAGTTCATAGGCGATGAACCCGATGAAGCGCGCGAGCACTTGTGGCATCACTCCCATCACGATCACGGACAGGAACGAAGCGCCGGTCGCCCGCACGGCTTCGACCGGCTTCATCGACATTTCTTCGGTCGCCTCGCCGACAAGCTTCGAGATGAAGCCGACCGAAGCGACCGTCAACGCGAGAATGCCGGCGAGCGCACCGAATCCTACCGCCTTGACGAACAGGATCGCGACGATCAGCGGATGGAAGGTGCGGCACAACACGATGACGAGGCGCGCGCCCCATGCGATCGGAGCGGGCGACAGGTTGCGCGCGGCGGCGAGCCCAAGCGGCAGTGAAATCAAAGTGCCGAACACCGTCGACAGGATCGCGATCTGCAGGCTTTCCAGCATGCCGGTGTAGAGAAGCGAAAGGCGGTCATGCGAGACGTCCGGCGGAAACATCCGCGACAGGAAATGCCCGCCATGGTCGATGCCGACGAGGAAGCGCGCCCATGTCAGGTCGAGGACGCGCGAGGCATAGATGACATAGGCGAGAAGGGCGAGGAGGCCGAAGCGCAGCGGCCAGTTTGGCGGGAAGGCGCGGCGTGACGCGCTCATTCCAGCCATCCTTCGCCTCCGTAGATCGCGAGCAGGTGCTTTTCCTCAAGCTCGCGTGGCGGGCCGTCAAACACGATCTCGCCCTTCGACATGCCGATGATGCGGTCGGCAAACCTGCGGCCCAGTTCGACATTGTGAATGTTGACGATCACCGGGATGTCGCGCTCGCCGGCGCGGCGCGCGATCAGTTCCATGATCTCGAATGACGTCTTCGGATCGAGCGAGGAGGTGGGCTCGTCGGCGAGGATCAGGTCGGGCTCCTGCATCAGGGCGCGTGCGATTCCGACGCGCTGGCGCTGGCCGCCGGACAATTGGTCGGCGCGCTGGGTCGCGAAATCGCCAAGCCCGACCTCATCGAGAAGCTCAAAAGCGCGTTCGACATCGGCTGGCGGAAATTTGCGCAGCCACGCACGCCATACCGGCACATAGCCGAGCCGGCCGCACAGCACGTTCTCGATGACCGACAGCCGCTCGACCAGATTGTATTCTTGAAACACCATCCCGATGCGCCGGCGCGCGAGGCGCAGCGCCTTGCCGCGGAGCTTTGCGAGATCCTGCCCCTGAAAAAGGATTTCGCCGGCGGTCGGATCGACCAGCCGGTTGATGCAGCGGATCAGCGTCGACTTGCCGGTGCCGGACGGTCCGATGATCGCTGTCAGGCCGCGTCCCTCGAAGGTCAGCGACACATCCTTCAGCACCGGCTGGCCCGCGCGATATTCCTTGCGCAGGTTGCGGATGACAATCGAGCGGCCGAGGCTCGGCTCGGCCGCTCGTGTCTGGTTGGCCGCCGAAGCGTCCATCGGGATTGCGGCCGTCCGCTATGGCTTCTTCGGCGCGTTCGGCACCACTTCCGATTGAGGTTGCGCCGCACGCTTGGCAGCCTCCTTCTTTGCTATTTCGGCTGCTTCGCGCCTGCTCTCTTCATCGAAGGCCGCCTTGTTGTAGGGCGTGCCGGATCCGACCGCGATATCGCGCACCACCTTCCACGTGTCCTTGTAGTTGATGGGGAAGAATCGATCGTCGCCGTTGAATTCCTTCTGCATCTCCGGCGGGAAGCGGAACGAGAAGAAGCAGCCGGTGACCTTTGTCGCGAGGTCCGGCTTCAGATCGTGCGCATAGGCGAACGACGATGTCGGGAAGATCGGGCTCTTGTAGATGATGCGGAAATCGTCGGCCTTGACCGTGCCGCGGGTCACCATGCGCTCGTAGACGTCGGAGGCGACGCCGGCCATATCGTAGTCGCCGGACAGGACGCCGAGCACGGACTTGTCATGCCCGCCCGACATCACCGGCTTGTAGTCGTCGTTCGGCTTGAGCCCTTCGAGCGGATAAAGGACAAGCGGCGCGAGATTTCCGGAATTCGAGGACGGCGAGGTGTGCGCGACGCGCTTGCCCTTCAGGTCGGAGAGCTTCTGGTACGGGCTTTCCTTCTTCACCAGCGAGATCAGGTGATAGCCGCGCACCGATTGTTCCGTTCCTTTGGCTGCGAACGGAACCGCGCCCGCGAGGTTCACCGCAAAACCGGTCGGACCGGTGGAGAAGCCCGCCACATGCAGGCGGCCCGAGCGCATCGCCTCGATCTCGGCGGCGTTCGATTGCACCGGGTAATACACAACGTTTTTGCCGGTGCAGGTCTTCAGGTAGTCGACGAACGGCTTCCAGATATTGGCGTAAACGGCAGGATCCTCGACCGGCGTGTAGGCAAAGACGAGGGTGGAAGGATCCTTCTGATTCTTGGCGTCCTTGGGCGCGTCGGCCACGAGATCGTTGTTCTCGTCGCAATAGGCGACGTCGAGTTCGCCGCGGTTCTTGCAGGCATCCTGCGCAAGCGCGGCGTTGCTGATGACCACGCCGGCGAGTGCGGCCATCATCGTCACGCCAAGACGTTTCCTGAATTCCATATCGCCCTCCCTAACGGCAGCGGGAACTGCCTCGTTGTTTTGGGAAACGATACGCGGCGTGGGTCGCGACGGCAATGGCGAGCGGCTCGGGGCGGCTGCAACGCGAAAAAGCGCGTTCAGCGTCCGATGGTGAACGTCACGATTCCCGCCGGGTGGGTTGCAGGCAGATAGGCCGCCCATTCGGGCAACGGGCCGGTCGGCTCGATGTAGAGGCGATCGGTCGATATGAGCCTCATTTCCGGGACACGGCCGGCGTTCCGGCCGTGGTCCTTGAGGCACTCATGGCCGTAATAGGGCCAGCCCTGACGCTCGCAGTCGGCGGCATCATAGCGGTCGGCTTTGGCGGAGGTGTTCGGCACGCTCGCCGACACGTCCCCGATCAGGCCCGGCAGGAACGACAGGGCGCCCGCGATGATCCCGGCTGCAACGACGGCTGAAAGCGCCTTCCACATAATCCGTCCCTGATAGGTCCTGGCCGTTGAACCGGGCTTCCACAGGATTAGACGCGCGGGGTATCGATCCGGTTCAGAAATCAAGAAAAATTGTTTGCAATCCGAACCTTAGCCTTGGTCAGGCGTTATCGGTCTTGCGGCAGGGAGGGGGGCGGGGTAGACGGACGCGCCATGCCGCGCATCGCGCTCTATGCCGGGTCGTTCGATCCGATCACCAACGGTCATCTCGACGTCATTCGTGCGGCTGCGAAGCTCGCCGACCGGCTGGTGCTGGCGATCGGCATTCACCCCGGCAAGACCCCGCTGTTCAGCGTCGCGGAGCGCGAGCGGATGATCCGCGCTTCGCTCAACACTCTGCCGATGGCCGGAAAAAAGAACCTCGCCGTCGACATCATCACTTTCGACAATCTGGTGATCGAAGCCGCGAAGAAGGAAGGCGCAACGCTCCTGATCCGCGGGCTGCGCGATGGCACCGATTTCGACTACGAAATGCAAATGGCCGGCATGAACGGCACGATGGCGCCGGACATCCAGACCATATTTCTTCCTGCGTCGCCTGGTGTGCGCCCCATCACCGCCACGCTTGTGCGCCAGATCGCTAAAATGGGCGGCGACGTGAAATCCTTCGTACCCGCGCCGGTCGCGAAGGAGCTGAAGGCCAAGTTTGCCAAGAAGTCCGGCGCCTGAACCCGAATTCAATTCCGGAATCCGAGCAATGAAATTGTACTCGCTGCTGACGCTCGCCTCTGTTCTGTTCGTTGCGCTGATCGCGCCCGCTTCGGCCCAAGGCAATCTTTCCGATCCGGCCGCACTGAAAGAGAAGGCACCCGCCATCTACAAGGCGCGTTTCGAGACATCGAAGGGCGCTTTTGTCGTCGAGGTGCATCGCGACTGGGCGCCGGCCGGTGCCGACCGCTTCTACAATCTCGTGAAGAACGGTTATTTCGACGACGTTCGCTTCTTCCGTGTGCTGAAAGATTTCATGGCCCAGTTCGGCGTCCACGGCGACCCGGCGATCGCCGCGAAATGGCGAAACGCGCGCATTCCCGACGATCCAGTGCGCCAGTCGAACAAGCGCGGCTTCATCACCTTTGCGACGTCAGGCCCAAACTCGCGCACCACTCAGGTTTTCATCAACTTCCGCGACAATAGCCCGCTGGACGGTCAGGGTTTTGCCCCGTTCGGCCGGGTCACGTCCGGCATGGAGGTGGTGGACAAGCTCTATTCCGGCTACGGCGAAGGCGCGCCGGGCGGAACGGGACCGGACCAGAGCCAGATCCAGCGCGAGGGCAACGCCTATCTCGTCAGATATTTTCCGAGCCTCGATCGCGTGATCAAGGCGACCATCGAACAATAAGCCAACGCCTCACACCCGGAGTGAATCATGGCCAAGCCGGAAGACACCCTCATCCTCGAAACCACCAAGGGCATTGTGAAGATCGCGATGCGGCCCGACCTCGCGCCGAAGCATGTCGCGCGCATCAAGGAGCTTGTGAAGGACGGCTTCTACGATGGGATCGTGTTCCATCGCGTGATCGAAGGCTTCATGGCGCAGACCGGCTGCCCGCAGGGCACCGGCACCGGCGGCTCGGGGCAGAAGCTGAAGGCGGAATTCAACAATGAGCCGCATGTGCGCGGCACGGTGTCGATGGCGCGCGCGCAGAACCCGGACTCCGGCGACAGCCAGTTCTTCATCTGTTTCGACGATGCGACCTTCCTCGACGGGCAATACACCGCCTGGGGCAACGTGATCGAGGGCATGGAGAACGTCGACAAGATCAAGCGCGGCGAGCCGGTGCGCGATCCGGACAAGATCGTCTCCGCGAAGATGGCTGCGTAGAAGCGCGCGCGTGGTTCTCGTCGTCATGGCCGGGCTTGTCCCGGCCATCTCGATTCAATAGGCACAATACAGGCCCAAGCGGGATCACCGGGACGAATCCGGCGATGACAGCCGCAAGGACTCTGCGATCGCAACATGCGCACCGATCTCTTTGATTTCGAGCTTCCCCCCGAACGCATAGCGCTGCGGCCGGTGTCGCCACGCGACGCGGCGCGGCTGCTGGTGGTGAAACCCGGCGGCGCACCCGAACTCGAGGACAGGACCGTTCGCCAACTACCCGAGGAATTGCGCGCGGGCGACGCGCTCGTGGTCAACGATACCCGGGTGATCCCGGCGCGTTTGAACGGACGGCGGATCGGGCGGGGCGCGGAGGCACCGATCGAAGCGACGCTCCACAAGCGGCTCGACGGGTCGCGCTGGCTTGCTTTCATCAAGGGCGCAAAGAAGATCGAGCCGGGCGACGTGATCCGCTTCGGCGAGGAGGGCAAGGTCTGCTTCCTCGGCCAGCTCGACGCGACAGTGGAAGCCAAGGGCGAGGGCGGGGAGGTGACGCTTGCCTTTGCCTTTCATGGACCTATCCTCGATCAGGCGATCGCCGAACGGGGCGACATGCCGCTGCCGCCCTATATCGCTGCACGCCGCGCGCCGGACGAGCAGGATCGCAGCGATTATCAGACACTGTTCGCGCGTGATGAAGGCTCGATCGCGGCGCCGACAGCGGGCCTGCATTTCACGCCCGCGCTGATCGAGGCGCTCGCAGCCAAAGGCGTCGCTCTACATCGGCTCACGCTGCATGTGGGTGCCGGCACGTTCCTGCCGGTGAAGGCGGATGACACGTCCGGCCACCGGATGCATGCCGAATTCGGCGTCGTCAGCGCGCAGACGGCATCCGCGCTGAACGAGACGCGCGAGAGGGGCGGCCGGATCGTGACCGTCGGAACGACCGCGCTGCGCCTTCTGGAAAGCGCGGCGGACGAAAGCGGAGAGATCAAGCCGTTTTCAGGCGAAACCTCCATCTTCATCACTCCGGGTTATCGCTTCCGCGCGGTCGATCTGCTGATAAGCAATTTCCATCTGCCGCGTTCGACCCTGTTCATGCTGGTATCGGCCTTCTCAGGTCTCGACACGATGAAGCGCGCCTATACGCATGCGATCGCGATCGGCTATCGCTTCTATTCGTATGGCGATGCGTGTTTGCTATATCCGCAGGCATGACGTTCCACTTTAGCCTCCAGAAGACCGACGGCGCGGCGCGGCGCGGGCATTTCGTGACGCCGCATGGACGCGTGGAAACGCCGGCCTTCATGCCGGTCGGGACGCAGGCGAGCGTCAAGGCCGTGCCGCCGGAAGAGGTCGCGGCAAGTGGCGCGCAGATCGTGCTCGCCAATACCTATCACCTGATGCTCCGGCCCGGGTCGGAGCGGATCGCCGCGCTCGGTGGCTTGCACACATTCATGAACTGGGCAGGCCCGATCCTGACCGATTCCGGCGGCTTTCAGGTGATGTCGCTGTCGCAGCTGCGCCGGATCGACGAAACCAAAGTGACGTTTCGCTCGCATCTCGATGGGGCGATGTATGACCTGTCGCCCGAGCGCGCGATCGAAATCCAGCTCCTGCTCGGAGCCGACATCGTCATGCAGCTCGACGAATGCGTGCGCCTGCCTGCGTCGCCGGCCGACCTCGATCGGGCCATGCAGCTCTCGTTGCGCTGGGCCGAGCGCTGCAAGCGGGCCTTCGAACAGGCCCCGGCTGGGCGCGCGCTGTTCGGCATCGTGCAGGGGGGAGACGATCCGGCATTGCGGGTCTCGAGCGCGCGTGCGCTGAAGGGGATGGACTTTCAGGGCTACGCCATCGGCGGACTCGCGGTCGGGGAGCCGCAGGAGGTGATGCTGTCGATGATCGAGACTGCCGCACCGGAGCTTCCGCCGGACCGGCCGCGCTACCTGATGGGCGTCGGCACGCCGGACGATCTCCTCGAAGCAGTGGCGCGCGGCATCGACATGTTCGACTGTGTGATGCCGACGCGCAATGGCCGCCACGGCATGGCGTTCACGCGCCGGGGGCCGATCAACATCGCCAACAGCCGTCATGCAGACGATCCGCGCCCGGTCGACGAGACGAGCGCACATCCGGCCACGCGCACCTATTCGCGCGCTTACCTGCATCACCTGCACAAGGCGAACGAGATGCTCGGCGCGACGCTGCTGTCAGCGATCAATCTTGCCTATTACCAGTCGCTGATGGCCGGAATGCGCGTGGCGATCGAGGCCGGCCGGTTCGAGGATTTCCGCCGCGAGGCAAAAGAAAGCTGGTCGCGCGGCGACATTGCCGTGCGCTAGCAGGCAGAACACGCAGACGATGGATCAATCGGCCGACGGGATCCGGACGCTCGTGCGGAATTCGTGCTCGCAGGCGTCGCAGGTCCAGGTATTCACGATCATTCCGACCGTGAACTCGGTGGCGCTTGCGGCGAAAAGGCATTCGCCGCAGGCCGGGCAGGCGGGCCTGCGCAGGCAAGCCACATACGCCTGATCGGAGTGAGTGGTGTGAAGTCTCATCGCCAGCCTCCTCCTGAATGCTCCCACCGGATTTGCCGACGCTAGATGCCATCTGTGGCGACGCAAAGACGCTTTGAAGGTGGATGGATGACCGATGAAATTTCGCTGCGCTGCAGCTTAAAACGATCCAAGGCCGAGAACGGCCGTTATTCCAATCATTTCGGCGTTCAGCTAAAGTTTGAACTTCGCGGCTTTGCTTCAAAGCCGAAAGAAAAAATGCGGAAGGGAAGGAGCGTCTCATGTTTCGTCACCGCGCCGTCATCCTGTCGCTCGCGCTGCTGATTCCCTTGCTCGGTACGCCGTCCGCGCCATCGCTCGCCCAGGATTCGTCCAGCTACGTTCGGACTGCGCCTTCGGCCACACCGGCTCCGGGGCGCATCCAGAAACTGAAGGAGCGCACCAAGGAGAGCTGGGCGCAGATGAAGCATCGCTGGTCTATGCAGCGCGAGAAATGGACGAGCTGCCGGGACGCCGCGCGAAAGCAGCGGCTCGCCGGACGCAAGACGCGCCAATTCCTCGAAGACTGTATGAATCACTAGCCTCTCGGGCTCTCGGCCATTAACCATATCGGCGGCGAAGGCGCGGGCGCACCCCGCCTTTGCCATCATTTCGCACCCCTCTCCCCACGAAATGGCCAAAGCCCTTGGTGACGTTGCCTTCAGGGCGCCGGACGCATTTGCGGCCGCGGGGGATTTCGGGAGGGGACATGCGCTCGCTGGCGGGACTCGTCATAGCTGCGACCATGATGGTCGCGCCGGCCTATGCCGCGCGCGTCGAATTCACATCATCGGATTCGGTGCTGCGCTGGATCAACGGCTATCGCAGCAAGCCCGATCCCGCGAGCGTGCCCACGGCGATCCGCACCCTTAGCCAGAACGGAGCGTTCAAGGATACCGAAGGGGCCGGCGTGTATGTCGGTTTCCTGTCGGGCGTGCTCGCCGCCAATCCGGCCCGCGCTGAAGATCTGGTGGAGAAGCTCTTTCCCGTTCCGGCCGAAGATCAGTGGGTGATCGTGCGCGCCATCGCCTATTCCGGCTTGCCGGAATGGCGGGATATTCTCGAACGCAGCATGGACCGCATGCCCTCGCGCCGCGTGCTGATCGACAAGTATCTCAACGCGAGCCTGCCGACGCTGCAAAATGCCGGATTGCAGAAAAAGCCCGGCTGGATCGAACGCGCCAAGAGCTACATGCCGTTCGCCGACAAGCCCAAAAAAGTGGTGTGGCTCGAGCCGAGCCCGGATCTGCTCGACACCTATTGGGGATTCTATTTCGCGACCGGAATGACCAAACCGATTGGCCGGCTGGTCGGCATGCTGCCGCTCACCAAGGAGCGCGACAATGTTGAGAATCTGACGGTTGGCAGCATGGCGAAATACACGCTTGCGAGCAACGCGGCGCGCGATCCTGTGCTGCTTGCGATGCTCAAGCGCGCAAGCCTGACCGAGCCGAAGGAAACGCTGCTCATCCTCAACGAGGTGATCGACGCCGCGGAATCGGTCGAGCTCGGCGCGATCCGCAAGGAAGCGATGAACGCGATCAACGACCTGAAGATCAAGGGTCCCGGCTCCAAGCGCGACGTCGCGTGGTGGGGGCAGGTCAGCGAAGGCGCGATCGGGCTCGGCTGCGTCGCGGCGGCGGCGCTCGGTCAGGTCGCGCTCGGCCTGCCATGCGTGATCGGCGGCGCGACGTCGTCGGCGGCGGTGCGGTATCTGGCGAGCCCGTGACATCGCTGAAAAAACTGGCGAGCCCAGATGGATTCGAACCATCGACCTACTGATTAAAAGTCAGTTGCTCTACCGACTGAGCTATGGGCTCCCCGGGCCGGCCCGAAAGGAAGCGGATGCCGGCAAGTGGCAGCGGCGCTGTGTTAGGGGTGCCTCCCCACCGGGTCAATAGCGCTGCAAAATTGCACTCGCCAGAGCCCCGCCCATTGCCTAGCCTCAAGGCTCTACGCCGGAAAATCCCCGCAGCGGAGCGCCTGAATGCCCATCGTCAATCGTATCGCCGAGTTCCACAACGAAATCACCGGATGGCGGCACGACCTGCATGCCCACCCGGAATTGCTGTTCGATGTGCATCGTACGGCGGCGAGCGTGGCCGAGAAGCTCAAGGCATTCGGCTGCGACGAGGTGGTGCCGGCGATCGGGCGGACCGGAGTGGTCGGGGTGATCCGGGGGTCCAAGAAGGGCGGTTCGGGTCGCGCCAAGGTGATCGGGCTGCGCGCCGACATGGACGCGCTGCCGATCGAGGAGGCGAACGACCTTCCCTACAAGTCGACGACGCCTGGAAAGATGCATGCCTGCGGCCATGACGGCCACACCGCGATGCTGCTCGGCGCCGCCAGATATCTCGCCGAGACGCGCAATTTCGCCGGCACCGCGGTGGTGATCTTCCAGCCGGCGGAAGAAGGCGGCGGCGGCGGGCGCGAAATGGTCAATGACGGGATGATGGACCGCTTCGGGATCGAGGAAGTCTACGGCATGCACAATTATCCCGGCATGCCGGTCGGACAATTCGGGATCCGCAACGGCCCGATCATGGCTGCGGCCGATCGCATCACGATCGAGGTCGAAGGCAAGGGAGCCCATGCGGCGCGCCCGCACGCCTCGATCGACACGATCCTCGTCGCCTCGCAGATCATCAACCAGATCCAGTCGGTGGTGTCGCGCAACGTCGATCCGCTGGAATCCGCGGTGGTGTCGATCTGCCTGTTCCATGCCGGTACGACCGACAACGTGATCCCGCAGACCGCGCTCCTGCGCGGCACCGCGCGCAGCCTGAAGCCGGAGGTGCAGGACCTGGTCGAAAGCCGCCTGCATCAGATCGTCGAAGGCACCGCAAAGCTCTACGGCGCGACCGCCAAGCTCACCTACAAGCGCGACTACCCGGTCACGCGCAATCACACCGCGCAGACCGACTTCGCAAGCTCGATCGCGCGTGAGATCGCGGGCGACGACAAGGTCAACGAGGTCGCGCCGGTGATGGGCGCGGAGGACTTCTCCTTCATGCTGAACGCGCGGCCCGGTGCCTTCATCTTCGCGGGCAACGGCGACAGCGCCGGCCTGCATCACCCGAAATACAATTTCAACGACGACCTTATTCCGGTCGGCTCGTCGTACTGGGTGCGGCTGGTGGAAAAGGCGCTCGCGGCGTAGCGCGCGTCATTCGCGATCCCGGGACGCGCGAAGCGGCCCGGGATGCGTCAACAGCTTTACTGGATCGTCTCGGGCTGCTTCTCGACCGCAGCGGCGGGCGCAGCCGCAGCCGTCTCCGCCGTCGCCTTGGCGATGGCGGCCGCACGGCGCGGCCAGAGCACGAGCAGGCGCTGTTCGAGCCCGCGCCAATAGGCGAACTCGTTGAAGCGCTTGCCGTCGATGGCAGCGATCAGGGTTGCCGACACAAAGGGCAGACTCTGGATCGCGAGCACGATCGCGAATACGTCGATTTCGCGGACGCGCTCGTAATTCATCCAGTGCAGCAACAGCGCGCTGAAGATCAGCAGGCCGCCAATCACGGTTTCCCAGAACGCCTCGAATTCGCGCGGGCGCTTGCGGCCGCCACCCTTGGCGGTGCGCGCGAAGGGCAGGTGATCCTTGATCAGGCCGTCGGCCGCGGCGCGTGCAACGGTCCACTGCACCGACATCGCGGCGAAGACCGCGCCAAACATCTGTCCGGGCGTGATCGCGACGCGCAGGCGATAGAGCGCGATGAAATGCAGGAGCGACACCGCGAAAGCGGCGATGATGGGCACGGTCAGGATGGTGTCGGGAATGGCAATGCCGGCAAACAGCACGACCGGGACCCACAGGAGATTGAGGATCGCAACCGCGACGCCAAGAGCCTCCGCACCAAGCCAGTTCAGCCAGCCGAGCGTGAAGTCGCGCCGCTGCTCGCGCGTCAGGCCAGAGACACCCGGCAGGAAGCGCCGCCAGTGCTTCTTGATCAGCTGCACGCCGCCATAGGCCCAGCGATGACGCTGCTTCTTGTAGGCCTCGAACGTGTCCGGCAGCAGGCCCAGACCGTAGCGGCGGTTGGTGTAGTGCGTGTGCCAGCCGAGCTCGAGCAGCGTGAGCCCGAAGTCGGAATCTTCCACGATGGTGTCGCTCGACCAGCTGCCGCACGCTTCGAGTGCGGCGCGGCGGATCAGGCACATCGTTCCGTGCACGATGATTGCGTTGGACTCGTTGCGCTGGACCATGCCGATATCGAAGAAGCCGGCATATTCGCCCGCCATGGCGTAGTGCATCACGCTGCGGTCGCCGTCGCGATGCTCCTGCGGCGCCTGGACGAGGCCGACCTTCGGGTCGGCGAAGACCGGCACAAGGTCGCGCAGCCAGTCCGACGTCACGATGTAATCGGCGTCGATCACGCCGATGATCTCGGCGTCCGCCGCCGTGTGGGTCAGCGCGAGCCTGAGCGCGCCTGCCTTGAAGCCCGACAGGTTGTCGGCCCGGACGAATTTGAAGCGCTCGCCGAGGGCGCGGCAATGCTCCTCGATCGGCAGCCAATAGGCCGGTTCAGGCGTGTTGTTGATGATGACGACGCATTCGAAATTCGGATAGGCGAGGCGGGACACGGCGTCGAGTGTCGCCTTCAGCATTTCCGGCGGCTCGCGATAAGCCGGGACGTGGATCGAGATCTTCGGCGCGTAGGATTCCGGAGCAAGCGGCGGCGACACGATCAGACGGTGCGGCTTGCGCCCAAACGCGATCGCGGCGATCTCCTCCATCCGCGCCAGGGCGATGAGCGCAAGCGGGATCAGGAGCAGGACGCCGAGCCCGAGCGCGAATGCCGAGCCGAAGACAAAATAGTGCTCGTTCCAGTACGCAAACACAGTCGCGAACCAGTATCCGACCGCATGCGCGGAGGCTGCGAGAATACCCGCCTGCGCTGCGGTCGCGCTGCCGAGCGCAAGGATCGGAAGCGACAGCAGCACGCCGAGCAGCACCGAGAGCAGCGCGTGCCTCCAGTGGTCGGGATTGGAGATCATCCCGGTCCAGGAGAATTTCGCGTGATGTGCGGAGTCGAACATGCCCCAATACGGTCCGACGCCGCCTTCGTTCGTCTTCCACGGCTGATCGAACGCTTCGATGATGTTGTAGTCGATGCCGAGGGCTTCGGCGCGCGCGAGGAATTCGCGCAACACCGCGGCCTGTTCGAGACGGCCCGGCTCGGCGTCGCGCCGGTTGTAGCCCGCGCTCGGCCAGCCGAACTCGGCGATCACGATGCGCTTGCCGGGATAGGTCTGGCGCAGGAGATTGTAGGCATAGACCGCCTGATCTGCGGCGGCCTGGGCGGACACGCCTTCCCAGTACGGCAGAACGTGCGCGGCGATGAAGTCGACGGCCGAGACGAGCTCGGGATGGTCGATCCAGGCGTGCCAGATTTCGCCGGTGGTCACCGGGACCTGGGTTTCACGCTTCACGCGCTGGATCTTCTTGATCAGTTCATCGACCGATTGTTCGCCGCGGAAGATCGTTTCGTTGCCGACAACGACCGCGTCGATGTTTGAATTTCGTTTCGCGATGTCGATCACCGAGCGCATTTCGCGCTCGTTTCGCTTTTCGTCCTTGTCGATCCAGGCGCCGACGGTCGCGCGCAGTCCGAATTCGTTGGCAGCGCCGGCGACGAGCTCGACGCCACCGGTCGAGGAATAGGTGCGTACGGCGCGCGTATAGGGCGCGATCACCTTCAGGTCGGCGCGGATCTGTTCAAGATTGGCCTGCATCCCGGAATCGGGGTGCGCGGTGCCGCCGAACGGGGCGTAGGAAATGCTGGCAAGCTGGCCGTTAAAGGCTGGAGCCTGGATTTCCGGCTTGGTGAGAGCCCACAGCAACGCATGGACGCCCGCGACCAGCGAGACGACCAGAGCTACGAGGCGCATGACGCGCAGACCGAGTGGGGCGGAGAGTTAAAGACCGCGGTCCGTCCCCTGGACCGTTATCTTGCGGTGCAACATAACGCTAACGCCGCGCGTTTTCAAGAGTAAAGCTGTCAACCCATGGCGTTTTGATGGCTCGCGGCCAACCAACCGCCACCGACAACGAAATTATTGCGCGGTGGTTCCGGGCGCGGCCGGCGGAGCGACGGCTGCCGCCGTCGGCGGGGTCGCCGGGTTGATCCAGCAGGCGCGGATGCGCGCATTCAGGCTGTCGGGGATCTTGGGATCGATATTGCCCTGCTGCACGACGCAGCGGAACGTCGCCTGGATATGGCCACCCGGGCATCCGAAGCGGTCATAAAGGTCGAGATGACGGAAGGCGGTGTCGAGGTCGTCCCGCCACAACAGGCTGACCGCGCGCCGGCCAAGCCAGATGCATTCCGGATTGCCGGCCGGGCCGGAAATGGCCTTGGAAATCTCGGCAAGATCGTCCGTCTTCTTGCCTTCCTTG
Organism: uncultured Hyphomicrobiales bacterium; assembly: GCA_964584855.1. GTDB lineage: Bacteria > Pseudomonadota > Alphaproteobacteria > Rhizobiales > Xanthobacteraceae > Pseudorhodoplanes. The sequence goes on from CAZPBF010000025.1 coordinate 34,942, forward strand.
CCGCCTTCGGCGCGGGCCTTTTCGGCCGCCTGCGGATCCCCGCTTTGCGAATAGGCCGGTGCCAAACCGATACACAACGCGGCCGCAACGATAGTCGCGGCGAAGACACTCAGGTTACGAACGCACATGGGCCGCCGATGGCTGAAAATGATGACGGAGGTTTGACACAAGGCAGTGACGGCTTCGGCGGGCGGCAATTTGGCGCGGCCCGCCGCCGACGTCGCGCGCCAGATGATCGAAAATCAGGGGTTTTGTCCAGCGGCACGGGCGGTCTTGCTTAAGGGCGAAGTGTTTGGGAGCAGCCACCTTGGCAGCGCAGCATCGGACGGCGATAAGTCGCATCCGGAAAGCTCATGAATCCTCCCGCTCCTTCGCTCCGTTTCGTCCCGGTCGCGTGCCTCCTGGCAGCTCTGGCCGCGATCCTGTCGTTCTGGTGGTGGTTAGGCTCGCCGGTCGAAATGCCGCGCGCGCCGCTCGAAGGGCGCGAGAAACTTCAGTGTGTTTCTTACGCTCCGTTCCGCGGGGACCAGTCGCCGCTCAATTCGTGGACGCGGATCGAGCCCTGGCAGATCGAGGAAGACTTGGCGCGGCTGAAGCCGCTCACCGATTGCATCCGGACTTATTCGGTCGAACTCGGTCTCGACCGAGCGCCGGAAATCGCGCGCCGGCAACATATGACGATGCTGCTCGGGCTGTGGATCGGCCGCGAGCCCGCGAAAAACCAGCGCGAGATAGAACAGGTGGTCGAACTCGCCAATCGCTATCCCGATGTCGTCCGCGGGATCGTTGTCGGCAACGAGGTGCTGCTGCGAGGAGAGATGTCGGCGCTCGACCTCGCCAACGCGATCCGCACGGTCAAGGCTCAGGTCTCGGTCCCTGTCACGTATGCCGATGTGTGGGAATTCTGGATGCGCAATCGCGATCTCGCGAGCGCGGTGGATTTCATCACCATCCACATTCTTCCGTACTGGGAGGATTTTCCGATCCCTGCGCGCGATGCGGCCGCGCATGTTGCTTCGATCCGCAGACAGGTCGGCGAGAGTTTCCCGGGCAAGGACATCCTGATCGGGGAAACCGGCTGGCCCAGTCAGGGGCGGATGCGCGAGGGCGCGCTGCCGTCACCGGTCAACCAGGCGCGGGTCCTGCAGGACATCCTCGCGGCGGCGAAGCGCGAGAATTTCCGCGTCAACGTTATCGAGGCGTTCGACCAGCCGTGGAAGCGCTATCTCGAAGGCACGGTCGGTGGACACTGGGGCCTGCTCGATGCCACACACCGCGAATTCAAGTTCGAGTGGGGTGCGCCGGTCTCGAACCATCCGCTATGGCGCTGGCAGGCGGCTGGTGGAATGTTGCTCGCCTTGTTCGCGTTTGCGGCGGCTTTCATCGTCGCGCGTGAAAACGATCAGGATGCCACCCTCGTTCGCTGGCTCGGAGTATCGGTCAGTGCGATTGCAGGCGGCACGATGGCCGGATGGGCCGCCGCGAACGCGCCGGTGGAAAGTCTGGGCGCCGGAGGGTGGATACGCTCACTTGCCTTTGTCGCGGTCGCGATCGCAGCACCGATCGCCTCATCGGCCGCGCTGATGCGCGGAAGTCCGGTGCCTCCGTTCGCGCGGATTCTGGCACGCCGGAGTGAACGGATAGCGGATGGATTGCCGCTTGTGCTCGGCGTCGTGTCGATCGCACTCACGCTTCTTGCCGTGCAGGTCGCGCTCGGGCTCGCCTTCGATCCGCGTTACCGCGACTTTCCGTTTCCGGCATTGACTGCAGCGACTGTGTCCTTTGCGGTCCTCGCGCTCCTCATTCCGCGAGCGGCGGGGCGCCGGGGTGCCGCGGAAATCGCCGCCGCCGGCACGCTCATCCTGTCGGCGGGCTATATCATCTTCAATGAAGGTTTCGCGAACTGGCAGTCGTTGTGGTTCTGCGCGGCAATAACCGGGCTTGCGCTTACTCTACTTCGGGTGCGCGACGGGCGAAGCTGAGTATCAACAGTCCTGCGGCGAGTGCAGATAGCCCGACATTGTAGAGCACGATGCCGAGACCGGCCGCGGCCAGCGCGACCGCGAAGATCAGCAATGTCGGGCGAAGCAGGTTGAGCAAGGCTGCCGCGAGCGCGATCAGCCCGAACACCTGATGATTGAACAGCGCCGAGGCGACGCGGCGCGACAGGCAGAGCCAGGTGTTCAACCCGGCATCGCAGGCGAGCCCGACCGGGGTCTGCTCGATCCCAAGGTAGCGCAGATAGAGCGCGTATCCGATCGACACGAATCCCACGACCAGGAGTCCGTTGACCTGGCGCGCAGTCGGCATGAAGAGACGGTTCATGGGCGCATTATGGCGCGTCGAGGTTGGCGGCTTCAACGCCTGCGTTGCGCCGGCGCGCTACGGGTGCGTCGGACAACGAAATCGTGCAGGCCCGCGCCGCTCGCAAGCACGATGCCGAACATCACCAAGGCCAGCCCGACCGCATGATAGAAGTGCAGTTCCTCGCCGAGGAAGAGCGCCGCGAGCGCGACCCCGTAGCAGGGCAGAAGATACATGAACACGCTGGTCACCGACGGGCCGACGGTCTTGACCCCGTATTGATAGGTCGAGAACGACAGGATCGATGCGAATATCACGATGCCGGCGATGCTCGTCCATGCGCGCAGCGTGACCGGGAAGGGCTCACCGTGCAGCAGCTCGATGATCATGCAGGGGATCAGGATGACGACGCCGCTCAGCGCGATCAGGAAGAATAGTCCGGCGGTCGGAATCCGCTCGAGCGCATCACGCTTCAGCAGCAAGGAATAGACGGCCCATGCGATGGCCGAGATGACGAAGCCGAGATCGCCGATGTTGAACTGCAGATGCAGGAGCGCGCCGGGATCGCCCTTCAGCACCACGACGAACACACCGAGCACGCCGAGGACTACGCCCATCGCCTCCATGAGGGGGAGCGGCTTGCGCGCGATCAGTGCCGCCAGAAGAACAACGAGAACGGGGGAGGCGGTGTAGATCAGCGTGCCGTTGGTCGCGGTGGTGTAGCGCAGCGAGTGATAGACGAGGCCGCCGCAGACCCACATGCCGAGAAACCCAAGCAGGACGATCGTGCCCCATTCCTCCCGGATCGTGCGACGGTGCCGCTTCAGCATCGGCACCACGAATGGCGCGAGCAGCGCGCAGGTGATGGTCCAGCGCAGCGTCGCGAGAGTCCATGGCGGAACGGTCTCGACCGCGGGACGGCCGAGGATCAGGTTGGACACGAAAAACAACGGCATCACCGCGAGGATCAGATAGGCGCTGAGGCGCATTGGATGCCTTCTCCAGACGGCTCGCTCCTGTATTCGGATTGCGGGCCGACGCGCAAGCGTTATGCCGGTTCCATCGGGTAAAGTTCAGATAAAAAATGGGTGCGCTCAGCGCACTGCGAGCTTTTGCCCGTCGAAGACCGCGGGCTTGCAACTCCAGCCCCCGGCGGCGAGCGCGGCACAAATCTTCGTCGCGGCGCCAGCGTTCCCGAGGGGACCCGCCACAAGGCGAAGCTCGATACCGCCGGCCTTGCCGGTATCGACGACAACGATCACCGGTCGGAGATCACGCAGCACCGCACCGTGGTGGCTGCGTGCCGCGGCCCACAAATCCCGCAGCGCCTCGATGCTTGCGCCGCCGCCGATATCGACGCCGAAATCGCTTCTGGTGGCGGTCGATTCCGCGGGCGCAATGTCGGCCAAAGGAGCCGGAACCGGAGCGAGTGCCCGCGGCGGCGGGGCGCCCGGCTTGCGAGCCGGGGCGGCCGGCGGCGGTGGAACCGCTGCCGTCGAGACCGCCGTCGACATGATGGTCGGCCCGGTCAGCAGGCTGATCGAGTTGCCCGCCGGAAGCGGCGACGAGGCCGGGTTGGCGTCTGACTTGGGTTCGCTCGCCCGGCCGATCGAGCCGGTCACGTCCTCCAGGTTCCGTTCCAGTACGGTCACGCGCGCAAGCAAGCTGTCGCGGTCCGCGGCGAGCGTCCGCATGCCTTCGGCAAGGCGACGCGTCTCCTCGATTGTCTGCGTCCGTTCGGCCAGCGATTCGGCCTTCGGCCGGCCAGGCTGTGTGCCGGCGTAAGCCATTGCGAGGCGCTGCGCACCGACGTCGGTGCGGATCGCGAAAACCGCCAATCCCATAGCCAAAGCGGCACCGCTTCCCCATGCCGCGAGACGCAGCAGGGTCCGGATGTCGAAATAGGCGTTGTTGTCTTTCTTTTTCTTTGCCTGCACGGGGGCGCCAACCTCATGATCCTGCAGCGCAAGACCGAATCAGTGCACCCGATGCTAGCAGTTCGACCCCGTGATCGCATTCGCCGGGCCGCGCGCTCTTTTCCACATGGCGGGGCTCGGCTAAGAGGGCCGTCGATCCGCCGTGGCCGGAGGTGAAATGACAGCGCGGACCTGCCTTGCGATCGTGCTCGCCGCCGGCGAGGGCACGCGGATGCGCTCTGTCTTGCCGAAGGTGCTGCACAGGATTGCAGGACGCTCGCTGCTCGCGCACGTCCTGTATGCGCTGCGCGGCGCGCAGACATCGGCGGTCGCGGTCGTCGTCGGGCCGGATCACGATGCCGTCGCGAAAGAGGCAACGCATACGACACCGGGCGCTGCGATCTTCGTGCAACGCGAGCGCCGGGGAACCGCGCATGCCGTGCTGGCGGCGAGAGCTGCGATAGAAGCTGGAGCGGACGATATCCTGATCATCTTCGGCGACACGCCGCTGGTGCGTGCCGAAACGCTGTCGAAATTCCGCGCGGCGCTTGCGCGCGGTGCGGGGATCGTTGTCGCGGGTTTCCGGCCCGCCGATCCGACCGGCTATGGTCGCCTCGTGCAGGACGACGGCAAGCTCGTTGCGATCCGAGAGGAGCGCGACGCGAGCCCCGCGGAACGTGCAATTAGATTGTGCAACGGCGGGCTCATGGCCCTGTCGGGGCGTGATGCCTTGCCGATCCTCGATCAGATCGGGGACAGCAATGCCAAGAAGGAATTCTACCTCACCGACGCCGTCGCGCTTGCGCACCTCGCGGGCCTTGCGTCGGAGGTGATCGAGGTCGGCGAAGATGAAGTGCTGGGCGTGGACAACCGGACGAAACTCGCGCGCGGGGAGGCGATGATGCAGGCGAAATTGCGTGAAGCCGCACTGGAGAACGGCGTGACCATGACGGCGCCGGACACGGTCTTCCTTGCTGCGGATACCAAGCTCGGCCGCGATGTTGTGATCGAACCGTTCGTGGTGTTCGGTCCGGGGGTGACGGTCGGCGACCGCGCGGTGATCCGCGCATTTTCCCATCTTGATGGTGCAACCATCGGCGAGGGTGCGACGATCGGACCGTATGCGCGGCTTCGCCCCGGTACGACGATCGGCAAGGATGCGCGCGTCGGCAATTTCGTCGAGACCAAGAAGGCTACGATCGAGGCCGGCGCCAAGATTAACCACCTGAGCTATGTGGGAGACGCGCGCGTCGGAGAGGGTGCCAATGTCGGCGCGGGCACCATCACCTGCAATTATGACGGCCAGAAGAAGTATCAGACCGATATCGGCAAGGGCGCCTTTATCGGCTCCAATTCCGCACTCGTCGCCCCTGTGAAGATCGGCGATGGCGCCTATGTCGGGTCGGGTTCCGTCATCACCCAGGACGTACCGGCGGGCTCTCTGGCGGTCGCCCGCGGCCGGCAGGCCATTAAGGAAGGTTGGGCATTAAGCTTGCGGGTGCTGAAGGATAAGAGCGATAAAAAGTGACGCCTGCGCCACTGTTAAGAAGTGCGGCTGTCACATGACGAAACGGATTTTGATTTCCGCAGAGGCCCGCGTCCCGCGTAAACGGCAAGGGGTGAGCTTGGGCGGGGAGGCGGCATCATGTGCGGCATCGTAGGGATTCTCGGCCGGGAGGCGGTGGCACCGCATCTCGTCGAGGCGCTCAAGCGTCTGGAATATCGCGGCTACGATTCAGCGGGCGTCGCGACCGTCGAGAACGGCCATCTCGGCCGGCGGCGCGCCGAAGGAAAGTTGAAAAATCTCGAAGCCAAGCTGTCGCGCGAACCGCTTTCCGGCGCGAGCGGCATCGGCCACACCCGCTGGGCGACGCACGGCAAGCCGACCGAAAGCAACGCGCATCCGCATGCGACCGACAAGCTCGCAGTCGTGCATAACGGCATCATCGAGAATTTCCGCGAGCTTCGCGAGGAAGTCGAGAAGGGCGGAGCAAAATTCTCTTCCGACACCGACACCGAGGTCGTGGCGCAGCTCGTGACGGCCGAGATGAAGAAGGGCAAGTCCGCGATCGAGGCGGTGCAAAAGACGCTGCCGCGTCTGCGCGGCGCGTTCGCGCTCGCCTTCGTCTTTGCGGGCGAGGACGATCTCATGATCGGCGCGCGCAAGGGCTCGCCGCTCGCGATCGGGCACGGCAAGGGCGAGATGTATCTCGGCTCCGACGCGATCGCGCTCGCGCCGTTCACCGATTCAGTGACCTATCTCGAAGACGGCGACTGGGCCGTCATGCGACGCGACAGCCTGCAGGTGCGCGACGCGCAGGATCGCCTCGTCAATCGCCCGGTCATCAAGACGACCGGCACGACCTTCGTCGCCGACAAGGGCAACCATCGCCATTTCATGGCGAAGGAAATCCACGAGCAGCCCGAGGTCGTCGCGCATACTCTGTCGCATTACATCGACATGACCGCCGAGCGCGTGGTGCTGCCGGGCGAACTGCCGTTCGACTTCAAGGATGTCGAGCGCGTCGCGATCTCGGCCTGCGGCACCGCCTATTACGCCGGCCTGGTCGCGAAATACTGGTTCGAGCGCTACGCCCGCCTGCCGGTCGAGATCGATATCGCGTCCGAATTTCGTTATCGCGAAGCCCCGCTGCGCAAGGGTGATCTCTCGATCTTTGTGTCGCAATCGGGCGAAACCGCCGACACGCTCGCCTCGCTGCGCTACGCCAAGGAGCATGACCAGCACGTTCTCTCGGTCGTCAACGTGCAGTCATCCTCGATCGCGCGCGAGAGCAACGTCATCATGCCGACGCATGCCGGTCCGGAGATCGGCGTCGCCTCGACCAAGGCCTTCACCTGCCAGCTGGCCGTGCTCGCCTGCCTCGCCATCGCCGCAGGCCGCGCGCGCGGCACGTTGAGCGAGGCGGAGGAGCGCAAGCTCGTGCGCGCGCTAATCGAGGTGCCGCGCCACATGAACGACGTGCTCGCGATGGAAGGCCGGATCGAGGAGATCGCGCAATCGATCTCCAAGAGCCGCGACGTGCTTTATCTCGGTCGCGGCACGAGCTTTCCGCTCGCGCTCGAAGGCGCGCTGAAGCTGAAGGAAATTTCCTACATCCACGCCGAAGGCTATGCCGCGGGCGAGCTCAAGCACGGTCCGATCGCGCTGATCGACGAGAGCATGCCGGTGATCGTGATCGCTCCGTATGACGGCGTGTTCGAGAAGACCGCCTCAAACATGCAGGAGGTCGCCGCGCGTGGCGGCAAGATCATCCTCGTCACCGACCCGAAAGGGGCGAAGGAGGCGATGATGCCGCAGATTACGACCATCACGCTGCCCGAGATGCCGACCTCGATTGCGCCGCTGGTTTATGCAATTCCCGTGCAGCTTCTGGCCTATCACGCTGCGGTGAGCCTCGGCACCGACGTGGATCAGCCGCGCAACCTTGCAAAGTCGGTCACGGTCGAGTAACCGCGGCATCAACTCGCAGCGCAGGCCATAGGCCCGCCGCACCGTTTTTCCTATAATGCTTCGGAACGTGCCCGAAAGCCGGGAACCCTTATTCATGACTGCAGAACAGAACCCCCAGGACCAGCCTGAGGACATCATGGAAATCGACCAGCCGCCGACCGGGCTCGGCGGGCGGGTTCGAAACTATTTCCTGACAGGATTGGTCGTAGCCGGTCCGCTCGCCGTCACGGCCTGGCTGATCTGGTCGTTCGTCACCTGGGTGGACGACCTGGTGCGGCCGCTCGTGCCGGAAATGTACCGTCCGGAAACCTACCTGCCGTGGAAAATCCCGGGCTCCGGCCTCGTGATCGCGTTCTTCGCGCTCACCATGCTCGGCTTCCTCACCGCCAACCTCGTGGGACGCACGCTGCTGCAGTTGAGCGAGAGCGTGCTCGACCGCATGCCGATCGTGCGGCCGATCTACAAGACGGTGAAGCAGGTCTTCACCATGCTGTTCTCGAAATCGGGCACGAGCTTCCGAAAGGTCGGCCTCGTCGAGTTTCCCGCGCCCGGCATGTGGTCGCTTGTATTCATCTCGCAGCCGCCGAGCGCGGACATCGCCGCGCGCCTGCCGGAGAGCGACGACCAGATTTCATGCTTCATGCCCTGCACGCCCAACCCGACCACTGGATTCTTCTTCTATTTGCCGCGCCGCATGATTATCGAGCTCGACATTCCGGTGGAGGGGGCGGCGACGCTCCTGATGTCCGCTGGCATGGTCCAGCCGAGCGGCGGCAATGGCGACCAGCAGAGGCTTGCCGCGATGGCCGCGACCGCTCGAGCGGCACAGGCGGCGCGCACCGGCAAGCCCGCGACGGCGAAATAGCTTTTCTGCAACGCAGACATTGCAACCGTCGTCATGCCCGGCCATGACGCATGCGTTCGCTTCGCGCGAAGCCGGCTAACCGGCCTGTAAAAGGCGCACGGCCTCGTCCCGCTCGAACAGATAGAGCAGGTGCCGCACTGCTTCGCCGCGCTCACCCGCAAGCTGCGGATCGCGCGACAGGATCAGCGCCGCGTCGTCGCGCGCGGCAGCAAGCATGCCGCCATGCACGCTTAACCGCGCGATGTGAAAGCCCGGATCGCCGCTCTGGCGCGTGCCGAGCACGTCGCCTTCGCCGCGCAGCTTCAGGTCCTCCTCGGCGATGCGGAAGCCGTCTTCGGTCTCGCGCATGATCGCAAGCCGTGCTTTCGCGGTCTCGCCGAGCGGGGCCTTGTAGAGAAGGAGACAGGTCGAGCGGCCCGTCCCGCGTCCGATCCGGCCACGCAACTGGTGAAGCTGCGCGAGGCCGAACCGCTCGGCATGTTCGATCACCATCACGGTTGCTTCCGGCACATCGACGCCGACCTCGATCACGGTTGTCGCGACCAGAAGCCTCGTTTCTCCGCGCGAAAAGCGCGTCATGGCGGCATCCTTGTCGGCGCCCCGCATCTTGCCGTGAACCAGATCGACGCGATCGCCGAAACGATCTTTCAGTTCGGCGAAACGTTCCTCTGCGGCGGCGAGATCGCTTGTCTCGCTTTCCTCGACCAGCGGGCAAACCCAGTAGACGCGCTGGCCTTCGTCGAGCGCGCGACCCACGGCCGCGACCGTCTCGGGCAAACGGTCGAGAGCGACGGTTCGTGTGTCGATGGGTTGCCGGCCGGCCGGCTTTTCCCTCAATTCGGAGACATCCATGTCGCCGAAATAGGTGAGAACCAGCGTGCGCGGGATCGGCGTCGCGGTCATCACCAGAACGTCGACCGCCTCGCCCTTGCGCGCGAGCGCGAGCCGCTGATGCACGCCGAAGCGATGCTGTTCGTCGACGATAGCAAGCCCGAGGTCGCGGAACGTGACTTCGTCCTGAAACAGCGCGTGCGTCCCGATCAGAAGCTGCACGTCGCCGTTCGCGAGCCGGTCGAGCACCTGCTCGCGCGCGGCACCGCGTTCGCGGCCGGTCAAGATTTCCACTTTCATTCCGGCGGCCTGCGCGAGCGGGGCAATGGTCTTCAAATGCTGGCGCGCAAGGATCTCGGTCGGCGCCATCAGGGCTACTTGTCGGCCTGCCTCGATCACCGCCGCGGCGGCTAGCAGCGCAACAACCGTCTTTCCCGATCCGACGTCACCCTGCAGCATGCGCAGCATCCGCTGCGGCTTGCCGAGATCGTCGACGATCGCTTCGAGTGCAGCGTGCTGTGAAAGCGTGAGCGAATAGGGGAGCGACCCGATGATGGTTTTGCGAAGGTGCCCATCGCCCGCACTGCCGCGTCCCGATTGCCGGCGCAAGTGAGCGCGCAGAAGCGAGAGGGCGACCTGGCCCGCGAGCAATTCGTCATAGGCTAGCCGCGTCCATGCCGCGCTGTCTGGTTCAATGTCCTTCGTCTCGGCGGGCCGGTGCAGCGTCTGCAGCGCCGTCCTGAAATCGGGCAAGCCGCGCTGCTTCAGCCAGGCTGCGTCCTGCCATTCCGGGAGGACGGGCACATTGGGCAGCGCATCGTCGATCGCGCGCCTGATCTGGGCCGGATGAAGGCCCTCGGTCATCGGGTAGACCGGCTCGATCATCGGCAAGGCCGCAAGCCCCGCTTCATCCACCACGCGGTCGGGATGCACCATCTGCAGCATGCCGTCGTAAAGCTGCGCAATGCCTGACACGTAGCGCGTCTCGCCGACCGGCATCGCCTTCTTCAGCTGATCTTCGCGGCCATGAAAATAGGTGAGCACGATGTCGCCGGTGTCGTCGCTGGCGTAGACGAGATAGGGGACACGCGCCCGGCCCGGCGGGGATGGTCGATGCCGGTCGATCGTGACCTTGACGGTCGCGACCGTGCCGGGAACCACGTCTCGCAAAAGCGGACGCGCGCGGCGGTCGATGGCGCTGCCCGGCAGGTGAAACAACAGGTCGATGACGCGCGCCTCCTCTTCGCGCCCAAACAGGTGGCGGAACAGCTTTTCGACTTTCGGCCCGACGCCTTTCAGCGTGCGGATCGAGGCGAAGAAGGGTGAGAGGAGCGAAGGGCGCATCGCGCGGCACTCTATCACCACCTCTTCTGTGGAGCCGTCGCGTCCTTCAGGATTTGACGCTGACAAAGCGTCGCGAACGCCTATATAAAACCTCGCGCCCGGCCCGTCCGGGCTTTTGGCGTTGCGCCCTGCGGAGAACGAAGGATGACCGGTTCCACGCGGTCGAGCGACGGACTGGACGAGAGGCGGCGGCGGCTTCTGTTCCGCTCGTGGCATCGTGGCATCCGCGAAACCGATCTCCTCCTCGGGCGTTTCGCCGATTCCGAGATCGCCGGGCTGACGGACCGCGACCTCGACGAATACGAGCGTCTGCTCGACGTGCCCGACCACGATCTCTATGCATGGGTGACAAATGACGGCGTTGCGCCGCCTGAATACGATACCGGGTTGTTCCGGCGCCTGTGCGCGTTCCATCGCGGCCAGAAAGTGACCTGATGGCGCGCTCTCCGGCCGATCTGCTGAAAGCGTCCCGTCCGCTCATGCTTGCCGGCGTCGCCGACGGCGCGGAAGGGCTCGTGCTCGGCGATCTTGCGCGCGCGATTGCGGCGCGCCCGGATGCTCCGGCGATCAGCCTCGTCGCGGTCTGCCGCGATGCGCCGCGCATGGCGGCTCTCAGCCGCGGGTTGTCTTTCTTCGCGCCGGACGTCGCGACGCTTGAATTCCCCGCCTGGGATTGCCTCCCCTATGACCGGGTTTCTCCCAATGGCGGGGTGCTGGCGCAGCGCATGACCACGCTGTCGCGGCTTGCGCACGTGCAAGGGCGCGACAAGCCCTCGATCCTGCTCACGACGGTGAACGCGATTACGCAGCGCGTCCCGCCGAAAAAGGTCGTGGCGGGGCAATCGCTGTCGGCAGCCCCGGGCAACGTGCTCGGCATGGAGAACATCGTCCGCTGGCTCGAGCTGAACGGGTTCACGCGCTCCTCGACGGTGCGCGAACCGGGGGAATACGCGGTGCGCGGCGGCATCCTCGATCTTTTCCCGCCCGGCCTCGACGATCCGGTACGGCTCGATTTTTTCGGCGACCAGCTTGAATCGATCCGCAGTTTCGATTCCGACAGCCAGCGCACGATGGGCGAATTGCGTCACCTCGATCTCGTGCCTGCCGCAGAATTCCAGCTGACGACCGAAACCATTTCGAAATTTCGCACCGGCTATGTCGCGGCGTTCGGCGCGCCCGCGCGCGACGATCTTCTGTACGAGGCGATCAGCGAGGGTCGCCGCTACGGCGGCATGGAGCATTGGCTGCCGCTATTTCACGATCGGCTTGATACGCTGTTCGACTATGTGCCGGGGTCGGCGCTCGCGATCGAGCCGCTGGGCGAGGACGCCGCGCATGAACGGCTCGCGCAGGTGGCGGATTATTACGAGGCGCGCCAGCATCCGCTCGACGTGGCGAGCGCCGGGCCACCATACAAGCCGCTGCCGCCGGACCGCCTCTACCTGACCGAACAGGAATGGAAGACACGGCTGGACGGCGTCGCCATCGCGCGCGTCACTCAATTTTCGCAGCCGGCGGCCAACGACGTCATCGATGTCGGCGCAAAGCAGGGGCGCAACTTCTCCGCCGAGCGCGCCGAGCCGAACGCCAACGTGTTCGACGCGGTGACCAAGCACGTGACCGCATTGCAGGCGCAGGGCAAGCGTGTCGTCATCGGGCTGTGGAGCCAGGGCGCGCGCGAGCGCATGACCCACGTGCTGCGCGACCACGGCCTGCCCAATCTCGGCAACGTGGCGTCGTGGGCGGACGCGCTGGAGCGGCCGAAGCCTGACATCGCGCTCGCCGTGCTCGGCATCGAATCCGGATTCGAAACCCCGGATGCCGCGATCATCAGCGAACAGGACATCCTCGGCGACCGGCTGGTGCGGCGGCGCAAGGCGGCCAAGCGCGCAGAGAATTTCATCGCCGAGGCGACGAGCCTGTCTTCGGGAGATCTCGTGGTTCATGTCGATCACGGCATCGGCCGGTTTGTCGGGCTGAAGACGATCGAGGCCGCAGGCGCGCCTCACGACTGCCTGGAAATCCACTACGCCGACGAGAACAAGCTCTACCTGCCGGTCGAGAATATCGAGCTTCTCTCGCGCTACGGCTCGGAAGAAGCGGGCGTGCAGCTCGACAAGCTCGGCGGCGGCGCGTGGCAGGCGCGCAAGGCGCGCATGAAAAGTCGCATCCGCGAGATGGCGCATGAGCTTCTCAAGATTGCGGCCGAGCGAAAGCTGCGCGAAGCGGCAAAGCTCACGGTCCCGGCCGGCATGTACGACGAGTTCTGCGCAGGCTTCCCGTACGAGGAGACCGAGGATCAACAGGCCGCAATTGACGCGACGCTCAAGGATCTCGGCGAAGGTCGTCCGATGGATCGGCTGGTATGCGGCGACGTCGGCTTCGGCAAGACCGAGGTCGCGCTGCGCGCCGCCTTCGTGACCGCGATGAGCGGCAAGCAGGTGGCTGTCGTCGTGCCGACGACGCTGCTCGCGCGCCAGCATTTCAAGACATTCAACGAGCGCTTTCACGGCTTTCCGGTGAAGATCGCGCTCGCCTCGCGGCTCGTTTCGGCGGCGGACATGGCAAAGGCCAAGGCCGCGCTCGCCGCGGGTGAGCTCGACATCGTGGTCGGCACGCATGCGCTGCTTGGGCGCGGAATCAACTTCAGGGATCTTGGTCTGATCGTGGTCGACGAGGAGCAGCATTTCGGGGTCGCGCACAAGGAGAAGCTGAAGCAGCTTCGCGCCGAGGTGCATGTGCTGACGCTCACCGCAACGCCGATCCCGCGCACCCTGCAGCTTGCTTTGACAGGCGTGCGCGACCTTTCGATCATCGCATCTCCGCCGGTCGACCGGCTTGCAGTGCGCACCTTCGTATCGCCGTTCGATCCTCTGGTCGTGCGCGAGGCGCTTTTGCGCGAACGCTATCGCGGCGGGCAATCCTTCTATGTTTGTCCGCGGATCGAGGATCTCGCCGGCGCGAAGGACTTCCTGGACAAGGCCGTTCCGGAGGTCAAGGTGGCGGTCGCGCACGGGCAGATGCCTCCGACCGTGCTCGAGGACATCATGTCGGCCTTCTACGACGGCAAATACGATGTGCTGCTGTCCACGACGATCGTTGAATCCGGCCTCGACATTCCGACTGCCAATACGCTGATCGTGCATCGCGCCGACCGCTTCGGCCTGGCGCAGCTTTACCAGCTGCGCGGACGGGTGGGACGCGCGAAGTTGCGGGCCTACGCGCTGTTCACGCTGCCGGAAAAGAAACGCATCACCGCGCAGGCCGAACGGCGGCTGACGGTGCTGCAATCGCTCGACACGCTCGGCGCGGGCTTCCAGCTTGCCTCGCACGACCTCGATATCCGCGGCGCGGGCAATCTTCTCGGCGAGGAGCAGTCCGGCCACATCAAGGAAGTGGGCTTCGAGCTGTACCAGCAGATGCTGGAAGAGGCAGTCATGTCGCTGAAGGCTGGCATCAAGGAGCCGGTCGCCGACCGCTGGTCGCCGCAGATCACGATCGGGATGCCGGTGCTTATTCCCGACGAATATGTCGCGGACCTTTCGGTGCGGCTCTCGCTCTACCGCAGGCTGGCCGAGGTCGAGGACGAGCGCGAGATCGACGCGTTCGGTGCCGAACTCGTCGACCGGTTCGGCCCCATTCCGGAGGAAGCCGAGCACCTTCTCAAGATCGTCGCGATCAAGGCCCTGTGCCGCAAGGCGAATGTCGAGAAGGCCGATACCGGACCGAAAGGCGCAGTGATTTCGTTCCGCGACAACAAGTTCGCCAATCCGGAAGCGCTGCTGCGCTTCATCTCAAAGCACGACAGCGCGAAAGTGCGCCCGGACATGAAGGTCGTATTCCTGGAGGACTGGGAAAAGCCGGAGGATCGCCTCGAAGGCACCGCCGCGATCCTGCGCGACCTCGTCAGGCTCGCGCAGCCCGCCAAGGCTGCCTGAGTTATCAGATCGGGAAGATCATCACGCGCGGCTTGCGCGGCCGGCTGCACGCGCCGGCGCGGTGCGAACCTTCAGAAAGTTGCGGCCGCGCGCCGTCACGACGACGACTGCGCCTTGATCCGGCGAGTGCTTTCTTTCTACAAGCCCGCGCTCGACCGCGTCCTCCCAAACCGTGAGACGCGGGCAGGAGGTGCGCCACACGTTCATGACCTGTGCATGCGTACGCGTTTCGCGCGCGACCCACTCGACAAGATCGAAGATCAGCGGTTCGATGTCGTCTGCCATCGGCGGCTCCGGCGGCGTGAGTGTACCCAAATGCCGAAAAGCGCAAGTCTTGCCCGGTTCGCTGCGATCGCTGCGCTGGCGCCGGGGATGGCGTTCGCCCATTCCGGCGATATCGCGGGTGGATTTGCCAACGGATTCACGCATCCGCTGTTCGGGGCGGATCACGTCGTTGCGATGGTCGCGGTCGGATTGTGGGGTGCGTTTCTCGGTATGCCCGCGCTCTGGATCCTGCCGGTTGTGTTTCCACTCGTGATGGCGTTCGGCGGCATCCTCGGTATCGCCGGGATGCCGCTTCCATTCGTCGAAATCGGCATCGCGCTTTCGGCCATCGTGCTCGGCGTCATGGTCGCGGTCGCGGCGCAGCCGCCGCTTGCAGTCGCGGGGCTCCTGGTCGGTGCGTTCGCGATCTTCCACGGCCACGCGCATGGCACCGAATTGCCGCTCGCGGCCGATCCGGCCGCCTTCGCCATCGGGTTTGTGATCGCGACCGGCCTATTGCATCTGTCCGGCATCGCCTTCGGCCTGCTTGCGCGCTGGTCGAAGGGACTGCTCGCGGTGCGCGCGGCGGGCGCAAGCATCGCATTCGCGGGCTTCGCCTTTCTCGGGCAAGCCTTGTCGTAGCTATTTCGCGGCGACCGCCGTGCCGCGCCGCGCGGTTTCCTGCGCCGCGCGCTCGATCGCGTCCGCGAGATAATCGGGCGATTGCGCGCCGGACACCGCGAGCAGCCCGCCCAAGATGAAGCAGGGCACACCGTCGATCCCGGCCTCCTTGGCGGATTCAGCTTCCTGCGTCACGCGCTCGACGTCGGCGTCGGTCCCAAGCCGCGCGGTTACGTCGGCGCGGTCCAGCCCGCAATCCACAGCGGCCTGAATGAGCACCGCGCGGTCGGTGAGATCGCCGCCTTCGGTGAAATAGAGATCCATCAGCCGCTGTTTCATGCGTGGAGCGTTGTCGCCGGCCCACGCGATCAGGCGATGGCAATCCGTCGTGTTTGGCTGGCGGCTGATCCGGTCCGGATTGTAGACGAGCCCCTCCTGCGCCGCCGCGGCGACGACGCGCTGCGCGATGTCCTTGTAGCGGGCAACCGATCCGAATTTCTTGGTGAGGTATTCTTCGCGGCTGATTCCTTCGCGCGGAATCCAGTCATTGAGGAAATAGGGCCGGAAACGCACGGTGACGGGGATTTCGGGCTTGAGAGCGATGGCTTTTTCCAGCCGGCGCTTGCCGATGAAGCACCAGGGACAGACCACATCGGAAACAACGTCGATGGCAAGCGGGTCTTTGGTCATGGCGGAGCCTTCCTGCGCTCCGCCTAACGTAGGCGCCCGATCACTCCGCCGCAATCTGGGGGGCCAAGACGCGCGCCAAAAGCGACATCACATCGTCGGCGGACTTGCGTCCCGCGAGCGTGACCGTCGGGGCAGCCGACTGCCTCTGGCCACCGGTCAGCATGGTGTGCTTCAGCGCGCTGGCGATCCGGCGCGCCACCACATGGGCC
The DNA here is from genome assembly GCA_964584855.1 of uncultured Hyphomicrobiales bacterium. Classification (GTDB taxonomy): domain Bacteria; phylum Pseudomonadota; class Alphaproteobacteria; order Rhizobiales; family Xanthobacteraceae; genus Pseudorhodoplanes. Next base: position 51,396 of record CAZPBF010000025.1, read on the forward strand.
TGCTTGAGGTCGGTTTCGGAGAAGGTGACGAGGATCGATCCGTCATCTTGCCGGGAGCCGAAATCGGCGCCGCGCACGAGGCGGCTGACGAGGCGCGCGGCATCCATGCTGCTGCGATGGCCGAGGTCTGCAGGAAAGGCCAGCCGAGCGAGCGAAAGGCCGACGCCGCGTTCGCCCGCTGAGCGGATCGCGCGCTCAAGTTCGCGCGTGAATGTCTCCGGGCGGACGAGGCCGGTGTCCGGATCGATCATGCCGCCCTGGTCGAGCGACTGCATCACGCGCTTCAGCCGCGCCTCGAATGCGTGCAGCCGCACATACGGCAGAAGGTGCGCAATCAACTGGTCGGGGACGCTGGCCGGGATCAGATGCAGGTCGTGGTTGAGATGCACGCCCGGCCGCATCAGCACACCGATCGGCAGATCGCGGAAGCGCGTGTCTTCCTCCAGGATCGTGAGGAGGCCGTCGATCATGTCCGCCGGGAAGCCGTCGCCGATGACGAGGCCGTCGGCATCGCGGTCCTTCAGGTAGCGCGCGGCGGTCTCGATTGAGAGCGCGCCGATCAGGCCTGCGCGTTCGCCGACCGCAAGCGTCAGCGAAGGATAAGAGCGGCCACGCCCGGCCACGATGACGATTGCATCTTCCAGCGGGTCGTTTTTCGGCGCGACCGGAATGGCGATCCCGTCGCTCGCGGCGATCTCGGCGCGGCGTAGCACCGATGCATGAAGCGTGCGGGCGCGGATCGCGGCCGACACCGCAAGGCAGACTGCGGAGACGGAGGCGTTTTCGCGGACCGGCAGGCTCTCGCGATAGGCCGGCGCTGCATCGCCGATCCGCGCGATGACAGGGATGATCGGCGCTGCCGTGGTGACCTGCCTCGCAAGTCCGCGCGCAAGCGCGATATCGGCTGCACATGCAGGGTCGGCGATGACGATCGCCTCCGGCTGCGCTGCAGCGATGGCGTCGAGCGCGCTCGACGGATCGGCGTCGATGACGGGGAAGGCACCAGCCTGCGTCAGCGCGGCTGCGACCTCGCCGTGCGGCGCCTCGGCGATGACAACGAGCGAACCCTGCAGGGACATCGGCGGTCACGGATTGCGGTGAAAGGTCGCAAACCTTACGCGGAATCCACTTAATGGCGCGTCAACGCGGGGTCGGACTTTCTTTGGCGGCAGGAAACGGATTGTTACGCCGCGTCCGGCTGGCCGCGCTCGCGGAAGGCGCGAAGCACCAGCGGGTTGACCCCGGTCGCGCTCAAGGCGTGGCGGATGGCGGCGCGGTCTTCGGCATGGCCTGCCAGGCGATGGCCGGTCAGCGTGTCGGGCAGCGCAGCGAGCGTACCATTCGCGTCCGCGCCGGTGACGAGCTCCTGCAGGTCGCGCAAGCCGAAGCGGTAGCCTCCGACATTGATCATTCCCGCGGGCGGGCCGGTGACGACGATCGCGTCGGCGTCGCGCTCGGCGCGGCAGGTATATCCGGTGTTGACCGTGCCATCGGGCGCGATCCGCATCGCCGGGAGCCCTGCGCGTTCGGCATCCTGTGGGAAGGGGTGGCGCGGCACCATCGGTCCGCGGAGTGCAACCGTTCCCGCATCAGTCCGCGAGATTTCGGCGACCTGCACCTGATTGGGACCGTTGCGCGGCGCGGTGACCGTTCCGAGCGGCAGCGGCGCCGGCTTTCCATCTGCGCTACGCCGCCCAGCGATGAGCGCGGTTTCGCCGAACACGACGACGTCGGTCATGGAAATGCCGGCATCGCGCCACGGCGCGGCGCCGGCAAGGCGTTCGGGTGAGCGCCACATCGCAATTACGCTTTTCACCCCGTCCGCCGCCAAAAGCATGCCTGCTTCGGCAAGGCGCGGAACGACGGCGCCGGGAAGGACCAGCGTGTCGCAGCGATGCGTCTTGATCTGCTCGGCGAAGATCGCGGGGGTGAACGGATCGTGCAGTACGAGCGTTCCCCCTGAGAACAGCCACGGCATCAGGCTCACCGACAGGCCGGCGAGCGAGGCGGGCTCCACGGTCGACAGGATGACAGCATCCTGCTGGACCCTGCTTTCGAGCGTGACGGCGAGGCCCGCCGTCAGCAATTCGGTCTGGTTGCGCGCGACGGCGACCAGGCCGTCCGCGGTGATATCCCAGGTGATGACGGCCACGTGCGCGGCCGGATTCTGCTTGCGCTCGCGGCCAGGCTCGGGGATCGGATCGAGCTTCTCGATCGTGTAGAGGTCGTCGAGCGGGATCACGCCGTCAGCAAGCTTCGCGCCGAAGCCGCACACGTAGCGGATCGGGAAAATCTCGGCCGCGACCTGCATGGCGATCTGGCAATGATCGACACCGCGATGCGCTCCGCAAGCGATCAATCCCTTCGCGCCGATACGCGCGAGGGCCGCGATGCAGTCCGCGCGGCGCCACAGGAGCGGCAGAGGGGCCGCGATCATTCCCGCGCGCAAGACGCCGAGAAAAGTCAGTATGCTCTCGACGTTGTTGGGCAGTTGCATGCCGACGACGGCATCGGTGGACAACCCGATGCGGCGCAGGCGTCCGGCAATTGCCGAAACCATGCGATCGGCCTGCGCGTAGGACAGATGTCGCGGCGCGACACCTTCGGTGTCGGCGCGATCGGCGGGATCGACCAGCGCCAGCGCATCCGGGCGGCGTTCCACGGTGCGACGGAACACATCGTCCAGCGTGGTCCGCGCGCCCGCGGCGGGCGTGTTGCGTGCCGGGTCACCGAGGATCATGGCTTGTGCCACCATGTTTCGGGGAGATAACCGAACAACGACGTCGCCGCCGGATGTTCGATCGCGTTCCAGCGCGCGACCCATTGCTCCGGCAGGTAGAAGAGCGGCACAACGTAGAAACCCGAAATGAGAAGCCGGTCGAGCGCGCGCGCGGCGGCGACGAGATCGGCGCGCTCGCGCCCGCGCAGCATCGCAGCGATCACGGCATCGATGGCGGGATTTTTCGCGCCCATGTAGTTGCGCGTTCCTTCCTGATCGGCGGCCGCGCTGCTCCAGTAGAAAGTCTGCTCGTTGCCGGGCGACAGAGACAGCTCCCATTTGTAGGGAATCATGTCGTAATCATACTTGTTCTGGCGCACCGTGAATTGCAGGTTCTCGACCAGCCGCACGCGCGCGTTTATTCCGGCGCGCTTCAGGTCGCGGACAAAGGCGAGCGCGAGGCGCTCCGCATCCTTGGTCGTGACCGCAATCTCGAATTCGAAAGGAGCGCCGGTCGCACGATTGCGCAGCACCGTGCCGTCGAGCGCATAGCCCGCTTGCGCAAACAGCGCGAACGCCTTCCTCAGATTGTCGCGGTCGCGTCCCGTCCCATCCGAGGCCGGCGGGCGCCACGACCCGTCCATCACGTCGGCGCGCACCGCGCCCGGGAAGGGGTCAAGCAGCACGCGCTCGCGTTCGTCGGCAGGACGGCCGGCGAAAGACAATTCCGAGCCTTCGAAATAGCTCGAGGTCCGGCGGAACAGTCCGAAATAGAAATTCTTGTTGAGCCACTCGGAGTCGAGCAGGTAGCCGATCGCCTCGCGCACCCGCACGTCGGAAAAGATCGCGCGGCGCGTGTTGAAGACGAGCGCGTTCATCGGCTTCGGCAGACCGTAGGGAAAGCCCTCCTTCACCACGCGGCCGTCGCGTAGAGCCGGGAAGTCGTATTGGGTCGACCATCGGCCCGGATCGGTTTCCTCGCGGACGTCGTAGAGCCCTTTCTTGAAGGCCTCGAAATGCGTGTTGGCGTCGCGGTAATAGTCGAAACGCACCTCGTCGAAATTCCACAGGCCGCGATTGATCGGAAGATCGCGGCCCCAGTAATTCGGATCGCGGGTGAGGGTGACGCTCTCACCAGGCCGCACCTGCGTGATGCGATAAGGTCCGCTGCCAATCGGCGGTTCGAGGCTCGTCTCGTCGAAGGTGTCCGGGTTGACCGCGTGCTTGGGCAGGACCGGCATGAGGCCAAGGATCAGCGGCAATTCGCGGTCGTCGGCGCCGCTCAGATCGAAACGAACCGAGCGCCCGGAAATTTCCGCGGATTTCACCTTGGCATAATAGATCTGAAGATTGCGCCGGCCCTTGTCGCGCAGCAATTGCCACGAGAACACGACGTCTTCCGGCGTGATCGGCTTGCCGTCGGAGAAATGCGCGCGCGGATCGATCGTGAAGGTGACGAAGCTGCGCGCATCGTCCGTCTCGACGCTGTCCGCGATCAATCCATAGAGCGTGAACGGCTCGGAATAGCCGCGCGCCATCAAACTTTCGATCACGTAAGCGCGGATCGATTGCGCAGGCGTGCCCTTCAGGATCAGGGGATTGAGGCTATCGAAAGTGCCGAGGGCACCTTGAACGAGCCTTCCCCCTTTCGGAGCCTGTGGATTGGCGTAGGGCGGCGTCGTGAAGCCGGCGGGCCAGGCCGGCTCGCCGTGCATCGCGATGGCGTGGCGCGCTTCTGCGTTGCACCAATCCGGTACTGCGATCAAAGCAGCGAGGACGAGCAGGGCGCGGGGAAGCATCTTCGCCGAAATGCGGATGCGTGCGATGCTTGGAAAGGTCATTCGCATCGAGTTTTTCGGTTTGATTCCCGCCCTCCCTTGCTTCATACAGCATTCCCCTGCCGAGGCGGTGACCGCACCGGCATAATCACCGTTATTCAATGTCCGGCGCTTTATTGGCTTGCCAAATTCGGGTATCAGGCAGGTCATCGGCGTCACGCTGTTGCCTTTATTTGCGTCAAGACACGCCACATCCGGACGCCGGTCGGGGCGACTTGGGCCGTCTGCGCGGCAAGACAAGAGGAATTGGTCAATGATCTATCGGATTGCGTCCGCGTTCGCGGCCGCCTTTGTGCTGGCGATGGCCGGCGCGGGATTAGCGCTGGCGCAGACACCGCCCGCTCCCGCAAAACCCGCGGCACCGGCCGCGAAGCCTGCCGCACCTGCCAAGCCCGCCGCTGCGGCTCCCAAGCAGGGCGCACCAGCGCCGGCTCAGGCCCAGCAGCAGCCTGCTCCCGCCGCCGGACAGCAGCAGGGTGAGGTTCAGCTCATCTATTCGCCCTGGACCAAGTTCTGCCTGAAGGGGCAGGAGGCGAATGCCAAACAGGTCTGCTTCACCGGCAAGGACGCGCGTCTGGAATCCGGAATGCCGGTCGTCGCCGCGGTCCTGATCGAGCCGGAAGGCGAAGCGAAGAAGGTTCTGCGCGTGACGCTGCCGCTCGGCATGCAGCTTGTCCACGGCACCCGCGTCATCATCGACCAGAACCAGCCGTCGCAGGGTCCGTATGTGATCTGCTTCACCAACGGATGCATGTCCGATTACGAGGTGAATGCCGATCTCGTCGGCAAGCTCAAGAAGGGTCAGCAGCTCGCCGTGCAGGCAATCAACGGCAATGGCCAGCCGGTCAGCCTGCTGCTTCCGTTGAACGATTTCGCGAAGGCCTATGACGGTCCTCCGACCGATCCGAAGGTGTTCGAAGAGCAGCAGAAGAAGCTGCAGGAAGAATTGCAGGCCCGTGCCGACAAGGCGCGCAAGGAACTTGAGGCCAAGGGTGGCGCCGCGGGCGCGGCTCCTGCGCCGGCGCCGAAGCAATAACTGTCCTGCTGCCGCAGACAAAAAAGGCGCGCCGGTCAGGCGCGCTTTTTTCATTGGCGGGTTCGTCGCCGCCCCGATGTCAGTTCATCACGAGATCGCGCAGGCGGAATTTTCCTCGCGAGTCCCGCGTAAACGCCTCGCGCACCTGAGGATGGCGGATCGGATCGCCGGACTCGTCGGGCAACAGATTTTGCTCGGAGACATAGGCGACGTACTCGCTTTCGGCGTTCTCGGCGAACAGGTGATAGAACGGCTGGTCTTTATGCGGCCGCACGTCTTCAGGGATCGCCTGCCACCATTCCTCGGTGTTGCTGAACACCGGATCGATGTCGAACACCACGCCGCGGAACGGAAACACGCGGTGGCGCACAACGTCGCCGATCCGGTATTTGGCGACACGCGCCCTGATCTCGTTGGGGGGCTGGGACTGGGAGACTTTGGTCATGACGGCATCAACATAGGATTGAATTGCGGCGGATCACAGACTGTCAAATCCCGTAAACCTTCGCGAGGTCGGGGTCCTTGCGGGCGACCAGGCTTGCCAGATCCAGCACAACCTTGGCCTGTTTCCAGGTTGCATCGTCCTGCATCTTGCCGTCGATCATGACGGCCCCGGTGCCGTCCGGCATGGCCTCGACGATCTTGCGAGCGAAGGCGACCTCGCCGGGATCGGGCGAGAACACGCGCTTGGCTATCGCGATCTGAGATGGATGCAGCGACCAGGCCCCGGCACAGCCCATCAGGAATGCATTGCGGAACTGGGCCTCGCAGGCTTCGGCGTCGGAGAAGTCGCCGAACGGACCGTAGAAGGGCTTGATCCCGGCGGCTGCGCAGGCGTCGACCATCTTGCCGATCGTGTAATGCCACAGGTCCTGCTGATAGGCCGCGCGCGCGCCGCCCTCAGCCTTCGCGTCCGCAAGCACCTTGTAATCGGGATGACCGCCGCCGACCCGCGTCGTCTTCATCGCGCGCGAGGCAGCGAGATCGGCCGGACCCAGGCTCATGCCGTGCATGCGCGGCGAGGCGCTCGCGATCGCTTCGACGTTGTTCACGCCCTCGGCGGTTTCGAGGATTGCGTGGATGAGGATCGGCTTTTTCACGCCGTGCTTCGCTTCGAGCTGCGCGAGGAGCTGATCGAGATAATGGATGTCCCACGGCCCGTCGACTTTGGGCAGCATCATCACGTCGAGCTTGTCGCCGATCGCGGCGACGATCTGCGTGATGTCGTCGAGAACCCAGGGCGAATTGAGCGCGTTGATGCGCGTCCACAAACCGGTCGCGCCGAAATCGTACTTCTTGCCCATCTCGAGGAAGCCCGCGCGCGCCGCTTCCTTCGCATCCGCCGGCACCGCATCTTCGAGATTTCCGAGTACGACATCGACCTGGGCGATCAGCTCGGGCGTCTTGGCACGCATTTTTTCGACATGCGGCGGCATGAAATGGATCATGCGCTCGAGCCGCACCGGCATGTCGCGCAGCGGAGCGGGGGCCCCGATCGCGAGCGGCTTGAAGAACTGGCGCGGCAGCTTCATTCGAACGATCCTCCCGTTCCGGCCATCGCCCTGCCGGCGCATGTCGGTCGCGCATCGTTACACGCCGCGCCATGCGCAAACCAAGGTCTTGTTGGACGCAAATTTCGCGCCAATCCAACGTTCCGCATTGACCCCCGGAAATCCAACCGATACGCACACCGACCGGTGCAAAAAATCCTGCAATGATCGACGTTCTCAATCTTGCGTTGCCTTATTTCGGCTTGATCTTTCTCGGCTATGCCTGCGGACGCGGCAAGCCGATCCCTGATACCGGCCTCGCCTGGATGAATTTCTTCCTCATCTACGTGGCATTGCCGTGCCTGTTCTATCGCATTCTGGCAAAGACCCCGGTGGAGGAGCTGAACAATATCCCGTTTGTTGTGAGCACCTCGCTTGCAACTTACGCTGCCTTCGCGCTCGCTTTCGCAATTGGGGCGGTGATGCTGCGGGGGCGCAACGCGGAGGCGACGATCGCTGGCCTTGCCGGCGCCTATGGCAATGTCGGTTACATGGGACCGGGGCTTGCGCTCTCGACGCTCGGCGCGCAGGCGGCTGTGCCGGTTGCATTGATCTTCTGCTTCGACAATATCCTGGTCTTCTCGCTTGTCCCATTTCTGATGGCGCTCACCGGGACCGAGCACAAAGGCTTTCGCGCGGTCGCGCGCGATGTCGCCACACGTATCATCCTGCATCCTTTCATCATCGCGACCGCGCTCGGTGTCGCGTCCGCCTTCCTGCACTTGGAGCCGCCGGTCGCGCTCGACCGGTTGATGCAGTTCCTGCAGAATGCCGCGGCGCCATGCGCGCTGTTCGCGCTTGGGGTGACGGTTGCGCTGCGTCCGTTCCGCGCGATGCCGTGGGAGGTGCCGGCCGTGCTGCTGGTGAAGCTCGTGCTGCATCCGTTGATCGTGCTCCTGCTATTGAGCCTGCTCGGGCCTTTTTCCCAGGTATGGGTCTATACGGCGGTGCTGATGGCGGCATTGCCGCCCGCGCTCAACGTCTTCATCATGGCGAGGCAATACGACACCGGGGTGGAATCCGCGTCCGCCTCGGTGCTGATCGGCACGCTCACTTCGGTTGTCACGCTGACTGCGGTGATGTGGCTGGTGAAGAGCGGAATGCTTCCCGTGCGGTTGTTCTGAGCGCGCCGATGCAGCCTCTGACCGGACTTGTGGTGCTCGACTTCACGACGCTCCTTCCGGGACCCTTGGCGACCCTGATGCTCGCCGAGGCGGGGGCCGAGGTCATCAAGATCGAGCGGCCGGGCGGGGAAGACATGCGGCGGTTCGAGCCGCGCTGGGGCGATACCGCCGCTGCCTTTGCGCTGCTCAACCGGGGCAAGACCTGCCGATACCTCGACCTGAAATCTCAGTCGGCACGCGAGGAACTTAATGTTTTGCTTCAACGATCAGATATTCTGGTTGAACAGTTTCGGCCAGGCGTTATGGACAGGCTCGGGCTTTCGTATTCCGAGCTTCAGACACGTTTTCCGAAGCTGATCTATTGCTCGATTTCAGGTTATGGCGCGGCAGGCCCCCGCGCGGCCGAAGCTGGCCACGATCTCAACTATGTCGGCCAGACCGGCCTTCTGGCGCTGCAATCGGGGCCGCCGGACCGGCCTACGGTCCCGCCCGCGCTCATCGCCGATATCGCCGGGGGCACCTTTCCGGCTGTCATCAACATCCTTCTGGCGCTCCGCGAGCGCGACCGTACCGGCAAGGGCTGCCACCTCGACATCGCCATGACCGAGGCGATGTTTGTCTTCGCCTGGCATGCTTTGGCGCAGGGGGCGGCGACGGGGCGTTACCCGAAAAGCGGCGAGGCGCTGCTCACCGGCGGATCGCCCCGCTACCAGCTTTACCCGACGCGCGACGGTCGGCTCGTCGCCTGCGGCGCGCTTGAGGACCACTTCTGGGTGCGCTTTTGTGAAGCCATCGGCCTCGATGCGACCGATGCCGATGACAGCCACGATCCGCGTGCGACGCGAGCCGCGATTGCCACCCTCATTGCCGCGCGAACGTCGGAGGAGTGGCGGCCGATCCTTGCAAAGGCCGATTGCTGCGCGACCATCGTGGTCTCGCTCGAGGATGCAATTCGCGATCCGCATTTCGTCCAGCGCGGGTTGTTCGACCGCAAGGTGGCGAATGCCGCGGGCGAAACGATGCCGGCCTTGCCCCTGCCGATCGCTCCGCGATTTCGTGACGACACGCTTGTGAAGCAGGCTCCTGCAATCGACGAGGAGCGCTAGGCGTCGGTGGCCGTGCCGATCTTTTTTCCGCGCATCAGGTCGGGCTGCGCGGAAGCGGGCGCGATTCCCTCGCGCATCAGCGCGCGGCGCAAGGGGCCCACACTGTTCATCAGGTAGACGCCGAGGCCGCGCGCGCCTTGGAACGGCAGGAAGCCCGACAGCAGCGTCCGGTTCAGGAGATCGACCGCGAATGTCCGGCTGATCACGTCGGCGCGCCGGTCACGGTCGTAGTGGGCAAGCACATCTGCGCCACCCGGATCGCGACCTTCGCGCACCGCCTGCGCGGCAAGTTCGGCGATGAGCGCTGCGTCGCGCAGGCCGAGATTGAGGCCCTGCGCCCCGATCGGCGGAATGCGATGCGCGGCCTCGCCCGCGAGCGCGATGCGGCTGCCGGCGAAGGATCGCGCGGTTTCGACCGCGAGCGGGAAATAACCGATGCCCGGCTCGAGCGTCACGCGCCCGAGGACCGAGTGCGAGCGGCGCTCGATCTCTTCGCTGAGCGCGTTCGGGTCCATCGCGCGCAGCAATTCGCCTTCCGCCGGATCGACCACGCAGACGATGCTCGACCGGTTGCCGGGAAGCGGCACGAGCGTGAACGGTCCGGACGGGGTATGGAATTCCGTCGAGATGTCGCGATGTGGGCGCGCATGTCCGACCGTCATCGTGAGCGCCACCTGCGGATAGCCCCAGCCGGACACCTCGATCCCGGCGGCGGCGCGGCAGAGCGACTTGCGCCCGTCCGCGCCGACTGCGAGCGGGGCGGAAATCGTCCCACCATCATGCAGGCGCGCGACGACGGCATCCGCGCCGGTCTCGATCGCGAGCGCGTCCTGCTCGACCCGCGTGAGGTGCGGCAGGTTCGCGGCGCGCTCCAGCGCGGCGATCAAATGGCGGTTCTCGATGTTGTGGCCGAAGGCATCGAGCGACAATTCGCCTGCCTCGAAGCGCGCTTCCGGCGCACGGATGAGCCGGCCGGTATCGTCGACGATCCGCAGCGTCCGCAGCGGCGCGGCGTGATCGCGCGCATCCGCCCAGACGCCGAGCGTATCGAGCGCCGTGACCGACCCGCCGAGCAGCGCGGTGGTGCGGTTGTCGGCGGGGGCGGCGCGGGCGACCAGCACGGTCTCGATCCCGGCCGAGGCAAGCGCGATCGCCGCCGTGAGCCCCACCGGGCCCGCGCCGACCACCATCGCCTGCGCCGTTAACGACGATCCTTGCGCCATGTCATGGCCTGCCTTGCGGGGGTCTTTTAGTGGCTTGGCGGCGGTTTGGGGAGCCGGAAACCATGCTTTCGCTGGCGGTTTCCGTTGGCGCCCGCCTTGCGATAGGAGTGGGGCCGGAGTGGACCGTTTGACCGATACCGCCGGACCTCATGACCTGAGCCATTTGCCGCCGGCCGCTGCTCGCCTGGGCGCCGCAGCCGCGCACCCGCGTGCGGTCGCGGTCCTGTGCATTATCGTGATGACCGGACTTGGCTGGCTCTATCTCGGGGTCGTGGCCGGAAGCGCGATCGCGCAGGGCGGCGATTTCGTCTCCCTCGTGCGGGCGCTTTGCCGTCCGCTGGTCGAAAGCAGCTTCGGCATGCCGGCCGGCACAGGCCTTCGAGACACGTCGCTTCTGCTCGCGATGTGGAGCGCGATGAGCCTTGCGATGATGCTCCCGAGCGCGGCGCCCATGATCCTGACCTATGCCGAGATCGCCGACACGGCGGCGGCGAAGGGTGAGCCGGTCGTCTCGCCGTTTGCGCTCGCGCTGGGATATGCCGCCGTGTGGATTGCTTTCGCACTTGCGGCGACGCTGCTGCAGAATGTGCTCGCGCGTTTTGCGCTGCTCGACACCGCAATGGCTCCGGCGAGCCGCACCGTCTCGGCCATGCTTTTTGTGATCGCGGGGCTCTACCAGTTTTCCGCGCTGAAGCAGGCATGCCTGCGCGCCTGTCAGCGGCCGTTTCCGTTCTTCTTTGCGAACTGGAAGACCACCTCATCCGAAGTCTTCGCGCTCGGCATGCGGCAGGGATTGCATTGCCTCGGCTGCTGCTGGGCGATGATGCTGTTGATGTTCGCGGTCGGCGTGATGAACGTGCTGTGGATGGCCGGCCTCGCGATTGCGATGACGGTCGAGAAGCTCGCGGCGACCCCGCGCATCAGCCGCGGGCTCGGTGCGGTCTTGCTCGGCATCGGTGCGCTGCTATACGGCATGCAGGGCCTTTCGTTGCTGAACGTGTATTGAGGGAGTGGCGTTCCGTGGAGTCGTGGTCGATTAAAGGCGAACTCGCCCTTTCCTGTTCCTGCGATGTGTTCTGCCCGTGCGTGATCTCGCTCGGAAACCATCCTCCGACGGAAGGCCATTGCCAGACCTGGGCCGGCCTTCGCATCGATGACGGACGTTTCGGCGACACCGATCTGTCCGGCGTCAAGGCCGGGCTGATGATCGAGATTCCCGGCCTGATGTCGCGCGGCAATTGGACCGCTGCGCTGTTCGTCGACGAGAAGGCTTCGATCTACGCGGTGAAGGCGCTCACCCGTATCTTCATGGGCAAGGTCGGAGGTTCGACGCATCTCCTGTCGATCCTCGTCGGATCGTTCCTCGGCGTGCGTCAGGTTCCGATCACGTATGACCTGCAGGATCAGACCCGCGTCATCAAGATCGACAAGATCGTCGACGGCGCGATCACCCCGATCCGCGGCAAGGAGAAAGACTCGAACGTGACAATCCGCAACAGCGAATACTGGATCGCGCCGACGATCACCGTCGCGCGCGCAGACAAGTCGCGATTCCGCGCCTTCGGACGTAACTGGAACTTCGCGGGCAAGTCGGCGGAAATCTGCTCGATCGACTGGGGCAATCAATAGATGGCGAGGCGGGGCGGGCGAGCTGCGCGCGCGCGCAAAAAGCCTGCGCGCGTTTCGTTTGCGGCTGCGTTCGCCGTCCACATCTTCACGGCGCTCGGTGCGGCGTACGCATTACTGGCGCTGCTGGCGGCCGGACAGCGCGACTTCGTCACGATGTTCTGGTGGCTCGGTGCCGCGCTGATTACGGACGGGATCGACGGCACTTTTGCGCGCAGGCTTGATGTCGCGCGCGTCGCCCAGCGCTGGTCCGGTGATGTCCTCGACTTCGTCGTGGATTTCACAACCTACGTTTTCGTCCCGGCCTATGCGCTCGCGGTCAGTGGGGTGTTGCCGCCAAATGTTTCGACATGGCTTGCCTGCGGCATCGTCGTTTCGAGCGCGCTGTATTTCGCCGACCGCGAAATGAAGACCTCGGATTATTTCTTCAAGGGCTTCCCGGCTTTGTGGAACGGCGTCGCTTTCCACATCTTTCTACTCAAGCCCGAACCGTGGATCGCCGCTGCCGGAATCGTTGCGCTGATCGTGATGACGTTCCTGCCGATCCGCTTCGTTCATCCGATGCGCGTCGCGCGGCTGCAAGGGCTCACCATCGCGGTGCTGGTGCTCTGGTCCGCCCTGTCGATCTATTCGCAGATAGCGGAACTTGCCCCGCCCTGGCCGATCGGCGCGCTTGCGACGATCTGCGCCGTTTACCTGATGGCCATCGGCGCGGCAATGAAGCCGTCGCGGTGAGCTTTTTATGATTGATCTTCTTCTCGATCCCCATGCCTGGGTGGCGCTGGTCACGCTGACGGCGCTTGAGGTCGTGCTCGGCATCGACAATCTCGTTTTTATCTCGGTTCTGACCTCGCGATTGCCGCCGGACAAATCCGAGCGCGTGCGCAAGATCGGGCTTTCGCTCGCATTCGTGTTTCGGGTGATGCTGCTGTTCGGGCTGACTTGGCTGATGGGCCTCACTCGCCCGGTGCTGGAAGGTTTTGGCATCTCTTTGTCGTGGCGCGACATCATCCTGATCGGAGGGGGATTGTTCCTGATCGCCAAGGCGACACACGAAATCCACACCGAAGTGGAAGGCGCGGACGCGGGCGAAGTCAGTCCCGCCGACGTCTCGCGCGCCTTCGCGATGATTGTTGTACAGCTCATCCTGATCGATCTTGTGTTTTCGCTGGATTCGATCATCACCGCGATCGGTCTGGTGGATCAGATCGAGGTCATGGTCGCGGCCATTTGCATCGCCATGTTCGCGATGTATTTCGCGGCCGGTCCGGTAGGGGAATTCATCCGCGAGCATCCGAGCACCAAGATGCTGGCGCTCGCTTTTCTGCTGATGATCGGGCTTGCCCTCGTCGCGGATGCGTTCGACTTCCACATCCCCCGCGGTTATATCTACAGCGCCATGGCCTTCTCAGCCGCGGTGGAGTTCTTCAACATTCTCGCGCGCCGCAACCGGCGCAAATCATAGAATAGGTTCGCAATGGCACCTGTCGTTCTCGTGACCGGCGGCAGCCGGGGCATCGGCGCCGCGGTCGCAAGGCTAGCCGGCAAAAAGGGATTTCAGGTCGGCGTAAACTACAAGAGCAACGCTTCGGCGGCGAACACGGTCGTCGAAGACATTCGGAAATCCGGCGGCAAGGCAGTGGCGCTCCAAGGCGACATGGGCATTGAGGCGGATATCGAACGTGTGTTCGCCGATCTCGACAAGGCGTTCGGGCCGCTCACCCATCTCGTCTACAATTCCGGAATCGTCGGCAAGCCGTCACGTGTCGAAGACGTCTCGACGCAAACTTTGCGCGAAGTGTTCGACCTCAATCTTCTCGGCGCATTTCTATGCGCGCGCCTTGCCATTCCGCGTATGTCGACCCGTCACAAGGGGCAGGGAGGCGGGATCGTCCTCATTTCCTCCATCGGTGCGGTTCTTGGCGGGCCGAACGAGTATGTCTGGTACGCCGCGACCAAGGGCGCGATCGACTCCATGACCATCGGGCTATCCAAGGAACTTGCGGATGACGGCATCCGCGTGAACGCGGTGGCCCCGGGTCTTATCGACACCGAAATCCACGCGGCCGGCCGTCTCGATCGCCTCGTGCCGCTCGTTCCGATGAAGCGAGCCGGAACGGCCGAGGAGATCGCCGACGCCGTGCTGTTCCTGATGTCGGAATCGTCCTCTTATGTCTCGGGTGCCGTCTTGCGCGTCACCGGCGGACGCTAGCTTGCGCGGCTTCGTGCCGCGCCTATGATCTCGCCCGAAAACTTCACACGCGCGCAGGGCGCATTCACGGAGCATCGGCATGGTTGCGGCAGTGCGGGTTCACAAGACGGGCGGTCCTGAGGTTCTGACTTTCGAGGATGTCGAGGTCGGTGCGCCCGGACAGGGGCAGATCCGCGTGAAGCAATATGCGTGCGGCATCAATTACATCGATACCTATTTCCGCTCCGGGCTTTATCCCTCGCCGGCCGGCTTGCCATTCGTCGCGGGCAACGAGGGCGCGGGCGAAGTGACCGCCATCGGCGCGGGCGTGACCGATATCAAGGTCGGCGACCGCATCGCTTACGTGGTGGCTCTCGGCGGCTATGCAGCGGAGCGTTTGCTGCCAGCCGATCGCGTCGTGAAGCTTCCCGATGCCATTTCCTACGAGCAGGCGGCGGGCATGATGCTCAAGGGTATGACCACGCAATATCTCGTGCGACGGACGTTCAAGGTCGAGAAGGGTCATACCGTGCTGATGCACGCCGCGGCGGGCGGAGTGGGGCAGATCCTCTGCCAATGGGCGAACGCGCTCGGCGCGACAGTGATCGGCACGGTCGGATCGAAGGACAAGGCCGCGGTCGCGAAGGCCGCCGGTTGCCATCATACGATCCTTTATCGCGATGAGGATTTTGTCGCGGAAGTGAAGGAGATCACCGGCGGCAAATTGTGCGACGTTGTCTATGACGGCATCGGCAAGGCCACGTTCCCGGGCTCCCTCGATTGCCTGCGTCCGCTCGGGATGTTCGTGTCGTTCGGCTCATCGTCCGGCCCAATCGAGGCGTTCAACATCGGGCTTCTGCAGGCCAAAGGATCGTTGTTCGCGACGCGCCCGACGCTGAACACCTACACCGCCAAGCGCGAGGATCTGGTGGCCACCGCGAAGGACCTGTTCGACATCGTCGCGAGCGGCAAAGTCAAAATCCCGGTGAGCAAGACCTATGCGCTGAAAGACGCGCAGACGGCGCATCGCGAACTGGAAGGCCGCCAGACTACAGGCTCGCTGATCCTGAAGCCGTAAGGATGGCCCTTCCGTCCGCGTGCGCGGCGGGACTCTCATCATGCCGCGGTTGACCACCCACGTTCTCGATACATCGGCTGGACAGCCGGCAAGCGGCATGCGGGTCGTTCTGCTGCGGCTCGATGGTGTGGGGACGACGATCTCCGATGTCGTGACCAACAGCGATGGCCGGCTCGACGCGCCGCTGATGGAGGGCGCTGCATTTAAAGCCGGCGAATACCAGATCGAATTTCACGCCGGCGAATATTTCCGAAAGCGCGGCGTGCCGCTTGCCGATCCGCCCTTTCTCGACGTCGTGCCGGTGCGCTTCACGCTCGCAGGTGACGCGCATTATCACGTGCCGCTCCTGATCGCGCCCTACGGATATTCGACATACCGGGGAAGCTGATGGCCGCATTCATCGGCGAATGGCTCAACCTGCTGCTGCGCTGGGCGCATCTTGTCGTCGGGATCGGCTGGATCGGCACATCGTTCTATTTCATCGCGCTCGATTATTCGCTGCGCGCGCGCGAGCGCATGAGCGAAGGCGTGCGCGGCACCGCCTGGCAGGTCCATGGCGGCGGCTTCTATCACGTGGAAAAATACATGGTCGCTCCGGCGCATCTGCCGGCCGACCTGCACTGGTTTCGCTACGAAGCCTATCTGACGTTTCTCACCGGCTTCGGCTTGCTGATCGTCCAGTATTACTGGCACGCCGATGTCTACCTGATCGACGCGAGCGTGATGCCGCTCAAGGCATGGCAGGCCGGCGCCATTTCCGTTTCGTCCTTTGTTGTCGGCTGGCTCGTCTATGACGGACTTTGCCGATCGCTTGCGCAGGATCGGCCGGGCCTGCTTTCGCTGTGCGTGTTTGCGCTGATCGTCGGCGCGGCGGCTCTCTACACACAGGTCTTTTCGGCGCGCGGTGCGTTCCTGCATGCCGGGGCGCTTGCTGGCACGATCATGGCGGTGAACGTCTTTGCCATCATCATCCCGAACCAGAAGAAGATGATTGCGCAGATGATGCGTGGTGAGACGCCGGATGCGCGCTTCGGCATCGTTGGCAAGCAGCGCTCGCTGCACAACAATTATCTGACGCTGCCGGTGCTGCTGATGATGGTGTCACCGCATTATCCGTTTCTGTCGGCGCATCCGCATTCCTGGCTCGTCGTCGCGCTCGTTTTCATGGGTGGCGGGTTGGTCCGTCATCTGCTCAATCGTGTGGACGCCGGAGACCCCTGGGATATCTACGGCTGGACATTGCCCGGCGCCGCATTCGCGCTTCTCTGCGCGATCTACGCGACGGCGCCGCGCGATGCGGTGACAGGGGACGTTCCGGACTCGGCGGCCCTGGCCATCGTGCAGAAGCATTGCGTGATGTGCCACGCGAGGGCGCCGGCTAATGTCAGCGTTTCGGAGGCACCCAAGGCAATCACGCTGGAAAATGTGGCGGACATGAAGCGATTTGCTCAGCCCGTGCGGCAGCAGGCCGTAGAGAGCCATGCCATGCCGCTCGGGAACCAGACCGGCATGACCGATGTCGAACGCGATACACTCGGCCGCTGGATCGCCGGGCTGAAATAGGGGAAACAAAATTTGCAGCGGACTGCGTCCGCCAAGGGATTTTTCCGCAATAGCGGTTGTTAGTTGGAGTATTGGCCGCTTTGGCCCCCAGCAAGGGCGATCTTGGGAGAAAACAGATGTCCAGGGAAATCATGATACCCACAGTCGCGGCGGTTGTACTGCTCGGCGCAGTCGCTGTCGCACCGGCACAAGCTCAGCAGGCGAGCATGAGTTTCTTCGTCACCAGCACCGGGCTCGGCAAAGGCGGCGATCTCGGTGGCCTCGAAGGCGCCGACCGACATTGCCAGGGCCTCGCCCAAAGCGCGGGTGCGGGTAGCAAGACCTGGCACGCGTACCTGTCTACGCAAGGCGCGGGCGGAGTGAATGCGAAGTCTCGGATCGGGAACGGTCCCTGGGTCAACGCCAAGGGCGTGCAGATCGCGGCCAATGTCGACGACTTGCATAGTGACAAGAACAAGATCAACAAGGAAACCGCCCTCGACGAGAAGGGCAACACGATCAAGGGGCGTGGCGACACGCCCAACCAGCACGACATGCTGACCGGCAGCCAGCAGGACGGAACCGCAATGCCGGGGTCGGATGACGCCACCTGCAGCAACTGGACCAGCAGCACGGACGGGCAGGGCGGCGCGATGGTCGGGCATACCGATCTGATCGGCAATCCGGCCGGCATCAATTTCTGGAATTATTCGCACAAGACTCCAGGCTGCGCCCCTGCCAACCTGCAGAGAGTCGGCGGTGCAGGCTTGTTTTACTGCTTCGCGACGAACTGAGACCGACGCGTTCCGTCCCCGCCTGAATTTGGCGGGGACGGCATTCATGCGCTGAGCGAACTCAATCGCAGATCATGCGGCCATACGCGTCATAAGCGCATGACCCGACCGCGTCCGTTTCGGTCGTGATCGCATCGCCAGGCACGGCGACAAGCGCTGCCGGTTCCTCGGTCGTGACCAGGGTCGGTTCCCGATTGATCACACGGCGTTCGGTGACGACACGCGGCTCGGTTCTGACGATGCGTCGTGCCGGTTCGGTGACCACGCGACGCTCAGTGATGACCCGCTCGGCCGGACGGATCGCCGGGGTGACGACCTGGCGCTCATAAGTCGCGGCCGGATAGGCGGGGACGAGACGCTGTTCGATCACGTAACCGTCGATACCGCTTGGAGTGACGTAGACCGGAGCCGGTGTGAATTGTTCGACGTAGACGGTTTGCGCGCACGCGCTCCCGACGGTTGCGACGAGCGCGGTGGCGGCGATGCCAAGCAACCTGATGGCCATAAGAGCCTCCTCTCACAGTGCTGGGACTGGAGAGGCAATGGAGCGGGCTCTGCGGGCGTTCCCGCCGCATTTTGGGCTTTTGCGCCACGAAATAAGCGCATCCGTGAAGACAGTGTCACTTCATTCGTGACGATGCGAAAGTTCGCCCGGATGCCGGTTCCATGTCGCTTCGCGGTTCAGAATCCGACGACGCTGCCGTGCAGGTCATATTCGTCGGCGCGCTCGATCTTCACCGTCGCGATTTCTCCAACCTTGAGCGGGCGGCGGCTTGCGACATAGACGGCACCGTCGATTTCAGGCGCGTCGGACTTGCTGCGGCCCTTCGCAACACTCGGTCCGATGTCGTCGATGATCACCTGCTGGCGGGTACCGATCTTCCGCTTGAGACGTTTCGCGGAAATCGCCTGCTGGCGGGCCATGAATCGCTCCCAGCGCTGCTCCTTCAATTCGTCCGGAACCGCCTCACCGAGACCGTTCGCCGGCGCGCCGCGCACCGGCTCGTATTTGAAGCAGCCCACGCGGTCGAGCGACGCCTCGTCGAGCCAATCGAGAAGAAATTCGAAATCGGCGTTGGTCTCGCCGGGAAAGCCGACAATGAACGTGGAGCGGATTGACAGATCGGGACAGGTTTCGCGCCAGCGGTGGATGCGATCGAGCGTCTTTTCCTGTGCCGCCGGGCGCTTCATGCGTCTGAGCACATCGGGGGCCGCGTGCTGGAACGGGATGTCGAGATAGGGAAGGATTTTTCCTTCCGCCATCAGCGGAATGACGTCATCGACATGCGGGTAGGGATAGACGTAGTGCAGCCGCACCCAGATTCCGAGCTCGCCGAGCGCACGCGCAAGATCGATGAACTTCGCGCGCAGAGGTGCGCCTTTCCAGTCGCTCTCGGCATAACGGATGTCGACGCCATAGGCAGACGTGTCCTGCGAGATGACGAGGAGCTCCTTCACCCCGGCGGCCGCGAGCCGTTCAGCTTCGCGCATGACGTCGGCTGCGGGGCGCGATACGAGGTCCCCGCGCAGCTTCGGGATGATACAGAAGCTGCAGCGGTTGTTGCACCCTTCCGAAATCTTCAGATACGCGTAGTGGCGAGGCGTCAGCTTGATACCCTGCGGCGGCACCAGGTCCAGGTAAGGATCGTGCTGCGGCGGGGCCGCGCGATGCACTGCGGCCAGCACACTTTCGTATTGCTGCGGCCCGGTGATCGCGAACACGTTCGGGAATTTCTCGGTGATCTTCTCCGGCTCAGCACCCATGCAGCCAGTAACGATGACCTTTCCGTTTTCGGCAAGCGCGTTGCCGATCGCCTCGAGTGATTCCGCCTGGGCGCTGTCGAGAAATCCGCAGGTGTTCACGAGGACAAGGTCGCTACCCTTGTGTTCGCGCGCGAGTTCATAACCCTCGGCGCGCAGCCGCGTGATGATGCGCTCTGAATCGACAAGGGCTTTCGGGCAGCCGAGCGAGACGAAGGAAATGCGTGGCGCGGATGCGCTCATGGCGTAGTCGGACCTCGTGTGGACAGCGCCGCGTTAAGCGAGCCGCCCGGTGCCGTCAACCGGACCGACCGGTTTGGCAGGCCTATGGGACATTGCGAATCTACCTCCGACCGTCTGCCGGAGCGGTACGGTTCTGCCGGGCAGTGGTCGGCACCGTCCATGAAATAGCCCCTATTTCAAGGCTTTGGAGGGGGGTGGATGCCGTTTCAGACAAAATTAACCACGGCGGGCTCTGCTGTCGTCCATCCGTTGTTCCGCGTTCGCAGCCGCCACTTCCCGGCGGTTCTTTGCCACAGACATAGCCCGACGCGTGACCCGGAATTTCAGCCTCGCCATTGCTCTTTTCGCCGCTGCCGGATTGTCCGGCTGCGGGACCACGGCCTTTCTAGACCAGATGACCACCGGCTCGATCGGATCGGCCGCAGCGCAGTCGGAGTCGAAAGGCAACGTCTATATTTTCCGCGGGATCGGCGGGCGCTTCGCGACGCTCGATCTCGACCGGCTTGCGGAAAAGATCAACGCGCAGGGCGTGAATGCAAAAGTCTACGACTTCATGCAGTGGCACGGGCCCGCCGAAGAGGCGATCAAACGCTACCGCGAACAAGCCAAGCCTTCTCCGATCATCCTGCTCGGACATTCAGCCGGCGCGGATGTCGCGCTCAGCTTTGCCGAAAAGCTGAAGGAAGAACGCATTCCGGTCAGTCTCGTCATCACACTCGATCCGACGCGGCTGCCGCACGACGTGCCCGGCAACGTCGATCGCTTTCTCAACATCTACGCTTCGATGAATTTCTTCGGCGGCGGCAATGTCAGCTCCGGAGGCGAATATCGCGGCCATTTCGCGAGCATCGACCTGAAGAATTACTGGGAGGTGCCGCATGTGCGGTTGCTGCGCATCGGCGCCCTCGACGAACGCCTCGTCGCCAAGATCGTGCGGGTCGCGAGCGCGCCGTCGAATCTCGACGGTGTGACCGTGCCGATCCGCTACGTGATGCCGCGCGGCATGAAGGTCGAATTGTGGGATTCGGGAATTCCGGTGAAGGCGGAAGCGAACGATTCCGCGACTAAGATTGCCGCACGCTATGGCGTGCCGGCGTGGGCGGTCGCGCAGATCAACGACGTTGAGGAAACTGAACCGCTCCCCATCGGCCGTCGCATCGTGATCCCGCGAGATCTCGACGCCGCCGCGGCGCCCCCCGCGATCGGCGGCCCACTGACGAGCTACGCCGCGCCTGCGCGGTAGGGGCGCAGGCCCCCTTGGATTGTCGCCGGACCAAAGCGTGGTATTGATCTGGGCCGGGCGGCATCTTTGATTACGACGGGGGCCTGGAATTTCGCTTTCTGTCGTGAGATTAGCCCCTAGAATTGTTGCGGTCGTCCTGCTGGTCGGCGCATTCGGCATCAATTTCCTGACGATGCTTCATGCGCACGGCTACCAGTTCACGACGGTCGATACGCTCTTTTACCTGTCGAGCTTCACAGCAGCGCGACGGTTCGGTACTTTCCTTGATCTCCAAACTTTTGCGTTCGACCAGGGATTTGGGGCTTTTCAGGTCCCAACCATCCTGCATCCGTTCTGGTGGATATTCACAACCACGCAGTCCGTCGTCTTCAGCCATTATTGCGTCCAGCTGATTTTGTTCGCGGGCGTGTTTGTGTATGCGCGAGCACTCCGTATTGGGACACTCGCCTGTATCGTTTGTGCTGCGCTGACCGTGGCTCTCTATTTCGACGTGACAATCCGCGCAGACTATTTTGCGGGTGTCGCGCCGTGGCATGTCGCCCAGATCGGCATCGGATATCTTGCCGTCGGACTGATCCTGCGCGGCGCTCCGCGAAACGTCGGCGCGTTGTCGGCAGGACTCATCCTCCTGCTGGCGACGGCGTTGATCGACTGGTTCTACGCGATCTTTCTGGTTCCTTTTGTGGCCCTCACGCTCACAGGGTTCTCGGTCGTGGCCCTGCAACGGCGATGGGTTGCCTGGCTTCTGACTGTTGCAGCCGGCGGTCTTGCAATCCTCCTCTTTCTGCAGATTACCGGCATTCTCACCGACATCGACACCTATACGCTGACATTGCAGCGCTTTTGGCGTGGTGGCGGGCTTAATCCAAATCCCGGTTCGATGATGGTGTTCGGAACCTTGCCCGGACTCCATGCTGCAAAAGTCGTCTTCTGGATCGCCGCCGCAAGCAGCCTCTATGTGATTGCTTTCAAAGTAAGGCCTTTCAATTACATTGCGGTTGGACTTGTCATATTCGACGCGGCGCTCATAGCCATCGATAGCGATGTGCGCGGCACGAACGTGCTTTGGACCCTGTCCGCGCCCGGATATTTCGAGCGGCCGCTCATTCCGGTTTACGTGATTGTCACCTACGCGGCGATCCGCCACCTGAGCGGACGAGTGCACTTCAGTTTGCAGCCGATCAATGTCGGTGTAGGTCCGAGCGAGTTCGTAATCGGCGCGGCGCTTGCGCTGGCAATCGGGCTGAAAGCAGCATCGTTGCCGCAAGGGACGATTGCCGAGGTGTGGTCGAGGCCATTGGATTTGTGGGCCGCATCGATCCGCGACCTTGAGAAATTTCCGATGGAACAATCGCCCGCACCTCAATTCAACCCGTACTTCATCGACATTTCGCAGAAGCGGGGCTTGGTCGACTGTCCCGGAGAAACCCGCCGTAACCGATATTGCGGTTACATGTCTAACATCTATGGGTCGCCAAATGCGTTCGAATATCAAAACGCGGTCGACGTTCAGCTTGCGGGCATGAATGCATTGATCGGAAGGGTCGCACGCAGCGTGGCCGATCAAGCCTCCCACATCGTGATCAAGTCATTCGGCATCCGCTATGTGATTTCCGGTTCCGGAAGCGACTTTCGGATGGACGACCTCGGTCCGCTCCATCCGGCGGATCTCTCGGCCCGCACGGTGTCGTTCGTGGCCGCAATCGATCGGAAAGATGACGCCGCAGCCATCTTGCGCGGGGAAACACTTGTTCATGACCGCGCGCGGATCGCTTCGCTCGGGGACCTTGTGCCGCTGTCGGATGTTCAGATGCAGGCCGAACCCGGACGATTCACTGTTCACGCGCGTTCGTCCGGCCACAGTTTGCTGTTGCTGCCGTTTCAGTTTTCGAACTGCCTCGCGGTGAGCGGGACTGCAGGCACCTCGCTCATTCGCGTCAATGGTGCCCAGGCCGCGCTCGATTTCAGGCAGGCTGCGGACATCGAGATTGTCAGCCGCTTCCGGATGTTCGGGCCGGCTGATTGCCGGTACCGCGACTTTGCTGATGTCCTCTCGCTCGGGTTCATGCCGCGGCTGACGATCGACGACATCGCGCGCGGCAAACGCGTGCCGGTCGTCATGCGATGGTTTCTGGAAGGCCAGATCCGCAAGCGTGACGCCATCATGGCGCGATGGCCGAATTTGATTGGCGCGAACACCCAATAACTGGCGCCTGGTGCGGGCACCAGATTTTGCTTCAATATTCGAGGGGTCGTGGTAAGTGCGGTGGCTGACGGAAGGGTGGCCGAGTGGTTTAAGGCAGCGGTCTTGAAAACCGCCGTGCCCGCAAGGGTACCGTGAGTTCGAATCTCACCCCTTCCGCCATTATGCACGGTCCCAGCAAGACCCACCGACCGTCAAACCCTGGGGAATGAAAATCATTTCGCGCGCTTCCATTTAACCTCGGCCGTGCCACCCGACGCTCCTGCAGCGTTTACGATTGAAAGATCGTCACCAGCCAGGGTGGCAGTCCGGCTTTGGGTGGCACCACGGAAATTGGGAAACGAGGAATTTTCGATCTGCATCTTTAGAACTTTGGGGTCTTCAACCGAATAAGCGCCGTAGAATGAAAGTACGCCGCGGGCGACAGCCTTGTCTTCTTCTGGCGTTCCATTCAGCCGGTTGCCAGACGCGATGTTCGGAATGTCGGTCTGGATGATCTGCCACGAGAATCTCCCCGCTGCATCAAACATCAAAAGTCCTTTTGTGGCCTTGCCTCCATTGGGATCGAACTTTGTGCCATCGGGCCGGGTATTTTCCGCTGACACAAAACTCCACGTGCCGACCAACTGCTCCTTCTTCAATTGCGCGTTTGCTTCATTCAAAGATATCGGCGCGCTAATCGCTATGCATAGGATCATTGCAATCTTGCTGTTCATAGTGTCCCCCTGCGGCCAATGAAAACAGGCCGCATTTTCGATGTTAGATGGGAATCGGAAGTTGAGATAGTGCCTAGGTGTGTTCACGAAACGAACAACCGCGCGTGGCGCCCTTGTCTCAACGATTTGCCTGAGCGAACCCGGCGCGGGTCACAACGCTCGGCACGGTGTCTCCCCGATCAGATTTGAAGACGGTGGATATGATTTTGACGGGTTTATGGACCGGGTGCGCCGGCACCGATAATCTCACCCCTTCCGCCCGGTCCTCCTCGGGCGACCGCTTTTCAGGCCTTGCCTCACACGCAAGACTGCGCGCGCGAGGAGCGACGCCTCCGGATGCCGCACCGCCCCGACCGACGTGCTCGTTTCCATCGGGACCACGAACGGCAGCGACGAGGTCTTGCGAAAGATGACGCAGGCCGAGAGATCGGCATCCGGGCTGTCTGCAACGGGCGAGGCATTTTTCAGAGCTGGAAAATACGCGGAATAATTCTCCAGCGGCCTGTAGATATCGTTGGGCAGACCCCTTCCATATTCGAAGGCGACGACCTCGTAGCCGTTATAGCCGGCGAGATCGAAAAGAAATCGGGGTGAATATTTGAAATAGCCGTGGTCGATCCAGCCAGAGCAGGGGACTTCGTGGACCATATATCCCCCGCGCTTGCAGGCGGCATGAATGAGCGCGAACACGTTCAACTGGTTGAGCACATGTTCGGACGTGCCGAAATTCAGCACGAGGTCGAAAGAATTCCGCAGACGCCACGGCAGGTTTTGCCGATTGAGATCGAGGATCCTCGTGCGAAATCCCTTCGCGACGTCGATCGAAAGATAGTCGAGACCAAGCCGGGTGAGCAGGTCACCAACGAACATGGCATTCGTGGTGAGCTCGGGTCCGTAGCGTGATCCCTCGCAGATTGCCGCAACCGCGTTGTCGGACAAGGTCACGCCGAAGTCGGACGCGAATGCAAGCAGGCTGCCGGGATCGGCCGAGTAGAGGTTGCTCGAACCGATATCGAGCAATCTGCAGTTTCTGCCAATCAGTCCCAGCGTGTGCAGCCGGATCAGCCTGGAAAGTTCGATCCCCATGCGGGCGTTCTGTCCGTGCAGGTTCGGCGGGCGCTGGCGCGGCTCTCAAGGGAAGCGCGGTTGGGTAGCCGGTTGCAGCATGGACCCGAGCGGCATCTTGCGTTGAAACCGCGCGTTAACCAATCCCGCGCGCGAACCATTTTCGTGGCATTCGCGCCACGGTATGATGAATTGCAGAATGTGCCGCCAAAGGGCCGGATTGTCGTCGTTTTCCCTCTTGAAGGGATGAGCGCGCGGCCGTTTCTCGCGGTCGGGGGATCGATGGGACGAGGCGAGGGGAGCGATTGGTTCGGGTATGCGCGCTTTGGCGCGATCGCCGGACTCTGCCTCCTGCTGGCGAATTGTGCGTCGTCGAACAAGTTCGCCGCCAAGGTCGACCCGAAATACGGCGTCGGAACGAGCCCCCGCGTAGTGGATGGTTCGCAGCCAATCCCGAAAGGCGGCGGCACCTACCGTGTCGGAAAGCCCTACACGGTCGCAGGTCGTATGTATGTTCCGGAGGAGAATCTCGCTTACAGGGACGAGGGACTCGCTTCGTGGTACGGCGACGATTTCCACGGCCGCCTCACCGCCAACGGCGAGGTCTTCGACATGAACGGCATTTCGGCCGCGCACCCGACGCTACCGTTGCCGTCCTACGCTCGTGTGACGAACCTGGCAAACAAGCGCTCCATCATCGTGCGCGTTAACGACCGCGGACCCTATCACGGGAACCGGGTGATCGATCTTTCGCACAAAACGGCAAAGCTCCTTGGCTTTATCGACGATGGCGTTGCGCGGGTGAAGGTCGAGTATGTCGGGCGCGCGCCGCTGGAGGGCAGTGACGATCGCGTCCTGATGGCCACGTTGCGACAAAATGCACCCGCACCGGCGCCTTCACCGATCATGCTCGCCGCCGCGAAGCCATTCCTGCCGGGCGCGCCGGCGCGAAGCCCGATCATGCGCGATACGCCGCCTTTCCCGGCGGATCGGCCCTACACGCTTGGCGACGCGCAGACGGAGCAGGAGGTTCGCGTTTCGCGGACGACATCGACCGATATGGCCGCGATGCCGCGCCTCGACCGGTCCCGGAGCGCGCCTGTTTCCGGCCCCGCGGCGTCCCGCTATGATCCGCCTGCGGCCTTTGTCAGCGGCCGCGGTCTCTATTGATCGAGCCGCCGTAAAAGCGGCGTTTTGCGGCCTTCTGGTGCTGTTTCTGTCGATTAGGACAATCTCTGTGCGCGCCCGGTCCGTTACCCATCTTGCAGTTCTGCTCGCGCTTCTCGGCGCGGCCTCGGCTTTTGCCGCCGGTGCCCCGACCGGGAAGAAGGAGGACAGTCAGACGACGGCGCCCTACGCGATCCTGATCGATGCGAAAACCGGATCGGTGCTTTACGAGAAGAGCGCCGACCAGATGATCCCGCCGGCGAGCCTCGCCAAACTGATGACGGCGGAGGTGGTCTTCAACGAATTGAAGGAAGGCAACATCACGCTCGATGACGAAATGCGCATCAGCGAGAACGCTTGGCGCAAGGGCGGGGCTCCGTCCGGGACGTCGACGATGTTTGCCGTCCTGCACAGCAAGGTCTCCGTGCGCAACCTGATCCAGGCCGTGATCATCCAGTCGGCGAACGACGCCTGCATCGCGCTCGCCGAAGGAATCGCGGGCAATGAAGCCGACTTCGCCCGTCTGATGAACGGGCGCGCCCGCGAGATCGGTCTGACGCAGTCGAATTTCACCAACCCGACCGGCCTTCCGGACCGTGACATGCGCGTCACGCTGCGAGAGCTCGCCGTGCTCGCGCGGCATCTGCAGAAGACCTATCCCGAATTCTACAGCTGGTATGGAGAGCGGGAATTCACCTGGAACAAGATCCGGCAGCAGAATCGCAATCCGTTGCTTGCGATGAATATCGGCGCCGATGGCTTCAAGACCGGCTTTACGTCGGAAGCCGGATACGCCCTGGTCGGGTCGGCGGTGCAGAACGATCTCAGGCTCATCGTTGCGATCAGCGGAACGAAATCGGAAAAAGAGCGGGCGGACGAAGGCAAGAAACTGCTCGAATGGGGGTTTCACAGTTTCGAGTCACGCGCTTTGTTTTCCAAGGATCAGGCCATCGGCGCTGCGAAGGTGTATGGCGGCGCCCAATCGTATGTGTCGCTTGTCGCGGACGACGCCGTCGACATGATGGTGCCGCGCAATGGCAGCGAGAAGATCGTGGCCCGAATCGTCTATACGGGCCCGGTCGTCGCGCCCGTGCGCAAGGGCCAGCGCGTCGGCATGCTTAAGGTCTGGCGCGGCGACGTTCTCGCGCTCGAATCGCCGCTATCCGCGGCGGATGACGTCGGCACCGGAAGCGTCGTCGGGCGCGCGATCGACGCGGCAGGCGAGGTTTTCACCAGCCTGTTTCGCGCAGGCTTCAAGAAACTCTAGGACAGGTCGAGATCAGCAGGAAATGCGTGGACGTTTCATCACCTTCGAGGGCGGCGAAGGCGCAGGAAAATCCACGCAGGCCGCGCTGCTCGCGGAGCAGCTTCGGCGGCTCGGCATCGGCGTCGAACTGACGCGCGAACCGGGGGGGTCGCCCGGGGCCGAGATTATCCGGCATGTGTTGCTGTCGGGGGCAGCAAAACCGCTTGGCCCGGAGATCGAGACGATGCTGTTCGCCGCCGCGCGCGACGAGCACCTGAACGACCGGATCAGGCCTGCGCTCGCACGGGGCCGTTGGGTGATCTGCGATCGCTTTGCGGATTCGACGCGCGTCTATCAGGGAGCCCTTGGCCAGGTGGATGCGCGCATCATCCGGGCGCTCGAACGTCTCACTGTGGGCCGTACCAAACCGTCCCTCACGTTCGTGCTCGATCTGCCGCCGGAACTCGGACTGCGCCGCGCACAGAAGCGGCGGGGTCTGGCACATGCGGACCGGTTCGAGCAGGAGAGTCTGCAGTTCCACCAGCGTCTGCGCGACGCCTATCGCAGGATCGTGCAGGAGGAGCCGGACCGCTGCGTGCTGATCGACGCGACGGAGGAGCCGGATTTCATCGCAGAACAGATCTGGCGCATCGTCGAGGAGCGATTGTCGCCGGCGACTGCGAAGGCGTATCTGGATCGATCGCCGCATGAACGAAGCGCCTGACGACGCAACCCACGAGCACCCGCGCTCGACGCTACGCCTTCACGGGCACGCCGACGCCGAGCGGGAATTGCTCGACGCGTATCGCGGCGGCCGGCTGCCCCATGCGTGGCTGATCGGAGGTCCTCCGGGTATCGGCAAGGCGACGCTTGCCTATCGGATGGCGCGTTTCGTGCTGGCCAACCCCGACCCCACTTCTCGCGCAGTACAGAGCGCGGAGGCACTCGATGTCCCTTCGGATCATCCGGCCGCAATCAAGATCGCAAGCCAGTCTCACACCGGCCTGCTCGTGCTCAAGCGCGAAATCAACGACACCACAGGAAAGCTCTATACCGATATCCGCGTCGACGACGTCCGGCGTCTGACTGGATTTTTCGGTGCGACCGCGGGCGAGGGCGGCTGGCGCGTCGCGATCATCGATTCCGTCGAAGAGCTGAATGCTGCGGGCGAAAATACGATCCTCAAGATCCTGGAAGAGCCACCGGCGCGCGCATTGCTTCTGCTGGTCAGCCATGCGCCCGGACGAGTTCCTGCGACGATCCGCTCGCGGTGTCGCAAACTCATCCTGCGCCCGCTGGCCAAGGACGTCATGGTGCGGGCGCTGGCCGAAAGGACCGGCCTCGATCCTGCGGACACGGACATCCGGACAGCGGCAGCGTTAGGAGAGGGCAGTCTTGCGCGCGCGCTGTCCCTCCTCGACGGCGATGCCCTCGAATTGCGCCAGCGTATCGAGACGTTGCTCGACCGGCTGCCGGCGCTCGATCCGCAGGCGCTGCACGCGCTCGGCGATTCCTTCACCGGGGCCGACCAGCGGGCCTTTGCCGCCTTCATCGATACGGTGAATGCGTGGATGTCGGCCCGGCTGCGTGCAAGCCTGCAGGACCAAGGCAAGCATCCCGACACCGGCAGGCTCGTGCGCCTCGCCCAAGCCTGGGAGCACACCAACCGTGCCGCCGCAGAGGCCGAGGCATACAATCTCGACCGCAAACCGCTTATTTTCTCGGTCTTCAGTCAACTTGCCGAAGCGGCGAGCGGTTGATAGCTAAACAACCACGTTGGCCGGGCGCCGCGTTTGCGTTCCCGGCCATTCTCGTTTCCGGGTAATCGAAGGCCGATGGGCAAGCCCTATTACATCACGACCGCGATCAGCTACCCCAATGGCCCCCCGCATATCGGCCACGCCTACGAGGTGATTGCGACCGACGCCATCGCGCGCTTCATGCGGCTGGATGGATACGACGTCTATTTTCTCACGGGCACCGACGAGCACGGCCAGAAGATCCAGCAGACCGCGACGCGCGAAGGCATCGAACCGCAGGCGCTCGTCGACCGCAACGTCGAGCGCTTCCGGGCGATGGTCGAGCGCATGGGCTGTTCGAACGACGATTTCATCCGCACGACCGAGGAGCGGCATCACCGTTCGTCCGCGGCAATCTGGCAGCGTATGGAGAAGAACGGCGACATCTATCTCGACAAATATGCCGGATGGTATTCGGTTCGAGACGAGGCCTATTACGCCGAGGACGAGACGCACCTGAACGAGCAAAAGGTGCGCGTCGCCTCCAAGACCGGGACGCCGGTCGAATGGGTCGAGGAGGAGAGCTATTTCTTCCGCCTGTCCGCGTATCAGCAGAAGCTGCTCGACCTCTATGCGAGCGTTCCCGATTTCGTGCTTCCGAAGGAGAGGCTCAACGAAGTGGCGAGCTTCGTGCGCGGCGGATTGCAGGACCTCTCGATCTCGCGGACGACCTTCGATTGGGGCATCCGCGTGCCGGACGCGGACGAGCACATCATGTATGTGTGGGTCGACGCGCTGACGAATTACATCACTGGGGTCGGATTTCCTGATACCGACAGTCCGCAATTCAAGAAATTCTGGCCGGCCGACCTGCATGTGATCGGCAAGGACATCGTGCGCTTTCACGCGGTTTATTGGCCGGCCTTTCTCATGTCGGCGCAGATTGCCGTGCCAAAGAGAATCTTCAGTCACGGCTTCCTGTTCAACCGCGGCGAGAAGATGTCGAAATCGGTCGGCAACGTCATCGATCCGTTTTCGCTTGCCGACGCGTATGGCGTCGATCCGTTGCGCTATTTCTTTCTGCGCGAGGTTCCGTTCGGGCAGGACGGCAATTACAGCCATGAAGCGATCGTCAACCGGATCAATGCCGATCTGGCCAACGACCTCGGCAATCTTGCGCAACGCTCGCTCACCATGATCGGCAAGCAGCTCGGCGGGACGCTGCCGAAGCCCGGCGCTTTCTCCGAGAATGACAAGGCGATCCTCGCATCCGCGGATACGCTGATTTCAGTCGCGCGCGACGCGATGAAAACGCAGCAGCTGCACCAGATGCTCAATGCGGTCTGGGCTGTCGTTGGGGACGCCAATCGCTACTTCGCAGGCGAAGCGCCGTGGGCGCTCGCCAAGACCGATCCCGCGCGGCAGGGTACGGTGCTTTACGTCACGGCAGAGGTCATTCGGCAGGTCGCGATCCTCGTGCAGCCGGTGATGCCGACATCCGCCTCGAGGCTGCTCGATATTCTCGGGGTCTCTAAGGACGCGCGCACCTTCGCGGCCCTCGGCACGCGTCTTGCCGCGGGCTCCGCGCTGCCGGCGCCAAGTCCGGTCTTCCCGCGTTACGTAGAGCCCGAGACCGGCACGCCCGCGTGACCATGCTGATCGACAGCCATTGCCATCTCGATTTTCCCGATTTCGCCGGCGACCTCGACGGCATTGTCGCACGCGCAAGGTCGGCGAACATCGGTCGCATTGTGACGATTTCGACGCGGGTGCGCCGCCTGCCTGATTTGCTAGCGCTCGCCGAGCGATTTCCCGACGTGTTTTGCTCGGTCGGCACGCACCCTCATCACGCTCATGAAGAACTCGATATCTCCGCAGACGATCTCGCAGATCACACGCGCCATCCGAAGGTGGTCGCGATCGGCGAGGCCGGCCTCGACTATCACTACGACAACAGCCCGCGCGACGCGCAGGAGAAGGGCTTTCGCGCGCATATCACGGCCGCGAGGAAGACCGGGCTTCCGCTCGTGATCCATTCGCGCGAGGCGGACGACGACATGGCGAAAATTCTCGAGGAAGAAACGGGGAAGGGCGCCTTCCCCGCGGTCCTGCATTGCTTCACCGGCGGCCGTGACCTCGCGCATCGTGCCATCGCGCTTGGCCATTTCATTTCGTTCACGGGAATTCTCACGTTCAAGAATTCCAGCGCGCTTCGCGAGATCGCTGCGGGGCTGCCAGCCGACCGGATCCTGGTCGAAACGGATGCGCCATATCTTGCGCCCGCGTCGCATCGTGGCAAGCGCAACGAGCCGGCTTATGTTACGGAGACAGCCATGGTGCTGGCTCAGACGCGCGGCGTCTCACCGGATGAAATGGCGCGCCAGACGACCGACAATTTTTTCCGGCTGTTCAGCAAAGTGCCGCGCCCGACATCGGTCGCCGCATGACGCTGACGTTGACCATCCTCGGCTGCGGGTCATCGGCCGGAGTGCCGCGGCCGGCGCTCGGCTGGGGGGCGTGCGATCCGAACAACCCGAGGAACCGGCGGCGGCGCTGTTCGCTGCTGGTCGAGCGGCGTTCCCCCGAAGGCGGGCGAACTTGCGTTCTGATCGACACGTCGCCCGACCTTCGGGAGCAGTTGATCGACGCTAATGTGGACTGGCTCGACGCCGTATTGTTCACCCACGACCACGCCGACCATACCCACGGCATCGACGACCTGCGGTCGCTGTTCATTCGGAAGCGCAAGCGCATCGACGTTTACCTTGACGCGCGGACGTCCGAAGTGATGCACGCGCGGTTCAGCTATTGCTTCATCAGCGCGCCCGGCAGCGACTATCCGCCGATCGTCTCGGAGCGCGAACTGATCGCCGGGAAAGCCGTGACCGTGGATGGCGAAGGCGGCCCGATCACGGCGCTGCCGGTGACCGTTCAGCACGGTTCGATTCCGGCCTTCGGCTTCCGCATTGGCAACGTTTTCTATTCGCCCGACATCAGCGGCCTTGCTCCCGAGGCCGAACGTGCCATGGCAGGGCTCGACCTCTGGATCGTCGATGCGTTGCGATACGCGCCTCATCCGAGCCATTTCAGCCTTTCAGAATCGATCGAGGCGATCGGCCGGACCGGAGCCAAGCGCGGAATCCTCACTCACATGCACGCGGATCTCGACTACGAGACGGTCCGCGCGAAGCTGCCGGAGCATATCCAGCCGGCTTTCGACGGCTTGCAGATTGCCATAGAGGCGCCGGGCGCTTCTTCTTAAGGCATTGGTCCAGTTGAGCGATTTCGCCTGCCCAATAATATTCCATAATATGTCTTATGCGAATTGAAGATGCGGTAAAGCGGATCGGGAACCCGAATGCGGTGCGGCCGTTGATCAGCGCCCACTCCCAGCACGAGGATTTTTACCGTGACCAAGGTTCGTACGCTTGAACACCGCGACCGGCCGAATTCCAGGCTCGATACGCCGACCGATCTTTCCCCCGATGCCGTAAGAGACATTTCGAAGGCGTTGAATGCGATCCTGGCCGATGCGTTTGCGCTCTACCTCAAGACCAAGAATTTCCACTGGCACGTCAGCGGACCGAATTTCCGCGATTATCATCTCCTGCTTGACGAACAGGCGGAGCAGATTTTCGGGACGACCGACGAACTCGCCGAGCGCGTCCGCAAGATCGGCGGACTCACGCTCCGCTCGATCGGCGATATCGCCAAGCATCAGACGATCAAGGACAACGATCAGAGCTTCGTCGCTCCCCTCGACATGATCCGTGAGCTGATGGCCGACAACAAGCACGTCGCCAAGGCGATGCGCGAGGCACACGACCTGTGCGACAAGCACGAGGATGCGGCGACAGCAAGCCTGCTCGAAGTCTGGATCGACCAGACCGAGCGCCGCACCTGGTTCCTATTCGAAACCAGCCGCGCGGCCGACCGCTCCGGCCATTAACGGTCTCGATTCATCATTGCTCGCAACCCCGGCCCTGTCGGCCGGGGTTTTGCTTTTCTGTGGACGGCGCGTGACAGGATCGCCGTTCGCAATCCGCTTTGATAGCGTCGCACGATGAAACCGTCGCGCGACATTTTCCGGCTGATCGAGATTATGGCGGCGCTGCGCACGCCGGGAAGCGGCTGTCCATGGGATCTGCAGCAGACCTTCGAGACCATCGCGCCTTATACCATCGAAGAAGCCTACGAGGTGGCGGACGCCATCGCGCGATCCGATCATTACGAGTTGAAGGACGAGTTGGGCGATCTCCTGCTTCAGGTCGTGTTTCACGCCCGGATGGCCGAAGAGCAAGGCACTTTCGATTTCGGCAGCGTAGTCGAGGCCATCACGACCAAGCTCATTCGGCGGCACCCTCATGTCTTCGGCGATCGTCAGGGCCTGTCTCCCGACGATGTGAAGACGCTCTGGCATAGGATCAAGGCCGAAGAAAAGGCTGCGCGGCCGGACCGCGCGACCGGCGCTCTCGCCGGCGTTCCGGTCGGCCTGCCCGCGCTCACGCGCGCGCTCAAGCTGCAACAGAAAGCGGGCGCCGTCGGGTTCGACTGGAACGATCCGCTCGCGGTATTGGCCAAGATCCGCGAAGAAACTGGAGAGATTTCCGAAGCGCTGCAGGCGAACGACAAGAAGGCCGTCGCCGAAGAGATCGGCGATCTTCTGTTCGCCGTCGTCAATCTCGCGCGGCACCTCGACGCCGATCCGGAAAGCGTTTTGCGCGGGACGAACGCGAAGTTCGAGAGACGCTTTGCGTCCGTCGAGGCTTCGCTCGCGGCCGATGGCAAGCGGCCGCAGGATGCGAGCCTGTCGGAAATGGACGCGCTATGGAATGCGGCGAAGGCGGCCGAGCGGTCCTGACCCGCTCAATACGCCTGCGTATGCCCTATTCGGCGGGCGCAGGAAATTTGGCCCTGACCTGCGCCAGTTTCGCAGGATCGGCGCGCACCTTCATAGCCATGCCGCCATCGGGCTGCAGCGATTTTTCCAGCACTTCAGTGTTGCGATAGAGCCAGCTCGCGCCTGCGCCGTCCGCCGGATCAAGCACGAGGTCAATCTCGACACGACGCGCGCCGAGCCGGTTCTCGATGGCAGTCAACAGAGTATCGACCCCCTCGCCGGTCAACGCCGAAACTAGCGCCGGCCGATGGCTTTCCTCCCGGCGTTCGGCGAGATTGACGAGGCGCGCACGCTCGTGCGCGGGCAGCCCGTCGATCTTGTTCCACACCTCGATCAGCCGCTCGTCATTCGGCTCGATGCCGAGCGAATGCAAGACATTCTCGACATCGTGAAGCTGTGCATCGGCATCGCCGTGGGAAATGTCGCGCACGTGCAGAATGGCGTCGGCCTCGATCACTTCTTCCAGTGTTGCACGGAATGCAGCGACCAGCATCGTCGGCAGCTCGGATATGAAACCCACCGTGTCGGACAGGATCACCTTGGTGCCGTGCGCAAGCTTGATCGCGCGCAGCGTCGGATCGAGCGTTGCGAACAGCATGTCCGCTTCGAGGACCGTGGCGCGGGTCATACGATTGAACAGCGTCGACTTGCCGGCATTGGTGTAACCGACCAGCGCGACGATCGGGTACGGCACGCGCCGCCTGCTCTCGCGATGCAGCTTGCGGCGGCTCTTGACCTTGTCGAGTTCCGCCTCGATCCGCGCGATCCGATCTTCGATCACGCGCCGGTCAGCCTCGATCTGCGTTTCGCCCGGCCCGCCGAGAAATCCGAAGCCGCCACGCTGACGCTCCAGATGCGTCCACGATCGGACGAGCCGGCTTTTTTGATAGGTCAGATGCGCGTGTTCCACCTGCAGCACGCCCTCGCGGGTGTGCGCGCGACGTCCGAAGATTTCGAGGATGAGGCCGGTGCGATCGAGCACCTTCGCATTCCATGCCTTTTCCAGGTTCCGCTGCTGCACCGGTGACAGCGCGCCGTCCACAACGACGAGCCCCGCCTCCTCGCTCTGAACAAGGCCGGCGATCTCGTCGACCTTTCCTTTGCCGATGAAGGTTGCGGGACGGATATCGTTTAGCGCGACGATGCCCGCATAGACGACGGTGAGATCGATCGCGAGCGCAAGCCCGATCGCCTCCTCAAGCCGTGCCTGAGGCGCGCGCTCGGCGGCCTGTCGCGAAGACGCCACGGCCGGTTTCACGGCGCGGCGAAGGTACGGGCCGATAACGATCGCGCGGCCCGTGTCCGAGCGCTTCGCGCTCAGACCGTCGGACCGTGGATCACGCTGCCGTAGCTCCAATCAGACCTTTTCCCCTGCCGATGCACCCTCTTCGGCCCCCTCGAACAGCTGAATGGGGTGGCCCGGCATGATCGTCGAGATCGCGTGCTTGTAGACGAGCTGCGAATGCCCGTCCCGTCGCAGCAGCACGCAGAAATTATCGAACCAGGTCACAACGCCCTGGAGCTTGACTCCGTTCACCAGAAAAATAGTGAGCGGAATCTTCGCTTTACGAACATGATTGAGAAAGGTGTCCTGCAGATTTTGAGCGCGTTCGGCTGCCATGGCCGTGCTTCCATTTTTTGCCCCGCGGTCCCCTGATTCCGCGGGTTGTTTTTGCCAAGTCGCATCGTCCCTCGTTTTTGTTGCCTACGAGGACTTGGGGCATTGTCATTAGATGGCACCCAAGGCAGGCGCGCAAGGGGCCGCGGCCGCCCAGGCGTCGCAGGGCGAGGCGGCCGATCAGGTCAGTTCGGCAAACCGGTGGAAATCGTGCCGCAGGGCGCCCGCCAGAAGGCCCGGGGCGCCGTTTCCGACCGGGCGGCCGTCGATCCGGACGACCGGCATCACGATCTGGCTCGCGGAGGTCAGGAAGGCCTCCCGGGCCTCGTAGGCCTCCTCCACCGTGAAAGGACGCTCCTCCAGTTGCAGTCCCTGCGCCCGGATCGCCTCAATCACGACCGTGCGGGTGATCCCCTTCAGGATGGAATGGTCCGCAGGCCGGGTCACGACCTTGCCTTCGCGCGTGACGATCCAGGCGTTGGAGGAAGATCCTTCAGTGACGAAACCGGCGCGATCGACGAACCAGGCCTCGCGCGCGCCCTTCTCCCGGGCCGCCTGCTTGGCGAGGACATTCGGCAGAAGGGAGACGGACTTGATGTCGACCCGCTCCCAGCGATTATCCGGCACGGTGACGACCGAAACGCCGTCCGAAGCCATGGCCTCGGCCTTCTCGAAGTCGAGCCGGCTCGCTGTCACGACGACGCTGGGCGCCGTCTGCGGCGAGGGAAAAGCGTGATCGCGCTTTGCGACACCGCGCGTGATCTGCAGGTAGACGATCCCGTTGTTGACGCGATTAAGACGAATGGTCTCGCGCAGGACGACGCCGAGCGCCTCACGCGTCATCGGCATCCGGATCCGCAATTCGCCGAGCGAGCGCAGCAGGCGATCCATGTGCCGGCGTTCATCGACCAGCCGTCCGCCCCTTACCTCGCAGACTTCGTAGACGCCATCGGAAAACTGATAGCCGCGGTCCTCGATATTGACCGCCGCCTCGCGGCGCAGGAGATAGCGCCCGTTGACATACGCGATACGCGACACGTCACCCGATCCCAAGCGCCTTGAGCTTCCGATGCAGCGCCGAACGCTCCATCCCGACGAACTCGGCCGTGCGCGAAATGTTGCCGCCGAACCGGCTGATCTGCGCCTGCAGGTATTCGCGCTCGAACATCTCGCGCGCCTCGCGTAACGGCAGGCCCATGAGCTGCTCGCCGCCGTTGCCGTTCGGCATGCTCGGCACCATCGAACCGACGTCCTGCGGCAGCATGCTGGCGCTGATCACCGCCGAAGGGTCGCCGCCCGCGAGGATCATCAGGCGTTCCACGTTGTTGCGAAGCTGGCGGACGTTGCCCGGCCAATCGTGCGATTGCAGAACCGCGAGCGCATCGTCCCCGATGCTGCGTTTGGCAAGCCCGGTCGCCTGCGAGATCTGGTCCATGAAGTAGTCGATCAGCAGCGGGATATCCTCGCGCCGCTCCGCCAGCGGCGGCACCCGGATCGGCACGACCGACAGCCGGTGATAGAGATCCTCGCGGAATTTGCCGGCGGCGATGTCGGCCTCGAGATTGCGTGCGGTCGATGAGACGATACGCACATCGACCGACACTTTGGCATTTCCACCGACACGCTCGAAGGTCTGCTCGGTCAGGACGCGCAGGATCTTGCTTTGCGTTTCGCGCGGCATGTCGGCGATTTCGTCGATGAACAGCGTTCCGCCGTGCGCCTCTTCCAATGCGCCGACCTTGCGCGACTGCGCGCCATTGGTCTGCTCGATCCCGAACAGCTCGATTTCCATGCGCTCCGGCGTCATGGCCGCGGCATTGATGACGACGAAGGGGCCGCTGGCGCGGCCCGACAGAGCGTGAAGCGTGCGCGCGCAGAGTTCCTTGCCGCCGCCCGACGGCCCAATGATCAGGATGCGGCTGTTGGTCGGGGCGACCTTCTCGATGGTCTGGCGCAGCTGGTTGATCGCCGCGGATTTGCCTATGAGGTCGTTTGCAAGCGATCCGTGCTGCTTCAGTTCCTTCACCTCGCGCCTCAGACGCGATGCTTCGAGTGCGCGATCCGCGACCAGCAGAAGGCGATCCGCCTTGAACGGCTTTTCGATAAAATCGTAGGCGCCGCGCTTGATCGCGGCGACTGCGGTCTCGACGTTTCCGTGCCCCGAGATCATCACGACCGGAAGGTCCGGATGCTCGCCCTTCGCGGTATCGAGCAGTTGCAGGCCGTCGAGCCTGCTTCCCTGCAGCCAGATGTCGAGGAACAGCAGATTTGGCCGCCGTGCCTTGATTGACGCGAGCGCCGTGTCGCTGTCGCGCGCGACACGAGTCGAATAGCCCTCGTCCTGCAAAATCCCCGAGACGAGCTCGCAGATGTCGTTTTCATCGTCGACGATCAGAATGTCAGCGGCCATTGCTATTCTTCCGCACTCATCGGTTACGCAGCGTCGTTTCGGTCAGTGGCAACGATTGGCTCGGCGGCAAACCGCATCCGCATCCAGGCTCCGCGCTGACCTTGATGCTTCTCGGAGGCATCGCGCAGTTCGATCCCCCCGCCATGATCTTCCAGAATCTTCCCGACGATGGCCAAACCGAGGCCGGTCCCCTTGTCGCGGGTAGTCACGTAAGGTTCGAGCAGTCGGCTGCGATTTTCCTGCGGCAAGCCTATTCCGTTGTCGATCACGTCGATCACGATCATCGGACCTTCCCGGCCCGCGATGATCTCGATGCGGCCCTTGTCTGATCCTTCCGGCAAAGCGGCGATCGCTTCGGTCGCGTTCTTAATGATGTTGGTCAGACCCTGCGAGATCAGCCGCCGGTCGAATTGCGCGGCG
This sequence comes from uncultured Hyphomicrobiales bacterium, assembly GCA_964584855.1. GTDB lineage: Bacteria > Pseudomonadota > Alphaproteobacteria > Rhizobiales > Xanthobacteraceae > Pseudorhodoplanes. The sequence continues at coordinate 89,954 of CAZPBF010000025.1, forward strand.
AGCGGCTCTTCAGTGACCGTCACATCGATATCGATATCTGGATGAGCGACGCGCATCAGGAACACGGCCTGCCTGACGGTGTCGGCAACATCCTCCGGCGACATCACGGGCTTCGGCATGCGCGCGAAGCGCGAGAATTCGTCGACCATTCGCCGGATATCATCGACCTGCCGGATGATGGTTTCGGTGCATTGCTCGAAGACGGCGGGATCCGTGGTGATCGTCTTGCCGTATTTGCGCCGCAGCCGCTCGGCCGACAGCTGGATCGGGGTAAGCGGATTTTTGATCTCGTGCGCAATGCGGCGTGCGACGTCGGCCCATGCCGATGTCCGCTGGGCCGACACGAGATCGGTGATGTCATCGAGGGTCACGACATATCCGTGCTCGGAAGCCGACTGTTCCGTCGCCACGCGTACGGACACGTTCCGCTCCCGGCCATTGCGATTGATCGTCATCTGGCCCTGGGCGAGGCGCTGATTGCCTTCACGCGCCTCCGCGATGATCGGCGCAAGTTCCGGAACGATCTCGTTCAGCGGCTTCCCGAGGACCTCGGTTTCGGTGTGGCCGATCAGCTTTTCGGCGGACCTGTTCAGGATGCTGATGCGGTCTTCGTGGTCGACGCCGATGACGCCCGCGCTCGCGCCCGCAAGCACAGCCTCGGTGAATCGGCGCCGGCTGTCGATCAGGTCGCGCGCGCCCATGATGTCGTCGCGCTGGCTGCGCAATTCCTGCGTCATCTTGTTGAAGGTCTCGCCCAGCGCTGCAAGATCGCCCTCGGATTTCCGGATCGGGACCTGAACGTGCAGATTTCCGGTAGCGACGATGTTTGCGGCTCCGATCAGCCGGCGGATCGGCGCGACGAGCTGGTTTGCGAAATTCAGTCCGATCCACACCGCCGACAGGAGCACGATCAGCGCGATCACGGTGTACATAAGCGCGAAGGCGACCTGCACGCCGAGGCGCCTCGCCTCGAGCGCGGCGTATTCCGAAACGCTCGCGCGCGTCTGTGCGAGTTGCCCGATCACCTTCGGGTCGAGCGAACGCGTTACGTAGAGATACGTGTCGTCGTAGTTTCTAAGCTTCACGATCGCTGCGACATAGTTCGATTCCGGAATCAACGCGATCTCCGGCTCGTCCTCCCCGACCATCGCGAGCGCAGCCTTCGAAGGCGCAAGAAATTCCGTCGTCACGCGCAAATCGCTGCGTTCCACGACCTCCAGATTCTTGTCGAGCATGACAGCCGCGGGAATCCCGCGAATGGAGGCCTGAGCCGTGAGGAATTGGCGGAAGCGCGTGCGGTCCTGATCGAAAAGCTGTTTCGCGCGCGTGACATCGAACGACATGGCGAGAATGTCCCCCCGAATCGTCTGCACGTGCTCCCGTACGTAGGCTTCGGCGACGCCGAGCGAATTCTCGATCACAGCGCGCGTGCGGGTCGAGAACAGACGGTCGAGCCCGCGGTCGAGCGTGACACTCGCGACAATGGCAACGAGGATCGCTGGCGCAGCGGCGACGATTGAAAACAGTGCCACCACGCGCACGTGGAGCTGGGCGCCTGCGCGACCCCGCCGGCGAGCCTGGATCATCATCCAGACCTCCCGTCCGATCACGCCGATCAGCACGAAGACGGTCGTGGCGTTGACCATCAGAAGGCTGACCACAACGTCGTGCGAGGGCGCGATGGGCGTCAGCCCGGCCAGGACGAGAAACGTCACCAGAGCCGACAGAAGCGCTACCGCGACCGCCCCGGGTCCGAGGATGCGAAGCGCAGCACGGCTTTGGTAGCCGCTGACATGATCCAGCGTCGCGGTCGGCTCGGCGCTCGTCATCGACTACCTGGTTGAAAACGCGAGGTACTGAGGCGCCTTTGATAGGACGCCTGATGATGTATTTCTACAACAATGTTGCGGAATTGAGACAAATCCGCGGCGAGGTAAACGCCGCCGACGCCAGCTCAATTGCTGGTGCGTATGACCTGGATGTCGAGGTCGCGGATCTTCTTACGGAGCGTGTTCCGGTTGACCCCAAGCAGGTCAGCCGCGCGGATCTGATTGCCCCGCGTCGCGGCGAGCGCTGCGGAGAGCAACGGGTATTCGATTTCACGCAAGATTCGGTGATAGAGGCCGGGCGGCGGCAGCCCGTCGCCGAAAGTTGCGAAATAGCGCGCAAGGTTGCGCTCGACGGCGGCGGAAAGGTTGTCGGTCGCGGGGGGCTCGTGTTCGAGCGTGACGGCAGGCTGAACGAGTTCAGCGTCGATCACGGCGGCGGAGATGACTTCCTGCGGATAGAGCGCCGCCAATCGCCGCGCAAGATTCTCAAGCTCTCGCACGTTGCCCGGCCACGAATAGCGTTTGAGGCGATCGATCGCAGACTGGTCGATCTGTTTGGCTGGCAGCCCTTCGCGTTCGACTTGTGTGAAGAAGTGCCGGATGAGATCGGGAATGTCCTCGGCGCGCTCGCGCAGCGGCGGCAGGCGCAGGGGCACGACATTCAGCCGGAAGAACAGATCCTCGCGGAAAAGGCCCTGCTGAATGAGGATTCGCAGATCCTTGTTCGTGGCCGCGATGATGCGAACGTCGGTCTTGATCGGAGTGCGGCCGCCGACCGTGGTGTATTCGCCCTGCTGCAGAACGCGCAGCAGTCGCGTCTGCGCTTCCATCGGCATGTCGCCGATTTCGTCGAGGAAGAGCGTGCCCCCCTCGGCCTGCTCGAAGCGGCCGGTCGAACGGGTGTTGGCGCCGGTAAACGCCCCCTTCTCGTGGCCGAACAGTTCGGACTCGATCAGGTCGCGCGGAATCGCAGCCATGTTGATCGCAACGAAAGGCCCGGTGCGGCGCTTGCCGTAGTCGTGCAGCGCGCGTGCGACCAGTTCTTTGCCTGTGCCGGATTCGCCGGAAATCATGACCGTGAGGTCGGTCTGCATCAAGCGTGCGAGCAGACGATAGATCTCCTGCATGGCGGCGGAGCGGCCGACCAGCGGAATCGAATCGAAGTCGTCGTTCTTTGCTGCCGAGCGGGGCCTGTCCTTCGGTTCGGACAGCGCGCGGCCTACGATCGCGGTCAGTTCCTTAAGATCGAAAGGTTTGGGCAGATATTCGTAGGCGCCGCGTTCCGACGCGCGGATCGCGGTCATGAAAGTATTCTGCGCACTCATCACGATGACCGGCAGCTCGGGGCGCAATTTCTTGATCCGCGGAATGAGCTCGAACGCATTCTCATCCGGCATGACGACGTCGGTGATGACGAGATCCCCCTCGCCCTGACTGACCCAGCGCCAGAGCGTCGCGGCGTTGCCGGTCGAGCGGACCTCGTAACCCGCTCGCGAAAGCGCCTGATTGAGAACCGTCCTGATCGCGGCGTCGTCGTCGGCGACCAGGATGCTTGCCGAAGGCATCGTCCGCTAGCCTCGCTTCACTGCGGTCATCGTGACCTCGCCCGGTTTGCGACCTTGGGGACGACCGGCGCTTCGAGTTCCTGTTCCGCATACATCGGCATCAGAACCCGGAAGGTGGTGTGCCGAGGTTGAGATTCGCATTCGATAATACCGCCGTGGTCGCCGATGATCTTGGCAACCAATGCAAGTCCTAGACCAGAACCGCTGGGTTTCGTGGTGACGAACGGGTCAAATAGATGCGGCGTCAGGTCCTCGGGAACACCGGGGCCGTTGTCCTTGATGCAGAATTCCAGAGGCAGCGACACCCGCGTCTTCGTGCCAGGCAATGTCAGCCGTACCCCGGGCCGGAACGCGGTCGTCAGGTGGATCTCGCCGTCGATCGCATCCTCGCCGATGGCTTCGGCGGCGTTCTTCACGAGGTTGAGGAAGACCTGCACCAGTTGATCGCGGTTTGCGAGGATCGGCGGAAGCGACGGATCGTATTCCTCCACGAACTTGATGTGGCGTGCGAAACCGGATTGGGCGAGCCGCTTCACATGGTCGAGCACCACATGGATGTTAACCGGTTCACGTTCGACCGGCCGTTCGTCGGCGAACACTTCCATCCGATCGACGAGTTTGACGATACGGTCCGCCTCGTCGCAGATCAGACGAGTGAGTGTTCGGTCGCTGTCATCGGCTGACTGTTCGAGAAGCTGCGCGGCGCCACGAATGCCGGAGAGCGGGTTCTTGATTTCGTGCGCAAGCATCGCGGCAAGCGCGATGACCGAACGCGCAGCGCCCCGATGCGTGAGCTGACGATCCATCTTGTCGGCGATCGTGCGTTCCTGAAGCATGACAATCACGTCGCCTGGACGCTCCGGCAGCGGGGCCACATGCAGGTCGACAACGTGCTCGCCGGGATTGCGCGGCGTGCCGAGGTCGACGCGATATTCGTTGACCGGAGCGCCGCGCGTACGAACCTGCTCCACCAGCGCAAGCAAGGGCGATCCGAACGGCACAAGATCGCGCAGCCGGTTCCGCTGAAGAAGCGGCACGGAAATTTCGAAGAACGCCTCGGCCGCCACGTTTGCGTCTGCGATGTGACCGTCCGCGCTGACCACAAGCACCGGCAACGGCAACGCGTTGACGACCGCGTCCGCAACGCCATGGTGCTCGGCGAGTACCGTTTCCATCGTCATGCCGCAGCCCTTAAATGCTTGTCATTGCGGGCGTTTCGAGAGTGTCCGGGACCGCCGATATCGGCGAAGGCGGCAAACGCATCTGCCAGAAGCGCCTGCATCTGGTGCGGTTCGTCGGCCGTCAGGACACGATTGCGCCAGGCTTTGAGGTCGTGCGGGGCGACCTGCGCGGTCTCTGCCGCCACGTCGAGCGCCGAGGCGACATGCTTTCGCGCATGTTTGCGTCCGATGTCCCGGCCGTGATGCAAAAGCATCTCATCGTAGAGCGCGGCGATGTAGGACAGCTGGACCGATAGTCCGGGGTCAGATTCACGTTCGCCAGTTTCGAGGTACCGGGCGAGCTGGCCGGCAAACCAGGGGCGTCCCTGGGCCGCGCGACCGACCATCACCATGTCCGCGCCAGATTGGGAAAGCGCCCTCTCCGCATCGTCGATCGTGCAGATATCGCCGTTGGCGATGACCGGAATACTCACGCAATCCTTGACCGCGCGGATCGCCTTCCAGTCGGCCTGTCCCTTGTAAAACTGACATCGGGTGCGGCCGTGCACAGTCACGAGCCGGATGCCTGCGTCTTGTGCGCGACGTGCGAGCTCGGGCGCATTCTTCATGCGATCGTCCCAGCCGAGACGCATCTTCAGAGTGACGGGGATCGACACGGCCGCAATGGTCGCCTCGATCAGCGTCAACGCGTGATCGAGATCGCGCATCAGCGCCGATCCCGATTGGCCGTTGATGACGTGTTTCGCCGGGCAGCCCATGTTGATATCGATGACGTGCGCGCCGCCCTGTTCCGCGATGCGCGCACCCTCGCCCATCCAGCGCGCTTCGCATCCCGCGAGCTGCACGACATGAATCCCGACACCGGCGCTTTCGCTTCTCAGGCGCGCGTCGCGCCGGCCCTCAACGAGCTTCTCGCTTGCCGTCATCTCGGAAACAACGAGACCTGCGCCGAGCCGCGAAACGAGCCGACGAAACGGCGCGTCGGTCACGCCCGACATCGGAGCCAGCACGACCCTGTTCGGGAGACGGATGCTGCCGATCGATGGGGCCGCCTGTCGTATAGATTGGTGGCTCACACCTGCACACTATTTAGGCAGAATTGCCATATGCTTAGAGTTTAGCCAAATTCGGCAGGCAGACAAGTGCTGCAGTGCAAAAAAATCGTCGAGCTGTGAATTTGGTTTCCGGCGTCCGCCACAGACGCTAAAGCGGTGCCCACGTGCATTGAGGATCGATTTCATGGGGGTTTCGGTTGCTGCCCTGATCGTTGCTGCGGGCCGCGGCGTCCGCAGCGGGGGTGGTGTTCCCAAGCAATACAGGACTGTCTGGGATGAGCCTGTAGTTCGGTTGAGCACCGGCCATTTTTTGAGGCATCCCCAAGTGTCGCGCGTGCAGGTCGTGATCCATCCGGACGATCGCGCCCTGTACGAACATGCAATCCGTGATCTCGACCTCGCGGAACCCGTCTCTGGAGGCGCGACGCGTCAGCTTTCAGTGCTCGCCGGCCTCACCGCTCTGAACCCCCACAAGCCCGACCTCGTGCTCGTTCATGACGCCGCACGGCCGTTTCTTTCCGCCGCCCTGGTGACCCGAGCGATCGATGCGGCCGATGCGTCCGGCGCGGCGATCCCTGCTCTGCCGGTGACCGATACCGTGAAGCGCGTGGACCCGGCGGGCGCCGTCCAGGAAACGGTCGATCGCGGCCTCCTTCGCACCGTCCAAACGCCGCAGGCCTTCCGCTTCTCCACGCTGATGGATGCGCACCGGCGCGCCGCGGAAGCGGGCCGCGATGATTTCACCGACGATGCATCGCTCATGGAATGGGCCGGGGTTACAGTGACGACATTTCAAGGCGAAACGGGAAACGTGAAATTGACGACCGCAGACGATTTCGTGCGTGCAGAGGCTCTTCGTGGCGGAGCGCTGCTCGAGAGCCGGACCGGCTTTGGGTTCGACGTTCACGCTTTCGGCGACGGCGACCACGTGACGCTGGGCGGGGTGCGCATTCCGCATACCCATGGCCTCTCCGGACATTCGGATGCCGATGTCGGCATCCACGCGCTGGTCGATGCAATCCTTGGTGCGTTGTCCGACGGTGACATCGGGTCGCATTTCCCCCCGTCCGACCCGCAATGGCGCGGTGCAACCTCCGACCGCTTCTTGCGTTTTGCAGTGGACAAGGTCGCAAAACGCCAGGGACGCATCGTGCATCTCGACCTTACCTTCGTTTGCGAGGCACCCAAGATCGGGCCGCACCGCGATGCGATGCGTGCGCGGATCGCGGAGATTGCCGGCATCTCGATCGACCGCGTCGGCGTGAAGGCCACGACCAACGAAAAGCTCGGCTTTATCGGTCACGGCGAGGGAATGGTCGCCTACGCCAATGCGACGATAGGGCTGCCGCGGACTGACATCGATGCTGGATGACGACATCGTCGAGGCTGCGCGGCGGCTTCTCGACATCTGCAGGCGAAAGAATCTCCTGATCGCGACGGCCGAATCCTGCACCGCCGGCCTCGTTGCCGGCACGCTGACCGAAGTGCCCGGCACATCGAGCATCCTCGACCGCGGCTTTGTCACCTATTCGAACAACGCCAAGCACGAAATGCTCGGGGTTTCGCGCGATACGCTGAAACAGCATGGCGCGGTCAGCCGCGAAACCGCAGAAGCGATGGCGAGCGGCGTGCTCGGGCGTACGACGGTCGATCTGGCCGTATCGGTCACCGGCATTGCTGGTCCGGACGGCGGGAGCGCGGAAAAACCCGTCGGCCTCGTGCATTTCGCCTTGGCCACACGAAGCGGCGAACTGGTCCACGCAGAAAAGCGTTTCGGCGATGTCGGACGATCGGAAATTCGCAAACGGTCGGTTTTGCAGGCGTTCCGAATGCTGCACAACGCAGCCGAACGGCAGGAGCCGCGTCCTCCACGCGAAAACCTGCCAGGTTAGGCCTTCTTGCCGTAGACCACGTCCGCGCGCTGCTCGAAGGCCGTGGCAAAGCGCCGGAACGCCGTCTCGAACATCGCCCCCATCAGCATCGCGAGCGCACGGCTCCTGAATTCGTAGGCGATGAAGAATTTGACCTCGCACGCGCCATCGCTGGCCGGATGAAATTCCCAGCGGTTTTCCATCCTGCTGAACGGACCTTCGAGATATTCGACCAGGATGCGAAGACGCGGGCGGTCGAGTGTCACGCGACTCCGGAACGTCTCGCGCAGGAGCTTGTAGGCAACCGTCATGTCGGCGACGACCACTTCGGTGCCGTTCGGGGTAGTCTCCCGCTTGCGGACCGCGAGCGCGCGGCAGAGCGGAACGAATTCCGGATAATGTTCGACATCGGCGACAAGATCGAACATGTCGGCAGCCGAATGCCGCACGCGCCGTGTCGTGGAAAATTCCGGCATGCCGTCAGCGCGAGGCTGCAACCCGCGCGTTGCGCAGCTTTTCGAAATCCTCGCCGGCATGGTGCGACGAGCGCGTCAGCGGCGAGGACGACACCATCAGGAATCCCTTGGCATAGGCGACGGATTCGTAAGCCTTGAATTCGTCCGGCGGCACGTAGCGCACGACCGGGTGATGCTTGCGGGTCGGCTGCAGGTATTGCCCGATGGTGAGGAAGTCCACGTTCGCGGCGCGAAGGTCGTCCATCAGTTGCAGCACCTCGTTACGCTCCTCGCCGAGACCGACCATGATCCCCGACTTGGTGAACAGCGAGGGATCGATTTCCTTGACCTGCTGCAGCAAGCGGAGGGAATTGAAATAGCGCGCGCCGGGCCGCACCGTGAGATATTTCGATGGCACGGTTTCGAGATTGTGGTTGAACACATCGGGCTTCGCCCGGGCGACGACGTCGATGGCGCCCTCCTTCCGCAGGAAATCGGGCGTCAGGACCTCGATCGTGGTATCCGGGCAGCGAGCACGGATCGCACGAATGGTCTGCGCGAAATGCTCCGCGCCGCCGTCATCGAGATCATCGCGGTCGACCGACGTGACGACCACGTGCTTGAGACCGAGCTTTGCGGTCGCATCCGCGACGTGCGCGGGCTCCATCGGGTCGAGTGCACCCGGCAATCCGGTCCTGACGTTGCAGAAGGCGCAGGCGCGGGTACAGGTATCCCCCATGATCATGAAGGTTGCGTGCTTCTTCTCCCAGCACTCCCCGATATTCGGACAGCCGGCCTCCTCGCAGACGGTGTGCAATCCGTGTTCGCGCACAATCCGGTTGGTATTTGCATAGCCCGGCGACACCGGAGCCTTCACGCGGATCCAATCCGGCTTGCGCTGAAGCGGAGTGTCGGCGCGATGCGCCTTTTCCGGATGGCGCGGCCGATTGAGGGTATCGAGAAGAACGACCAAGGCCCTGCCCTTCGTTTCGACTCATTACTTACGAAGCGATGGGGCCGGCCGCAAGCTGGCGGGGTCCGACGACAAAAGGTGTCTTCCTCGCCGGATTCCGCTTGTCCTCACATATTCAGGACGCGGCCATACGCGTCGAGAACGGCTTCCTTCATCGTCTCGGAAAGGGTCGGATGCGGGAAGATCGTGTGCATCAGCTCCTCTTCGGTCGTTTCGAGGTTCATCGCGACTACGAAACCTTGGATCAGTTCGGTAACCTCAGGTCCGACGAGATGCGCGCCGATGAGCTGCCCGGTTTTCTTGTCGAAGATTACCTTGACGAGGCCCTGATCCTCGCCGAGGGCGACCGCCTTGCCGTTTCCGATGAACGGAAACCGGCCGACCCGGATGTCCTTTCCAGCCTCTTTCGCCCTCGCTTCGGTCAGTCCGACCGAAGCGACCTGCGGGTGGCAATAGGTGCAGCCGGGGATCATCAGCTTGTCCATCGGATGCGGATGCAGCCCCTTGATCGCCTCGACGCAGATGATACCTTCGTGCTCGGCCTTGTGCGCGAGCATCGGCGGCCCGGCAACGTCACCGATCGCATAGATGCCGGGCACGTTGGTCTTGCCCATGGGGTCGATGATGATGGTGCCGCGATCGGTCTTCACGCCGAGTTTCTCGAGCCCGAAGCCTTCGATGTTGCTAACCACGCCGACAGCTGAGATCACCCGGTCAACCGTGATCTGCTCGGTCTTTCCCTTGCCGTCGTCGATGGTCGCGGTGACGCTGTCCGTTTTCTTGTCGAGCTTTGTGACTTTCGCGCCGGTGAGGATCTTCATGCCCTGCTTTTCGAACGCCTTGCGCGCAAAGGCGGCGACCTCAGCGTCTTCGACCGGAAGAATCTGCGGCAGCACTTCGACCACGGTCACCTCGGCGCCCATGGTGCGATAGAAGCTTGCAAATTCGATTCCGATGGCGCCCGAGCCGACCACCAGAAGCGACTTCGGCATCTTGTCCGGGTTCATCGCTTCGAAATAGGTCCAGACCAGTTTCTTGTCCGGCTCAAGTCCTGGAAGGGCGCGCGGCCTGGCGCCGGTCGCGACGATGATGTGCTTGGCCTGATAGCTGCCCGGCCCGAGCGACCCTTTCGGCGCTTCGACTTGCGAGGCCTTCACCGTGATCTTTCCGGGCGCATCGATGGTCGCCTCGCCCCAGATCACCGCGACCTTGTTTTTCTTCATCAGGAAGCCGACGCCGGTATTCATCCGGCCAGCGACACCGCGCGAGCGCTTCACCACGGCGGCGGGATCGAATTTCACATTGTCGGCTGACAGCCCGTAATCCTTCGCGTGCTGCATGTAATGAAAAATCTCGGCCGAACGAAGGAGCGCCTTGGTCGGAATGCAGCCCCAGTTGGAGCAGATGCCACCCAGGAACGAGCGTTCCACGATCGCGGTCTTGAAGCCGAGTTGCGCCGCGCGGATCGCGGTGACGTATCCTCCCGGCCCGGAACCGATAATCACGATATCGAACGAAGTCTCTGCCACGGGGCTCTCCGCCTGCATGAACGCTTTGGGCCCCCGTTTCCCATAAGGCCCGAGGGTCAATCAAGCCGCGCATTCCTCGCATCGCGGAGATGCCGCCTGCCCGACGAACTACGCTTGCGCACCCGTATGATGGAAGTCAAATTGGCCCGCGATGACAGGGACTTTCAGCAACGCCACGAGCCCCCGGCCGGGAGCGGCCGCAGATGACATTCGTCAGGCCATGGCCGCGCTCAGGGCCGGTCGCGCGCCGGAAGCCGAGAGAGCCGCGCGTGCGATCCTTGCAAATTCTGGCGGCGATCCGGAAGCTTTCCTGATCCTCGGCATCTCGCTGCTGCGGCAAGATCGCCCGAAAGATGCGGTCGAACCGCTTGAGGCCGCGGCCCGACTTCGGCCGGATGCTGGGACCGCGGTGAACCTCGCGCTAGCCTTGCGCGCCATCGGCCGCAACGAGGACGCGCAGATGTGGTTCGAGCGTGCGACGGCTGCGCAACCGGTTCTGGTGCCGGCGTTTGCCGAACACGCAAAACTTTTCCTATCAATGCGCCGGTTTTCCGAAGCTGAGAGCGTCCTGCAACGCGGCATTGCGGCTGCGCCGAATGCGCCAGACCTGCATGTGCTGTTGGGCGACTGTTTTCTTGCCCGGGGAGACAGAACCAGAGCGCTCGCAGCCTACCAGCGCGCTCTTGCCCTTGCGCCCCAACATGCGGCGGCTCTGCACGGGCTTGGAACGACCCTGCTCGATGGCGGCGACTTTGCGCAGGCCGCGCAGTGCTTTCAGCGTCTCGTGGCGTCGGGCCAAGCGAGCGTCCAGTCCGGGCTGAACTTTGCCTTCTGCCTGCTCGAACTCAATCGATGGGACGATGCCGTCGCGACGCTGCGCTCGATCGTGGCGGCCGATCCTGCGTCGCACAGCAAAGCTCTCAAGATGCTGGTAACCTCGGGCCGCGGGCGATTTTGGCTCAAGCCCAGCGCGGCGGTGGAATTTTTGCGGCCCCGGCGCAGCTAGCGCTTGGGAACACGGAAGCTGTGCCGGTATGTGCCGGGTACATAGGCGACGTCCGCCGCGGTCTTGCGAAACCTTGCTATCGCATCGTCGTCGCCGATCGTCCCGAATTGGGCGACCCAGTTCTCCCGCTTCACAGGGAGGCATTGCGCGACCGGCGTTCCCTTTTCCAGCACGCCACTGAAATTCGGATCGCGCCATCGCGCCGGGAAATTTATGAAATTGTCGCGGTAGCGGTCGGCGTCGACGAGCCCCGTCAAGGTCTCGAATGGAAGCTCGGCGCGATTCAGCGGATGCGTGATCAGCATCGAATAGCCTTCGGGCAATTCGATGGTCCAGTAATTGTTGAACTTGATGAGGAAGCGGTCGTCCTCGAAAAAGGGCGAGCCCTTGATCTGACTGCCATCGTGAAAATCGATCGGCGAGCGCGAATAGTCCGAGAGCGCGCCGCCGGGAACGTCGCGATCCCAGCTGAACGTGCCGTTTTCCACTTTCAGGTCGCTCACCAGCGGGATCAGGAACCCGGACGTCATCGCGTCGATGAAGGGAGGACATTTTTTCAGCGTCAGGCTTTCGGTCTGCGTCAACTGGCTGAACGCCTTCTGGGGCAGATCCTTGAACCATTGCGGCAGCCCGAGCAGCGCGGGTATCGGACGCGGCAAAACCGGTTCGAGCTCCGGCGGGCAGCGAAACGACACGGCCAGCGGCGGCGCAGCAACGGCCGCCTTATCATCCTCGATATTGTCGACCGGTTCCGGTCCGCTCATGGAAGCACCCTTGCGGCTTGCCATCGCAGGACAACGCACAGGAACAGCCACGGGACAAGCACCGTCAGCGCAGCCGGAATGACGATCTGGAGCACTTCCTGAATGTCATTGCTGCGGATTTCGTGGAATTCGCGGATCGAGATCATCGACAGTTTCTCGAAGGCGAAAGCGAGCAGGCTCGGCACAAGCACAATCAGCATGCCGATCGTCACCGCGCGTATCGTGCCCTTCCAGAACAAGGCGGCCGTGAACACGACGAGCGCCGCTCCGCCATAGGCACAAATGCCGACAAAGCCGACGACCCTGTTCATGCTGCAGGCCAATTGTTCGCCGCCACAGGGCACCGCGAGCGAGGCGATGAAGCCGGACAAGAAGGCCGCTCCCACACCGAGCGCGCAGCCTGCGAGGATTGCCAATAGCCGGAGCATTCCCCGCTCCCGGCCTTACACCACCATCATGACGGGGTTTTCGATCAGCGCCTTGAACGCCCCGATCAATTGTGCCCCGAGCGCACCGTCGACCGCACGATGATCGGTCGACAGAGTGCACGACATGATCCATCCCGCCTCGATCTTGCCGTCCTTGACGATGGCGCGTTCCTCGCCGGCGCCGACCGCGAGAATGGTTGCGTGCGGCGGATTGATCACGGCAGCGAAATCCTTGATCCCATACATCCCGAGATTGGAGACGGCGCTGGTGCCGCCCTGATATTCCTCAGGCTTGAGCTTGCGCGCGCGCGCGCGCGCCGCATAGTCCTTCATTTCATCGGAGATCGCGCGGATCGATTTCTGCTCGGCTTTGCGCACGACGGGGGTGATCAGGCCGCCGGGAATCGAAACCGCGACGCCGACATCCGAATGCTTGTGTTTGAGCATCCCGCCTTCGGTCCAGGTGACATTGGCGTCGGGCACGTGTTGGAGCGCGAGCGCCAGCGCCTTGATGACAAAATCGTTCACCGAGAGCTTGTATTCGGGTTTACCGTCCTTGTTCTTGGGCGCGGCCGCGTTGATGTCTTCGCGAGCGCTCAGCAACCGGCCGATATTGCAATCGACCGTGAGATAGAAATGCGGAATGGTCTGCTTCGCCTCGACCAGCCGGCGCGCGATGATCTTGCGCACGTTGTCGTGAGGCACGACGTCGTACGAGCCCTCTTCGAACAGCGCGCGGATCTGCTGGTCCGATGGCGCCTGAATTGGGGCCGCGGCGGGCGCACCAGAGGGAGCCTTCAGTCCGGTTCCGGAGCGCGCCGCTTCCACGTCGCGGGCGACCACACGGCCATGCGGCCCCGACCCCTGGATCCTGGAAACGTCGATCCCGGCATCCTTCGCCAGCCGTCGCGCAAGCGGCGACGAGAAAGTGCGCGCGCCCCCGCTGGCCGGCGCCGGCTGCGGTTTCGGAAGGACTGCGACCGGTTGCGCTTGAGGTGCTGACGGAGGCGTCATCTGCTTTTGGGCCTCGGGTTTCGCCGATGCGGGTTGAGGCTGGGCCTTTGGCGCCGGCGTTGGCGCGTTGCCTGCTGCCGCAACGGCGGATTTCACATCCTCGCCTTCGCCTGCGAGGACCGCAATCACCTTGTTGACCGGGACGTCGGCGGAGCCTTCAGGAACGACGATCTTGGCAAGCGTGCCTTCATCAGTCGCCTCAACCTCCATCGTCGCCTTGTCGGTTTCGATCTCCGCGATCACATCCCCGGATTTGATCTTATCGCCTTCCTTTTTCAGCCACTTGGCAAGGTTTCCCTTTTCCATCGTGGGCGACAAGGCGGGCATGAGGATGTTGATCGGCATGAGGCGTCGTTAGCCGTTTTGTCCGACCGGCCCGACCGAGCTTTCGTTCGAAGGAGCCTCGATCTCGGTCGAGAATGACTCGCGGATATGATTGAGCACATCGGCTTCGACGCCACCTTCCTGTCCGTAGACGCGCGCAACCTGATGCGCGACATCGGCCAGGAGGACGCCCCACGCGCGGGGGTCCTCGAAGGCACGGCGCAGGGTGACATGGAGCCCGCCCTCGATCACCGCCGCGCGCAGGACTTCGATGCCGTCCTTGCCCTGCGCACCCGGTGGAATTTGCAGCGCATTGTAACTCATGTGGAAAGACTCCTAGCGGTAACAGACCGATTTCGCCGCTTCGACAACGTCGGCGACGGACGGCAATGCGAGTTTTTCGAGATTTGCGGCATACGGCATCGGTACATCCTTGCCGGTGACACGGGTTACGGGAGCGTCGAGATAGTCGAAGGCTTCGGCCATCACGCGCGCGGCGATCTCGGCGCCCACACCGGATTGCGGCCAGCCTTCCTCGACCGTAACAAGGCGTCCCGTCTTCTTGACGGACTCCACGATCGTCTCGATGTCCATCGGCCTGATCGTGCGAAGGTCGATAACCTCTGCCATGATGTGCTTCTTGGCCAGTTCCTCCGCGCCTTTGAGCGCGTATGTCATCCCGATCGACCACGATACGATCGTGACGTTGTTTCCGGGGCGGACGATCTTGGCCTTGCCGATCGGCACGAGGTAATCGTCGAGCTTCGGCACCGGGAACGAGTGCCCGTAAAGAATTTCGTTTTCGAGGAAGATCACCGGATTTGGATTGCGGATCGCGGATTTCAGCAGACCCTTGGCATCCGCTGCCGTGTAAGGCGAAACGACGGTCAGGCCCGGAACGTGCGAATACCAGGAAGAGTAATCCTGGCTATGCTGGGCGGCGACGCGAGCGGCGGCGCCGTTCGGTCCGCGGAAGACGATCGGGGAGCCGATCTGTCCGCCGGACATGTAGCGTGTCTTGGCTGCGGAATTGATGATCTGATCGATCGCCTGCATCGCGAAATTGAAGGTCATGAATTCGACGATCGGTCGCAGCCCACCGAGTGCAGCACCGACGCCGAGGCCGGTGAACCCGTGTTCGGTGATCGGTGTATCGACCACGCGGCGCGCGCCGAATTCCTGCAGCAGCCCCTGGGTCACTTTGTAGGCGCCCTGATACTCGGCGACCTCTTCGCCCATCACGAAGACATTCGGATCGCGCCGCATCTCCTCGGCCATCGCATCGCGCAACGCCTCGCGCACCGTCATCGTGACCATCTCGGTGCCTTCGGGCACGTCGAGCTCCGGCTGAATCTCCGGCTTTGGGGCCTGCGCCGCGGCGGATGCCGGTTCGGCGGGAGCCTTCAGCTGTTGCGCAGGTGCTGCGGGCGGTGCGGATTCAGCCGCTTTGGCTTGCTGCGCCGGGGAGCCCCGCCCGTTGCCGTTATCCTTGATCGAGGACGCATCTTCGCCCGACGCCAGGATCATCGCGATCGGCGTGTTTACGGCGACGTCCGCCGTGCCCTCAGGCACAAGGATCTTGCCGAGCGTCCCCTCGTCAATCGCTTCGACTTCCATCGTAGCCTTGTCGGTTTCGATCTCGGCGATCACATCGCCGGATTTGACCGTGTCACCCTCTTTCTTGAGCCACTTGGCAAGGTTTCCCTTTTCCATCGTGGGCGAGAGCGCTGGCATCAATACGGGTGTCGGCATGGAAGGGCTTTTTCAGACAGAATAGGTTCGCGGCTGTGCCGCAGTTACTGAAGGATGTCGGTGTAGAGTTCGGCCGGATCTGGTTCGGGGTCTTGGGTCGCGAATTCGGCCGCTTCGTTGACGATGATGCGCGCCGCGGCGTCGATCTTCTTCAGATCGTCCTCGGTCGCCCATTTCTTCTGCAGCAGGCGATTGCGCACTTGCTCGATGGGGTCGTGTTCGTTGCGCACCTTTTCGACTTCCTCGCGCGTGCGGTATTTCGCCGGATCCGACATCGAATGGCCGCGATAGCGGTAGGTCATCATTTCCAGGATGAAGGGTCCGTTTCCCTCGCGACACCACGCGACGGCCTTCTTGCCGGCTGCGTGAACCGCGCGCACATCCATTCCGTCGACCTGCTCGCCGGGGATGTTGAACGATACGCCGCGCTTTGAGAAATCGGTCTGCGCGGATGAACGCGTCACCGAGGTGCCCATCGCATAGCGATTATTTTCGATCACGTAGACGACCGGGAGTTTCCACAGCTCCGCCATATTGAAGCTCTCGTAGACCTGTCCCTGGTTCGCCGCGCCGTCGCCGAAATACGTCAGCGCCACATTGTCGTTGCCGCGATACTTGTTGGTGAAGGCGAGGCCCGTTCCGAGCGAGACCTGAGCACCCACGATGCCGTGGCCGCCATAGAAATGCTTCTCGACAGAGAACATGTGCATCGAGCCGCCCTTGCCCTTGGAATAACCGCCGCGGCGTCCTGTGAGCTCGGCCATCACGCCCTTCGGATCCATGCCGCAGGCGAGCATGTGTCCGTGGTCGCGATAGCCGGTGATGACCTGATCGCCCTGCTTGAGCGCCATCTGCATTCCGACGACGACGGCTTCCTGACCGATATAGAGATGGCAGAACCCGCCGATCAGACCCATGCCGTACATCTGCCCCGCCTTCTCTTCGAAGCGGCGGATATGCAGCATGTCGCGATACGCCGTTAACTCCTGCTCCTTGGAGAATTCCGTCACAGCAGTTTTCTCCGGCGCGGAGCGCGGCACGGTGGGATTGGGCTGCGCCTTCTTGGCCACGGCCATGCGTTTCCTCGGGCTTTCGTGGGTGGGCCTTTGGCCTATCCCATAGCCGAATTTAATGTGGGGCGAAAGCTCGCCGCGGCAACGGTCCCGGTTTCAGGCCCGCCCGAAAGTCCGTGAAAAATCGAAGGAATTTTCCGGCAAGGCGCGGGTTTTCAGCGCGGTCCATTGAGCAGGACCACGTCGCGAGGATCGGCGTAGTCGAGCAACGCGCGGGCCCGCTCATCGAGCATGTCGGGGTCGAGGCTCTCGGAGCGCAAGAGCGCAACCCGCCGCTGCCATTGCGCGCGCTCTGCTTTGAGACGACCGATCTCCGCGGTGAGCTCTTCGGTCTGAACGTCCAGCGCGTGCCTTGCCTTCAGACCTCGGTCGCCCGTGAAGGCATTCACCCCGAAATAGCCGATCATGAGGGCTGCGAGCACATACAGCACCAGCGCCGCGGCGGCCGATTTCAGACGTTTGCGCGAAACCATCCGGTGACGATGCGGCCTCGTCCCTTAAGACTGCGCTAACACCGTGCTCAGGGAACGCGATTTCGAAACTCGTTCAGGACGAAGTTTCCGAGCCGCTTGCCCCGATTTCGAAGAATGCGGAGAACGCCCTGATCGACGAAATACGTCAACAGAATCGAATCGCGCGTCTTGACCTCAGGCCCGACCGGATCGGCGGAGTGCCAGGTGTCGCTACCTACTGCGAAAGCGTAGCCGGTATTCGGCGCAAACCGCATCTGGGTCACCTTCGGCATGGAGCCGTCAGGCTTCTTCTCGTGAAAGATCGTGCCGATATTGGTGTTGGCTTCGTCGCGCGGCAGGTAGAGCTGGATCGTCATGCCCTTCCAGTGCGTGTCGGTGTGCGGCGTGATCAGGTATCCCGGCACGTCGCGGGTCAGGACGGGAATCGGAAACATCCCGACATTCGCGTGCTTGTCTCCGAAGCGCTTTTTCAGACCCGGCGCCAGCCGGCGCATGAAGGCCTTCTTGACCGGCGTGGACGTCAGAGCGCGACCGACCACATCCCACAGCGCGCGCTTCTCGGCGGGCAGATGGCGGATGTACTCGGGGAACAGGTCGATCTTGACGCGGGTGTGCGTGCCGTCGGCGAGATCGTGACCTTTGCTTCGGCCGTGCATCGGACGGTAGTCCGACGAGTTTGGCATCAACGCCAACATCTTGGAATAGATGTCGTCGGGGAACACCCGATCGAATTCCAGGTGAAAGAACGGCGTGTTGCTTTCGCGTGCATTCTCGACCGACGACACGATGAAATTCGTGAGGCGCTCGGTCGCGTCGCGGCGCTCTCGCGCCGTCCACCCGGCTTGCTGGTCCATGATGCACCTGTCCGTTCGTTTCGCGTAATTTCTTACCAAATGGCCGCGACCGCAAGCGCGCCGGGCCTTTTCCGATACAGCTACTTCGCCCGAGGCAAGGCCTCGCGCCCGGCATAGCGGGCCTGCGGGCCAAGCTCCTGCTCGATCCTGAGCAATTGATTGTATTTCGCGGTCCGGTCGGAGCGCGCGAGCGAACCGGTCTTGATCTGTCCGCAATTGGTCGCAACGGCGAGATCCGCAATCGTCGCATCCTCGGTCTCGCCGGATCGGTGCGACATGACGGCGCTGTAGCCTGCCTTGTGCGCCATCTCCACCGCGGCGAGCGTTTCCGTCAAAGTGCCGATCTGATTGACCTTCACCAGAATCGAGTTGGCATAGCCTTTGTCGATTCCATCCTTGAGACGCTGCACATTGGTGACGAAGAGATCGTCGCCGACCAACTGGCATTTGTGCCCGATCTTTTTCGTCAGCAGCGTCCAACCTTCGATATCGTCCTCCGACATCCCATCTTCAATGGACGCAATCGGATAGCTGCCGACGAGTTTTGCAAGGTAGTCGGCCTGCTCGGGGACCGAGCGCTTCTTGCCCTCGCCTTCGTAGTCGTACACACCGCCCTTGAAGAATTCCGTGGATGCGCAATCGAGGGCCAGCAGGACGTTATCGCCGGCCTTGTAGCCAGCCTTGCCGATCGCCTGCATGACGAAATCGAGCGCGGCCTCCGCCGAGGGAAGATTGGGCGCAAAGCCGCCTTCGTCGCCGACATTCGTGTTGTGCCCCGCCGCTTTCAAGGCCGCGCGAAGCGTATGAAAAATCTCCGAGCCCATACGCAGCGCTTCCGCAAAAGTCGGCGCTCCCACCGGCATGATCATGAATTCCTGAAAGTCGATCGGATTGTCCGCGTGCGCGCCGCCGTTGACGATGTTCATCATCGGGACGGGAAGGAGCCGCGCGGCAGTGCCGCCAACATAGCGATAGAGCGGCAGGTTGCTCGCCTGGGCTGCGGCCTTGGCGACCGCGAGTGACACGCCGAGAATGGCATTTGCGCCGAGCCGGCTTTTATTCGGCGTGCCATCGAGCGCGATCATGGTTTCGTCGATCTTCGTCTGGGCTTCGGCGTCCATGCCCCCGATCGCATCGAATATCTCGCCATCGACGGCATCCACCGCCTTGCGCACGCCCTTGCCGAGATAGCGAGCCTTGTCGCCGTCGCGCAATTCGACGGCTTCATGGGCCCCGGTCGAGGCGCCTGAGGGGACGCCCGCGCGTCCGCGCGCGCCGTTCTCCAATGTGACTTCAACCTCGACCGTTGGATTGCCGCGGCTGTCGAGGATTTCGCGGCCGACGATGTCGACTATGGCGGTCATGGGCACTTTCTGAGTGGATTCGGGCCGCTTCTACAGGATGAACAACACCCTTGTCATGCCCTGTCGCGCCGGGGCATGGATGGCCGATGGCACGACGAAAACTCCAGCTTGGCCGGCCGACGCCGGTGCCTGCCTCGCCCGACCGGGCGGTGCTCGACCGCGTCGCAAATCCCCATCGCGGGACCAACTACCTCGCGCGCTTCACGATGCCGGAATTTACCACGCTTTGCCCCATCACCGGCCAGCCCGATTTTGCCCATCTCGTCATCGACTACGTACCGGACCGCTATCTCGTGGAATCGAAATCGCTGAAGCTCTATCTCAACAGCTTCCGCAATCACGGGACGTTCCACGAGGATTGCACGGTCGGCATCGGCAAGGCGCTGGTCGCGTTGCTAAAGCCGCGCTGGCTGCGTATCGGCGGATACTGGTATCCGCGCGGGGGCATGCCGATCGACGTATTCTGGCAATCTGGCAAGGCGCCCGCGGGCCTGTGGATTCCCGATCAGGGCGTCACGCCTTATCGGGGCCGCGGTTAGGACGCCTGCGGGCGGCGCAGCTTCTGGGCAAGGTATAGCCCGAGCACAATCATGATGCTTGCGGCGATGACCGTCGCAACAGTCGCCCCGAACCGCCCGATGGCAAGTCCGTAAAAGATCGGTCCGCTGCCCTGTCCGAGGAAAAAGAACATCGCATGCAGCGCCACCGCCGATGCGCGGGCGGCCGGCGCGAGCTCGGTCGCGAAAAACTGGATGCCGGTGTGGATCATGTAGAATCCGAGACCGAGAATCACGAACGCGACAAAATCGAGGGGCCAGAAACCGACGGAGACGAATACGACCATCGCGACCGCGACCAGCAATCCACCGAGCCGCATCAGCCCGCGCTGCCCGAAGACCGCCAGAAGAAACGGCATGGTCAATGACAGGATCACTCCGCCGATCGGAAAGCCGGCCACCACGAAGCCCGCAATGGTCGCGCGCTCCTCTCCCGCATCGTGGAGAATGATCGCGACGAACGGCAGCAATCCGAATACGCACGCCCCTTCGACGAAGACGCCGCCGTAGCAGAACCGAGCAAGCCGGTTGGCGAAGATTTTCCTGTAACCGTCGATCGCGGACGAAAATTCAAGCCGCGTTCCAGGCTGGCCTTTCGGAAAACCGAAGATGGCGCCTGCGAGCGCAAGCGCACTGCATGCGGCCAGAACGATCAGCACGCCCCGCCAGCCGAAAAGATCGCCGACCACACCTCCGACCGTTGCCCCAAGAACCGCACCCGACAGCGCGCAGGCGACCACCCGGCCAAGCGCAATCTGCCGCCGCTCCACCGGAACGAGGTCGCCGGTCATGGCAAGCGCACTCGGGAAAATCCCGCCCGCCGCGATGCCGGCGAACATGCGCGTGATGAGAAGCGTCCAGAAATCCGGCGCGGCGGCGCCGGCGAGCGATGCGAAAAGCAGCACGACCACGCAGGCGGTGATGACGCGGGTCTTGCCGACGGCGTCCGCGATCGGGCCGAGAACGGGCTGCCCCAGGGCGAAGGGAAGTGCGAACGCCGTCGACAGGAGTGCCGCGCGTTCGGGTATCATCCCGAAGTCGAAGGCAATCAGGGCGATCGCGGGATCGATCGCGCGAAACGACAGCGACGTCGCAAAGCCAACGAAGCCGACCACGATAAGAATACGATTCATGGAGAGAGCGTCAGCGCTTGGCGACGCGGTCGAACTCGATCAGTGTTTTCAGGAGGGGTTCGAGAGACTTCAAGGGGATCATGTTCGGACCGTCGGATGGTGCTTTGTCCGGGTCCTGATGCGTTTCGATAAAGACCCCGGCCACTCCCACCGCGACTGCCGCGCGCGCAAGAACTGGCACGAACTCGCGCTCACCGCCCGACGATGCGCCCTGCCCGCCAGGTTGCTGCACCGAATGGGTCGCGTCGAAAATCACCGGCGCGCCGGTTTCGCACGCCATGATCGGCAGCGCGCGCATGTCCGAGACAAGGGTATTGTAGCCGAACGACACGCCGCGTTCCGTCACGAGCACATTTGGATTTCCGGCGCCGGTGATTTTCGCAACAACATTGGTCATGTC
>CAZPBF010000026.1:0-7256 GCA_964584855.1 uncultured Hyphomicrobiales bacterium
CGCCTCAGCCGCGGCGACATCGCCGTGCTTTTTCGCGTGGTCGACAGCTTTTACCAGCTCTACGGTAACTCGCGCGCGGCGCACTCGTATCTCGCCGCCGGAACCGGTCTTTCCAGGCGCGCCGTCATCTCTTCGACCAAACGACTACGTGCGCTCGGCTACCTTGAAGTGGCCCGCATCGGCAGCGGAACGCGGCCAACCGAATACGTGCCGAATTGGCAGATGCACCCGGATTTCACCCCTATTAGAGGTGAAGCGCAAATCACCTCAGAGGCGGCCTCGGCTTCACCTCAAGTAGCGCCAGCGGTGAACGCGACTTCACCCAAACCTGCTTACGTAGCCGGCTTACAGGCCGGCCTACGTAAGCAAGGACCCGCGCCTCCGCCGCCGCTGGGCGGCCCTGACGAGCCGCCCGCGGCGCCGGCGCGGGACCCGTTCGACGAACTCTGGAACGTTTACGGGCGCAAGCACGAACGCAACAAAGCCAAAGCGGAGTATCAGAAGCTCGATCCCGATGCGACGCTCCACGCGAAGATCGTTCAAGCAGCTGCGGAGTGGAGGGCTGCATACGAGGCGCAAGAGCGGCCAAAGAAATATTGGAAGTGTCTGCACACATGGCTTGCCGGCGAGTGCTGGCTCGAAGACCTGCCCGAGGCCTACGAGAATCCGAAAATGACCAACACCACCAAGCGACGCCACCGGGAGATCGATGAGGATTATCGAATGTGGCTTCAAGACCGCCTACGTCCCGGAGAACGCGTACTTGCGCGCTTTATCGATTGGATGGAGATCGAATCAGGCAAAGAGAGGACGGTATTTGAGTTTGACTTTGCCGCGCTCAAAGGCCGCCATATCGTCGACCGATTTATTGTGCGTCTGGTTAGTCCGAGCGCGGAGTTCGATCAGCTCTGCTCCGCGTGCGGAGACGATCTTTGCGTTGACGACTTTCCGGGGTCCTTGGTGTGGGTCACTAGGCGAGGGGACGGCGGAGTTGGCTACGAGCGCTACCACCAGTCCGACGCGGCTGAGCCTCGCGTTCCGCCTCCCCCGCCGGCTATAGGTTCTTCCTCGCCAATGGCGTATGCGGGCGGCAAAGGCGCGATCGAATTCTAGTGGCAGACCAGAATTCGGGGTGCGCACCTCGCCCGTGAGTGCGCACCTTTGCGGGTGCGCTGGTGCGCAGGGTAAGCGGGCGGCGTTGAGGCCTACGACGTTGATCTTCCGAAGGATGGCGAGCTTAGATGGTTTCGCAAGGTCGAAAAGCATATGCGGCCCGGGAGAGCCCGGGCCGCATATTGATCGGAAGTGCTGTTGGCGGGGTCTTCTAATTGATCAGCGTTGGCCCGTGCCCGCCCCAAGCGCGACGATGCAGAGATCGCGGTAGCGGGCGATTGCCTTCGGGCTCGAGCTGACGGGATTGATCTGAAAGGCTTGCAGCCCTTTCAGATCGCCGGCCTTGGCAAGCTCAACGACGCTGGCGAGCTTGTTGCGAAACCGCGTATGGGTCGGCGCGCTGAAGTCGGGCGGCTCGGGCAGCTTGCCCTCTCGGGCCGCTGCTTCGATTGCCGCGCGCCTTCCGATGGGCCGCTTCGGTGTGGCGGAGTGTTTCGCACCATCTGTCGGCGGCTCTCGCGAGGGATCGGCGGCGAGCTTTGCATCGCGGTCATCGGCCGCGGACTTTCGTTGCCGCTTCACGCGCCACGTAAAGCCGTCCTTCGTCTTCACGATTTCGATCTCGTCAAGATCGTGACCGGCGGTCTTGGCCGCGCGCTGGGCATTGAATTTCTTGGCATAGGTCTTCATCGGACTCTCCTTGCTTTCGGTTGGAATGTCGTCGGTAACGAGTGCTGATCGGCCGTTGGCATCGAGCGCGTAGATCAGCGCGCGGCGGCCGTAGGGGTGTTCGGCTTCAAGGCTCGGCGCGGCATCGTTCCGCGCTTCGCTCAAGGTTCGCGCCGAAGCGTGGGCGTATTTGCCCCGGCCAATGAAGAGCGCGATGTCGTATCGGATCGCGTTGGCGATGATCGCGGCATCGCGCTCACTTGGCGGATGAACTTTCGGCATTGAATTGCCCTCCGTTTGACGCGAGCACTCAGGCTCGTATCGAAAGAGAGAGCAACTGTTTCCAACGACGGCCTGCGGAAAGCATCTTTGTAGCGTTTTCCATGCAGGCAGAACGGCGATTTGTCATCGCGGCTTGGATGGCGTGGACGTCCCTCGGCGGCTTCGGTCGGGCTTTCGACGACGCTCTCTATTCAGGGCCGCTGCTGGCGCCCTCTGGAGGGGCGTCAGCGTCATGATTACCGGAGATCCTCACCCAAGAAATACCGAACTACGCGATGCGGCCGCTGATCCTGTGCCGAAACTGGCGGAGCACCTCCGCCAATCACGATTTCCAGTCGGTGATGAAGCTGCCGCGTAGCGGCTCAATTTTCTCAGGTAGCGCGGAGCCGGTGCAGGTGAGACCGAGATACGTCGCCGCGCGCGTTGTGCCGACGTACAGGTACTTGTCGAACAAATCCGGCTTCATCGCCGCAAGCGTGTCCACTCCCACAAAGAACACGGCCTCGAACTCCAGCCCCTTGATGTGCTGTACGTCGAAGACGCGAATATCATTCTCCTGTCCTGCAAACTGCCCTTTGTAGCAGGCGACTACATTGAGATTCTCTTCCGCGAGTGCTGTCTTCAAACCGTCTGCGAGGGGCCCGACCTCCGCCTCGTCATTTACGAGGACCGCAACCGAGGGCAGCGGCTTGGTGAAACGCTCGATCTCGATAATTCGCTCGGCGAGCCAACTTACGATGTCTTCGTGTTGTATGAGACAGGTGCCGAGCACCGGCGCCACGCCCTCGTTATCGACATCCTTTGGCAAAACTACATCGACTCGTTCTCCGGAGCAGAGCCGGACGATCTCGGTCGCAAGATGATTCAGCTGCCGGCTGTGCCGGTAGGTGACCTGGATCGGGCGGATCTCGACCTGCGGAAAGGCCCAGCGCATCTCGTCGATTGACCGACTGCCCCAAGCGGTGATGCGCTGGTTAAAGTCGCCGCAGGCGAAGAAGGACCGAATCCCCGGACTGGCGAGTGCGCCCATGCAGGCGAGCTGAACAGGCGAAAAGTCGGTGGCCTCGTCCACCATTACTTGGTTCCTGACGATGCCCATGTAGTCCTTCAGTAGGACATAGGGTGGGTTGTCGATATTGCGCTGAATCGCGCGGTCCTGAAGCAGCGATGAGGCGGCACGCATCGCGCATAGCAGCATGATGTCCGTTTCAAGCGGATCAACATCGTTCGCCACAGTCGTGTCCACGATGTACCACTCGTTGTCCGCTTGGCGGGCGCGGCGGAAGCGACGATAGCGCCCGGCAATGCCGTTGATGTACCGCCTGACTGGATTGGTGAAGCGGCGAAGTGCTCCCTGCAGTTGCAGGCTTTCCCCGAGCGCCTGCAAATCGTCTTCCGGCAGGGTTCGCTCGCCGATCCAGTCCGCGATCCGCCCTGCCCGCGTTGCCTTGCCGAGGCCGCGACGACTGAAACGGGCGCGCGCTTGGCTGCGCACGTTGCGCATATAGGCCGCCATGGCTTGGGCCATCCTCGTGCGCGGCGCCTGCGCCTGACCGTCCTCCTCTTCCTCCGCCTCCTCATCGGACTCGTCGTCGACACCGGCTAAGCCATCCAAGAATTGTGCTAACTCATCCAGAAACTGGCGATCGCTGTTTACGAGCAAGGTCAGCTTTCTCCGAATAGCGCCGTCGGTTTCCTGCTTGAGCCTTTCCAATAGATCGCCGATGCGCCCTTCCGCATCGACGAGGGCCGTTATTGTGCGCGCGAGTGGAACGGCGCCGGCGTCGGCGACGATCGCCGCCAGCTCCCTGGACAGCCTCCGAGCTTCCTCGTTCGTAGCATCGGCCAGCATCTTGGCGGATGCTTTCAGATCGTCCCGGAAATGCTCATCCTGCCAGTTCGAGAAGTCCTCGTACCACGTGGTCTGCCGTTCGAGCACGTCGGGCTGCGTGAAGATGGCGTTCTCCTTGAGAACAAAAGGCCCGCCGCCGTTTGGCGTGCGCAGGATGCGGAAGCGGTTGCGGGCAAGATCGAGGCGGAAGCGCGCCCAGGTCGAGATTTTCTGGTCCGGTGCGGCGATGTGCTCCCGCGCAAATGCTTCCTTCAGATAAAGTTTGAGGAGATCGGTGGGCGTGAACATCATCCAGCTGTCGGCGTGCGCCGGGGCACCGCTAAAGCGGGCGGCATCGGTAAGCCGGCGCTCGTCATCGTCCAGATACTCGCGATCGAGCTTCTGCCCGAGGCGGCGGATCAGGGTGGTCGTCTTCCCCGTGCCGGGTGGGCCAACGATCAGAAGCTGGATGTTCAGAGGAAGCCTGAATATCTCGTCCTGATAGCGGTCGAGTATTGGTTGGTCGCGCAGGCCCATCTTTGTGATGACGCTGCGACGGATGCCCTCGATGACGTTAGCCGCCTTCTCGTCCGCCGCAAGAATACTGGCGAGAAGCTCATCGCCGATGTCGGCGGCCGGGATGACCGCCAGCGCGTCCCTCATCGAAATGACGGTTATTGGTCCGTACATCTCGCCTTCAAGGATCGAGTTGCGCGAATCCCACGCGCTGTCTCGACGGTGTGGGCGAAGTAACGCCTTTTCGATGATGACGCCGGATATGCTGCCGATTTCGAAATCGTCGCCGACCGAGAGCGCGGCGATTCGGCCGGCCGGTGCGTTCCGACCCGCGAGTTTCATACCCCGATCGAGTGACGCGTATGGCGTATCTCGGGTGATGTAATAGATGACGATGTTTCGATCGTCAGTCCGGGCCACGACACGCGCGATAGCCGGTTCCTGGGCCTGGGATTCGAGGCAATGGCGTCGCGCACCATCTATGCCGCTAAGTGTCCTTATCGCCTCACCAGAAGTGAACGTGTTGACGCTCGCGAGGGCCGTCGGCCCCATCGTGTTGGATTCACGCAGCTGCGTTTCGGCCGAAGTTGCAATTCTTTCCAGAACACCGAGTGCTTCGCTTGATATTCTCTCGATGTTTTTGTCGTAATTTGTAGCCATACAATCAGCCTCCCCAGTCAAGCACTCGTCGCCTTACTCCACCAGCGCCTTGAACACCGCGTCCGCGGGGTCTTTGTAGAATTCGATGCTAATCTTCGTCCAAAGCTCGTCCGGCAGATCGTTGAGTTGCCGGCGCGCGGACACCGGCATCAACAGCGTCTGCGCTTGCTTCTCGATGGCGAGCTCAGCGATGTGAACCGCGTTCGGCACCAGTTCGATTGACCCGCCGAGGCTCGCCGAACCAACGACAATCGTTCCCCCCCGGCTGTTTCGACCAAGCAGCGATCCGCAGAGCGCAACGAGGACAGCTACGCCAAGGCCGCCGCCGGATTTGTCGGCGTCGATTGCCCGAAGCTGGATGGTGAATTCCTGCGCTCGCGGGTCGCGGTCGCCGACAACGTTGCGTCCGTGCGAGAACAGAATCTGCTCGCCGACCTTGACGCTCTCGCGAAATGGCGCCGGCGACGGCTGGTTGAGGATGCGAATTCCTGAGCCGGGCTGATGCGAGACCTCGATGCGATAGAGCCCGGCTCCGCCATCGGCCGAGCCCGTGGCAATCGCCCAAACTTGCCCGGGCGGCAGCGGATCGCTTTCGATCGCCTGATCCGACCGAAGCTCAGGCGTTGCGACGAACGTCTCGACGCCATCAAGACCGAGCGTGTAGCTGAAATGCGTGTTGCGGAATTCGCTCTTGAACACGCGCCGCTGCTGCTCCTTGACGCGGCGGCGCGCCTCCAGCGCCAGGCGCACAATCCATTCCAAGTCGGCGTCGGGAACGGGCGTCGATGGGTTCGGGTAGAGAAGCTTCACCAGCCCGCTCACCGTCTTTCGAACAGCTTCGATATCCCGGCCGGACAGGGCGCCGCCGAAGTGAATGCGTCCATCCATCACGCTGGCACGCGAAGTAGTCCGGAGCCGCGTGAAGCACTCGGACAAAAAGTCGGAAACCAAGCCGAAGTGATCTGTCAGGTGGCGCCGTGGATCGAGTTTTGGGAAATCCCAGCCGGGTGCATAGGCATGGAGTCGATCCATGAATGCCGTGTCGTCGCGCATGTCAGGCGGTAGCGGCGCGAGCAGATGGCCGACGCGCTGCGCCTGATCGAGGTCCATGTCGAGATTGCCGACCAGCACGATGCCGCCTTCGGCCCGGATGGAATCCTTGCCCCGCGAGAACTCGCCCGAGGCCATGTAGCCTTTCATGATGTTCACACCGTCCTTGGAATCGAAGGACACGCCGGCGATCTCATCGAAGCAAACCACATCGTACTGGCACACGAGACCCCGCTGCCCGCTGGCCATGTTGACGAACATGCGGGCTACCGTCGCCTTGCCGCCTGAAATCAGGTGCGCATAGGGCGATATCTGTTGGAAGAGATGGCTCTTGCCGGTTCCCCGTGGTCCGAGCTCGACCATGTTGTAATTGCGCTCGACGAACGGGACCATGCGAAGGAGCGCGACGCGCTTTGCCCGTTCGTTGAATTCGGCAGGCTCGAAACCGACGGAGCGAAGCAGGAAGTCGATCCAGTCGTTGGTCGTCTCGAATCTCGACCGCCCGCCATAGAATGTGTCGAGAACGTCCGCGCGAGACATCTGGATCGGGCGCAGCGCCTCGATGCCGAAAGGACGGCCGCTCTTCTCCTGCGCGATGACGCTGTCATAAGTGAGCGTCACCTCCGCGTAGAAGCCGTCAATCAGGATGCGATCGTTTTCCTCAACGATGCTGTCGGGAATGCGCACATCGCGCAGGGCGAGACTCGGGAGTTCGGCGACATAACAGGCATTCTTGGCATCGAGGCGCGCGCGGACGGTGTCGATGATGCGGACCGAACCCTTGCGATAGGCTTCGTTCTTGAAGACCTCCTCCTGGCCCGTGCGCACGCAACGGTCCTTGAGTTGCTTCTCGACGATCTCCAGCCCTTCCTTGATCTCGGCATCGTCGGTCGAAGCACAGTAGCGGCCGAGCAGAAACTCCACGACATAGGCCGGCACCGGATAGGCTTTTGCGTAACGCCGGACGAGGTCCTTGCGCACCACGAATCCCTCGAAGGCGCTGGCGCCCAGATTGTCGAGCCGGTCGAGCTCAAGCGTCATGTGCGCTCTCCTACGCGGGTTGCACGCGCGTCGATGACGCTGCCGTGCCGATCGATGAGAACAACGAGAACGGGATCACCTTCGTCCACTTCAT
>CAZPBF010000027.1:0-10155 GCA_964584855.1 uncultured Hyphomicrobiales bacterium
TCATCGCCGGGTCCGGCAGGCCAAGCTTGGCCGCGGTGGTGATTTCGCGGGCGAGCTTGGAGAACAGCTTGGAGCGCGCCTTATCCTGGCGCCCCTTGCGGTGCATGATGTTCTTGAATTGGGAATGACCGGCCATGGGTCCGCTCTTCGATGCGCTGATTTTGACGGCGTTATAAGGCGCGGGCGGCGAAAAAGTCACTAGGCTTGGTAGCCGACCGACAGTGCTACGGCCCCGCCGGGGGCGTTCCCTGCTGGCATTCCGACACGCGCAGCGCCTCAATGAGGCTTTGCGAGTTGACCACGGTGGAGCCAGCCATCTCGGCCTTGGAGTGGAGCGTCGCGGTGTAGTGCTGCTGGCTGTCGAAGTTGAATTCGCCGCTCATGTCCATATCGAGCTGGCCCTTGCACACCAGGTGCCACTTCAGTTTGCCGTCGACGAAGCTGCGCTCGATCGGCGCGCATTCGGAATTGACGGTGCCGACCACCGGCGAGAACGTGGCAACGACGTCGCGCGCCTGCTCAGCCGTCAAGCACTTGGATGAAATCTGCGGCGGCCCCAGCGCGAGGCCGGTCGCTGTGCGAGTGGTGATCCGCCAAAGCCCGGGCTCGATGGCGTCGGCCGCAGCCACAACGCGCGGAACTCCGAGCTGCATCGCAATGAGAATGACAACGATTCTCACAGTCGTGATGGTCGAGCGTCGCGGCACGGACAAACCTCGCAAACAAAATCTCATGTCAGATTTCTATACCTCAGTATACGCGCGGCAATCTCTTTATTGGCTGTGAAGCGTTCGCTCCTCTCCTATGTTGCATTGGGGAAATTGGTCGGGGGCAATTCCAAAGTCCGACCTTCTTGCGTGAATCACTGCAATGAAGATCGAGGCTATCCGTTACTTTCTCGCTCTCTGCGACGAGCGGAATTTTACCAGAGCAGCAGAACGTTGCGGCATCGCGCAGTCGTCAATGACCGTGTTCATCCTGCGCCTCGAAAAGCAGCTCGGCGGCGCGTTGTTTCGACGGAGCCGCAACTCGGAATCTGAACCGACCGCGCTGGCCCTTGCCATGAAGCCCCATTTCCGGCGTGCGCTGCGATCGTTCGAAACGGCCTGCCGGATCGCCGAGCGACACAGCGCCAGGCGGGCGTCCGGTTCGCGAGCATCGGTTGCGCGGAAACCCCCGCGTCGCCGCCGCGCCGCCTAGCCCCTCAGCCCCAGAAGCCGGGCTTCGCTTCCTCCAGGATGCCCCCGAGCCGCACCGGGCCGACACGCCGCGCCAGGCCAGTGGCGTCATCGGTTTCCAGGGCCAGTGCCGAGATCGTGCCGGGACCATTCGACGTTTCGAACTTGCTCGACGGGATGCGCCGCATGAAGCGGCTGAGCGGCTCGTCCTTGTCCATGCCGATCACCGACTGATAGTCGCCGGTCATGCCGACGTCAGACATGAATGCCGTGCCGCCCGGCAGGATGCGATGGTCGGCCGTCGGCACGTGGGTGTGCGTGCCGATCACCAGGCTGGCGCGGCCGTCGGCGAAAAAACCCATCGCCTGCTTTTCGCTGGTCGCCTCGCAATGGATATCGACCACGATCGCATCGGCCGCGCCTTTCAGCGGACAGGTCGAGAGTTCCCGGTCGATCGCCGCGAACGGGTCGTCGAGCGGGTCCATGAAGACGCGGCCCATGGCGTTGATGACAAGCGCCCGCGCGCCGTTCTTCGCATCGATGACGGCGGCGCCGCGGCCTGGCGTGCCGGCCGGATAGTTGATCGGGCGAATGAGGCGCGGTGCGCGCTCGATAAACACGAGCGCCTCGCGCTGGTCCCAGGCGTGGTTGCCGAGCGTGATGGCATCGGCGCCGGCGTCGACCATCTCGTTGTAGATCGCTTCGGTGATGCCGAAGCCGCCGGCCGCGTTCTCGCCGTTGACCACGACAAGGTCGAGCTTCCAGTCGGCGATCAGTTTCGGCATCCGTTCGAGCAAAACGGTGCGGCCGCTTCGCCCGACAATATCGCCGACAAAAAGTATGCGCATCTGCCTTACCGGAAATCGAACACGTCACGCTCGGTTAGCACAAGATCGAGGCGGGCGTCGCGGTCCGTGACCGGCACCTCGGCAACCTCCTGCACGGCGTAGGCGATCCCCACCGCAGTGACCGGCTTGATGGAGCGCAGCCGTGCGATCGTCATGTCGTAGTAGCCCGCGCCGTGGCCGACCCGGTTGCCGTGACGGTCGAAAGCGGCCAGCGGCACAATCAGGATGTCCGGCTCGACCTCCGGTGCGGCGGCACGCGGCTCGCGGATGCCCCAGACGCGGGCTTCGAGCGGATCGCCAAAACGGTATTCGCGCATGATCAGCGGCTTGCCCTTGCCGGCAATCACCGGCAACGCAAGCCCGGCACCGGCGGCCTCCAGCTTGCGCATGAGCGGCAGCGGATTGATCTCGGTTCGGATCGGCGAAAATCCCGACACGATCACACCCGGACCGACCGGCAGCGGAAACGGACGCGCCGCGATGGTTTCCGCCGCCGCCTGCCGCTCCGCGGCGGGCAACGCGTCGCGCCGCGCGAACGCGGCCTCCCGGGTTTCCTTCTTGCGCTGATCGATGCGGAGGCTGGCTGTCATCCGGCGGCCGATACCTCCGAAACAGGAAACAGTGCGGGGCCACAGTGGCCGTTGGAGTTGCGATCCCGGGAACCTACAGAAGTAGGTGGGCGCCATATGTCCCGGTCCACGGACCAGGTCAGGGACAGCTCCCGTCAGGATCGTAAGGCCCCGGAAATGTGACTCCGGTCGCACCTCGCAGCCCCGCCTCGCCAATGTAGTGCGGAAGGCTCGCCCGCGCCACAGGCGGCTTCATCCCATCGCCACGCCGTTGCCGCCGTTGATCGCCGATTCGTTCAGGCTGTGGGTCAGCCCCTCGATCCGTTCTGCGGCCGCGTTGAGCGCGGCAACGATTGCGCCCTGCGTCGCCTGCTGGCGGTCGGAAGACACGACGCGCGCATCCTGCAGCGCGGTGAGTTCCTCTTCGAGCCGCCGCATCTTGATGCCCATTTCCGACAATTCGTCCGCGAGCGTAAGCGCAGCCATGACAGTCAGCCGTGTGTCGCCTATCTCGCCGACGGAGGCGCGCAACTGGTCGATCCGCTGGTCGAGTTCCTTCGCAAGACGGGTGAGATGGCTCTCCTGCCCATCGTCGCACGCCATCCGGAACTGACGGCCGTTGATCGTGACGCTGACCTGCGACATGCCGCCTCCCGCTATTGCCCGTGCGCTTCGAGCACGGAACGGATCGTATCCATTGCGATATCGAGACGGCGCGCGATCTCGCGGTTGGTGGTCTCCAGCGAACGGGTCCGTGCGAAGGCGCGATCGAGATCTGAGGCGAGCCTTGAGCGGTCGGTGCCCAATTGGTGCAACTGGACGGCGAGCGATTGCTCGGCGAGGTCGGCCTCGCGCCGCCGCTCCACAGCGGCCTCCAGCGCATCCAGCGCCAAAGTCAGCCGCCGCGCTGCCGCCTCGATTGCGATGGAATCGGACATCGCCCTCTCAACTCAAAAACATGTGCGCGAGCAACTATTTAGGAAAAAAGCTTAAATTGCGGCTCGATCCTCGTCAACGCCGCAACGCAGCCCCGTCCCCAGCTTCGCGCGCGGCTTGTGCATAGAGCGGACCAGCCTGCGAGCGTCGCATTGGACTCAAGCGCCTCGCATGTTATGTCCGCCGCCATCGACCGGCGAAGGTCCTGATGATCGCAACATCTTCGGCTCATGCAGCGGTCGCGCAGCGACGCGATCCTGACGCAATGACGTTATCCCGCGCCGACCTCTCACGCATGGCGAACGCCATTCGCTTCCTCGCAATGGATGGCGTGGAGCAGGCGAAGTCCGGCCATCCCGGTCTGCCGATGGGCGCGGCCGACGTCGCGACCGTGCTGTTCACGCAATTCCTGAAATTCGATCCGGCCGATCCGAAATGGCCCGATCGCGACCGCTTCGTTCTCTCGGCCGGCCACGGCTCGATGCTGATCTACTCGCTGCTGTATCTCCTCGGCTACGAGGCGATGACGGTCGATCAGTTGAAGCACTTCCGTCAGCTCGGCTCGCTGACGCCGGGCCACCCGGAAAACTTCGTCACGCCGGGCGTGGAAACGACCACCGGCCCGCTCGGGCAAGGGCTTGCGAATGCGGTCGGCATGGCGATCGCCGAACGCCATCTCGCGGCGATCTTCGGAAATGTGGTCGATCACAAGACCTACGTGCTCGCCTCCGATGGCGACCTGATGGAAGGCATCTCGCAGGAAGCGATCGCGCTTGCGGGACACCTCAAGCTCAATCGCCTGACCGTTCTGTTCGACGACAACGGCATCACCATCGACGGCAAGCTCGCGCTGTCGGATTCCGTTGATCAGGTGAAACGTTTTGAATCGGCCGGCTGGCGCGCCGAGCGCATCGACGGTCACGATGCCGACGCGATCGCTGCCGCCCTCTCGCGCGCGCAGAGCGCGGACAAGCCGACGCTGATCGCGTGCAAGACGCAAATCGGTTTCGGCGCGCCGAACAAGGCGAACAGCGAGAAGGCTCACGGCTCCCCCCTCGGCGCGGATGAAATCGCAGCGACGCGCAAGGCGCTCGGCTGGACCAGCGCTCCGTTCGAAGTTCCCGCCGACATCCTCGAACTCTGGCGCAGCGCCGGACGCCGCGGCGCGTCCGAGCGGGCAGCCTGGGGCAAGACGCTCGCTGCGCTTTCCGCCGAGCAGCGTTCGGAATTCGAACGCCGCATGAAAGGCGAATTGCCGGACGGCAAGCTTTCGGCCGCGGTTCGAAAGGCGAAGGACGAGCTCGCGGCCGCGCCGAAGGAGATCGCCACGCGCATCGCTTCGCAAAATGCGCTTGAAGTTCTCACCGTTGCTGTTCCGGAAATGGTCGGCGGCTCGGCGGACCTCACCGGCTCGAACAACACGCGCGCCAAGACGATGAAGTCGATGAGCGCGGCAGATTATGCCGGCACGTTCATTCATTACGGCATCCGCGAACACGGCATGGCGGCCGCGATGAACGGCATGGCGCTGCACGGCGGTGTCATTCCCTATTCCGGCACGTTCCTCGTCTTCTCGGACTATTTGCGACCCGCGATCCGGCTTGCCGCACTGATGGGCGAGCGCGTGATCCACGTCCTGACGCACGACTCGATCGGGCTTGGCGAAGACGGACCGACCCACCAGCCGGTCGAGCATCTCGCGGCCTTACGCGCGATCCCGAATCTCAACGTGTTCCGGCCCTGCGACACCGTCGAGACGCTGGAATGCTGGGAGCTTGCGTTGCGCAATGCCGAGGGGCCGAGCGCGCTCGCGCTAACGCGTCAGAACCTGCCGCAGCTTCGCACGGAAGCGCCGGGAGACAACAAATGTGCGGGCGGCGCCTACGAGATCATGGCGGCCGGAGACGGCAAGGCCGAGGTCTCGCTGTTCGCCTCCGGATCGGAGGTCGCCATCGCGGTCGAGGCCGCGAAGCTGATCGCAGCGAAAGGCGTCGCCGCGCGGGTCGTCTCCGTTCCGTGTTTTGAACTCTTCGCCGCCGCGCCGGACAGCGCCCGGCGCGCGGTCATCGGCGGCGCCAGGGTTAATGTCGCGGTCGAGGCCGGCATCCGCCAGGGCTGGGACGCAATCGTCGGTTCGGACGGCCTCTTTGTCGGCATGACCGGCTTCGGCGGCAGCGCGCCGTACAAGGACCTCTACAAGCATTTCGGCATCACCGCCGAAAAGGTTGCGGAGGCGGCGCTCACGCGTCTCGGCAGGCGTTAACCCGCTTCGCAGCCCTTTGATCTGCCGCATTGCGCGGCTAGTTGAATTACGTCAAAACGCGCACGATTTCGGCGCGATTTCCAGGGAGCTTTCCAATGGCCATCCGGGTTGGCATCAACGGCTTCGGCCGCATCGGGCGTAACGTCCTGCGCGCGATCGCGGAAGCGGGCCGCAAGGATATCGAAGTCGTCGCGATCAACGATCTCGGCCCGGTCGAAACCAACGCCCACCTCCTGCGCTTCGACAGCGTGCATGGCCGCTTCCCCGGCGAGGTCACGGTGAAGGGCGACACGATCAGCGTCGGCAATGGCGCGATCAAAGTGACGGCCGAAAAGGACCCGACGAAGCTTCCCTGGAAGGAGCTTGGCATCGATATCGCGATGGAATGCACCGGCATTTTCACCGCGAAGGACAAAGCCTCGATGCATCTGACCGCGGGCGCCAAGCGTGTCCTCGTCTCCGCGCCCGCCGACGGCGCGGACCTCACGGTCGTTTACGGGGTGAACCACGACAAGCTCACCAAGGATCATAAGGTCGTCTCGAACGCGTCCTGCACCACGAATTGCCTCGCGCCGGTCGCGAAAGTGCTGAACGATGCCATCGGCATCGACAAGGGCTTCATGACGACGATCCACGCCTATACCGGCGACCAGCCCACCCTCGACACGATGCACAAGGATCTCTATCGCGGCCGCGCCGCAGCCCTGTCGATGATCCCGACCTCGACCGGTGCGGCGAAGGCCGTCGGTCTCGTGCTGCCGGAACTGAACGGCAAGCTCGACGGCGTGTCGATCCGCGTGCCGACGCCGAACGTCTCGGTCGTCGATTTCAAGTTCGTTGCGAAAAAGGCGACGACCAAGGACGAGATCAACGGCGCGATCAAGCGCGCGGCCGAACAGCAGCTCAAGGGCATTCTCGGCTTCACCAATCATCCGAACGTGTCGATCGACTTCAACCACGACTCGCACTCCTCGGTGTTCCACATGGACCAGACCAAGGTGATGGACGGCACGCTCGTTCGCGTCATGTCGTGGTACGACAACGAATGGGGCTTCTCCAATCGCATGTCGGATACCGCGGTCGCGATGGGCAAGCTGATCTAGGGTCGGGACGTGGCGGCTCCGCAGATCATCGCGCTCGCGGTTTTGCTGCTGGTGATTGCGGGACTGGTCTTCGCGTTCGTCCGTCACGGCGTGGAGATAAAACCCGATCCTGACCGCAACCCACGCTCAGATCCGCCCGGCAGCGGACTTTAACTAGAATGAAAACCGCCTTCCGCACTCTCGAACAAGCCGACCTGAAGGGAAAGCGCGTCCTCGTGCGCGTCGACCTCAACGTGCCTATGGAAAACGGCAAGGTCACCGACGCGACGCGGCTTGAGCGCATCGTCCCGACGATCGCCGAGATCGCGGACAAAGGCGGCAAGGTGATCCTGCTCGCCCATTTCGGCCGACCCAAGGGGCGCGATCCGAAAGACTCGCTTAAGCCCGTCGCGCACGCGCTGGCACATATCCTGAAGCGTCCGGTGGCTTTCGCCGACGATTGCGTCGGCGAAGCCGCGGAGAACGCCGTCGCCGCGATGAAGGATGGCGACATTCTTTGTCTCGAAAACACGCGCTTCCACAAGGAAGAAGAAAAGAACGATCCGGCCTTCGTCGCCCGGCTCGCCAAGCTCGGCGACATCTACGTCAACGACGCGTTTTCCGCCGCGCACCGCGCGCACGCTTCGACCGAAGGCCTGGGCCGCAAATTGCCGGCCTTTGCGGGCCGCACCATGCAGGCGGAACTCGACGCGCTCGGCAAGGCGCTAGAGGCGCCGCAAAAGCCCGTCATCGCGGTCATCGGCGGAGCGAAAGTCTCGACCAAACTCGAGCTTCTGGAAAATCTGATTTCCAAGGTCGACGCCCTCGTGATCGGCGGCGGCATGGCGAATACGTTCCTGCACGCCCAGGGCGTGAAGATCGGCAAATCGCTCGCGGAAAAGGACATGGCCGCGACCGCAAACCGCATTCTCGAAAAGGCCGAGGCGCGCAATTGCGCGATCATCCTGCCGGTCGACGCGGTTGTCGCGTTCCATTTCGAGGCAAACGCGCCGTCCCATGCCTATGGGCTCGACGCCATCCCGGACGATGGCATGATCCTCGACATCGGCCCGCAATCGATCGAGCGGGTCAAGGCCGCCATCGACGATGCCGCGACACTGGTCTGGAACGGCCCGCTCGGCGCATTCGAATTGAAACCCTTCGACAAGGGTACGGTGGCTGCGGCCCGTTACGCGGCCGAGCGGACGGAGGCCGGCAAGCTCGTTTCGGTCGCGGGCGGCGGCGACACGGTCGCCGCGCTGAACGCCGCAGGCGCGGCGGATCGGCTCAGCTACTTGTCCACCGCGGGCGGCGCTTTCCTCGAATGGCTCGAGGGCAAGCCCTTGCCGGGGGTCGAGGTGTTGCGGATAAAATAGGTCAAACGACATCGTGAGTCTTTAGGAGAGGGCGATGAATCTCGTTGAACTGAACAAGGTCGCCGCTGCGATGGTGGCTCCGGGCAAGGGCATTCTTGCCGCGGATGAATCGTCGGGCACGATCAAGAAGCGTTTCGACGCGATCGGCGTGGAATGCACCGAAGACAACCGGCGCGACTATCGCGAGATGCTGTTCCGCTCCGCCGAGGGCATGAAGAACATCTCGGGCGTGATCCTGTACGACGAGACGATCTGGCAGAAGGCCAAGGATGGCACGCCGCTCGTCGACATCATCAAGAAGGCGGGCACGCTTCCCGGCATCAAGGTCGACGAGGGCACCAAGGCCATCCCGAATTGCCCGGGCGAGCTCGTCACGATCGGCCTCGACAGGCTGGCCGACCGCCTGCCGAAATATTTCCAGCAGGGCGCGCGCTTCGCCAAGTGGCGCGCGGTGATCGATATCGGCCCGGGAAAGCCGAGCTACACCTGTGTCAGCGCCAATGCCCATGCGCTCGCGCGCTATGCGGCGCTATGTCAGGACGCCCAGATCGTCCCGATCGTCGAGCCCGAAGTGCTGATGGACGGAGAGCACGACATCGATACCTGCGTGCAGGTTTCGGAATGGGTGCTGAAGGAGACCTTCCAGCAGCTCTACTACCAGAAGGTCGCGCTGGAAGGCATCGTGCTGAAGCCGAACATGGCGGTGCCGGGCAAGAAGAGCGCGAAGAAAGCATCCGTCGAGGAAGTCGCGGAAAAGACCGTAAAGCTCCTCAAGGCGTGCGTGCCGGGCGCGGTGCCGGGCATCGCGTTCCTCTCGGGCGGACAATCCGACGAGGACGCGACGGCACATCTCGATGCGATGAACAAGATCGGCAACCTGCCCTGGGCGCTGACCTTCTCCTATGGCCGTGCGCTGCAGGCAGCCCCGCAGAAGGCATGGTCCGGCAAGAGCGAGAATGTCGCAGCCGCCCAGCGCGCATTCACACACCGCGCAAAGATGAACGGGCTCGCGGCGCTCGGTCAGTGGAAATCGGGTCTGGAGAAGGCGGCGTAATGTTTCGGATCTAGGGTGAAGAGCGCCCGGACTGGGCGCTCAACCTATTTCTGCCGAATTGGCGTTGCACCGGACGGTCCATGGCAGCGAAACCGCAGGAGCAACCCCGTCCGCAGCCGAGATTGTATCTCGTCACGCCGGCCGTTGCGGATATCGACAGCCTGCTGCCCGCGCTGACGGCTTCCCTCGATGCGGCCGATGTCGCTGCGGTGCTGTTGCGCCTTTCAGATGACGCCGAGAATGCGCTAATAAAGCGCGCGAAGGCGTTCGCGCCCGCAATTCAGGACAAGGGCGCGGCGCTCCTCTTGGACAACCGCGCCGACCTCGTCGCGCGGGCCGGAGCGGATGGCGCGCACCTGACCGGCATGGACGAATTCGATGCAGCCGTCGGCGGCCTGAAGCCCGATCGCATCGCAGGCGCCGGCGGCTTGCGTTCGCGGCACGATGCGATGCTCGCCGCCGAACACGGCGCCGACTACGTCATGTTGGGCGAGCCTGGCGAAGACGGCCGCCGCCCCGATTTCGATCAGATCGCCGAACGCGTGGCGTGGTGGGCGGAGGTCTTCCAGATCCCGTGCGTCGGCTATGCCGCTTCGCTCGATGAAGTGGCTCCGCTGGTGAGAGCCGGAGCCGATTTCGTCGCGCTCGGCGATTTTGCCTTCGACGGCGCGCGTCCGGCGTGCGACGTCGTCGGCGATGCCGCGAGGCAATTGCGGCTGCCGGAGCCTGCCGCATGACCACACGCGTCATCTACAATCTTTTCTTGGCCGGAATCTTGGCGGCGCTTCTCGTGCCGCAGGCTGCGCTTGCGCAAAAGCCGCAGGCCAAGCAGGCCCCTCCTCCACCAAC
>CAZPBF010000028.1:0-42522 GCA_964584855.1 uncultured Hyphomicrobiales bacterium
CAGTTCGGTCCCTATCTGCCGTGGGTGTCGGAGAATTGAGAGGATCTGTCCCTAGTACGAGAGGACCGGGATGGACGCACCTCTGGTGGAGCTGTTGTCGCGCCAGCGGCAGTGCAGCGTAGCTACGTGCGGACGGGATAACCGCTGAAAGCATCTAAGCGGGAAACCCACCTCGAAACGAGTTCTCCCTTGAGAGCCGTGAGAGACCATCACGTTGATAGGCCGGGTGTGTAAGTGCGGCAACGCATTGAGCTTACCGGTACTAATTGCTCGATTGGCTTGAACGCTCTCATTAACTCAATGCCCATTCGCGTGCGCGATATGCGCGCGTGACGTCAGTCAAAGCAGACCAGCAACATTCTTCTCATTTTCCGTCTTTCGCCGGCCTGGTGGTTCTTGCGGAGAGCCTGAACCCGTTCCCATTCCGAACACGGCCGTTAAACTTTCCCGCGCCAATGGTACTAAGTCTCAAGACTTGGAA
The DNA here is from genome assembly GCA_964584855.1 of uncultured Hyphomicrobiales bacterium. GTDB lineage: Bacteria > Pseudomonadota > Alphaproteobacteria > Rhizobiales > Xanthobacteraceae > Pseudorhodoplanes. Next base: position 482 of record CAZPBF010000028.1, read on the forward strand.
GAGTAGGTCGCTGCCAGGCCTGCCAAGGACGGAAACATTCTCTTCGCATCGCTCAGCAAACAACGCCGCCCTTCGGGGCGGCGTTTTTGTTTGCGGATTCCCGTGGTTCGGCCCTGCGGGGGCGATTTCACGCGATCTGGCCTGTTAAACTTATCAACGGCCGCATTTGCCGTGTTTATCTGTCCCTTTTGATCGGCGAGAAAAAACGGTGATAATGGCGGCTGGTAAGGCGTTCCAGCATGATGGTCGACAGTCCGGATTTTTTCGCAACGATCGCCGCGGCCGCGCAGGCGCATGGCGCCCGCGATGCGCTGGTCGATGAATATCGCACCGTTTCCTTTGCCGAATTGTCCGCCCTGATCGAGGATTACGCCGCGCATTTGCGTGCGAGCGGGATCGAGCGCGGCATGACCGTCGCCATCGACGTGCGCGCGCAAATCCCGCATCTGCTGGTCTGCCTCGCGCTGGCGAGGATCGGCGCGCATCAGGTCACATTTGGCACGCAGGATCCCGACGCCTACAGGGCTGATCTCATGCAGCGGCTCGGCGTCGCGCACATCGTCATGTGGCGGGAAGAAGCTGCGCCGGATCTCGACCCGCAAAATCTCCGCGTCGCGACGCCGGAGGCGAAAGCCCATCCTCGCGATGGCGCGCCGCTGATATTCCTGACGACATCGGGGACGACGCGCGGGCCGCGCATCATCGCCCTCACGGAGCAGCAATTCATCGAACAGGCGAAGCGCTACGACCTTTTCACGGCACACCGGATGCTGATGCTGGCGACGGTCGACTACAACGTCGCAAAGCGGTTTCGGCTGTACAGCCTTCTTCGCGGCGCGCCGGGCGTATTTCTGAACAGTGACGCGGGATCGTGGGGCGAGCTCGCGGCGTTCGTCGACCGGAGGGGGGTGACCCTCCTCCACATGAGCAATTACCGCGCGGGCAGCTATCTGAGACGCCCCACGCGAAAACTTTCCGCACGTACGGCGATCTTGATCGGGGGCGCGCGCACCCCCGCGACCTTACGCACGGCGGTACAGGCGCACCTCGCCGACAGGCTTTACGTCGGCTACGGCACGACCGAAGCGGGCACGATATCGTTCGCCTATCCCGGCGAGCACGACGAGCGGGAGCCGATCGGCAAGCCGCTGCCTAATGTGCAGGTCGAGATTGCCGGCGCGGACGGCGGGTCCCTTCCGGCGGGCGCGATCGGCGAAATCCGAATCAAGACCGAGGGAATGGCGCAGCACTATCACGACAACCCGGAGGAAACTGCGCTGCGTTTCCGTGACGGCTGGTTCTATTCGGGCGATGTGGGGTCGCTTTCGGCCGATGGCCAGCTGACGATCCACGGCCGCAAGGACGACATGATGATGCTGAACAGCATCAACATCTTTCCGGCCGAAATCGAGCGCGCCCTCGAATCGCACCCGGCAGTGGCCGCCGCGGCGGCCTTTGCCATCGCCTCGCCCGCGCACGGCGAGATCCCGGCGGTCGCGATCGAGCTGAAGCCGGGAACGGACGTCAGCGGACGCAGCCTGCAGGACTATTCCCGGGAGAAACTCGGCGTCCGCTATCCCCGTGAAGTGATCGTGATGAAGCGCATGCCGCGTAACGCGCAGGGCAAGGTGCTCACCCGCGAGATCGCGCGCCTCTACTCGACCGCGGGCGCGCGCAAGGAGACCCCGGCATGACCGCGCCTGAGGCGAGGCGTGTCGTCGTCGACGGGCTGGTTCAGGCCAGCATCGGCCGGGATTTCTCGGCCTTTCTTGACGGCTCGCGCGACATCGACATGGAAGAGCTCGCGCTCGACAGCCTGGCGCGGATGGAATTGTGCATCTTCATCGAGCTGAAGACCGGACTGTCGCTTGCCCCCGATGACCTCGACGACGTCGTGACACTGGCGGAGCTGGCCAGCCTGCTGGAACGACACCGGCAATGATCGATCTGGTTGCGCGGCAGATCGCGCGCTGCACATCGATCAACAGTTTTAATCAGCTCCATATCGCGCTGGAAAACCGCATCACCCCGCAGGAGTTCCGGGACATTGCCGAATTCGTGTCGCGCGATCACGCGACGACTCCGGCGGCACGCTGGGCGATCGACCTCGCGACGCAGCTGCGCGGCAGCGGCAAGGAAAGCCCGGAGCGCTACACGCGCCGCCGCCTCAAACCCAATCTCTTTCTTTACACGGGTGCGTCCCGTCCCGAGGACAAGACGCTTGCGATCTGTTTCACCGGACGCTCGCGGCGGCTGATGATGCCGATCACGACTTTTCTGCAGCACCTGCCGGCGGACGAGATCGATGTGTTGCTGCTTTATCGTCATCACGGCGGCTTCTACGTGAATGGATTGCCCGGTCTTGCGAAGAGCTTCAGCGAGCTGATCGGGGTCCTCGCCGAGACGATCGAACCCTTCGGTTACCGCAGGATCGTCACCTACGGCACGAGCGCGGGCGCGATCCCGGCGATCCTTGCCGCGCTCTATCTGGATTGCGACGCGGGGATCGCAATTGCACCGGGTTCGCTGACGGGGGAGCGCTGGAACGATCTGCCCAACGAGCCGCGCCTGCAACGCATCCTTGCGGACAGCAAGGACCGCCCGCGCCTGATCGCGCATTTCTCTCAGGAACATTCGAGAGATCGGAGTTTTGCCAAGGAATTGGCGGCGGCGCTCCCGGTCACGCTGTCTCCGCAGGCCGGGCCCCCAGTGCACGGGGTAACGACGCCTTACCTCCGGGCCGGTACCCTGCGCGGCTTCCTGAGCTCCGTGCTGCTGGGAGACGGGCCGGCCCCGACCGTTGATTGACACTGGTGGCGCCGACCGCCCATAACGACGGCCTCAAGCGTGCGTGGCGCTTGGGCCGAATTCGCCCGGCAAGCCAAGAAGCCGATGGGGACGGCCCGGCCGGCACCGGCCAATCCGCAGCCTCTCCGTCCCTGTTTCCCAGAATTACCGATGGCTAATCCGTTTCAACCGCAGGCTCAAAATTCGCTGCTCGCGAAATCAGTCGAGAAGGCGCTTGCGCTGCATCGGCAGGGCCAACTCGACGAAGCCGAGAAGGCTTACAAGAAAATCCTCCAGACCTGGCCGGACCAGTTCGATGCTTTGCACCTGTACGGGATGCTGCAATTCCAGCGCGGCCGTGCCGACGAGGCGCTGAAGCTGATCGTGCGCGCGATCAAGATGGAACCGCGCAACGCGGACGCGCATTCCAATCTCGGCATGGTGCTGGCGACCCTGAGACGCAATGCCGAAGCGATGGCGAGCTTCGACAAGGCGCTTGCGCTTGAGCCGCATAATCTCGGCGCGCTCGCCAATCGCGGCCGCGCGCTGGTCGAGGCCGGGCGCGCGGAGGAGGGGCTTGCCTCACTCAACAAGGCGCTCGCACTCGCCCCGCGTCATGTCGAAGCGCGGATCAATCGCGGCAATGCGCTATTCCAGCTCGGCCGCCATGACGAGGCGGTGCAGGATTACGACCAGGCGCTGGCGCTCGTTCCGATGAATCCAGGCGCGCATTTCAACCGCGGCAACGCGTTGTTTGCGCAAGGCCGGCCGGAGGAAGCGGTCTTGGCGTTCGATCGCGCGCTCGGGTTGAACCCGAAAAGCGAGACCGCCTGGAACGCACGCGGGGTCGCGCTACAGGCGCTGACCCGCAATCGCGAGGCGGTGCAGAGCTTCGAGCACGCGCTGGCGCTGAACGGCGATTATCCCGACGCACATTTCAACATGGGCCTGTCGCTGCTGACGCTCGGCGACTATCCGCGCGGCTTCCACGAATACGAGTGGCGCTGGACCCGCACCGGCATGCCTGGCCAGCGCAAGTTCCGCGTGCCGCTGTGGACCGGCGCCGAACCGCTCGCCGGCAAGACGATCCTGCTCCATGCGGAGCAGGGGCTTGGCGACACGATCCAGTTCGCGCGCTACGTATCTGCCGTCGCGCAGAAAGGCGCACGCGTGGTGCTGCAGGTTCAGCCTGAACTGAAGCCGCTGCTCGCGGGACTGGATGGGGCTGCGCAGGTGATCGCGCGCGGTGAAGACGAACCGGATTTCGACCTGCATTGTCCGCTGGGACGGCTGCCGCTGGCTTTCGGCACCGAGCTGTCCTCGGTGCCCGCGCCAATCCCTTACCTTTCGCCCCTGCCGGAGCGAATCGAGAAGTGGCGCGCGCGGCTGTCCGGCGTCGCTACCCCGCGCGTCGCGTTCTCGTGGGCCGGATCGAGCCAGCATGCGAATGATCGCAACCGGTCGATTCAGCTCTCGCAAATCCTTCCGCTCCTTTCCGCGGGCGTCGCTGCAATCAGCGTCCAGCGCGAGTTGCGACCGGGCGACGAAGCGCTACTTCAGGGCGCGACGGGCATCACTCATCTCGGCGCGGAGATATCCGACTTCGCCGACACCGCCGCGATCCTCTCGCTGTGCGACCTCGTCATCAGCGTCGATACCTCCGTCGCGCATGTTGCCGGAGCGATGGGCCGTCCGCTCTGGATGCTGATCGCCTTCGCGCCCGACTGGCGCTGGACGCTCGATCGCGACAGCTCGCCCTGGTATCCGCAGGCGCGGCTGTTCCGGCAAAAGCACCTCGGGGACTGGGATGGGGTGGTGGGCCGGGCGAGGGCCGCGCTCGGCGAACTTTTCGATAAACCGCTGCTGTAAGCTCCCGCCAAAGCCTTGTTTTTGGGAATAAATCGGCTGCGGGCGGGCAATCAGCCCTTTTCAACCCCGGAATGGATTGTTACATAGCTGCCGTGCGCGGGGCTGAAGTCCCGCGCTTCCTCTTTCAGCGCTTATCGCGGGGTGGAGCAGCCCGGTAGCTCGTCAGGCTCATAACCTGAAGGTCGCTGGTTCAAATCCAGCCCCCGCAACCAAATCAGCCCGCCAAGTCACATGCTTGGCGGGCTTTTTTGCGCCACGTATTGGGACCGGCTCGGAGCCGTCAGGCGGGCGGCCGCGGAAAATCGTAGAGATCGGCATCGACGTCCGGGTTGCCGATGAATGCGCCCCGGATGATATCGGCGGCGATGCGCGCGTAGGTGATGCCGTTGCCGCCATAGCCGAGCGCCACCCAGCAATTCGGCATGCCGGGCACCTCGCCGATGGTCGGCAGGCCCGTCGAGGTTTCTCCGAATGTGCCGGCCCATGCGAAGTCGACGCCGGTATCGATGTCCGGAAAGAGCCTGGCGAGCTTGCGCTGCAGCGTCGCGGTCTTCCGCGGAATGAGCGCATCGCGTGCAGCGGATTGCGAAAAATCCTCATCCTCGCCGCCGCAGATGACGCGCCCGTCCGGCGTGGTCCGCAGATACAGATACGGCTCGGACGCTTCCCAGATCGTGCATCGCTCCGGCCAGAGCCTGCGCGGCTGGCGCACCGTCGCGATCGCGAAAGTCGAAATGACCTTGTGCCCGCGCCGCGGCACGCCGTCTGGCAATTCGTATCCGGTCGCGAAGACGAGATGCCGGCATCGTATGCGGTTGCCGTCGGCGGTCCTCGCGACGACGCCAAGACGCGACGGCTCCGTCTGCACGATCTCCGTGGGCGCGCAGATTCTGGCGCCGCGCGCGAGCGAGGCCTTCAGCAAGGCGAATGTGGTCAGGCGCGGATCGATCGTGATGTTTCCCGTGCTGAGCAATGCTGCGGGACGCGCGATCCCAAAACGCGAGCGGAGCGCCTTGCGGTCTAGGAAATGGCCGTAAAGCCCTGCGGCGCGACGCGCATCGAACTCGCGCTCGAGGTCGTGCGCGCCAAGCATGTCGCCCGCGAGATAGAGCGATTGCCGCTGCTGCACATGGCGGACGCCGAGTTCACCGAGACGGGCGGCGATTCCGTCAAGCGCGAGGCGGGAGCGCCGCCACGCGCGGACCGCGTTGGCCTTGCCGATCTTGCGCATGAGCCGCGTCAACGGCACGTCGATCTCGTATTGCACGAGCGCCGTGCTTGCGGTGGTCGAGCCTTTGGCCGGACCGCGCTTGTCGAGGATGATCACCTTCAGGCCCGCGGCACTCAGCGCGTCGGCGAGCATCGCGCCGGTGATGCCGGCGCCGACGACGAGGACGTCGGTGTTTGTGCTCGGCTTGAGACTCGCGATCGCGAGTGCCGGGGCACGCGAGCGCTCCCAGATCGATCGGCCAGTCCGGAGATTTCTTGATTGGGTTGCCACGGGATCTCGTGGACCGGCAACGAAGATGCAGAGAACCGGTTCCGGAGATTTGGGTCGCCGGTTTCATAAATGCGGCGATTAGCCACTGCCGCGGACCGAGCGGCATGACGCGTTGCAGCGCAGAGCGATGATCTGCGCCAATCGCTCGCCGGTCCCACTGAATCACGACGATAAATCCGTCGGCCAATAACTATTTTGTAAACATAGGCCTCAGAAATGCTGCGCCGCATCTAAACCAAAGTGCTATTTTCCGGGATTTCCTCGCCTTCTCACGCCGAGAGCCCTTGGTATAATTTATTTCGCGTTTATGCCGCCGGCACGGACGCGCCAACGCCGACGAACCACACAAGTCGGCTGTGAGAAATAACAGGAGGAACGTTGATGGCGATCTCTCGAAAATTTCTGGCGCTTGGCGTCGCCTGTCTCGGCGGCGCCGCTGCGTTGTCTTCCGCGCCGGCCCAGGCAGCCGAATGGAAGCCGACGCGCACGGTGGAATTCATTGTGCCGGCTGGCATCGGCGGTGGCGCCGGACAAATGGCGCAGCTGATCCAGGGCATCGTGCAGAAACACAATCTGATGCCGACCTCGATGGTCGTCATCAGCAAGAAGGGCGGCTCGGGCGCCGAAGGCTTCCTCTACGTGAAGAATGCCAAGGCCGATCCGCACAAGCTCATCATCACGCTTTCCAATCTCTTCACGACTCCGCTCGCGACCGGGTCGCCGTTCTCGTGGAAGGACTACACGCCGATCGCCATGATGGCGCTCGACGAGTTCGTCCTCTGGGTCAACGCCAAGACGCCGTACAAGACGCCGGCCGACTACATGGCGGCCGTCAAGAAAGACGACGGCAAGATGAAGATGGGCGGCACCGGCTCGAAGCAGGAAGACCAGATCATCACGGCCGCGATCGAGCAGAAGACGGGCAACAAGTTCACCTACGTTCCATATCCGGGCGGCGGTGAGGTCTGCACTCAGCTCGTCGGCGAACATATCGACTCAAGCGTGAACAATCCGGTCGAGTGCGTCGCCCACTGGCGCGCCGGGAGCGTGCGTCCCCTGTGCGTGTTCGATTCCAAGCCGATGCCCTATCCCGCCAAGATCACGTCCGATATGGCGTGGCAGGACATTCCGGCCTGCGGCTCGAAGGGTCTCGACATCTCGTACCTGATGCTGCGCGGCGTGATGACTTCGCCGGACGTGCCGAAAGAGGCGGTCGATTATTACGTCGACCTGCTCAAGAAGGTGCGCGAGACGCCGGAGTGGAAAGCCTACATGGAGAAGGGCGCGTTCAATCAGAGCTTCATGGTTGGCGCAGAATTCACCAAGTGGCTGACCGATGCCGCCGCGACCCATCAGCAGCTGATGGACAAGGCGGGATTCCTGCACAAGGGCAGCTGATATTTCCGGCGCGGGGATGCCGTTGGCTATCGCGTTTCCGCGCCGATCTAACTCCGATCCCTCAACAGATTGACGCGTTGCGCCAACGGACGCGTCGTTCGTTCATGACACCTGAGTCCCCGCGCCATGTCCCACGGTTCTGAAAGTTCGCAACACGGCATCGTCACCAACCGGACGATGAACATGGTGGTGGCGTTCGCGCTCATGTTCGTCGCGACAGTCGTGATGGTCTCAAGCTATCGCCTCGGCGCCGGCTGGGCGAAGCATGTCGGGCCGGATTCCGGCTATTTTCCGTTCTATATCGGCCTGTTCCTTTTCATCTCGAGCACCGCGACCTTCACGCAGCATCTCATCGCGCCGCGCAGGACCGGCGGATCGTTTATCGGTCTCAGCGAATTCAAGATGGTGCTGCAGGTGCTGATCCCGATGAGCATCTTCGTGGTGCTCGCGATCTATATCGGGATCTATGTCTCGACGTTCCTGTTCATTGCGTTCTTCATGACGTGGCACGGGCGGTACGCGCTGTACAAGACGATACCGGTCGCGATCCTCGTGCCGATCCTTCTCTTCTTCGTGTTTGAGGTCTGGTTTCTGGTTCCGTTGCCGAAAGGGCCGCTCGAAGCCTGGCTCGGCTACTAGCCGGGAGCGTGCTTCGTCTTGGCGTGACGACAACAACAAAAGTGGCGTGACGGGAGGCTCCGGGTGGACGCGTTTCTTTCTTTGCTGCACGGCTTCGAGGTTCTGCTGACGCCGATGAATGTCGGCTACATGGTGCTCGGCATCCTGTTCGGCGTGCTGCTCGGCTTTCTCCCCGGTGTCGGCGGCGCCAACGGCATCGCGATCCTGCTGCCGCTGACATTCTCGATGCCGAACACGACCGCCATCATCATGCTGGCGGCGATCTACTGGGGGGCGCTGTTCGGCGGTTGCATCAGCGCGATCCTGTTCAACATACCGGGCGAGCCCTGGTCGGTCGCAACGACATTCGACGGCCATCCGCTCGCCAAGAAAGGCCGCGCCGGCGAAGCGCTGACCGCGGCGCTCAGTTCGTCTTTCGTCGGCGCATTCTTCGCGACGATCATGCTGACGTTCATGGCGCCGCTGGTCGCAAGCTTCGCGCTTGATTTCGGTCCGCCGGAATATTTCGCCGTCTATCTCCTGACCTTCTGTTCCTTCGTCGGGATGGGCCGCCAGTCGCCGTTCAAGGTGATTTCCGCGATGATGCTCGGCTTCGCTTTCGCAAGCGTCGGCACCGACGAGATCACCGGGGGCTTGCGCCTGACCTTCGGGACCGAAACGCTGCTCACCGGCTTTCACTTCCTGATCGCGGTCATCGGGCTGTTCGGCATCGGTGAAATCCTTGTGACCGTCGAAAAGGGACTGCATTTCGAGGGCCGCAAATCCGGCATGAACCCCTATGTGGTCCTGCAGACCTGGAAGAAGCTGCCGCAATACTGGGTCACGATCGTCCGCGGCACGCTGGTCGGCATCTGGCTCGGCGTGACGCCGGGCGGAGCCACACCTGCGTCGTTCATGAGCTATGGCCTCGCCAAGCGCTTCTCCAAGAACGGCGACAAGTTCGGCACGGGCGAGCTGGAAGGCGTGGTCGCACCGGAAACCGCGGCACATTCCGCCGGCACCAGCGCGCTGCTGCCGATGCTCACGCTCGGTATTCCGGGTTCGCCCACCGCGGCGGTGCTTCTGGGCGGCTTGCTGATCTGGGGCCTGCAGCCGGGACCGCTGCTTTTCGTCGAGCAGAAGGACTTCGTCTGGGGCCTGATCGCGTCGATCTATCTCGGCAATGTCGTCGGGCTTGCGATCGTGCTGACCACGGTGCCGCTATGGGCATCGATCATGCGCATTCCGTTTGCGATCATTGCGCCGATCATCATCGTGGTTTGCGCGATCGGCTCTTATACATTGTCGAATGCGCCCGCCGATCTTCTGTTCATGGTGATGTTCGGAATCATCGGCTACCTGTTCAAAAAGCTCGATTATCCGCTCGCACCGATGGTTCTCGCCATCGTGCTGGGCGGGCGCGCGGAGAGCGCGTTCCGTCAGGCCATGATCGGATCGCAGGGCGATCTCTCGGTCTTCGTGTCGAACGGCCTGGTCGCCAGCATCACGCTCCTCAGCCTCGTCATGCTGTTCTGGCCGCTGATCTCGAAGGCTTTGTCCGCACCGATCGCCGCGCGCAAAAGGCGCCTCAAGCCTGCCGAGTGATTGCAAAGCACTGGACGCATAAACAGGGGTGATCGGCAATTCGCTGATTTCACACTGGTATACCCAGACGGTTACGCAAATTTACGCCAATTTTATGCGAACCGCGGTCGCTGTTGTTTTATGACTCCCTTCAGCCGGCCAATTCGAGCCGGATGAAAATGTATTTGGGGAGGAGTTCAATGGCGATTGCTGCGGGATCCGCCGCAGGCGCGCGCGCATCCGAAGCGACCCGCTGGGGTCAACTGATCTTCGGCATCATCTGCATGGTGATGATCGCGAACCTGCAATACGGCTGGACGCTTTTCGTCGGCCCGATCGATCAGAAATATCATTGGGGCCGCGCCGCCATTCAGGTGGCCTTCACGATCTTCGTGCTGACCGAAACGTGGCTTGTGCCGATCGAAGGCTATCTGATCGACAAGTTTGGTCCGCGCATCATGATCAGCGGCAGCGGCGTTCTGGTCGCGATCGCCTGGGTCATCAACTCGGTCGCCGACTCGCTGTTTCTTCTCTATCTCGGCGCAGCCATCGGCGGCATCGGCGCCGGCGTGATCTACGGCGGATCGGTCGGCAACGCGCTCAAGTGGTTCCCCGATCGGCGCGGTCTTGCCGCAGGTCTGACCGCGGCGGGCTTCGGCGCAGGTTCGGCGCTGACCGTTATCCCGATCGCCAACATGATCGCGAGCAGCGGTTATGAATCGGCGTTCCTGTGGTTCGGGCTCGGGCAAGGCATTATCGTGATCTTCGTTGCGTTGCTGCTGCGCGCACCGGAGGCCCGTGAAGTGCCTGTCGCGAATACGGCGCAGCAGTCGCGCCGAGACTATGAATGGACGGAGGTGCTCAAAACCCCTCCGTTCTGGATCATGTATGTGATGTTCGTGATGGTGGGTGCGGGCGGCCTGATGGCCATCGCTCAACTGGCCCCGATCGCGAACGACTACAAGATTGCCGGCGTCCCGGTCTCGCTGGTCGGCATCACGCTGCCGGCACTGACTTTTGCGCTGACCATCGACCGCGTGCTCAACGGCATCTGCCGGCCCTTCTTCGGCTGGGTGTCGGACCAGATCGGACGTGAAAACACGATGTTCATCGCCTTCTTCGTCGAAGGCCTGGGTATCTTCGCGTTGCTGTCTTTCGCGGGCAATCCGGTTCTGTTCGTCATCCTGTCGGGTCTGGTGTTCTTCGCCTGGGGCGAGATTTACTCGCTGTTCCCGGCGACCTGCACCGATCTCTACGGCAAGAAGTTCGCGACGACGAATTACGGCATGCTCTACACCGCGAAGGGCACCGCATCGCTGCTCGTTCCGCTGGCGAACGTGCTGACGTCGGCGACCGGCAGCTGGCACGCGGTGTTCTACGTGGCTGCGGCCATGAACATCATCGCCGCCGTGATGGCGCTGTTCGTGCTGAAGCCGATGCGCCAGCGCTTCGTCAGCCAGAGCTGACAATTCTACCCGCGCGGGTGTGGGCACCCGCGCGGGCCTTTTGCCCCTAAACGCTTGCCTTTTTTGAAGTTATTTCCGCGCGGAGTTGTGTCGACAGGTCCGTGGAATACTGTATTATTGCAGGACCGTCTGCCATCCAACACGAGTTCGGTGTGCTTCGATGAGTTCGGATCAAACTCCGGTCGCCAAGACCGGCCGCCGACAAGACGATATTGAATCGCCTGGCCTCGCCGTCGAGCCGATCGACACGTCCTTCTCCTTCAAGAACAAAGCCTATGCGGCGTTGAAGAACGTCATCGTGTCGATGGACATCTATCGCAGCCGCCACGACATCCGTCTCGACGAACGCCAGCTCGCGCAGGACTTCGGCATCAGCCGGACGCCGGTGCGCGAGGCCATGGCTCAGCTCGAGCGCGAAGGCTTCGTGCGTTCGGTCCCCCGGCGCGGCGTCTACATCGTCCGCAAGACCAAAAAGGAAGTCATCGAGCTGATCACAGCCTGGGCCGCGCTGGAAAGCATGGCGGCGCGCCTAATCACCGAGAATGCGATCGACGCCGATATCGCGTCCCTGCGGCGCATGTTCGGGACCTTCGAGAACGGCCAGATCCTCGCGCATCTCGACGAATATTCCGAAGTGAACATCGAGTTTCACCAGTCCATCATCCGCATGAGCGGCAACAGCGTGCTCATTCAGATGGCGGAAAACCTGTTCACCCACATGCGCATGATCCGCCGCAAGACGATCGTGGAGAAGGATCGCGCCCTGAAGTCGATCCGCGATCACATGAACATCATCGAGGCGCTGGAGGCGCGCGATACCGAACGCGCGGAGCATCTCGTCCGCACGCACGCGCTCGGCCTCGCCGAGCATGTCGCGAAATACGCCGATTATCTGGACTGAAACAACGCGCGGGCTAAACCGCCGAAAGATCTCTGGAGGAAGAAAATGGCCGAAGCTGCGGTCGCAATGAAAACCGAAGAGCAGGAGCTGACGGACGGCTTTCATCTCGTCATCGACGCGCTCAAGCTCAACGGCATCAAGACGATCTACGGCGTGCCGGGCATTCCGATCACGGATTTCGGCCGGATGGCGCAGGCGTCCGGCATCCGGGTGATCTCGTTCCGTCATGAGCAGAATGCGGGCTATGCCGCTTCGATCGCGGGCTTCCTGACCAAGCAGCCGGGCGTCTGCCTCACCGTGTCTGCGCCGGGCTTCCTCAACGGCCTGACCGCGCTCGCGCACGCGACGACCAATTGCTTCCCGATGATCCTGATGTCGGGCTCGTCCGAGCGCGAGATCGTCGACCTGCAGCAGGGCGATTACGAGGAGATGGACCAGCTCGCCATCGCCAAGACGATGTGCAAGGCGGCCTATCGCGTGCTGCACGCGCAGGACATCGGCATCGGCCTTGCGCGCGCGATCCGCGCGGCGGTGTCGGGCCGCCCCGGCGGCGTCTACCTCGATCTGCCGGCCAAGCTGTTCGGCCAGGTCATGGACGCGGCCAAAGGCCGGCAGTCGCTGGTGAAGGTGATCGATGCGGCGCCGGCGCAGATTCCGTCGAAGGATTCGATCAAGCGCGCGCTCGACGTGCTGAAGTCGGCGAAGAAGCCGCTCATTATCCTCGGAAAGGGCGCCGCCTATGCGCAGGCCGACGATGCCATCCGTTCCCTCGTCGAAAAGAGCGGCGCGCCGTTCCTGCCGATGAGCATGGCCAAGGGCCTTTTGCCCGACGTGCATCCCCAATGCGCGGGTGCCGCGCGTTCGACCGTCCTGAAAGATTCCGACGTCGTGATGCTGATCGGCGCGCGGCTCAACTGGCTTCTGTCGCACGGCAAGGGAAAAGCCTGGGGCGAGGCGCCGAAGAAATTCATTCAGGTCGATATCGAGCCGAAGGAAATGGATTCCAACGTCGAGATCGTGGCCCCGGTGGTCGGCGATATCGGCTCCTGCGTCTCGGCCCTGCTCGAGGGCATGGGCGGCAAATGGAGCGCGGCGCCGGCGGACTGGGTCAAGGCCGTCACGACCAAGCGCGACGAGAACGTCGCCAAGATGGCGCCGAAGCTCATGAACAATAACGTGCCGATGGATTATCACGGCGCGCTCGGTGTCCTGCGCACCATCGTCAAGGAGCGGCCCGATGCGATCCTCGTCAACGAGGGCGCGAACACGCTCGATCTCGCGCGCGGCATCATCGACGTCTATCAGCCGCGCAAGCGCCTCGACGTCGGCACTTGGGGCATCATGGGCATCGGCATGGGTTACGCGATCGCCGCCGCGATCGAGACCGGCAAGCCTGTGCTCGCGGTCGAGGGCGACTCGGCGTTCGGGTTCAGCGGCATGGAGGTGGAGACGATCTGCCGCTACAAGCTGCCGGTCTGCGTCGTGATCTTCAACAACGACGGCATCTATCGCGGCACCGACGTCAATCCGGCCGGAAGCGATCCGGCGACGACCGTGTTCGTCAAGGGTTCGCGCTACGACATGATGATGGAGGCGTTCGGCGGGGTGGGTGTGAATGCGACATCTCCCGACGAGCTGAAGCGCGCCGTCAACGCGGCGATGGATTCCGGCAAGCCGACCCTGATCAACGCGGTGATCGATCCGGCGGCGGGGTCGGAATCGGGCCGCATCGGCAACCTCAATCCGCAGAGCGCGCTGAAGAAGAAATAACGGCCGTCATTTGCGGTTTGCGGCGAAGGCTGCGAACGCGAAATGCGGGTGCAACAATTGGTTCTGAATTCCTGGCTCGCGTGGTTGTGCGGGACCAGGAATGGCGAAGGGTAGGAAACGATCGATGGCCAAGAAAGCGAAATCGAAACCGGCAAAGAAACCGGCGAGCAAGACCAAGGCTGCTTCGAAGAAGGTGGTGAAGCTGTCGAAGGCGCAGGCTAGGGGAAACGGCCATCCGAAGCCATCCTCCAAGCCGTTCGGCAAGGACGGAAAGGCGCTCGACGGCGTGCGCATCCTCGATTTCACGCACGTGCAGTCGGGCCCGACCTGCACGCAGCTGCTCGCCTGGTTCGGCGCGGACGTCATCAAGGTCGAGCGTCCCGGTGTCGGCGACATCACGCGCGGCCAGCTTGTCGACGTGAAGGGAGCGGACTCGCTCTATTTCACGATGCTCAATCACAACAAGCGCTCGATCACGATCGATTCCAAGCATCCGCAGGGCAAGCGCGTGCTGGATGCGCTGATCAAGAGCTGCGACGTGCTGGTGGAGAATTTCGCGCCCGGCGCGCTCGATCGCATGGGGCTGACCTGGGATTACATCCACAGGCTGAACCCGCGCATGATCGTCGCTTCGGTGAAGGGCTTCGGCCCCGGACCGTACGAGGATTGCAAGGTCTATGAGAACGTCGCGCAATGCACCGGCGGCTCGGCTTCGACCACGGGCTTTCGCGATGGGCCGCCGCTCGTCACCGGCGCGCAGATCGGCGACAGCGGCACGGGACTGCATCTTGCGCTGGGCATCGTCACGGCGCTCTATCAGCGCACCCGCACTGGCCGCGGCCAGAAGGTGCTCTGCGCGATGCAGGACGGCGTGCTCAATCTCGCCCGCGTCAAGCTGCGCGATCAGCAGCGGCTCAAGCACGGTCCGCTGACGGAATATTCGCAGTTCGGCGAGGGCATCCCGTTCGGCGACGCGACGCCCCGCGCCGGCAACGATTCCGGCGGCGGCCAGCCCGGCCGCATCCTGATGTGCAAGGGCGCCCCGCAGGACCCTAACGCCTACATCTATTTCATCACCCAGGCGCCGGTCTGGGAGGCGATCTGCGACGTCATCGGCGAGCCGACCTGGAAGACCGATCCGGAATTCGCAACGCCCAAGGCGCGTCTGCCCAAGCTCAACAAGATCTTCGCGCGCATCGAGCAATGGACCATGACCAAGACCAAGTTCGAGGCCATGGATATCCTGAACAAGTACGACATTCCGTGCGGGCCGATCCTGTCGATGAAGGAACTCGCCGAGGACCAGTCGCTGCGCAAGACCGGCACGGTGGTCGAGGTCGATCATCCGACGCGCGGCAAGTATCTGAGCGTCGGCAATCCGATCAAGCTGTCGGATTCGATCTCGGAGGTGAAGCGTTCTCCGCTTCTCGGCGAGCACACCGACGAAATCCTGAAGAACGTCCTGAAATTCAGCGCGGCCGATATCGCCGAGATCAAGGGTTCGGGTGCGCTGTCGGCGCCCGAGAAGAAAGAGAAGGCGGCCTGAGCCGTTCGGGAGGATCGCATGCGTATCGTCGTTCACGGCCAGCAGGCCTTCGGCAAGGCGGTGCTCGAAGCGCTGCTGAAGCGCGGCGACAATGTCGTCGGCGTTTATGTCGCGCCAGAAAAACCGGGCGCCAAGGCCGACCCGCTGAAGGAAGCGGCTCTTGCCGCGAAGCTGCCGGTGTTCCAGCCGGAATCCTACAAGGACCCGAAGGTGTGGGACGAGTTCAAGGCGCTGAAGCCCGACCTGCAGGTGATGGCCTTCGTCACGCTGTTTGTGCCGGAGGAATTCCTCAACATCCCGACGCACGGCTCGATCCAGTATCACCCTTCGCTGCTGCCGCTCTATCGCGGCGCGAGCGCGATCAACTGGCCGATCATCAAGGGCGAGAAGGAAACCGGGCTGTCGATCTTCTGGCCCGACAATGGTCTCGATACCGGCGACGTCCTTGTGCAGAAGAAAACGCCGATCTCCGACACCGACACGCTCGGCACCGTCTATTTCGACCGCCTCTTTCCGATGGGGGTCGAGGCGATGCTCGAAGGCGTCGATCTGGTAAAGGCCGGCAAGGCGCCCAGGATCAAGCAGGACCACTCCAAGGCGACCTATGAAGGCAAGTGCGGCCCCGGCAATGCGAAGATCGACTGGGGCAAGCCCTGGGAGCAGATCGACCGGCTGATCCGCGGCTGCAATCCGGCTCCCGGCGCATGGACCACGCTGAATGGTGCGACGGTGAAGATTTTCGACGCCAAGCCTTTGCCTGCGCGCGATCCCAAAGGCATCGCAGGAAAGCTCGGCGAGATCGTACTCGTCGAATCCGACGGCATCACGGTCGTCTGCGCCGACGGCCGCTTCAAGATTTCCCGCGTTCAGCCCGACGGCGGCAAGAAGATAGAAGCCGGCGACTGGGCGAAGGAAGCCAAGATCGAGAAAGGCGCGCGCTTTTCATGATTCAATTCCGTCATGGCCGGGCTTGTCCCGGCCATCTCGATCAGGTGGGCACTGTGCCCTCCTCAGCGGGATGCCCGGCACAAGGCCGGGCATGACAAACCAAAAACCTTCTCAGTTTGATGGACCCCTCCCATGCCCGCCTCGCAACATCAGAAGCCGCTTTCCGACATTGAAATCGCCCAGGCGGCGAAGCCCAAGCGCATCGTCGATGTCGCCAAGGACAAGCTCGGCATCGCCGCCGAAAACCTGGAACCCTACGGCCATTACAAGGCCAAGGTGTCGATGGAATACATCAAGTCGCTCGCCGGGAAGAAGGACGGCAAGCTGATCCTCGTCACGGCGATCTCGCCGACGCCCGCGGGCGAAGGCAAGACCACGACCACGGTCGGGCTGACCGATGCGCTCAACCACATCGGCAAGAAGGCGATGTGCGCGCTGCGCGAGCCCTCGCTCGGCCCGTGCTTCGGCGTGAAGGGCGGCGCCGCGGGCGGCGGCTACGCGCAGGTGATCCCGATGGAGGACATCAACCTGCACTTTACGGGGGATTTCCACGCCATCACATCGGCGCACAATCTCCTGTCGGCGCTGATCGACAATCACATCTATTGGGGCAATGCCACGCAGCTCGATTCACGGCGCATCGCATGGCGCCGCGTGCTCGACATGAACGATCGGGCCCTGCGCGAAATCGTCTGCTCGCTCGGCGGCGTCGCCAACGGCTATCCGCGCGAAGCCGGTTTCGACATCACGGTCGCCTCCGAAGTGATGGCGATCTTCTGCCTCGCAAAGGATCTTGAAGACCTGAAAACGCGCTTGGGAAACATCATCGTCGGCTATACGCGCGAGCGTAAGCCGGTGCGCGCGAAGGAGCTGAACGCACCCGGTGCAATGACCGCGCTGCTAAAAGACGCGATCGCACCGAACCTCGTTCAGACGCTGGAAGGCACGCCTGCCTTCATCCACGGCGGGCCGTTCGCCAATATCGCGCACGGCTGCAACACGGTCTCGGCGACGACGACCGCGCTGAAGCTTGCCGATTACGTCGTGACCGAAGCGGGCTTCGGCGCGGATCTCGGTGCCGAGAAATTCCTCGACATCAAGTGCCGAAAGGCCGGCCTGAAGCCCGATTGCGTCGTGATCGTCGCGACCATCCGGGCGCTCAAGATGCACGGGGGAGTGAAGAAGGACGACCTGAAGAAGGAAGACCTGAAGGCGCTCGAATCCGGCATGTCCAACCTGCAGCGCCACATCGAGAACATCAAGAAGTTCGGGCTGCCTGCGGTGGTGTCGATCAACCGCTTCTCGGCGGATACCGACGCCGAGATCGCGCTGGTGAAGGAGAAGTGCAAGGCCCTCGGCGTCGAAGCGCTGATGGCCGATCACTGGGCGATGGGCGGCGAAGGCGCGGCGGACGTCGCCAAGGCCGTCGTCAAGGTGATCGACGAGGGCAAGGCGAACCTCAAACTCCTTTATCCCGACGACATGCCGCTGTTCGACAAGATCCGCACCATCGCGAAGGAAATCTACCGCGCGGACGACGCGACCGCCGACAAGTCGGTCAAGGATCAGCTCAAGGCGTGGGAGGAGATGGGCTTCAGCAAACTGCCGGTCTGCATCGCGAAGACGCAGTACAGCTTCTCCACCAACCCGGACGCCAAGGGCGCGCCGACCGGGTTCAACATTCCGGTGCGTGAGGTGCGGCTCTCGGCGGGCGCCGAATTCATCGTCGCGATCTGCGGTGAGATCATGACGATGCCGGGCCTGCCCAAGGTGCCGTCCGCCGATCACATCGACGTCAAGGACGGCAGGATCGTCGGGCTGTTCTGAGCGTCCGGCATGAAAAAGAAAGGGCGGCCGTCTGGCCGCCCTTTTTCGTTTTCCGGCGCGTTACTGGTTGATTTCCGGCTCGACGAGTTTGGCGAGATTGCGCAGCGAGTCCTGCCAGCCGAGATAACACATATCGACCGGAATGGCGTCGGGAATGCCTTCCTGCACGATGCTCACGTCGGTGCCGGGGAGAGCTTTCTTCAGCGTCACCGTGACCGTGATCTCGCCCGGTAAATTCGGATCGTCGAACTTGTCCGTGTAGCGCAGGCGCTCTCCCGGCACCAGTTCGAGATATGTCCCGCCGAAGGAATGGCTCTTGCCGGTGGTGAAATTGCGGAACGACATCCTGAACACGCCGCCGACTTTGGCTTCGAGATTATGCACGGTGCAGGTGAAACCGTTGGGCGGCAGCCACTTCGCCAGCGCGTCCGCCTCGATAAAGGCTCGATAAACCTTCTCGGGTTTCGCGGTCAGAACGCGGTGCAATCGGACAATACCCGGCATTTCGTTTCTCCCGGCGCTTCAGCGATCTGCTTTTTCGGCGAAGAATGAGACGCAGGCAAGGCGTCTAGCGCGGAGGATCGAGATCCTCGAAATCGGTGTAATCGGCGGTGATCTCTTCGCCCGCGGCGATGTCGCGGGCGGCGACGTCGATCCCGAACCGGTCCTGGGAATAATCACAGAGCATGTTCGGATCGTCGCTGTGGTTCACGAAGCGCCCGTTATCAAAGCAAAGGATCAGCCTGTTGATGTAGCGGTCGACATAGGCGAAGTGGGACAGAAATTGCCGCGCGTGCTCGGGCAGGCCGTTTGACAGCGCGGGATCGAGGTCGAGATCAAGCCCCGGTTCGAACCGCCACACCGGCGTCCCGGCGGTGATCGGTGAAACCGCGAACACGCCGATTCCGTGAATCGGGCTTTGCCCAAGGCGTGTCGGGACGAGCAGCATGCGGCGAATCTCTGCGCCACATCCTTCCGGACTGCGGATGAATGCTCAAGGCGGGAGGGGTCAGCGCCCGCCTGCGATCCCCGGATAATTCGCGGCCTTTAGAAGGCCGGCGAGATGCACTGCGTTGGACGCGAGCATCTTCGTCCATTTCCCCACGTCCTTCGGAGCCTGCTTGAACTCCTTGTATTCCTTCGAACCCAGCGCTTCGCCGACCCAATAGGTCGGTCCGCCGGACGGTACGGTGAAACCCACTTCCAGCAGGGCCGACAGGATTTCCGCTGCGCTGTGATGGGCACCGTCCTCGTTGCCCACGATCGCGCAGATCGCAACCTTGCCGTAGGAGGGCATGCGCCCGCGGCTGTCCTTCTCCTCGAGGAAGGCGTCCATGCGTTCGAGCACGCGCTTGGCGACGCTGGACGGTTGTCCGAGCCAGATCGGCGAGCCGATCACCAGGATGTCGGCGGCGAGGACGCACTTGAGAAGTTCTGGCCAAGCGTCGCCGTCGCCTTCGTCGGACGTGACGCCGGGCTTGATGTCGAAGTCGGCCGCGCGCACGAACTCGCCTTCGGCGCCTTGTTCCTTCATCGCGGCGAAGAGCTGGCCCATCAGGACATCGGTCGACGACGTCTCCTTCCCGGCCGTGCGCTTCAAGCTGCAATTCAGTCCGAAAGCGGTGATCGATGACGGCATGGTCCTATTCCTTCGCGGCTCATGCATAACGGTCCCGTCTGCCTTGCGTTCCAGAACGGAGCATCCCGCCTAGGCAGTCATTTCGTCGGCCTCTATAGTCCGCCCGAACGTGCACGCAGCCGTTCTGATCAAGCCAAAACCCAAGGACCGTCATGCTCAAGTTCTATTTCAGCGGTGCGCCCAATCCGACCAAGGTGGCTCTGTTTCTGGAAGAAGCCGGCCTGCCCTACGAGGGGATCCCGGTCGACACCCGCAAGGGCGATCAACACAAGCCGGAATTTCTCAAGATCAATCCGAACGCAAAAGTGCCCGCGATCGTCGACGGCGACGCGGTGGTGTTCGATTCCAGCGCCATCCTTCTTTATCTCGGCGAGAAGACCGGCAAGTTCATGCCGGCGAACACCCCGAAGCTGCGCGGCGAATTGTTCTCCTGGATGCTGTTCATCGGATCGGGCATCGGACCTTATTTCGGCCAGGCGGTGCATTTCCGCAATTACGCGCCGGAAAAACTTCACTATGCGATCAACCGCTACCTGTTCGAGGCGCAGCGCCATATCGGGATCATCAACGAGCGGCTCGGCAAGCAGAAATACATGGTCGGCGACAGCTACAGCATCGTCGACATGAATCTGTGGGGCTGGGCGCGGCTCGCGAATTTCGTGATGGGCGATGGAGCGATCGATAAATTCCCGAACGTCAAGCGCCTGATGGATGAGATCAGCGCCCGGCCGGCCGCGCAGAAGGCCGCGACGCTGAAGGACCGCCACAAGTTCAAGACGGAGATGGACGAGGAATCGCTGCGGAACATGTTCCCGCATCTGCATCAGAAGGTGGCGTAACGGCGCCGTCCGACGATGTGTCAAATACAGGCGGGGTCCGGCATTCCGGGCCCCGCTTCATATTCCAGCTCCCGGGCGCCCGATTCGCTTCAGTCCCCCGTGGTGCAATGTCGCACGCTGCCATATCATCGGCCCCCACGTGCCGGGTTGCGGAGAGTGGGGCGCGAAATGGAACTGGTCAGTCGCGAACTGGTGACGCTGTTTCCGAGCAATCTGTTCACCGGAAAGGTGTCCGACATTACGTTGTGCGACAGGGTCGAGAAGAAGCTGCGGGAGATGCAGCAGGCCGGCCAGGGGTCGAGCGAGGAACGCGTCTTCGTCACGCCCGACGACATCGACACGCTGCCCGAATTCAAGGAGCTTGCCGACCTGGTGCTCAAGGAGTCGGACAACATCCTGAACTTCTACCGGGTGAAGCGAGACTCTCATTACATCTCGAATATGTGGGGCAACATCACCCATCCCAATCACCGCCACCACATGCACATTCACCCGAACTGCCTGCTCAGCGGGATTTTCTACGTGAAGGCGCCGCCGAAATGCGGTCCGACAATGTTTGTCGATCCGCGGCCGGGCGCGCGGATGATCCAGCCCGCCTATCACGAGATCAACAACTACAATATGAGCGTTTACGTCGTGGGGGCGGAAAAGGGGCGCATGCTGATCTGGCCGAGCTACCTTCCGCACGCGGTGGAAAACGGCAAGGCGGATGTGTCGGAGGACCGGATCGTCGTAGCCTTCAACATCATGATCCGCGGCACCATCGATGTCCGCACGGCGCGGCTTGAATTGAACTGAGGATCGAAGCGGCGCAAAGCCGCCCGGCAAAAAATCGCAATCGGGGAGGTCATCGTGAAGATTTCAATGCTGCTCGCGGCCGCACTGGCCGTCATTTGTGTTTCGCACGCCAAGGCCCAGGAAGCGGTCGGCTATAACATCAAGTATATCGAGGTTCTGCCCGCTTCGAAAACGCAGGCTGCGTCTCTCCTGAAGCGCTACGCCGAGGCCGCGCGCAAGGAAGACGGAAACCTGCGTTTCGAAATCCTGCAGCGCATCGACCGGCCCAATCACTTCGCCATCGTCGAGGCATGGAAAAGCCCGAAGGCCGCGGAAGCGCACGGTGCCGCCGCGGGCACGAAGGACATGCGTGGCAAGCTCGATCCGATACTCGCCTCCTCCTATGACGAGCGGCCGAGTTCGCCGCTGTCGGTCGGCGAGGTCTCGGCAGGCAGCGGGCGTGCGGGGCGCGCGATCTATGTCGTGACCCATGTCGACGTGAATTCCGCCAAGAAGGATGACGGCGGTGCGATCCTGAAAGCGCTCGCGGAGCAGAGCCGCAAGGAATCCGGCAACCTTCGCTACGAGGTCCTGACCCAGAGCAACCGCACCAATCATTTCACCGTCGTGGAAATCTGGAAGAGCGAGGGCGCGCTCGAGGAGCACGAAAGCGCGAAACACACGGTGCAGGCGCGTCAGTCGATTTTCCCGCTGTCGGGCGCGCTGTTCGACCAGCGGCTCTACAAGCCGATCTAGAGTCGCGCGATGGTCCGGGCGCTCGCGATCGCAGTTTTTCTTCTCTCCAGCCTTACGGATATCATGGCAAACGAAGTCACCCCCCAAATCGTCAAGGATCTCGCGCCCAGCGGCACGCTCCGCGCGGCACTCAATTTCGGCAACACCGTGCTGGTGCAGCGCGATCCCGCAGGCGGCGAGCCGCGCGGGATCACGCCTGCGCTGTCGCGCGAACTCGCCAGGCGCCTCGGCGTGCCGCTGAAATTCGTCCCGTTCGAGCAGGCGGGTCTTGTGTTCGACGCGCTCAAGGCCGATCCGAACGCGTGGGATGTGATGTTTCTCGCCGTCGATCCGAAGCGGGCGACGGAAATCTTCTTCACCGCGCCCTATGTGCAGATCGAGGGGGTGTATGTGGTGCGGCAGGATTCGCCGCTGAAATCGGTCGAGGACGTCGACAAGGACGGCATCCGGATCGCAGCGGGAAAGGATTCCGCCTACGATCTCTATCTCACCCGCCACCTCAAGAGCGCAAAGCTCGAGCGCCGTCAGGGGCTCAAGGACACCGTCGCCATGTTCCTTGGCGATCGGCTGGATGCGCTGGCCGGCGTGAAGCAGCAGATGGTGCAGGTGGCGAAGGACAATCCCGGGCTGCGGCTCATTCCCGGCCGCTTCATGACCATCGAGCAGGCGATGGGAATGCCGAAAGGCCGCGAGAGCGGCGCGCGATATCTGCGTGCCTTCATCGAGGAGATGAAGGCGTCGGGATTTGTCGCCGAAGAACTGAAGAAGAGCGGGCAGGATCCGACCGCGGTCGCGCCGCCGGCCAAGGCCGACTGACCATCTGCCGCATCCAAAAAAAGGGCGCCGCTTCATCGTGAAGCGGCGCCCTCATCATTTGAACGATCCCGCTATTGGAACAGCTTCATCGCGTTGGTGATCGTCTGTGCCACGCCCCACACCAGCGGGATGCCGACGAAGCCCCACGCGAGCGCGAGCTTGATCGTGAGGGAAGAGTCTTTTGCCTTGGCCATGTCTCTCTCCTTATGCGCCGGCCGGACGGCCAAGCGCGCCAACCTGAGCGGCCGCGCGTTCAGCCTCGTCGCTCTTCATGTGATAACGCTCGTGAACGGCCTTGATCATCAGGTTGCAGAGGAACCCGACGACCAGCAGGCCCGCCATGATGAACATGGTGGTGTTGTAGGCCTGCGCCTTCGGAACGCCGCTGTCGATCTGGTACTGGCGAATGTAGTTCACCAGCACCGGACCGAAGATGCCGGCCATCGACCACGCGGTGATGAGCCAGCCGTGGATCGCACCGACGTAACGCGTGCCGAACATGTCCTTCAGGTAAGCCGGCACGGTGGCGAAGCCGCCGCCATACATGCTCATGATCACGACGAAGCACAGGACGAACAGCGCGACGCTGCCGACCGAGCCGGTCCAGGGCACGAGCGCATAGAGCACCGTTCCAAGAACGAAGAAGCAGAAATAGGTGTTCTTGCGACCGATGATGTCGGACGTGGATGCCCAGAAGAACCGGCCGACCATGTTGAACAGGCTGAGCAGTCCAACGAAGCCTGCGGCGGCAACCGGTGTCACGTGGCCGGGGAACATCTCCTGGCTCATCGCCGAAGCCTGGCCGAGCACGCCGATGCCTGCAGTGACGTTGAGGCACAGGACCCACCAGATCAGCCAGAATTGCGGCGTCTTGATCGCGTCATAGACGTGCACGTCGTTCATCGTGACGAGCTTGCGCGGCTTGACCGGAGCCGTGTATCCGGCCGGCTTCCATCCCGGCGCGGGCACCCGGACGATCGCGGCGCCGACCCACATGAACACCAGATAGATCGCGCCAAGACAGAGGAACGCCTCCGCCACGCCGACATGCGTAGGCGTGGAGAACCTTGCCATCAGCCAGACCGACAGCGGCGAGGCGATGAACGCGCCGCCGCCGAAGCCCATGATAGCCATGCCGGTCGCCATTCCCGGACGATCCGGAAACCATTTGATGAGCGTGGAGACCGGCGAGATGTAGCCGAGGCCAAGGCCGATTCCGCCGAAGAAGCCGTATCCCAGATAGACGAGCCACAAATTGTGCGAATACACGCCGATCGCCGAGACGAAGAATCCCAGCGCCCAGCAAAGGCCGGACGTGAACATTGCGCGGCGCGGACCGCCTTCCTCGACCCAACGTCCGAAGACCGCCGCCGACGCCCCGAGGAAAAAGATCGCGATCGAGAATATCCAGCCGAGATCGGTGAGTTTCCAATCGTCAGGCGCGGACTGGGTAATTCCGATCAGCTTTGTCATCGGCAGGTTGAACACGCTGAGCGCGTACGCCTGGCCGATGCAGAGATGGATACAGAGCGCGGCCGGTGGCACGAGCCATCGGCTGAATCCCGGTCCGGCGATCGTGCGATCGCGGCTGAGTATGGACATTGGTCTCTCCCTGACAGTTTCTGAATTTGTATTTTTCTTTTCACAGATCGACGCGCGTAAACGAGTCGCCTGCTCAGGGCACAGTGCGGATGCTGATAGGATGAATCAATAAAGCGATCTCTATCGCGTGATAGGCATTGTCGTGCGGCAATCTGGCTAAGCCCAATGACTGAGAGCGCGGTCTAATAAACTGAAATCATTCGCCAAGTGAAGGCGCGACACGACGCGCTTCCGCGATGAGAGCTGCCGTCAGTGGCGTCATCGCCTGCCGTGCGGGAACGACGAGTCCGATCTGATGCACCTCGTCTGGCTCGACGATCGGGATCGCGCGGATCGCGTCGGTCAAACCGAGCGTGGCGGCGAGTTTCGCTGGCATCACGCTCGCCCATCGCCCGGTCCTTACATGAGCGAACAGGAGGATCATGGAGTCCGATTCCAGCGTCGGCGCCGCCGTGCCGCCCGCCGATTTCAGAAGCCGGTTGATGATCCGGCGGTTCTGCATGTCCGGGGTCAGGAGGCAGAGCGGAACCTTCCCGACTTCGGACCATGTCACCTGCTCGCGGTCTCCGAGTGGCGCATCTGCGGATGTCAGCAGCCGATAGCTTTCCCGATAGAGCGGGATCGCGTTCACGCGCCCGAGCGGCTCATTGTCGAGATAGGTGATGCCCGCGTCGATCTCGAGATTCTCCAGAAGATCGAACACTTCGATCGAGGTGCGCGACCAGACCGTGAATTGCACGTTTGGGTGCCGCTCGCGGTACGGCGTGGTCAGCGCGGCGACCATCGCAAGCGCAGTGGGTATCGCCGCGATCCGAAGACGCCCCGAAAGCCCGTGCTGAAGCGCATTGATCTCCTCGCGCATCGCGCGCGAGTCGCCGACGATGCGGCGCGCCCATTCGAGCATCCGCTCGCCTTCCATGGTGAAGCCCTGGAAGCGCGAGCCGCGATTGACCAGCAAGACGCCGAACTGTTCCTCGAGCTGCTTCACGCCAGCCGAGAGGGTGGGCTGTGTGACGCCGCAGCCTTCTGCCGCCCGGCCAAAATGCCGTTCGCGCGCCAATGCCAGCAGGAATTCGAGCTTGTCGATCATGGTACCCGGTCTGGGCCGGCGGCGAGGTCGGCCCGGAAATTGTTTGAATACAATGGCTTGTAGTGCCCTCCAGCCGCCGTCGCAACCGAAAATGCGTTAAAAAGGGTCAAGACGATAGATAATATCTATCAACTGATCGACAGTGACCGGTTGTCCGGCACCACCAGCCGTCTCATGTAAAGCTTGGGAGTGTTCCAATGAATATGCAGACGAAGCCGCCGGGTAACGGCGCCGAACCGCAACGCCGCAAACCAAGACGGACCCCGAAAGGCCGCCAAGTCGATCCGCAGGCGCTCGACGAAGTGCGCGCACTGCTCGCCGACCGGCCGCGGCGGCGCGACCTTCTGATCGAGCATCTGCATCTCATCCAGGATCGATACGGCTTTCTCGCGGCCGCCCATCTCGCGGCGCTTGCCGCCGAGATGAAGATGGCGCTGACCGAGGTCTACGAAGTCGCGACGTTCTATGCGCATTTCGATGTCGTGAAAGAAGGCGAGACGCCGCCGCCCGCCGTCACTGTGCGCGTGTGCGATTCTCTTTCATGTGCGATGGCCGGCGCCGAAAAACTGCTCGCCGAACTTCCGGGCAAACTCGGCAAGAACGTGCGGGTGTTGCGCGCGCCGTGCATGGGCGCGTGCGATCGCGCGCCGGTCTGCGCGGTGCATCACGTCCAGACATTCTCGTCCACGCCGGAGACTGTCGCTGCTGCGTCGAGGGCCAACGCGCATCCGCATGCGTGGTCGACGCACAACTCCCTCGACGCTTACCGCAAGGCGGGCGGATACCGGCTTCTCGAGGATTGCCTCGCGGGCAAGCGCACCCGCGAAGACATCATCAAGATCGTGAGCGATGCTGGTCTGCGCGGGCTCGGCGGCGCAGGATTTCCGACGGGGCGCAAATGGTCGCTCGTTCGCTCGGAGCCGGCACCACGCCTGATGGCGGTGAACGGCGACGAAGGCGAGCCCGGCACATTCAAGGACCGGTATTATCTCGAACGCGATCCGCACCGTTTCATTGAAGGCATGCTGATCGGGGCTTGGGTGATCGAGGCGCCGGATATCTATTTCTATCTACGCGACGAATATCCCGAACTCCGACTGATGCTGCTCGACGAGATCGCCAAGGCCGAGAAAGCAGGGCTGACGAAGCATACGCGCGTCCATCTGCGGCGCGGCGCGGGCGCTTACATCTGCGGCGAAGAATCCGCGATGATCGAATCGATCGAAGGCAAGCGCGGCTTGCCGCGCCATCGGCCGCCTTATGTCGCGCAGGTAGGCCTGTTCGGACGCCCGACGCTGGAGAACAACGTCGAGACGCTGTTCTGGATCAGGGACATCGTGGAGAAGGGGGTGGAATGGTTCACCTCGCAGGGGCGCCGCGAGAAAAAGGGATTCCGTTCGTTCTCGGTTTCCGGTCGCGTGAAAAATCCAGGCGTGAAGCTCGCGCCGACCGGCGTCACCATCCGCGAACTGATCGATGAATTTTCCGGCGGCATGGCCGATGGCCACACCTTCAAGGGATTCCTTCCCGGCGGCGCGTCAGGCGGCGTTTTCCCGGCGAGCCTCGCCGACCTGCCGCTCGATTTCGGGACGATGGAGAAGCATGGCGGATTTGTCGGCTCGCACGCGGTCGTCATCCTGTCCGACAAGGACGACATGAAAGCGGTTGCACTCAATCTGATGAAGTTCTTCGAGGATGAGTCCTGCGGCCAATGCACGCCTTGCCGCGTTGGCACCGAGAAGGCCGTGAAGCTGATGGAAAAGGGGCCGTGGAATGTCGATCTCCTGACCGAATTGTCCACGGCGATGCGCGATGCGTCGATTTGCGGTCTTGGTCAGGCCGCGCCGAACCCGCTTGTTTCGGTGATGACGTATTTCCCCGAAGACCTGCAGAAGCCGCTGAAGAACTGGTGACGCGATGGCCGATATGAAAAAGCCCGCCGGAATGGGTCATGATCCGAAAATCGTCGCGGCGGAGAACAAGCATGGCGGCAAGGCCGGCGTGACGCACAGCGCACCCGCCGATCGTGTCGATGGCGCGGCCACCGGGCCGAAAGCGGTCGCCTTCACGCTCGACGGTCGCGAGGTCATCGCCGCCGAAGGTGAGACGATCTGGCAGGTCGCCAAGCGCGAAGGCATCGACATTCCGCATCTGTGCTACTCGCCCGAGCCCGGCTATCGGGCAGACGGCAATTGCCGCGCCTGCATGGTCGAGATCGAGGGCGAGCGCGTGCTCGCGGCGAGCTGCATCCGCAAACCCGCCGCCGGGATGAAGGTGAACGTGTCGAACCACCGCGCGACCACCGCGCGCAAGATGGTGTTCGACCTTCTCGTATCGGACCAGCCGAAGAAGGACGTCGCGCACGATCCGGCATCGAAGTTCTGGAGCTGGGCCGGAAAGATGGGCGTCGAAATCGGCCGCTTCCCCGAACGCAGGAAGCAGCCCGCGCCGGACCGCAGCCATGTCGCGATGGCGGTCAATCTCGACGCCTGCATCCAGTGCAACCTGTGCGTCCGCGCCTGCCGCGAGGTGCAGGTGAACGACGTGATCGGGATGGCCGGGCGCGGCCATAATGAAAAGATCGTGTTCGATTTCGACGATCCGATGGGGCAGTCGACCTGCGTCGCCTGCGGTGAATGCGTGCAGGCGTGCCCGACCGGCGCGCTGATGCCGTCCACGCTCGTCAACGACGACAACGTGCGGACGAAAGAGCATTTCCCCGACCGCGAAGTGGACTCGGTCTGTCCCTATTGCGGCGTCGGCTGTCAGCTCACCTACCAGATCAAGGATGACGCGCTGATCGCCGTGACCGGTCGCAATGGCCCGGCGAACCAGAACAGGCTCTGCGTCAAGGGCCGCTTCGGCTTCGACTATGTCTCCAATCCCGAGCGCTTGAAGGTGCCGCTCATTCGCAAGGACGGCGTCGGCAAATCCGCCGACGATCTCGTCGATCCGTCCAATCCGTGGACGCATTTCCGCGAGGCGACCTGGGAAGAGGCGATGGACCGCGCCGCGCAAGGCCTGGTGAAGATCCGCGACCGCGACGGCCCGCGCGCGCTTGCCGGCTTCGGCTCGGCCAAAGGATCGAACGAAGAGGCGTACCTGTTCCAGAAGCTCGTGCGCACCGGTTTCGGCACCAACAATGTCGATCACTGCACGCGGCTGTGCCACGCCTCGTCGGTCGCGGCTTTGCTCGAAGGCGTGGGCTCCGCGGCGGTAACCGCGACGTTCAACGAGTGCAAGAATTCCGACGTCATCGTCGTGATCGGCGCGAACCCGACCGAGAACCATCCGGTCGCCGCGACTTTCTTCAAGCAGGCGGCGAAGCGCGGTTCGAAGCTGATCGTGATGGATCCGCGCGGGCAGGCGCTGAAGCGCCACGCCTGGCAAATGATGCAGTTCAAGCCCGGCACCGACGTCGCGATGCTGAACGGCATCCTCAACGTCATCATCGAGGAAAAGCTCTACGACCAGCAATACGTCCAGACCTACACGGAAGACTTCAACAAGCTCGCCGACAGCGTGAAGCCGTTCACGCCGGAGGAGATGTCGCCGATCTGCGGCATCGCCCCGGACGTGCTGCGCGACGTCGCGCGCACCTTCGCGCGTGCCGAGAGCGCGATCATCTTCTGGGGCATGGGTGTCTCGCAGCACACCCACGGCACCGACAATGCGCGCTGCCTGATCGCGCTGTCGCTGATCTGCGGGCAGGTCGGGCGTCCCGGCACCGGGCTGCATCCGCTGCGCGGACAGAACAACGTGCAGGGCGCCTCGGACGCGGGCCTCATCCCGATGTTCTTCCCCGATTACAAGTCGGTGGAGAATGCCGACATCCGCGCCAAGTATGAGGCCGCCTGGGGCGTGACGCTCGATCCGAAGCGCGGCAAGACCGTGGTCGAGATCATGGACGCGGTCCACAACGACGAGATCAAGGGCATGTACATCATGGGCGAGAACCCCGCGATGTCCGACCCGGACCTGAACCACGCGCGCGGCGCGCTCGCGCATCTGCAGCATCTCGTGGTGCAGGACATCTTCCTCACCGAAACCTGCTCCTATGCCGACGTGGTGCTGCCGGCCTCCGCCTGGCCGGAGAAAGACGGCACCGTGACCAACACCAACCGTCAGGTGCAGATGGGCCGCAAGGCGCTGCCGCTGCCGGGAGAGGCGCGGCAGGATCTCTGGATCATCCAGGATCTCGCGCAGCGCATCGGGCTGAACTGGAATTACTCGCATGTGAGCGAGGTGTTCACCGAGATGGCGAACCTGATGCCCGCGCTCGACAACATCACCTGGGAGCGCGTCGAGCGCGAGGATCACGTCACCTATCCGACCGATGGGCCCGACATTCCGGGCCGCGACGTCGTGTTCGACAAGGGGTTCCCGCGTCCGGGCGGTCTCGCGAAGCTCGTCGCTACGCGCTACACCGCGCCGGACGAAGTGCCGGATGCGGATTATCCGTTCATCCTTTCGACCGGGCGCCAGCTCGAACATTGGCACACCGGCGCGATGACGCGCCGCGCGACCGTGCTCGACGCGCTCGAGCCCGGCCCGATCGCGCAGCTCTCGCGCGGCACGATTTCGAAGCTCGGCATCCGGGCGGGCGACATGGTGCGCGTCACCACGCGCCGCGGCACGGTGGCGCTGACCGCGCGCCAGGACGACGCGGTGCCGGACGGCGTCGTGTTCATCCCGTTCGCTTACGTGGAAGCGGCCGCCAACCTGCTCACCAATCCGAAGCTCGATCCGTTCGGGAAAATCCCCGAATTCAAGTTCTGCGCCGCCAAGGTCGAGCCGGAAGTGGTGCCGCAGCAGGCGGCGGAGTAGCTCCGTAAACATACGTAGCTTTGATCGACATCAAGGTGTCCGCCGTCCTGCCTGCCTAGAAGGTCCAAAAGGGGCCTTCCATGCCGGACGCAGACGATCTGCTTGAGCACGCGCGCCGTGCCTTTCGCCAGGCGGCGGAAGCGGCGGACCCGGCTGCGATGCAGACCTACGTCGAGATCGGCATGACCTACCTGCGCATGGCGCACGAGGATGCCGCGCTGTTCGACGCATGCGATGAGCCAGAAGCTTTGCGCGCGGTGAAGTAGCATGCGCGCCAGCCAGCGGTTCCTTGACGAGGCACGCAGGTGCTTCGAGCAGGCGGCCGAGTCTTCCGATCCCGTCCAGATCAAGATGTACGCCGAACTCGGCCAGCAATTTCTCTCTCGCGCGCGGGAGGAATTCGAGCGTGAGATGAAAGGCGGCAACGGCGGCGGTGAGTAATCCATCGTCGCGCAGGACGCGGCGGAATGGCTGCGGTTTTGAAGATTATTTCACCGTCATCGCCGGGCTCGACCCGGCCATCCCGCTGAGCCCGGCACATCGGTCCGGCGAAAAAATCAGGCCGTCACTTCGCTTCATCCTTGAAATAAGGCTCGACCGGCCCGTGCACCTTGATGGTGAGCGGATTGCCGTACCGGTCCTTGGCGTTGCCCGCGCTCACGCGGATCCAGCCCTCGCTCACGCAATATTCCTCGACGTTGGTTTTCTCCGCGCCCTTGAAGCGGATGCCGACATCACGGCGCAGCACCGCCTCGTCGTAATAGGGCGAGGCGGGATTCACGGAGAGACGGTCGGGAAGGGGGGATTTTGGTGTGTTCATGCGGATCGTCTAGCACCGGCGGTCATCCCCGCGAAAGCGGTCCTATCACGTCGTCATGCCCGGCTTTAGGCCGGGCATCCCGATTAGGGAAGCACCGTGCCTTCCTGAGCGGGATGGCCGGGACAAGCCCGGCCATGACGAAGGGATGGCTGCGCGCGCTTATCTGAAGCGGAGGCGCCGACATCACGGCGCAACGCGGCCTCGTCGTAATAGGGCGAGGCGGGATTCACGGAGAGACGGTCGGGAGGAGTCTTGGACATGTTCGGGCCTCAATCTGGAGACCCTATGGCCTAATATGAGTCCAGTCTGAAGTCATACTTGGCTTGTTCTTCTAAGGGTGGAATTTGGCCAATCAGCATGATTTGCCCTCAAAACTCGGCGCATATTTGCGCCGGCTCTCTTTGGAGTATGAGCGGGCGAACAAAGCCTCGTTGCTTGAAATTGTGCGGCACGCTCGCACTGCCGTTGTTATCGAAACTGCCTACGACAACTGGAACGGGGGAACATGGTCGCATGACGTGATCATGTTCCTTCCACCAAAAATTCTTGGAAAGATTGCTCTTGAACGTCAGCGGGAATTGGGCGCGCAAATTGCGTCCGATTTGAACGCTTGCGCCGAGGCTGTGTCCAACGAGAACTTCAACTTAGTTTCACTTGAACTGAATGACGAATCCGACTCGCGTTTCCAGCGTGCGATGCCTTTCTCCAACAAGGCTCAACATAATCCCGATGCGCTTCAATTTTGGAAGCCCGGTCACTTACGCTTGTTCATCAGCCATCGGGACGAATACAAATCTCAAGCGCGGCAACTCGGACTGGCGTTGGAAACGTTTGGTATTTCGGCATTCGTTGCTCACGA
This sequence comes from uncultured Hyphomicrobiales bacterium, assembly GCA_964584855.1. Classification (GTDB taxonomy): domain Bacteria; phylum Pseudomonadota; class Alphaproteobacteria; order Rhizobiales; family Xanthobacteraceae; genus Pseudorhodoplanes. Next base: position 32,722 of record CAZPBF010000028.1, read on the forward strand.
CACGATCGAACCGATGGAGGTATGGCAGACTGAAATCGAAAAAGGGCTTGAGACAATGGAGGTAATGTTAGCATTTGTGACTGACAACTTTCACAAGAGCACGTGGACCAACCAAGAAGTAGGCTTTGCGCTTGGCAAAGGTATCCCCGTCATCGCGCTCAAACTCGAAAAGCAGGACCCATCAGGTTTTATCGCAGCCAAACAAGCTCTTAAGGGGCGGCTAGACAGCTTAGAAGCATCTGTGGAACCGCTCTATGAGTTGATCTCGGAAAAGCTCGGACAAAAAAAGCGCCTTCGCCAAAACCTCATCTCGGCATTCGTGGCTACGCCTGATTGGCGCGAAGCCACGATCCGCTTTCAGCGCCTGAATAAATTTGTAGATGAATTGACCGACACCGAGTTTCAGCAGGTTAAAATCGGTTTCGAACAGAACGACCAATTGCACAATGCAGCTTACTTACGGAATTACGACAGGTTTCGGGAATTTTTGGAAAGAACTACTGGAAAGCGTTTCGAAGTTAGGGGCGGAAAGATTGTTGAAATGGGTCTTCCTAGACCGAAAGGGTCGTTCATTTCGGCGATGGACGACGAAATTCCATTTTAGTTCTTGCATACTTTGATATACGGTATATATTCCTATCGCCCAATCCGGCCGAGGGGCGTCTTCCGGAGACGTTCTGAAGACGGGGTTGGGTGCGGCGCCTGCGGGTGTGCCTCGTAAGCACACACCCGGGCTGCTCCGGGGCTCCGCCCTGCGGCCACTATGAGCCGCGCGCGAGGAGCTCGCTGAACGGCGCAACGCGCAAGCGTTGCGTACGCAAGCGCGGCCCGGAGCCGGTACCTGCGAATGCAGGGACAAGAGCCGCGATGGAGCGCCGAGAGGCGAGCGCGCCGCGTGATGGCGCGCGTCCGGCGAAGCGCCGCAAGGCGCGAAGCCGGATGGTTTGGTGGATCGCGCCTGTCGGCGCTCCATCACCCCCTCGGATTCCGGGGGCCTGTCCCCGCGCAGGCGGGGACCACTCAAAAATCCGGGCGCATCGCGCCGCGGAAAGGAGGAGTCATGCCGAAAAATCGACATTCGTCTTTCAGCGGCGCTCGCAACGCGAGCGACACCAAGCGCGTGTTCTGCACCGCGCTGAATTTCTGGACGGCGTGTGAACGAAAGGGGTGCCGGCGCGCGCGTGCCTGCGCGGGCGATGGCGAAGCCTGTTTCGCGCGCTTCTGGCCGCATGTGCCGGAGGAAACGAAATTGCGCCTCCGCGCCGGTGCCGCGGCGCGCGGCGAAGGGCTGCCATTGTCGGCGGTGGCGGAGCGGATCGAAGCGGAAGTCGAGCGTTTCCGCGCGTCCCGGCCGGTCGATGGCCTGTCCGCGTAATCCACAATTGTGACAATCGTGAAAAATTTTACGGTTGATTGTGACAGGGCCATCTTCCCCGATTGGGCCCATGTCGAAGTCGGTGCGGCGTCAGCTTCCAGGGGATTCGCTCGCGGCCCTTGCCGCGCTCGTTCGGATTCTCGGCTCGCCGTCCTCGGCGCGGGATCTCTTTGCGCAGGGCGAGCCGCCTCGTGCCCGCCTCAAGCGCGGCCTGAAAAAACCGGTCCGTCCCAAGGAGCGCCGCAAGCCCTTGCGGCACAGCTAGTTTTTTCAAGCGCGGGCTTGTCCCCGCCATCCGGCGCTTTATGGTGAGCGGCCATGTCGCTTGCCGAATATCCAACGTCCGAAGGTTTCGCTTCGCTCCGCCACGACTGGTCGCGGGCGGAGGTCGCCGCGCTGTTCGCGCTGCCCTTTCCGGAGCTGATGTTCCGCGCTCAAAGCGTGCACCGGGCGAATTTCGACCCGGCCGAGGTGCAGATCTCGACGCTCCTCTCGATCAAGACCGGCGGCTGCCCCGAGGACTGCGCCTATTGTCCGCAGAGCGTGCATTACGACACCGGCGTGCATGCCGAAAAGCTGATGCCGCTCGACAAGGTTCTGCGCGAAGCGCGTTCGGCGAAAGAGGCGGGGGCGAGCCGCTTCTGCATGGGCGCGGCCTGGCGCTCGCCGAAGGAGCGCGACCTCGACGCGGTCTGCGCAATGGTCGAGGGCGTGCGCGCGCTCGGGCTCGAGACCTGTGCGACGCTCGGAATGCTGACGCCCGGGCAGGCGCGGCGGCTGAAGGAATCCGGCCTCGACTATTACAACCACAACCTCGACACCTCGCCGGAATTCTACGGCGAGATCATCACGACGCGGGTTTATCAGGACCGGCTCGACACGCTGTCCGCGGTGCGCGAGGCCGGCATCCATGTGTGCTGCGGCGGCATCGTCGGCATGGGCGAGAGCGCGGACGATCGCGCAGGCCTCATCGCGACGCTCGCCAGTCTCCCGCAGCATCCGGAAAGCGTGCCGATCAACATGCTGGTGCAGGTCGAGGGCACGCCGCTCGCCGGCGGCGCTACGCTCGATCCGCTCGATTTTGTGCGCACCATTGCGGTCGCGCGCATCACCATGCCGCGCTCGATGGTCCGCCTCTCGGCGGGACGCGAGGACATGAGCGAGGAGACGCAGGCGCTTTGTTTCCTCGCCGGCGCGAACTCGATCTTCTATGGGCCGAAGCTTCTGACCACGCCGAACCCGGCCGCCGACCGCGATCGCGCGCTGATGGACCGGCTCGGGCTTCGGGCGATGGACGTCTAGCGGGGCGGCAGCGGGATGGGATTTCTGATCGTTTTTCTCGGCGGTGGTTTCGGCGCGGCGCTGCGGCACGGCGTGAACCTTTTATCCGCGCGCACGCTCGGGACCGCGTTTCCCTACGGCACGTTTTTCGTCAACGTCACAGGCTCGCTGGCGATGGGTCTGATCGCGGGCTATTTCGCGTTCAGGGGAGATGCGTCGCAGCACTGGCGCCTGCTGCTGACCACGGGCGTCCTCGGCGGCTACACCACCTTTTCCGCCTTCTCGCTCGATGTCGCGCTCCTTTACGAACGCGGTGCGATGGCGACCGCCGCGGGCTACGTTGTCGGTTCGGTCGTTCTGTCGCTCGCGGGACTGTTTGCCGGGCTCTATATCGTCCGGCACGGGCTTTAAGGAGCAGCCGGTCCGCTAGAGCATCCCGAGAAGCCGCGGCAGGAACAGCGACAGTTCCGGCACGTAGGTCACCAAGACGAGAAAGACGAGCATCGTCAGCAGCCACGGCCACACCGCGACAGTGAGCTCGGTGATGCCCATCTTCGCGATGCCCGATGCGACATAGAGATTGAGCCCGACCGGCGGGTGGCACAGGCCGATCTCCATGTTCACGGTCATCAGGATGCCGAGATGCACCGGATGGATGCCGAGCTTGACCGCGATCGGGAACAGGATCGGCGCGGTGATCAGGACGATGGAGGTTGGCTCCATCACGTTGCCCGCCAGCAGCAGAAGAAGATTGACGAAAAGCAGGAAGCCGATGACGCCGACGCCGCTGTTGACGATCCATGAGGTCATCGTCTGCGGGATTTGCTCATGCGTCATCAGGAACGAGAACAGCACGGCGTTGGTGATGATGTAGAGGATCATCGCGCTCATATTCGCCGATGCGAGCAATACGCGCGGAACGTCCCGCAACGTCATGTCGCCGTACACGAACACTGCAATGATGAAGGCGTAGACCGCGCTCATCGCGGCAGCCTCGGTCGGCGTGAAGACGCCGGCATAAATTCCGCCGAGCACGATCACGACGAGCAATAGCCCCCAGATCGAGTCGCGGAAGGCGCGCCAGCGCTCGTACCAGCTCGCACGCGGCAATCGCGGATAGTCGTTCTTGTAGGCACGGTAGAAGGTGGTGCCGCCGAGCATGGCCGCAAGCATCAAGCCGGGCACGACGCCGGCCATGAACAGCTGTCCGACCGACGCGGACAGAACGCGTCGTCCGGCCGGATCGAGTGCGATGCTGCCGCCTGTCGCGACCGCATAGATCACCATGACGATCGAGGGTGGAATGAGGATGCCGAGCGCCCCGGATGTCGCAATCACGCCGGCGCCGAACCGTTTCGGGAAACCCTGCTTCACCATCGCCGGCAGCATGATCGAGCCGATCGCGACGACGGTTGCGGGCGAGGAACCGGACAACGCGGCGAACAGCGCGCACGCCACCACTCCGGCGAGGCCAAGGCCGCCATACCAGTGGCCGACCAGGGAGGTCGCAAAGTTGATCATGCGCCGCGCGACGCCGCCATGCGTCAGGAAATTGCCGGCCAGGATGAAAAACGGGATCGCCATGATCTCGAAGTTGTCGATCCCGGTGAACAGTTTCAGCGCGACCGCCTCGATCGGCACCTGCGTCAGGAAAAAGAGAAAGGTCAGCACCGTGAGGCCGAGCGCGATGGAGATCGGCATTCCGGTCAGCATGAGCGCGATCAGGAGCGCAAAGATGATGAGCGCGTTCATCGGCTCACCTCCTTCGCGACAGCGGGGCTTTCGATCACGCCCTCGACGCGGCCCGGGTCATGATGCGGCAATTCGCCGGTCCGCCAGAAATTCCAGGCAACCTGCAGGAAGCGAAAGCACATCAGATAGGAGCCGAGCGGAATGCAGGCGTAGACGATCCAGCTCGGGATTTCGAGATCGGGCGAGGTCTGGTCGGTGCCCATCAGTTCGATGACGAACTTTGCACCCATGGTCCCGATGATTGCGGTGAACAGCGCGCCGCAGAACAGCCCGAACAGGATCACCTTCTTGCGCAAGGCCGGGCGCAGCAGGTTGACCACGACGTCCACGCCGACATGGATGCCGGTCCGCACGCCGTAGGCGGCGCCGAATTTCGCCATCCACACGAACATGTAGATGCAGAGTTCCTGCGCCCACGACAGATGGATCTTGATGAGGAAGGGATAAAGGAACGAGATTCCGCTGCCGTATCGGTGCAGAACCGCGACGAAAATAATCAGCGTCGCGCCCGCCAAAAGCGACGCGATCAGAATTTCCTCGAGGCGATCGAGGATTCGCAGCATGGTGTCCCGGCCCCGTCTAAAACGGACATTTCCCCGGCATCATCGTGGCTTGCCGGACGGCTGTTAGGCAAGGGCGGTGCGCCCAAAAGCCCGAACTAATGCATCACCGTTGCTTGCCGCGGCATGATGGCGCCGCGATGCTGGATGACTTCGGCCGCGAGCCTGTGCGCAGCGGACGCGGCATCGCCCGGATTTTCCCCTGACAGGCGCGCTGCCATGTACCCGGCGTTGAAGCTGTCTCCAGCGGCCGTGGTGTCGACGGGCTGGACGACCTCCGGTACGGGAATGAGTTCCTGATGCCCCCCAGCCGCGACGAGCGCGCCGTTAAAGCCGTTCTTGACGACAATCTCCGAAATCCCGAATGCCTTGAGGCGCTCGATGGTCGCCTCCGGACTTGGGTCGCCCCACAGCAGGGCTTCGTCGTCGAATGTGGGCAGCGCGACATCCACGCGCTTCAGCGCCTCGGTGAAGACGGTGCGCGCGCGCGCGACATCGTTCTTCCACCCGCGCGGCCGGTAATTGCCATCGAAGGCCACCTTGACCCCGCTCTTGCGTGCCATTTCGAGCACAGCGAGGAAGCGGCCGAGCCCGACATTCGAATAAAGCGACAGCGTCACGCCGGAAAAATAGATGATGCGGGCGGAGAGAAGGGATTCGGCGATGCGGCCCCAATCAGCGGTTTCAAACAGATCGCGGGCCGGCGATGTATCGCGCCAGTAAAAGAAGGTGCGCTCGCCGGCCGGGGTTGTTTCGATGAGATAGAGACCTGGCAGGCGGCCCGGCACTCGCAGCATCAGGTCGGTGCCGACACCCTCCGCTGCAGCGAGGGAGAAAATGCCGTTCGAATAGGGATCGTCTCCGAGCGCGGTCGCGTAGGACACCTCGACCCCATGGCGCGCGAGGTAGACCGCGGTATTAAACGTGTCCCCGCCGCTCGCGATGCCGAAGCGCCCGTCATTTCCGCGCGACAGCTCGACCATCACCTCGCCGACGGAGACAACGCGGGTCTTCTTTTCGCTCATGGATGCCCTTTTTGACTGTCAGGCCGCGGTTAAATCACGGCTTCGGACGGATGTCTCGCGTCCCCGCCCGCGGACGGTGGGCCTTTCCGGTGCTTGTGTTTTCGACAGTGGACAAGGGCGACATATGTTATAATATAACATATCGACATCGAGGCGATCGATGACAGTTGAGCACCACCATCATCACGGTCCCGGCCAGCCGCATCCGCCGGCTGCGCTTCCGCCTTCGATCCTGCGCCTGTCGGCCGCGTTGCGCCTTACCGGCGCTGCGATGCTGATCGCGGTCCTGTGGGCGGCCGTCTATTGGGCGATGAACTGACATGACTGCGCAACTCCGCTTTCAGAATCTCACCTTGGGATATGACCGCCACCCGGCGGTGCATCATCTCACCGGAGATGTCGCGACGGGCGCACTGGTGGCGGTGGTCGGGCCGAACGGCGCCGGCAAGTCCACGCTGTTCAAGGGCATCGTCGGAACGCTGGTTCCGCTCGCCGGAGAGATCGGACTGAACGGCCTCGATGCGCGCGATATCGCCTATCTGCCGCAGGCGGCGGAAATCGACCGCAGCTTCCCGATCAATGTCTACGACATGGTCGCGATGGGGCTGTGGCGGAAGAACGGCCTGTTCGGTGGCATCGGGCGTGGGCAGCGCGGCACGGTGGAGCGCGCGCTTGCGACCGTCGGGCTAACCGGCTTCGAACGGCGGCCGGTCGGAACGCTGTCGGGCGGCCAGCTTCAGCGCATGCTGTTCGCCCGCCTCCTTCTGCAGGACGCGCGGCTGATCGTTCTGGACGAGCCGTTCAATGCCATCGACAGCAAAACCTGTTCCGATTTGCTCGAACTCATCGCGCGCTGGCACGGCGAAAAGCGCACGGTGGTCGCTGCGCTCCACGACATCGATCTCGTAAAGGCGCATTTTCCGGAAACGCTTCTGCTGGCGCGCCAGAAGGTCGCCTGGGGCGACACGCAGAGTGTACTTACCGCCGAAAACCTCCTGAAGGCGCGACGCATGTGCGAAGCCTTCGACGAGGAGGCGCAAGCCTGCGCGGCCTGATGCAGACAATTTACGACATCCTTATTGGTCCGTTCGCCGAGTTCGAGTTCATGCGCCGCGCGCTGGTCGGCGTCGGCGCGCTCGCGCTCGGGGCCGGACCGATCGGCGTGTTCCTGATGTTGCGGCGGATGAGTCTTGTGGGTGACGCGATGGCGCATGCGATCTTGCCGGGCGCCGCGGTCGGGTTTCTCATCTCGGGCCTCAGCCTCTGGGCCATGAGCACGGGCGGCATGATCGCGGGCTTTGTGATCGCGCTGCTCGCGGGGCTGGTCGCGCGCACGACTGAACTGAAGGAAGATGCTTCGCTTGCGGTGTTCTTTCTGATCTCGCTTGCGATCGGTGTGACGATCGTCTCAATCAAGGGCACGAATATCGATCTCTTGCACTTTCTCTTCGGTACCGTGCTGGCGCTGGACAACCAGACGCTCATCCTGATCGCGGTGAACGCATCGATCACGCTGGTTCTGCTGGCGCTGATCTACCGGCCGCTCGTGGTCGAATGCGTGGACCCGGGATTTCTCCGCTCGGTCAGCGGCGCCGGCACGCCGGTGCATCTGCTGTTTCTTGCGCTGGTCGTGATCAATCTGGTCAGCGGGTTCCAGGCGTTGGGCACGCTGCTCGCGGTCGGGATCATGATGGTGCCGGCGGCGATCGGCCGGTTCTGGGCGCGCGACATCACGTCGATGATCGCCATTGCGGTGGGCAGCGGTATCCTGTCCGGCTACGCGGGACTGGTTTTATCTTTCCACAGCGGCGTGCCGTCGGGCCCCGCGGTCATTCTCGTCGCCGGCTTTCTTTACGCGCTGTCGCTTGCTTTCGGCAGCGTGGGTGGACTCGCGCGGCATTTCTTTCCGGGGCGGCACCTGGAAGCGTAGGAGAACAAGCAATGGTTCGACGATTGGCTTTCATCGCATTTGCTCTTGTTTCGTTACTGCACGCCTCCTCCGCCATCGCGCAGGAGAAGATCAGGACGGTCGCAACCTTCTCGATTCTCGGCGACCTCGTGAAGAATGTTGGCGGCGACCGCGTGACGGTAGCCTCCCTCGTCGGACCGAATGGGGACGCGCATGTTTACGCGCCATCGCCTGCGGACGCGAAAACGCTCAACGAGGCGAAAGTCGTCTTCGTCAACGGCCTCGGGCTGGAAGGCTGGATGACGCGGCTCGTGAAGGCGTCCGGCACCAAAGCCGCCAACGTCGTTGCAAGCACCGGGATCAAGCCGCGCAAGAGCGATGAAGAAGGCCATGGCCATGAGGCCGATCCGCATGCCTGGCAATCCATCGCGAACGCAAAAATCTATGTCGCCAATATCAGGGATGGCCTGAGCGCAGCGGATCCGGACGGCAAGGCGGTCTACGAGGCGAACGCGAAGGCCTATCTGGACAAGCTCGATGCGCTCGAAACCGAGGTGAAGGCGGCGATCGCGAAAATCCCCGCCGACCGGCGCAAGATCATCACCACCCACGACGCGTTCGGGTATTTCGGCGCGGCTTACGGAATGGAGTTCATCGCGCCGCAGGGGGTCTCGACCGAGTCCGAGGCGTCCGCGAAGGATGTGGCCAAGATCATCACCCAGATCAGGAAGCAGAAGATTCCTGCGGTCTTCATGGAGAACATCTCCGACGATCGGCTGATGCAGCGCATCGCCCGGGAGACCGGCGCCCGGATCGGCGGCAAGCTGTTTTCCGACGCGCTGTCGGACGACAAGGGGCCGGCTGCGACCTATATCGACATGATGCGCAACAACATCCGAGAATTCAGCACGGCCCTGCAGAGCTGACTTGCGGGTTTTGATTTTCTCCGGGCCGGTGCATATATCCGCACCGACCCGGAGAGCCTATGTCCCAAAAGCCAGCCGAAAAAATCCCCGTCACTGTCCTGACCGGCTATCTCGGCGCCGGCAAGACGACGCTGCTCAACCGCCTGCTCACCGAGGAGCACGGCAAGCGATATGCGGTGATCGTCAACGAATTTGGCGAGATCGGCATCGACAACGAGCTGGTGGTCGACGCCGACGAAGAAGTCTTCGAGATGAATAACGGCTGCATTTGCTGCACCGTGCGTGGCGACCTGATCCGCATCATCGGCAACCTGCTCAAGCGCAAGGGCACGTTCGACGCCATCCTGATCGAGACCACGGGGCTCGCGGACCCGGCGCCGGTCGCACAAACCTTCTTTGTCGACGACGAGGTGCGCTCGGTCGCCAAGCTTGATTCGATCGTCACCGTCGTCGACGCCAAGAACGTGGTGGCACGGCTCGACGACAGCCACGAGGCGGCGGAACAGATTGCCTTTGCAGACATCATTCTGCTTAACAAGTCGGATCTGGTTCCGGCGGTCGAGTTGGCGGCCCTGGAGGCGCGGCTGCGTGCGATCAACCCGACCGCGATCATCCACCGCACCGAGCGTTGTGCGATAGCGCCAACGGAAATTCTGGATCGACGCGCCTTCGACCTGGACCGCATCCTGGCCATTGAGCCGGACTTTCTGGGCGAGGACGCACATGAGCACGATGATGCAGTCACCAGTGTGGCGCTACGCGGGACGCAGCCGATCGACGTGAACCGGTTCAACCAGTGGATTGGCACCCTGTTGCGGGAAAAGGGCCTGTCGATCCTGCGCTCAAAGGGCATCCTCGACCTGAAGGGCAGCCCAAATCGCTTCATCTTCCAGGGTGTCCACATGCTGATGGAAGGCGACGATGGCAAGCCGTGGGGCCGCGACGAGGTACGGGACTCTAAGTTGGTGTTCAT